>JBKQHO010000014.1:0-39234 GCA_052267165.1 Vulcanimicrobiaceae bacterium | reverse complement strand
TGCGACAGCGTGGGGAAAATGGCGTTGTCGGGACTCGAAAGCGCCTCGCCGATCAAGACGCCGCCGGCGACGCCCTTGGCGGCGTCGGCCTTAACGGCCGCGGCTTCCCACTGCGCGTATTGCGGGTTCTCCGCTTCGCTGTTGTCGAACGGGTAGTAGTCGATGCCGACGTATAAGTTGTGCGCGCTGTCCGTCCAGCAGCCGACTTGTGCGATGGCATCGGCTTGCGAGGTTTCAGGCCACCAGCCGAGCGCGATCATGATGGCATGCGTCGTATCCTGGGAGCGTATGTCCGCGATCATGTTTTGCAGCGCCGGGACGTCGCCCGTGCACGTGTCGTTATTCGTGTTGGGCTCGTCGCCGATGTAATAGCCCCAGAGCCCCGTGTGCGTCTTGGCAACGCTGGCGATGTATTTGATGTAGTCGTCGTTGCTCGTACAGGTAGCTTTCGTGCTGGGATTGATGCACGTCTTGGTCAGCCCGTAGGTCGAAGGATCGCCCGAGAACGTCGAATAGGGATGATTGAGCGAGCCGCTTTGCACGACGTCTTTGAGACTGAGGACGGTCTGCACGCCGGCGGCGTAGTTTGAGTCGATATAGCTACCTAGACTGCCGGACCCGGTCGGTGCGCTCGCAGCCAAGCCGTTGTAGCTGAGGGTGGCGTTGAAGCCGAGCGCGGCTTGATCGGCCGGAGTGCAGTTGTTCCACTCGGGACCGCAAGAATCGAAGGCGAGCTTCAATCCGCCGGCTGGAACCGGAGCCGGGTCGGAACCTTTGCTCGGAGTCGGAGTTGGATCCGGCGCGGAGCCTTTTGTGGGAGTCGGTGTTGGAGCCGGCGCGGAGCCTTTGCTCGAGGAGCTCGTTGGAGTGGGAGCCGGCGCAGAACCCTTGCCTGGAGACCCCGTCGAAATCGAAGACGGGGAAGAGGTAGCGCTCGGAACGAGCGGCTGAAGCGTGCTCGCAAGCACGCTCTGATGTCCGTCGCCGCCGCTGCACGCGCAAAACAGCGACGCACCGGCTAGTACGAGCAGTACGCGCGAAAGAGAAGAGCAGCGCTGGTTCATCGAGCGAGGAGCGCCTGCTTGATGGATTTTCGGCTTCATGTTCGGTAGCAATGACCCCGTTCACGATGAGGTAACTCTGGTGGGACCGGCCGGCGGCCGATATCCCTCGCGCTATGCGCGCCGATGCGTCCTGAAACGACATCGATCGTTCCTGAGGTAGGACGCCCAGCTGCTCGCCCGCACGCCCCATAGAAGCATCGGCCGACGCCGCGCCTTGCTGAGGAACATCAGAAACCGGGAGGCCCTTCCTGGTTCAGAACGCCGTCGCACGCATGCTTCAGCCCTGAAGCGAAGGAAAAGCTCGGACTTACTTGACCCCGAAAGCGATCTCGATCGCTATTCGTCTGAAGGCCGATTGAGAGATCGCAAGGGACGATCTTTCATCTTCGGCTCGATCCGATCAGATGTGCGGCAACGCCGCCATCGCCTATAGATAGACCCAAAGTACCCGAGTTGTCTCCGCCATACGTCGCAAGCGCGGCAAACGGTAGTGGGAGAAGGGGCCTCCTTGGGAACGAGCATCGGGAGTTGGAGTCGTTTTAGGAATGACGAAAACTCGCGTCACTGGTGCGAACAGTGCGCATCGGCGTCGACTGAAGCTAACCGCTGTCGAGGACCTCTGCCGGTGCGGCTCTGTTCCGCCGGCGGCTCCGAGCGCCTTGCGAAGTGATCGTCGCACGCATGCGCTCTCGGGTCATTTCGCCGTCGATCAATCGCGACTGGGCACGGTGGAGAAGCGGCATCTTTACCCCGAGCTCAGTTCACGGCGTTTTGCGCGGTGTCTCGAAGCGACGACTCGAAGCGATGACTCCTCTAAAGGAAACGATTCGCTTCCTCGCGTGAAAGCGCCAACTCTCCGCTCCGTCACATTTCGGAACTTCGGCAATCGAGTATCTCGGCGGGAATATTCTGCGCGCGGTTCTACGGATGCGCCCCTTCGAATTTTAGCGCAAGTCGGCAGTCGGCATCGGCACGCCTCGCCGCGATGAGCCGCGCAAGCAACGGCGCGTCGGTCGAGACCAGACGCCCGGAAGCCGCGCGTGCACGTCGCACGACCAGCGGACGCAAGACGCGGCTAGCCGATGATGATTGCTGCGCCGTCGGGAAAGGTGCCGGCGATGTCAGTGCGGAGCTTTGCAACATCCCGAGAGGATGCCGGCATGATTGCCGCGTTTCGAAGCCTGAACGGAGCGCGTGCCCGCGGCGCATTACGCGGGCGGGGCGAAAGCTTTAGCGCTTGTATTCCAGGAGCGTCTGCCCGAAGAGGCCGACGAGCATTCCTAAGCCGCGCGCTGCTTCGCACGCGGACATCACCATACCGGCCTTGTCCCGGCGCAGTGCGGGAAGAATGAAACGCATCGAACCGCGCAGGACGAATCCCACGCCTTTGAGCACTCGCAGCGCGATGACCGGAAACGTCCCGTACAGCTTCAGGTCGCAAAACGCGAGCGTGTTCCCCATGCGGAAGCTGCGCCGGAGCATGTGTCGCGCGGTCAAGCGCTCTGGTGGGATGAGCTCGCTTGCGGTCGCCTCGGCGGCAAAGACGATGGCGCCCCCGCGAGCACGAAGCTGACGGAAGAAATACGAGTCCTCGCCGCCTGCCAAATTGAAAGCCTGGTCGAAGCGCATGTCGAGGCGCCGAACCGAATCGAGGGCGAGCAAACAATTCCCGCTGTAGCCTTCGCTGATCGGCTCGCAGTCGCCGGCGGTAACCAGCGCAAGGTTGCGAAAAACGCAGGTCCACGCTTCAGCGTCTTCCGGGAAGCGGGCAGGGACCGGACCCACGACCGCATCCGCGCCCGTCGCACGCTGCACGCGCAAGAGTTCGCTTAGCCACTGGGACTCGGGAGTCTCGTCGTCGTCGATCATGGCCAAGAGATCGAAGCGCGCAGCCGCGAACGAGAGCGCGTAGTTGCGAACGACGCAAAGACCCGGTTCGACGACGTTGACGTAATGCAGCGGGAACGGGAATCCCTCGCGCATCGCCTCCACGACGGGCTTGGCGCAGCCGTCGGGAGCGTTATCGATGACGAGGATTTCAACTTTCACGCTGCCGAGAGACTTCTGCTGTGCCAACCCTTCCAGCAAGCTCTTCAAGAGGGTCAAGCGGCGAAAGGTGGGGATGCCGACGCAGACCGATCGAACGGTTTCATCGGCCGGGACCGTTGCGATCTGCTGAACTGTCATATCAAGCACTCCGTTGCTGCTGGTCTCGGTCGCGAAGAGAAGGTGACGGGTCGGTCGGCGCCGGCGAGTCGTCAAAGGTGCACATCTGCCGACTCCACCAGCCTTGTCGCGTCAGCCTGGTGGCGGTCTGGATGAAGGAACGAACGAGCGGAAAGAGGTTGACGCCGGTCCGGGCAAAGAGGCGTGCGAGCAGGTTCTTCGGCGAACGCGAATCCTTCGGCAGCCGGACTTCGGGCAAGAGCCGCCTCGCGTTGTCGTCCAAACCGTACATGAGAAAGCGAAAGAGCAGAACGCGCTTTTGCGTTTCGAGGAAACGGCGTACTTCATCGGCCGTCAAAAGGGATGCGAGCTGGTCGAGGACGTTGAGCTGCTCGCGGTAGGCCGTATCGTAGTTGTTCAGAATGCTGCGGCACTTACCGCTCTGAGACTGGCGGTAGGCGACAAGGCGGCGGTAGGTCGGGTAAGCCGGAAAGCGCCGGCATGCGCGCAGTGCGAAGCTGTGGTCCTCGTGGAAGATGTTTGCGAAAGGGCCGACGGCCTCGATGACGTCCCGGTGCAGAAGCATGATGCTGGGGATCAGGAAGTTGTCGTTCTCGAGCAACGCGTCGAAGACGTTTCCGGAGAAGCGCGTGGACAGGTAGGCGTGCAGCAGCCGATCGTTGTCATCGACGGCGTAGTACCAGCTGTACGTGAGGCCCACGGGATTTGGCGCGCTGCGGAGCACGGCGAGCTCGGTCGCGATCTTCTCGGGGAACCAGCGGTCGTCGTGGTCGAGAAAGGCAATGTATTCGCCGGTCGCGTGTGCTAGGCCGAGGTTTCTCGCGGCCGCGGCGCCGCCGTTGGGCTGCCTCAGGACGTGCACGCGAGGGTCTGCGACCGTCGCTAGCAACCGCGCCGTCTGGTCGGTCGAGCCGTCGTCGACGATCCAGACCTCGAGGTTCTTGTGCGTTTGGGCTAATACGGAGCGGACCGCCCCCAGGATGTAACGCTCACCCTGAAAGACGGCAATGATGACGGAGACCAAGGCTTCGTCGGCGGAGACGAGCCGTCTCGGCTTTTCAGCGATCATTCCGTGCTCGCGACCTGCTGTAACTCGGAAGCGCGCAATTGCAAAAGCGGGAACACCGGGGTTGCGATTCCGTTTCTGCAAACGCGGACTTCCGAGCGGTCAGGACGCCCCGTTGGGGTCTCGCCCGTCCCGGGCAGCGGAAGAAGCGGCGTCCAGGCGTCACCGTTACCGCTCGGCGGTCCCTTGCGCCGTTGCCCGTCGAGCCGAGCCCGCAGCACCGGTAAGCGCTTCCCGATCTCGTCGTAGACGAAGCGCGCGATCTGCCAAGCCGCCAGCTTAAAATCCGCCGGCCGAAATTCGGCGAGGCATGCCAGCGCGCGCCGGTACGAAGTGAGGCTGCGCTTCTCGGCGCGCGTCAAGAAGTAGAACAGATACGCTGGGAAGTACACGTCGACTGGCCGGCGGCCGGCGTAGGCGACCGTGGACTGGACGGCCCGGCGCAAGAGATTCTTGACAAGGGGTGCAAAGAACTCACGGCTTCCGGCGGTTCCCGAAAAACCGATCGTCGGCCGCGGGTTGACCTCGAGCGCGAAGAGCTCGCCGGTGCTCGCATCGTACATGAAATCGATTCCCGCGAAACCGTGGAAGCGCGTTGCGGCGCCTATCGTACGAATGATCGGCTCGATTGCCGGATGCCGGAAGCGTTCGTGCACCGTAGACGGCGAGTTGGCGGTGGGGTGGCAGCACCGGGCGAGGTACGCGCTGTAGCCGACGACGGTGCCGCGATCGTAGAGCACGGAAGCCGAAGCCTGGACGCCCTGGATGAAGCGTTGGATGAGAACTCGTTCGTGCCGCCCGAGAAGCTCGGCGGCCCTGTGCCGCAGCGCCGTGTCGCCGGTAATGACGTGGACGTCGAGGCCGGCGAAGCCGTGGGCACCCTTGAGGACGACCGGATAGCCGAAAGCCTCGGCGCAGGCGGCTGCCTCGTCGACGCTGCGCGCAAAGCGTGATTCCGGAATAGGAATCTCGAGTTTGGGCGCGCGCTCCGCAAAGGCGTGCTTCGAAAGCAAGAGGCCGAGCGCGTCGGCGTTGAGGGGGTCGACCGGGAACCACGAGACGAGACTCGTAAGTTCGCCGTCTTCGACCAAAGCGCGCAGCAGTTCTTCATCGGCGACGATGACCCAGTCAAAGTGACGCCTAGCAAGCGTCTCGCGCAACTGGGCCGCCGCTTTCCTGGGATTCCGTGATGCCTTGATGTGCTCCTGGACGTGCCGGCTCAGGCTCAGAGGCCACGGCGAAAGCGCCGTCGTTTTCACCCCGGCGTCGGCAAGCAGGGCCGGCAACGTCGTGGTGGAGAGCCACGTTTGGCAAGTGGCGATCAGAGCGGTGAACGAAGTTGTGTTGCCGCGTGTCACGATCGAGTCCATGCCTAGAGCTTCAGGCGCGCCGGTAGGCGTTGCGGGCAAAATGAAAGAGCACCGGCCATGGCTCCACGAGGTAGCGAAACCAGAAGCGGCTCGGGTTTTCGGCTAGGCGGAAGAGCCACTCCAATCCGAGGCGCCCCATCCAGCGCGGCGGCGTCCGGACCGCGCCGCCGACGTATTCCATGCACGCGCCGACCGTGCAGATGCAAGCGGGAGTGATGGAGGACAGATTGTTGAGGATCCAGCGCTCCTGCCGGCCCATTCCCATGCCGACGAGCAAAAGGTGAGGCCTGAAGGCCTGGATGTCGGCGACCACCGCGGCGTTCTCAACGCTGCCCTCGCTCGAATCGAAGTAGCCGTTGTGCATCCGCAAGCGAAGGCCCGGGATCCGGTTGTCAATGACCTGCGCTGCATTCGCAAGGATCGGGTCCGTGCTTCCCACGTAGTAAACGCGCCAATCTTCTCTCGCGGCGTACGCCAAGAGCGGCCAAATCCAATCGACGAGCGTAACGCGGTGCGCTCGTGAGGCTTGGATGCCGGCGAGCCTGCAAAGCAGCACGAGCGGCATGCCGTCGATGTGAACGTAGGCCTGCGGCAGCTGATGCAGGCTCGCGAACGAAGGATCGCGCAAGCGAACGTGAAGGCCGTGCATGTTCTGACTCGCGATGATGCATTGGCGATCTTCGTCGATGTGCTCTTTGAGAATTGCATTGAGATCATCGCTCGTAGTGGGCGTGATCTTGGTGCCGGCAAGATCGTAAGACGGGTATCGTTCTTCGGTGTTCATATCCCACTCGAGGGTCGCAGAGTAGATGAGGTCGTGCGGTTATGCGAACCGCGAAAACCAGCACTGTAGCAGGTCACAGGTCTCGACGAAGCCGCCGATCGTGAGCATCGCGACTTCGACTCCGGCGCGCTCGAGCGTGCTCGAGCTCAAGCCCCCGCACGCATCGAAATCGGCGATCGTCTCCAGCGAGGAATACTCGGCGATGTGCCCGTCGACTTTGAGGACGCCGCGCAGCGTACCGCGCTCCGCCCAGGGCGATGCTCCCGCCAGCGACGGATCGACGGCGTAGAAAGCGATGCCGTGCGGCGTCGAGTACCACGGCGAGGCTTCGACCGCCCGGCGATACTTCAACGGAAGCGAGTCGAGGCACGACGACGGCGTGTAGAGGAGCTTCTTGAAAGACGTGACGCTCATTTCGCCGGCGTCGATGAGAGCGTAATCGCCGCCGAGAATCCTCGCTCCACGCGCATGAAGATGTGCCGTGAGCGTGATGCAGGATTCCCAGTCATCGCCGACCATAGCGAAGGCGTTGCCTTCCCACTCGACGACGCTGGCCCGGCAGGTGGTCAGACCGGCCTGCTTGGCGATCGCCGAGATCAGCGTAGAGGCGGCGGCCCCGGCCACTTGTGGTGCTGCACTTTCGCGCCCCAGGACTTTGCGGCTGCGCGTCGTCGCCTCGGAGATGTACCAGACGTCGTCGTCATGGCGGATGTCCACCTGGACCGGCTCGCCTCGGCTCGTCCATTCGCGCGACACCGGCGCGAGCATCCGGTCGAGGACCGCGAGGGTCGCGAGGGGGGCCTCGATCATGGCGTCGACGCCCGCTACGTTGAGATGCATCGGTCCCCGGTCGAGATCGGATAGGGTACTTTCCAAGGCGCTCATGCGAAACGAAGACGCTCTTTGACGAACCAGCGATACGTTGCACGCAACCCGTCCTCGAGCGAGGTCGACGGCTTCCAGGCGTAGGAGCGCGCGAGGGTGAGATCGGGCTTGCGACGCTGCGGGTCGCCCTCGCGTCCGGGCACGTACACCGGAGCGAACTCGACGCCGGCGACGGAGGCGACCGCGCGAGCGATCTCTTCGACCGACCGCTCGTCGTCATTTCCGACGTTGACGGGCTGGAGTTTCTCTTGCGGCCGCTCCATCACCAGACGGATCAGCTGGATCGCATCGTCGACGTAGGTCATCGAACGCGTCTGCTTGCCGGTCCCGTGAATCGTCATCGGCCGGTGCCGGTGAACCGCGTCGATCAGTTCGGGAATCAACCGTCCGTCGGCTTCGTCCATGGCGGGGCCGTAGCAGTTGAAGAGCCGCACGAGCCGCGCATCGGCGCCGCGCGTGCGCACCGCGGCCGCTACGGCGGCTTCTCCGAAGCGCTTGCCCTCGTCATAGCAGCTGCGCGGTCCGATCGGGTCGACGTTGCCGAAATAGCTCTCGGGTTGCGGGTGGATTAGCGGATCGCCGTAGACCTCGGAGGTCGAAGAATAGAGGAAACGAGCGCGATGCTGCAACGCCAGTTCGAGGAGGCTCATCGTGCCCAGGCCGTTGACCGCCAGCGTTCCCCACTGGTTGGCCTCGTAGGCTTGCGGACTCGCTGGCGAGGCGAGATGGTAGATGCAGTCGACGCGGCCCGTCGTCGCCTTGCGCACGAGGGCCGAGAGGGTCTCGTGCGGAGCGGCGACGTCGGCGAAGACGAACGTCGTGCGCCCGGTCGACACGGCGTGTTCTAGGTTGCGCACGTGTCCGGTCGAGAGGTTGTCGATCGCGATGACGTGTTCACCGTCATCGACGAGCGCGTTGATGAGGTGGCTGCCGACGAATCCCGCGCCACCGGTAACGATGTTCATCTTTTTCATTGTGCTGAATGGGCCATTGCTTGACGCGAGGTGTGGTGTGAGAAATGGTTCCCGCCGGACCCAAGCGCGACGACGTTCTTGTCGTATCCCTTCGCGATGAGCTCGAACAGGTCGATCGTTTCTTTCGAGGTCAACACGACGCCGAGAATCCTTCGATTGGTTTGCTGAAGCATGCGGACGAGAGTGAGATCTTCTTTGGTTGCGGGCCGGCCGGTGCGAACGGCGACGAGAACGCCGTCCGCCGCGGCCGCCATCAGCAATGCGATGTTGTTCTTGGGCAGCGCGCCGGTGTCGACGATGGCGAAATCGAAGCGCTTTCGCAGCTGGGTCGTAAGGTGTCGAATCGTCTGGCGCGAGGAGGTCGTTACCACTTCCCGGCTCGACATCGAGAGGACGGAGAGACCGTTGGGACCGAAGGGGCGCGCCCATTCGGCGATGTCTTCGTTGGGGAAACGCCGGAGGTCGCGAACTAAGGCCGCACCGGTCGTGCGCGGCGCATCCGTGTTCGCGTCGACGAGGACGGTTGCATGACCGGCGGCGGCCAGGCTATCGGCGAGGCTCCAAGCGGTCAGGCTCTTGCCGTCGCCCGTCCGGGCGGACGTGACCATGATGACCGCGGGTCCGCTGGCGAACGCTTCGATGCGTACGCGAAGCAGTTGAAGCTCGGAACTGAGGCTAGCGTGCATTATTCTTTAGGCCTCGGGAGTCCGGGTCCGGGCGTTGTTGAGGGTTGCGATAACCGGCGTGCCGTAGAGCTTTTCCACTTGGTCCGCTCTGCGCAGCGTGGGATCGAGCGCTTCGGCCAGGAAGGCGCTGCCCAAGGAGAGGCCGATGATGAGCGCCGCGGCAACGATCGCGAGCTGCGTGCGGCCGCCGGGGATTTGCGAGTCGGCGCGAACCGCGCGGTCGACGACGACGACCGAACCCAGGGATGACGCCTCAGCACGATTCGCGAGCGCCGTAGCGCGGCGCGCGGAGAGCGACACGTAATCGGCCTGAGCAACGTCGCGCTCGATGCGAAGACCGAGGGCTTTGGGCTGCGTCTTCTGGATGTCGTGCAGCCGGGCACGCTCCTGCGAGATCAGCGCGTCGATCTGGGAGATCTTCACGTTGTCGCCGGTGACGGTCGCGTCCGCCTTGGCGCTGTCGACTCGATTGGCGACCATGCTCGGGCTCGAGGCCGAAGATGACGTCATCGCGGCGTGCGCGGCGGCAGCGAGTTGGCTCTGTTCGGCTTGCACCTTGGCGGACAAACCGGGAAGCCCGGGGTAGCTGCTCTTGAAGGCGGAGTGCTCGAAGGCGAGCTCGGCCGCGTCCTTCGCCGTTCCTTCTTGGATCGAACGATAGAACGGGTCGCCTTGCAGGATCTCGTGGACCGCGGTCTTGGCTAACGTGCGCGAAGATGTCGAGACGGCGCCGGCCTGAGCCGTGTCACCCGCCATCGTCGCGTAGGCCAAGCCGCGCTGCGTCTCGAGGTCGTCGAGGCGCGCCGTCACCAGGTCGAGCGCCTTGTCCGACCCGACGAACGGATCGGTCGCGATGACCTTTTGCAGCTGTTCGTTGATCGAGTTGATCTTGTTACGCTGCACGTCGAGCGCTTGATCCAGGTTCTGGACGTTCTGGTTGTAGCGATGCGTCGAGATCTCATGATAGTAGCCGGTCAGCTCGTCCGCGATCGTGTTCGCCACGTTGGCGGCCCGGTCGGGAAGCGTGTCCTTGAAACCGATCTGCATGATGCTCGAACGGCCCGGCACCTTGGCCGTCATGCTCTTTTTGATCTCGGTGAGCGACATCGGCAGGTCGAGCTTGTTCTTCACGCGGGTGAGAACTTCGCTGCTCATCGTGACCGCGGGCAGGTCGGCGGAGCTCACCGAAGGATCTCGTCCTGAATCCTCGTTGACGATGAGCACTTGGGCGACTGCCTGGAAATGGCGCGGCACGTAGCGCGCCAGAAGGAAGGAGACCATGATGCCTGCCAGCAGCATCGAGAGGACGAGATATCGGCGACGCGATACGATATCGAGCGCTGAGTCGAAATTTGTCATGATGATAGCCCCAAAGCAGCGAAGGATGCGGAAGCGGCAGTCTCAGGGTAGGTGCGACCGACGCCGCGGTAACGGAGCCCCGCGGCGCGAACGCGTTGAGCGTCGAGTGCATTGCGGCCGTCGAGAACGAACCGGCGGCGAAGCGTGCCCGCGTACAGGATCGGGTCGATGCGGGCGAATTGCGGCCAGTCGGTCAGCACGACCAGAGCGTCGGCGTTGGCTGCCTCGAGGGCAGACGTCGCGAACCTCGTGCCAAGTGGTAGCGGCGCCATCTTGATCGCGGGATCGTAGGTGATGGTGGTGGCGCCGCGGTGGGCAATCTCGTGAACGATACGCATGGCGAGCGAGTCGCGCATGTCGTCGGTGTGGGCTTTGAAGGTTAGCCCCCAAATGCCGATCGTCGTGCCATGGAGCGAGCCGAGCTCGTCCTCGAGCGCCTTGACGATCCGGCGCGGCTGCTCGCCGTTGACCCGCAGCGTCGCCGAGAACAGCTCGTGCCCGGCGCCGGCCTGCTTGGCGACGTACTGCATGCTCTTCGTGTCTTTCTCCAAGCAGGGGCCGCCGAAGCCGATCCCGGGCTGGAGAAAGTCGCTGCCGATGCGGTGATCGTAGCCGATGCCGCGCAGCACGTCGTCGGACGTGCCGCCGATCGCGTCGCACAGGTTGGCGACTTCGTTGGCGAAGCTGATCTTGAGCGCCAGGAAGGCGTTGGAGCAGCACTTGATCATCTCGGCGTTGCTGCGCGAGGTGAACACGACGGGCCGCTGCAGCTTCTCGAGCAGCTTGACGTAGGGAACCGCCGCGGCCGAGGTTGGTGCGCCGACGACGATGCGATCGGGCTTGAGGAAGTCGCTGACGGCGGAGCCTTCGCGCAGGAACTCGGGAGCATATATGACGTCGGCCGCGTGCTCGATCAGATCGGCCAGCGCGTCGGTCGTGCCCGGAGGCACGGTCGAGCGGATGACGATCGTGGGCCAGTGGCGGAAGCGGATCTTCGCAAAGCCCTCGACGGCGGCGAACAGCGCCGAAACGTCGGCGGAGCCGTCTTCCCGCGACGGTGTGCCGACCGCTACGATGATGATTTCCGAATTACGCGCCGCCGCCTCGAGCGAGTCGAAGAATTGAAGCTTGCCGGCGTCCAGGTGTTTGCGCAGCGCTTCCTCGATGCCGGGCTCGCGATACGGCGGCACGCCCGCGCGCAGGCGCTCGATGCGGTCCGCCGCGATGTCGTAGCCGTTGACGGACCAGCCTAACTCGGCCAGCCCGATCATGCAGGCCATGCCGACATAGCCAGTGCCGACGATGCAGATCGGCGAGTTCATGATGTTCAGAATGCTCCTTTGGGGAAAACGACCGATGCGACGGTGCGAACTATGAGCGCGGCGTCGAGTGAGAGGGAAGAGCGGCGGATGTAGTCGAGGTCGAGAGCGGTCGCTTCCGGTCGGTCCAGCGGCACGGTCGAGCGGCACTCGGTCTGCCAGATGCAGGTGATTCCGGGGAAAACCAGGTGGCGCAGGTGCTGCCAGCGCTCGTAGCGGTCGATGATGATCGGCATCTCCGGCCGCGGGCCGACCAGGGACATGTCGCCGCGCAACACGTTGAAGAGTTGCGGAAGCTCGTCGACCGAGGTCTTGCGTAGGAAGCGGCCGACTTTGGTGATGCGCCGGTCAGCGCTCTGCGTGGGCGAGGGAGCGTCGCCGCACAACAGCTTGCTCATCGTGCGCAGCTTGTAGATGACGAACGTGCGCTCGAAACGCCCGGCCCGGCGCTGCCGGAAGAACACCGGCCGGCCGTCCTCGATCAGGATGGCGATGCAGGCCGCCAGCACGAAGGGTATGACGAGAGCGATCAGGATCGTAGCGAGCACGATGTCGATGACGCGCCGTACGCGGCGCAGCGTCACATTCTCGCGATAGATCAGGGTCGGTGCGATGGTGCTCTGCATCGAAGTCGTTTGTCTCTGTTCTTTCGAGTGCTTAGAGGTGAAGCGGGTTCACGAGGAACGTCGCCAGGGAGCCGAAGATCGAGCCGAAGTCGACCTTGTGGCCCTCAGGCACGAACACCAGGTCGCCGTCCTTGAGGGTCGGGTTCTGGGTGAGGTCGCCGTGCGTGAGACGCGTGATGTCGTAGGTGCTCTTCGTGCCGTTGCGGACGATTTGCACGTCGGCGAGGTCGGCCCACTTCGTCGGGCCGCCGGCGTTGTAGATCGCGCTGAGCAACGAGAAGTCGGTCTTCAGCGAGATCGTGCCGGGGGTTGCGACCAGTCCCGCGATGCTGACGCGCGGCGCGACCGGGACCGTGATCTCATCGCCGTCTTTGAGCGGCTGGTTGAACTGAGGATCGCCCATCGCGAGAACTTGGCTCGCGCCGTCGCGTTGGAGCACGATGTTGGTCGTGGCCGCCGTCGGCAACGCGCCGCCCGCCTGCGTCAGCGCGGCGGAGAGCGTCTCGTCGGGCGCGAGGTACGCCAGTCCCGGGTGCGTCACTTCGCCGGCGACGCGCACGACGTCGGGCTTGTTCACGAGCACGATGGTGTCGCCGGGCTCCAGCTCGGGGCCCGACGTCGCTTGCCTGGAGCTCTGCGACATGTCGTAGGTCCCGACGGTCGCGTTGTCGCGCTGCAGCGCCACGCGGTGCAGATCGACGCGCAGCATTTCACTCGTCGTGCTGCCGTCCTTGGAGCTCGCGTCGTTGGTCTTGTAGATGTCGTCGAGCGCGGCGGCCAGCGACTCGCCGGGCTCGTACTTGAGAACGCCGCCGCGGCCGCCGGAAATGAAGATGGACGACGTCTGTCCCACGACTTGGACGTCGACGGCGGGCTTGACCAGGTAGGAGTCGAGCGCGCGGGCGATGCGTTGGGCGACGTGCTGCGGGTCGAGCCCGGTGGCGTCGATCGTGCCGGCGAGCGGCAGCGAGAGCCGGTCGCGCGCATCGACCGTGACGGCTTTGGAGAGCTCGGGGTGATTGTAGACCGTCACCTGGAGCTGATCCCCGGCGTGCACGAGCGCCAGCGCCGGTGCCGCAGTCGCTGCGACGAACGCAGCGGCAAGCAAAAGACTATCGCGTCGATAGCTAAGGGTGAACTTCACCGACATTACGCTTCTCTCTCGTCTGTTGGTAATGCGCTGCCCGACCGGACAGCCAAACTAGACCCGGCTACGAACCCGGTCGGCCACGCCGACCGCTAAAGTCGGAACGCTTCTGTAAGAACGGTATCCGGGCGGCCTTCCAGCCGCAATACCTGAAAGTGGGGGTTTCGATTTTGCCTGCGACCGAAGCTCACGCGACGCCACCGTCAGCGTTGTGCCGGCAGCCACGTCAAGTGCCTGCCCAGCTGCTTGCGAACTTGCCGCAAGCGCATGACCGCCGAGATCGAGAGGTAGACGACGACGCCGGCTGCGATGCTGAGCACCAGTCCGAAGAGGCTGTCGTGGATCAAGACGAGCCGGATTGCTAGGACCATACCGGCCGTTGCCACGCCCGTCTTCAGCAGGCTCGCAAGCGGAATCGGCATCTCGAGCATCCGGCGCCCCCAGAAGAAGCTAACCGAGATTTGGGCCATGCTTGCAAGGAGGCTTGCGACGGCCGCTCCGGTGACACCGTACCGCGGAATCAAGAGCAGGCTGGCGCCGGCGAGCACCGCGGCGTAGATGCTCGCGATCACGCTCAGTGGTTTCATTCGCAGCGCGATCTCGAAGGCCTGATCGAAGTAGGAGATTCGCACGTTCTCGATCGTCGCCGAAAGCGCGGTGAGCGCCATGACCATCGCCGCGCCGTCCTGAAACCTCACGCCCAGGAAGTGGCTCGAAATCGGTCCCGCAAGCGTCGCGAGGCCGATCCCGCACGGCAGAGCGATCCCGAAGATGAGCTGGGCGTTCTCGCTCAGCTGCTTGCGCAGCGCGGCCGCGTCGCCGCTGTCGCGAGCCTTGAAGGCCAGTGGCTGGCCCGCGGCGGCCACGCACGATATGAGCGTTCCGACGGCTTGTTGGGAGAAGGTGCCGGCGACGGAAAAGATGCCGAGCCCAGCGGCTCCGGCCCACACGACCATGACGTAGCGCTGGAAAGTAGCGCTCAAGTTGACGACGGCCATCATTGCGCTGTTGGGCCAGCCGAAGTGAAAGAGCGAGGACACGAGGCGGCGGTCGAACCGCCCGCCCACGCCCGCTCGCAATATTCCCGAGGCGGCGAGGGCCGTCAGGTTCCCTCCGAGAAATCCCCCGAGCAGCGCGTCGGTCTTGTAGCCCGCGAAGATCAGCGCCAGGGACAACGGAAGCGAGACGAGCGACCGGGCCAAGGTGAAGAGGCCGAACGTGACGATCTTCATGCGCGCTTGGAGGATCGTCGTGCAGAGATCGAACCATGAATAGGCGATCGTGAGCGCGAGGCTGAGGTAGAAGGTCAGCGGCGCGAGCCCGGGCTGCAGCAGGCGGAGCGCTACGGCTTCCGCCGCGACCACCAGCACCGACGTGCCCAGGAAGAGGATGCAGAGCGTGGCAGCCATCTCGGGCTCGATGCGGCTGGCGCCCGAAACCATCCGAAAACCGGCGACTCGCAGCCAGCCGAAGCCGATCCCGCTGGTCAGCAGCGCGATGCTCAAGAGCAGCGCGTACAAACCGACGCTGGCGGGATCGAGGAAGCGCGTGTAGATCGCGACGCCGGCGAAGCCCAGGACGGCCGGCAGGACCCGCGCCGCGAAGTAGAGCGACGAGCGCTTCAGCAGCAACATCTCAGCAGCGGTCGCAGGTCTCGGCGGACGTGCCGGTTGCGAGTTTTGCGCTTCTGACTGCGGCCCTCTTCGGCTCGGCGGCTCGCAGCCCGCCGCGAAGGGCGAACTTCACCGACATTTCGCTTCTCTCTCGTCTGTGATAATAGGGGCGTCCCAAACGGAAGAAGCCAAGCGAGACCCCTCAGATAACCTGAGGGCCGCGCCGACCCCGAAAGTCGGACTGCTTCTCTCCAGAACGGTAGCCGCGCAGCCTTCCAGCCGCAATACCGCAAAGTGGGGGTTTCGCACTGTCCTCACTTTGGGGTATTTTTCTCAGATCGATTCCCCGCTACAATGACGGCGAATCCGGCCGGCCCGAGCATCGCTTTGAAGCTTGGTTCGAAAGCCTTTGTCTCAAGGCGCTTCGTTTCGGGGCTGCGGGCTTCTCGAGTGGACGGTCCGCCCGGCGAGACCCGGCACGCAGAGACGCAATCAGAGCTTTACGGAATCAGAGCTTCCTTTTTAAGTTAACGAAAGAGAACGAGGTCTCCGCTTCCCATGTATGAAGGTACCGCGCGCCCTTCGCTCGCCGAGCGCAACGGCAAACTGGGGACGCTAGCAGATGCGTCGCTTCCTGCCGGAGACTCGGCTCGTAGCCAAGTCGCGATCGTCGGCGCTGGGCCCTACGGTCTCTCGCTCGCGGCGCACTTGCGCGCGCGCGCAGTCGATTTCCGGATATTCGGCGGGGCCATGGACATGTGGCGCAAGCACATGCCCAAGGGCATGTTCCTCAAATCCGAGGGATTCGCGTCGTGCCTTTCCGATCCTGACGGAACCTTTACACTCGAGCGGTATTGCCGCGAGCACGGGATCACGTACGGGGACGTCGGGGTTCCGGTGGCGCTCGAGACGTTCGTGGCCTACGGCTTGGCGTTCCAGCGGCGCTTCGTGCCCCATCTCGACGAGCGGATCGTCGCCGAGATCGCGCGCGACGGCGACGGGTTCGAGTTGCGCCTCGCCGATGGGGAACGCGTTCGCGCCCGCCAGGTCGTGATCGCGGTCGGCATCAGTCACTATGCCTACGTGCCGCCCGTCCTCGCGCGGCTGCCCGCCGATTTCGTTTCGCACACGTCGAGTTTCCACGAGCTCGACTGCTTCGCCGGGCGCGACGTGACGGTGATCGGCGCCGGCGCCTCGGCCGTCGACGTCGCGGGCCTCCTGCACGTCGCGGGCGCGGCGACTCGGCTGGTCGCGAACGTGCCCGAGCTCCAGTTCCAGGATCCGCCCAAGCACCAGCCGCGGACGTTGTGGCAGCGCGTGCGCTACCCGCGCTCGGGCCTGGGCAGCGGCTGGAAATCGCGCTTGATCGTCGATTTCCCGGTCTTGTTCCATCGTCTGCCCGAGCGCTTCCGCTGGTACGTGGTGCAGACGCACCTCGGACCGGCACCGTGCTGGTTCACGCGCCAGCAGATCGTCGGCAAGGTTGCGACGGTCCTCGGCGTCAGGCTCGAAGGTGCCGAGATCGTCGACGGGCGCGTGCGCCTGCGCCTCGCCGGTTCCGACGGCTCGAAGCAAGCTCTCGTGACCGACCACGTCATCGCGGGGACCGGATATCGGGTCGATCTCGATCGCTTGAAGTTCCTTGCGCCGCCGCTGCGTGCGTTGATTCGCTCGAGTCACGGTGCGCCGGTCCTCTCGAGCGACTTTGAAGCTTCGGTTCCCGGCCTGTTTTTCGTGGGCGTATCCGCTGCCAACAGCTTCGGGCCGCTGCTGCGCTTTGCATACGGCGCGAAGTTCAGCGCGCGCCGCTTGTCGGCGCGCTTGGCCGCGCGCCGCGAGCGCGGGAACAAGAACGCTGCCGCGCGGCGGGCCGATGCCGAGCGCGCGGCGGCGGCCGGCGGCGCGTCCACGTGAGGATTCGCCGCTAAACGATGCGGCCGCTTGAGATCCTGGTCGTCGCCGCGGGATTGCTCGCAATCGTTCCGCTGGCGATCGTTCCGACGGCGCTCGGGCGGCGCGGCCGCCTGGCGACGGCGCTGGCTCTGCTCGTCCTGACCGGAATGCAGATCGTCTTGACGGGTGCGCGCCGGGAGATGCTGCCGGCCTATCTGGCCGTCCTCACGCTCGTCGCGAGCGTCTGGTGGACGGCCGGCGCTCGCGCATGGCTGCGCTACGGCTTTGCGCTGCTCGGTTGCATCTTGCTCGGCGGCGCGCTGGCAGCGAGCATCGCACTTCCCGTCTTTGGGCTGCCCGAGCCGACGGGTCCGGATGCGATCGGGACGGTCGTGTTGCGCGGGCCCGGGCTCCAAGTCTGGTATCCGGCGAGGGCCGGCAGCAGCGGCGTTCACGCCTCGTATACCTTGGCCCGGCCGCCGGCCCGATCGCTGGGCGCGCGCTTCGATCGGGCCCGTTTGGTGCGCACGCCCGCCATCGTCGGCGCGCCGGTCGTCGCCGGCGCGCATCCGCTGATCCTGTACGTGCCGGGCTGGGACGGGACGCGCGCCGACAATACGACGCAGGCGCTGGAACTCGCCAGCCACGGCTTCATCGTCGCGGGGATGGACGATCGCTATCCCGGGCACTCGCTCGACTTCTCGTCGCAAGCCGCGTCCGCGAGCACGCAGCGCTGGGCGAACCGGAAAGTCATGCTGCAGGCGGCCGTGGCGCGCGGCGCGCTCGATGCGCTGCTGCAGCTCGACGCGCACGACCCGGAGCGCCGCTTTACCGGCAGCATCGATCGCTCGCGCGTCGGCATCTTCGGCTTCTCGTTCGGCGGCGCGGTGGCTGCGGAGACCGCGAGCTTGGACCCGCGCCTCCGGGCCGCTGCGAACCTGGACGGCTGGCTCTTCGGCCAGGCCGCGGAGAACGGCGTTCCGCGGCCGTTCTTCGTGATGAGCACGCCGCTCGCGAGCGACGATATACCGGCCGATCCGGCCCTCCACTATTACGCGCTCTTCGACAAAGCCAACGACCGTAAGACCTTTCGCGGTCTCCGTCGGCAGGGCGGCTACTTTCTCATCATCGATGGAACCGATCACGCGAACTTCGTCGATTGGGCTTTGTACTCGCCCCAGAAATGGCGCGCCGGCGCGGGCGGCAGCATCGACAGCCTGCGCTCGGAGCGTATCGTCTCCGCGTATTTGCTAGAGTTCTTCGAGCGCGTCCTGAACGGAGCGCCCGCGCCGTTGCTGGAGGCCAAGAGCGAGAATGCCGGCGCGAACGACCCTAAAGCGATCGGGGATCCCGCGGCTCACCTGCAGATCTGGCTTCGGAAGGCCGGGACGACGCCAAGTCGTCGCTCACTTCCCCAAGGAGCTCGGACCGCGCTGACTCGATGAAGAAGTGACCTCCCGCGAACACGCGGAGGCGGAAGGCCGCCGCGGTCTGCGCGCGCCATAGCTCGAGATCGTCGTCGAGCGTGAACGGATCGCAATCGCCGGCGAACACGGAAAGCGGACAGTCGAGGCGTGGGCCGTCCTCGTACGCGTACGTCTCGATCAGGCTGAAGTCGGCTCGCCAGAGCGGCAGCAAGAGCCGCAGAAAAGCCGGCTCGCGCGCGATCTCCGGTGGAATGGCGTCGTACCGGCTCGTCAGTTCCGCGACGAGGTCCGCGTCGGGAAGCGAGCGAAGCGAGTTCTCCCGGCGCGGCCGTTGCGGCGCCCGATGAGCCGACGCGAACAGACGGGCGGGCGAGCGAACCTGCCGGCGCTGCAACGCGCGAGCCAATTCAAAGGCCACGACCCCGCCCATGCTGTGGCCGAAAATAGCGAACGGCTTTTCCACGTGCCGTTCGATCACGCGGGCGAGCACCTCGACCAGGCTGGAAAGATCCGTGAAGGGCGGCTCGCGCAGCCGCTGCTCGCGGCCGGGCAGTTGGATGGGGCAAGCCTCGATCCAGTCCGGCAGGTTCGCCGGCCACTGCGCGAAGGTCGACGCCCCGCCGCCCGCATAGGGAAGACAAAAGAGGCGCACGTCCGCGTCGGGGCGGCGCCCTAGGCCCGGAATCCACAGTCGATCGTCCGGCTCGGCGCCGGACGCTTTCGCCGCCTCCGTCAGCCGGCCGGCGCGACGCGCAAGGGACGGCTGCGCGCCTGTTTCGCCGATGTGAGCGCGTCGAAGGCGAGAATCTTGGCCTGGTCCTGCCACGCGGAGACGCCCGGGGCGACGGGCCGCAGCCCGGTCTTGCGTAGCCGGTGGTTCATCTTGTAGACCTTGCACAGCCGCGCGTTCGACTTGAGCGAGAAGTTGATGCTGATCGCCACCGAGACCGAGTCGCCGTTTTGAACCCAGTGGGGCGCGTGCAGCGGAACGTGGATGCCGTGTCCCGGCTTGAAGTCGAACTCTTTGGCATCCTTCTGGCGCTCGCTCTTGTATTTGGCGCTGTCCAGGTTGCCGCAGTAGAACCCCTCGATCTCCCGCTCGGTGAGCAGCGTCCGGTCGTAGGGGTCGAACACGCTGACGAGCTTCTCGCCGCGGAGTTGGAACAGGTAGTTCGTTTCGGCGTCGATGTGATAGGCCGTCACCCGCCGAGGCGAGGCGATCAACAAGGTCGCGCGGCCGATCTCCACGTCGGAGCGCAGCGCCTCGCCGACTTGATCGACGACCTCGGACACGACCTGGCGAAAGGCAGGACCGAACTCGGGATCCTTGTCACAGTGTTTGAGGACGACCAGCGAGTTCGTGTCGGCGATCGTCGCGATCGTCTCTTGTAGCGATAGCCGCCCGTCGCCCGTCTTGCTCCAGCCGTCCTCGACCGAGACGCCGGCCGCGGTCGAGTAGTACGCTCGGTCCGGGAGCCGTTTGGAGAGCTCGACCAGGTTGGGTAGGTCGAATATCGACTCCCGATGCAGGGTGTGATCGAACAAGAAGCTCGAGCGGTTGTAGTTCTTCACGAACGTCGGCCGCTGCTCGGCCAGAAGGATCTTATTCATGCGCTGCTCTCCAGCGAGTCCGGGTGGCCAAGCGTCAAGAGAACTCAAAACATGCCGGCCGGCAGAAGGACTGCGAGGGCCGGAACGTATCGAGCGGTGCGCCTGACGGCCCGATTGTACCGAGGAAGCCGGGCGGCGCACATCCCCTAAAGTGAGCGTATATGGGCTTGGGCGTGCGCCCTTTCCGAGAGCCGCCCCAGAATCACCCATTTTCGGGTATTGGCTCAAAGGCACCCAAGCGACTATGCTAGCGCCACACATTCGGTACAGGCCCGGAGCCCGTCGGTCGAATGTAACGCTTTCGTTTCACGATGTATGGAGACGGCGGCGCAGCCGCATTTCCTTGGCCCACATAGAGAGAGAGAGAGAATGGAGAGACGAGTGCAGCCTTCGAGGAGCTATACGCCTAAGGTATCTCGTCTTTTGCGTTTCTCGGCTCCCGGCTTCGTTTAGAAGCTGATGAACGTGCTCGGCATGTCTCTGAGCGCAAGTCCGCGCCGGCCCAGCGGATGTTTCGTCCGCGCGCGGCGGACGGTCGCACGCCGCGAACCTACAGGGAGATCACGTTGCAGCTGAGGGAAGCCGCCCACTCGCGTGCCGGCCAAACGTCCGGTGCGCTCGAAGAACAGATCGCGTACTGGCGCAATCTGCTGGCCCAGCCGCCGCCGCGGCTCGTGGTGCCCGCCGACCGCGCCGGCTCAGCCGCTTCGGATGCGGAGACGACGCTTGCGGTGCCGTTTCCGCAAGTTCTGTGCCGCGATCTCGAAACACTGGCGCTGCGCTCCGGCCGCTCGCTGTTCGTGACGCTGTACGCCGCCTTCGCGACGCTCATGCACCGGTACACGCAAGAGACCGACGTCTGCATCGGGACGAGCGCCGGCACGCTCAACACGCTCGCGCTGCGCGCGGACCTTTCCGGCGATCCTACTTTCGTCGAGTTCGTGAGCAGGGCGAAAACCGTCGTGCTCGATGCCTTCACGAATCAGGACGCGCCGCTCGAAAGCGTTCTCGACGCGTTGCGCCCCGCGCACGGCGGCGCAGCCGAGCTGCCGTTCTCGGTGACTTTCGACCTGCTCGACGTTGCGGCCCGGCACGCGCCGGCGGTCCTCCCCAAGGTCGACCTCAGGCTCAGCGTGCAGCGCGGCCCGGGCGCGCCGACCTTGCGCTTCGAGTTCGAGCCGGACCGGCTCGACGCCGGCACCGTGGGCCGCTTGGCGGAGCACTTCCTGCACTTGCTCGAGTCGACCGTGCGCGAGCCCGACGCGCGCCTCTCGCAGCTCGCGCTGATGGGCGCGGACGAGCGGCGCCGCGTGCTTGCGTTCGGTGCGGGAGAACGCTCGGCGTACGAGCGCGACGCTTCGATCCAAGCACTCTTCTCGGAACAGGCCTCGCGCTCGCCGCAAGCGATCGCGGTCCGCGCCGACGACGGCAGCCTGACCTATGCCGAGCTCGAGATGCGCGCGAACCGGTTTGCGAACTATCTGCGCGCGCTTGGCGTCGAGGCCGAGGCGGGCGTCGGCGTCGCGCTCGAACGCACCCTCGAGCTCCCGGTCGTGTTGCTGGGGATCCTCAAAGCGGGCGCGGCCTACGTTCCGCTCGACGCGAGTTACCCGCGCGAGCGTCTCGAGTTCATCCTGGCCGATGCGTCGGTCGAGCTGATCGTCACCCAGCGTTCGTTGCGCGAGCGGTTGCCGATCGCGCCCGAGCGCATCGTGACCCTCGAAGAAGACGCCGCCGGCATCGCGGCGCAGCCTGCGCACGCGCCCGAAGTCGCATGCGGCCCCGACGCGCTCGCGTACGTTATGTACACCTCGGGCTCGACCGGGCGCCCCAAAGGCGCGGCGATCGTGCACCGCAGCGTCGTTCGGCTGGTGCGCTCCACCAACTACGTCGAGATCTCCGAAGACGACTGCGTGCTGCAATACGCGCCGCTCGCCTTCGATGCATCGACCTTCGAGCTCTGGGCGCCGCTGCTCAACGGCGCGCAGCTTGCGATGGCGCCCCCGTCGTTGTTGTCGCTGACCGAGCTGGGCCGCACCATCGAGCGCCTCGGCGTGACGACGCTCTGGCTGACGGCGCCGATCTTCCGCGAGATGGTCGAGAGCAAGGTCTCCGGTCTCGGCGGACTGCGCCGGCTGCTCACGGGAGGCGACGTCGTGCCGCCGCAGCAGGCTGCGCGTTTTCTCGCCGTTCATCCGAACTGTAGGCTGATCAACGGTTACGGACCGACCGAGAACACGACGTTCAGCTGCTGCTATCCGATTCCGCGCGCCGAAGCGTCTGCGTCGAACATTCCGATCGGCCGCCCGATCGCGAACTCGACCGCCTACGTCGTCGACCGCCATCTGCAAGTCGTGCCCTTCGGCGTCCCCGGCGAGCTCTGCGTCGGGGGCGACGGTCTCGCGCGCGAGTATCTGAATCTGCCCGAACTCACCGCCGAGCGTTTCGTGCCCGACCCATTCGCGAACGATCCGCAGGCACGGCTCTATCACACCGGCGACCGCGTGCGTTTGCGCCCCGACGGTCTGCTCGAGTTCATGGGCCGCATCGACGAGCAGGTGAAGATCCGCGGCTTCCGAGTCGAGCTCGGTGAGATCGAAGCCGCGCTGCGCTTGCACCCCGACGTCCGCGAAGCAGTCGTGGTCGTCGCGGTGGCCGCCGGCGAGAAGGCGTTGTTCGCCTTCGTCGTGGCGGCGCCGGGCGCGAGCCTCGGCGAGCGCGCGCTGCGAACGTATCTGAGCGGGAAGCTGCCGGGACACATGGTGCCGAACCGGCTCACGTTGCTGGCGCGTCTGCCCGAGCACGCGAGCGGAAAGCACGATCGTCAGGCGCTGGTCCGCCTGGCGGCGACGCTCCCGCCGGCCTCCGCCCAAGCCGCCCAGCCCGCGCCGGCTGCGACGCCCGCCTCCAACGGAGCGCGCAAAGCGCCGGGCATGGGGCTAGGCAATCCCAACGCCGCGCTGCAGCGTTCGATCGGCGAAATTTGGCGCGAGATGCTCGGCGGCGACCAGCCTCCCAAACTCGACGAGAATTTCTTCGATGCGGGCGGCGACTCGCTGCGCTTGCTGCGCGTTCACGCCCGCCTACAACAGACGCTCCACATCGATTTGGACATCATGGATCTCTTCGACCACTGTACGATTCGCAAGCTGGCCGCCTTCGTGGCCTCGAAAGCGAACGCGAAGTGAGCTTAGCTACACCGCTGCGCGTGCCGCTCGGCGCGCCCAACCCGGCGCGGCCCTCCTCGCTCGCCGGCGAGCTCTTTGCGTTCGGCGTCGCAGCCGCCGAACTGCGCGAAGGCGGCGACGCATCGCTGTTGCTCGAAGCGGAGCGCGCCGAGTGCGCGAGCGCCGTCCCCAAGCGCGTCGCGGAGTTCGCGGCGGGCCGGCTGTGCGCGCGGCGCGCGCTCTCCGCGCTCGGCCTCGAAGGCGTCGCGGTGGGCCGTAACGCGGACCGCAGCCCGGCCTGGCCTTTCGGTTTCACCGGCAGCATCACGCACACGCTCGGGTTCTGCGCGGCCGCCGTGGCGCGCAGCAGCGACTGCGAAGCGCTTGGAATCGACGCCGAAATCGTGGGACGCGTCACGCCGGAAGTGTGGCCGTATGTGTTCACGCTGGCCGAGCTCGCACTCGTCGACGCGTTGCCGGTGCGGCAGGGCGCCGCGCTCGCGACGCTGATCTTCAGCGCGAAGGAAGCGTTCTACAAGTGCCAGCACGCGCTCACGGGCGAGTGGCTCGAGTTCGGCGACGTGACGCTCGAACTCGCCGGCCCCGGCGAGACGGCGGGCGAATTCGAAGTGCGGCCGCTGCGCTCGCTCGCGTCCCCGCTGCTCGCGGGCCACGCGTTGCGCGGGCGCTTTCGGTTCTCCGGCGAGCTGGTTGTGACCGGCATCGCGATCGGCGCGCAGCGATGAGCGCAACGCGCCGCCCGACGGTCGCGAACGTGCCGATCGCCATCGTGGGACTCTCCGGCCGTTTCCCCGGAGCCGCCGACGTGCCGGCCTTTTGGCGCAACCTGTGTGCCGGCGTCGAGAGCATCTCGCACTTCGCGCTCGAGGAGCTGGAAGACGCGTTTTCGCCGGCCGTCCGCGCCGGCAAGAACTTCGTGGCCGCGCGGCCGATCCTCGACGGCGTCGATCGCTTCGACGCCGGTTTCTTCGGGATGCTCGCGCGCGAAGCCGAGCTGACCGATCCGCAGCACCGCGTCTTTCTCGAGTGCTGTTGGGAAGCGCTCGAGGACGGCGGATGCGATCCGAGCCGCTTCGCCGGCGCGATCGGCGTCATCGCCGGTTGCAGCATCAACACGTATTTCCTGCACCACGTGCTGCGCGACCGCGCGCTGATCGAGCAGTTCACCAGCGACTATCAAGTCGGCAGCTATCCGATGCTGCTGGGCGCGGGCCAGGATTTCTTGGCGACTCGCGTGGCCTACAAGCTCAATCTGCGCGGCCCCTCGATGACGGTCCAGTCGGCTTGCTCGACGTCGCTGCTGGCGGTCGCGCAGGCCTGCGAGAATCTGATGCTCGGTCATGCCGATATGATGCTCGCGGGCGGCGTCTCGATCTCGTTCCCGCAAAAACGCGGCTTCCTGTACCAGGACGGCGGGATGGTCTCGCCCGACGGCCATTGCCGCACGTTCGACGCGCAGGCCAACGGGACGGTCTTCGGCGCCGGCGCCGGCGCTGTGCTGCTCAAGCGGCTCGACGACGCGGTCGCCGACGGCGACTCGATCTACGCCGTGATTCGCGGCTTCGGAATCAACAACGACGGTTCGGAGAAGGTCGGCTACACGGCGCCGACCATCGAGGGGCAAGCCGCGGCGATCGCCGCCGCGCACGCGATGGCGAACGTCGATCCACGCTCAGTCCACTATATCGAGTGCCACGGAACGGCCACGCCGCTCGGAGATCCGATCGAGTTCTCGGGCTTGGTCAAAGCGTTTCGCGGCGCGGGCGACGAGCGCGGCTATTGCGCGCTCGGCTCGGCCAAGGCGAACATCGGCCACGTCGACATCGCCGCGGGCGTGACCGGCCTGATCAAGACGGCGCTCGTCGTGCGCGACGGCAAGATCCCTCCGATGCTGCACTTCACCGCGCCCAATCCGCGCATGGACTTGGCCTCGAGCCCGTTCTACGTCAACACAAAGCTCGAGGACTGGAGCACCGCCGGAGAGCCGCGTCGCGCCGGGGTCAGTTCCTTCGGCGTCGGCGGCACCAACGTCCACCTCGTGCTCGAACAAGCGCCCGAACGGCGCGCGAGCGAAGCCCTGCTGCCGCGCCAGCTCTTGGTGCTCTCGGCACGCAGCGAAGCGGCGCTGGGCGCGGCCCGCACGCGGCTGGCCGAGCATCTGCGCGCCAATGAAGGCGCGGAGCGGCTCGCCGACGTCGCCTACACCTTGCAAGTCGGCCGGCGCGAGTTCGCGCACCGCAGCGTGCTGAGCGCGACGAGCTCCGTCGAGGCGCTCGCCAAACTCGAACGTCCGAGCGGAGTGACGGCCGGGCGCACGAGCGATGCGGATCCGGCGGTCGTCTTCATGTTTCCGGGCCAGGGTTCGCAGTACGTCGATATGGGCCGCGACCTGTACGACGCGCTGCCGCCGTTCCGCGAGGCGATCGATCGCTGCGCCGCGATCCTCGAGCCGATCATCGGGCAGGATCTGCGCGCGCTGCTCTATCCCGTCGTGCGCGATGCCGCGGCCGAGAGTCCGCTGACCGCGACCGTGCTCGCGCAGCCCGCGATCTTCGCGGTGGAATACGCGCTGGCGGGCAGCTGGATGCACTGGGGCATCACGCCGGCCGCGATGATCGGCCACAGCGTGGGCGAGTTCGTCGCGGCTCACTTGGCAGGCGTGTTCTCGCTCGAGGACGCGCTCATGCTGGTCGCCGCGCGCGGCCGGCTGATGCAAGGGTTGCCCGGCGGCGCGATGCTGGCGGTACGTTTGCCCGAAGGCGAGCTCGCTCCGCTGCTCGAGCCGCAGCTCGGATTGGCGGCGCTCAACGCACCGGCGCTATCGGTGGTCGCGGGTCCCTTCGAAGCGGTCGCGGCGCTCGAAGCGCGGTTGAACGAACGCGGCGCGATGTTCCGGCGCTTGCACACGTCGCACGCCTTCCACTCGCCGATGATGGACCCGGTGATCGAGCCGCTGCGCGAACTGATCGCGAGCGTCCCGCTCTCGTCGCCGCAGTTGCCGTACATCTCGGGCGTGAGCGGCGATTGGGTCACGGAAGAAGAAGCGACTTCGCCCGAGTACTGGGCGCGTCACTGCCGCGAGCCGGTCCGTTTCGCGGACGGTCTCGCCACCCTGATCGCAGGCGGCGCGACCGCGCTGCTCGAGGTCGGAGCCGGATCGGCGCTGGCGACCTTCGCCCTGCAAGGCGCGGCCAAGGGTTCGAGCTGCACGATCGCCGGCTCGCTCCCGAGCAACGCGCGCGAAACCGGCGACCTCGAAGCGATGCTCGAGTCGCTGGGCCGGCTGTGGATCGCCGGCATCACCCCCGACTGGCAGGCGCTGCACGACGGCACCGCCCGCCGGATCTCGCTGCCCACCTATCCCTTCGAGCGCGCGCGGCACTGGATCGAAGCGCCGCAGCCCAAGGTCAATCCGTCCCTCGCGGCTCCGCCGCAAATGCTCCCCGCGGCCGCCGCAAGCGCCGTCCTCAGCCCAGCACCGGAGACAACACAGCTCATGAGCCAGCCTGTAGCCCAAAGCGCGAACGGAACGTCGCCGTCCGCCGCCCGTAGAGCGAGCCTGCAATCCGAGCTCGTCGCCATGCTCGAAGACCTCTCCGGCGAGACAATCGGCGAAGCCGACCTCGAGACGAGCTTCCTCGAGCTCGGTTTCGACTCGCTCTTCCTGGGCCGTTTCGTTCAGCAACTGCAAGCGCGCTACGGCGTCGAAGTCACCTTCCGGCAACTGCTCGGCGACATTCCGTCGGTCGCGGCGCTGACCGATCGCGTGCTCATCGACCTGCCGCCCGAAATCGCGGCGCCCGCGCCGGTCACACCGGCCGTCGTCGAGAGCGCGCCCGTGGTCGCAGCTGCCGCTCCCGTCGCGGCTGCGGTTCCCGTCGCCGCGCCGGTGCCGTCGTTCAGCCTTCCGGCGGCGCCCGCCGCGGCGTCGTCGATCATCGAATCCGTCGTTCGCGATCAGTTGCAAGCGATGCAGCAACTGATGCGCGAGCAGCTGCAGGCGTTGCAGGGCCACGGCCCTGCCGTCGTGCAGGCTGCTCCCGCGCCGGCCGTCACGGCCGCGCCCGTTCCGATTGCGCCGGCGGTCGCCGCTGCGGCGGCGCCGCCGGCCCACGCGCCGAAGAAGGAAGTCGTCGTCGCTGACGACCGTCCGTCGCGCTTCAACGTGTACAAGCCCGGCGCGGCCAGCGCGAGCTCCGATCTCACCCCGGAACAGCAGGCGCACATCGACGCGCTGATCGCGCGCACCGCGGCGCGCACCGCGCGTTCCAAGCAGATGACGCAGGACCATCGCAAGGTGCTGGCCGACCCGCGCGCCGCGGGGGGCTTCCGCGCCGAGTGGAAGGAGATGGTCTACCCGATCACCTGCGTCCGCGCGCACGGTTCGAAGATTTGGGACGTCGACGGCAACGAGTACGTCGACGTCGTCAACGGCTTCGGTCAGACGTTCTTCGGTCACGCGCCCGATTTCGTCGTCGACGCGGTCGGCGAGCAGCTCAAGCGCGGCTTCGCCATCGGCCCACAAACGGATCTGGCCGGCGAAGCCGCCGAGCTCTTCAGCGAGCTGACGGGCAACGAGCGGGTGACCTTCTGCAACACGGGCTCGGAAGCGGTCATGGCGGCCCTGCGCGTCGCGCGCACGGTCACCGGCCGCAACAAAGTCGTCGTGTTCAACGGCGCCTATCACGGTCAGTTCGACGAAGTCTTGGTCAAGGGCGCGCGCACCTCGCTGCGTTCGCTGCCGGTCGCTCCGGGCATTCCGGCGGAGTCGGTCGCAAACATGACCGTGCTGCCGTACGGCACGCCCGAGACCCTCGAGTGGATTCGCGAGCACGCTTCCGAGCTGGCCGCGGTCGTCGTCGAGCCGGTGCAAAGCCGTCATCCCGAACTGCAGCCCAAGGAATTCTTGAAGGAACTGCGCGCGATCACCGAAGCGTCGGGGAGCGCCTTCGTGTTCGACGAGGTCGTGACCGGCTTCCGCATGCACCCCGCCGGGATGCAGGCCGTCTTCGACATTCGCGCGGACCTCGCGACCTACGGCAAGGTCGTCGGCGGCGGATTGCCGATCGGCATCCTCGCCGGCAAACCGCGCTTCATGGACGCGCTCGACGGCGGAATGTGGCAGTACGGCGACGACTCCGTCCCCGAAGTGCCGCCCACGTTCTTCGCGGGCACTTTCGTGCGCCATCCGCTCGTGATGGCCGCCGTGCTGGCCGTGCTGCGCTACATCAAGGAGCACGGGCCCGCCCTCCAAGAGGCCCTGACGGCGCGCACGACCGGCTTGGTCGCGCGGCTCAACGCCGAGTTCGCGCGCCGCGGCTTGAGCTCGCACATCGAGTCGTTCGGCAGCATGTTCTATTTCAGCCTCGCGCACGACGACAAGCTCGCGAGCCTGCTGTACTACCACTTGCGCAACCGCGGGGTGTACATCTCCGAAGGCTTCCCGTGCTTCCTGACGACCGCGCACAGCGAGGCCGACGTCGAGCACATCTTCGAAGCGTTCGTCGAGAGCTTGAACGACCTGCAGTCGGTGGGCATTCTCTGCCCGGCCGGCGCGACCGTGCCCGCTCCCGTAGTGAAATCCGCTCTGCCTCCGGCCCCGAGCGAAGTCGCGCCGACCGAAGAACAGACCGAGATTTGGCTGGCCGCGCAATTGAGCGACGAGGCCTCGTGCGCGTTCAACGAGTCGGTCACGCTGAAGCTGACGGGCACGCTGAACGAGGCCGCGTTCAACGCGACGTGGCGCGAGATCGTGGCCCGGCACGACGCGCTGCGCGCTTCCTTCAGCGCGACCGGCGAGCTGATGCGCATCGCGCCCGAACTCAACCTCACCTTCGCGCTCAGCGACCTTTCCGATCGTCCGGCCGAAGCGCCGGCCGCGCTCGAAGCGATCGTCGACCGCGACGCGCGCACGCCGTTCGATTTGGTCAACGGTCCGCTGGTGCGCGGGCACTTGGTGCACCTTGCGCCCGACTCGTTCGCGTTCGTGTTGACCTCGCACCACATCGTATGCGACGGCTGGTCGGTCAACGTCATCCTCAACGAGTTCGCGCAGCTCTACGCCGCGGCGTGCAAGGGGGAAAAGCTCGAGCTGCCGGCACCCTACGGTTTCGCGCGCTACGCGCAAGCCCAGCACGACCGCGATCCGGCCGAGCACGCCAAGGTCGAAGCCTACTGGCTCGCGCAGTTCCAAGAGCCCGTTCGGCCTCTCGAGCTGCCCACGGACCGGCCGCGCGGCTCACTGCGCTCGTTTAGCGGCGCGACCCGCTCGACCTCGATCGACCAGACCCTCTACCGCTCCGTCAAGAAGGCCGGAGCGCGTCAAGGCTGCACCCTTTTCGTCACCTTACTGACCGCGTTCCAGGCGCTGATGGGCCGTTTCGCTGACCAGAACGACGTCGTCGTGGGCGTGCCGACGGCCGGCCAATCGCTGCTCGACGGCGAGATCGTGGTCGGTCACTGTGTCGACTTCTTGCCGATCCGCGCGAACTGGAACGCCGACACGAAACTCTCGGAGCTCCTGGCGAGCCTCAAGAAGCGCGTGCTGGACGCGTACGAGCACCAGAGCTACACCTTCGGCACGATCGTCCGTAAGTTGGAACTGGCGCGCGAAGCGAACCGGCTGCCGCTGGCCGAGATCCAGTTCAACCTGGAGCGCTTATCCGAGCGTTTGGAGTTGCCCGGTTTGAGCGTTGAGGTCGAGCCGAATCCCAAGGCTTTCGTCAACTTCGATCTATTCCTGAATATCATCGAGTCGGAGCACGGCTTGCGGCTCGACTGCGACTACAACACCGACCTCTTCGACGCCGCGACGATCGACCGGTGGCTCGGCTATTACCGCACGTTGCTCGAAGCGCTGGTCGCCGATGCCACGCAAAACGTCAATCGCCTGTCGTATCTGCCGGCGGCGGAACGCGAGCACGTCGTGCTCGACGTCAACCGGACGGCGCGCGACTATCCGCACGGGAAATGCCTGCACACGCTCTTCGAGGCGCAAGTGGCTGCCCGGCCCGGCGCCACCGCCGCGGCCTTCGAGGAGAGCGAGCTCACCTACGAACAGCTCGATCGCAAGGCGAACCGTCTTGCCAACCATCTGCGCGCCCGCACGGGCGGCCCGCGCAAGCTGGTCGGCATCTTGCTCGATCGCTCGCTCGACATGCTGGTCGCGCTGCTTGCGACCCACAAGGCCGGTTGCGCGTACGTCCCGCTCGATCCGTCGCACCCCGCGGCGCGGCTGCGCTCGATCCTCTCCGAGGCCCAAGTCGCGGCGGTCGTCCTGGACGATGACCGCAATCTGGGGCTCGTCCCCGAAGGCACGCCGGTCGTTCACCTCGGGCGCGACGCGTCGGCCATCGGCCGCGAAAGCGATGCCGCGCCCGCGGCCGGCATGACGGCCCGGGATCTGGCGTACGTCATCTATACGTCCGGCTCGACCGGAACGCCGAAGGGCGTCGAGATCGAGCACCGCGCGCTGGTGAACTTCCTGACGTCGATGGCGGAAGCGCCCGGCCTCGTGTTGGACGACGTGCTGCTGGCCGTCACCACGATCTCGTTCGACATCGCGGGTCTCGAGTTGTTCCTCCCGCTCTCGGTCGGCGCCAAGGTCGTCATCGCCGGACGCGACGAAGTGGCCGACGGCTTCCGGCTCCTCGGGCGCATCCAAAGCTCGGGCGCGACGGCAATGCAAGCCACGCCTGCCACCTGGCGCCTCTTGCTCGAGGCGGGTTTCCGCCCCGGCCGCGGCTTCAAGATGCTGTGCGGCGGGGAACCACTCTCGCGCGACTTGGCCGACCGTCTGCTCGAGAGCGACGGCGAGCTGTGGAACATGTACGGACCCACCGAGACCACGATCTGGTCGTCGTGCGCGCACGTCGTCGCGGACGACGCGCCGATCACCGTCGGCCGGCCGATTGCCAACACCCAGTTCTACGTGTTGGATCCCCAGGATCAGCCTGTCTCCGTCGGGATGCTCGGACAGCTGCACATCGGCGGCGACGGCGTTGCGCGCGGTTACGTCAAACGTCCCGAGCTCACCGCCGAGAAGTTCGTGCTTAATCCGTTCGTCGAAGGCCGCATGTACCGCACGGGAGACCTAGCGCGCCTCTTGCCGAACGGCGAGTTCCAGGTCATCGGGCGGATCGATCATCAGGTTAAGCTGCGCGGCTTCCGCATCGAGCTCGGCGAGATCGAATCGGTGCTGACCAAGCATGCCGGCGTCGCCGCGGCGGCGGCCGTGTTGCGCGAAGACGTGCCGGGTGACGCACGGCTCGTCGTCTACTTCGTGGAGCGCCCTAACGCCCCGCAAAGTCCGGCGGCGCTGAGCGCGGCCCTGGGCCAGTACGTCCCTGAGTACATGATCCCGTCGGCTTGGGTCCGGCTCGACACGCTGCCGCTATCTGCTAACGGCAAGATCGACCGGAAGGCGTTGCCCGCACCCGACGTCACCGCGGCGGCTGCGGCCGAAGAGTTCGAAGCGCCGCGCACGCCGACAGAAGTCGCACTGGCGAAGATCTGGGCCGAAGTCCTCCACCTGGAGCGCATCGGGATTAAGGACGATCTCTTTAAGCTCGGGGCTGACTCAATCCACCTATTTAAAATAACGGCACGCGCAAATAAACAAGGCATTCGGCTGGCCGCTAAACAACTTCTCCAACATCGCTCCATCGCCGACCTCGCAGCGACGTTAGAAGCAAGCGAGGCTGCCGCCACGGACCCCAATCGCGTGTTGCCCCTTTCCTCGCTGGGGCGTTTCCGCCGGCCTGTTCTCTCGTTTGACGCAGTTCAAAACGGAAGCAGCGCTGGTTAGCACCAGGCAAGACGACGGAGCGATACGTGATGTTGGCCCCTGAAGTTCGAACATTGGAAGAGTCGGTGCTGATAGAAACCGTATTAGAGGGACGCCTCGTCTTTCCGTGCTCGCAAGCGCAGCGGCGGTTCTGGTTTGAGGAGCAGTTGCACCCCGGCAACCCAGCCCTCAATGTGGCCGTGCGCTGGCGGCTCGAAGGCGACGTCGTTCAGTCGGAGCTCGAAGAGGCCTGGCGCCAGATCCTGGCACGCCACTTGCCTTTGCGCACGTTCTTCGAGATGCGCGACGGCCAGCCGGTCCAAGTCGTGGACCCGTCCGTGGCCTTGCGCATTCCGGTCATCGACCTGACCGGGCTCCCCGAAAAAGAGGCGGCGGCCGAGGCGGAGCGCATCGCGCAGATCGAGGCGCGCACGCCCTTCGATCTCTCGGTCCCGCCCTTGATTCGCGCGACGCGGTTGAAGGTGCGCGATCGGGCGACCATGCTGTTGGTCACCGCGCACCACACGGTCTGCGACGGATGGTCGATCGGGCTCCTCGCCCGCGAGATGGGTGAGATTTGCGCCGCGCGCCACTTCGGCCGGTCGGCTAACCTGCCTGAGTTACCGGTGCGTTACGGCGACTATGCGATCTGGCAGCGCGAGTGGCTCTCGAAAGTGCCGCCTGAAGACGAGACCGAGGCGCTCCGGCGCTTCCTAAAAGATTACAAGCAGTTCGAGGTTTTGCCCGATCGCGCTCGGCCCTCGGTGCAAACTTCCAACGGCTCTATTGCCTCGGTGTTGCTCGACCGTGCGCTGACCGACGGGTTGGTCCGGCTGGCGCAAAGCAGCGGTTGCACGTTGTTCATGGCCGCCTGGGCTGCGCTGCTGGCGCTGCTGTACCGCTACACGGGCGAGACGGATATCGCACTCGGCACGCAGGTCGTCGGGCGCGACGAGGTCGAGCTCGAAGACCTCGTCGGGCCGTTCATCAACACGATCGCTCTGCGCGGCGACCTCTCGGGCGATCCGACCTTCCTCGAACTGCTGGACCGGTCGCGCGACAGCGTGACCGACGCATTCGAACTGCGCCACGTTCCGCTGGAGCGGATCGTCGAGATCGTCAACCCCAAGCGCGACCTCAGCCGCAATGCGCTCTTCTCGGTCAACTTCATCTTTCAGCGCTCGTTCATCACCAACGAGTCGTACGGCGCCTTCGACTTGGTCGATCTGCCGTCGCGCTCCGCCGGCTCGCTCTACGACCTCAACTTCTTCATGGTCGAGCGGCCCGAAGGCTGGCGCGCCTCGTGCGAGTACAACACCGACCTATTCGACAACGAGACCGTCCTGCGCATGCTGGGCTGCCTCGAGAACATCTTTCGCGCGGTCGTCGCCGATCCGGCGCAGAAGCTCTCGACGCTGCCGATCCTGAGCGCGGCGCAGCGCGACGAGCTGATTCTCGCGGGCAACCGGACCGACGCCGACTATCCCAAAGATCAGACGCTGCCGCTGCTCTTCGCCGCGCAGGCCGCGCGCACGCCGGACGCGGTCGCGCTGGTCTGCGGCGACCGGTCGCTGAGCTATCGCGAGCTCGAGGCAGCCTCGAACCGGCTCGCACGCGAATTGACGCAGAGCGCGCTGGCTCCGCAAACCCGCATCGGGGTCTTGCTGGACCGCACGCCGGAATTGCTCATCGCTCTGCTGGCGATCCACAAAGCGGGCAGCGCGTACATTCCCCTCGACCCCAACTATCCGCAGGAGCGTCTCGCCTACGTCATCGAGAACTCGTGCGCCGCCGCGCTGCTGACGCGTTCGTCGTTACGCGCACGGCTGCCCAAGACCGAAGCGCCGATCCTCGAATTGGACACCGAAGCCGCACGCATCGCCCTCAACGGCGACGCCGCGCTCGAGCCCGTCGCCAAACCGGACGACGTCGCGTACATAATCTACACCTCGGGTTCGACCGGCAAGCCCAAGGGCGTCCAGATCCAGCAGCGCTCCTTGGTCAACTTCCTCTGGGCGATGCGCAGCATGCCCGGCCTGAGCCCCGCCGACACGCTGGTCGCGGTCACTACGATCTCGTTCGACATCGCCGGGCTCGAGCTGTTCCTGCCGCTCGTGACCGGCGCGAAGCTGGTCGTTGCGCGCGAGGCTGAGACGGTCGACGGCGCCGCGCTCCTCGAGCTGCTGCGGCGCAGCGGCGCAACCGTCTTGCAAGCGACGCCGGTGACCTGGCAGCTGCTCATCGAGGCAGGTTGGAACGCCGAACCGAAGCTGAAGATGCTGTGCGGCGGCGAGGCCTTGCCGCGCAAGCTCGCGGAGCAGCTGCTCCAGCGCGACGGCGAGCTGTGGAACATGTACGGGCCGACGGAGACGACGATCTGGTCGTCGGCGCTCCGCGTCACCTCGGAGGAGGGCCCGGTTCCGATCGGTCCTCCGATCGCCAACACGCAGTTCTACGTCCTCGACCGCAATAGAGAGCTCGTGCCGGCGGGCGTTCCCGGGGAACTCTACATCGGAGGCGACGGGGTCGCGCTCGGCTACTTCGACCTGCCCGTCATGACCCGCGAGCGCTTCGTGTCCGATCCCTTCCGCGACGTAGCGGGAGCAAGGCTCTATCGGACGGGCGACGTCGTGCGCACGATGAACGGCGGCAACTTCGAGTTCTTGGGCCGGACCGATCATCAGATCAAGCTGCGCGGCTTCCGCATCGAGTTGGGCGAGATCGAGACGGCGCTGGCCCGTCATCCCGACGTGGCCGAAGCGGTTGCGATCGTCGGCAAGGACCGTTCGGGCGAAGGCGCGATTTGGGCGTACGTCGTTCTCGAGAGCGCGGTCCCGGAAGGCGTCGACACGTGGGCCAAGACCGTCCGCTTGCGGCTGGGGCAGTTTTTGCCCAGCTACATGCTGCCGTCGTCGATCGTCGTGCTCCCCGCACTGCCGCGCACGCCGAACGGGAAGATCGACCGCAAGGCGCTGCCGGCTCCCGAGGTGCCCGAAGAGCGCAGTGACGCCGTCGCGGCGACGCTGACGCCGACCGAGGCGCGCTTGGCGACCATCGTCAGCGCGCTGCTCGGCCGCGAACGGATCGGGCGCGACGAGGACATGTTCGCGCTCGGCTTACACTCGCTGCTCGCAATTCGCCTGGTGTCCGACATCGAGACGACGTTCCGCGCGAAGCTGCCGCTGCGCTTGCTGATGAACAACGCGACGGTTGGTGCGCTCGCGCAGCTGATCGACTCGCTCGTGCAGGCCTCCGCCGCGATGGACACGGCCGCGCCGATCGTCACGCACAACGCTCGAGGCTCGCGCCCACCGTTCATCTACTTGCACAGCGATCTGTTCGCGGAAGGCTTATACTGCCGCAGGCTCGCTGCCGTCATGGGTAGCGCTCAGCCGATCCTGGCGGTCGCGCCGCATGGCACGGCGGGTCTCCCGGACTTGCCGACGATCGAAGCGATGGCCCAAGATTACGTCGCGCGCATTCGCGCCGTGCAACCCGAGGGGCCCTATCGAATCGGCGGCTTTTGCGTGAGCGGACTCGTCGCCTACGAGCTCGCCCGGCAACTGTCGGCTCAAGGGCAACGCGTCGAGAAGCTCGTGCTCGTCAATTCGTCGTGCCTGCCCAAGCGTGCGATCCCGCTGCTCGACTGGCTGATCCGGCGCGTCGGGCTGGATGCGCGCCTGGAAACGGGCCTCCGCGACAAGCTCATCTACAACATCGCCCGCTTGGAGGGGGCGCTGATCGCCGGCCCGCGTGCCACGTTCGGATTCGTCGCCGCCCGCGTTAAGTCGCTCGTCTCGCACAAGCCCGAATTCGCGCTCGACGAAGCCCCGCAGCCCTTCGGGAAGCAACGCGGAACGCGCGACACGGAAAATTCCTACCTGCACCTCGTCGCCGCGCTGACCTATCATCCGCAGCCCTACGACGGCGAGGTGACGCTGATCTGGGGCAGCCAGCAGGACAAGATGCAGGTCGAGGAACCGACGGCCGGTTGGGCAGACGTCGCCAAGAGCGTGCGGGTCGAACAGATGACCGGCGGGCACGTCGCGCCGCTCAACGAGCGCCTCGAAGAGCTGGCTTCGGTTCTCGAGCGGGTGCTGCACGACTGAGGCCGCTCCCTCTCTAAGACCCGGCGTATACTCAACCACCAAACCACTCGTAAGCTCCCAGGCGTTCCGGCCCGGTGCTTATTCAACGTCATCCCCCGGCAAGCACCGGATCCCGAAGGAAGCCTGATCGATGTCCCAACGTTTGAACCGCCTCGTTTTGATCGCTGCCGTCGCGGTCGTGCTGGGGCTGGGTTTACGCTTCTCCGGTCTCGAGCGCAAGGTTTTCTGGGACGACGAGATCTACAGCGCCTTTCGAATCTACGGCTACACCGAGCAGCAAGTGAACCGCCTCGCTTCCGAGGCCACGACCGCGGGCGATCTGCGCGCGATCTTGGAGCCGCGAGCCCTTTCGGGCAGCCCGGCGCAAACGGTTTCGACCCTGGCTTCCGAAGAACCGCAGCACGCTCCGCCGTTCTTCCTGCTCGAACGCTGGTGGGTTGGAATGCTCGGGGCGACTATCTTCAACATGCGGGCCTTGACCGCGCTGCTCAGCCTGCTTGCGCTTCCTGCGATGTACTGGCTGTGTTACGAGTTGTTCGGGTCCAAAGCCGCGGCCGTGATCGGCGTGGCGCTCGTCGCGCTCTCGCCGGTCCAGATCGTGTACGCGCAGGAGGTTCGCGAGTACGGCTTGTGGAGCACGGCCCTGCTCCTAATGACGGCCGCGCTCGTGCGGGCGACGCGCATCTGGACGCCCGGCAGTTGGGCGCTCTACGGCGCCTCGTTCCTCGGCGCACTCTACGTCTATCCGCTGACGCTCGTCGTCGCAGCCGTCCAGCTCGCCTTTGTCTTCGTCGTGAATCGAGCGGCTCCGCGCCGGCTGCTCATGCCGCTGCTGGCGGCAGCTGCGGCCGTCGCGTGCTTTGTCCCGTGGCTGCTGCTCATCCTGCACGGCCTGCCTCAGATCGACAAGTCGATGGAGGTCATTCTCGTCCAGAAGAGTCCCGTCTCGGAGACGCTGCGCCGCCTGACGGCACTCGTCAGGCTGAATTTCGTCGACTTCGATCTCTCTCACGCGACGGCGCTCAACGCGCTTCTTTCGCTCGGCACGGTCGCGCTGATCGGATACGCCCTCTACGTCTTGTGCAAGGGCACGAAGTTGGCGGTATGGGGGTTGCTCGTCGCCAGCATGGTCGCCGCGCTCGTGCCCACCGTGCTCCCCGACCTGCTCGGAACGGGTGCTCGCACCTCCCAGACCCGCTATTTCATCCCGTTCTTTCTGGCGGTCGACGCGGCCGTCGCGTACCTGTTCTACGTGAAGCTCAGCGCCAAACGATCGACGGCGCTGTGGACGTTGCTGCTCGTGGGGGTTCTGTGCGGCCGGCTCGCGACCGACGTCGCCTCGGCGCGAGCGCAAACTTGGTGGAGCAAATTCAACGAGCAGTCGATCGCGCTCGCCTCGGCGATCGACGCGCAACCGCGACCGCTGCTCGTCAGCGACAGCTACGCGGTGTGGGCGCTGTCGGTCGGCGAATACTTGCGTCCCGACGACGCGGTGCTGCTGCGGCCGAATTGCTATCTGTGCGACGCTCCGCCCTCGCCGCCGCCGCCGCTGCCTCCGCACGCCGGCTTCGACGTCTTCTTGCTCGGGCCGTCACCGGCACTCCTGACCGAATACCGCTCAACCGCCTTTCGCTGCATCGAAATCCGCAACAACTGCCAAAGCGACCTGACGCTGTGGTTCCAAAGCTTTGTCAGTGCGCCGGGAGACCGGCAAGGAGTAATTGGTGAAAGTCCGATACGATGAGGGCCTAACGAGCCACATCGGCCCCAAGCCGTGCGTGAATGCCCGCGAGGACATTGACGAAGCGTCGGTCGGGGAGAGCATAGGCCAGCCATTGAGCCGCGAAAGGGTAGTTCGAGATGCCGACACGGTTGTCAACGTGGAAGGCAACATATCGCGTCGCGTTAACGTGAGCGCCGCGATGATCTCGCGTGGTCTGCAGACCCTGGCATGTGCAGAAGTTCCTTGCTCGGGAACCGGGAGATCTCGCTTGTGACCGCCAACGAGTGCGGCCCGCATCGGGAAGGCGACGAGCCGAAGCCGATGATGAACGCGAGCGAGAAGTCAGACTCGCCTACAGTAGCTGTGAAGTCGGCGAACAATACCGAATCTTCGGTGGCGGAGTCGATGGAGCGAAGGGGCGAGGCCAAGGGAAATGCGATGCAGCACGGCACGCGCCGAACGCAGAGTCGGGGTAGCGTGTCACCGGCGTTGGATCGCATACGGAAAATCGCAAAGGCAAAGCGAAAGGAACGCTTTACCGCGTTGCTCCACCACGTTACACCTGAACTGCTCGAAACGTCGTGTTACGCGTTGAAGCGCGATGCGGCACCCGGCATCGACGGTTTAACGTGGCAGGCATACGAAGCGGACCTCAAAGCGAATCTTGCAAATCTACACAGCCGTATTCAAAGCGGCGTGTATCGAGCACTACCCTCTCGGCGGAAGATGATCCCGAAGCCAAGCGGCGGAGAGCGGCCGTTGGGAATCGCGTCTCTCGAAGACAAGATTGCTCAGCGCGCGCTCGCCGAAGTGCTCAATGCGATTTACGAGATGGACTTCGAGGGATTCTCGTATGGGTTCCGACCGCATCGCAGCCAGCATGATGCGCTGGACGCGCTGGCGGTGGCAATCACCAACACGAAAGTAAATTGGATTCTCGACGCCGACATCCGGGCGTTCTTCGATACGGTCAGTCACGAATGGCTGATGCGTTTCCTTGAACTCCGGATCGGTGATCGACGCGTGCTCCGACTGATACGTAAGTGGCTTCGAGCTGGTATCATGGACGGGACAACGTTCTCAGCAACGACGCAAGGCACCCCGCAAGGCTCGGTGATTTCGCCGCTGCTTTCCAACGTCTACCTCCATTATGTCTTCGATCTCTGGGCCGATCAGTGGCGACGGCGCCACGCCCATGGAAACGTCGTGATCGTCCGTTACGCCGACGACAGTGTCGTCGGGTTCGAGCACGAGCGCGATGCCACGCGGTTTCTTTCGGAGCTTCGTGAACGACTGGAGCGGTTTGCACTCCAGGTGCATTCGGAGAAAACGCGCATCGTCGAGTTCGGCCGCTATGCGGCGGAACGACGCGAGCGCCGCGGACTTGGCAAACCGGAAACCTTCACGTTTCTTGGCTT
>JBKQHO010000013.1:0-386520 GCA_052267165.1 Vulcanimicrobiaceae bacterium | reverse complement strand
GGTGATATCCGGTGTCGAGGGTTCCCTGGTGATATCCGGTGTCGAGGGTTCCCTGGTGATATCCGGTGTCGAGGGTTCCCTGGTGATATCCGGTGTCGAGGGTTCCCTGGTGGTAGCCGGTGTCGAGGGTTCCCTGGTGATAGCCGGTGTCGAGCGTTGCGATCTGGTTACCGCCGAGAGCGAACAGATTGAGGAGTGCGGACAGAAGCAGGGTCAGGCTCATGAGTAACTCGTTAGCTCCTTAACAATGTGAGTGGTGTAAAGGCGATCACTTGACTACGTGAGGGAGAATGCGAAATTACGTGATCTCGTGCACAAAGCGGTTCCGTTGAGCGGCTTGCGCCCCAGCCTCGCCATAAGCACTGCCTGAGAGCGTTACGAGACTTTTACACTAAGCCTTTCAAAGTGTGATTGCCATCACCAAGTGTGATTATCGTCACAATGAACAAAAAGGCCCGCCCCTTAGGCGAGCCTTTTTGTTGTTGCGGACCGAACTGAGGGAGTTTAGCTGCTGCTGCTCAGTTGTGCGATTCTGCCCTGGAGGTAGGTGATCGCCGACTGAAGTTGCGGGTCTGAAGTCGGGTCGCCGAACTTCGCGTTGCGCGGCTCGGTCGTGACGATGTCCGGCTCGATCCCGATGAGATTGATGTCCCGGCCGCGAGGCGTCAAGTAGCGGGCGCTCGTGATCTTCACCGCCGAACCGTCGGGTAGGGGATGGATCGTCTGGACGACGCCCTTGCCGTAGGTCTTTTCCCCGACGAGCTCGCCGACGCCGTTGTCTTGGATCGCTCCTGAGGTGATCTCCGAAGCCGAGGCCGTGTACTTGTTGACGAGGACCGCAAGCGGCTTAGGCGCGATCGCGGTGTTCTCGGCATCGTACTGCGTGTCGCTGCCGCCGCGCGATTCTACCGAGACGATCGGACCCGACGGGATGAACTTCGAGCTCACGTCGATCGCCGCGTTCAGGTACCCGCCCCCGTTATCGCGCAGGTCGAGGACGTAGGCTTTGGCGCCGTCGGCCTGCAACTTGTCCAACGCTTTGCTGAGCTCTTGAGCCGTGTTGGAGCCGAAGACCGTCAACCGGGCGTAGCCGATCCCGTCCGGGAGCATGCGCGAGTAAACGCTGGGCTGATGAATGATGTCGCGCGATACGAGCAGGGGCGCGATCAGCGCTCCGGCGCGCTGGATCTGCAGCTTCACTTGCGTGCCCTTGGGGCCGCGCAGCATCTTGGCGTCTTGATCGGTCGTCAGACCCTTGGTCGACTTTCCGTCGACGGTCAGGATCACGTCACCCGACTGAATGCCGGCCTTCTCGGCGGGCCCGCCCTCGATAACTTCGTTGACCGTCAGCAGTTTGGTCTTGTCGTCAACCTCGATCGAGATGCCGACGCCGCTGAAATTGCCGCCGTCGAGCCCCTCGTTGAGATCGGCGTACTGCTTGGGCGTCAAGAAGACGGTGTAACGGTCCTTGACGGAACCGAGCATCCCGGAGATCGCTTCGTAGGTCAGTGCCCGGCTGCCAAGCTTCGCGCCGTACGAGTTGACGACCGTCGAGACCTCACGCTCGAGCTCGCGAACGTTGAGGGTGGGATCGTCGACCGCATGGATCTCCGGCACGTTGGGAGATTTGAAACCGTTCTTTTCGAGATATGCCAGCAGCTCCGAGCGGGCTCCGTCGAGCGGCACCTGCGGATCTACCTTCTTGTAGAACTCCGAGGTGAGCAGCGAGAAGCTCATCTCGATCTCATCGCTCTCGAGATTCGAGAGGCCCGAGGCTCGGGTCGAAGCCGGCATGCTCGTCGTCAATAACGCGGCTACCGCGAGAACGGGGAGGATGCGATTCATAGTCTGCTTCACCTGCGCGCGATCCGCCGCAAATAAGACTTTGCAGCCGCGAGTTGGACGTCTTTGGGCGTATCGATGATCGGTGCCTCGGCCGGCTGGTCGACCAGGACGTCGGGCTCGATTCCTTTGTGGTGGATGTCGCGCCCGAGCGGCGTTACGTACTTTGCGGTCGTGATCTTCAGGGCGCCGCCGTCGCTGAGGTTGTAGATGCTCTGCACGACGCCCTTACCGAACGTCTTGGTACCGATGAGCGTACCCACTTTGTAATCCTGAACCGCGCCGGCCGTGATCTCCGAGGCACTGGCCGTGTACTTGTTTACTAAGATGACGAGCGGCGCCGCGCCGATCGATTCTTCCGTCGCTACCTTGGTCTCGCGGTTGCCGGCGCGGTCGATCGTCGAGACGATGGTCCCCTCTCGGATGAACAGGCTGGAGATGTCGACGGCTGCCTCGAGCAACCCGCCGCCGTTGTTGCGAAGGTCGAGAATGTAGCCCTTGGCCGAATGCACTTTGCCCTCCAGCATCGCGCGCCGGACTTCGTCGTACGAGGTCTGCCCGAAATCGCTGAGGCGGACATACTCGTAGCCGTCTTCCATCTTAGCGTGGACCGAGGGCACGTAGATTTGCTCGCGCGTGATCCCGATCGAATGCGAGGCCGTTGCACCGTGCGAGCGGACGACCAGGCGCACGACCGTCCCGATCCGTCCGCGAATCATCCGCTCCACGTCGTCGAGCCGCAAGCCACCGATGCTCTTTCCGTCGACATCGAGGACCTGATCGCCCGTTTTGACGCCTGCCCGATACGCCGGCGTGCCCTCGATGGGCTCGACCAAGATATCCTTGTTGCGCGGATCCTGGACGATGTAGACGCCGATCCCGCCGAAGTCGCCGCCTTTGAGCGACTCTTCGAGACTGTTGATCTCGCTCGGGGAGAGATACGTCGTGTACGGGTCGCCGAGTGAATTGAGCATCCCGCGGATCGCCGCTTGGGTCAGCTCGACCTCGGACGTTTGCTTGCCGTAAAGGTTTTGGGCGACCTCGAGGTCGTGATTGAGCGAGTGAATGTCTTGGGACTCGTCGCCGGTGGCGGAGATCGCCGGTATCGCGGGATCGCCCACGTGATGATCCTTCAGATACTTGACCAGCTCGTGCTGCTCGCCCGTGAGCAGCAGCTGCGCGTTGACGGGCTTATAGTAGGCTTTCTCGACCTGGCGGAACGCGTTGTCGAGCATGCGCTGATCCGACGAACCGGGGCCTTGGAGCAACCCGTGCAGATCGAGCGTCGCCACGCCGGGACCCGCATCCAGAAAAGACTCGGTCTCTCGGCCCACGTGCTCGTGCCCGAGATAAAGAGCGCCGGCGAGCGAGGCGACGGCGATGATGAAGGCGGCGGACAGCGCACGGAACGTCTTGGTCAAAAGCCGGACATTTCTCACGAAGAGCGAGCGAAGCGTTGGTGGTTCTTGGACGCGCAGAGGGCGCCCTCCGGTTGCGAAGCCCGGCCAAAAGTCGAACCTTAACGTTATACGTCGGCCGAGTTAGGTATGTTTCTTGCCCCGGCGGCGCGCCGGGCTAGCGTAATCGTGCGGTCGGGTCGACGGGGACGCCGTTGACGCGGACTTCGAAATGGACGTGCGGGCCGGTCGAGTTACCGGTCGAGCCGACGGCGCCGATGGCTTGTCCGCGTTGCACGTCCTGCCCCTCGGCCACGAAGATCTGCGAACAGTGGCCGTACAGCGTCGAGGTCTGGCCGCCGTGGTCGATGATGATCGCGTTGCCGTAGCCGCCGTACCAGCCCGCGAAGATGATTCTGCCGCCCGCGGCCGCCGCGATCGTCGTCCCCATCGGGGCCGCGATGTCGATGCCCTCGTGCATCCGGAAGCCGCGCCCCAAGGGATCGGCCCGCATCCCGAAGGGCGAAGTGATCGGGCCGGAGACCGGCCACGAGAAGCTGCCGGGTGCGCCTTGCGGGGTCTCGGCCGGGATTTCTTGACCGGCCAGCCGCGCAGCTCGGCGCCGCGCGGCCGATTCGGCTGCCCGGCGCTCGGCCTCGATGCGCTGCCGTTCGCGAATGAGGTCCTCGAGGGCGGCTTCCTGCGCTGCGCTGAGCTCCTCGAGGACCGCGACCTCGCCCGCCACGCTGCGGCGTTGGGCGTCGGCGGCCGCCAACAGCTGCTGGCGCTGCGAGGCGAGGGCGGCAAGTTGAAACTTGGCTTGCTGCTGCCGGCCGATCGAGCCGTCGAACGCGGCTTGCTGCGCTTGCAGGCCGCGTTGCGCAGCGGCGACGGTGTCCTCGGCCGATTTGCGGGCGCGGATCGTCTTCTCGTTGGTCACGATCAGGTAGCGGATGTCGTCCCAGCGTTCGACGAAGTCGCCGAACGAGGTCGCCGAAAACAGAACGTTGAGGTAGCCGAGATCGCCGCGCTCGTAGGCGTCCACGAGCCGCCGGCGCAGCGCGTCGTTGTGGCGTTCGAGGGTTTGCTGGGCCGCGTCGAGCTGCACTTTGTTCCAAGCCAGCCGCCGCTGATTCCAGCGCACCTGCGCGGACAGCGTTTCGAGCGACGCTGTAACGCCGGTGATGCCGCGGTTGGTCTCTTCGAGCTGCCGTTGCAGATCCTGCGCGCGCACTTCTTGAAAGTGCAGTTGTCCGCGCTTTTGCTGGAGGCGCTGCTGCGTTGCCTGGACTTCGGCCTGTTTCGACTGGATCTTGTCGCCGATCGAAGCGACGACTTCGCGCGCGCCGAGCGGCGTGATGAAAAGCAGCGCGGCCGCCGCGCAGAGGGCGGCGGAGCAGAAGATCTTCAATCGTTCAGGCGTGCAAGTAGCGTCCGACCGACAACCAGGAAGCGATCAGGCCCACGAGCGCGCCGACGCCCAGCAGCTCGCCGGCGAAGGTCAGCTGGTTGATCGTCGCTAGGTGCATCGGAAGGAAGGGGAGCGCGACCGCGAGCTTGGGCATCAGCTCCAGGCGTGCGATCTCGAGCAGCCCCAGCGCAACCGCCGCGCCGAGCAGACCGTCGATGAGGCCTTCGACGATGAAGGGCATACGAATATAGAGCGACGACGCGCCGACGAGCTGCATGATGGCGATCTCGCGGCGGCGCGCGAAGACGGTCAGCCGGATCGTGTTCGAGATGATGATGGCCGCCGTGAACACGAGCAGGACGACGATCCCCAAGCCGACTCTTCCGAGGACGTCGGAGAGGCGCAAGAGCCGCTCGACCGCGTCGTGCGCGTACTCCACGTTGGCGACGCCGGGCAGCTTGCGGATCGTGGCGGCGACGGCGTGGACTCGGGCCGGATCGACGATCCGAACCCGCAACGCGTCGGGCAACGGGTTCGCCGTCAGCAGAGAAGTGTCGATTTGCCCCCGCAGCCGGTCGCGCATTTGGCGCAAACCCTGCGCCTTGGGCACGTAGGTGACGCCGGCGACGCGCGGATCGGCCTTGATCTTCGCGATCAGGGCCTTGGCGTCGCCGGGCGAGGCGCTATCGCTGAGGAAGACCGAGATCTCGATCTTCTTGATGACGTCGTCGCCGAGCTTGCCCACGGTCTCGCGAGTGAACAGGAAGCTGCCCAGCAGGAGGATCGTGACCGCGACCGTTCCGATCGCCGTGAGCTGCATGAGGAGGTTGCGCGTGAAGTTGCGCCAGACCTCACTCAGAAAGAAGCGGATTCTTCCCCAGTCCATTGCTCCTCCGCGCGTAGACGACTTCGCTGGCCGGGCTTGTGCCGGTCGTTCCGTTGGCTCGGTAGGAGCCGCGCTCTTCATCGGCCACGACCTTGCCGTCCTCGAGCCGGATGACGCGCCGCCGCATGCGGTCGACGACCAGCGCGTTGTGCGTGGCGATCACGACCGTGGTTCCCTTCAGGTTGATGCGGTGCAGCAACTCCATGATCTCCGCCGTGTTGGCCGGATCGAGGTTGCCGGTCGGCTCGTCGCAGAGCAGAATCTTCGGATTGTTGACGAGTGCCCGCGCGATCGCCGTCCGTTGCTGCTCGCCGCCGGAGAGCTCGTTCGGGAACATGCGCGCTTTGTGCGCCACCCCGACTAGGTCGAGCACGCGCGGCACCTGGCGCATGACGTCCTTCGTTCGCGCGCCGGTAACTTGCAGCGCGAAGGCGACGTTCTCCCAGACGGTCTTGTCTGAGAGCAGCTTGAAGTCTTGGAAGACGACCCCCACGTTGCGCCGCAAGTGCGGAACGCGTGAGCGACGCAAGCAATCGACCCGAATCCCGTCGACGGTCACCTCGCCCAGAGTCGGCACCTTCTCGCGGTAAAGGAGCCGCAGCAAACTTGACTTTCCCGTCCCGGAGTCGCCGACTAGGAAAGCGAAGCTGCCTTTGGCGATCGACAGGTCGATCGCATCGAGGGCACGGGTTCCGTTTGGATATACGAGCGTGACGCCGCGCAACGTGATCATGCGGTTCGCCCACCCAAGGCACTGCGCGAGGCAGTGCACCCGAGCTTTGACATTACAGGACTTTTCGGCATTGGAGCGGAGGGACACCTTTGCCATGGACTTCGATCTTAACGACGAGCAGCGCGCGATCCAGGATCTGTGCCGGCAGTTTGCCCGAGACGAGGTGAAGCCGCGCGCCGAGGACATGGACGCGAAAGCCGAGTTTCCCTACGACCTCGTGCGCAAGATGGCCGAGCTGGGCTTGATGGGCCTGCCGTTCCCCGAAGAGTACGGGGGCGCCGGCGCGGACACAATTAGCTACGCGCTGGCCGTCATGGAGATCGCGCGCGCCGACGCCTCGACCGCAATCACGCTGGCCGCGCACGTCTCGCTCGGCTCGGCGCCGATCTTCTACTTCGGCAGCGAGGCCCAGAAACAGCGATACCTCGTCCCGTTGGCGCGCGGTGAGATGCTGTGGGGCTTCGGGCTGACGGAGCCGCAGGCGGGCAGCGACGCGGGCGGGACGCGCACGCGCGCCGAGCTGCGCGACGGAACCTGGACGATCAACGGCACCAAGGCCTTCATCACCAACAGCGGGACCGACATGACGGGCGGAACGACGATCACCGCCGTCACCGGGACCGACGGACGCGGCCGGCCGGAGATCTCGAACATCCTGGTTCCCCAGAATACGCCGGGCTTCTCCCGTTCCAAGAAATATCGCAAGATGGGTTGGCGCGCGTCGGACACCCGCGAGCTCTCGTTCAGCGACGCCAAGGTCCCCGAGGAAAACCTGCTGGGCGAGCGAGGGAAAGGGCTCAAGCAATTCTTGGACATCCTCGACGGGGGGCGGATCTCGGTCGCGGCGCTCTCGGTGGGGCTGGCGATAGGCGCCTACGACGAGGCGCTGGCCTATGCCAAGGAGCGTCACCAGTTCGGTCAGGCGATCTCGAAATTCCAGGCGATCCAGTTCAAGCTCGCCGACATGCTCTGCGAGATCGAGCACGCCAAGCTGATGGTCTTGCGCGCAGCCTGGGAAAAGGACGCAGGGCGCGACTACGCGCTGACGGCGAGTCTCGCCAAGCTCTACTCGGGCGAGCTCTCGAACCGGGTCGTCAACGAGGCCGTCCAAATTCACGGCGGCTACGGCTTCATGGACGAATACCCGGTCTCGCGGATGTACCGCGATCAGAAGATCAACGAAATCGGGGAGGGTACGAACGAGGTGCAACGGCTCGTCATCGCGCGTCTCATGGGATTGTGAAGCTGAACATCCGGCTGCTCGCCGCGCTGCTGGCGCTGGGCTCGGCCCCGGCCCCGGCTTTGGCCGAACTGCCGCCCGGCAGCGTGGCCCCGGCCTTCTCGACGCGGGCTTCGCTCGGTGGCAAGACCTTTGGCTTCGATTTGAAGTCGGCGCTCGCCAAGGGCCCGGTCGTCCTGTACTTCTACCCAGCAGCCTTCACCACGGGCTGCACGCTGGAAGCGCACGATTTCGCCTCGCACATCGACGACTACCGGCGTCTCGGCGCGACGGTCATCGGGGTCTCGGGCGACAACATCGCGACGCTGACCAAATTCTCGGTCTCGGAGTGCCGCAGCAAGTTCGCGGTCGCCTCCGACGCCGATCACGCCATCTCCAAGGCCTACGACGCGACCCTCGGGCTAGGGCCGGTCCAATACTCCAACCGGACGTCGTACGTCATCGCCCCGGACGGCAAGATCGTCTTCGCATACACCTCGCTCGACCCGAGCCGTCACGTCGCCAACACGCTCGAAGCGCTCAGGAAACTGCCGGGGCAACGTCCAGGTCGATGATGCGGGCGCCGCGGTGCCCGGCCGCCTCGACGAGCTGACGGCTCGTCGTGAAGAGGATCGTCTGGGTGAGCTCGCTCCCCTCTTCGAGGATCGGGAGGCTGCGCGCGATCCTCGTCTCGTCCCAGTACGCGAAGGGGTCGTCGAGGAGCAGCGGCGGCCGCTCGAGGCCTTCGGCGAACATACGGGCCATCGCGAGCCGGACCACGAGGTAAGCCTGCTCGCGGGTCCCCTCCGAGAGCCGGTCGACGTCGACGATCGCGCCGTTCTCGGGCGCCCGCACGCGGACGGCGAGGGTCGTCGGATCGATGCGGACGTCGTTGTAGCGGCCGGCCGTGACGTCGGCGATCGTGCGGGAGGCGTAGTCGGCCAAGCGCCAGGCGAACTTCTGATGGGCCTCGCGGGTGCGTTCCTCGATTCGCTGGCGCGCCAGCGTGACCGCGGCTTCGAACTCCTCGAGTTGCGCCGCTTGGGCCGCAAGGGTCTGGCTCCGCTCGTCGAGCAGCGCGAGGTCGCCGATCTGCGATTCGGCGGCGCGCAGCTCCGCGGCGCTCGCGGTCGCGGCGTTCCGCGCCTCGTGAAAGCGCCGCTCGATCCCGGCCCGCTCGGCTTCGAAGGCGCGCGGGGAGGTCGCGCCGTCGAGTCCCGCCGGCACGACGCCCGCGGCGAGCAGCTCTTCCAGCTCGCGTTCGAGCGCGAACTCGTCGTCGCTGCCGAGCACGTCGTTGCGGCGCACGTCGAGCATCGAGAGCCGGACCTCGATCCCGTCGCGCGCGCTCTTGCGCGCGGCGCGTTCCTTGGCCCCGGCAAGCTGCGCCTGCCGCGCGCCTTCGGTCGGACCGAGCGTCGCGGCAACCGTGTCGAAATCGCGGGCCGCCGTTTCGGCCTTCGAGCGCGTCTCGGCGGCCCGCGCCGCGAGCCGGTCGGCGCTCTGCTTACGCTCGAGCAGCTCGCGGACTCGCTGCCGGCGTTTGGCGAACTCCTCGATCGAAGGGACGCGAAGCGGCTCGAGGACCGCCGCAACTTTCCTGGCGGCGGCGCGTTCCTCGCCGGTCGCGTCGTCGGCGGCCTTCTCCATCCGGGCGATCTTCTCCGACGCTGCCCGGCGCTTGCGGATTCGGGCCCCGGCGAAGAAGAACAGCATGAGCGCGACCACACCCACGACCGCCGTCAAGATCCAGTCCTGGAAGTAGGCCAGCACGGCCGTCCCCAGCAGCACGAAGACGCCGGAGGCCAGCGCAGCGCCGGAGAGTCCGCTGCCGGTGTCGAGCATCCGGCGTGCGGCTTGAACCTCGTTGGCGGCAAAGGTTGCGCGGTCGCGCGCCTCGGTCGCCTCTTGCGCCGCCGTTTGCAGGTTGACGAAAGCGGTGTCGTCCAGCGCGCCGCCGTCCTGCTTGCGCTCCGCGAGCTCGTCGAGGAGGGCCGGGGTCATCCGCGCCCGCGTGGCCTCGTCGGAGTGCGAGCGCATCAGCGCGTCGAGCGTGTGCCAGTTTTGGAAGCGGCGCTCCAGCTCCGGGATGAGTTTGCTCGGAAACTCCTCGACGTCGTTGTAGGATGCACGCTCGGCTTGAAGCGCCGCGAGGTCATCGCGGGTCTCGCGTAGCGCGTCGAGCCGCGCGCGGATCGTCTGCGCGCGCAACGCCTTGCCGCGACGCTCGTGTTCGCTCAGCATGCGTTCGAGCTCGGCCGTGCGCTGCGTCTCGGCTTGCATGCGCTCGCGCACGCCCTCGAGCCCGTGCAGCCGTTCGCGCAGTTCGCCCGCGCGGCCCTCGGCCTCGGCGATCTCCTCGTGCAGGCGGCGCAGGGGCGCATTGATCGTCGCGCGTTTCTTGCCGACGTGCTCGGCAAGCGCGTCGTCCAGTCGTTTGATCGCGCCGAGCGCCGCGTCCTCGCGCGGTCCGCCGTCGAGGGCTTGCGCCAGGGCGGTGCTGATGCGCTCGGCCCGCGCGCCGTCGATCTCCATCTCGCCTTGCGACAAGAACGAGGCGTTCACGAAGACTTCGAGCGGAACGCCCAGGTGCGCGAATCCCGGGTTCACGGTGCGGCCCACCGAACACTCGCCGGACGCGTCGTTGCCGGCGGCGTCGTAGACGCGCACGCCTTTGGCGTCGCGCTCGAAATCCCGCTGCACTTCGAACGTGCGTCCGTCGCCGAGCTCGTACACGAGCTTCGCGCCGAAGGCCGGGCTCGACCACGGCCGCCAGCGGTCGCGCTCGCCGCGCGGAAAGCCGTAGAGCGTGGCCAGGATCGCGCCGCTCAAGGTCGACTTGCCCGCCTCGTTGGCACCGTAGACGACGTTGAAGCGCGGGTCGAAGTCGAGCGTGCGGTCGACGAGCTTTCCGAACCCGTCGACGTGCAGCGAGCGCAGCTTCACGGTGCGATCTCCGCCGCTTCGAAGGCGGCCAGCGCGTAGCGCAGCGCGGCCTCCGAGCGGCGCACGACGAGCGGGTCGTCGTCGTGAAGGTCGCCCAGCAGGTCGCGCACGACGTGTCCGCGGACCGTCGGTTCGGCCGCGATCGCGGCGTAGTCGTAAGCGCCGGTCCGGTCGTCGATCGAGAGCGAGCCTAGCGTCGCGCCGAAACGTTCCTCCAGCAAGACGCCGTCGAGTCGCGTTCCGGCCGCCACGTTGCCGGTCAGGCGCAGGCGCACGTAGTCGTCGCGCGAGTACGGCTCGAGCGCGGCTTCGATGCGCTCGAAGACGGCGTGCTCGTGCGCGACGCCGCCGAGGTCGCAGGCGTACTCGATGAGGCGCGTCTTGGCGGTCGGCAGCGGCGCGACGGCGATCTTCGTCCCCTCGATCGTCACCACCAGCGCGCCGTGCACGGGCCCTTCGCCGAAGCGGATCGGTTCGGGCGAGCCGGGATAGGCCACGACCGGGCGCCGGTTCTCGTTCGAGACGTAGCCGCCGTGATAATGGCCGGTCAGCAGCAGGTTGGCGCCGGCGGCGGTCACCTCGCTCTTGGTGAACGGCGCGGTCGAGCGCTTGTTGGGCGGACAGCGCTGCTCGTCGCTGCCGTGCACTAACGCAAGCTGAATGCCGCCGCGGTCGAAGCGCGCGTGCGCGAACGGCCGCCCCGGCTCGGCCGGCGTGTGACCGAAGCCGAACAGCGTGATGTCCTCGGCGAGCGGATACGCGCGCCAGGCCGCTTCGTTGAAGACCAACACGTTGGGCGGCACGTCGTCGCGCGCGAGCAACGAGTGCGGCGCGTGCGGGTCGTGGTTCCCCGGCGCGATCAGCACGGGCCGCTCGAAGCGCGCGAACTGTTCGAAGAGAAAGCGCACGGTCTGCGGTCCGGCTCGTTCGGCTTCGTAGAGGTCCCCGCCGATCGTCAGCGCATCGGCCTTGCGCTTGAGCGCTTCGTCGACGATGCGAACGAAGGCGTCGGCCAAGGCCTTGCGGCGGCCCGCGCCGCCGCGTGTGTCGGGAAAGGTCGTCTCGAGATGGACGTCGGCGCAGTGAACGAGGGTGAAGGCCATTAGTTCAGTGTAAGTACTTTCCGAACCAACCCAAGGTGCGTATCCACGCGTCGTCGGCGGCGGAAGCGACGTACGAAGGCCGCGTGTCGTCGAAGAACGCGTGACCGGCTTCGTCGTAGAGCTTGAGGTCGTGCGGCTTGCGCAATTCGGCGAGACGCTGCGCGAGCGCGCGCACGTCGTCGGCCGGGATGCTCGTGTCGCGGGTGCCGTAGTTGCCCAGCAGCGGCATGCCGATCTCTTCCGCGTAGGCGATGCCGATGGGCGGGATGCGGCCGCGGGCGTCGTTGCCGTCGGTGCTGTAGCGGATCTTGCCGTAGAAGACGACGGCGGCCTTGAACGCCGTGGCGTTGTCGACCGTTTGGCGCAGCGCGATCAGACCGCCGCCGCAGAAGCCGAGCACCCCGATCTTCATCGGCGCGCTGCCCGCGCCCGAATGCAGAAAGTCGGCGGCCGACGCGAGGTCGCCGTCGACGACGCTGTCGACGAGCTGTTGCGCAAAAGGTCGGAAGCGCGCGATATCCGTCGCTCCGTCACCGCCCGGAGCGTTCAGGCCGGAGTAGAGATCGGGGACGACGACGATGTAACCCTGCTTGGCGAGCCGGCGCGCGACATCGCGCATCTGCGAGTCGACGCCCCACACGTGGTGCACCAGCACGATGCCCGGCGTCTGCGGTCCGGCGGACTTCGGCGAAGCGTAGTATGCGTCGAGGGTGCGCCCAGGCGAGTTGATCTGCGGACGCGACGTCGTGATGGAAGGATCGTCCTCGGCGGCGATCGGCGGATGCGGCTTTCCATAGGTTTCGCTTTGCGCCACCGCGCCGCTCACGTTGGCGGCCGTCGCCGCGGCTGCGGCCGAGAGACCGACGAACGCGCGCCGGTTCAGCGCCGCGGAAGTGGAATTGGTCGGGTCGATCGGGTCGGACATGCGCCGCCTTTCTCAGACGAAGGACAGATCGCGCGCCGTCGGGACGCACTCGTTCTCTTCGAGCCAGGCTCGATTCCACAAGCGCGAGCGGTAGCGCTCACCGCCGTCGCAGAGGATCGTCACGACCGTGCTGCCGGGCGGCAGCGAACGGGCGACGCGCGCCGCGCCGACGACGTTGAGCGCGGCCGAGCCCCCGACGTAGAGACCCTCTTCGCGCAAGAGCCAGTATGCCATCTCGACCATGGCGCGGTCGTCGACTTGGATCGCGTCGTCGACCGGCGCATCTTTGAAATTCGCGGTGATGCGTTTGATGCCGATGCCTTCCGCATTCGAGTCGCCGGTGGTCTCGAGCACGCCGTGCTTGACGTAACTGTACAGTGCGGAGCCGAACGGGTCGCAGAGCACCGTGCGTATCGCCGGAGCACGTTCTTTGAGAAAGGCCGCGGTGCCGGCCAGCGTTCCGCCGGTTCCGCAGGCGGCCACGAACGCCGAGAGGCGTGTGCCGGCGGCGTCCCAGATCTCGGGCCCAGTCGTCGCGTAGTGGGCCGCACGGTTGGCAATGTTGTTGAATTGGTCAGCCCAAATTGCCCCGGGTGTCGCTTCGGCGATCCGTTTGGCAACGTGGTAGTAGTTTTCGGGATTGGCGAAGGGCACGGCCGGAACGACGCGCACGTCGGCACCGAAGGTCCGTAAGAGCTCGATCTTCTCAGGCGACTGATCGTCGGGAATGACGATGATCGAGCGATAGCCGCGCGCGTTAGCGATCAGCGCGAGGGCGATGCCCGTGTTGCCGGCGGTCCCCTCGACGATCGTTCCTTCCGGCCGCAGGCGGCCCGTCGCCTCCGCGTCGTCGACGATGCCTTTCGCCGCGCGGTCTTTGACGGAGCCGCCTGGGTTGAGGAACTCGGCTTTGCCGGCAACGGTGCGGCCAAGCTCAGCGGAGAGTTTCGGCAAGACGATGAGCGGCGTCTTACCGACCGTTCCGGTGAAGCCCTCGCTTAGCTCTGAGAGATGAGGATTCCGCACGCGACGTAGTGTGCCAGGTTGTGACTCGAAGCGTGGACGTTGACGACGTAGTTGCCCGAGGTGAGCTTGGAGAGCGGGGCGTGGACCAGCGTCCGCGAGCGGCCGTTCACGACGGGTTCCAGTCCGAAGGCGGGCGCGGGGTTGAGGCTTTCGCACGATTTGCCGCGGTGGATGTGGGCCGGCTCGCTGCGGCCGGCGGGCTCGCCGTCGATCCGCAGGTCGACCAACGTGCTGTTGCCGTGTTGGAAGAGCGTAACGGTTCCCACTTGTCCGGAATTATTTTGCGATTCGACGCCGAGTTTGGTCCCGAAGCCCGCGTCGCTGGGGGCGATTTGCGCGACGGCGAGCGCGGCGGTCGAACTGAGCGCTGCGGCCAAGGCGATGCCGAGCGCGGCCGAACGGAACATCATCTGCAATGAAACTCCTCTTCAAGAAGGTAGCCTGACGAGCGAGACCCGCCGGCAAGGAAGGCGTGCTAACGTGTGGAGACTGCGACCTGGCTGATTTCTCGCCGTGCAGACCCCTCCTTCTCCTTGGGCGGATTCGCGTAAGGGAAGGTCCTGCAAACGAGCGCCGGGGTGCGGTGGTTATCGCGGTAAAGCCCCGGAGGCCCGCGCCCTGCGCGAGATCGGTAGGCGACATCGACGAGCTGATCGCGACCGCCCATCACGAAGCTGGACATTTGGTCGCCTACTTGTATGCGGGGGTGCGGCCGCGCCAAGTCTCGATCGTTCCGGCCCGAGGCTGGCTCGGTCATACAATGGTTTACGACTCCTGGGGCATCCAAACGATGGCGCGGATGCTCGGCAATCTCGATGACGAGTCGCAGCAGATGGTGCGGCGCGCGCAGCGGACGCGATTCGAGCGGACCGTGATCGCGATCCTGGCGGGCTCGCTCGCCGAGCGGCAGGTTACCGGGCTCGAAAGCGCAGGTTCGCACGACGACCATTCGCGGGCGGAGTTTCTGACCGCCTCGTTCGCGGGCCCCGACCGGGAAGCAGGCGAGTATTTGGCGATGCTCCGCCTCGAGGCCGAGCTCTTGATGCGCCGCCTGTGGCGCCACGTCGAGGCGGTCGCCCAGGAACTGCTCGAACGCCGCACGATCGACGACGACGGTTACTTCGAAGCCGTCGAAGACGCGCTGCGCTGAGACCAGGCAGCCTAGCGAACCGGTAGGATCTCGTTAATATCGAACCGTTCGTCGCGAAATGCGAGCGGTGTGATGCTCTCGCCGCGCGTTGCGCTGACCGTCGTCGCATAGCCGTCGGGCCCGGGGTCGCGGTAGGCGAGGATGCGGTCGTCCACGAGATCGACGAGCCACGTCTCCGCGACGCCCGTGCGCGCGTACAGCGGAATCTTCCGGCGCTGATCGAAGGCGCGCGAACTGTCGGCGACTTCGACGAGAAAGTGGACGTCCGGCGGTTGCGGATGGCGATCGATGTAGTCGCGCGGGTCGAGCCGGACGACCGCGAAATCGGGCTGCGGTTCCGAATCGTCGCTCAGCGTCACGGGTGATTGGCAGCGGATGGTAGCGCGCCCGGAAAGGCGCCGCACGAGGAGCGCGTTGAGCTTCGAGAGGCCCACCGCGTGCGGCTCGTTCATCGGCGCCACGGTCTCGATCAGCTCTCCTTCGATGAGCTCGATCCGCCGCTCCGGGTCGAAGACCCCGGCCTCGGCCATGCGGTGGTATTCCTCGACGTCGATGCGGTGCCGAACGTGCGTGACTGCCATCTGTGCCCTCTCACTCATCGTAGCTTGCATCTCCCCGATTGACGGTTCGTGACGAAGGGATGAACGTCCGGTGATGCTGAGGGCGGACCTTCACGCCGGTTTCCGAGCGAAGCGAATGCAGCGCGCGTGGCGGCTGCGGGCGCACCCGGCCGACGAGCAGGGTGTAGCGACGGACTGTCGTAGAGGTGCGAGAACGTGATCGATTCAGGGGCCGTTCGCCCTACCGACCCTGGAACCGAGTTGCCGCCGGAGCTCGCCGTTTATGCGTCTCTGATCGCGCGCCTCGATGCCGGCGAGTCGATCTCGGGGGCGTCGAGCCCGCTCGTCGAACGAGCCGTCGCTACTTGGATGCGGCCGGGATTTGAGGAGTTCGTCTCGCTGTCGCGGCTCCGTTTCACGCCGTTTTCACACCAGCTCACGGCCGCCAAACGCGTCTTGACCAGACTGCGCGGTCGTGCCATCCTCGCCGACGAAGTCGGCCTCGGCAAAACGATCGAAGCGGCGCTCGTTCTGAGCGAGCTTTATGTGCGCCGGCTCGTCCGGCGCACGCTCATCGTCGTTCCCGCCGGCCTCGTCCCGCAATGGTGCGAAGAGCTCGAGCGAAAATTCGCGCTTCCGGTGCTCGAACTCGGTAGCGAAGCGTGGGAAAGAACGCTCCGGCCGTGGGAAGCGTCGATCATCGTTGCGTCGCTTGCGACCGCCCGGCGCTCCCCGTGGCGCAACGCGACCGAAAAGATCGACTGGGATCTGGTGATCGTCGATGAAGCGCACCGCCTGAAGAATCCCAGGAGCGCCTCGGCGCAGCTCGTGAAGTCCTTGCGTGCGCGGCGCCTGCTCTTGCTGACCGCGACGCCGGTCGAGAATCGGCTCGACGACCTCTTTCAACTCGTGAACATCGTGGTCCCAGGGTTGCTCGGAACGCCCAAGGAGTTTCGCGTTCGATACGCTTCGGCGGCGGCCAATGCGTCGGCTGCGCAGCTCGCGCCGTTGCAGGCGCGGATGGCCGACGTGATGGTGCGCCACCGGCGCAGCGAGGTGGCGCTGATGCTGCCGCGGCGCTTGGCCGAGACGCTGGCCGTCGCGCCCGGCGAGGATGAAAGCGATCTGTACCGGCTCGTCTCCGAGCGCGTTCGCGAAACGGCGCGGAGGGCGTCAAGCGCGCAGCTCTTGGGGCTGCGCTCCGTGCTGCGGACTGCCGGATCGAGCGCGCGTGCGCTCGGTGCGAGCCTCGAGCGCGCGGGCTGGGCCGATCTGGCCGCACGCGCCCGACGGCTGGCCTCGCGCAAGTCGCAGGTGCTCTTGCGGCTCCTCGCGCGACACCGTGAGCGCGGGGAGAAGGCGATCGTGTTCACGGCTTTCCGCCGCACGCTCGACGAGCTCGCGGAGACGGCGCGAGCCGCGGGGATCCCGGCCGCCGTCTATCACGGCAGCCTCTCACGGCGCGAGAAGATCGAGACGATGAACGCCTTTCGTGGCACGGCGCCGGTGCTGCTTTCGAGTGAAGCCGCGGGCGAAGGCCGCAACCTTCAGTTCTGTCACGTGATGATCAACTACGACCTTCCGTGGAACCCCATGCAAATCGAGCAGCGCCTGGGCCGCATCCATCGGATCGGCCAAGACCACGACGTCGCGCTCACCAACCTGGTCGGCGTCGGCACGATCGAGGAGCGCATTCTGCGTGTCCTCGAAGCGAAGATCAACCTCTTCGAGCTCGTCGTCGGCGAGCTCGACATGATTCTCGGCCACATCGACGACGACTTCGACTTCGAGTCTTTCGTGTTCGAAAGCCACGTCGAGAGCCGCGACGAGGCGGAGTTCGGCGAGCGCCTCGAACGGCTCGGCGACGATCTCTCGCGTGCGCGGGACGCGTACCTCGGCAGTCGCGAGCTGACCGATCGACTCGTGCCCGGCGGGCTCGGCGGATGATCGCCGACGGTTCGCTCCGCTTCTTTCTCGATTATGTGGAGCACGAAGGCGGCCTCTGCGAGGAGGACGAGGAGCGCGCGCGCGTGCTCTTGCCGCTAGGGCTGCAACGGCGGCTGCAGCTCCCGGAGGCCTCGACCCTCACCTTCGATCCCGAAGTCGCCGACGACGAGTCCGCGACGCTGCTGGTCCCGGGGCATCCCGCGCTCGACGCCGCCGCGACGCACGTCCTCGCGCAAGGCGACGTTGGGCGCTGCTATCTGCCCTGGCCCACCTCCGCTCCGCCGGCGCTCGCCGCGCTCGCCGGGCAGGCGCGAGAGCGCGTCGGCATCGATCACGGCCGGATCGATCCGGAGCACGATCCCGCCCCGGAGTACTACCCGCTCTTGCGGATCGGGGCGCTCGTGACGTACACGCTCGACGAGCGCTTCCAGGAACGCGAAGAGATCCTGATGGACGCTCGCGCGTTCGCGCTGGTCGAGGACGCGCGCCGTTGCTTTCTCGCCAAGCCGGCGCTGCGGGCGGCAGATATGCGTCACTCGCCGCTGCGACCCGATCTCGTGCGAGCCGTCGCTGCAGGTCATGCGGCGCTTTGCGAGCGGGCGGTACTCCGGGCCGACGCTCTCCAGCGTCAGGCGCGCGGTGCGCTCCACGCGGAGCGCGCCCGCGTCGAGGCGTACTATGCCGCGGTGCTGGCCTCGATCGCAAGCCGGCGCGAAAACGCCGAGCCCCGGCGTCAGGCCTTGCTCGACGCGCAGGCGAACGCCACGCACGTCGAGCGCGAGCGACGGCTCCACGAGATCGACGCGAAGTTCCGCGCCGCCTGGGAGATCACGCCGTTCCGTCTTCATCTGCTGTTCGCGCCGGCGCTCGCGCTCCGCGTCATCGTCCGCCGCGGCGATCGGCGCTATCCGCTGCGCCTCGACTGGCTGCTCGCGGCGGGACGCTTCGCCGCGCTGCGCTGTCCGAACTGCGACACGCTCGCGCCGCTGGTGGCAGGGCGCTCGCTCCTGGGTTGCCGTCAGTGCCTCGGCCGCCCGGAGGGATGAGCCACCGGCCACGCACCGCCTTCGCGACCTCAGATATCCGGTCGGAAAAGTCGATCTTTCCGGCTTCGTCGTCTGGTTTATCGAACGCGAGGCGCAGCAGGGTCGGCGCCAGCGTCGCGTTCGTCAACGCGACCCGGTCCAACAACGGTCCACCCGGGACATCTGTTGAGAATAGCCCACCGTTGTAGGCCGGAACGTTCCACTCTGTGTGCCCGTGAGCAACGCCCTCAAAGATAGCGCGAAGGTGCTGCCAGTGATCCGTGGCCCGCGCGTCCCACGGTCGCCCGCGAGTCTTGAGTTCTTTGGCACGCCCGCGTTTGTCCCACGCGCGGCGCAGACCCAGTTCGAAGCATTCGGCCAGAAACGCGAACACGTCGAAGACCGTGGACTTACCGCTGCCGTTGGGTCCGAGCAGCACCGTCAGTGGTGTGAGGCTCTTGAACTCAACCTCTCGCAGAGCGCGGAAGCTCTGCACCTTTAGGTACTCGATGCGAGCCGGACGTTCGCCTCGTGCAGCGTCTATTTTCATGGGTCCCTCAACGTGTTTTCATGAGGTCTTCATTGCAAAGCGCCGGTACGCAGCGTGGGCGAAAGCGATCTTGCTACACCAGCGGGTGGTGCTATTCGTGCGGCGGGCGCCGCTCAATGTACGCGAGCAGTTGGGCAGCGCTAGTCGCTGCTTCCCGGCCTTGCCGGCCGCGTTTCGGCCCCCCGCAGAAAGCCGAGCCACTTGTGGCAGAACCGAAAGTTAGACTGTCGCGCGGAGAACGTGATGTTGGATGTCAACTTTCCGCCCAGGGGTTCACGAGGGCAGCGCCGGTCGCTCTGAAATCGTCCTCGTTGCGGGTGACGACGGCAAGGCCGTGTTGGATTCCCGTTGCAGCGATCAATCCATCGATCGGCGAAAGGGCCTTGGCGGCGCGGCGGCTTGCGGCGCGAAGTTTGCCCCAGCGATCGGCGACATTCGTGTCGACGTCGAGGATTCGACCGGCGAAATCGGCGAGGACGTCGTCGCGCAGCCACCGCTCGAGGCCCGTACGCTTCGTGCGATCGGCGACGAGTGCGATGCCGTAGTACAACTCGCCGAGCGTGATCGTGCTCAGGAAGACGTTCAGCGGATCGGTACTCCCAAGCCAACGCACGAGACCGGCGTTGGGGCGAGGCTTGGCGAACTCGGAGATCGCGCACGTATCGAGGAGAAAGCCGCTCATAGGCTCGGCAGCTCCCGCGTGTCCTCCTTCGGGCGGTCGATCTGCAGCGCGACGCCGCGCAGCGGCGCAAAGAGCTCGGCGAGAGAGCGGCGGGGACGAGTCGCTGCTTCGTAGGTATCGGCCGCCACGACGACGACGGCTTCTCGCCCATGGCGGACGATGCGCTGAGGTTCACCTTCGAGGGCGGCCTGGACGAGCTGACTCAAGTGTGCCTTGGCGTCGGTCAAGGTCCACGTCTTTGGAGGGTAGCCGCGCTCCGGGCGTCGTTTCGAGCGTCGTGCGGCGGATGAGATCTGGTCTGACCTGGTCATCTTTTAGCAGATTAGCACTGAAGTCGAGTCCTGTCGAGGGGCCTGCCGCATTCGGGCGGTCAATGAAAGTTGCGCGCGTGCACGCCGGCGGTCGTGTCCTGGGTGTCGAGCGGCCAGAAGCGCTTGGCGAGAACGTCGACGCAGCCTTGCTCTTTCTGAAGCGTGCCTTCGATGATGAGCGCGGTCGCCGAGCGGATGAGGCGCCGGTTGCGCTCGTAGACCGAGGGCTTGACGATGACGTTGACGAGCCCCGTCTCGTCCTCGAGCGTAAGAAAGACGAAGCCTTTGGCCGTGCTGGGGCGCTGGCGCGTGATCACCATCCCGCCGACTTTGCAGACGAGGTGATTGGGCTGCTCCGCTAAGCGCGCCGCGGCCAGCACGCGCTGCGCGTCGAGCCCCGCCCGAAAGTGCGCGATCGGCTGCAGCCCCGTCGTCAAACCGGTCCCCCACACGTCGAAGGCGGTCTCCTCCAGCGCTGCGAGCGGCGCGAAGCCGGGTGCGGGTTCTTCGACGTCCATCTCCCGGCCGAGCTCGCCGCGCGCCGAGCGTTCGTCGAGCCCGCGCACGGCCCACATCGCATCGCGCCGGGTGGCAAACCAGGGCGCGAAGGCGCCGACGATCGCCAGGTTCTCGAGCGCGCCTTTGCTCAAGCCGGTGCGGGCCGCGAACGCTTCGAGGCCGCCGAACGGACCTTGCGCGAGCGCTGCCTGGAGCGGCTCGCGCTGCCCTTCGCCCAGCCCGCGCACGACGTGGAAGCCCAGCCGCGTCGCGCCCTCAGCGTCGACGAAGCTCCAGAACTCGCTCGCGTTGACTGCAACCGCCTTGACGGTAACCGCGTGACGCCGCGCGTCGTTGACGAGCACCTCGGTCGAGTAGAATCCCATCGGCTGCACGTTGAGGATCGCCGCCAGGAAGACCGCCGGCTCGTGACACTTCACGTACGCCGACGCGTAGGAGAGCAGCGCGAAACTGGCCGCGTGCGATTCCGGAAAACCGTAATCGGCGAAGCCTTCGAGCATGTGAAAGAGCTTGTCGGCCGCCTCGCGGTCGATCCCGTTGTCGACCATGCCCGCGACGAGCTTGGGATAGATCTCCGCCATCCGCGCGCGCGAGCGCTTGTGTCCCATCGCGCGCCGCAATTGATCGGCCTGTCCGGGCGAGAAGCCTCCGGCCTCGATCGCCATGCGCATGCCCTGTTCCTGAAAGAGCGGCACGCCGAGCGTCCGTTCGAGAATCGGCTTGAGCTTGGGATGCGGATACGTCACCGGCTCGAGCCCGTTGCGCCGGCGCAGAAACGGATGGATCATGTCGCCTTGAATCGGGCCCGGGCGAATGATCGCGACCTGCATCACGATGTCGTAAAAGCACGTCGGCTTCATGCGCGGCAGCATCGACTGCTGCGCGCGCGATTCGATTTGGAAGACGCCGATCGTGTCGGCTTGCTGCAGCATCGCGTACGTCGCCGGATCGTCCGCCGGGATCGAGGCCAGCGAGAGCCCCGGCTTCGTCTCAGCGTAGCGCCGCTCGAACAGCGCGAACGCGTCGCGTAACAACGACAGCATGCCCAGGCCGAGCAGATCGATCTTGATCAGCCCCAGATCCGCTAAATCGTCCTTGTCCCATTGCACGACCGAACGGTTGCGCATCGTCGCCCACTCGACCGGCGCCACTTGCACCAGCGGATCCCGCGTGAGCACCATGCCGCCCGAGTGAATCCCCAGATGTCGCGGAAAGCCGTCGACGCGCCGGCACAACCGTAACAATAATTCGCCGGCGTTGCCGCTGAGCGGGCCGCGCAGCTCGGGCTCCGGATCCGCGCCGAAATCCTTCGCGGTGAAGCCGTAGTAATTGCCGGGCTTTGGTTTTATGGCGCGCGCGCGTGCGTAGGTTGGGTCGACGCGTTGCCTTGTGGAGTCGCGTTGCTGTGTGTCCGAGTTGGAGGCAAACTCATCTTCGTTCGTGGGCTCGCTAGCGTGTTGGCGTTTGGTTTGCTGGGAGTGAGTGCTCTTGAACGAGGGGTCGTTCTCGGAGTCGGTTTCTTGCGTGCGGGAGAAGCGGACGTTAGAGCCGGTGTCGAGGTCGCGGCGGCGCAGCACGGAGTTTGGTAATGCCGACTCGACGTTGAGCTCGATCTTGAGTTTGGCGTTGTGGTGAGGCTGCTCGATTTCCGACTCGGGTTCGCCGTTGGCGGATTCGTCTTCGCGCGTGCCCAGCGCGCCGGCTAGAGATTCGCGGGCGTCGTATTCTTTGGCGACGGCGTCGACTTGCGCGAGCGAGAGGCCGAGGGCTTTGCCGACGTCGCGGATCGCGGAGCGTGTGTGGTAGGTGATGATCTCGGCGGTCATCGCGGCGTGCTCGCGGCCGTAGCGGTCGTAGACGTATTGAATGACCTTTTCGCGGTCTTGGTGCGCGAAGTCGATGTCGATGTCGGGGATCTCGTTGCGTTCTTCGGAGAGAAAGCGTTCGAAGAGTAGCTCCATGCCGACCGGATCGACGGCGGTGATCCCGAGCGCGTAGCAGACGGCGGAGTTGGCGGCGGAGCCGCGGCCTTGCGCGAGGACTTTCAAATTTTCGGCGGCGCGCGCGATGTCCCAGACGACGAGGAAATAGCCCGCGAGGTCCATGCGCGCGATGATGCCGAGCTCGTATTCGAGCTGCCGTTCGACTTTGGACGAAAGCGGCTCGCCGTAGCGTTTGCGCGCGCCGCGAAAGACGAGCGTGCGCAAATAGGAGTGCGTGCTCTCGCCCGGGGGGACGGGGAAGAGCGGGAACTGGCCGCTGAGCCGTTCGAGGCGAAAGACGCAGCGCTCGGCGATCGCCAGCGTGTTGAACAGCGCCCGCGGATAGGGCGCGAAGATGCGCGCCATCTGCGCCGGGCTCTTGAGGAAGAACTCGTGGTTGGGAAGGAGCAGCGTGCCGGCGTTTTGGAGCGTGGTCTTGTGCTTGATGCAGGTGAGCACGTCGCAGAGCAGCGCGTCGTCGGCGTAGGCGTAAGCCGCGCCGTTGGTTGCGACGTACGGCAGGCCGAGCTCTTCGGCGAGCGCGACTTGGGCGAGGACCAGGCGCGCATCCTCAGGCCGCAGATGGTGCTGCACCTCCAGGTAGTAGCGGCCGGGGAAGAGGTCGCGCAGCGCGGCCGCGCGTTCGCGCCCCGCCGCCGGGTCGCCGCGCAGCAGCGCTTCCTCGGCATACCCGTGCGCCGACGCCGAGAGGGCGATGAGGCCCGCGCTCCGGCCGTCGAGGTCGGCGAGGCGCAAGCGCGCGTCGCGCTTCTTGCCGCGCATCTGCGCGGTCGAGATCGCTCGGGCCAGGTTGGCGTAGCCGTCTTCGTTCTCGGCCAGCAGCACGAGGCGCGGAAAGCGCGCGTGCTCGAGCGGCGTGGGGTCACGCCGCTTGGGGCGCAGCTCGGGGGCGTCGAGGGTCAGCTCGGCGCCGGTGATCGCGGAAAGCTTGAGGGGCTTGGCGGCCTTGCTGAAGCGGACGGCCCCGTAGACGCCGTCGCGGTCGGTCAGCGCGAGGGCGCTCAGGCCGAGCGCGACGGCCCGCTCGACCAGCTCCTCGGGGTGCGACCCCCCTTCGTGGAAGCTGAAATTGGAACGGGAGTGCAGCTCGGCGTAGCGCGCGGCGGCCATGGGAGGCCCATGATAATCGAACATACGTTCGATAGTCAACGCTTCCTCACACCCTCTTTCAACCTCACACCCTCTTTCAAGAGGGGACTTTTCTCTTGGGCGCGACCGATAAGAACAGCATGCGTTATCGGAATCTCGGACGCTGGGGCGTCAAAGTCTCGGCAGTAGGGCTTGGCTCGTGGCTGACCTATGGGGGTGCCGTGGGCGAAGAGACGACCCGGGCGTGCATCAGCCGCGCCTACGAGCTCGGCGTCAACTTTTTCGACACCGCGAACGTCTATGCGGGCGGCCGGGCCGAAGAAGTCGTCGGCCGCGCAGTCTCAGCGTTTCCGCGAGACTCGATCGTGCTCGCGACCAAAGTCTTCTTTCCGATGGGCGATGGTCCCAACGACCGCGGCCTCTCGCGCAAGCACGTCTTCGAACAGTGCCATGCGTCGCTGCGGCGCCTCGGGGTCGACTACATCGACCTCTACCAGTGCCACCGCTATGATCCGTCGACGCCGCTCGACGAGACCGCTTCGGTCATGAACGATCTGGTGCGCCAAGGCAAGATTCTCTACTGGGGCGTCTCGGAGTGGAGCGCCGATCAGCTCGTCGAGGCCGTGACGCTCTGCCGCGAGCGCAACTGGGCCGAGCCCGTCAGCAACCAGCCGCAGTATAGCGCGCTCTGGCGCAAGATCGAGGAGCGCGTGCTGCCGGCGTCCCACGCCTACGGTTTGGGAACCGTCGTGTGGTCGCCGCTGGCGATGGGGATCCTCACCGGAAAATATGCGGCCGTCGACGCGCCGCCCGCCGGAACGCGGGCCGCCGGCACCGCTCGCGGCATGATGGAAGATTACTACACGCAGCCGGTCCTCGACGCCGTGCAGCAGCTCAAGTTCATCGCCCGCTCGGCCGGCGCCACGCTCGCGCAGCTCTCGCTGGCCTGGTGTCTGCGCCGTCCCGAGATCTCGAGCACGATCGTGGGCGCCTCGAAGCTCGAGCACGTCGAGGACGTCATCGCCGCCGACATGGACATCGAGCCCGCGCTGTTCGAGAAGATGGACGAGATCCTGTTACCGGTGGCGCCGACCGGCTCGGACTAGCCGCTCGCTGCTTTCTCGCCGCGGACTCGCCTCACCAGCGCGTGAGGCGGCTATTCGCTATTGCGCTCGCTGACAGGCGGCTGCATCTTTTGCCGGCCAGAAGACGAAGCGCAGCGATCCGTTGGGATACTCGCCGACAGCAAGGTGCGCGAGACCGTGGTCGAACGTCATTTTTCGTCGCGCGGTTATGCCGCAATGCTGGGCACCGAAGATCGTTGCTTGAACGGGATCGCGGTCGAGCGTCCTGGTGAACTCGTGGACGTTGCCGGCATCGTGGGTCTTCACGAAGTGCAGTTCGTACGGCTAGCAGTGAGGGGCGGCGCCTCCCGAAAAGATGGAGCTTCAGGAGAGCCCCTGGACGGGGCGCCTAAGGTAGACGTATACTCGACATCCCTGAGCCGACGCCTGGATTCCGCTTTCAGCCCCGCGGAACGTGCCGCCCTCGCGTACGTTAAGGAACGTGCGACATCGGGGGCAAGGCGGCAAACGCGTGCGGAGCTATGCGAAGACCATTTGAATCGGTTCGAGCGGTTGAGGCCGCGGCGCGACGTTGTGAGCGCGTAAGCGGGCCTTCGGATGGCGGGAGTTTTTAGGTGCATAGTCGCATGAGTGGGCCACGCTCGTTTTGGAGGTAGGTATGGCGCAGCATACGATCGATATCAAGCGGACGGCGAGTGCGCAATGGAACGGCGGCGTTCCGCAGGGCGCGGGAACGTTCGCGGTCGGGAGCGGGGCGCTCGAGGGGAAATACTCGTTCAACACGCGGATGGGCGACGAGAAGGGAACGAATCCCGAGGAGCTCATCGGCGCAGCGCATGCGGCCTGTTTCTCGATGGCGCTCTCGTTTGCGCTGACGAGCGCGGGACACCCGCCGACGAGCGTCTCGACGAATGCGATCGTGCACTTCACGCGCACCGATACAGGCTTTGCGATTCCGAAGATCGAGCTGATTACCGAGGGGGTGGTTCCCGGCATCGACGCGGCCACGTTCGCGTCGACCGCCGAAGACGCGAAGCGGAATTGCCCGGTCAGCAAGGCGCTCGCGGGGGTCGAGATCACCCTCCAGGCGTCGCTCAAGGGTGCCTGACGAGGGCGAAGACGAGACTCTAGCTTCAGTCGGCGCCGGGCGCCGCGCGACCGAGCGTGCACATCCGCCTTTCATGCCCGCAGCACTGTTTGCCGTGGGCGCGCTGGCCATGTCGCTCGTGGCCGGTCGAGCCCGGATTAGGCCGTCCGGAAAACGCGTCACCGGCAAGTTGACCTACGTGTCGCACGTGGGCGTGGTCGAGCGCGCGCAGATTCCTCGCGTCGTACCCGACGCGTTCGCCTACCGTCAGCTCGCGGGTAGCGAACAGCTCGGCTGGGGAATCATCGAAGCGCCGACCGACTTCAAGCGCTTCGAATTGCGCGATCCGCCCGCTTCGCTTTTTTGACGGGCGAACATGAGCGAAAAATGGCATTCAGCAGAACGATGAAATAGCGTTTCAATCGTACACACCGCTGAGATACCAAGCGCCGCGCTCGTGAACGATGCGGCAGAGCAGGCCGTCGTCGAGCAGCACGTCGTAGGCGTCGCTCGCGATCGGGCGCACGCCGGAGTCGAGCGCTTCGCCCCACCAGGCTTCGTCGACGCGCCACGGGCCCGCGACGTCGCGCACGCTGCGCGCACCGACGAAGGCCGGCCGCCCGCGCGCGAGCCGGACCTCGATACGGCGCGGCGCGAGCAGCCGATACGCGAGCGTCCCCGTCGGGGAGGGCGGTGCGGGCGGCGCGCTGCAGGCGGCAGCGGGCCGGCGCGCGACGCCCGCCAGCGTGAACGGCTCGAAGGCGACGCGCGTCTCGTAGCGGTTGCCGGCGACCACGCGCGCGCGCAGCGCGCCGTGCGGGCCGAGGATCGCGTTCAAGCGGGCCAGCGCGATCGCGACGACCTCCGGATCGGGATCGCTTCCGGCGAAGAGCGAAAGCTTGGAGCCGCCTTCTTCGAGCCGTTCCGCGCCGAGCTTGAGACCGGTGACCGGCGAGCGAACCACTTGTCCTTCGAGTCGCGCGCGCAACAAGTCGAAGAGCGTGGTGGGCTGTGCGCTCGGCTGCGCCAGCGGCGTCGGTAGCTCGAGCACCTCGCCATCCTCGCACTCGAGCGTCAGCCGCAACGTGCCGCAGCGCTTGCCGGCATAGGCGAGATCTTCGGCGACGCGCGCGACCAGGGCGCGCAACGCGAAGAGCAGCTGCTCTTCACGTTCCGCGCTGCTTTCGCCGTAGAGCGTGCGTTCGATGACGAGTGCGCGCGGCCGGGGAACGAGCGGCGCGGCGTCAAGGCCATTGGCGTGCGCGTGCCAGAGCGCGCCTTCCGGTCCGAAGCGCCGCACGAAAGGCCCGTGCGGCAGCGCCGCGAGCGCGCCGAGCGTTCGCACGCCGAGCAAGTGCAAGCGTTCGACGGCGTATGGCGCGAGCTCGAGTAGCTCGAGCGAAAGCGGCGCGACGAACGCGCGCTCCTCGCCGGTGGCGACGACGCGACCGTCGCACGTGCGCGCGGCGGCCCGCGCGACAAACTTGTTGGCGGCGAACGCGACGCGAAAGGGCAGCGCGTCCAATTCAGGGTCGCAGCGCAGTGCGTCGCGCAGCGCCGCCAGCCGGCGCTGGGGCGAACCTTCGATGCCGCGCATCTCGAGGAAGGCGGCGCCTTCGGCGGCGTCTTCGACCAGCGGCGAAGCGGCGTCGAGCGCGTCGAGCGCGCGTTCCCACAAGGCGCGGTCGCGGGCCGGATCGTCGACGACGATCGTTGCCTCGCGCGCGCAGGCGCTCGCCTGAACGAGCGTCATGCCGATTCGCGCGCCGAGCGCGAAGGCTTCGTCGTCGAGATCGATCGCGTGTCCGCGTTCGTGCCGGTCGGCGACGATTAGCGGCCGGTCGCGCAACCTCGGTTCGTGGACGCGCGCCACCGCGACCTTGTATGACGGGACGAGCGCGCAGACAATGGACACCTCAAGCGTGACGGCTCACAACGCAAGCGTTTGTTTCGAAGCGGCGGCTTCGCTTGCGAGCGGGCTCTCGCGCAGCGCCGTCAGCGGCGCGCCGGCGCGTTCGAAGGTCGTACAGACGATGCGCGCGTGCTTTCCCGGCGCGGCGCGCTTGTGCTTGAGTACCGTAGCTTCGACCTCGTTGCCGGCGAGCGCGCAAAAGAGGCCGCTGCGCCCCGTCCAGTGCACGCGGGCCGGCGCCAAGCGCACCCGCAGTGAGGCGAAGTAGCGCAGCTCGTCGGAGGCGCCGGCACCGAGGGCGAGCAGCAGCGCGTTGGCATGGTGGGCGAGCCCCGCCAGGCGCGTCCAGGCCGCCGCCGCGAGCGCGACCGCCGGGATGACCACGACGCCGAAGGCGGCCGCGCGCAGGACGATGTCGGTCGCGCGCGCGACCCCGGCAGCGTCGTCGACCCGAATCACGAGCAGCCGCTCGAGGTCGACCCCCGCCTCGGCCAGCGCCGGCGCGTAGAGGACGCCCTCGGGACCCGCGGGCGTCTCGATGAGCGCCCCCAGCCCGCCGCCGATCGTGGCCCTCGCCAGGAGCCGCGCCGCGACGGCCGAGCGCCCGGAGCCGGGCGGCCCTTCCAGGGTCGCGATGATCCCGCGTGGGAAACCGCCGCCGAGCGCCGCGTCCAGCTCGGGAAAACTGCTGCGGATGGTCGCGCTTTCCACCAGGGTAAACGCCTCGGGCGAGGCGCTCCGATGGTCCGCCGCCAGCCTGGCGCGCAGCCCGGCCAGGGCCTCGAGTCGGTTTGCCGGCGGGACGGGAGATAGCATGGGAGGCCATGCTATCGAACATACGTTCGATAGTCAAGCCTCGTAATCACGCGCCCGGGTTAGGGGGCTGGCGTCCGGTTTGGGGAACGCTCCAGGCTGTCCGAAGCGCCGAAACTTGACGCTCGCGAACCGGCCGGCACCCCGCTTTGGATGCAGCCTCTAACGCTTACTGCCTGAGAACTACGGTACCTGAACAAAGCAGGGAAAGCGCCGGCGCCCCAGAGAGCCCGGGTCCCGCTAGGACGAAAGATGACCTGGAGTGAGCGACGGCACACTCGCTCCACCCCAAAGGAGAGTGTTGCCTCCGCGTCAGAATGATGCTAAACTGATGCTCTTTTGACGTCACAGGAGAGGACCAATATGCCACGCTATACGGTCACATTCGAGAAACTTGCCGCCGATCGGCTTGAGCGTTTGGCGAAAGATCGTTCCAAGTCCGACGTGATCAGAGAGGCTCTAGCTCTCGAAGAGGTCTTTCAAAACGCGCTCGCTGAGGGCTCTACGCTCGTGGTGAAGACAAAGACCGGCGTGGAGAAAGAAATCGTTCGAGCCTAATTTGTTCCGACCGGAAACATCAACCTTGCGCAGTATGAGTCTCCCAGTGAAGATGTTAAAGTCATCGGCGCTAAATCTCGCGCCCGCGCCGTCTCGTGGGTTTCGTACTTCTCGCCCTCACCAGTTTGCGGCCTGGCATCGTACGTCTTTCTCGATATGGCGAAACTCGAAACGAACACGCTTCGCGAGTGGCTGCAGACGACAGTTGCAGGCGAGATAGATTACTTGCCGGGATTCTCGGCTCGCACCATGAGCGCGAGTAAACATCGATTTAGATAGACTTTGAGGATGGTGCGCCACGGCACTTGTGCTCCCTCGCCGTTACGATGCGAAGCGAGTGGGCCGGCGCTGGCAAAGGTCCAATCCATTCGTCAATGCGACGAAAAACAAGACGTACTTCGCGCAAATCGTATGGCCGACGCTAAGGTTGTTGTCGGATGCAGGGGCGCTCAGTTCGTGATGCCCACGCGCCGAGCGCTAACCGGCGGGCTTGGCTTCGCTCTCGTTTTCGGCCGAGCGCACCAGTCCTAAGATCTTGTCGGCCGTCGCGTCGTCGTACGGCGTGTAGAGCAACAACCGCAGGTTGGGCGACTCGATGACGGTGTAAGTGCGCGGCTCGAGCACCAACTCACCGGCGACCGGATGGGTGATGACCCGCACGTCGCGCGGATGCGAGCGCACCCGATGCTGTTCCCAAGCGCTCGCGAACTCGGGGCTCTCCGCCGTCAAGCGCTTGACGATCTCGACCGAGCGCTGATCGTTGGGATACGACGCGTATTCCAAACGGAACATCTCGAGCAGGCTCTGCGCGACCGACTCCCACTCGATGAAGAGCGCGCGGAAATGAGCGTCGAGGTAGGCGCGGATGAGAATGTTGTTCTCGGACTCGAAATCGCCGTCGAAGACTGCGCTCGCGGCGGCGTTGCGCAGCACCACGTCCCAGGCGTGATTGAGCACGAAGATGGGATGCGTACGAATCGAGGCGACCATGCGCCGCAGCGCGGGCGTGACGTCCTCGTGCAGTTCGCTCGTCATGCGCCGCACGAGCGATTGCGCGTGCATCCGCTCGCCCTGCGAGAGCTGCAGTGCGCCGGCGATCGCGTCGATGGTCTTCGCCGAGACAGGAACGTCACGGCCTTGCTCGAGCCAGGTGTAGAGCGCCACGCTGATGCCGGCGAGTTCCGCCACCTCTTCGCGGCGCAGCCCCGGCGTGCGCCGACGTGTCGTCGGAACGAGGCCGGCGCGCTCAGGCGTCAGTGCCGCGCGGCGCGTCCGAAGCAGATCTGCGAGCTCCGCACGCCGCGGGTCGCCGTGCCGTCCGTTTTCCACGCCTTTACCGACCTGTAAGCTCGTCTCTATGGTGCGTTGCCCCGAGGAAGGAAGTTCCTGGAATGGCTTCGTTGCTCGCTCTAGCGTCCCTCGAATCGGGATGCAATTTCCACATAAAGAAAAGATCGCCAAATCGTTAGGTCTGCCTCAGTCTGCTCGGGCGCCTCCTCACCGCGCCGAGGACGCACCTGCGTTGCGCGACGCGTCAGAGCATGATCAAGCCGAGCCGGAAGCCGTGCGTCACAGCTTCGGTCCGGCTCGACACGCCCAGCTTTGCGAAGATCGAGCCGATGTGGAACTTCACCGTGTGCTCGGAGATGTGCAGCCGCTCGGCGACGGCCTTGTTCGACGCGCCCCGCGCCAGCTCGGCGAGCACCTCGATCTCGCGTGCCGTGAGCTGCTCGAACGTCGCTTGCGGCGCGCCGTCGGCGAGCACGCCGGGCGACGCGGCGACCAGACCGGCAGCGACGGCCACGACCGCCGCGACGATCTCGTCAGGCGACGCGTCGCGCGCCAGCACAGCGAACGGCAGCCGCTCGTTGCTCGCGAGCTCGCCGTTCCACACGCCGCGCGGGTCATCGACGAGCAGCACCGTCGGAGCGCGCAGAAGCTCGCCGTTCTCGCTCCGTTCGCGGCCGTGCGGCGGAAGCGCGACGACGACGTCCGGCTCGAGGGCCGCGACGCTGCGCAGCAGCTCTTCGGGGCTCACCTCGGCGACGACCGTCACGCGCGATTCGGCGCGCAAGGCGGCGGATAGGCCGGCGCGCGCGAGGGCCGAGGTTGCCGAGACGATGGTTCGGATCACGCCGCGCGCGTCGTTCCCCCAAGCGAGGTCCACGGGAGCGTCAGCTGGATCATCCTGCCCGCGCGTACGACGTCGAGCCAAGCGGCCGCCGCGAGCGCTTCGCCGGCTTCGTCGCCGGCCGGCACGGGGCCGCGGTCGGTCGCCACGATCGCGTCGCCGAGCGCCAAGCCCGCGGCCTCCGCGACGCTGCCCGCACCGACCTCGGTGACGAGGAACGCGCGCGCTCGCCGCGTGCCGAACGGCAGGACGACCGAGGCTAAGGCCACGCCGAGCCGCCGCCGCTCGGGCGTGGCGTTCAGGAAGGTCAGCACGGCGTTGCTCGGCACGGCCAGCGCCAAGCCGCCGGCGACCATGCTGTTGACGCCGACGACGCGACCGCTCGCGTCGGCGAGCGGACCGCCGGAATTGCCGGGTGCGAGTCTCACGTCTGCTATGACCCACCGGGCGTTGCAGCGTTGGACGAGACCGGTGCTGAGCGCCCCGACCAGCCCCAGCGGGTTGCCGACGGCGACCACCAGCTCGCCCGGAGCAAGCGTCGCGGCGTCGCGAACCGGAGCGGGCTCGAGCCCCGTCTGGTCGATGCGCAGCGCGGCGAGGTCGCGCGCGGCGTCGCGCTTGAGCAGGCTTGCGCCGCGGCGCCGGCCGTCGGCGAACTCGACCGTCGCGCGGGCCGAGCGAACGACGTGCGCGTTGGTGACGACGACGCCGTCGGCGCTCCACACGACGCCCGAGCCCGAGCCGCGGCGGCCGTCGTGCACGCGGACCGTCGCCGCGCGCAACGCAGCCGTGACGGTTTCGAGATCGCGTTCGAGCTCAGCTTTCATCGTGCGGCCGCTCCTCGATCGCAATCGAAAGCTCGTGCCGGCTGCCCGCGCGCAGGAGGCGCACCGGCAGCGTGTTGCCCACGCTGTCGCCGCCGAGCGCGTGCTGCACGTCGTCGGAATCCGCGACGGTCGTCGTGCCCAGCGCCAGGATGACGTCGCCGATGAGCATGCCTGCGCGGTCGGCCGGACCGTCGGGTGCCACGTCGACCACGATCGCGCCGCTTTCTTGCGACAGGCCGAGTGCGGCGCGCGCGCTCTGCGGAAGCCGCACGGCTTGCAGCGCGACGCCGAGGTAGCCGCGGCGGATGCGCCCGCCGCGAGCGAGTTGCGCGACGACCCGTTCGATGGTGCTCACCGGAACCGTCAGCGCCATGCGCCGCGAGAGGCCCCAGGTGTTGATGCCGACGACCTTGCCGCTCGCATCGACCAGCGGGCCGCCCGAGAAAGTAGGATAGACGTTGAGGTCGGGCCGGATGAAACGGTCGACGTCGCCGCCGCGCCAGGTGCGCCACGGCCCGTCGAGCGAGCTGACGACGCCGAGGGTCGCGCCCGGCGCGCCGTCTTCGTCGCGTCCGACGGCCAGCACGAGGTGCCCGACCGCAAGCTCGTCGAGGTTCGCGCGGGCTGCGGGCACGAGCGTCGCTTCAGTGCGCAACAGCGCGAGATCGGTCGACGGATCGCGGCCGGCCAGCGTGGCGCGCGCTTTTCCGCCGCCGGCTAACAGGATGTCGATCTCGTCTTCGCGCTCGATGACATGATCGATGGTGACGATCGTATGCTCGTCCCAAGCGAGCCCGCTCGCGTCGCGCCGCGGGTTGGCGTCGACGTAGACGACGGAGTTCCCAACCGTTGCGACGGCGCTCGCGAGCTCGGCGGAGAGCGCGGCCAGCGCGCTCGAGTTGGTTATGGTCATGCGCTGAGTATGACGTCCCCGCGCGCGCCGCGCATCGCCGATTCGGCTAGGGTATCAGCAGCAGCTTGCCGGTCGTCTTGCGCGCTTCGAGGTCGGTGTGGGCGCGCGCGGCGTCGGCGAGCGGGTACTCGTGCTCGAGGCGCAGCTTGAGCCGGCCTTGCGCGGCCGCTTCGAGCACTTCGCCCGAGCGCCACGTCAGTTCCGCACGGTCGGCGGCGTAATTCGCGAGCGAGGGGCGCGTGACGAAGAGCGAGCCTTTGGCGGCCAGCGTCTGCAAGTCGCAGGGCGGCACGGGTCCGCTCGAGGCGCCGAACAGCACCTGGTAGCCGCGTGGGCGCAAGCTGTCGAGGCTCTTGTCGAAGGTCGTCTTGCCGACGGAGTCGTACACGACGTCGACGCCGCGGCCGCCGGTGAGCCGGCGCGCCTCCGCGGCAAAATCTTGATCGGTGTAGTTGACGACGTGATCGGCGCCGGCGCCGCGCGAGAGCGCAGCCTTCTCCTCGGTCGAGACGGTCGTGATGATGGTCGCGCCTTTGGCTTTCGCGAGCTGCGTGAGCAACAGCCCGACGCCGCCGGCTCCGGCGTGAACGAGCGCGACGTCGCCGGCCTTGAGCGCAAAGGTGCTGTTGCATAGATAGTGCGCCGTCATGCCCTGCAGCATCAGCGCCGCGGCGTCCCGGAAGGCGAGGCCGTCGGGGACGTGGACGAGCTTTTCAGCCGGGACGATGGCGTATTCGCCGTAGCTGCCGATCGACATCGCCCAGGCGACGCGCTCGCCGGGCGTCACCACGGTAACGCCGTCGCCGACCACCTCGACGGTTCCCGCGCCTTCCATCCCGGGCGTGAACGGAAGCTTGGGCGCCTTGTAGAGGCCAGTTCGATAGTAGACGTCGATGAAGTTGACGCCGATCGCGGCGAGCTTGACGAGAGCTTCGCCGGGCTTGGGCTGCGGGACGGCGACGTCGGCGAGCTGGAGCGCTTCGGGGCCGCCGGGCCGTTCGACGAGAATCGCTTTCATGGCACTCCCAACTACGGGAGTGCACGCTCGGTTTGCAGGTAGAGGTCGAGTTCTTCGCGCGCCAGCGGGCGGCTGAAATAGTATCCCTGGAGATGCGTGCAGCCGAGCCGGCGCAGCAGCAAGGCCTGCTCCTGGGATTCGACGCCCTCGGCGACCACGCCGAGCCCTAAGTTCTTGGCGACCGCGATGATCGCTCGGACGATCGCTTGATCGGCGGCGTCGGTCAAGATGTCGGCGACGAAGGAGCGGTCGATCTTGAGCGCGTCGACCGGTAAGTGCTTGAGGTATCCGAGCGCGGAATAGCCGGTGCCGAAGTCGTCGATCGCGAGCGCGACGCCGAGTTCCTTGAGCGCGGTCACGCTGCGTATGCCGGCGTCGCCGCTGATGTAGGCACTTTCGGTGATCTCGAGTTGAAGGCGGTCGGCGGGCAGCCCGGTCTGTTCCAGGATGCGCCCAACGCACGCCCCGAACCCGTTCTCGCGGAACTGGCGCGCCGAGATGTTGACGTTCATCATTGCGTTCTTGCTGCAAAAAGGCAGCAGCCGCACCATCTCGCGGCAGGCGTGCTCGAGGACGGAGGTGCCCAGCCGGACGATCAGGCCCGTCTCTTCGGCCAGTGGAATGAACGTGTCCGGGCCGACCGTTTCGCCGGCATGGTGCCAGCGAGCCAGCGCCTCGAAGCCGGCCAAAGCGCCCGTTCGAGCGCAGACGATCGGCTGATAGGCGAGTTCGATCTCGTCGCGCTCGATCGCCTGCCGCAGCGCTCGCTCGAGCTCCACGCTCTTGATCGCGCGCAGCCGCAGCTCGGGCGAATAACGCCCGACCGCGTCGCCGCCGCGGCCTTTGGCAGCGTACATCGCGGCATCGGCGTTGCGCAGTAATTCGTCCGGCGTGTTGCCGTCGTTCGGAAAGAGCGAGAGGCCGATGCTGGCCGTGACCTCGAACTTGAGGTCTTCGTAGATCAGCGGGCGCGCGACGATCTCGAGCAGCTCGCGCGCGAACGCAAGCGCCTTCTCCTCGTGTTCGACGCCCTCGAGCGCCACCAGAAACTCGTCGCCGCTGTGGCGCGCCACGATGCCGTGGCGCCCGACCGCGTCGCTCAGACGCGCGGCCGTCTCGCGCAGCAGCAAATCGCCCGCCGCGTGCGCGATCGTGTCGTTGATCGCTTTGAAGCGGTCGAGGTCGAGGAAGAGCACCGCGATGGCGTTGCGCGACGTGTGAGCGCGCCCGATCGAACAACGCAATCGCTCGCTGAAAAGCGAGCGATTGGGAAGGTCGGTCAAGGCGTCGTGCTGCGCCAGATGACGTAAGCGCTCTTCGGCCTGCTTGCGGTCGGTGACGTCGAGAACGGCGCCCACGATCCGTCGCGGCTCGTCCTCACCGTCTTCGAAGATGAATTGGCCGCGTTCGCAGACGTTGCGTTCGCGTCCGTCGCTGGTGAGGATGCGGTGTTCGCTCGAATAGGGCGTCCGCTCGCTGCGCGCCCGCTCGATCTCCAAGCGGACCGTGGCCGCGTCGTCGGGATGATCGAACTCGTCGAGCCAGCGCGGCAGCTCGCGCTCGGGATCGAGGCCGACGATGCGGTACAACTCGGCCGACCAGGTGATGCTCTCGGTCCGCAGATCGACCTCGAAGCTGCCCAAGTGCGTCAGCTCTTGTGCTTCGGCCAGCGCGGCACGGCTCTCGGACAGGGCCCGTGCGACCTCGAGTCGCGACGTCGCGTCGAGTGCGACGACCGCACGGGCCGGCTTGCCGTCGAAGATCACGGCACTGGAGACGACCTCAACGTAGAAATCCGAGCCGTCGGCGCGCCTGTGGCGCCACAGCGTCGAGGCGCTCTTTTCCACGTGCGAGAAAAAGCGGTCGAAGTCGCGGTCTTCGGGAGGCCGCAGCTCCGGCACGCTCATCCGCAGGAACGCTTCGCGGGAATAGCCGTAGGCCCGGCACGCCGCCTCGTTTACGTCGAGAAAGCGGAGCGTGGCGATTTCGAAGACCCACATCGGCTGCGGGTGGTGCGCGAAGAGGTCTCGATAGCCGTCGGAGACGCATATCGCCGGTTGCAGCATCGCTCAGCTCCAATACAAATCGGGCGTCGCTAGAGATCGGACGCCTCTGGACCTGAGCCAACTGGTCCCTTCGGCCGGCACATCTGGCACATCTTCTACAATCGACCGCCAGCGTCGCCGGCTAAAGTAAGGCCGCGCACTTGTGCTTGACAAGCCGTGCTAATGTGCTAGTGTACTACTACGTTAGTACAATTCGTCGCCAGGAGGTCGCACATGACCGCTCGCCCGCTTCGCCAGCCCCTTTCGCCGGAAGAGCCGCCCCGCCGGACGTTCATCCCCACCGGGTCGGAGGGACCAGCTCCTCGTCCGACCGTCATCCCCGGTCCGCGGGGCTCGGGCATCTTCTCCGGCTGGGGCGTCAAGCTCTAGTGTCCCCCGCCCGCGGCCGCTGATCGTGCCGGCTATCTTCACGGTCGATCCGCGCAGCGGCGTGCCGCTGTACTTGCAGCTGATCGAGCAGGTCAAACGCGCTGTGGCACTGGGCGCGCTCGAACCGGGCGAACAGCTGCCGACCGTCAAGGCGCTGGCTTTGGATTTGACGATCAATCCGAACACCGTCGCCCGAGTCTACCGCGAGTTGGAACGGGACGGCGTGATCGAGACCAGCCCCGGCCGCGGCTCGTTCGTTCGCGCCGGCAACTCGATGGCGCAGCGCGCCGTCGAGGACGTCGCGCGGGCCGCCTTCGACGACGCGGTACGCGAAGCCAAGTCGCTCGGGCTCGGACGCGACGCGGTCGACGCTTTGGTTCAAGACGCGCTGTCTCGCTGGTTTCCGGCGGAGGATCACCGATGAACGCGACCACGATCGCGATCGACAAGCTCACCAAGCGCTACGGCTCCCACGAAGTGGTCTCGGAGCTGACGCTGGCCGTCGAAGAAGGCTCGATCTGCGGGTTGCTCGGTCCCAACGGAGCCGGGAAATCGACGACCTTCAAATGTCTGCTCGGGTTGACGCGTCCGACTTCGGGCTCGGTCACGATCGCCGGCAAGCCGCTCGCTCCCGAAAGCTTCGAGTGGCTCGCGTACGTTCCCGAGAAGAGTGCGCTGTACGAGCGCTTGACGCTCGGCCAGCATCTCGAGATCCAGCGCCGCAGCCGGCGCAACTACGACGTCGCGCGCGCGGCCGAGCTGGTCGCGCTCTTCAAGCTGGACCGCGGCAAGAAGATCGGCAAGCTTTCGAAAGGCCAGCGGACGGCGGCGATGCTCGTACTCGCGCTCTCGTTCCGCCCGCGCGTGCTGGTGCTGGACGAACCGTCGAGCGGGCTTGACCCGATCTATCAGCGTGCCGTCCTCGACCTGATGATCGAGGCGGCCGCGAGCGGTGCGACCGTGCTCTTCTCGTCGCATCAAATCGGCCAAGTCGAGCGCGCCGCGGACCGCGTAGCGATCCTCAAGAACGGCAAACTCGTGCTCGATCGCGACATCGATGCGCTCAAGAGCTCGCAGAAAGTCGTCGAGGCCATCTTCGACGGCGCCGTGCCCGACGTCGACGGGCTCGCCTTCGACGCGCGCGTCCAACGCATCGAGCGTTCGGGCCGGATCCTGCGAGCCTACGTCAGCGCCGGCAGCGACGAGATCGCGCGCCGCATCCAGACGCTGGGTCCGCGCAATCTCACCGTCCTCGACCTCAACCTCGAGGAGATCTTCTTGAATGCTGTCGGCGCTGAGAACGCGCCGTCAATCGGAGAGCAGTGATGGCATATCTGGAGTTTCTGCGCGTCCGTACGCGCCTTCTCTGGTTCGGGGGTATCCTACTCGCCGTCATCGCCGTCGCGCTCGTCTCGGCCCACAGCGGCCACTTGCACGTGCAGGCCGGTCCCTCGAACGTGAATGTGCTGGGCGACGACGATTTGAGTGCGGCTGGCGCTCATGCGGGCCGCGGCGCGCGCCATGCCGCCGGCTTAGCAGGTGGGATCCCCGTCGACCCGCTGCTCCTGCTGGCCGGATTCATGGCGCTGATCTTCGCCTCGATCGTGGGACCCAGTCTGAACCGCGAGTGGGACACGCTCGATTTCTCTTGGACGCAGCCGATCTCGCGGGTCAAGCTCGCGCTCGTCTATATGAGCGTCGACGCCGCCGGCATCGCGTGTGCCTTCCTGTTTGCGTTCTGCTGCACGCTCGTTCCGTTTGCAGCAAACGGGTGGCTGTCGCTGGTCGCGGTCCAATCCGATACCGTGACGGTCGCGCTCGTCGCTCTGGGAAGCGCGTTCATGTGGTACGCGCTCTTGCAAGCCGCCTCGTCCTGGTACGCCGGAAGGGCGGCCGGCGTCGCGCAGGGCGTGAGTTGGGCCGCCTTCACGCTGCTGCTTTCGCTCGGCAAGACGCCCGATTTCGGTCCGCTCTTCCACGACGTCGTGCTCGCGCTCAACTTCCTCAATCCGCTCGCGTACGTCGACTCGTTCACGGTGCTTCAAAGCGCGGTGGTAACCGAGAACGTGATCCTGCCGCTGAGTCTGGACATGCGTCTGCTGGCCGTTTGGTCGATCGGCTTGACCGCCTGCGCGATCGCCGTCGCCGGCTGGAAGCGGCTGGAGGCCTGAACGCATGCGCTATCTGGGGACGTCGTTCTCGCTGGTGCTCGGTGCCTGGCGCCTGTGCGTGGCGATCGACCTCGAAGACGACGACGACGAAAGCCTGCGGCGCTCGCCGGCATGCCCGAGCGACAGCGGCCGCGAGGCTGCGCCGCGCGACGTCATTTGACGACGAACGAGCTCGGGTGGGCGGCCTGCACGTACTTCCAATTTCCGTCTTTGACGGCGTAGAAGTACACGTTGGGATCCTGCGGGTCCCCGTCGTTCTGGAAGATGATCTCTCCGACGAGCGTGTCGTACGCCTGGCCGAACGTCAGCGAGCGGGCGAGCGCGACGCGATCGGAGGCGCCCGTCCGGTGCACGACGGCGATGACGACCTGGGCGGCGGCGAAGGCGAAGGCGGCGAGCGGCGTCATGCCGCCGTAGCGCTGCTGGTAGTCGACGAGGTAGCGGTAAGCAGTCGGCGCGAACTGCAGCGGCGGCATCGACGTCGAGATCGTAAGCCCTTCGGTCAGCCTCGGGTAGCGTGCGATCGTCGTCGGATCGAAGAAGCCTTGCGAGGCGAAGAACGGGCCGGTGTAGCCGGTATCGCGCAGCGCCGGGACGACAGCACCCATGTCCTTGACCAGACCCGCGAGGTAGATGGCGTCGGGTGTGACGGCGAGCGCGGCCTTCGCGGCGGCGGCGAAATCCGGCTTGCTATAGCTGAAGCCGAACGCCTTGCACGCGATCTTGTCGCCGTTCATCTGGTCGGTGAAGCCGTTCGCGACGTCGAACCCGTAGTCGCCGTCTTGAAAGAGCACGGCGACGCTCTTCGGTTTGACGCTGCCGTTGACGTAGCGCGCGGTCAGGTGCCCTTCGGTCGAGTCCTTCACGCTCATCCGCACGACGTTGCCGTAGCCGTGCGCGGTGATGCGGTCGTACGTCGAAGCCGGCACGAGCAGCGGCATCTGATTGTTGACGTAGGTCGGTAAGGCCGCATCGGTGATGCGTCCGCTGAGGTGGCCGACGACCGCCACGACGCTCGCGTCGCCGCAGGCGAATTGCGCGTTGACGATCCCCGTCGCGAGCAGATTCTGATCGTCGAAGGTGCGAACTTGATAGATCTTGTCGAACGTGGTGCGGGACTGGTTGGCCGCGTCGACCGCGCCGCGAACGCCGTTACCGATCTGCTCGCCCAGGTGAGAGAAGTCGCCGGTGAACGGTGCGACCACGCCGATGGTCACCGTCGCGGCAAGCGGCGTGTCGCCGAAGGCGGCCAGCGCGGGGCGCGCCGTGAGGCTCAGGCCCGCGGCCGCGCCGCCGGCGAGCAGCGTGCGGCGGTCGATCAGCGGTGCCACAGAAAGCCTCCGAGCGTGCAGACCAAGAAGCAGACCGAGAAGGCCATGTTGGCCGTGAAGATCTTGTCGTTGAGCGCGAACACGTCCTTATGAACGTCGAAGAGACGGTTTTCGTACCACGCCAGGAGCGCGCCGAGCGCCACGCCCAGATAGTAAAGCGAGCCGACGCCGGCGGCCGCGCCGGCGAGCGCCAGCAGCAGCAGCATCGCGACGTGCAAGCCGAGCGCCAGCGGCCGTCCGCTGCGCTCGCCGAAACGCACCGGGATCGAACGCACGCCGGTCGCCACGTCGACTTCGAGATCCATCAACGCGTACGCGATGTCGAAGCCGGCGACCCAAATCGTCACCGCGAGGAAGAGCAGCAAGCCGGGCAGCCCTGCGTAGCCCGCGACCGCGATGTACGCGCCCAGCGGCGCGAAGCCGTCGACCGCGCCGAGCACGAAGTGCACGCCCCAGGTGAAGCGTTTGCAGTACGGATAGGCGACGATGCCGAGCGCGGCCACGGGGAGCAGCGCGACGCACAGTGGGTTGAGCAGCGCCGCCGCGACGACCAGCAGCACCAGGCCGCCCAGCGCCGTCCACAGCATGACGCGCGGTTCGAGCGCGCCGCTCGCGAGTGCCCGCCGCTGCGTGCGCGGGTTCTGGGCATCGATCTCGCGGTCGATGTAGCGGTTGGCGGCCATCGCCGCCGTCCGCGCGCCGAGCACGGCAAGCGTGATCCAGACGAACTGGTAGAGCGTGGGGAAGCCGCGCGACGCGATCACGGCGCCGACGTACGCGAAGGGCAGCGCGAAGAGCGTGTGCTCGATGCGAATGTCGCGCAGCACGAGCTGCGCGACGGCCAGCGGGGAAAGCTCGCGCCGTGCGCTCACGCGCGCTCGCTGCCTTCGCCCAGCGCCGGTAGTCCTTCGGCGCGCAGCGACTTTGGATCGACGGTTCCGGGAATGAGTCCGCGCGAGCCGAGCAGCCGGCGGAGCGCGGCCTCGCCCTGCCCCGACCACGCGTCGGAGCGTTCCGCGTTCGAGCGAAGTCCGTACTCGGCCCAGCGCCGCGTCACCAGCGTGCGCGTCGCCTCGTCCATCAGAATGTCTGGAGGCCAGACGCGCCGGTAGCCCTCGTCGGCGTTTTTGCGCGTCGCGTCGACGCCGAGCTTATGTCCGACCGAAGGTAAGTAGGAGCCGCTGTGGTCGAGGTCGTCGACGGGGCCCGGCATCACGACCAGATCGCGCGACGGGTCGAGATTGTTGAGCACGAACCAGGCGACCGCGCGCGTATCGTGGACGTCAACGTCCGCGTCGACCACGATCAGGCAGCGCGTGAGCATCATCATGTGGCCGAGGCCCCAGAGCGCGTTCATCACCTTCTTGGCTTGTCCGGGATACGCTTTCTTGATCGAGACGATGCACAGGTTGTGGAAGCCGCCCTCGACCGGCAAGTTGTAGTCGACGATTTCCGGCACGACCATTTGCAGCAACGGGAGAAAGATGCGTTCGGTGGCCTTGCCGAGCCAGGCGTCCTCCATCGGCGGTTTGCCCACCACGGTCGCCGCGTAGAGCGGGCTGCGCCGGCGCGTCAGGCACTGCACGTGAAACGTCGGATAGCGATCCGCCAAACTGTAGACGCCGGTATGGTCGCCGAAGGGACCCTCGATGCGCAAGTCCTCGTTGTCGACGTAGCCTTCGAGCACGAACTCGGCGTCGGCGGGGACTTTGACGTCGATCGTCTTGCAGCGTACCATCCGCAGACCGCGCCCGCGGAGAAAGCCCGCGAAGAGCACCTCGTCGACGATCGGCGGGAGCGGCGCAGTCGCCGCGTACGTCAGCGCAGGGTCGGAACCGATCGCCACCGCGACCGGCACGCGGCGGCCCCATTTGGCGGCGTGCGCGCGGCCCTGCTTGTGGCGCTGCCAGTGCATGCCGGTCGTGCGCGCGTCGTAGACTTGCATCCGGTACATGCCGACGTTTTGGGCACCGCTGAGCGGGTCTTTGGTGAACACGAGCGGCAGCGTGATGAATGGGCCGCCGTCGAGCGGCCAAGTCGTGAGCACCGGCAGGTGGGTGAGGTCGGGCGGCTCTTCCACGATCTCTTGGACGGGCGCGTGCTCCACCGTGCGCGGTAACGCGAGGCCGAGCGATCCCAGCGAGAGCAGCTTGGTGAGCTTGCCGCCCGCGCTTGCCGGAATGGCCAGTTCGACCGCGTTGCGCACCCGGTTCTGCACCTCTTCCAGCGAGCGTGCATCGAACGCGAGCGCCATCCGCCGTTCGGTTCCGAATTGATTGGTGAGGACCGGATACTGCGAGCCGGCCACGTCGCTGAAGAGTAAGGCCGGCCCACCTGCCTTGACCACGCGGTCGGTGATCTCGGAGATCTCCAGCCGCGGGTCGACCCGCGCGCGAACCTCCGTCAGCTCGCCCGCGCGCCGCAGCGCCGCGACGAACTGTGCCAGTGAATCAAAAGCCATCAAGTTTGGATGCTTGAGCCTTGGCGGCCGGCCCTCTTGCTCACGGCGCTTTCGACGCCGCGCGGGCGCGCAGCGCGGCCAGGGCCGCGGGGCGCTCGAGGCCGGCGACCTCGAAGGCCTTGTGCTTCGAGGCCGCGCCGCGCGCCAAGGCCACGTCGCGCAGCGGCACGCCGAGCGCCCGAGCCAGCTCGCGGCGCACGGCTTCATTGGCCAGGCCGTCGCGCGCGGGCGCGCTCACCCGAACCTCGACCTCTTCACCCTCGAGCCGGATCCCCGGTGCCTTGGAGTTCGGTTTGACCGTGACTACGAGCGTGACCACGAGAAGAGCTTCGAGGCGCCCCGCGAAGGCCCGCCCCCATGCAATTCTTAGCGATCACGCGCCGGCGGACCGAGCGCTTCAGCGATGCCGAGTTCGCCGTCGCCCTGCCACCCGAGGCCGCGCGGGCGCGCGAACTCTACGCGAACGGCGTCTTCCGCGCGCTCTACTCGCGCGGCGACATCCCAGGCGCGGTCATCCTGCTCGAAGCCGCCGACGCGGCCGACGCCGAGCGGATCATGGCGAGCCTGCCGATGGCGCAGCAGGCGATGATGGATATCGAGATGATCCCGCTGCGGCCTTATCGTGGGTTCGTCGGCGGCTGAGCGGTCTGACCGAGCGGCGTCGAGTGCGTGCGGCTCATGAGCGAACGCAGCCGAATCGATAGCACGACCAGTGCCACGCCTGCGACGATGGCATAGAAGCCGACGACGAAGACGAGCGTCAGCAGCGCCGCGCCGGGAAGTATCACGAACGCGATTCCGAGCAGAATCGAAAGCACGCCCGAGATGGCGAGGAAGATCTCGCCGGGTACGTCGCGGCGTAGCCGAAAGGCCGCGCCGAGCTCGAGCACGCCCGTCGAGAACGCCCAAGCGGCGATCAGGATCGAGAGCGCCCACGCCGCGCTGATCGGCCAGAAGAACGCAATCAGCCCGACGAGAATGCCGACGACGCCTTGCGCGAGCATCCACCACCAACGGCCGGTGCTGGGCTGTGCGAAACGGAAGGCCGAGACGATGCTCACGATGCCGTCGGCGAACGCGAACGCTCCGAACAACAGCACGAACGTCGCGACTGCGGCGACCGGGTGGACGAGAACGATGACTCCGAACAGGATGGCGATCAGAGCGCGAATGAGCGGAATGTACCAGTGTTCGGCGATACGATGTACGGCGATCATAGCGTGTACCTCATGCTGCTCGCTTAAGCGTAAGCGCATCCGGGACCGCCCGAGCAAAGGGGCGGCCGGTTTTGCACCGGCCGCCCTCTCATCCGCTCGTCGTCGTCGCTAACTAGCTAACTAGGTCTGTCTAGGGTCGACGCCGCCGACCACCGGCGCCGCCGCCGCCGCCGAAGCCGCTGCGTTCGCGTGGCGGATCGCCGTTGCGCAGCGGACCGACTTCCTCGCCGGTCAGCACGGCCTTGCGCGACAGGTTGATGCGTCCTTGCGAGTCGATCTCGACGACCTTGACCATGATCTCGTCGCCGACCTTGACCACGTCTTCGACTTTCTCGACGCGGCCCGGCGCGAGCTGGCTGATATGGACCAGCCCTTCTTTGCCGGGCAGCACCGCCACGAACGCGCCGAAGTTCATCAAGCGCGTGACGGTGCCCATGTACGTCTCGCCGACCACGACTTCTTTGGTTAAGGCCTCGACCATCTTCTTCGCCCTTTCCGCGCCTTCGCCGTCAGGCGAGGCGATGAAGACGCGGCCGTCGTTCTCGATGTCGATCTTCACGCCGGTGTCGGCGATGATCTTGTTGATGATCTTGCCGCCGGGACCGATGACGTCTTTGATCTTGTCGGGATTGATCGTCAGCACGATCATCCGCGGCGCGAACTGCGAGAGCTCCGCGCGCGCGGCGGGGATCGTTTCCTTCAGCTTTTCGATGATGAAAAGACGGCCGACTTTCGCCTGTGCGAGCGCTTCACGCATGACCTCGAGGGTGATGCCCTGGACCTTGATGTCCATCTGGATCGCGGTGATGCCCCGGTCGGTGCCCGCGACTTTGAAATCCATCTCGCCCAGCGCGTCCTCGAGCCCCTGGATGTCGCTGAGGATCGCGTGCTTCTTGCCGTGCAGGACCAAGCCCATCGCGATGCCTGCGACGTGGCGCGGTATCGGAACGCCGGCGTCCATCAGCGCGAGCGTCGAGCCGCAGACGCTCGCCATCGAGGACGAGCCGTTGGACTCGAGCACTTCGCTGATGAGGCGGAGCGTATACGGAAACTCTTCTTCGGGCGGCAGCACGGGGACCAGCGCGCGCTCGGCCAGATGTCCGTGCCCGATCTCGCGCCGGCCCGGAGCGCGCATTGGGCGCGTCTCGCCGGTCGAATACGGCGGGAAATTATAGTAGTGCATGTAGCGCTTGTTGGGGATCGCCATGATCCCGTCGAGGCGCTGCTCGTCGCTGATCGAGCCGAGGGTCGCGGCCGTGAAGACCTGCGTCTGCCCGCGGGTGAAGACGCCGCTTCCGTGCACGCGCGGCACGTAGTGCACCTTCGACCAAATCGCGCGAATCTCGTCGGGCTTGCGTCCGTCGGGGCGGATATGATCGTCGACCACCATGACGCGAAGCTCTTCCTCTTCCATCGCCTTGATGATCTTCTCGAAGTCCTTGTCGGACGGGTCTTCGAGCTTGGCTTTGAAGTGGTCCTCGCTCTTCTTGCAGCGCGCGATCGCTTCTTCGCGTTTGAGCTTGTCGAACGCGTCGTTGCGTTCGCCCTTCTCGACGATGCGCATCGCTTTGGCGACGTCCTTCTTGAACGTCTTCTCGACCCAAGCCTTGAAATCGGGATCGACGCCCTTAAAGGGAAATTCGCGCTTCGCCTTACCCGCGGTTTTCGCGAGCTCGTCGACCTTGGCGACGATCTTCTTGATCTCTTCGTGCCCGAACGCGACCGCGCCGAGGAAGTCTTCTTCGGAGATTTCGTGGCCGCCGCCCTCGACCATCATCACGCCGACGTCGGTGCCGGCGATGACGATGTCGAGGCCGCCGGTGATGTATTGCGGTAGCGTCGGATTGCAGATGAAGTTGCGCGCTTCGTCGCGGCCGACGCGCACGGCGGCGACCGTCTTCTCGAACGGAATGTCGGATACGGCGAGCGCCGCGCCGGCCGCGCAGACGGCGAGCACGTCGGCGTCGAGCTCGGGGTCGATCGACAGCACGGTCGTGACGATCTGCACGTCGTTGCGGAAGCCGTCGGGAAAGAGCGGACGGATCGGCCGGTCGATCTGGCGCGCCGAGAGCACGCCGTGCTCCGAGGGACGCCCCTCGCGTTTGATGAAGCCGCCGGGAATTTTTCCGGCTGCGTACATCTTCTCTTCAAAGTCGCAGGTGAGCGGGAAGAAGTCGATGCCTTCGCGTGGGTTTTCGGAGGCGGTGACGGCGGCGAGGACGACGTTCGTGTCGCCGTAGCGAACCAGCGCGCTGCCGTTGGCTTGCTTCGCCAATTCACCGGTCTCGATGACCAGCGTCCGGCCGCCGATCTCAAGAGAGACGGTTTCTGGCACAGGAACTCCTAAAATTCTTATTTGTTCTTTCGTTTTGTTAACGTGGCGCAGTTCGGCGGGGGCGCGAAGGGCGCCTGTCGTGCGAGATTAGGCCGCCCGCTTCCAAGCAATGGTAAGCGGGCGAACCGATGGGCGGCCGGGCGCGCAATGCGGGACTGCGCAAGCACGTCGGGCTAGCGGCGCAGACCGAGATCCGCGATCAATTTGCGGTAGCGCTCGACGTCCTTGCGCTGCAAATAGCCGAGCAACCGGCGGCGCTGACCGACCTGCATCAGCAGGCCGCGGCGGCTGTGGTGGTCCTTTTTGTGGACGCGCAGGTGCTCGGTGAGCTGGTTGATCGACGCGGTCAAGATCGAGACTTGAACGTCGGCGGAACCCGTGTCGTTGGGTCCTCGGCCGTACTTGACGGAAAGCTCTTGCTTCTGGTCCTTGGTCAGGGGCATGGCGGTCCGGGGGCTCCCTCTTGCAGGATCGTCTCGCTTCGGCTCCAGTCTTCTGCCCCCGCGAGAAAGCGGAGACCGGGCCGGCGACCGCAGCATCATAGCAATTCGGCCGCCCGCCGTAAAGCGCTCTAGCGAGCGGCGCTAGGCGGGCTTGACGGCGGCCAATGCGCTCGCGAGCTGCGTCCGCAGGACTTCGAGCCCCGGAGCCGACCCGCTGGCCGCGTTCAGCGCTTCGAGCGCGGCCAGGGCTTCGGCAGCCGCCGGCCGCTCGAGCAGCAGCACGGCGCGGCCGGCGAGATCGTGGTCGAGCCGTTCGAGAGCCCGCTTGGCCATGTTCGCCTGCCCGAAGGAATAGGCGTGGTGGCTCGCTTTGCCGAGCAGCTTGAGCTCGGCCTCGAGCCAGTGGTGGTAGTCGGATAGCATGCGGCCTCATCCTATCGGGTGGGGAAGGTCCGGGCCCGGCGCAGCGAAACCGCTACGGCTGCCATGCCCAGGTTCGTGAAAGTCGCAAACGTCGAGGACATCCCACCCGGAAAAGCGATGTCCTTCGTGGTCGGCGACTATGAAGTCGCGCTCTTCAACGTGGCCGGCGTCTTTCACGCGATCGAGAACTCGTGTCCGCACCAGGGCGGCCCGCTGGCCGAAGGCTGGTTCGACGGCAAGACCGTCGTCTGCCCGTGGCACGCTTGGTGCTTCGACGTGACGACCGGACGCATGACGCTCGGCGAGTTCGCGACCGTGTCGGCCTTTGACGTTCAGGTCGAGGGCTCGGCCATCGCGATCGCATCCGAACCACGCTCGTAGAGCGCGTCGCGCAGGTCGGCCGGGCAGCGACAGCCGCTCGCAAAGATGGCGATCCGCAGGCCGGCGAGGATGAGGTCGAGCACCTCGCTGACCGCCCGAGACGAGTGCGTCGCCGGCTCGAGGAACGGTAAGCCGATCCCGGCGAGGTTCGCACCGATGGCCACCGCTTTGGCAACGTCGACGCCACTGCGCACGCCGCCGCTGGCGATCAGCGTGGCGTGCGGGAAGGCGCGACGCAACGCGCGGGTCGCTTCGGTCGTCGGATAGCCCCAGCCCGCGAACGTCTCGGCCAGAGCCTCGCGTCGCGGATCGCCCGAACGACGGCCCTCGACTCGTGCCCACGACGTTCCGCCGGCTCCTGCGACGTCGATCGCGGCGACGCCCGCGTCGAGCAGCCGCTCCGCGGTGCTCACCGAGATTCCCGAGCCCACGCTCTTGACGATCACCGGGATGTCGATCGTGCGGCAGATGGTCGCGATCTTCGGCAATAGATTGCGGAAGTTGGTGTCGCCGCTGGGCTGTAACGCCTCTTGCAGCGGATTGAGGTGGAGGTAAAGCGCGTCGGCCTCGATGCTCTCGACCGCGCGCCGCGCGTCGTCGATGCTGACGCCGTAATTGAACTGCACGGCGCCCAGATTCGCAAGCAGCATGACTTTTGGCGCGACGTCGCGGACGCGATAGGTCGCGAGCAAACGAGGGTCTTCGAGCGCGGCGCGCTGACTTCCGAGGGCCAGCGCGACGCCCGCCGCTTGGGCGGCGATCGCGAGATTGTGGTTGATCGTTTTCGCGCGCTCGGTGCCGCCGGTCATCGAAGAGATGATGACCGGCGCGGTGAGCCGGCGCCCGAAGAATGTCACCCGCGTGTCGACGTCTTCGAGGGCGCACTCCGGCAAAGCTTCGTGACGAAGGCGCACGCGCGAGAAGCCGGCGTCGAGGGGCGAGGCCACGTCTTCTTTCAGGCAGATATCCAAGTGCCGCGATTTGCGCGCTTCGGTCGGGTTGACCGGGGGCGTGTGCTCCGCCATGAGCGAAGCGAGTCCGCGTTGGTACCTCACAATTCCTATGCGGGATGGCAAATGGATGAATCGGTGGGCGTCACCTGGGACGGCACGGCGGGCACGGCAGGCGGCTCCGGGTTCGCCGCCGCAGTGCAAGCGCTTGCCGTCGAACGCGGCTTGGACGCCGCCTCCTTGTCAGCCGCGATCCACATGCCGCCCGCGTGGGTGGATGAGGTCTTCGCCGCCAAGCAGCGAGTCGCGCTACCGCTGCTGGCGCGCTTCGCGCAAGCGTTCAAGCTGCGCGCGATCGAGTTCTTGCAGCGAGCGAACCTGCTCTCGCTCGAGGTCTATGTGCTCGGGCTCGATCCGCTCTACTTTCTGCCGCCGGGCCAAATCCGGCACGACGCCCGGATCTACATGCGCGAGATCAATCCCCGGCACGCCGTCCCGGAGCGCGACATGCTCGTGCGCAATCCGACGCTGAAGGCCCTCCTGGCCGACGAGGTGCTCGACGCGACGGGCAAGCTCGAAGTCGAGTTGACCTACCTGTTACGGGCAGCGGTACAAAACACCGGAGGCACGCTTTAGCAGGGCGCGGGCCGCACCCGGCTGGGGTGCGGGGCGCGCCGGGTAAAGGGATTGCCTCGCGACGGGCGGGAAACGTCTCGCCCATGCATGCAGGGATAGACGGAAAGCGCATCGCCGCGCTCATCGGCGACGGCTTTGAAGAGTCGGAGCTCACCGATCCGCGCCGGGTGCTCGAAGATTCGGGCGCGATCGTGACGATCGTCGGCATCGACGACAAGGCCAAGCTGCGGATTCGCAGCAAGCGCAATCTCGACGAGGGGCAACCCGCCAAAGCCGAGGAGATCGTGGCGGATTGCACCGCCGACGACTTCGACGCGCTTCTCATCCCGGGAGGCATCTCGCCCGACCGCATCCGCACCCACCGCGAGGTTCAGCGCTTCGTCAAAGAGTTCGACACGGCGAAAAAGCCGATGTTCGCTATCGGCCATGGCGCCCAGGTGTTGATCTCGGCTCAGCTTGCGCGCGGTCGTACGATGACCGGCTCACCTGCGATCGCCGACGACATCCGCAACGCGGGCGGCCTCTTTCGCGACCAGCCCACCGTCCAAGACGGGCACTGGATCACGACGCGCGGCGCGAGCGACATGATCTTGTTCAACCGGGCGATGCTGGAGAAGCTCTCCGCGACCGCCGGCCAGCCGGTCTAAGCTAAGCGCGGGCGCTCGTCTCGATCGGATCGTAGCGGGCCAGCGTCTCCCCGAATTGGCGCAAGGCGATGAAGCCCAGGAGCAGCGCGGCGAGCGGCGGTCCTAGGCGGCCGAGCGTCCCGGCGGGCAGGGTCGCGCCGGCGACGATCGCCCCGCTGCCCCAGGCCAAGAGGATGTAGAGCCACGCTCGCGGCCCTTCGCGCAAGGCCGCCGAGACGGCGACGAGCGCGGTAACCGTCCCGGCCAGGCAAAGGGCGACCAGGTATCCGCCGGGCAGGGCTTTGGCGGCCGTCGCCGCGCCCAACGCGAAACCGAGCGGAACGGCGAGCGACCCGAAGCACGGCGCGATCGCTTGAGCCCGCGCCAGCTGGCGGCCGTACAACGGCAAAGCGAAATACGAGAGCTCGCGGATCCCACGCGTGGCGCCGACCGGGGCCGCCACGATCGTCGCGACCGCAGCGGCGGCCAGGGCGAGCGAACCCGGCGGGCAGAGCGCTCCGGCCAGTATCGCCGCGCTGAAACGCAGCAGCCACATCGTCGCAAAGCGGCGGCTCATCCGGCGTCGCGCGATTGCCAGGGTCGCTCGCGCTTCGCTCACCTGCTCAGGGCTGCCGTCAGCGCCCGCGGCTCGAGAGCGAGCGGCACCGCTGGTGCGACTTCGGTCGTCAGCACGGCCGCGCCGCGCGCGAGCGCGAAGGCGCGCTCGCCGACCGGGCCGCGCGGCTGATCGAGCACGAGCAGGGCGACCGCCGGAATGAGCGCCAGCGCGAGAGCCCGCGCATACGGGTCCGGCGCGTCTTCGAAGCCGTTCAGGACCGCGGCCGCACGCCGCCGGGCCTCGTCCCGCTCGACGCCCCAGACGTCGGCGCGCAGCCGGATCTGACAGGCGAAGGCGTGCGGGTCGCCTGCGAAGCCGCCGGCCGGGACGAATCCGACGAGCCGTTTGGCCTGCGCCGGTTGGAGGCGCGCGTCGAAGTCGCCGACGTAGACGACGCCGGCGGTCGGCTTGACGATCGCGGCGGCGATGCGCGCTGCAAGCGAAGCGGAACGCGAGCTCGGTTGAACGAGGGTCCGCAGCTCGGCGGGCGCGAGCGCCAGGTCGAACGGCGCGACGAGCTCTTTGCCGTCGCGCTCGAAGCACGCGCCCAGGATCTTGAGCGCGAACCCCCGCGTCGACGTCGTCTGCGCGCTAAAGCGGCTCACGTGCGGCACCTCCGCTTGCGGCTAGCGCGAGCACGGCTGCATTCAGGCCGCTCACTCGACGGTCGCGAGCCTCGGGTTGGGTCGTTCCAGCCGGCCGACCTTGTGGCATTCGACCCAGCGGCCGTCCTGCTCGAGCGCCACGATGTCGGCGGTGAAATCGAACCGTCCCGTCCCCTCGAAGAAGGCGCTGCCGACCGCGTAGGCGTCGACCGGGACGTCCTCGGTCTCGAACTGCCGGATCTTCTGCGGACTGAAGCCGCCGCTGACCACGATGCGGACGTAGCCGTACCCGTGCTCGTCGAGCGCGTTGCGCACGTTGCGCACGAGCTGCGGCACGACGCCGGTCGGCGGAAACGTGCCCATCTGCGACCAGAGCGAACGGTCGACCAGCGTCCCCGAAGTGTCGAGCCGGACGCCCCACAGCCTCCGCCCGAGCGCTCGCGCTACCGCCAGGCTCGTCTCGACGCAATCGTTGTCGAAGTCGACCAGCGAGATGACGTGCACGCTCGGATCGATGTATTGCGCGAACTTTAGCGTCGCCAGCACGGTGTCGCCGTCGTACGCGGCGATCAGCGCATGTGGCACGGTCCCCATTCCGCGCGCGCCCCACCACTCCGCATTGGCGTCGGTCGAGACGCCCAGGGCGCCCGAGATGTAGGCGGCATAACCGTCGCCGGTCTGCATTTGATGGTGGTCGTAGCGGGCCGGAAAGAAGAGCACTTCCTTGCCGTTGGCGGCGCTCACGATCTCACGCGCGTTGGTCGCGATGCGCGTCCGCCGCGCCAGCACGCCGAGATAGCAGGTCTCGAGGTGCGCGAAGAGCGCGTAGTCGCCTTCGATCGTCAACACCGTCTCGAAGGGCTCGATCTCGTCGCCGTCGCGCAGCGCGCGCACGAGCAGCTCGTCCCAGCCGTCCTCCCAGCTTCCGTCGCTGCCGGTCCGGCCCGAGCAGAGCCGCAGGATCGCCAGCGCCTCGTCGATCCCGCACAGGACGGCTTTGGTGCGCTGGAACACCTGCATGCGCACGCGCGGATGGTGCCCGTCGCGTTCGAGGATCTCGCGGGCGCGATTGAAGTACGTGTCCGAATAGTAGCCCGCCCGCATCTTTTCGACCGGAAGGTTGAAGACGTGTGGGGCCAGCCGGTCGACGCGTAACATACGACGTTCGTACGGATTGGGCAGGGGTCGGTCCTGTGGGGAGCGGCCCCGCAGCCGCCGAACGCGAGCCGCGATGGCCGCTCCGAGCAACGCCGAGATCGCCCGCAAGCTCAAAGACATCCGAACCCTGATGGAGTTCGCGGGCGAGCCGTTCTACAAGTTCATGGCCTACGAGCGGGCGGCCGAGACGCTGGAAAACGCAGGGCCGGTCCCCGAATTGATCGCCTCCGGCGAACTCACCAAGCTACCGGGGATCGGCAAGACGATCGCCGGCCGGATCGGCGAGATCGTCGCCAGCGGGACGAGCCCGTACTACGAAGAGCTGGCGGGGCTCTATCCGCCGAGCCTGATGGAGGTGCTGGGCGTCTCCGGGATCGGCATGAAGACGGCTCAGGCCCTCTACAAAGAGCTCGGGATCGCGTCGCTGGCCGCCCTCGAGCGGGCGCTCGACGAAGGTTTGTTGACGGGCATGGCGCGACTGGGACCCAAGTCGATCGAGAACATCAAGCGGGGCGTCTTGGCCTACAAAGGGCGGCGCCGGCGCACGCCGCTCGGGCGCGCGCTGCCGCTCGCTCGGGCGATCGGCGACTACGTGGCCGCCGGCTCGCCGGCCCAGAACGTGACCTACGCGGGCAGCGTCCGGCGCGCGGAGGCGACCGTCGGCGACATCGACCTGATCTGCACCTCGGCCGATCCCGAGGCCGTGATCAAGCGCTTCACGCGCTGGGAGCGGGCCGCCGCGGTGCTGGCCGAGGGCTCGACCAAAGCGTCGATCTGGCTCGAGGACGGGCTGCAAGTCGACCTGCGCGTGCTGCCCGAGGACGTCTACGGCAATCTGCTGCAACACTTCACCGGCAGCCGCGAACACAACATCCAGCTGCGCGAGTCGGCGGTTCGCAAGGGGCTGCGCGTCAGCGAGAACGGGATCCTCAACGTAACCACGGGCGACAATTTGACGTGCCGCACCGAGCTCGAAGTCTACGCCGCGCTCGGGCTCGCCTACATTCCGCCCGAGATGCGTCTGGGGCTGGGCGAGATCGAGGCGGCCGCCGACGGCACGCTGCCCGAGCCGGTCTCGCTCGACGACCTGCGCGGCGACTTTCACATGCACTGCACCTGGAGCGACGGGAAGGACACGCTCGACGCGATGATCGCCGCGGCCAAGGCGCGCGGCTACGCGTACCACTCGATCTCGGACCACTCGTGGGGCCGCGGCCGCTGGGGGCTCGATCCGGCCACGCTGCGCGAGCAGCGCGCGAAGGTTCGCGCGCTCGGCGACAAGTACGGAATCCGCACGCTCTGCTCGGCCGAGGTGGACATCCTCCCCGACGGCTCGCTCGACTACGCGCCCGAGGTCCTCGCCGAGCTCGACCTGGTCGTTGCGAGCGTCCACGGCGCGTTGAACCTGTCGCGCGCCGAGATGACCGAGCGGCTCGTGCGCGCCTGCGGAAACCGCTATGTCAACATCATCGGACACCCGACCGGCCGGCAGGTCGGCGCCTTCGACGGCTACGAGTTCGACTACGACGTCGTGTTCGCGGCCGCGGCTCGAACCGGCACCGCGCTCGAGATCGACGGCCAGCCCGGGAGGCTCGATTTGCCCAGCGCGCTCGCCCGGCGTGCGCGCGAGTTCGGGGTGACCTTCAGTCTCGACAGCGACGCACACGCGGCCGCGCAGCTCGAGCATGTCGAATATGCCGTCGGCCAGGCGCGCCGGGCTTGGATTAGGCGGGACGAAGTACTGAACGCGCGCTCGCTCGAGGACGTCCTCGAGTTCGTCGCCCGAAAGCGCAAAGCGCACGATTGACGTCGGCAGGCCGTCAACGGTCGCGTCCGAAGTGCATCGCATGAAGCCGGGAACATACGAGCACAAGCTGCTCTTCTGCACCACGTTCATCGACTCGCACAAGCGCTTCGAGCCGGCCGATCTGCCGTGGCCGGCGCTCGACGCGATCTACCTCGAGCGGCTGCGCTCCATCCCGTTTTGGGGCACCGCGCGCGGCGTCGAATCGCGTGCCGGAGTGATGGTCGACGAGTTCGCGCGGACGATCGAGGACCCACTCATTCGCGAAGCGATGCAGGTCCAGGCGCTCGAAGAGACACGCCACGCTCGGCTGATGCAGCATCTGATCGAGCGTTATCAGCTGCCCGCCAAGGACGTCACCGTCGATTACGAAGGCAGCTCGCGCGAAGAGTTCGTGACCTTCGGCTATGAAGAGTGCCTGGACTCGTTCTTGGGCTTCGGCTTGTTCGCGCTCGGGCGCAAGATCCAGTATTTTCCCGAAGACTTCTTGGCCATCTTCGACACGGTGCTGTGGGAAGAAGCGCGGCACGTCACGTTCTTCGTCAACTGGATCCGCTACGAGGAAGTCCAGGCCGGCCGTGCCGGCATCCTGCAGCGCACCCCGGCGATGTTCGGCAACTACGGGCGGGCGCTCAAGAAGATGATCGACTCGTTCGCGGGCGACGCCAAGGCCACTGGTTTTTCGGCGAGCGGCGCCGCCTCGGTGATCGAAGATCTCACGCCGCAGATGTTCCTGGAAGCCGCACTGGTCGAGAACCGGCGCTACATGGCGCAGCTCGACCCGCGGCTCATCAAGCCCGGCTTGCTGCCGGCGCTCGCGACGGTCGCACTGCTCGGATTGCGAGCCTTACCGCCGCGCAAGACGAGTCCGGCCAGGAACGGCACGAGCCAACCCGCCGCGGCGGAGACGAACGGGAAGCGCGAGGCCGAGCCCGCCGCGGTCTGACGCTCCTCGTAAGGGCTACTCGTAAGGGCTAGAGGTCGGCTAGTTCTTTGCGGATGTTCGTCCGGCATGCACCTTCGTTGAAGTTCGAGGCTTCATTCGAGCGCAATGGTTGGTTGAGGTCGAAGCGGACGCCACAACTGATAGCGCGTCGATTCGATCGCGATTCGCTCGAGTGATCGAGCGATTTGTCCGGAGACTGTCTTGTTGCCGGCTGGGTAGAGAGCAGACCTGAAAAGCCCGCGCCGTGGCGTATGGTGACGGCTTAAGACCGGCTCGCCGCCGCAAGCGGGAGCGCTCGGCAATTCGTGCAATTCTTAACTATGGCTACCTTCCACGAAACGCCAAGCGGCATGGACGAACGTGCCGAGGGTCCTGATCCCATCGTCGACAGCGACCGGTTGACCGGGACGACCAAGCCTGAGGGCGGTGCCGAGGGTGCCAACGTTGTTGGCCGCCCAGCAGTCGAGCAGCCGCTGACCGCTTTTCATCAGCCGGAAGAGAAGACCGAGAACGAGGCGGAGCCGTTTAACGAGCGCGAAGCTTTGGAGCGCGGCGGAAGCTTTTATGGAATCGCACCGCTGCAAGAGGTGGGAGACGGCAGCGAATAGCGCCCGCCCGTCGCGATGCGGAAAATTCGGGGCACAAGAGGGCCTATAGGGGGCATCGATTGGACACGATCGATCTCATCGGCGGGGTTCCACTCGGCGTAGCGGCGCGGCCGCCGGGAATAGACGACGGAGCCGGACGGCGCAAAAAGCGGCGCGAAGGCAAGGGCCGGCCGGTCGACCCGCAGGCGTTGCTCGAGGTACGAGCCCTGCTCGGCGACCAGCCGCGCAGCCGCGACTTGCTCGTCGAGCACCTGCACAAGGTTCAGGACCGTTATAAGTGCCTTTCGCCTGCGCACATCGTCGCGCTGGCCGAGGAGATGCGCCTCGCACCGGTCGAGGTCTTCGAGGTCGCGACCTTCTACCATCACTTCGACGTCCTCAAGGACGGCGAGGCGCGTCCCGCCGACGTCACCGTGCGGGTCTGCGAGGGCCTTGCCTGCGAGCTCGCCGGCGCGCAAGACCTGGTCGCGCTGCTGCGTAGCGGCGTAGCCGGCGAAAACGTCCGCGTTATCTCCGCGCCTTGTGTCGGACGCTGTGAAACGGCACCGGTGGCCGTTGTCGGGCAAAACGCGATCGGGGACGCGAACCTCGAAAGCGTCGAAGCCGCGCTCGAGCGGCACGAGGTCGAGCCGGTGATCCCGCACTACGCGACCTACCCTCGCTACGTGGCTGACGGCGGCTACAGCATTCTCAAGCAGTGCGTCCGTGGCGAGCGCAGCGCGGACGATTTGATCGCCTTGATGGAGAACTCCGGCCTGCGCGGCCTGGGCGGGGCAGGCTTCCCGACCGGCCGCAAGTGGCGGATCGTGCGCAGCGAACCTGCGCCGCGAATGATGGCGGTGAACATCGACGAAGGCGAGCCGGGCACGTTCAAGGACCGCTGGCATCTCGAGCGCGACCCGCACCGCTTTTTGGAAGGGATGCTGATCGCGGCCTGGGCGGTCGGGGTCGAGCGCATCTACATGTACCTGCGCGACGAGTACGCGCACGCTCGCAAGATTCTGACCGACGAGCTCGCCGTGCTGCACAAGGATCCGCCGGTGCCGCTTCCCCAGATCGAGTTGCGGCGCGGCGCGGGCGCCTACATTTGCGGCGAAGAGTCGGCGATGATCGAGTCGATCGAGGGCAAGCGCGGCGTGCCCCGCTTGCGTCCGCCCTTCGTCGCGCAAGTCGGTTTGTTCGGCCGCCCGACGCTGCAGCACAACATGGAGACGCTCTACTGGGTGCGCGAGATCGTCGAGGAAGGCCCGGCGTGGTTTGCTTCGTTCGGCCGCAACGGGCGCAGCGGTCTGCGAAACTTCTCGGTGAGCGGGCGCGTGCAAAAACCCGGCGTGCATCTCGCGCCGGCGGGCATCAGCGCGCACGAGCTGATCCAGGAATACGCCGGCGGCATGCAGCCGGGACACGAGTTCTACGCCTTCCTGCCCGGCGGCGCGTCGGGCGGAATCTTGCCGGCGACGCTCGGCCACGTTCCGCTCGACTTCGACACGCTCAACAGGTACGGTTGCTTCATCGGCTCGGCCGCGATCGTCGTGCTCTCGCACAAGGACAGCGCGCGGCATGCCGCGCTCAATGCGTTGCGCTTCTTCCGCGACGAGTCGTGCGGTCAGTGCACGCCTTGCCGTGTCGGGACGGCCAAGGCGGTCTCCCTGATGGAGCGCGACGTTTGGGATCGGCCGCTGCTCGAAGAGCTTTCCAAAGTGATGATGGACGCCTCGATCTGCGGCCTCGGGCAAGCCGCTTCCAATCCGTATCTGTGCGCGCTGAAATACTTCCCGTGGGAGTTTGAGGGCTGAGATGGCGACGATGGTGACGGGGGCGCCCGAGAGCGAACGCACCGGAGCGGTAAGCTTCACGCTCGACGGTCAGACGATCGCGGCGGAAGGGAACGAGACGATCTTGCAGGCCGCGGACCGCCACGGCGTCACGATTCCGCGGCTGTGTTACAAGGACGGCTACCGTCCCGACGGCAACTGCCGCGTGTGCGTGGTCGAGGTCGAGGGCGAACGGGTCCTCGCGCCGTCATGCTGCCGCCGTCCGTACCAAGGGATGAAGATCAAGACCGACAGTCCGCGCGCGCGGAGATCGCAGTCGCTCGTCGCCGAGCTGCTGCTCAGCGACATGCCCGGCCAAGGCGCGTCGCCCTACGAGCGCGCATCCGAGCTCGACCGCTGGGCCGCGTGGCTCGGCCTGGGCAAGCCGCGCTTCCCCCAGCGCGTTGAACCCGCGCCCGACTTCTCGCACCCCGCGATGTCGGTCAACCTCGACGCGTGCATTCAGTGCGCCCGCTGCGTGCGCGCCTGCCGCGAGGAACAGGTCAACGACGTCATCGGCTACGCGTGGCGCGGCGATCACGCGAAGATCGTCTTCGATCTCGACGATCCGATGGGCCTCAGCTCGTGCGTGGCTTGCGGCGAGTGCGTGCAAGCCTGCCCGACCGGCGCGCTCGCGCCCGCCAACGACGTCGCGCTGATGCTTCCGCAGAAGCAGGTCGACTCGGCCTGCCCGTATTGCGGCGTCGGCTGCCTGCTGACGTACAACGTCTCGGACAACAAGATCCTGTACGTCGAAGGCCGCGACGGTCCGTCGAACGCGAGCCGGCTCTGCGTCAAGGGGCGCTTCGGCTTCGACTACGTTCACAGTCCTCTGCGGCTCACCACGCCGCTGATTCGCAAGGCCGGCGTTCCCAAGACCCCCGAGCTGCTCGACCCCGAGAAGATGTGGGACGTGTTTCGCGAGGCGACCTGGGACGAGGCGCTCGACCTGGCCGCCAGCAAGCTGCGCGCGATTCGCGACACGCATGGTCCCAACGCGCTCGCGGGCTTCGGCTCGGCCAAGGGCAGCAACGAAGAAGCGTACCTGTTCCAGAAGCTCGTGCGCACCGGCTTCGGCACGAACAACGTCGACCATTGCACGCGGCTCTGTCACGCGTCGTCGGTCGCGGCGCTGCTCGAGGACATCGGCTCGGGCGCCGTTTCCAATCAGGTCGCCGACGTCGCGCTGGCCGAGGTCGCGATCGTCATCGGTTCCAATCCGACGGTGAACCATCCGGTCGCGGCGACCTTTATGAAGAACGCCGCCAAGGCCGGCACGAAGCTCATCGTGATGGATCCGCGCCGCTCCGACATCGCGCGGCACGCAACCTACTTCCTTCAGTTCCGGCCCGACACCGACGTCGCGCTGCTCAACGCCATGATGCACGTCGTCATCGCCGAGGGCTTGACCGACGAAGCCTTCATCCGCGAACGCACCGAGAACTACGCGGCGCTGGCGCACACCGTGGCCGCGTACGCCCCCGAGAAGGTCGCGCCGGTCTGCGGCATTCCGGCCCATACGATCCGCGAGGTTGCGCGCCTGTATGCGACCTCGAAGGGCTCGATGATCTTCTGGGGCATGGGCGTCTCGCAGCACATCCACGGCACCGACAACGCGCGTTGCTTGATCTCGCTCGCGCTGTTGACCGGACAGATCGGCAAACCGGGTTCGGGGCTGCACCCGCTGCGCGGTCAAAACAACGTGCAAGGCGCCTCCGACGTCGGCTTGATTCCGATGGTCTTCCCGGATTATCAGCGCGTCGACAACGAAGGCGCGCGGCGTAAGTTCGAAGAGCTCTGGGGTACGCCGCTCGATTCCGCTCCCGGTCTGACGGTCACCGAGATCACCGAGGCGGCCTATGCCGGCACGATTCGCGGCATGTACGTGATGGGCGAGAACCCCGCGATGTCCGATCCCAACGTCGAGCACGCGCGGGTTGCGCTCTCCAGGCTCGAACATCTCGTGGTCCAAGAGATCTTCCTGACCGAGACCGCGGGCTTCGCCGACGTCATCTTGCCCGCATCGGCCTTTCCCGAGAAGACGGGGACCTTCACCAACACGGACCGGCGCGTGCAGCTCGGCCGCCAGGCGCTCGATCCGCCCGGCCAAGCACGGCAAGATCTCTGGATCGTCCAGGAGATCGCGCGCCGCTTGGGGCTCGACTGGAATTACGCGGGGCCGGCTGACGTCTTCGCGGAGATTCGCCGCGCGATGCCGAGCGTAGCCGGCATCACGTGGGAACGGCTCGAGCGCGAGGGTTCGTGCACGTACCCGTTGGCGAAAGAAGGCGACCCGGGAACGCCGACCATCTTCACGGAGACGTTCCCGCGGGCGGGCGGCCGGGCGCTCTTCATGCCCGCGGAGTTCACCCACGCGGACGAGTTGCCGGACGACGAGTATCCGTTCGTCTTCACGACCGGGCGGCAACTCGAACACTGGCATACCGGCGCGATGACTCGGCGGGCGAGCGTGCTCGACGCGCTCGAACCCGACCCGGTCGTCAGCATTCACCCCGACGACTTGGCCTCGATCGGCGTCGCGCCGGGCGACTCGATCTTGCTTCAGTCGCGTCGCGGCGAACTGACGGCGTACGCGCGCGCGGACCGGGGCATGGCGCGCGGCACGCTGTTCATGCCCTTCGCCTACAATGAGGCGGCAGCGAACTTGTTGACCAACGACGCGATCGACCCGTTCGGAAAGATTCCGGAGTTCAAGTTCTGTGCGATCAAGCTCGCCGCCGGCGGGGAAGTCGCCGCAGCATTGCGCTGACACGCTTCGCTGACGCGCTCCGCCCCATAACGTTCAATAGTTAATAAGCGCGAAAAAGAAAGCTCGTAAAAGAACGTTCTACCGCCGGCCGCCGGGCCGGACATTACATTTTGGGGAGGTATGGATGGCATCGCAGGCGAGCACGCCGAACCGATGGTCGATCGCGGCCGCGGGCACGATCGTGATGATCTGTCTCGGCACGGTGTATTCGTGGAGTTCGTTCACGCAGCCGCTGATCGCGAGCTTCAACTGGTCGAATCAGACGACGACCTGGGCGTTCGCGGTCGCGATCTTCTTTCTGGGCTTGGGCGCTGTCCTCGGCGGCCGCTGGCAGGATGCCGTCGGCCCGCGCACGGTGACGCTCGTCGGCGTGCTGCTGTGGGGTCTGGGAAACCTGCTCGCCGGCCTCGGCACGGCGCGGCTCGGCCCGGCCTGGTTGTACCTGACGTACGGAGTCATCGGCGGTCTGGGCAACGGCATGGCGTACATCACGCCGGTCGCGACCGTCACGAAGTGGTTTCCCGACAAGCGCGGCCTCGCCAGCGGCATGGTCGTGATGGGCTTCGGTCTCGGCGCGTTCGTGTACGGCTTCGTCCTCAAGGCGATCGGTCCGTTCCAGGCGGCGGCCAAGCACGCGGCCGCGTTCGCCGATGCGAAGGCCGCCGCCGTCAAAGCGGGAACGGCGTTTGACCCGACACAATACGCCCTGCCGCCGAGCGACGTCTCCGCTATCTTCGGAGTCTTCATCGCCACGGGGATCGCCATCGCGATCGTCGGTGGCGTGTGCGCTTCGCTCCTACGCAATCCGCCGGCCGGCTACAGCGTTGCCGGCGCAACCGCGGCCGCGGCCGCGTCGCAAACCAGCTATACGCCCAACCAAGTTCTGGTCACCCCGCAGTTCTATCTGCTCTGGCTGATGCTCTTCCTCAACGTCACCGCCGGCATTCTCGTGATCAGCAATGCGGTGCCGATCATGCGCGAGCTCACCGGCGCGACCGCGGCCGTCGCCGTCCCGGCCTACGGTTTGGTGGCGATCTTCAACGGGCTCGGGCGTTTCTTTTGGGGCGCCGTCTCGGACCGCATCGGCCGCAACCTGGCCTTCGCGCTGATCTTCGGTTCGCAGGTGATCGTGTTCTTCGTCTTGGCCGGCCTGCACAGTCTGCCGGCGGTCTTGATCGCGTTCGCGATCGTGCTGCTCTGCTACGGCGGCGGCTTCGGCACGATGCCGTCGTTCAACGCCGATTACTTCGGGACCAAATATCTCGGCGTCAACTACGGCATGATCATCACGGCCTGGGGCTTCGGCGGCCTCGTCGGCCCGCTCATCGCCGCCAAGGTGAAGGACGCGACCGGCTCGTTCTCGGGCGCGCTCATCCCGGTCGCGGTGATGCTTTTGGTAGCGACGATCCTTCCGTTCCTGACGAAGAAACCGTCCGGCTCGGTCGCCGTCGCCGCACCGGCAACCTAGGCGTTCCAGCTGGCGAGGACGTCCGTTACGACGGGCGTTCTCGCAGTTGCCTGCATGGGTCAGTCGCGCGCGAACACGTAGCCGCGCGCGCCGTTGCGAGCGCCGAAGTCGCGCACGTACCAGACGACGCCTCCGCAGCGCACCACCCGCGTGCCGGTCCCCTGGGCGACATCGACCGGACAGCCTTGGGCCGTCTCGAGAGCCGAACGCCGCCAGCTGCGGCCTGCGTCGGAGGTCGCGAGCAGTTCGCCTGCGACTTGCCTGCTGCCGGCGGTCGGCACGACCACTGCGTAGCTTTCCGGCGCGCTCGCGTACGAGGGCATCGCGCACGGCGGTCGCGTCGCGGCGAGCGCCGGGGCGTACGCGGCGCCGAGCGTCAGCGCGAGCGATGTGACGAAGGAAGCTCGGATCAGGTCCACGGTCGCAGCCTTTCGGTGGGCGGTTCCTTCAGCGAACCATACCGCATCGGCGCGTCTTCGCCAATGCTCCGAGGACGGGGCGTGCGGCCGGGCTCGTTCATCCTTTCCAGCCCACGGCCTCGAGCGGCGGCCTGTAGCGGGAGTCGCCGGGAGTGATGCAGTTGCCCACGTGCGCGCCGGGCGGGGGCCGGCGCTTGTAGACCTTCACCTTGCCGAAGGTGGCGACGACCTGCGTGCGCCCGTCGGAAACTTCGGCCTCGAGCTCGGGGCGAATGTCGTGCTGAAAGTACGTCCCCGCAAAGTCGTCGGCATAGACCGCGTAGGTTTCATAGGGACAGAAGTACGTCGTCGCGTTGCGATGCGAGTAGGCGACGTGCACGAACCACTCGTCGTGCGTGACCAATTGCGCGCCGGGCGGGACGAGGCTCAGCGCCTTGCTAGCGTCGGCGACGTCGGCGTACGGCGGGCGCAGATAATGCCCGATATGCGTCGGGTTGAACGCCACCAGAAACACCACGCAAAGCGCCACCGCCGCTCGGTATCCGCGTGACAGCGCGACGCTCGCGCCTTCGCGCTCGAGGTGCACCAGCCTCGCTACAGCTCCGAGCAGCAGAAACGGAATCCAAACCGCGGCGTAGTGCGAGCCCATCCGCCAGACGACCCCATCGCTCGAGAGCAGGACGGCGACCAGGCCCGGGACGGCCAGCAGGCTCCAACGCGAGAAGAGCGGCAGGAATGCCAGCGGGACGAGCGCTTCCAGCAGATAGGTAAAGCGCTGAAACGTCAGGATCTGTCCCAGATACGCGGGATGGAGCACGAGTGCGGCTACGAGTTGAACGGGCCCGTAGGCGAACGGGTACTCGTAGAAGCGCGAGGGTGCCCATGGGCCGATGCGCGGGATGAGGACGCCGTAGTAGAAGCCGAGCGCGCCGAGGTTGAGCGCGGCCAGGCCGAGCCCGGCAAGCGCGAGTCGGGCCGCCTCCAGCGGCTCGCCGACGAGCAGGCCGGCATTACCCCGGGCGTTGCGCCGCAGAACGCCGAGTGCGGCCAACGCGAGCCCGAAGACGATCAGCACGAGGCAGACTTCTTCCCGCACGAGCGCGGCGGCGAGCGCGAACGCCGCGAACCAGCCCCAGCGCGCCCGGTCGGCGGCCCACATCAGCGCCAGCGCAAGCGCCGGAAAGAATGCGATCTCGTGAAACTCGGTGAACGCGACGCCGACGAGCGGCGGATAGAGCAATGCGAGCATGCCGTAGCGCGCCGCGCTCGCGGCTGGCACATACGCGCGCGCCAGCGCCGCTAACGGAAAGGCGCTGAGCCCGATCAGGACCGCTTGCGCGAACTGAAGCGAGAGCGGCGAATGGGTCAGCATCACGAGCGGCTCGAGCGTCGCGAGCAGCGGCGCCCAGTGGAAACGAAAGTGCGTTCCCTGCTCGGGCCCGTCGCGAAATCCCCCGAACGCGTCAGCGATGACCTGCGTGAAGGTCCCCGCGTCGGCTCCCCAGCTCCACACGTGCCAGCGCCAGACTGCGATCGCCACCGCGATCGAGACGTAGACGGCAAACGCGAGGGCAAGCTTTCGCATGTCCCGATCCTATGCTCTCCATGCCGGGACACGCCCTCCGCCGGCTGCGAACCAGGAGCCGTCCGGGTCTGCGCGTAGGGCTCTTGCATGAGCATCTTTCCCTTTCCGTCCCGCGCGATTGCGCGCTCGACGAGCGGCATGCTCGCTTCGCCGCATCCACAAGCGACGGCGGCCGGCGTCGACGTCCTGCGTCGCGGCGGAAACGCGGTCGACGCCGCGATGGCCGCCAACGCGGTGCTCGCCGTCGTCTACCCCGCCAGCTGCGGAATAGGCGGTGACGCGCTCTGGCTCGTGCACGAGCCGCGCAGCGGCGAGACGATCGCGTACAACGGCAGCGGCCGAGCCTCAGCCGCGCTTGACGCGCGCGCCTTGCGCGAGCGCGGCCTGCGCGAGATGCCGTTGCGCGGCGCGCTGACGGTGACCACGCCCGGCTGCGTGCGTTCCTGGGAAGACGTCGCCGCCGCCCACGGCACGCGCGGGCTCGACGAGCTGCTCGAACCGGCCGAACGGTACGCACGCGACGGTTTCGTCGCGACCGACGTGGTCGCCGCGTATTTCGCACTCAACGAGCCGATGCTCCAAGCTGACCCCGACGCTCGCGCGCTCTTTTTGTCGCGCGGCCTGCCGCGCGCCGGCGACGTTCTGCGCAACGTTCCGCTGGCCGACACGCTGCTCGCGATTCGGCGCGGCGGCGCAGGCGCGTTCTACGGCGGCGCGATCGCGGAAGCGATCTGCGCGACGTTGCAACGGCAGGGCAATCCGATGACGCTCGCCGACCTGCAAGCGCAACGCACCGAACGCATGCGGCCGCTGCGCATCGAATGGCACGGCCGCGAGATCTTCGCGCATCCGCCCAACTCGCAGGCGGCGGTCGCCTTGATGGTCCTGGGTGCGCTGCGCGACGACGGTGCGGCGAGCGAGTCCGATTGGACCCACTTGGCCATCGAGGCGATCAAAGAGGCGTTCGATCTGCGCGACGCGCGTTTTGCCGAACCGGCAGTCATGCGCGGGCCGATCGACGACTTGCTGACGCCGCAGGCGTTGGCTGCCATGCGCGCCCGGCTCGATCCGCTCCGGGCGCGCCCGCGCTTGCGCGCCGCCGATCGCGGCGGAACGATCGCGCTCGTCGCGGTCGACCGCGAAGGCCGGGCCGTCTCGTTGATCGAGAGCTTGTACATGAACTTCGGCTCGGGCCTGGTGGCGAGCGGAACGGGCGTCTTCCTGCACAATCGCGGCGCCTACTTCTCGCTCGAAGGCGGCCATCCCAACGAGCTCGCCGGCGGCAACCGTCCGTTGCACACGTTGTCGCCGGGCATGCTGTTGCGCGACGGCTTCCCCGAGCTGGTCTACGGCACGATGGGCGGCGACGGTCAGCCGCAGACCCACGCGCAACTGATCCACAACGTCTACGAGCGCGGCATGTCGCTGCAGCAGGCGATCGACGCGCCGCGCTTCGTCTACGGCCGCGACAGCGATTCGCCCTACGTCGACAGCGTGCGCGTCGAGTCGCGCTTCGACGAAGGGATCGTCCACGAGCTGCGCGAGCGCGGCCATCATGTCGACGTGCTCGGCCCGTACGAGAACGTGCTGGGCCACGCGCACGCGATCGCCGTCGACCGCGAACGCGGCACGCTGGCCGGCGGGGCCGACCCGCGCGCCGACTCGCTGGCACTCGGCCTCTAGCTAGCTAGTCTAGGAGGGTGCGGAAAACCCCCGCACCAGTCGCGACGTGGCTTTCCCGTCGGCTCTTCGTCGCCGCCTCGGTTACAATGCGCCCCGGCATTGCGCCCTCGGCGGCTCTAGCCTCCACGGATGCGGAAGGAGGCATGCCGCGCAGCGCAGGATGCGCGTTAGGCGCGGCCTCGATCCGGCGGAAAATCCACGCCGCTTTGTGGCACGCGGGGGTTTCCGCACCCTCCTAGTCGTTCTGCGCTCGTCGCTCCTCTTGGCGGCGACAGATCGCGCGCGCTATTTGTAGTAGCCTACTCCGCAGCCTTGGTCTCCCACTTTGGTGAGATAGGACACTTTGGGCACCGGATCGGTCGTGCCGGGGCGCGGGAACAGGTAGCTGACCTCGGTGATGTCGCCGTCCTTTTCGCCGTTGACCGCTTTGTAGATGTCTTGCCCGAAGGCGTTTCCGGACTTGTCCTTGAGATCTCTGACATCGGTTCCGATGAGAGCAGCTTTCTGGTGGGCCGTGAACTTGCCGTCGGCGGTATTGAAACAGAAGACGTAGAGGTCGCGGTCTTTGAATCCGTCCGCGCCTTGATTGAATTTCGCGAGCGCCGCGGTCTCGTTGGCCTTGAGTTCCGGGATCGCGCGGAGGAGCATGGCCTTGGCTTCGGGAGCCGTGCCGTACTCCGTTTGCTGCGCGAACGCGATGCCGGAAAGCGCGAAGAGCGACAGTGCGCCGATCATTAATGCACGAAACATCGTTTCCTCCTGGGGTCGTACAGGGGATGTACAGGGAAGCAAGGGCTCGTGCCGCTTATTCCAGCACCTTCTAAGCTCGAAGGCAATAGCTGTAAATTGCTGCTACGGCACGTTTCGCAGCAATTCCGAACGCAGGCGCGAGAGATTCTTGCCGAGCAGCTTCACGGTTTAGCTCTTCACGCGTCGCGATTAAGTCTATCCTAACATGAAAGCCGTCGAGTCGCCGTGACAAACGCCGGGAGCGCAAACCGCTGTTGCGAAGGCGGCATGAAGGCTGGCGTTTGCGTGCGATCTCATGCTGCATCGGCTCGCGGACAAGCCGTCACGAAACGCACCCTGTCAAGCGCACCGCGGGGTTCCGCGGCGCCGAAAAGGAGCTCGGTGTCTGATGCGTGGGCGTTCGCGACGCGCGAACCGCTTCACCCCACAAGAATAGCCTACTCGCGAGGCTTGGCCGCTCGACGGACGCGGGTAAATTGCTGCCGGCTAAATCCGGGAAGGCTCCTGCCCCGTTTGGGTGATGTGCGATGCGTCTGTGACCTTCGCCGGCACTTTTAACAGGAGATAACGATGAATCGTAAAGCAACTTTGTTTGGCTTTCTGCTCTCGAGCGCAGCGTTGCTGACGTCGGTCGCGCCCGCGCCGGCGGCCGCGCCGAATACCGCCCGCTTCAGCTCCGCGCCCGTCTACGGCGGCAACCCGAACCTCCCGACCACGCTCTCGATGATCGAGGCCGGCGGCGGCCCGTCGAGTTTCGACTCGACCAAGCTCGTCGGCGTGCTCGCCGGCGCGAAAACGCAAGCCGAGGTCGACTCGCTCACGCAGAAGTTCGGCGCCGACAACGTCAAGTCGTTTCTAACCGTCTTCAACTTCGTGGTCGATGATTCGCTGACGAGAGTAACCGCCGCGAAGGTCGCGCTGCCGACGACGCCCGTGCCCTCACCCGACGACGGCAAGGCACTCGCCGCGGCACTCTACAAGCTCGGCGTCACGCCCGGCGGCTGGTTCGACGTCGAGTACATGCTCGACGGCCTGGTGACGCACCCGATCCACGTAGCCGTCATGGACGACATCGACAAGAAGTACGGTTACAAGGCCGACGGCAACTATCACGCGGTGCTTACGCAGGCGATGCTGGACCTGAAGTCGGTCTACGGACTGTAAATCCGCGCGTTACTCGAAAACGCTGAGCGCGAGTCCTGCCACCAAAATGCCGGCATAGCCGGCGGCGAGGCTCACGCTCGGCCAATTCGCATGCGTGCCGGCGACCCCGAAAATGAGCGCGCAGGCGACCGCGGCCGACGTGGAGCGCGAGTCGCCGGCGATAAAGTGCCAGGCGCGCTTCACGATTGAACCGCCCGGCGCGGGCGCGCCGCGACGACGAGGGTGGCGCTCACCGCTCCGAAGAGCGCGGCCAGAAGCACGATCGACAGGTCGTCGTGCCACCACGCGATCCCCAAGCCCTCGCCGCTCCAAAACGTTCCGAACGACGTCAGCATGATGCCCGCAACGAGCTTGATGGCGTTCTCCGGAACGCGCGCGAGCGGCCGGCGCAGGCCGTAACCGGCGGCTCCGACCGCCAGCACCGCGAGCAATGCGGCTGCCGAGGCGAGCGGAATTCCGCCGCTCGCGGAGGCGCCGATGGTGATGACGATGACCGCGACCTCGAGGCCTTCCAGGAACGTTGATTTGAAGGCCATCGCGAAGCCGACGCGGTCGGCGATCTGCGCTTCGCCCGCGAGTTCCCGCAGGCTGCGTTCGTAGGCCGCTCCCTCGTCGCGCAACGCTTTGCGCCCGGCGTAGCGCAGGATCGCTTTGCGTAGCCAATCGAGGCCGAGGAGCAACAGCAACACACCGACCACGGTGCGCAGCGCCGCCAGCGGAACGAAGGTGATGAGCGCCGGCCCCAGCGTGGCAACGAGAGCGGCGAGCGCGGCGAGCGCCCAGGCCGCGCCGCGCAGCGCGATGCTCCAGCCGCGCGTGACCCCGACCGCAAGCACGATGGTGAGCGCTTCGACGGATTCCACGCCGCTGGCGAGAAAGACGGTCGTGGCGGTCAGCGCGGCGTTCACCGGTCGAAGGCTCCGTAGCGCGGTCGCGCCGCGCCGGCTCCGTACAATCCGACGTTGGCGCCGGCGACGCGCTTGCCGCGCGCGAGGTCGACGACGCCGATCGCATCGTCGTCGCTTAGCGTGATCGGGTCGAGGATGCGAATCGCGGCCGGCCCGGCGCCGGCCTCGACGACGACCAGGTGCGCGCCGCTGGCGGTGAGCGCGGCACTGGCGGGCAGCGTCCCAGTCGCGCTCAGCGGGCCGGGCGGAGGTGAAAGCGACCATTCCGCGGGCAACAGCGTCGCGGCGGATTCGGCCGCGACCGGCCCGGCGACGATCAAGCTGAGGCTCGCTGCGAGCGGCAGCCGCATCGTGTCGCACGCGGTCGCAGGGCGTCGAGGCATGCGCGCTCAGGCCGAACGGCGCAAGAAACCGTTAACGGCCGGCGCGCGGAGCCAGCTCGCGACGACGCGCGCGACCGGCGGACCGACGACGACGAGATAGGTCAGGGTGATCAACGCGTAGCCTTCGTGGACCCCGGGGAGGTGGCCGTGCCGCACGAAGCGGCAGCCGAAGTTTGTCGAGCCCATCACCATGCCGAAGACGCCCCAGGCGCCTTCCAGCCGCCGCCGCGGATCGGTCGCGGCCCCGAATACCGAAGGCAAGCCTCGCCGAAACCAGCGAGTGAGAACGATCGCGGCCGGCACCAGGCAAGCGGCAGCGGTGAGCGTTCCCCACGTAATGTCGAAAGCGCGCGATCCTTCCAGCATCGTCACGCTTCATACCCGCTTGGTGCGAGCTTCTCCCTCGGACAGAATGCCCGCGCCCCGGCGCTCGCGAAGAAACGGGCATGGACATTCACGAATCGACCGTCTTCGCGCAAGGCCGTTTCATGAAGTACGACGATGCGCGCGTCGGCTTGCTCACGCACGGCCTCAATTACGGCACGGGCTGCTTCGAAGGAATTCGCGGCTACTGGAACCCGCAGGACCGCGAGCTCTATCTGCTGCAACCGCGCGACCACTACGAGCGCCTGCACGCTTCCGCGAAGATTCTGCTGATGGAACTGCGGCAGAGCCTCGACGAGCTGGTCGAGCTGACGGTCGAGCTTTGCGCCGCCAACCACTTCGAACAGAACGTGTATATTCGCCCGCTGCTCTACAAAGGTGCCGAGGAGATCGGCGTTCGCTTGCACTCGGTCACCGACGCTTTCGCGATCATCGCGATCCCGTTCGACAAGTATTACGACGCGGAGTCCGGCCTGAACACGTGCATCAGCTCATGGCGGCGGATGGACGACAATTCCGCCCCGGCGCGCGCCAAGGTCACGGGCGTTTACATCAATTCGGCGCTGGCCAAGAGCGACGCGCACCTCAACGGCTTCGACGAGGCGATCATGCTCAATGCCGACGGCCACGTCGCCGAAGGGTCGGCCGCCAACCTGTTCCTGGTCAAGAACGGCGTCCTCAGTACGCCCGACGTCTCGCAGAACGTGCTCGAAGGCATCACGCGGCGCACCGTCATCGCGGTCGCGAGGAACGAGTTCGGCTTCGCCGTCCACGAGCGCCAGATCGACCGCAGCGAGCTGTACACGGCCGACGAGATCTTCCTCACCGGAACCGCCGCGGGAATCTCGTTCATCCGGGCGGTCGACAACCGGGCCGTGGGCAGCGGAAAGAAGGGCGCGATGACGACCCAGCTCAGCGACTTCCTGGAAGCGATCACCGGCGGACGTGAGCCGGCCTATCGCTCGATGCTGACGCCGGTCTACGCGCGGCGCCGCGTCGTCGCCTGACGCAAGCGCGCCGCTGGAACGGGCGCTTAGCACCTGCGTCGGAGACGGTCCATTAGTAATCGCTCCTCGTCGGGTCGCGGTCGGCCGCGGCCCCTTCGCTCGGCGTCAGCAAGGGTGCGGTGCTCGAGCCCCACATCTTGACGTCGGGTGACGGCGGAGCGGCGACTGCGGGCGTCGCCTCATCACCGGTGCCGGCCATCTCGAAGGCCGGCACGCCAGCTTCCTCGCGCCAGGCCGCGACGCGAGAAAGCTCGTCGAACGCGATGCGCGAGACCTTGTGGATGAAGGCGCGGCCGAGGTCGAGGTCGGGGAGCTGCGTCGTCATCACGGCGATGATGTACGGCTCCTGGTCGTGATAGACGATGCCGACGTCGTTGAGCGTGTCGTGCAAGGAGCCGGTCTTGTGCGCGATCTTGACGTCCTTGGGCAGCGGCACCGGCAAGAGCCCGTTGTGATGTTGGCCGCTAAGGATAGCGAGCATCTCGCGTGAGGACCACTCGTCGACCAGCCGGAGGCGCGCGATCTCGTCGAGCAGCTTGACCATGTCGTTCGGACTGGTGCGCAGCGCGTAGCGGATGTCGTCCGTGTCCGAGCGGATGTAGTCGCCCAAGCGCGTGCTGTGCAAGCCCAGGTCGGCCATCTCCGCATTGACCTGCGAGCGTCCGACCAAGCGGATCAGCATGTTCGTGGCGGTGTTGTCGCTGTTGGTGATCATCAGCCAGAGCAGCTGTTTGACGGTGCGGGCCGTGCCGGGCGCGGCGTCGGCCATGTCGCCCCAGCCCCAGTCGCGGTCGCTCGCTTCGAGGTGGACGACCGTGTTGAGGTCGATGTCGCCTTCCTGCATCTGCTTGAAGACCTCGACCATGACCGGAATCTTGATGGTCGATGCGGCCGGCAGGTTCGCCCCGCCGTTGATCTCCGAGACGTACCCGGTCGCGAGGTCCTCGACGGCGATCCCGACGCGGCCGGGCGCATGTCCGACGGCCAGCACGAGCTGCTGCTGAAGCTCGCTCATCGGGGCGGGTGCGATCTGCGCTTGCGCTGGCGCGGACAGCGCGAATGCAAGGCACGCCACAAATGCAAGATACCAGAGCTGAACGCGACAATGGCGCAACATCGGATTAGCCGAGAATGTCAACGTTTGCCGCGCCGACACCTTCCGACACGCGGTGTAACTTAACGCTCTTAAATCTCAAAAAGAGACCGGCTTGAAAGCGGCCAGCTCGGTTCGATTCTGGGGAGGCTCGATCCCGCCGTCGGCGACCGCCCGTTCGAGCGCGGCCAGACGCGCCAGCTTCGCCGCGCCGACGATGCCTTTGGTGTAGCGGAAATCAGTCAGTCCGACGCCGCCCTCGGCGAGACCGAAGCTGAGCGTTCCGCTCGGCGTCTTCTGAGCGAGGCTCTCCTGAGCGAGCGTGAACACCACGGTGTCGACCCGTTTGAGCATGCTGGTGAGGACCTTGCCCGGGACCAGCGCGTCTTGGTCCGTGCCGCTCCCGATCAGATAGTCGCCTTTGCGCGCGCGCACTTCGTCGAAGGCGCCCAGGCCGGCTTTGCCGGCTGCTACGAACACGACGTCGGCGCCCTTGTCGAAGAGCGCGGCTGCTAGCCGCTTGCCGGCGGCGGCATCCTGCGGCGAGCCCGTATAGTCGTCGAGCACGCGGACGCGCAGGCCGATCTGCCGCGCACCGGCGGCGAAGCCGGTCTCGTATTTCTGCGAGAGCGGGCTTGCGACGTCGCCGAGGAAGGCGATCGTCTTGCTCTTGCTCATCAACGCCGCGAGCGACCCGGCGAGAAACGCGCCGTCTTGCTCGCGAAAGACGACCGAGACCACGTTCGGCTGATCGACGATGGCGTCGACGATCGCGAAATGCCTTTTGGGATAACCGCGTGCGATGCGGTCGAGATCGGGGCCGAGCGGATAGCCGACCGCGAAGATCTGGTCGTAGTCTTCGTCGGCGAGCAGCGCCAGGTTCGATGCGTAATCGGACGGCGTCTTCGAATCGAAGACGGCGATCGAAGCACCCAAATGCCGCTGCGCCGCGAGCAAACCGGCATAGGCCGAGTCACGCTCGCCCAGACTGCCCACGCGACTCACCAGCGCAAGCCGCAGCGCCGGTGGGCTGGCGGCCGAACCGGCTTTCGAAGAGCCGCCGCCACAGCCGGCGACCAAGGCGGCAAATCCAAGGACGAGCGCGAGCGATAGCGTCGCGCGCGCGCGGCGAGCACTCATGTCCTGGCCACTACGCGCGCGAGCTAAGGAAGCCTCCGGCTTTGCGCCGGCGCCGCCTTCCGGCGCCTACGCCGGCGCCGGAACCGGGTCCGGCAGGAGCGGGGGAAGCTCGCTCGGCGGCTGCCGGATTGGGGACGGCTCGCCCGGCGGCTCGGGTTCGGGCGCGTACGGGGCGTCCATCGGGATTTCGGTCTCCGAGGGAAACTCGCGTTGCATCGTGTGATACTCTCTCTGGATGAATACGGGAAGACGCCCGGCTGCACTGCGCCGCTCGCGCGCCGAACGGCGCGTGACGTTCGCGCTCAAGGTGCTAGCGCTGGTCGTGCTTGCCGCAATCGCGCTCTCGGCCGTGCTCGACTTCTTGGGGCGGGTGAGCGGGTTCGCGGTCATCATGATCGGGGCGATCTTTTTCACCTACGTCATCTTTCCGGCGGTGCGCTGGCTCAATCAGAGACTGCCGGTCGTCTGGTCGATCGTCCTCGTCTATTTGGCAATTCTGATCGTCGGCGGCTTCGGCGCGGCGGTGGTCGTGCCGGCGCTCGCCAGCGACGCGCAGTCGCTCGTCAAGGCGATGCCCTCGATCGTGCACAACGCACAGAGCTTCTTCAGCGATCCGAACAACCCGGTCGTCGCGCACCTGCCCGGGCAGCTGCGCGACTATCTCGCGGGGCTCGCGCCGCAAGCGGCGAGCTTGGGCGAAACGTACGCGGGCGCGGCGGCCTCGCGTTTCTTCACGCTGCTGCTCTCGACCGTCGCGGTGGTCGCGACGGTCATCGTCATACCGGTCATCTCGGTCTACATCATGCTCGAAGCCACCGAGATCGAGTGCGCTTTCCTCGGCGTCGTGCCGCCGCGCGCTCGCGCGAAAACGCTCGCCATCATGCGCGATCTCGATCATGTGCTGGGCGGCTTCATTCGCGGCCAGCTGACCGTCGGCGCGACGATCGGCGCCGCGATCACCGTCGTCTTGCTGATCATGCACATTCGCTACGCGGTGCTGATCGGCGTGGTCGCCGGGCTCTTCGACGCGATCCCGTACGTCGGCGCGGTCGTCGCCTTCGTGCCCTCGGTGCTGCTCGCGCTGTTCAACGACGGGTGGCAGCACGCAGCGATCATCGCCGTCGCCTTCGTCGTGATCTTCCAGCTCGAAGGCCACGTGATCGCGCCCAAGATCGTGAGCGACTCGGTCGGGCTCTCGCCCTTGACGGTGATCATCGCCATCTTGATCGGCGCCGAGCTGGCCGGCATCGGCGGCATGTTCGTGGCCGTGCCGATCGCCGCGGCATTGCGCGTCCTCATCGTTCACTTGGTGCCGCGTTATCCGATCGAACGCGCGCCCGACACCGCCGCCGTCACCGAGCGACCCGTCCCGGCGCGCGTCACGGAGTCGCGCAAGGCGGGCGCGAGCCGCTCCTGACCTGTACGACAAACTCGAGTTTCTGCGCGACCTGACCGTCGCTTTGGTCGCCGCCGGCGGCGGCGGCGCGCTGGCGTCGCGCCTGCGCATCAATCCGGTCGTAGGCTACATCGTCGCGGGCGTCGCGATTGGGCCGTTCACGCCGGGCTTCGTCGCGCGCAGCGGCACGATCGAGGCGCTCGCCGAGCTCGGGCTGATCTTCTTGCTGTTCAGTTTGGGTTTGGGCTTCTCGCCCGGCGAGCTGCGCTCGATCGGAAGCGTCGCGCTGGCCGGCAACGTCGCGTTGATGGCGCTGTTCGCCGTCGTCGCGTGGGCGATCGCCGCCTTCGCGCACCTGCCGCATCCGATCACGCTGGCCTTGATCGTCGTGCTCTCGAGCACCGCGATCGGCGCGGCGTTGTTGCGCCAGCTGCGCATCGAGCGCGCGCCCGCCGGCCACTTCGCCATCGCGCTGCTGGTCGTACAGGATCTCGCGGCCGTCGCTCTCTTGGTTCTCGTCTCCGCCCCGCCCGGCGCGCTGACGATCGCGGGAATCGTCGCGCCGGTACTGCGCGCGCTCGCGTTCGTGGGCGTAGCGCTCGTGCTCGGCGCGACGGTGCTGCACCGCTTGGTCGTGCGGCTCTTGGAACGCGCGCCGGGCGAGGCGCTGTTCGGCGCGTTCGCTGCGCTCGCCCTGGTGGCGGCGTGGCTCGGATACCTGGCTGGCCTCTCCTTCGAGTTCGGCGCGTTCATCGCCGGAGCGGTCGTCTCGGAAGCTGCCGGGAGCCGCATGGTGCAGTCGATCGTCGCGCCCTTTCGGGCCATCTTCGTGTCGTTGTTCTTCGTCTCGATGGGGATGCTGCTCGACCCTCGCGCGCTCGGCACGCATCCGTTGCTTCTGTTGGCGTTCGCGGGCGCGCTCGTCGCCGTGCGCTTCGGCGGCTGGGCGCTGCTCGGGCGGCTCGCCGGGCTCGAGAGCGCGAGCGTCCCGCTGGTCGGGCTCGCGATGGTTCCGCTCGGCGAGTTCAACGTCGTACTCGCCAACGCGGCGCGCGACGCGCACCGTCTCAATTCGGCCGAATACGACTTGCTGCTGGGCGCTACGTTCGTCTCGATCGGCTGCGCGACGCTGGCCGCGCCGGCGGTCCGCGCGCTCGCAGGCACCGGCCGAGCGACCGGTGGCGCGGCCGGCTCGGGCGAGGCCGTCGTGGTCGTGGGCTTCGGCCGCGTCGGCGAGGCCGTCGCCGACGTGCTGCAGCGCTCGGCGATCCAGTTCGCGCTGGTCGAGCGCAGAAACGACGCGGTCCGCAGCGCGGAGCAGCAAGGCTATTCCGTCACGCGGGGCGACGCGGCCGACCCAAGCATTCTCGACGCGTTGGTCGGCTCGCGAACGCGGCTGCTGGTCGTGACCCCGCCCGAGAGCCCTGCCCATGCCGCGATCCTGCGCCGCGTGCGCGCGCGCAGCCACGCCTTCGTCGTCGTCCGTGCGAGCCTCACCGAGGATTTGGAAGGCCTGCTCGCCGACGGCGCGCGGGCCGCGATCGTCCCCGAGGACGAAGGTGCGCTGGCGGTCGCCGCGGCGGCGCTCGACGCGCTCGGAACGCCTGCCGAGCGGCGCCGGGAAGCGCTGGAAGCGCACAGGGCGGCGACGCGCTCCTCCGCGAAAGCGCCGACATGACGGCTTCGCCTTCCCCCGGACGCTCGCGCGCCGCAGCGAGCCTGCCCGCGCGAATCGACGTCATCGGCGTGCCGATGGACCTCGGTGCCGACCGGCGGGGCGTCGACATGGGACCCTTCGCCATCCGCTATGCACGCCTGCGCGAGGGCTTGGAAGCGCTGGGCGTCGCCAACATCGTCGATCACGGTAACCTGCCGGTCCCCGTCGTCGAGTCGCATGCGGCGCAGGCGGTTCGCAACGCAAAATACCTGCCGATCATTCTGGCCGTCTGCGACGAGCTTTCGCGAATCGTCGAGGAAGCGATCGGCACGGGCGGATTCCCGCTGGTGCTCGGCGGCGATCACTCGATCGCGATCGGTACGCTGGCCGGCGTGGCGCGTGCGCGCAAGCGCGAGCCGGGATTGATCTGGGTCGACGCCCACGGCGACATCAACACGCCGCTGACGTCGCCCTCGGGCAACGTCCACGGGATGCCCGTCTCGATCGCGCTCGAAGACCGCAGCCTCGATCCGAAGCGGGTCGTGCTGATCGGTCTGCGCGACGTCGACGCGGGAGAACGCCAGCGCATCAGCGAGCTCGGCATGCGCGCCTTCTCGATGATGGAGATCGACCGGCTCGGCATGGTGCGCGTGATGGAGGAGGCGATCGCGATCGTGGGCGACGGTCCGAACTCCGTCCACCTGAGCTTCGACATGGACGGCATCGATCCGCACGAGGCGCCCGGCGTGGGCACGCCGGTGCGCGGCGGCTTGACCTACCGTGAAGCGCACTTGGCGATGGAGATGCTGGCCGAGGCGGGCGTGCTCGGCTCGCTCGAGGTCACCGAGATCAATCCGATCCTCGACGTCGCCAATCGCACGGCCGAGCTTGCGGTCGAGTTGATTCTCTCCGCGCTCGGTAAGTCGATTCTGTAAAGCGCGGCATGACGGACACTGCGACGAAAGCAACGCTGTTCGAGCGCTCCGGCTACGCGACGCTGAGCGACATGCGCGCCCCGGAGTACCGGCGGCTCTTCGACGAGCTCGAGGCCGTGCAGCGGCAGTTTCTCGAACGTGCGCCGGACTTTCGGGATCCGGCCTACAAGTGGGATACCGACACGCTGCACGGCTGGTCGCGCTGCTGGGAATATCCGTTCGTGTACCATCACGTGCTGCGCGAGCGGGCTCGGCGCCATGGCCGGCTCGCGCTCGCCGATTTCGGCAGCGGCTCGACGTTCTTTTCGATCGCCGTCGCTCGGCTCGGCGTCGACCTGTTCGCGTTCGACAACGATCCGGTCTGCGTGGGCGACTTGCGCAAGGCCGCGGTGGCGCTCGGCATCGGCGCCGGAACCTTGCGGCCCGAACTCAGCGGCGCGACCTTGCCGGCTCCTGACGCGTCGGTCGACGTGGCGTACAGCATCAGCGTGCTCGAGCACATGCCCGACCCGGTGCCGATCGCGGCCGAGCTGGCGCGCATCGTGCGGCCCGGCGGCTTGTTGTTGGTCACGCTCGACATCGACGTCGAGGGTGCCGCCGGCGTGACGCCCGAGCATTTCGACCGCGTGCGCGACGAGCTCGCCCGCGCGTTCACCTTCGAGTATCCCGAGCGAACGGTCCATCACTTCGACGTGCTCAGCTCCAAGAACAGCCCGTGGCCGCGCGCGGGCGAGCAGCATCTGCGCGGGCTGATGTGGCGCACGAAGGATCGCCGCCTGCTGCCGCTGATCGGCGGCCCGTCGCCCGGCGTCCTCAGCGTCTACGGTGCGGTGCTGCGCCGCAAGGCGTGAGCGGCGCGGAGAACTCATTCTCTTCCGGAGCGAAAGTACAAGCCGGAAACAGATTGCCTTCCAACCTAGCCCCAAGTGTAGCCGGCTACCGACGTAAGCCCACCTTGTTAACCCTCCTCGGTTCCACGCTTGCGAGACGGGGAGTTCACGTATTATAAGAGTTCACTGCGAGCGCCGTGGCGGACACGAATGATCTGCACGTCGTTCTCACGCTGGACGCGATAAAAGACAAGGTAGTTTCTCACCGGGACCATGTGACGCTCACTCAATAGCGGTTGTCATGGCTGCGAGCCGCTCGCGTCCGCGAGCCTTGACCGTGCCGGCCTCGACCGTCAGAAGCTGGCCACGCTCAGCCTCGGCGAGCCCAACGTCGACCTCTTTGCGAAGCGCCTCGAGCCGGGCCTGATCCTCGGCCTTACGTCGCTGGTAGAGCCGGATCGCGTCGCGCACGACTTCTGAAGTGGTCGCATAGGCACCCGAGGCAACCTCAGCTTCGAGGAACGCGCGCATTTCGACCGTGAGGGAGATGTTCATGCCTGTCGATCATAGCAAAAACGAGCATAAACGGCTATCAACCTGCCGACGTCGAGGACGGTAGCGGCCTCTTCTTCCCCCAGGAGCACTTCGGCGGCTCCGGGGGCGTTCGTGCGGCCCAAGAGCCACGTCGTCAAGGTCGCTTGGGGTCGAGGTCGATTAGCACGACTCGCTGGCCGCCGGCGGCGAACTCGGCGCCGAGATTGCCCGTCAGGTTCGTCTTCGCGACCCCGCCCTTCTGGTTGGCGATCGCCAGCGTCAGCATGCTGCCCCGCATCGGAGCGCCTGCGGCGCAGGCCAGCCGAGAAGCCGGACGCTCGACCGAGCAAGTCAAACTCCGGCTGCGGCCTGAGGACGCGTTGCGGCTGCGCGCCGCGGCCCGCGAACGCGGGGTTGATCTCAGCGCCTACGTCGCGCTGCTGCTCGACGATCCGGCACACCGGCCACCACCCCCCGCGCCGTCCGATTTGCCGCTCGCTGAGGTCTCTCGGTTCGCCGGGCTTCTGGGCCTGTTGCCGGAGGAGGTCCGGCGTTCGCGCGGCGAGCTCGGCCGCGCGTTCGGCCTGCTGAAGCACCTCTTCGAAAGCCCGGTCTCGGCGCTCAACGCCGAGCGCCACGCGTACGCGCTGGCGGAAGCCACGCGCGATGCGCGGGCCGCCATCGCCATGGTCGACGCGGCGGTCGAGCGGCTCCTCGACGAACTGGCCTCGATTCGCGAAGACCTCGCCGTCGCCGCGCGGCGCATTGCCTATCGCACGTCGGCGTGATCACGAAGCGGGCGCCCAAGCGTCGCGCCGGGCGCGGTTCGTTCTCCGAGCTTCACAACTACCTGGAGCGCGACGAGCTCGGTCGGATGCGCGCCGATCTCGTTACTTCGTGGAGCCGCGGGGTGGCCGCGCACGAGACGGCCGCTTTGGAGATGGAAGCGGTCGCGCAGCAACGGCGCGGTCTTGCGGACCCGGTGTATCAAGCGAAGCTCGCCGTCGATGCGGTGCGCCGCTCGCTCGACGCAGACGAGCATCAGTACTTCGCGGCGATGCACCACGACGTCGACACGGACCGCTACCACGTTCACCTCGCAATCAACAAGGTGTCGCTGCGCGGTCGCGCGCTCAACCGCTGGCAAGACTACGCCAAGCTCGCGCGAGCCGCAGAGTGGTGCGGGCGTGAGATGGGCCTGCAGGTCGACCGGCACAGCGAGTGGCGCTCGAAGCTGGGCGAACGCGACCTCTCGCTGATCCCCGAGATCGAGCGCAGTGTCGAGACGCGCGGGATCGCGCAGGGGGTCGACCGGCAGGAGGGCGCGACGATCGACCGGCGCGACGCGGTGCGGCGCACGCGCTACTCGTGGGTCGAGCTCCTGGTGCGCGAAGCGGTGCCGGCCGCGGCGCTCGCCGTCTCGCGGGAGGGCGCCGCTGGGGCGGGTTGCGATCAGCCTCGCCGGGCTCGAGGAGCGGCTGGGCGCCTACGAGGTCGCGCCGGCGGTCGCCGCCCGCGAGGCGCGCGAGCTGGCACGTCGGGAGGCGGGGCTCGCCGAGCGAGTCGAGCTCTTGCGGATCCGGCCCGAGCTCGTGCTCGAGCGGCTCGCCGAAACGCGTTCGGTCTGGAGCGCCGCCGACGTCGAGCGCGAGATCCGCTCGACCATCGGCATCCGCGCCGGGCACGACGCGCTCGTGCAGAGCGCGACGGCTGCGGTCGTTGGCGCGTCGGTGGACCTCGATCGCGATGCCTTCACGCTTAAGCGGGTCGTCGCCGAGGAGCGGGCGGTCTTCGAGGCCGCCGCGACGATCGCGGCGTGCCGGCGCGTCGTCGAGCTGCGGGCGCCGGGCCACGAGCTCGACGCGCAGCAGCGGGCCGCCTTCGCGCACCTCGGCGCCGAGGGAGATCTCGCGATCGTCACCGGGATCGCGGGCGCCGGCAGATCGCGGCTGCAGCGGGACCTCGCGGCGGCCTATCGCGAGGCGGGGTTCCGGGTCGTGGGTGCCGCCGTCGCCGGCGACGCGGCCCGGACCCTGGGCGAAGAAGCCGCCATCGACGCGCGCACCGTCGCCAAGGTCCTCGTGGATCTCGAGACGGGGCGCGAGCGCTTCAACGGTCGCACGGTCTTGCTGATCGATGAGGCGGGGACCCTTGGCGCCGGGCAGGCCCTGGCGCTCTTCGAGCGGGCGCGCGACGCCGGCGCGCGGGTGCTGCTGCTAGGCGACGTCGCGCAGCACGAGAGCGTCGGTTGCGGCGCGGTCCTGCGCGGGCTGGCCGACGAGCATGGGGCCCTCGATCTTGGCGAGACGCCGCGGGCGCGCGAGGCCTGGCTGCGCGGGGTTGCCCAAGACTTGCGTGCCGGCGTCGTGTCGCGGGCGCTCGACGTGCTGCGCGAGCAAGGCGCGGTCCGCGAGTATGCGACCCACGACGAGGCCCGCGCGGCCCTCGTTCGGTCCTGGGCCGAGGCGACCCGCGCCGGCAAGAGCGCGCTGCTCGTGGCGACCCGCAACGACGACGTGCGCGCCATGAACGAGCTCGCACGCGAGACGCTTCGCGACCGGATCGGCGAGGAGCACCTCTACGCGACCGACTTCGGCGAGCGGGTCTTCGGGGTCGGGGACGTGCTCGTCGGCCGGGAGCGGGCCCATGGGGGCGTCAACGGGGATCTCTACACGCTCGCCGCGCACCGCGACGACGGCCGGCTCGAGCTCGAGCGCCGGCGCGATGGTGAACACGTCCTATGGGATATGCACGAGCATCGGGCGATCGACCACGACTCCGCGACGACGTCGTATCGCTCGCAGGGGCGTACCGTCGACGCCGTCTTCGCGCTTGCGTCTTCAGCCGAGGCGCGCCGCGGGCTCTACGTCGACGTCACGCGGGCCCGGGAGGACGTGACGATCGCCTACGGCCAGGACGAGGTGGGCGACTTCGGCGAGCTCCTCGTGCGCGCCCAACGGGAGCAGGGCAAGACGCTCGTGCGCGACGTGCTGCGCGACGTGGGTTATCGGCGAGAGGTCGAGCGCGACCAGGAACAAGAGCAGAAGCAGCTTCGAGCCGCGACGCTCGAGTTCGAACGCGAGCAGAAGATCGATCGCGGACCGAGGATCGACGGTGGCCGCGGGTTAGGCCGATGAAAATAGTCGGCCGCAACTGTGCGGGTGTTCCTCCGTCAATGACTCCGGCCAAGGACTTGTCGAGTATGCGCTGATCATCGCGCTAGTCAGCACTGTCGCGAATCGCCGTTGCGATTCCTGGGGCAAAGCCAACAACACGCTCCAAAACGCCGCAAACTCGCTTTCGTTAGCGGAGTAGAACCTAGCCCGCCTCTGGTCATCGACCGTTTTCGCAACGCGACGCCTGATTCGATCTCGCAGATGCTACGCCATGCGTCGTGCGCGTCGACCGGGCTCCGCACCTGGACGTAGCTCACTCGTGAGCACCGACTGTGCTCGCCGCCGAATCTCCAGCGCTGCCGCGGCGTCCGCGTGGCAAGTCCAGCCACACGAAAACGAAGATTTTTGAGGAACTTGCTTTTCTGAGCCAGCGTTCTATAGTAGTGGTAATGATGTGCGTCCGGTAAGGATGGGCATGGCGAACCCGGTAGGTGAAGCACACGAGGTGTTCTGCGGCTAGATTTATCGCCGCGTGATGCTCCAATTTCGCGGTGGCCGATCCTAAAGCGAACAATAACTTGACGACGATGGCCTCGGTCATCCTGTACTGATGACCGAGCATAGCTAGTGTATCTCGAGCGGCGCAGCTGCCGACGTCGCTTTACGAAAGCGTGACGATTTGAGTTTCGCACCGGCCATGATCGCACCAGGCGATATCCTCGTAGATGACCTCATCCAGGAGCTCGCACGGCGCTTAAACCTCGGCTACGGGAACGAAATCACCGAGCTCATCCTCGACCGCCCGCAGGTGCTCGCTCAAAAGGCCTCGCGAGCGCTGCAATGCCACATTGCGTACATCGGCTCCAACGACTTCGGCGAAGAGATCTACCGAGTCAACGCTGAGGCTGAAACGCCGACTCACGCAGGACGAGAAATTGACCGCGAGAGTCCTTGCACGGATTCAAAGGCTGGCTGGGTCGCCTACCGCAGCCCGTTCAACCCGTTCGGCGCACTATGCCGAGCTCTTCACCTCACAGAGTAGCTTCTTGCACCAGACCGCAACAAAGAGAGAAAAACCATGGCGTACGACTTGCGAAATCTACAAACGACCCCGGGCTGCCAAAAGTCGAGCGCGACAATATTTCGCGAGCATGATTTCGTTCAGATGAAGCCCCCAGCGCATCCAACCCAAGGTGCGGTCGTCGACAGCGAGCCGCTAGTCGTGAGTGGCGTACGCTACTGGCGCGTTGCATGGGTGTTCGGTGGCGAGCGGCGGGTAACGTGGTCGCCCGAATCCGCGATCGTGCCTAGGATTGGAGATCCGGCGAGCAGGGCCATACACCCGAGCAGGGCCATACACCAGCCGTTGGGATAAGTCCGATAGAGACACGAATCCGGGCTCGTGTCCGATAACCGAGGCTGAGCGGACAAGCTAGATGAACCGAGGCCAGCGTGCCCGAGAACGGCCAGGACCTCACCGACCGAATCCTGCGCGAGCTCGCGCACGAGCCACCGCACCACCGGGTCGAGCTTGCCATTTTGGCCGCCCGCATCGATTGCTCAGGGCAGGCGCTGGCCGTTGCCGAAGTCCTGAACGACCTCGTCCACGATAAACTGATCGAGAGTGACGGGAATCTGATGGGGTTCGTGGCGATCACCGAAGCCGGACGCCACTATCTCGCCGCGCAAGACGGCGCGTGACCCTCGCGGCGCTTCGACGCCGCCGCCCTCGCCCTTACCGCCGATGATGTCGAGCAGCTATATCTACCCCTCGTAGGTCGTAGGTCTGCATAGTGCGGAGGTGCGGTTCAGCCTCGGTGGACGTCTTTGCGGTCGTCGATGTCCACGACGAGCACCGCATCTCCCGGCCGCCGATAGAGCGCGCGAAAGTTCCCGACCTGCAGCCGCCACGTCGACGGCGTCACAGCGTGGAGCTTCCGCACGTCGGCGTTTGGCAAACGGCCCGCGACAAACGCTTCGAGCGCGTCGACGATTGCCGCGCGATCCCGAGCACCGAGTCTCTTGAGCGCGCGCAAGGCGCGCGGTTCGTAGCGAAGCTGCACGGCCTACGGCCAGGCGGGGTCCGCCCTCAGCGTGCCGGGAGCCCGAGTTCGCGCCGGACCTCTTCGGCCGAGAGCGTTTGGCGATCGGGTGGTTCGCGCTCGAGTTCGGCAAGCGCCGCGAGCTCCTTCGGCTCCGGCTCGACCTCCTCGGCGAAGAGCGTAAGGAGTTGCGCGACGTCACCGGCGGCGGCCGCGCCGATGACGTCCGGCGTGATCTCGACGGCCCGACCCACCGGCATAGCCGCGATCAGCGCGTCGGTCGCACGCCGCAGGTCGGCTTCGGAGCTGCACTCCCGCAGAGCATCGAGTATGGTCATGGGCGGCCTTTTTTCCCCGCCGGGTGGCGATCGCCCCGGTCGGGGGGATTACATCATGCTCGGCTGATCGCGCGGTAGAGCGTCGAGCGTCCCACGCGCAATACTCGCGCGACGTGGGAGGGGCTCTCGCCCCGCGCGAGCATCGTACGTGCCTCCCGCACCAGGGCAGGGTTGAGCGCGGCCGGCCGGCCGATGTGCTCGCCGCGCCTCTTGGCGGCGCGCATCCCCGCCACCGTGCGTTCGCGCAGTACGTCGCGTTCGAATTGCGCGACAGCGCCGAGGACCGCGTAGAGCATCTTGCCGGCGGCGGTCCCCGTGTCGATGTGTTCGGTCAGCGAGCGCAGCGCGGCGCCCCGCTCTCGCAGCGTTTCGGCAACCTCGAGCAGATGGCGCAACGAACGCCCAAGCCGGTCGAGCTTCCAAACCACGAGGGTATCGCCGGCGCGCAGCTCGGCGAGGACATGATCGAGGCGCGGCCGCGATCGCAGCGCCCCGCTCTCTTTGTCCTCGAAGATCCGTTCGCAGCCGACAGCCTTGAGGGCGTCGAGCTGCAAGCGCGCGGTCTGCACGTCGGTCGAGACGCGAGCGTAGCCCACCAGGCGCGGGAAAGCGTTTGGAACGACCTGGGAGTCGTCCGATCGAGCGAAACGCGCTTCTGGGATCCTTTCCGAGATGACTCGGTGACCCGCGAAACGCCGAGGCGAACGCCTCGGGAGGCCCGCCTGGCTTATGGGAGCGGCGCAGCCGCGAAGCGCGGGCGATGCTCGAGCGCGGCGAGTCGCCCACGCACGTCGCGCGTGTCCAGGCTAGATTTGCCGCCGGGATATTGCAATCCGGGCGATTCGCGACACCTAACCAGGGCCAATAATGAGGACGTACTCTTATTGCGCTTTCGCGGTTGCGCCGCACTGCTGATCGAGTGATTTCGAGGTCTTGACTTTAAATTTGAGTTTCATGGTTTTGAATGAGCAGTGGTGGCTTCGGACAGACGAGCGAGCGATTACGATGCTTTCGCATTGATGCCAGTCTCGCGGCGCTGACAAACGCGCAGAGAGACGCAAACGCTTGTCCTGCTTGGGTTTGCGGGCTCAAGTTCGGAGCTCACATTGCACTCCGACGCATTCATTGCTCTATGCTGTGTTCGGAACCAACGCAAGCGCTAAACCCATTCGCGCCGCTTTGCCCCGCTTTCACCCGTTTCGCTTTCGTAAGTTCGAAGAGCGCTATTTACATTGCGAGAAACTCATGCCTACAATGAATGGTCTCCGCTGTGGAGACTCAAAAGGGCTTAGCGGACCCTGCTTCCCGCAAGCAGACTGAGGTCTTATGTGAGAGCCCGATGGAAAGGCCGCAAAAGAGAACCCGGCGATTCCACAGGGCCCACCTCGAGCGTTTGGCATCATCTGCCGGCCACGCTTATCGAGCCAGCTGCGCCTTTTAGGTTCCCCTAAAAATCAGGCGGATCCCTAATTAGGAGGAATACGTATGAATTTGAGGTTCATCGGCGTCGGCTTGCTCGCTGCCGTTGCTTCCATGTCTCTGGCCGCTTGCGGCGGCGGTGGCTCAAGTCCAGGCGCCGCAACGCCGCCGCAGTCGGCGCCGCAATCGGCGAAAGCTACCGGCACCCTGAAGTTCAAGTTATCGAATACCACACCGAAGACGGTGACGACGCACAGCGGCCTCAAGCCCGCTTACGTCTCGCCGGTGACAACGAGCGCCACCTTGTTCATCGACAGTGGGGTGCCCGGCACCACCGGCACGTGTACGCCCTTTACGCCCCCGGCCGCCATATGCTCAATCCCGTTTACGACAACGACCGGTCCTCACATCTTTGCCGTCGAGACCGATGACGGTATAAACATTCTCTCGGAGGGCACAGCCAGTTACACTCTGAGTCCTGGTGACAATACAACCTACTTGTCAGCTAATCCGCTGACGCTCAATGGCGTCGCCGACTCAGTAAACGTCGGTCCTGATGGAGAATTCCTCATCTTAGACGGGGCGACATTTATTATCACTTCGCCGGGTACGTTCGATAATGGTCCGCTCACCGTCACCAGCAGCGACACATCCGTGGCGACCATTACTAGCCCCACCAGTCTGGCCTCGCCTGGTCCGGGCCTGGCGATCATCACAGCCACGTACGCGTGCTCGTCAACGCTCGCTTCGTCTGCGCCGTTCAACGTCGTCGTGAGCGAAGCAGCGTCGCCCACGCCCAGCATCCCGTTATTGCTCACCCCCTCGTTGACCTACGGGCCACCTACGCCTCCTGTCCTCGGAACGTCGCCGCCTATTACCTGCGCAGCATCTGGCGCGACAGGAACGGTTACCATCCAGTCCCGCACGAAGCGGTAATACAAATCGGATCAACCGATTTGATTCGACGTTAAAACAGCCGCAAAGCCCCGAGAGGCTTTGCGGCTGAGCGGCTCCGCACCATCATCTTTTGTTCGCCGCGAACGGTGACTCATCTCGGAAGACGCAGAGAGGCGACTCATGCTCAGGTGTACTTCAACTCGCTCGCGCCTTTTCATCGATGCTGCCAGGCTCCTAGGGTGCGCGCTGATTCTTTTGAACGCTGGATGCGGCGGCGGAAGCAACGCGTCGTCCCCGACGCCCACAGTCACGCCGAGATCGACTTCGTCGCCAACGAGCACGCCAGGACCGACTTCGACGCCAACCGCCATGCCGGGACCGACTTCGACGCCAACCACCTCGCCGGGACCGACTTCGTCGCCAACGCCCACGCCGGGACCGACTTCGACGCCGGCGACCGGTACGATCATCATTCAGTGACAGCTTCGGTACCGCAAACCATCGCCCCAGCCCCGGCCGCGGGCTCCATCTTCGGCTGGGATAGGCGCTTCTTCAGCGACTCCGCTGCCGACGAAGGCGTCGCGCAGACGAATCTGGATATCCGCGCGCCAAGGCGGCGAAACATAAGAGTGCATGGCGAAAGCGCACGATACTCGCCGGGCATATGCGTTTCGAGCCGAGGCTAAGCATGCGCCTTCGCAGCCGATCATGGTTCCGTCACGACCAGGAAGCTGTCGTTGAACCGGCCGGGGCCGACCCTCTGGCGACGAGGGATGCGCGCGTAGACGTACACGGTTGTCGGCGTGCCGGCGGCAAACGATCGAGTGATGGTCGTCCCGTCGCTGCCGTTGCCCCACACGGTCATCCGGTCTGGCGTGGCGGAGAGATCGTACCGCAAGACACCCGAAGTGCCGGTTAAGCGGTGGCTGTACAGCAAAGAGAGCGTCGTCGTGGTGGGAAGAGCACACGTCACGATGAAGCTGGCCCGACCGTCGGTCGGCTCGCTGACGAACGGGTCATATCCGGTGTCGAACTCGAGCGGCGTTAGGTTCGAGATCGAGCAGCCCTGTCCGGCGAGAGCCGGCGCTGCGCTCCCCAACGAAGCCGACAGCACGACCAAAGCGCTAAGCAAGGCGTACAAGTGACAAAGCTTGCGCTGACGATTCACGACTGCGCCTCGCACGCGATGGTTCCGAGCGACGTCACGGGGACAGCTTTCCCTCCAAGTGGCAGAACGACTTGGAACGAGCAGGCGGTGCCGTCGGCGTCCGTGACCGTCGCCGCGTACGTACCGGGCTCCAAGTTCTCGACGTAGAACTGGCCTTGGCTGCCAAGGTCCGATGAGGAGTCATGTCCGCTCCGGCTGAGCGCGAGCGTCCCAAAGGTCGGGACGAGCGATTTCCCTTTGCGATGGATGACGATGTGTCCCGTGTATGCGCGGAACTGCCGCACGGAGAAGCGAACAACGACGCCGGCGGATTCTCTGGGACGCACCTTGAGCGTCGCCTGGTCCTCGATGAGGTCGAGGCGGTCGGGGAGCGGATCGATGCCGACGGAGTTATCGTAGTACGGATCGAGGTTGGGGACGACGATCGCATCGCGCCCATCCGTGCGTCCCACACGCTGCCCCCCCGAAAAGACCGCGAGCCCGCGAAAGCCCGGGACATCAGCGAGCGCATATGCGCTCGTGACCGGCTGCGAGAAGAAAAGCCCTTGTTTGAAGCCGACGAGGCTACCGTTCAGCGTGAGGGTCGTCGCAAGGCCCTCGACGGCGCTGGCGTTGCTCAGAACTTGGACGTTGCCGTACTGTGTATGGTAGTCAAGCTGCGCCGCGGCCGAGGACTGTGTCCCCATCGTTGCGCTGGCTTGGTACCCGAAGCCTGGCCCGTTCGGCGCGCCCTTCGCGAACTGCAGCGTCGAAGAAGTATTTCCGGCAGTGCTACTCGCCGAGGCGGAGAGACTCGAGGTTTTTCCAACAGTGAAAGAGGCCTGTGCCCCAAGCGTCCAGTGCCCGGTCGACGTCGGACCGCTGAGCCCGAGGATCGAGCCGCCGCTGTCGCGCTCTGCGCTCAGGCTGACATACGTGTGTTGGCGCGGTACTTGCACGGCGAGCGTCGCAAGGAGCTGCCCCTCCGCCGGTTGGGACGTGGAGCTGCTCGTGATATTGGAAAGCGCGAGCGTGGCGGTTCGCGTTAAGGGAAGCGTCAGGCTTTCGCGGAGGTTCGAACGCGTCCGCTGCCCGCCTGCCGCGAGGCTCGGCGTCGCATAATTTGCGCTCTCAGTCAGCGCGGAAAGACTCAGTCCGAAGCGCCTGCAGAAGTAATCGTAGGCGACCGCCAGCGCGCTTCCACTCGCTCCGAACGACCTGCTGAGCGAAGACTCGAACGAGAGATGGCCCATCGGCAAGCCGATGTCGAGTTGGGGACCGCCGTCGACACCACCAGCCCATCGCTCGAAGCGACCGCCGACGGTGAGCGAGTTCGACAGCCCGAACCGATAGCTGCCGATGGCTGCGAGCGGACCATAGACGTCGTTTGCGCCAAACGGGCTGCTTCTTACGAAGCCGAGGTGATAGTCGTAATCTGACAGCCCTTTGCGCAAGAGCGCTCGGGTTTGGTAGAAGGCGCCACTGAGCGTCTGCGAGTTGCCCAACGCGTCATGCAGCACGATTTGCGTAACGCCCGCGCCGGTTGGAACCGGAATGTTGCTCAGGTTGAAGTTGCCGGGCGCGAGCTGGACCGAGCGGACGAAGCTGCCGTTCACGTACACGTCCGCGGTTGTCGGGCCGAGCACCGTTCCATCCAGTCCGGGTGACGGAAAGTATGCGTAGTTGGGTTGAAGCTCGAAGTGTCGGCTCACGCCGATGCCTCCAAGGACGGTACTCGCACCAAGCGCGTCGCTCGAGACGAGCCCGTCGCCGACGGTCAGACGGTTGAGGTGCGCTTCAGAATCCATCTGATACGAGACCAAGCCGCGCCGCACATTCCCGCTCCCGTACGAGCCGCTAGCCGAGAGGACTCCCGCGCCGACGGTTGTGCCGCCTTGCAGAAAGGCAGTGGCGTCGCCGCCCACGTTGGCCGCGTCGGTCGTGAGCGAGTACGTCAAGAGCCCGCTGGGGTCGGAACGTGCGGCGCCGGCATGGTCCTCGCCGGGTCCATCGAGCGCGACGTTGGTGCCTCCCAGCAGCGTGGGATCGACGGTCACACTCAGGGTCACCGTCGATAGGTCCAAACGATACGTTGCGTGCGGAGCCAAGGAGGCTAACGAAACGTACTTGGCGCCGCCGAACGCGACGACCGCGCCAGCGGGGAACGGCACTCCCGCGGACTGCGCATCGTCTGCACTCATCAGCACGTCCGCGGCGCGCACGATACCCACGATGTCGCCTTTCGCCACGCCGTTGACGACTAACGAAAGCGGCGCCCGCTCTCCTTTGTCATCGGACGAGATGGACGTCTCAGTTGGAGCAGCCTGCGGAGAAGGCGCAGGCGCAGCTGCGGCCGATTCGGCCTCACGGGGGAAGGTGGCAGCTAACGACACGGTAAGCCCCGCGATCGCGAGCCACCTACGCACCGCAAGCGCCGGGCGCAAGGTCGAGCGTTTGGCTGAGGTGCTGCGCGTCCGCATCGACGCGGATCGTCAACGCCCGAACTGCGCTGCACTCTTTGCGCGGCAGCACGACATGAAACTCGCGCTTGCCTCCTGCAAGAACGAATTGTGTGCTCACATCTTGTGCAAAGAGCTCTTGCATGTCGGGGCCCAGTGCGATGACGTGGAGGTTCTTCGCCTCGAAGTGAACCGTGCCGAGGTTTGCCACGGTGAAGCTGAGCGCACCATTCCGAAGCGAAGCCGCAGCGATCGATCCGGCTTCGCGTTCGACGACCGGCCCGAAGAAGACGGGAATATCGGCACGCATGCGGACTGCAACGGCCGACGTGCGCGCAACAGAGCTAGCCACGGGGATTTCGGTGATCGAGATCTGATAGGTCTGCTCCCGGTCGGCCGGAGCGGCAAGGGCCGCCAGCCGAACTTGCCGGCTCGCTCCCGGCGGAATCACGATCAACTGCGGAAAGACGAGCAGCTGATCCGTTGCATTGAGCAAGGCCTGGCCGTCAGTGCCTTGAGCCCAATCGAAAGCCTGGACCTCGACACGCATCGGCGCGTCGCCTGGGTTCGTCACCGTGATCGAACCCGTATGAGCACGCGCCGTCAGCGAGATGATTGCTGGGTTGAACTGGAAGCCGCCGGCCTGTGCGCCCCCGGCCTCGCACAGTGCGAGGCCGAGGATCACGGCTGCCGACACGACTCCGCGAAGGAGTCCCTGCATGAATCGTACCTTTGGGTTAGACCGCCGTAACGGTGAACGTCAGGGTGTCGGCGTACGAGCCCGCCGGTGCGGTCTTCAACTGTGTGGCCAAGAGAGCCGGGACCACGATCTTGAAGTCGGGGCTTGCGTCAGTGAGCGTACCGCCCGCAGCGCCGGACGTATAGGTTGCGGTGTCATCACTGCTGGCTCCCGTAATCGTGTAAGGGATCGTCGCGGTTCCGTTCAGGAGTTCGAATGCGCCTGCCACGGCATTTGCACTGGTGAACGCTACGTTGTAGCCGGTGCCGTTGAAGGCGACGTTGAAGGTGTAGTCTGCGGTCGCGCCAGTTTCGGGGTTGAAAGCGCCAAGGGGCACGCTGGTCGCAACGCCCGTCACGTCAACAGAGCTGGTGGCACTGGCGGTAATCGCGGTCCCAGCACTCGTGAAGGTGGGAGCGGACGCCGCTTGCGCAACGAGCGGTGCGACGGCGAGGGAGCCCATGGCGACTGCGGTTGCCGCGAAGGTGAGAATTCTGCGTGTCATTTGGTTTGTATCGTCCTTTGTGAGTTAGTAGGATTTGTGAGTTAGTAGGAGGGAATGGGTTCACGCCATTCTCTTCGCTCATCGCCGAACTGAAGTTCGAACGATTCGTGTCGGCTTTTTAGCAGACGCATGAGTTTTTGCGTCATGTCTACATTCACCGGGAACGGCTACACTCTATTCGTCGGGTTTTGGGAAGCGGGGCTCTGCGAAACGCGCGCAACAGTGCTGTGGGCTCCCGTCGCGTTACCAAGCGCTCTCGAATTGTGTGCTAGTGGGCACACGCTCGTGCAATCCGCCCACATCAGCCGCCACACAACTCGATACGGCACCGTCTAATCTGGTTATCGGCACCGGCGAAGCGAGTGCGATCGCGCGACGCAGTTGCGGCGTTCGTCGCGATTGCCAAGTGTGTGCGGGGCCGCGCTCGCTTGGTCCGCCGTGGGAAGTATGCACGTCGAAGGCCGTTGCGTCGAAGCAGATGAGGAACGTCGTTCAGGATTCGGCGTTTCGGAAGAGGATGCTGGCTTTGCTATCTCACGAGTCCTAACTTGGCGTGACGCGTCGAGCGCAAGAAGGTCTGCCAGCAGCAACCGTGCGTAACGTTACTTTAGGGACCCGCACAATATGGAAGTGGACCCCGGCCGCGAGCACGTCGCGCGCGATTCGCAGGCGCTGGTCGAAGCGTGTCGGGACGACGGCGACGACGGGGATGGGTAGGTCGAGCACGTCGCGCAGGCGCTGGAGGTTGGCCGTGACCTGCACGTAGCCGTCGAGGGCCTCGGGAGCCGCGGCAAGCGGAATGACGACGCCGGTACCAGCAACGAGCGCCGAGGCGGTGAGGATTCCCATCGACGGTGGGCAGTCGATTAGGCCGGAGTCACCCTCGATAAAACGCAGGTAATTGGCTGCAAAGCCTTGTGTTACGGGGGGCTGCGCTCATTCTTGTCTTGTTACACGTAGTCAGAAAGCACTTGATTATTCCGCTCCGATTCGGCGATGCTTGGAGCGTATGGCCAAGCGACAGCGGATGAAGAGCTGTGCCGCGCATGTCGTCACCATCACAAAACGCGTCTGCGAGCGAGAGTACCGCACGCACTTGCTGCGGCGCTCTTATCGCGACGGAGACAGGGTCCGCAACGAGACCCTGGCCAATCTCTCGCACTTGGGCGATGAGAAAGTCGACGTGATTCGCCGCGCGCTGCGCGGAGAGCGCTTGATCAGCTTCGAGAGCGATCTCGAGGTCACACGCTCGTTGCCGCACGGCCACGTCGCCGCCGTGCTGGGAATGATGCGGGCACTCGACCTCGAGCGCATCATCGATCGGACTCCGTCGCGGATGCGTTCGCTGGCACTCGCGCTGATCTGCCAGCGCGTTCTGCGAGCTGGCTCCAAGGCGGCCTACGCACGGATGCTGGATGATACGACGCTGGCCGAGGAACTCGGTGTCGTCGGTGCCGATGAAGACGCACTCTATGAGGCACTCGATTACCTGGCGAACAGCAAGATGCGATCGAGCGACGACTGGCTAAGCGGCATGTCGGCGACGGGATGCTGCTGCTGTATGACGTGTCGTCGTCGGACTTTGAAGGGAAGACGTGCCCGCTAGCGGCGCGCGGCTACTCGCGCGACGAACGGCGCAGCAATCTGCAAATCATCTACGGTCTGCTCTGTGATCGTGCCGGAGTTCCGATCGCTACCGAGGTCTTCGAGGGCTCGACCGTCGAGAGGCAGATCGCCAAGGTGAAGGACCGCTTCGGTTTGGAGCGAGTGGTCTTGATCTCCGAATCGCGGGATGGTGACGAAGCCGAATCTGAACGCGCTCGGAGAGGGCTGGCATCGATTGGATCACCGCGCTGAAGGCTCCACAGGTCAAGGCACTGCGCAATGAGGGCCTCTTACCGCTCTCGTTATTTGATCAGCGCAATCTCGCTGAGATCGAGCATCCCGAGGTCTATCCGGCAGAACGCCTGATCGTCTGCCGCAACCCGTTGCTGGCCGCCGAGCGCGCACGCAAGCGCGAGAGCCTGCTGCAAGCCACGGCGCAAAAAACGCGCTGGGCGGGATCATCCAGATCATCCCTTGCTCGGGGTGCTGCCAGCGGGCTAAGGCTTCGAAGCCGGTGATCCTGGCGCTCCGACGCAGCGAACCCGCACAAGGGCGACTTTCTTCTCGCCGAGATCCCCGTTGGCGCAGCACCGGAGACGGTGCTGTCGCAGCGGGCGAAGCTGACCTGAGAAGAACATCCAGGCTTGCGAACTCAAGCATTCCTTGGAAGCGAGATTGACTTCGAAGCTCCCCCCGGGAACAGGCCCGGCGTAGACCAAAGACCGTGGATTTCCCGGGCGCGCACTTCAGCCCCGTCCTGGTATAACAGATAGGGGAGAGGCACACCGACTGCCACCTCTCACACAGGGGCCCGTTACAGATGAGGCCTAGCTTTCTTTTCCCCGCCTCTACCAAGCCACCGAAGGAGTTCCAATGCTGCACACCCTCGCATTCATCGGAACGATCGTCGCCCTCAACACGACGACGAGCGGATCGATCGGCGTTTCCATGACCGTACCGGTGATGTGCCAGGACTACCGCGTTGGCGACAAGATCGTTGCCCACTGCAACAACGAGCAGCCCTCGACAACGCCGATCGCCGGCGTTGCGCTAGGACGGCCGTACCTCTCCGGGGGCGCGCATGTGTCTGATACTGCCGAGCAAGCGGCAGCGATAGCACCGGCCGCTGCCGTCATCAACAACGCGAGCCTCTGCCTCCGCTGCTCCTTCCACTAGCGAAAACGGCAACCTTCGAGCCCACCCACTTCTGTCGCAACGCAGAAGCCTGGACCGCATCCCTAGTTCCGCCGTGCCAGTAGCCTATGACGGTGCGGTGATGTGCTCTTAGAGGAACCCGAGGACGCGAGCGACGATCTGAGATCGGTTTTGGGCGTCGGTTTTCGCGGCGATGTTCCTGACGTGATCCTCGACGGTGCTTGCGGCGATGTGCAATTGCGCGGCGATGTCCATATTGGGGGCGCCTTGCATCAAAAGCTTGAGCACCTCCGCCTGACGACTGGTCATGCCGTGACGCTCGACCGCCTCGCCCAAGGGGTTGCGCGTTCGCAGCTTCTCGATGATGACGCACGTCAGTTCGCTTTCGACAGCGTAAGGCTTAATGATGCGGACGACTGTGTCGCCATCCATGGCAAGCGCGCTTTCGGATTGGTGTTTGACGCGATGGATCAGATTGCGCACGATTCGCTCGACTGAGGGCGGCAGCGCATCGCAGTACTCCATCGTCGGAGAACCGCAAGCGACAACGACCCGCAACGCCTTGTCCACCACATAGAATGTGGGGACCGCGCGCCTGCGCAGGACGTCAGGCACTGCGGCTGGCTGCGGAGGCGCGGCCCTCTTTTCGTACTGGAGCATGTCCCTTGTTATCGGCGGCGCTGAAAAATCGAGGGCCGCACACTCGCTTCGCTGGGCGCATTGTGAGCTGACTCTCTTTCCCAGGCGCTCCGCAAACTGGACTCGCCCATGCGAACCACCTCGAGGAGCTGGGCGCCGACTCGTGGCTTCTGCGACGTAGTCGAGCGCCGTTCTGCGCAGCCTCACGATCTTCTCGAAGAATCGGGATGCTTTTCGTCGCTGCCTCAGGAAGAGCGGCTCCCGGCTGCGACGCATCCGAACGCGAGCAGAAAGATCGACCGCGGACCGAAGATCAACCTGAAGCTGGTTGATTGGATCCTTCTCTGTAGGCAAAAACTCAACGGGCTTGGTCTGCCCGATTGACCGCCTTTCCACTTTTGCTCAGTATGCTGGACCTACTACTGCAACGGATGGCGAATCCGACTCTTTCCTCGCGATGGGCCAGCTATTCCGATTCAGTTTCAACGCCACCACTCGCGCAGGGCGGTAGCGATCTCGTTCGGCGCGTCTTCCCAGACATAGTGACCGGCACCGCGCAGCACGACCGTACGGTGTCGCGGCAACGACGCTTCGAACCGTTCGCGTTCCTTCGCGCGAAAGGCGATGTCGGCGTCGCCCCACACGATCAGCGCCGGTGTGTCGCGCAGCGCGCCAAGCGAGGCTTCGCACTCCGTCAAAAAAGCGCGCGAGCGCAGGATGCTGCGGGGAAATATCCAGCTCGGCATACGACGCTGAGGGGTCGATAGCGGTCGCCGGTACGCTTCCATGATCTCGGTCGCGAGCGGCCGGCGCTTGATGCCGGCCGGCACGAAGACGTTGACGAACGCGTTGTTGCGGCGAATGAAATACCTGCCGATCGAACCGCCCATCAAGCGCGAGAACCACTCGAAGTGCAGGTCGCCGTTGACGGGCCAACACCACGTGTTCCCGATCACGAGGCGCTCGATTCGAGCGGGGTCGCGGCCCGCGAGGTGCAGCCCGATGGGCCCGCCCCAATCCTGCACGACCGGCGTGAACGCGCCTAATGCCAAGTGGTCTACGAACGCGGCGATCACGCGCGCATGCTCTTCAGGGTGGTATCCGTATCCCTCCGGCGCGAGTGAAAGCCCAAATCCCGGAAGGTCGGGCGCGATGCAGCGAAAGCGCTCTCGCAAGAGAACGATCAGGTGGCGGAACGCGAAACTCCACGTCGGATTGCCGTGGAGCATGAGTAAAATCGGTCCGCTCCCTTCGTCGACGTAGTGCATCCGCGCGCCCGCGACGTCGGCGAACCTGCTCTCAAACCGGAAGCTCCCCGGCGGAAGGCCGAACGCGCGCTCCGCGAACGACAGCTGCGCTGCCGGCGCCGTCACGCGGTCAAGTCCTCGGCGGGGCGGCGCACTACAACAGCCGGGCCGCGGCCGCGGTCCAATCCGGCCAGTCGTGGCCGTAGACACCGTGCCAGATCTCGGTGTAGTGCGGAATGCCCCGCTGTGAGAGCACGGCGTCGAAGCGGCGGTTGTCCTCGACGAGCGAGTCGTGTTCGCCGGTGGCGAGGATCCAATCGATCTTGCGCAGGCGCGAGACCCAGGCCTCGTCCATGTTCGCGATGTAGGCGGCAGGCGAGTTGTAATACGCGGTCAGATCCCAGTAGCCGTCGAGAAAGCGATGGACGTCGAATACACCCGATAGGCACACGACCTTCGTGACCATCTCGGGGTGGCGGCCCGCCACGTTGGCCGCATGATAAGCGCCGAAGCTGCAGCCGAAGACGCCCGCGTCGTGCCGCCGGGCTCGGGCGCGCACGTACGGGAAGAGCTCGTCGGTCAGGTAGCGGTCGTAGCGCTCGTGCCGTTTCCCCCGCTCGTCGGGTGGCACGAACTCGTCGTACCAGCTCTCGGCGTCGTAGGAGTCGACGCAGACCAGCTGGAGCTGCCCGGCCTCGACTTTCCCGGCCAGCCCGCGCACCAGGCCCGTGTCCTCGTACTGGAAGAACCGGCCCATCGAGGTCGGGAACATGACGACGGGGTAGCCGGACCAGCCGTACCAGAGGAATTCCATCGGCCGTCCGAGTGACGGGCTTGTCCACTTCTCGTAGCTGCGCTGCATGGCCCGCTTAGTTGCATGGTATCCGAGCCGGTTCCCGCGGGCCGCCGGCTTCGGCGCGTCGGTCAGATGAGGCGCGGCAGAGCTTCGATCCAAAATGGCCAGTCGTGACCGAAGACACCGGGCCAAATCTCGGTGTGGTGCGGAATGCCCTTTTCGGTCAGCACCGCGTCGAAACGCCGGTTGTCCCAGACCAGCGAATCGTGCTCACCGGTCGCGATGACCCAGTCGATGTTGCACAGCCGCGCGACCCAGCTTTCGTCCATGTTCGCGATGTATTCGGCCGGCGAATTATAATAGGCGGTCTCGTCCCAATAGCCGTCGAGGAAGCGGCGCACGTCGTACACGCCCGAGAAGCAAACCGCCTTGCTCACCAGGTCGGGATGACGGCCCGCGAAGTTCGCGGCGTGATAGGCTCCGAAGCTGCACCCGAAAACGCCCGCGTGAGCGCGCTGCGCGCGGTTGCGCACGTACGGAAAAAGCTCGTCGACGAGGTAGCGGTCGTAGAGTTCGTGGCGCCGGCCGCGCTCCGCCGGCTCGATGAATTCGTCGTACCAGCTCTCGGCGTCGTACGAGTCGACGCAGACCACTTGCAGTTGGCCGGCTTCGACCTTCTCGGTGAGGCTCGCAACCAGCCCCGTGTCCTCGTACTGGAAAAAGCGCCCTTTCGACGTTGGGAACATCACGACCGGATAGCCGCTGTGGCCGTACCACAGGAACTCCATCGTCCGGTCCAGGTTGGGACTCGACCACTTCTCATAGCTGCGTTGCATCCGGACTGGTTGCATAGGGCCCTAGGCGGTTCCCTCGAAGCTTGGTCGTTCACGTTCGCTTTCGTACGAGGTGCGCGGTGCCGGCTTCGGTCAAACGTGTCGGGCTGTTGTTCGGGATGGAGGACACCTTCCCGTGGGCACTCATCCGCGCCGTCGAGAAGCGCGGCCGCGGGAAGATCGTCGCGCTCCCCGTCGAGATCGAGGCGCTGCGCGATACCGAGCGCTTCGACTATGCGGTGATCGTCGACCGCATCAGCCACGAGGTTCCGTTCTACCGCACGTTTCTCAAGGTCGCGGCGGCGCAAGGCGTGCAGGTCGTCAACAACCCCTTTTGGTGGTCGGCCGACGACAAGTATTTCGGCAACATCGTCGCAAGCGCCGTCCGCGTCGCGACGCCGCGCACGGTGCTCTTGCCGCACAAGCAGCGTCCGCCCAACACCGAGCCGACGTCGTACCGCAACTTGCGCTTCGTCGACTGGGAAGCGGTCTTCGACTATCTCGAGTTTCCGATCTTTCTCAAGCCGGCCTACGGCGGCGGCTGGAAAGACGTGTACAAGGTGCACGACCGCGACGAGTTCTTCGACGCCTACGACCGCTCGCGCGATTTGGTGATGATGGCCGAAGAGACGATCCACTTCACGCAGTATTACCGCTGCTTCACGATCGGCCGCAAGCACGTCCGCGTGATGCGCTACAACCCCGCGGCGCCGTTTCACGAGCGGTACGTGCGGCACGCGCCGCCGCTCGAGCCGGAGCTGCTGGGCCGCGTCGAGCGCGACGCGCTGGCGCTCTCGGCGGCGCTGGGCTACGACATGAACACCGTCGAGCTCGCGATTCGCGACGGCGTTCCCTACGCGATCGACTTCACCAATCCGGCGCCCGACGCCGAGCGCTCGTCGGTCGGCGACGAGAGCTTCGAGTGGATCGTGGAGACCATGGCCGAGATGCTCGTCGAGCGGGCGCGCCGTCCGCTGCCGCTCGAGCTGACGGGCTCGTGGCCTGCGGCGATGCGCGCCGCGCTCGAGCCGGCGGGCGCGTCATGAGCCGTCCGTCGTTCACGATCGGCATCGAGGAAGAGTTTCAGGTCGTCGATCCGGTCACGTTCGAGCTGAAAACACCGGTCGAGGGGCTCTTCGCCCAGGGCCACGAGCGCCTGCAGGATCAGATCAAGCGCGAGATGCACGCTCCGGTGATCGAGATCGGCACGCCGGTCTGCGCGAACATCCAGGAAGCGCACCGCGAGATCGCGCGCCTGCGGCACGAGGTTATCGGTTTGACGCGCCGCCACGGAATGCGCATCGCCTCGGCCGGAACGCACCCCTTCACGCACTGGAGCAAGGTCGCGATCACGCAGGGCAACGACCACTATCAGCGCTTGATCGAAGACCTGCAGATGATCGCCCGGGCCAACTTGGTCTTCGGCCTGCACGTGCACGTCGGCATCGAGGACGACGAGGCGCGCATCGCGATCATGAACGGCGTGCGCTACTTCTTGCCGCACATCTTTGCGCTCTCGGTCAACTCGCCGTTTTGGGGCGGCCACAACACCGGCTGGAAGAGCTTTCGCGCCAAGATTTTCGAACGCTTCCCGCGCACCGGCCTGCCCGATTTCTTCGGCTCGTGGAGCGAGTATCAGGATTTCCTCCAGACGCTGATCCGGACCGGCTGCATCACCGACGGCAAGAAGATCTGGTGGGACGTGCGCGTGCACCCGTTCTTCCCGACGCTCGAATTCCGCATCTGCGACGTGCAGATGCGGATCGAGGAGACGATCTGTTTGGCGGCGTTCTTCCAAGCGGTCACCTACAAGCTCTGGAAGCTGTACGACGCGAACCAGGGCTGGCGTCTCTACCGCCGCTCGCTCATCAACGAGAACAAATGGCGTGCCTCCCGCTACGGGATCGACGGCAAGCTGATCGATTTGGGGAAGAAGATCGAGGTGCCGATCGAGCACCTGATGTACGAGCTGCTCGAGTTCGTCGACGACGTGGTCTCGGAGCTCGGCAGCAAAGACGAGATCTTGTACGTCCACGAGATCTTCCGCCGCCGCCCGGGGGCCGACCGGCAGTTGCGGGTCTACGAGGAGACCAAGAGCCTCGAGGCGGTCGTCGAATACATCATCGAGGAAACGGAGGCTGGGGTACCGGTTGGCTGACCCGTCCGATTCGGAGAAGGAATCATTCGCAGAACGCTTCGAGGTCGTCCGGGTCGAGCGGCCGAGCGATATCCCGCCGCGGGACCCGCAGGCGGTTGAGGTGGCTCTGCTCGACATGCACCACGGGTTTCCCAACGTCGGTCACGACGCGATCGTCGCCTCGGTTCGCGACGTCGCCCTGGGCCTGGGTCCCGAGCTCGAACGCCACGACCTGCGCGTCCGGCTCTTTTCGTACGCGGTGCGCGACCGGCTGATGCTGCCCGATCACTCCGAGGGCCGTCACCGGCTCTATCTTGGAACGGGCGGTCCGGGCCACCACGACCCGCGCCACAACACCCACGACGACGGCATCATCGAGATCCGCGAAGACCCTTCGTGGGAGGCGCCGCTGTGGCGGCTCTTCGAGGACGTCGCCGCGGACGAGGACGCCTCGCTCTTCGGCGTCTGCCACACCTTCGGGCTGATCTGCCGCTGGCTCGGCGTCGCCGAACCGATGTTGCGCGGGCCCGAGAAGGGCGGCTTTCTCAGCGGGATCGGCACCAACGTCCTGACCAGCGAAGCGCTCGCGCACCCCTGGTTCGGCCGGCTCGCCGCGGAGCTCGAGAGCGAGGTCGTGACGGTCCTCGACGCTCGCTACTACGACCTCGTGCCGACGCGCGAGCGCTTCCCCGAGGGCATCGTCCCGATCGCATACGAGTCGAAGGCGCATTCGCACGGCGACCGCGTGCTCACCATGCTCGAGATCGCGCGGGAGCGCGACGGTATCGCGCCCCGCATCTTCGCGGCCAACAGTCATCCCGAGATCGGCACGGCCGAAAGCGTCTCCGAGATCCTCGAGCGCTTGCACGCGCGCGGTGCGCTGACGCCCGACGTCTACGAAGCGCGTAAAGCGATGCTGCCCGTATTGCGCGACGAGAGCGCGCCCGCGCGCCTGCGAACGGCGCGCGTGACCTTCGACGATCTCGTGCGGCACCGCCTCGAAGACATCGTCGCGGCCGCCTAGTGCCGGCACACGAGCGGCGTGGATCCGAACTTCCGTGCGGCGTACAACGCGGCATACACGCCCGAACGCTACGCGGCCTATCGTGCCGACCTCGAGCGCCGCGCCGGCGCTCCCGTCGACTTCCGCTTGGCCGAGACGCCGGCGTTCTTTCCGCCCGAGCTGATCGCGCGCTGCGAGCGCACCGCCTGCGAGATCGTCGCGCAGCTCGAGGAGCCGCAGCGGCTCGCGCCGATGCGCGCCGCCGTTCCCCCGCGCTGGGACGCGCCCAACATGAGCGCGCTGCCGAGCACGCTGTGCGTCGACCTCGCAATCGTGCGCGGGCGCGACGGGGCGCTCGAACCGAAACTCGTCGAGCTGCAAGGCTTTCCATCACTGTTCGCATTCGAATGTATGCAGCACGACGCGTGGGAGCACGCGCTCCAGACGGTCGAGGGCTGCGACCGGCCGTGGTCGTCGGGCTTCGACGGCCGCGACCGGGCCGGCTATCTCGAGCTCGCCCGGCGCACGATCGTCGGCGGGCACGAGCCGGCCCACGTCGTCTTGCTCGACCTCGAGCCCGAAGCGCAGAAGACCTATGCGGATTTCCGCGCGACCAAGAAGCTGTTCGACGTCGACGCGCTCTGCCCGACGAAGCTTATCAAGCGTGGACGGCGCCTGTTCCGGCGCGATGCCGAAAACCGCGAACTGCCGGTCGAGCGTATCTACCACCGCCTCATCATCGACGAGCTCGAACACAAGAAGGTCGCGCTACCCTTCGACCTGCGCGAGGAGCTCGACGTCGAATGGGCACCGCACCCGAACTGGTTCTGGGTCTGGTCGAAGTACTCGCTGCCCTTCCTCGACCACCCCGCCGTGCCGGTCACGCGCTTGCTTTCCGACGTCTCGACGCTCCCTGAAGACCTCGGCGAGCGTTACGTGCTCAAGCCGCTCTTCTCGTTTGCCGGCAGCGGCGTGAACATCACGCCGACGCGCGCCGACGTCGAGGACGTCCCGCCCGCAGAACGCGGCAATTGGTGTCTGCAAGAGAAGTTTACTTATGCCGAGGCGATCGAGGCGGTTGACGGAGGCTCCGTCAAGGTCGAGCTGCGCGTCATGTTCTTGCGGCCCGACGACGAGCCGCAACTCATCCCCGCGATCAACCTCTGCCGGCTCTCGCGCGGCGCGATGCTCGGCGTCGACTACAACAAAGACCGGACCTGGGTCGGCTCGACGATCGGGCTGTGGCCCGCATGAGCGAGGCGGCCGCAACCATCGCGCGACCGCCTGCGTTTGAAGCCAGCGTTCGGGCCGCGAAAGGAACGTTATGGGCCGCTCCACCGATATCGTCCTCTACCAAGCCGAGTGGTGTCCGTACTGCGCGCGCGTGCGTGCAAAGCTGACCGACCTCTTGCTCGACTACAAGAACGTCAACGTGCCGCGCGCGCATTCGGAGCGGGCCATCGTCAAGGAAGTCTCGGGGCAAACGAGCATCCCCGTGCTCGTCGACGGCGACGTCGTCCTGGACGACGACGACGATATCGTACCGTATCTCGAGAACCGATACGGCACGACCGCGAGCCGCTTGGCGTAACGGCGCTCAGCGGACGCCGGGCGCAAGCCAGTACGCGACCGCGGCTCCGGCGAGCGTGCAGGCGAGATTGACCAGGTCGTTCCCGACGAACGACAAGCCGCGCAGCGGCGTCGTGTTCGCTCCGCAAACGTGCGGTTCGGTCTCGCACGGTCGCCGGCACTGCGGACACCAGCGCAGCGATTGCAGCGAGGCTCCGAGCACCGAGTCGAGCAGCGCTCCCGCCACGCCGCCGACTGCGATCGCTACGATCGCATGCAATCCGAACGCTTCGGCGACCAGCGCGATGAAGAACGCGCCGGCGAGCTCCGCCAGCGTTCCCGGCAACGAGACGCCGCCCGAGAGCCCCGTCGCGATCGGACGCAGCGAGAGGATCGAGCGGGGCCGGCCTCGCGCCAGCGTCCCGATCTCGGTCCCCCACGTGTCGGCCGTCGCCGCCGCGAAAGCTCCGGCGAAGGCGATCGCATAGCGCGGGTCGTGCAAGGCCAGCAGGGCGCAGAGCGCCGCCGCGCCGCCGTTGGCGAAAACCTGCGTGGCGTCGCGCGCGCCCGTTTTGCCGATGTCGACCAAGCGTCTGCGCTTCTCGGCCTTGCCGACGCGCGAGAGCGCGACCGAGGTGATGAAGAAGGCGAGAAGCACGCCGGCGCCAGCGCCGCCGAGGCCGCCGAAGGTCGCCGTCCCGATCGCGAAGGCGGTGAGCGCGCCCCCGGCGTCGAGCGAGCGCAGTCGGAAAGCGAGAAAGGCGATAAGCGCCGCGGCGACCGCGCCGATGTCGAAATTCGTCAGCGGCGCCAGCTCAACGGCCATCCTCTCCTCGGGGGTTGGCCCCCTTCCTCGCCCGGCCGATAACCTGTGCATATGCAGCAGGTTCGCGAGCCGCAACTCGAGCGTCGACACATCGCCTATGTCGATGGGTTGCGCGCCTGCGCGGTCCTGACCGTACTCCTGGGGCACGCCGCGCCCGCCGTCGTACCGTGGGGCATGCGCGGGGTCGACCTCTTCTTCGTGATCTCGGGCTTCTGCCTGGCCTTTCCCTTCCTGCAAGGGAAGCGAATCGACTACGGCGCGTTCTTGCGACGCCGCTTCGTGCGGATCGCGCCGCCCTACTACGCCGCGCTGCTCCTGTTCGGCGCCCTGGCGCTAACGCCGTTCGGGTATCCGTCGGTGCTGCCGGGGTCCGTGGGCTCGCCGCAAGCCCAGGCGTTGGAGTTCATCGGCGACTTCGCCTTCGCGATCCCGCGCATCAATCCGATTCACAGCGTCGCTTTCTGGACGCTGGCCATCGAGGCGCGCTGGTATCTCGTCTGTCCGCTGCTGATTGCCCTGTACCGACGTTCGCGACCGCTGTTCTTCGTGCTCGGCCTCCTGCTCTATGCCCTCTACTTCTGGACGCCCAGCGCGACGGATGAGGGGACGCTGCCGTGCTTCATGGCGGGGATCGTGGCCGCGGACCTGGCCATCAACCCCCAGCCGTGGCAGCGCTACGCCTGGATCGGTGCAGTCTTGACTCTTGCGCTAGGGCTCGCTCTGCGCCCGCACGTAGTGGCTGATCCCTGCGATCCGCTTTGGCACGCCGCATCATTCTTCTTCGTCGTCGCCGGCGGCACGGGCGTCCTGGCGAAGGTCTTGGCCTGGCGGCCGATGGTAGCGGTCGGCCTCGCTTCGTACAGCATCTACCTGATCCACGCGCCGTTCGTCGGTTACCTCCATAGCCACGGCTGCCCGCGGCCCGTGACGTTCCTGATCGCGCTGGGGTTGGGCTTCGCATTCTGGAGGCTCGTCGAACGGCCCGCGATGAGTGCCGCCCTGCGAAACCGCCTCGAACGTGTCCTTCGCGCCCCCCTTTGGTCGGCGCCCCGGCTCGAAGGTGACGGAGGGAACGTTACCCGGTTGAAGTAGCGGCGCTCTCCAGTGCGTCGATCAGGCCATCGACCGTGAAGTCATCGGCTACGACGTCGACGCGCAGGCCGAGCTCGCGGGCCGCATCGGCCGTCACCGGGCCGATGCAGGCGACCGTCTTGCCGGCGGCGAGCCGCGCCGCGCCGGGCACGTTGTCGGTGAACGCCCGCACCGTGCTCGCGCTCGTGAAGGTCCAGATTCCGGCTTGCTCGGCTGCCGCCGCGATCGCGGGGTCGTTGACCGGTGACGTCTTGTACGCCGCTACGACGTCGACGCTCCGGCCGGCGGCGCGCAGCGACTCGGGCAGCACGTCGCGCGCTTCCTGGGCGCGGAAGAGGAGAACGCTATCGCCCGGCGCGGTGCGCGCCAGCAGACCGGCGGCGACTTCTTCGCTGATGAACTTGGCCGGAACGAAATCGGGCCGGATGCCGCGAGCGACGAGCCGCTCGGCGGTCTTCGGGCCGATCGCGGCGACCTTCACGTCGCCGAACGCCCGCGCGTCGCCGCCCTCTGCCGAGAGCCGGTCGAAGAAGGCCGCGACCCCGTTCTGACTGGTGAACACGATCCACTGATAGTCGCGTACGCCGCGCACCGCGGCTTGCGCCGCGGCCAAGTCGTCGGGCGGCCCAATCGCGATCGTCGGCGCGACGACCGGTTCGGCGCCGATCTCCCACAGCTTGGCGGCGAACGCGTCGGCGTCGGAGGCCGGGCGCGTGACCAGCACCTTCTTGCCGAATAGCGGGTTGGCGTCGAACCAGCGAATGCGCTCGCGCTCGCGCACCACGTTTCCGATGACGACGATCGCGGGCGCGGCGAACTTCGTGCGCTCGACTTGTGCCACGACCGTGTCGAGCGTCGCGACCAGCGTCTCCTGCTCGGGCCGCGTGCCCTCGCGCACGATACCGACCGGCGTCTCGCCTGATAAGCCGTTCTCGCGCAGCTTCTCGACGATCCCCGCGAGATTGCCCATCGCCATCAAAAAGACCAGCGTCTGCGCTGGATTGGCGAGCTTCGCGAAATCGAGCGAGCTGTATCCCTTGGTGGGATCTTCGTGTCCGGTCGCGATCGTGAACGAGGTGTTGTGATCGCGGTGCGAGATCGGGATGCCGGCGTACGCGGGCGCAGCGATCGCCGACGTGATGCCCGGAACGATTTCGAAGGCGACGCCCGCTTCGCGCAGTTCGGTCGCCTCTTCGCCGCCGCGGCCAAAGACGAACACGTCGCCGCCCTTGAGCCGGACGACGCGCTTTCCTTCCTTGCCCAAGCGCACGATGAGCGCGGTGATCTCTTCCTGCGGAAGCGTATGTGCGCCGGCCTTCTTCCCGACGTAGATCTTCTCGCAATCGGGCGGGGCGAGTGCGACGACCGGCGGCGCCGCTAAATAGTCGTAGACGAGCACGTCGCAGGTCGCGATCAGACGCGCGGCCTTGAGCGTTAACAGGCCCGGATCGCCCGGGCCTGCACCGACGAGAAAGACCTTACCGCGGTTCCGCTTCGTCATTCAGCCAGTTCGGCATCCATCGCGGCTGCGGCTTGGCGCTCGGAGGCGAACGCGTCGCTGCGCACCTGCAGATCGAAGAGCTCGTCGAGAATCTCCGCCAACGTCAGCGCTTCCGCGTGGTTAGAGGTAGCCCGTTCGCGCAGCTTGGTGACGACGCTGTGCAACAGCTTCGAGATGATCGTGAGCGAAGCGCCCGTGATCAGCATGCGCTCGCGCGGCGAAAGATCTTGGCAGCGCGCAAACAGGCGCTCGATCTCGGCCATGCGGATCGTTTCCGCTTTTTGCACGAGCGAGCTGACGACCGGGATGGCGACCCGCGACTGATACCACTGCGCGTAGCGCTGCCCGTGTTCGGAGATGATCTCTTCGACGAGCGGGATCGCTTCGCGCCTGCGCTCGAGCGTGACGTCGACCAAGCCTTTGAGCGCGTCGATGTCGGCCACGCCGACGTTAGGGATGCGCGAGACCTCGGGATCGACGTCGCGCGGAACCGCGATGTCGACGATGAAGAGCGGCCGCTGCGGGCGCGCGAGCATCGCTTCGGCGACGTTCCCCGGAGTCAACACGAAGTGCGAGGCGCCGGTCGAGGCGACCACGATATCGGCTCGCTTCGTCGCTTCGACCAAGCCGGGCATGTCGATCGCTTCGCCGATCCCCAAGCCCTCGACGATGTGCTGGGCGCGCTGGCAGGTGCGGTTGGCGATCAGCAGTTCCTTGCAGCCCTCGAGTCGCAAGCGCTTGGCAGCGGTCGCTCCCATCTTCCCTGCGCCCACGACCAGCACGCTCTTGCCGTTCAGCTCGCCGAGCCGTTCCTTGGCCATCTCGATCGCTGCGGTCGCGACGCTGATCGAGTCGCCGCCGATCCAGGTTTGCGAGCGGGCCTGCTTGCCGGCGCTCAGTGCTTGGCGGAAGAGCGCGTGTAGTGTCTTGCCGAGCGAGCGCGCCTTTTGCGCCTGGATGTAGGCGTCCTTCACTTGGCCAAGGATCTCGGCTTCGCCGATGAGCATCGAGTCGAGCCCGGTGGCGACCCGGAAGAGATGATCGATCGCTTGCGAGCCTAACAGCGTGTAGAGGTACGAGGACATGTCCTCGACGGCGGCATGCCGGAAATTTCTTAGGAACGACTTAATCTGCTCGACGCCCTGCTCGTAATCTTCGAGCTCGGAATAGATCTCGAGGCGTCCGCAGGTTTGCAGCATGACGGCTTCGCGCACCATCTCGTAGTCGCGTAGCGCGACGAGCGCTTCCGCCATCCGTGAAGGTGGAAAGGCGTGCTTTTCTCTCGCTTCGACGGGAGCGGTGCGGTGCGACAAACCGAGGCAGACTAGCGGCATGACCCCTCCAAGTCCCGAGGACCAACCCAGCGATTTTGAGTCGGTAAGGCCCAGCTTGCCATATTTTTTTCGAGTCCGTCGTGCGCCTGGTCACCGGACTTTAGCGCTAAACTGTTTTGCAGTGTGCCGATCGCTCCGCGGAACGCGCTATGGCAAGGACGACAGTGGGGCATCTTGGGGTGTTCTCCGCCGCGGCTCAAGCCGCTGCAAGGACCGAGGCCACGGCCTCGTCGGCCGCCGCGACCGTCCGGTCGATGACTTCGTCGGAATGGGCCGTGCTCAGGAAGCCTGCCTCGAACTGCGAGGGAGCCAGGTAGACTCCCCGCTCGAGCATCGCTCGGAAGAAACGGGCGAAGAAGACGGTGTCGCTGGTCTTCGCGCTGTCGAGGTCGACGACCGGCGCCCCGGTGAAGAAAAAGCCGACCATCGAGCCGCGGTGATTGACCTGGTGGGGGATCCGGTAGCGCTCGAAGACGTCGTCGAGACCCTCGATGAAGCGCGCCCCGGCCTCTTCGAGCCGCTCGTAGACGCCCGGCCGGCGCAGGGCGTGCAGGGTCGCGATCCCGGCGGCCATCGCCAGCGGGTTGCCCGAAAGCGTCCCGGCCTGGTAGATCGGCCCCTGGGGCGAGAGCTGGTCCATGATCTCGGCGCGTCCTCCGAAGGCCCCCACCGGGAGGCCGCCGCCGATGATCTTGCCGAGCGTGGTCAGGTCGGGCATGATTCCTTCACGCTTTTGGACGCCGCCCGGGCCGACCCGGAAGCCAGTCATAACCTCGTCGAAGATCAGCAGCGCGCCGTGCTTGCTACACAGCTCGCGCAGCCCAGCAAGGTAGCCTGGCGCGGGCAAGATGAGCCCCATGTTTCCGACGTACGGCTCGACGATCACGCAGGCTATCGAGTCGGGCTCCGCCGCGAACGCCGCCCCGACCGCGTCGAGGTCGTTGTAGGGCAGGACGAGCGTGTCGTGGGCCGTGCCCGTCGTGACGCCGGGCGAGTCGGGCGTTCCCAGTGTCAGCGCGCCGCTTCCGGCGGAGATCAGGAACGAGTCGCCGTGGCCATGATAGCAGCCGGCGAACTTGACCAGCTTGTCGCGTTTGGTGAACCCGCGTGCGAGGCGCAGCGCGCTCATGGTCGCCTCGGTCCCGCTCGAGCAGAAGCGAACCTTCTCGATCGAGGGAACCATCGCGATGACGAGCTCCGCCAGCTCCGTTTCGGCCTCGGTCGGGGCGCCGTACGAGGTGCCGTGCGCGGCCGCGTGCTGCACTGCTTTGACGACGTCGGGGTGGGCGTGGCCGAGGATGAGCGGACCCCACGACATGACGTAGTCGAGGTACTCGTTGTCGTCGAGGTCGGTGAAGCTGCAGCCGCGCGCCGACTTGACGAAGAGGGGCGAGCCTCCGACGCTCTTGAACGCGCGGACCGGCGAATTGACCCCGCCGGGGATGACGTCTTTGGCGCGTTCGAACGCCGAGATGCTTCGTTCGAAAGTCATGCTGGCTCTCCGAGCTGCGCGCGCAGCGCAGCGTAGTCGGCGGGGGTGTTCACGTTGGCGAAGATGCGCGGGTCGGCGACTTCGACGAAGCGCGCGCGCAGCCGGTCGATGACGAGGTCGAGCCGGCCGCGTCCGCTGCGCAAGATGGGGAAGCCCTCGCGCAAGAAAGCGAGGCGGTCGTAGAGCGCCGCGAGCGGCTCGCGCTGCAATTTTCCGTCGCGCTGATGGGTCGGCACGACCGCTTCGTCGCCTTTGCGCAGCAAAGCGACGAGCGTCTCGATGAAGCCGGCGTCGACGAACGGCGCGTCGCCGGCGACCGCGCAAACCAGGCTTGCATGCATCTGCGACATCGTCGTCAACAACCCGGCGAGCGGGCCGCGCCGCGTCCAGCGGTCGACGACGGCGGTCGCCGGCACGAGCAGGTCGAGCTCGCGTGACAGCCCGCCGCGGCAGGCGACGAAAGTCTCGCGGCCGCCCGCCGTGTTGCGCACGACGCGCGCCAGCATCGGCAGGTCGCCCGCCTCGAGCTCGAGCTTTCCCGGGAGACGCGTCGCCTCGCCGCCGCCCAGGATCAGCACGCCGATCTCCGAGAGGCGCGGCACGTGCTCAAGCGCTCCGGTGCCGTTGCGCGTACGACTTGGCGAAATACGTGATGATGATGTCGGCGCCGGCCCGCACGAAACCGACCAGCATCTCGTCGACGACCCGGTCTTCGTCGATCCAGCCGTTGCGCGCGGCAGCCTTGACCATCGAGTACTCGCCGCTGACATTGTAGCACGCGACCGGAACGTCAGAGATCTCGCGGACCGCGCGGATGAGATCCATGTAGGCCAGCGCCGGCTTGACCATCACGAAATCGGCCCCTTCGTCGATGTCGGTCAAGGCCTCGCGCAGCGCTTCGCGCGCGTTCGGCGGATCCATCTGGTAGGTGCGCCGGTCGCCGAACTGCGGCGTCGAGTCGGCGGCCTCGCGGAACGGGCCGTAGAAGCCCGAGGCGAACTTGACCGCGTAGGCCATGATCGGGATCGCGGGATAGCCTGACGCGTCGAGGGTGGCGCGTAGGTAGCCGACGCGGCCGTCCATCATGTCCGAGGGCGCGATCACGTCGACGCCGGCCTCGGCGTACGACAGCGCCGTTTTGCCGAGCAGCTCGAGGGTCGCGTCGTTGTCGACGTCGCCGCGTTCGTCGAGAATGCCGCAGTGGCCGTGGTCGGTGTATTCGCAATTACAGAGGTCGGCGATGACGAGCGTCTGCGGCAGCTCGGCCTTGATCGACCGGATCGCGCGCTGCACGATCCCCCGGGGATCGTGGGCCGAGCTCGCGACGGCATCCTTGAAGTCGGGAATTCCGAAGAGCAGGACCGCGTGGACTCCGAGCCCCGAGAGCTCGCGGCACTCGGCGACTGCGCTTTCGACCGAATGGCGGAAGACGCCGGGCATGCTCGAGATCTCGCCACGCGGTTGGCCGTCGTCGGCGATGAACAGGGGCTGCACCAAGCTGCCGATCCGCACCTGGTGCTCGCGCACCAGGTCGCGCATCGCGGCGCTCGAACGCAGGCGGCGCGGTCGCCGGCGCAGATCGACGACATTGCGCGGGCGGAGCAGTTCACTGACGGTCATGACCCCATTCTCCCCAAGACGAAATGCGTCACGCTCTGGACGAACGCGGCCACCGTCGGTTCGGGAGCGACGAGGTCGGGCGGAAACCCGGCTTCGCGCGCCGCGACCGACGAGGCGTCGCCCATCGTCGCCACGATGGGCTTGGGGCCATTGCTTCGCAGGCTCTTCAGGTACTCGGTGACGGCCCTCACCGAGCCACTGGATGGAAAGAGGAGCACGTCGGGCATGCGCCCGCTAAGCGTTTGTGCGGCCTCCGCGCTATCGGCCGCCTCGACGACTTCGGCACCCGTTCCACGCAATGCCGGAGCGATTCGGCTGGGCCGCTCCTGCGTGCGCGGCAACAGGAAAAGCTGGCCGCCGAGCGGCCCGGAGGCAGCCTCGCCGCGAGCCAGCAGCGCTTCACCGCCGCCGGCCAGCAGCTCGCGCGCGAGCGCATCGGCCCGCGCCTCGCCTTCGCTCGGATCGCTGAGCGGGAGCTGGAAATCACCGCGGACGATCTGCGAGCCGTCCGGCGCGGCGATCGCGGCGTGCAGTGTCAGCACGCCGCCGGCATAGGCGGCATGGGCGCCGACCGGCGCCTGGCAACCGCCTCGGAGGGCGCGCAGGAACGCGCGCTCCGATCGCACCGCGAACTCGGTCGCGGGGTCGCCGAGGACGGAGTGAAGGCGGGCGGCAAGCGCGTCGTCGGCGGCCCGGCATTCGATCGCGAGCGCGCCCTGGCCGACCGCCGGGATCACGACCGACGGCTCGAACGGCACGGTGTGCGTGGCTCCGAGGCCAAGCCGCCGCAGACCCGCCGAGGCCAGCACGATCGCGTCGTAGGTCCCCTCGCGCAACTTGCGCAGCCGCGTGTCGACGTTGCCGCGGATCGTCTCGAAGCGCAGGTCGGGGCGCAAGGCTTGCAACTGGGCGCGACGCCGCGGGCTCGAGGTGCCGATCAGCGCGCCGGCGGGCAGCGCGTCGAACGACGGGTACCGTTCCGAGCAGAATGCGTCGCGCGGATCCTCGCGCCGGCCGATCGCGGCGACTTGCATGTCGTCGGGCAGGCTGCTGGGCAGATCCTTGCAGGAGTGGACGGCGTAGTCGGCCCGCCGCTCGCGCAACGCTAGCTCCAGCTCTTTGACGAAGATGCTGTCGGTGCCGAGCGCGGCCAGCGAGCGGTCCTGGATGCGGTCGCCGCGCGTCGAGATCGGCAGGATCGTCGAGGCGATCCCGGCGCTCGCGAGCTTGCCCATCACGTGGCGCGTCTGCCACAGCGCGAGCGCGCTGGTGCGCGTGGCACAGACCACTTGAAGCGTTTCGTGAGCGGGGGCGGCGCCCGGTGCGCCGACGGCGGCCGCGGCGGCCTCGACTTCGTTTTCGACCATCGCGTATGGGATCGACGCCAGCTCGTCGATTCCCCGCGCCGCGAGGGAAGTCATGACGGGCGCGCGCAGCGCCGGCGGAAAGACGGCGGTCGCGTAGTCGCGCATGCGCCCGAGCGCCTCGGCGGCCCGGCCATAGCGCTCGTCGAAATGCTCGCGCAGCTCGTTCCGCAGCCGGATGGCGAACGAGGGCGACGCGCCGGCGGTATCGACCGTGAAGGTCAGCCGGCCCACTCGGTGCGCGAGCGCCGTCGCGAAGTCGCTGCGCTCGGCGTCGCTCGTGTCATTGACCAGGATGCCGCGCGCCCGGGCCGCGGCCACAACCGCAGCGTTGACGTCGTCGCGATCGGTGGCGGCGAAGGCGAGGCTCATGCCTTCCAAGTCGCTGTCCGCAAAGGGGCGCTCGAGAAGCTCGGCGGCGTCTGCGGCCGTAACCCGCAGTTCGGGCGAAAGGAAGGGTGCGACGACGGTCACGGCGGCCCCGGCGTCGAGCAGGCCGCGCACTTTTCGCTCGGCGACGGCGCCCCCGCCGACGACGAGAACCCGCCGGCCCCGTAGGGCGAGCGCTATCGGATACACACCTCGTTCTTTCGCTCCGGACCCGCCGCGGGACTTTTCGGAGCGCTTGCCAACCATCTGGTACGTGATTCGGGCGTCGTGGCGGGCAGCGCTGATCGGTGCGATCGTGGCTGCGGTCGCAACCCTGCCCGGGCTGGGCGTCGGAACGCTCTGGGACAACAGCGAGACGGCCTATGGCGAGGTCGCGCGCGAAGTGCTGTTCTACGGCGACCCGGTCGTCATGCACCTCAACGGCGTACCCTGGTTCGTGCAGCCGCCGCTCTATTTCTGGGTTGCGGCGGCGTTCGCCAAGCTCTTCGGTGTGAGCGAATTCGCGCTGCGGCTGCCCTCGGCGCTGGCGACGATCGTGATGTCGGGCGCGGTCGGATACGTCGTCGCGCGCCTGACGAACCCGCGCGCCGCGCTGCTCGCGGCGACGGTCCTCGCGACCTCGCTCATGCAGGCCGTGGTGGGCCGGCTGGCGATCATGGACGCGCTGCTCGACCTCGCCGTCACCCTCGGGATCTTGGCGCTGTTCGGCGCGCTGCGGACGGGGCGCCTCACGTGGTGGTATCTGGCCTGGGCGGCGTTGGGTCTTGGAACGCTCGCGAAAGGGCCGGTCGCGCTCGCCGTAACGGCCCTCGTCGTCGTGCCGTGGTTCGCGTGGGAACACGCCTCGGGCGGCCGCCTCGCGCTTCCGGGGCCTGCGCACGCGCTGGGCGGGCTCGCGCTGTCCGCCGCGCTGATCGCGCCCTGGACCGTAGCCTTGTGGCACGCGGTCGGGCCGGCCGCCTTCGGCGAGCTCATCGGCCACTATACCGTGGGCCGCTACTTGGGCACGATCGAGAACCAGAGCGGGCCGGTTTGGTACTATGTCCCGGTCGTCGTCCTCGGATTCTTTCCCTGGTTCGCGTTCCTCGTTCCGGCCGTGCTGCAAAGTTGGCGTGACGCGCGGGCCGGGCCGGGGAGCCTTGCCCGGCTAACCTTGACATGGACGGTCATTCCCTTCGTCTTCTTTAGTTTCGCTCAAACGAAGCTGCCGAACTATATCGCGCTCCAGCTGCCGGCCTTCGCGATCCTGGTCGGCATCTGGTTCGATCGCGCGGCCGAGTTTAAATTTAAAGACCGCCGCGGGGCGATGCTTTGGGCGGCCGTCGTCCCGGTCACGCTCGCGGGGGTCGCCCTCGCGATCGCCCTGTTCTCGCAGCACAACCGGCTGACGCCGGAACTCCAGGCGGTCGGCGGCGGCCTGCTCGCGCTCGGCCTCGTCTTGCTGGTGGGATCGGTTGGCTGCCTCGTTCTGCTCGGATGGCGGCGGAGTGCGTGGCTTGCGCCGTACGTGCTCGCCGCGGCCGGCGCGGGCGCGATGCTGGCCGTCGCGCTCAACGAGCCGGCCGTCGAGGCGTTCAAGCCGATCCCGCGGCTCGCGGCGCTCGTGCGCGGCGAGCTTCGCCACGGTGACGCCGTCGCGATCCAAGGCGTCTCGGGGACGAATGCGTTGGTCTTCTATACGCGACCCGTCGTCGTGTCGCTCGACCCGGCGAACCGGCCCCCGAGCGGGCCCGGGGCGGATCCGCGGCACCTCGTCTGTTCCGCGCCGCGCGCCTTCGTGATAACCGCGGGAAAGAACGACCCGCCCGATCCGTCCTACGGCCGCACGCGACGCACGCTCGCGACCGACGACGGCGACGTCCTGCTTCTCTACGACGGGCCGCCGTGCGTTCGCGGCCCGCGCCGGGTGAGAACGCGCTAAGAGCGCGCTTAAGCGGCGCTTAGAAAACGCTTCGCGCGGCTCCATCGCAGGCCGATACCGCGTATCATTGGGCATGCTCACCGCACGCAAACTCACCAGCTCGCGTGCACCTACGAAAGGACTGCCATGATCAACGCAATTTTCCACCGCAAAGTGCTCGCCGCGCTGATGACCGCCGGCGTGCTCACCGCCGCGACGGTGCCGCTCGCGGCGCAGGCCGGCGAAGTCTACAACCGGGTCGACCGCCAGCAAGGGCGCATCGCACAAGGCGTGCACAGCGGCCAGCTCACCTACGGCGAATATAATCGCGTCGAAAATCACCTCGACGCGATCAACGCACAACGGCGCCACGACCTGCACGCGGACGGCGGTCACTTGACGCCCGGCCAGAAAGCCCAGCTCAATCGCGAGCTCAACCGCAACTCGAATCGCATCTACTTCGACAAGCACAACCTGCGCACGCAGCCCGGCGCATAAGTCGCCGCCGCACATTTCGGGGAAAGCAAGAGGCGAGGCCGCATCCGTGCGGTCTCGCCTCTTTTAACTCACTCGCGGATCCCGGCGGGGATTACTTCGTGACCTTAGCGACGTCCGCTTCGGTCACCGCGCCGGCTTTGTTGCCCCACGAGCCGCGGATGTAGGTGATCACGTTGGCGACGTCCGCGTTCGAGAGCTGACCCTTCCACGGCGGCATAACGCCGTTGTACGGCTTGCCTCCGACTTGGATCGCGCCGTTGAGACCGTAGAGCACGGTGTGGATCACTTGCTTCGGAGCGCCGGTAACGTACGAGTTTCCGGCCAGCGGCGGGAACGCTCCGGGCGAACCCGCGCCGTTAGCTTGGTGGCAGCCCGCGCAGCTCTGCGCGTAGACCTTGCCGCCGGCGGCGAGAGCACCCGACGCGGAACCGCCCGAGCCCGCGACCGCGCCATTTCCGGCTCCGGCCGCGCCCGCCGCCGAACCGGCGACCGGAGCGGCGACCGGAGCGGCGACGGCGGCGGAAGGTGCGGCCGTCTCGGCTTGTTCCTTCTGAATCGCGAGCTGGCTGTAGGTCGAGAGCACGACCGCGACCACGACGACGAGCGCCGTGCAGCCGAGAATCCAAGGACGGCGGCTGAGCTGACGGCTGGGGTTACGATCGAGCCACGGTAAGAGGATCAGGATCAGCACCAGCACGCCCGGGATGACGACCGTCGCCAACAGATTGGCGATCGGCAGAATCGCAGCAGGCGCTTGTCCCGCGATTCGCAGCAAGCCGTAGAGGGCGAGGAAATACCAGGCCGGATACGCGATGAACTTTTGCGTCGGGTCGGCCTTGATGTCCAGCGGCGGCGGTGCGAAGATCGAGAGCAGCACCATGATCGCGAACACGACGAACGAGGCGGCCGCGTCCATGAACATCTGGTTGGGCCAGAAGCGACCTTGTGGAAGCTTCTTGAGATCGACGTCGACCGGCGGTCCGGCCGAGCCGTTGTGGCGGAAGATGACCAGATGTCCGACGGCGAGCACGACGAGGAGTGCCGGCATCAGCCACACGTGCAGCCCGAAGAAGCGATTGATCGTCAGCGTTCCCATGCCGGCGCCGCCGCTCAAGAACTGCTGCGTCGCGCTCCCGACTATGGGCACGGAGGACGCGATGTTGATCGCGACCTGCGAAGCGAAGTACGCGTTCATGTCCCAGGGCAGCAGGTAGCCGGTGAGGCCGAGCACGAGCGTGAAGATCAGCATCAGCACGCCGAGCACCCACATGATCTCGCGCGGCGCTTTGTACGCTCCCCATAGCAGCGTTTGCAGCAAGTGCATGAAGAGCAGCGCGATCATCGCCGTCGAGCCCCAGAAGTGGAGGCTCAGCACGAACGACCCGAGTGGCACGTGCTTGTAGATGTAGTCGGTGGACTCCCACGCCGACGCGGTCGACGGCGCGTAGTAGAACGTCAGGAAGATCCCCGTGACGATCTGTAAGATCATCGCGAAGATCGTCGCGCTCCCGAAGATATACCAGTAACTTGCGCCGCCCGGCACGTCCTCGGTCAGGAACTCATTGACCTGACTGACGAGCCCGGTGCGCTGTTCGATCCATGTCAAGACGCTCAAGGTCGATCCCTTTGTCTAGCTGTACGAGACGATCACGCGAGCCGGCTGCCCGGATTTGTACTGAATCCACGTCACTTCGGCTTTGCCGTTCTGCTCGCGGAAGGGGAGCGGGTCGAGCCCACGCGGCGCGGGTCCGGCGAGGTAGTTCCCTTCGACCCCGAACTGCGAACCGTGGCACGGGCAGATGAAGCGCTTGGCTTCGGGGGTCCAGTTGAAGCGGCAGCCGAGGTGCGGACAGATGGAGCTGAAGAGCACGAAGCCCATCGTTACGGCGGGGTAACCGACTTCTTCGCCGGGCTTGAACAGGTCAGGTCGCGTCTGCTTGAAGTTTTGTTCCTGATCGGGCGTGAGCTTGACGGCCCACACGAACTGTTCGTCCTCCGCCGGGGGGAAGTAGCCGTCCGCATACTTGAAATTGAAGCTGATCTTGATCGGATTGTCCGTGCTCTTCTGCAACGACGCGAAGTCGGCGTCGGAGATCGGCGCCCACGTGCCGCCCGCGGACTTGTCCGGCGAGATGAGCGACTCCGGGATGAGGGAGGTCACGCATGGGATCGCTACGACGAGCCCGATGATGCCGCCGACCGCGAGGGTCGCATTGGCCAGGAACTGCCTCCGGGATTGCTCCTCGGGGGTGCCCGGGTCTTTATAAGCCTGTGCTTCGTGTAATCCCACTGTTTCCTCACCACGCGCCCGCGGCGCGGTCAAGCTCGGTCCCTGCATTTGACGTCAGAAAAAGGCCGCGGCGCCCTCGAATGCGCCCCGGCCACAACCGTGTCAGGAAGCAAGAGAGCCCCTGCGCCACGACGACTTCGGCCATCCTGAGGCTCGCGGTAGTAGTGGCGTTTCGCACCTCTCTTTATGACCCCGGCGCGATTCTCCCCGTCGTGAAAAGTCTCATGACGAGCAGCCGATGACCAGCGGCGGCGTCCCCTCGGGAGGCGGCTCGGCGTAGGCGTCGTTTTCCGGCTGCTCGTCGAAGGGTCGGCGCAAGACGGCCTGAAGCCGGGCTAATTCACTGAAGTCGCGGCGCTGCGCGGCGGCGATGGCCCCCTGGGCCAGGTGGCCACGTAGCACAAACTTCGGGTTGACCCGCTGCATCGTGGCGCGCCGCTCGACTGCGCCGACCCGCTCCTGGGCCAGCCGCGCTCGGTACCGCTCGCGCCAGAGCGGCCAGCCTGCATGCTCCGCGAACCGCGCGTCGAGCGCCGCGTCGCCGGGACCGCGGCTGGCCTCGAGCGCGCACAGCGCCCGGAAGAACCCGGGATAGTCGCCGCGAGCATCGGCCAGCAGGCGCAGAGCGTCGGCGAACAGCGCGGCGTCGCCGGGCAGTTCTTCGCGCAGGCCGAATTTCGCGCGCAGCAACTGGGCGTAGCTCGCCTCGAAGGCGGGGGCGTACGCTTCGAGCGCGTCGCGCACGTCTGCTTCGGAGAGCAGCGATGAGAGCGCGATACCGAGCGCCCCGCAGTTCCACAAGCCGATCGCCGGCTGACGGTCGAAAGCGTAGCGGCCGCCATCGTCCGAATGATTGCAGACCCAGCCCGGGTCGTAGGCTTCCATGAAACCGAATGGCCCGTAGTCGATGGTCAGGCCGAGCACCGACATGTTGTCCGTGTTGAGCACGCCGTGCTCGAAGCCGGCCGCCTGCCACTGGGCGATCAAGCGCGCGGTGCGAATCGCAACCTCGCGCAGGAAGAGCGCATAGCGCGCACCGCTGCTCTGCGCCGCGGCTTCGGCGAAGTAGCGCTCGATCGTCGCGTCGGCAAGCTCGCGCACGGCTTCGCGTTCGCCCGCGTAGTGGAAGTATTCGAACGTGCCGAAACGCACGTGCGAGGGCGCGATCCGTGAAAGCACCGCCGCGCTCTCGGGCTGCTCGCGAAAGACAAGTTCGTCGCTTCCCGCGATCGCGAGCGCTCGCGTCGTCGGAATGCCGAGCTGGTGCATCGCCTCGCTGCACAGATATTCGCGGATCGTCGAACGCAGCACGGCGCGCCCGTCGGCGAAGCGCGAGAAGGCCGTGCGCCCCGCGCCCTTGAGCTGCCATTCGAAGCGCTCGCCGGCCCCGTTCCCGATCTCGCCGAGCGCGATCGCGCGGCCGTCGCCCAGACGCGAGACGTAATAGCCGAATTGGTGCCCGGCGTAGACGGCCGCGTACGGCTCGACCGACGCAAAGCGCGCGCCGCCGGAGATCAAGCGCAAGAACTCGGCGCGAGTCGCTTCGCCCTCGTCCAAGTTCAACAGCGCGGCGACGTCGGGGTTGAAAGCGACCAAGTATGGATTCGAGAGCGGCGTCGGCGAGCGGCGCTCGACGAAGCGCTCGCCGAGCGCGGCGTATCCGTCGCTTACGAGCAGGTCTTCGAGCGCACCGCGCGGCGGTGCTATCGCGGCATCCATACCCCATGGGGACCGAAGCGGCCCCGACTTCGTTGCGCTTACCCGCCGTCGCCGGTCAGCCCGCCTCGCGAGCCCGGGGCGCGGCGAACCAGAAGACGGCGCAGGCCAGGCAACACGTCGCAGCGCTCGCGGCCAGGGCGGCATCGCTGCCGACGCGCCCGGCCAGCACGCCGAGGGCGAGGTTGCCCACGGGGATTCCCCCCAAAAAAGCAAGCGTGAAGATGCCGTTGGCTCGGCCGCGCCGGTCGTCGCGCGTGCACTCCTGCACGTAGGTATTCGCCAGCGCGTACATGCATGTGTCGACCGCGCCCATCGCGAAGGCGAGCGCGGCGGCCACGCGCACGTCGCGCGTCTGCGTGAAGGCGATCAGCAGCAGCGCGCCGGCGAACATCGCGAGCGTCACGATCCGTCCCTTGCGGCGCGATTCGCCCAGCCAGATGAGCGCGAGCGCCCCCGCCATCGCCCCCGCGCCGCCGCAGGCCGAGAGCAGCCCATAGCCGCTCGCGCCGAGGTGCAGGCCGTTCTTGGCGATGTCCGGCAGCAGCGCGATGTACGGCGAGATGCCGATCGTGAATGTCGCGATCAGCAGCGAAAACGGAAGGATGACGCCTTGCGGCGCGTCCTCGCGTTGCACGGCGGCCGTCGGTTCCCGCCTAGCGCCGCCCGAAGCGCGAGGGAGCGTTAGCGCCAGCGCGAACGCGACTAGTGGAATCAGCGCGAAGCCATAGGCCGCGTAACCGGCCGCCACGCCGAACGACGCGATCGCGACGCCACCGAGCGCGGGGCCCAGCGTGCGCGCCACGCTCCATTCGAGCGACGAGAGCGCGATGGCGCGTCCCAGTTGCTCGCCGTTCACCAGATCGTAGAGCCACGCGCGGTCGACCGGATGCTCGAGCGCGATGATCGTGCCGGCCGCGAACGCGAGCAACGCGAGCAACGCGATCGTGATCCGATCGCTCGCGACCAGCAGTGCGGTCCCGTACGACAGGACCGCGAGCAGCGCGTTGCCTCCGGCGACCAAGCGCCGCCGGTCGAAACGATCGGCGAGCGATCCGCCGAGCAACGCGAAGATCGCGTACGGAACCTGTCCGCTGCCGGCCACGATTCCGAGCCAAAAGGGCGAGTTCGTCAGCTTGAGGACGAGCCAGCCCTGTGCGACGTACGCGATCCAGAAGCCGCCGTCGGCGCACGTCGCCGTCAGCAAGTACGCCAGGAAGCGCCGGTTCTTCAGGAGTTCGCCCACCGGCTCTCGGCCTTGCTCTCCCGGCCGCTGCTAACCTCTCACGCGAATCGTCGCTGGGGTTTCCCGCCCTCAACCCGTGCCTAGCTTGCGGCTCGCGACAACTCTATCTAACCTGCCGCGCCGCCGAATGCTCTTCACGTCAAACAGATGCCGCGTCAAGCCATGAGAGGCGCCGCGCGTCGCTTACGCGGTCGAGGGTTCGCTGGCGACGACGAGAATCTCGCGGCGTTTCGCGATGCCGGCGTAGAGCACCGGAATGAGCACGAGCGTAAAGGCCGTTGCCGTGGACAGACCGCCGATGACCGCGATTGCCAGCGGGCGTTCCATCTCCGATCCCGAGCCGAAGCCGAGCGCCAGCGGCAGCAGGCCGCCGATCGCGGCAAACGTCGTCATCAGGATCGGCCGCAGCCGTTCGGTCCCTGCGCCGAGCAGCGCTTCGTGGACGGTCGCGCCCTGGGTGCGGCGCCGGTTAGCGGCGTCGATCAGCAGAATGCCGTTGCGCACGACGATGCCGACCAGCAGCAGCAATCCCATGAAAGACGAGACGTTTAGCGGCGTGCGCGTCAGCATGAGGGCGAGCGCGACGCCGATCGGCGAAAGCGGGATCGTCGCCAGCACGATGAGCGGCAGCCGGAACGAGTTGAAGGTCGCGAGCAGGACTAGGAAGACCAGCAGCACCGCGACGCCGAGCACGCTCGCGAACTCGCGGAACGAGGCTTGCTGCGCTTGATACGCGCCGCCGAGCTCGATGCGGTAGCCGGCGCGCAACGGCGTCGCCGCGACGGCCTCTTGCACGCGCGGAATGACGGCGGACAGGTTCGCGCCTTCGATGCCGGCCGTGACCAGCAGCATGCGCGCACCGTTTTGCTCGAGCACTTCGCTCGTGCGCGAAGGCTTGCCGATGTTTGCGAGCGAGTTCAGCGCGCGTGGCCCGCTCGCCGTCGGGACGGCGAGACGTCCGAGCGAGCGAGGCGTGGTTCCGGCGGCGCTGACGCGAACCGGAATGGTCGTGTCGCCGTCGCTGAGCTCCGTCGCGACGATGCCGTCGATGCGTGCGCCGAGCGCGTCCGAGAGTGCATCCAGCGTCAGGGCGCCGGGCACGTTTGCTTTGGGCGTGACGCGGATCGTCTCGTTGCCGTCGATCACGCCGTCGAAGGGGTCGACCACGCCGGGAATCTTGCCGATACGGTCCGTCAGACTGTCGGCGATCCCGATCAGCGTCGCTTGATCGGGCCCGGAGATGGCAAGTTGAATCGGCTCAGGCGCGCCCGAGAGATCGTTGATTTGGTCCTCGAGTAATTGATGGAACTCGAAATCCGCGCCGGGAACGGCCTTGGCCAGCGAGTCGCGCAGACGGTCGGAGACGTCCTCGAACGGGTCGGCGCCTTTCTCACGCAACGCGACGCGAATCGTGCCCGCGTTCTGCGGCGTCGGTACGAGCCCGTTGGTGTCGATGCCCGTCAGCCGGCCTTCGCCTTCGACGGACGGATCGCCCAGGATGATGCGTTCCATCTGCGTCGCAATGCGATCCGTGGCGCTGAGCGACGTGCCCGGCGGCAGGGTGTACTTGATCTCGAACTCGCCCTCTTCGAGCGCCGGCAGAAAGTCGCTCGGCAGCCGCGCCGCTAGCACGATCGTCGCAGCCGCCACGAGGCCGCCCGCAATGACAATCATCCGCGCGTGCGCGAGCGCCCAACCCAGCAGGCGCGCGTACCAGGGTTCGAGCGCGAGCAAGCCGGCCCGTTGCGGCCGGCGCGAGCGCAGCAGCGTGTCCGCCAAGAGCGGCGCGATCCCGAGCGAGAGGAAGATCGAGACGATCAGCGCCGTCGCCAGCGTGAGCGCCAGCGAGCGAAAGAAGAATCCGGGAATACCCGAGAGTAGCGCGAGCGGCACGAACACGACGACGTTGGCCGCGGTCGAAGCGATCAACGGCTTCGCGATCCGTCCGGTCGCCCGGGCGATCGCGGCGCGGCGCGGCGCGGCGGGCGCTTCAGCGAACTCTCGCGAGATCGATTCGATCACGACGATCACCTCGTCGATGATCAAGCCGACCGCGATCGCCAACCCGCCCAAGCTCATGAGGTTGAGCGACATGCCGGCCCGCTCGATGAACAGGATCGTGACCGCCAACGCGACCGGGATGACCGCCGCAGCGATCAGCGTCATGCCGAGGTTGCGCAAGAACGCGTAGATGACGATGAGCGCGAGCAGCGCGCCGATGAGGATCGAGTCGCGCAGTGCCTGTTGCGAGGCGACGATCAAGCGCGTCTGGTCCCAGTAGCGCGTGGCGCGCACGTCCGGCGGCAAGCCTTCGAGGAGCTGCGGGATGCGCGCCGAGACGTTGCGCTGCAGGCTGACGGCGTCGGCGCCGATCGCCGGATAGACGCTCAGCACGATCGCGTGCTGCGCGTCGAACGAAGCTTGTTGGCTTGCGGGACCCGCGCCGCGTGACACCGTTCCGAGCCGGCGCAGCGGCACGAAATGATTGTTCGCCCGGTCGAGAATCGCCAGCTCGCGCAGCGATTGAGCGTTTTCGAGCCCTTCGCCGACGAAGACCACGCGGCTCTGGTCGCCGCGATCGAGCGTGCCCGCTGCGGCCGTGACGTTGGCTTCGGCGACCGTCTTGGCGACGTCGCCGACCGTGGTGCGAACCTTGGCGAGGGCGCGCGGATCGAGGGTGACGCGATATTCGACGTCGGGGCCGCCGAAGACGGTGACCCGCCCCAGTCCAGGCGTGCCGGTGAAGGTGGGCACGACCCGCTGCTCGACGAGATGGCGTAACTCCGCTTGCGACGTCCCGGCCGCCGTCAACGCGTACGAGACGACCGGCTCCATGTTCGGATTCTCGATGAGCGTGTCGATGCCGGTCGCGGCGCGCAGCTTGGGACGGACGGCGGCGACCGCCGCGTCGACGTTCTGCAGATCAGCGCGCGGGTCGCTCGAGGGATCGAAGTCGATCTCGATCTCGACGGCGCCTTGATTGGAGTACGAACGGGTCGCGTGGAGTGCCGGCAGAGACTGCAGGGCCGCCTCGAGCGGCTGGGTGACGGCACTGCGCATCGCCTCGGGCGGCAGGTCGCCGGCGTAGGCGAAGATCTCGACGCGCGAGAACGAGATCGCGGGGAAGATGCTCTGCGGCGCGACGAGATAGGCGCCGACTCCGAGCGCCGCCAGCAAGGCGACGACGAAGAGCAGCGGCTTACGAGCCTGTTGGGCGAGCGTCCAGAGTTTCATATCGAAAGGCGAAGCGGGAGGCGTTGAGGCGCCCCCACTGGTGTCATCGGGCGTGGCGCGGCCCGGCTTTACCTGGGCTATTTCATTCCCCGGCGACGGGGCGGGGGACGAAGCGCTTCGTTCCGGCCCCTGGGGGTGCGCACGTTTCGACATGCCGACACGCCGCCGACCGCGCTCGCGGCGGACGAGGCAGCCCGGCTGATCGTCTACCATGCGACGGCGGCGTGCTCAGCACGCGTCCGCCGCGCCGCCTCGCTGCTGGCCGTCGGCGTGCTGCTTGGCCTGCCGGCCGGCTTGGCGGTCGGGGCGCCGCCGGCTGGGCCGCTGACAGCGTTCAGTCGCAGTTTCCCGACCGGTTCGCGTCGGTTCGGCTGGGCGAGCGAATCCGCGAGCCCGCCGCTACCGCCGCGAGGCCGCGGCTGGTGGCGGAGATGAGTCTGAAATGGCTGCCGCTGCCGGAGCTCGTGCTCATCGGGTTCGGGGCGGCATTGCGCTCGCGGGAACCGGCCGCCGCGCGGCGACCGCGCCTGCGTTACATCTTGTAGCTGTGCAGGCCGCTGACCCAGATGTTCACGCCGAGATAGCAAAAGATGATCGAGATGAACCCGAAGACCGAGAGCCACGCCGAGCGTGGGCCCCGCCACGTGTTCCGCGTGTGCAGGTGCATATAGAGCGCGTAAACGGTCCACGAGAAGAGCGCGGCCGTCTCCTTCGGATCCCACTGCCAGTAGGCGCCCCAGGCCTCTTTCGCCCACCAAGCGCCCGTGATGATTCCGACCGTGAGCAGCGGAAGGCCGACCGCGACGATGCGGTAGGTCATGATGTCGAGCTTGGGCAGCGACGGCATCGAAGCCAGCCAGCTCGCCAGCGCGTCGCCCTGTGCCACCGCGCGCTCGAGCACGGGTGAGGAACCGCTGACGATCGAGCGCTGTTCCGGCTCGGCGTAGGCCTGCATCGGCATCGCTCCGGCGCCCTTGGCGCCGCTCCCGGCCGCGACCGGGCTGAGTTTGAGCGAGAGCATCCGGCTCTCGACGGACTTCTCGCCGTAGTACTTGATGAGGTAGAGCAGCGAGGTGGCGAAGGCGACCATGAAGGCGGCGTAGGCCGAGATGACCAGCGGCACGTGGATCTTGATCCAGTACGACTGAAGCGCCGGGACCGCCGGCAGGTAGCCTTCGTTCCAGGTCAGCGCGTAAGCCAGGAATCCGGCTGCGATCGCTTGGACGAAGCCGCCGATGAACCAGAGGTCGTACTTGAGCGCGAAGCCGATGAAGATCGCCACGCTCATCGCCGAGAAGAGCGAGAGCGAACCGTAGAGGTTGGTCAGCGGCCAAATGTGGCTCGACTCGTAGCGGTAGCCCAGCTCGAAGAATTGGACGGCGCAGCCCAGGAAGGCGAAGGGGATCCCGATCAGCTTCGGGAGCCGCTCGCGTGACAAGAAGTAGGTGAAGAGCGCGAGCGCACTCATGATGTACGCCGAGATCGCGACGACGATGAGGATCTGGTCGGGGTTCACGCTGGTACCTCCCGGTTCACCTTACCCGGTGCCGGAGCCGGGCGCTGTTGCCGAAGTCACGAGTGGCTTTGAAAATTCTCCATCGGTCTCCCTCGGCGCGGGGCCCTCGCTCTTGCGCAAGGCCTCGACGAGCAAGGCGAACTGTTCCTCGAAGATCTCGTAGCCTTTGACCGTGGTGGCGGCGATGCCCACGTCCCAGCTCGGCTGGGCTCCCGGCGCGCCTTCGGACTTGGGGTCGACCCGCACGTAGAGCCGGGCCGGCAAGAAATAGAACGACATACAGAGCCCGGTCAGCAGCACGAACGCGCCCAAACCGACCAGCGGAACGCCGGGATCGTGCCGGTATTGCAGCCCGCTGTAGAGCCGGTACGGCCCCACCGCGACGCGATAGCCGTTGCCCAGGTCGATTCCCTTGCCGAGCGGGACGAGCACGCTTCCGAGCTCTTGGTTCCCGTCGAACACGTTGAGCAGCACGCCCGGCGCGTTGGGCCGCGGATCGGCCCCGATCGTGCCGCCCGGCCCGATCGTGCCCACGAACCGCCCGTACTGGATCGAGCGCGACGAGTCGCCGATCTGGAAGCCCTCGCCTTCCTTGAGCAAGGCGTTGGGCGAGTTCGCCAGCGCGCGGCCGTCCTTGGTGACCGTGAACGGAATAGCGAAACCGTAGGAGGCCTGGTAGTAGAGCGTGCCGTCGACGTCGATCGGATGGTTGACGCGTAGTGTTGCATGGTGGAAGACGCCGTCCTTGCCCGCGACTTCCATTTCGGAGACGTAGTCGATCGGCTGGTAGACGGTCCCGCTGCGCGTCTTGATCGGGTCGATTCGGTAGCGGAACTGGTCGAGCTTGAAGTGCGCTCCGCTCTCGGGAATCGCGACCTCGTCGCCCGAGAGGATCGCGGTCTGTCCGCTGAAACCGAACGCCCAATAGAGCGTCGTGCCCGACGCGATCAGGACGAAGCCGACGTGCGCCATCAAGACGCCCTTGCGCGCCCAGTTGTACTTGTCGGCGAAGGTCCACTCGACGCCGCCGAGCTCGCGCTTGCGCACGAGCCAGCCGCGCTCGGCGAAGAAGCGCTCGATGCGTTCCTGAACCGACGCCTCGTCGCCGCTCACGGTGACCGTCGCGTTGAGCGGGATCTTGTCGATCTTGACCGCGCGCAGCGGCGGAAGCCGCGTGGGGATCACCCGCCGGAAGGTCGCCAGCGCCATGCACGCCACGATGAACCCGACGACCGAGATGTAGCCGACCGAGTGATAGATGTTGTCGAGGTGGAGGCGCAGCACGAGCCGCGCCAGCGCGGGCGTGTAGTTGCCAAGATAGAAATCGGCCGGTTTTCCCTGGTCGACGACGACGCCGATCAAGGTCATCACGCCCCATAGCGCGAGCAGGCTCATCCCGAACCAGAAGTTGGAAAGCTGGCTCAGCAGCTCGTCGAGCGCGTCGAGTACCTTGCTCTTGATCGGCTGCGGCGAGACCGGGGCGCTGGAAGATGCCACAGGCTAACCTACGCCGAGCCCGCTTCGCGTCGCCACGACTTCTCGAGGAGCAAAATGATCCAGATACTGGCTTCGTAGAGCACGTACATCGGAACTGCGATGAGCAGCATTGTCACCGGCGACGCGTCGGGCGCCGCGATTCCGCCGAACAGGAGGATGCCCATTCCCGCGTAGCGCCGGTACGTGCGCAGCATCTGCACGTTGACCAAGCCGATCCGTGCGAGCGCGACCATGATCATCGGCGTCTGGAAGACCAGCGCGAACGCGAGGAACAATAGCAGGATGATATTGATCGTCGACTCGACGCCGAAGGTCTCCGCAGCGATGGAGTTGGTGATGGCGAGCAGCGCCGTCAACACTTTGTGCACGATGAAGAAGTGACAGAACAAGATGCCGGCCGCGGCCAGCAGCACCGACGGCGCGGTGTAGGCATACACGATGCGGCGCGTACGCGGGTGAAACGCCGGCACGACGAACATCCAGGTCTGGTAGACGAGCACCGGCAGGCCGAGCACGATTGCGCCGTAGATGGAGAACTTGAACTCGGTGAAGATCACGTCGGTCGGCGCAAAGGCGTGCAGCTCGATCGCCTTCCCGAGGTACTCGTTTTTCAGCCAGGTGATCGTCCAGCCCGCGAACGGGAAGAGCACCACAGCCAGCACGCCGACCGTCGTCAGCGAGACGATGAGACGGTTACGGAGCTCCCGCAGGTGCTCCGTGAACGGCATCTCCTTCTGATCCCACTCCCCTTCGCTCTTCTCGAGCGTCGGGGAGCTCTCGGCGAGCAACGCTACGGCCGGCTCGCTTAGCTCTGCGGAGCGGGAGGCGCAGGCGGCGGCGTGATGGTTTGCGACTCGGCGCCGGCCTGCGCCTTAGCGTTGGCCGCCGCTTCCGCCTGGGTCCGAGCATCGGCCCGGGCGCGCTCGGCGGCGACGTCGGCCTCAGCCTGCCCGACCATGAACTCCTTCTTCGCCTGTCCGAGACCGCGAGCTAGCTTCGGCACCTTGTCCGCTCCGAAGAGCAGGACGGCGGCGCCCACGAGGATCGCGATTTCCATCGGATTTCCAAACATCGGTCAACCCTTTCCCTCGAGGGAGTATCGTACCATTCGTGCGGCGGCCGCAGTCGTCCGCCCGGGGTCAGCCGGCCGGTGGCCGCTCGTCCAGGCCCGCACGAACGGTGCTGTCTCGGGTGAGGGCGTCCGCCAGCTCGTTGAGCTCCGCGCGTGCCGAGCAGGCGCCGAGCGGCGCCAGCGACATTTTGGCCCGTTCCACGTAGCCGACGATCGCCTCCCGGGTCTTGCGCAGCCCGCCGTTCGCGGTGATGCCCGCGACCAGCTGCCGGATCGTCTCGTCGCCGTCCGCTCCTTGTTCACTACCGTAGAAACGCGCGACGGTTTCCTTCAATTCGCCCAATTCGCCGCCGCTCTCAAGGGCAAAGATCAAGGGCAGTGTGACCTTGTGTTCGCGCAGGTCGTTGCCGACGGGCTTACCGACTTCGGATTCGCTTGCCGTCACGTCGAGCAGGTCGTCGAGCATTTGGAACGCGATGCCGAAATAGACCCCGAAGTCGCGCAAGGCTTTGATGCGCAGCGGCGAGCCGCCCGACACGATTGCGCCGCATTCGCTGGCGGCCGCGAACAAGCTCGCCGTCTTCTTGACGACGATTTCGGTGTACTCGGCAATGGTGAGGTCGAGCTTGCCGGTCGCGCGCAGCTGCAAGACCTCGCCGTCGGTGATGTCGGCGAGGGTCGAGGCCAGAATGTGTGGGACCGGCTCGCGATAGTTCGCGGTGACGTTGCGGAAGATCCACGCGAAGAGATAGTCGCCGGCGAGCACGCTGACGCGGTTGCCGAAGTCGACCGCCGTCGCGTTGACGCCGCGCCGCGTCTCGGCCCGGTCGACGACGTCGTCGTGAATGAGCGTCGCGACGTGGATGAGCTCGAGATACGCGGCCAGCGGCAAGTGGTCGCGCGGGTCGGCGCCGTTCGCTTCGGTGGCCAGCAGGGTCAGACGCGGCCGCAGCCGCTTCCCCCCTGCGGCCAGCATGCGCCGTACCGCCTCGGTGATCAGCGGGTTGTCGGTCGAGAACGAGGTGCCGAAGAACTCCTCGACCAGCGCGTACAGGTCACGGTCGGAATGGATCCCGACGCCCAGATTGGCCGGCCGTTCGATCACGCCGTCCCCACGTGCACGGCGATCGCGCCGCCGGCGAGCCGAACGTAACGCGTCTGACTGAAGCCCGCCAGCGTGAAGCGCGCGGCCAACTCGTCGGCGTTCGGGTAGTTCGTCAACGAAGCGGGCAGGTAGCGGTAGGCGCTCTTCGAGCCGCCGACCAGTCCGCCTACCAGCGGAACCACGTTGTAGAAGTACAGCTCGAACGCGCGCCGGAAGAGGGGATTCGGAGCCTTCGAGACATCGAGGTTGACGAAGCGGGCACCGGGCCGCAGCACGCGCCGCACCTCGCGCAGCGTGGCCACGATGTCGACCACGTTGCGCATCGAGAAGCCCATGATCGCGCCGTCGAAGCCCGCGTCATCGAACGGCAGCGCCAGCACGTCGGCGCACCGGAACTCGATCTTGGTGGGCTTCGCGCGGCTCGCGCGCCGGCGCGCGCCTTCCAGCATCGGCTCGCAGAAGTCGACGCCGACGACCGAGAGGGTCGGGTCGGTGCGCGCCAGGTGAAACGTCAAGTCGCCCGTTCCGCAGCACAGGTCGAGCAGATGTCCGGCGGGCGGCGGTGCGAGTTCCCGGACCGCCCGGCGACGCCAGCGCTCGTCTACGCCGCCCGTCAGAAGCCGGTTCGTTGCATCGTAGCGGGGCGCGATCGATGCGAACATCTCGCGGACGTAGGCGGATTTTTCCATGGCTGGATACGGGAGGATCATTCCGGCTGAGGCCTTGCCGTTCATGCCGCTACGAGTGATTGTGCCCTCGAGCCGCTACAGCGGCGGAGCGGCCGGCTCGCCTTTGACGCTCCCGTCACGCGCCGGCATTACCGCACTCCGCTCTCCCGGAAGGACCATATGAGCCCCTCCAGGCCCGCCGGCTGCGCCCTCTCGAGTGCCGAGTCCCTGCTGCGGGCGCTCGCTTCGGCCCGCTCGGTGCGCTTCGCGGCCTACGTGCTGCGGCCGGGCCGCTTTCTGGATGCGCTCGAAGCGGCGGCCGGCCGCGGCGCCGACGTGCGCGTGACCCTTCAGGGCGCTCCGTACGGAAGCGACGAGGCTGAGCAGGACCGCTTGGCCGAGCTCAACGCGCACGTCGCCGCGGCCCTCCGCGAGCGGGGCGCTCGCGTGCACCTCACCTCTGCCGACGAGCCGCCCGCCCACCTCAAAGCCGCGGTGGTCGACGGCACCGCCTACCTCGACGACCGGAATTGGACCGAGCGCGGCGGGGACACGATCGTTTCCACGCACGCCCCCGGCGACGTTCGCGCGGTCGTCTCGGCGCTCGACGGCGTGGCGCGCTCCAGCGAGGCGCTGGCCACCGAGAAGGATCGGGCGCTCTCGCTCGAGGCCGGCCTGATCCACGAGGCACGCGGCCCAGTCGACTGCGAGAGCGAGTCGTTCTCGCAGTCTTCTGTCTACGGGGCGCTGAAGGAGCGCGCGTCGGCCGGCTGCGAGGTCCGGCTGGTCGTCACGAGGCGCGATCTGGCAGGGGGCAGGAACGGTAACGAGGTCCGCGCACTCGACCGGCTCGCCGCGGCCGGGGTCGAGATCCGCGTCGGCCGTGCCGACGACAAGCTCTGCCTGGCTTCGGGCGAAGCCTGGGTCGGCTCGGCCAACGCCTCGGGCGGCGCGCCGCGCACGCTCGACTGGGGCCTGCGCAGCCGGGACCCGTCTCTGTGCGAGGCCCTGCGAGCCCGCTTCGAGGCGAACTGGCAGGGCGCCCGGCCGTACGCACCGGGGGCAACTGCGCTCCCAGGAACGTCCCAGGACCTCCTCAGGCCGAGCCGTTAGGCTCCGAAGAGTGACTCGGCGTTGGCGGTCGTTCGGGTCGTGACTTCCTCCGCGCTGACGCCGAAGAGCTCTGCGAGGGCCTTCGCCGTATCCGCCATGAAGGAGGGCTCGTTACGCCGGCCGCGATGCGGAACGGGAGCCAAATAGGGGCAGTCCGTTTCCAAAATCACCCGCTCGAGCCCGACGGCCAGCAGCGCGTCGCGCAGCGGCTGGGCGTTGCGGAAGGTCAGGATGCCCCCGATTCCCAAACGCAGGCCGAACTCGTCGACCAGCGTCCGCGCCTGGCGCTCGTCGCCCGAGAAGCAATGCACCACGCCTTGCATCGGCGGGACGAATTCCGCCCGGAGGACCTCCAGAAAATCGTCGAAGGCGTCGCGCAGGTGGAAGATCGTCGGCACGCCCCGCCGCCGCGCGAACCGGAGCTGCGCAACCAGCACGCGGCGCTGGTCGGCTCGAGGACTGTGATCGTAATAGTAGTCCAGCCCCATTTCGCCGAGCGCGCGCGGCGGGCGAGCGCCGTTGCTCCAAAACGGCTCCAGCGCGGCCTCGACGTCGGCGGGCGCGTCCTTCGCTTCGTGCGGGTGGATGCCGGCTGCGAAATCGAGGCCGTACCGCTCGGCTACGCTGCGCGCGCGGCCGCTGTCGGAGAGGTCGGTTCCGACCGTCAGGATGCGGTCGATGCCTGCTTCTTTCGCGCGAGCGAGCATTTGCTCGCGATCGAGGTCGAAGGCCGGGTCGTGGACGTGCGCGTGGGTGTCGAACATCTCGCCAGGATCGTAGCATGACCGGCGAAAGCGAGACACGTCAAAGCGCGCGTGTCTTCAGAATTGCGTTGATCGGCTCGCTGCTCTTGCACCTCGTCTTGGCGCTGGTTGCGTTCCGCGCGTTCGACACGCTCGCCAAGATCACGCGTTTGGCCGAGAAGCCCAAAGAACAAGATATCGTTACGATCTCGAGCGCGATCCGGCTCGAGAAGCGAGCGAAACCCATTCCGGTCTCGCCGGCGGTGCACGCTCGCGTCGCGCAGCGGCACCTGCCGCTGCCGCAGCCACCCGCGCCGGCGCAGCAAGCACAGCCTGTCGCCATGGTCGAGCCCAAGCCGCAAGTCGCGCCGCAACCGCGCAAGCCCGAGCTCGCCAAGCTCGCGCCGACCGCTCCACCGGTGGTCCCGACGGAAGCGCCGCATCACGCACCGCGCGTGCCGCACCTGCAGCACGTCGCGCTCGCCGAGCATCCGTCGGCGGTGGCGCGGGCGCCGCAAGAGCCCGGCCAGTCCGGCCGCTACAGCGACGAACAGCTCACGCAGATTCAGCACGACCTCGAAAAGACGATCGCCGAAGCGCGCACGGCCAACGATCCGTTACGCGCCGTTCCGAAAGAAACGCCCGCGGCGCCCAAGCACTACCACGTCCAGATGGAAGGCCGCTTCGGCGACTTGAGCACGGGCGAAGGCTTCTACTTTCCGATCCGCGGCTGGAAGTCGAGCGGGCTCGATTATTACTACGTTTCCTACGAATTCACGTGGGCCGACGGGACGTACGAGACGGGCAGCGTGCCTTGGCCGATCCACTTCGATCCCTCGCGCGATCCGTTCACGAATCCCGGCATGGGTCCGCATACGCCGCTGCCGTTCCCGCCGCCGGGCTTTCCGCCTCCGCCGAATTTGGGCAAGGCGTTGCGCCCGTTCTTCCCGGGTTACGCTTTCAACAACCGCGGCTGACGCACGGCCGCCGGGCTCACAGTCCGGTGAAGAGCGCAGTGACGTCCAGTGCGAGATCGTCGAACGCCGGCGAACGCGCCGCTTCGCCTTCGCCGAACGCGCGCATCACGTTGGGGGCCGCGTGCATCTCGATGACTCGCTCGCCGGGATCGACGACACCGACCAGCTTGCAGTCGTTCGCGAAGTAGAGCTCGATTTTTTCTTCGAGTAGCGCGCGGCGGTCGTCGGGCGACAGCACTTCGACCGCGATGTCCGGTGCGACCGTCGGCTTTTCGCGCGCCTCGCCTAACTCGACCGGTAGCCGCGCGTAGGAGAAGAATGCGACGTCCGGAACGAGCGAACTCACCTTCTCGCCGGGCGGAAGCAGGTAGAAGCGCCACTCGGTTCCGACCTCACCGCGCGTCTCCGCCCAATCCGTGAAAGCGCGGGCCAAGCGAGACTGCAAGATCGCGTGGCGCCGCTGCGGGCTCATCTTTTGAACCCAACGGCCGCGAATCGACTCGATCGCGGGCTTGACCTCCGGGATGCCGAGCTCGGGCGGATTCTGCATGTGTCACCTTCCACGCGATCCTATCACGCGCGTCGCCCGAGCAACAAGGAACCGGCCGTTTCAGGCCGCGGCGTCGATCCGCGGGAAGAGGGGCGCGTCGGCGGGACGCGCGAGCGTCGCGCCAGGCAGCTTCCCCCAGACGAGCTCCTCGCGCCAGTCGCCGTGCGGCTTGCCCTCGAGCCCGAGCTGTTGCCAGATCGCGGCGGTGGTGGCGGGCATGAACGGCTCGAGCAAGTGCGCCAGCCAGCGCAGCCCTTCGCACAAATCGTACAGCACCGCATCGAGCGCCGCGCTTTCGCCGCGTTTATTCAACTCCCAGGGCTTGCGCTCTTCGATCGAGCGGTTGAGCGCGACGACGAGCTCCCAAATCGCCTCGAGCGCTTCGCGAAACTCGAGCTCGGCGATGTGCGCCCCGACGCGCCCCCCCAAATCTACGAAACGCGCGCCGAACTCGGAGGTGCCCGGCGCGGGAACGGTGCCGGCGCGATACCGCGTCAGCATCGCGAGCGAACGCTTCACGAGATTGCCGAGATCGTTGCCCAGATCGCCGTTGTGCCGCAGGCGAACCTTCTCCTGGCTCAGCGAGAAGTCGCTGCCGAACGGCGCTTCGCGCAGCAGAAAATAGCGGACCGCATCCGCGCCGAAGCGTTCGGCGAGCTCGAAGGGATCGACCACGTTGCCCTTGCTCTTGCTCATCTTCTCGCCGTCGAAGGTCATCCAGCCGTGAGCGAAGACGCGCTTGGGCTCCGGCAAGTCGAGCGCCCAGAGCATCGCGGGCCAGATGATCGTGTGAAAGCGAGCGATCTCCTTGCCGATCAACTGCACGTCGGCCGGCCAAAACGTCCGAAAGCGCTCGGCGTCGGAACCCCAGCCGAGCGCGGTGATGTAATTGAGCAACGCGTCGACCCAGACGTACATCACGCCGCCGCCCGGCAGCGGGACGCCCCATTCGAGGTTGACGCGCGAGATGCAAAGATCTTCGAGCCCGCCCTCAAGCGTGGCCATCATCTCGTTGTACGCGCGCCCCGGCCGCACCCAGCCCGGATTATCTCTATAATGCTGAAGTAAACGGTCGCGGTACTGCGAGAGCGGAAAGAACCAGTTCTCTTCCGAGAGCCACTGAACTTCGCGCCCGCACTCAGGGTTCGGGCAGCGCCCGTCGACGAGCTTGGACTCGAGCCAGAACGTCTCGTCGTTGGTGCAGTACCACCCCTCGTAGGTGCCGACGTACAGGTTCCCGCTCTCCTTGAGCCGCTCGAAGACCTGCACGCACTGGCTGGTGTGGCGCGGCTCCGAGGTGCGAATGAAGTCGTCGTAGCTGACCTCGTACTGCGCGTCGAGCTCTTTCCAGCGCGGCACGAGCGCGTCGCACCAGGCTTTCGGGCTCATCCCCGCGGCTGCCGCCGCCTGGGCGACCTTCTGCCCGTGCTCGTCGGTGCCCGTGAGGAAAAACGCCGGACCGCGCGTCCGGTGGTAGCGCGCCAGCACGTCCGCCGCAATCGAGGTGTAGGCGTGCCCGATATGCGGGTTCCCGCTGATGTAAAAGATGGGGGTGGTGACGAAAAAGCCGCGGTCGGACATCGCGTCAGCCTTTGGCGCCGCTTTCCGAGCGCACCTGGCCTGGTCTCGGAGGTCCCGCTCTTGGACGAGCATTCCAAGGGACCGCGCGCCGCCGGAGATGCACAAGTCGAGGCCGCGGGCCGATACCTGGAGAGGATGCGCTCCATGTTTCGTACTCGTGCGCTCTTCTTCGCCGCTGCGCTCGCGGCGGTCGTCTTCCTATGCTCGGGAACCCCCGCGGTCGCGCGAGGCACCGCCGGCTTCGTCGGGTCGCAAGTCGACGTCTTGGCGCTTTCCTGCCTCGCTCTCTTCCGGCCGTTCGGCGTGCTGCCGTTCGGGGCTGCGAATCTCCTCGGGCTCGGCGGCCTGGTTCTGGCGGCGGTCGGTACGATCGCCTGGCTGCGCCGCTTGAGCGCGTTAGCCGCTCTCCGCGGACGGAATGCGTGCCTCGCTCGCCGCCCGCGGGTCGCCGCTGCCCTTGGCACGCTCGTGATGAAGCCGTTCGCGCTCGCCGCGCTGACGACGTTGCTGGTCGTGATGCTGGCCTCGTTCGGGCCGCGGCTACTCGAGCGCGGTGTTCCGGGGCCTGTCACCAATCCCGCCGACTTCCGGGCGTTCTATTGCGGCAGCCGCGTCCTGTCGGAGCGCGCCGATCCCTACCGCACCGAGCCCCTGCGCACGTGCGAACACGCGGCCGCAGCGGCATACGGATTGCGCGTCTTCGACGGCCTCGTCTTGCCCGCGCCGCTTCCGCCGTTCGCTCTGCTGGAATTGACGCCGTTCGCGCTCTTGCCGTTCACGCTGGCGAGCCCGGCCTGGTTCATGCTCTGCGTGCTCGCGGTCGCGGCGACGGTCGGGATCGTGCGCAAACTCAGCGGCGCGCCGCTGTGGAGCATCGCGCTCGCCTTTGTTCTGGCCGATGCGTACCAATCGTTACCGAACGGCCAAGTCGTTCCGCTGATCGTGCTTGCGACGTGTGCGAGCGCGCTCGCGTTGCGCGCCCGCCGCTACCGGACGGCTGCGCTGCTCGCGCTGGCGACGCTGGCCGAGCCGCATCTCGGCCTTCCGGTCGTGCTCTCACTCTTTCTTTGGATGCCTCGGACGCGAGGCGTACTCGCGCTCGGCGCGGTTGCGCTTGCCGCCGTCAGCGTGGCCTGGGCCGGCGCGCCGCTGGTCCATCAATATGTGAGCGACGTGCTTCCTCTGCACGCACACTCGGAAGTCGGTCAGCTCGTCGTTCAGTACAGCTTGACTACGCTGGCTCACACGCTCGGTCTCTCGGAGCGCGCCGCGCTGACGGCGGGCAGCGTTTCGTACGCCGCCATGCTCGTCCTCGGGGTGTGGCTCGCGCGGCGTTTGGCGCGCGCCTGGGGCGACGAGGCGCCCATCGTTCTGGCGCCGGCCGCATTCGTGCTGCTCGGCGGCGTCTTCATCCATCTCCACCAGATGGCCGCGGCGCTGCCGCTGGCGTTTGTGCTCGTGGGGCGGACGCGCGGGTCGAGCCGAATGCTTGCGGTTGCGGCGGTGCTCGCGCTGGCTCTCCCATGGGAAGGCTTCGCCCAGCTTCCGGCGCTGCAAGCGCGCTTTGCGGCCGGCTCCGCGAGCGCATCCCTGGCGCCGCGAGCCGTTCCACCAGCGCCCGCCGGCGTGCTCGCCGAAACGGCCGAGACGGCGTTCATCGCGGGCGGAGGCTACGGCCGCGACCCGCGCACCGACGCCGAGCTGATCGCCTTCAAGCTGCCGACGTGGCTCGGGCTTCTCTTCCTCATCTCGGCGACTGCGTCGGCGGCGTGCCGAACACGTGGCGACACGAACGAGCCGGCAACGCCTCGGAAGGGTGACGTGCCGCTCGGGCTCGCTCCCGATCTGCCCGCGCGCCTGACGCGCCGATACGCCTCCTAAGATGCGCAACCTCAGCGGAAACCGGAGGTTCGGACCGGCCGCGCTGCTCCTCCTGGTCGGGGGCTTGGCGTGGTTCTTCACCTCGTGGCTCGGCCGCAACCGTCTGCTGAGCGCGCCGATCGATTTCGTGGCCTTCTATTGCGGCGGGCGAACCGCGGCGCTCGGCCTCGATCCGTATCTGGCCGGACCGATGCGCGTTTGTGAGAACGCTGCCGCCGCGTCGGTCGGAGTCCACGTCGCGCGTTATCTTGTCGTGCCGGCCCCGCTCCCGCCCTACGCGCTGGCCCTGGTCGCCCCGCTCGGGCTGCTGCCGTTCGTCGCGGCCAACGCCGTGTGGCTCGTGTCGCTGCTGCTCGCCGCCGTCGTGACCGTCGTCTTGCTGCGCAGCCTCACGCGTTTGTCGTTACCGCTGATCGTCGCTTGCGTCTTCTTGGCCGACGTCTTTCCCTCGATCTTCATCGGACAGATCGTGCCGCTGATCGTGGCGTTGCTCGCCGGCGCGGCCGTCGCATTGCAAGCGGGACGCCCCCGGCTGGCGGCGCTGCTCGCGGCTTGTACGCTGATCGAGACGCACGTCGGCCTGCCGGCGTGTTTGGCATTGTTCGTTTGGGAACGTCGCGCCCGCATTCCGTTGCTCGCGGCGCTCGGTGTCCTGGGCCTGCTCTCGCTGTGCGACGGCGGCGTTGCGCGGAATCTCGAATACGGGCTGGCGGTCCTTCCGGCACACGCGCGTGCCGAAGGCCTCGAGTTCAGCGCGCAGTATAGCTTGAGCGCCCTGCTCGGGCAATTCGGGCTCTCCGAGAGACTCGCGCTCGAGTTGGGATCGTTGTCGTATCTGGCGATGACGGTACTCGGCGTGTGGACTGCGGGACGCCTCGTGCGTCCCCTGCAGAACGCAGGCGTGTTGGTGCTCGCTGCGCCGGCCTTTGCGCTGTTCGGCGGAGTGTACGTGCACGTCCATCAAATGGCCGTCGCGCTGCCCCTCGGGCTGCTGTTGCTCTCCCGCTGGCGCTCGCAGCGGCTCGCGGCGGCGCTCACGCTCGCGATCGTCGTGCTCGCCGTTCCGTGGCAGACGTTGGTCGAATACGGCCTCATTGCGGCACCCCCGCCGGCGGCTTCCCGCGCGAACGCTGAGGCCGAGATGTCGCGGGTCGGGGCCGACGACCGGCTGGCCGAAGACGTCTGGGCCGTCTGGGTTCGCTCCGGCGTGCACGATGGGCGCACCCGGCTCGAACAAGCTGCCGTGAAACTGCCGACCTGGTTGTCGCTGGGCTCGATCCTCGCGTTCGCCGTGAGCCTCGCTGCGCGGCGGCAGCGCAAGGTCACCGCACCGGAGCCGCGGCCGCTCGTCGTAGCGGGTTAACGAGGCCCGCAGGCATCGTTCGCTTCGCCGCCGCCGAGCGGTGCACGCCCGCGTTTGCGGAGCGCGATGCGCTTGTACAGCGCGCCGCGCTCGAGACCGGTGCTGGCCGCGAGCGCCTTGGCCGCAGCCGCCGAGCTCAAGCCCGAATCGAGCGCCGCATCGATTGCGGCGTCGACCGCAGGCGAGTCCGAGGCCGGCTGCTCGCGCGTCACTGCGCATGGGCCGAGCACGAGGACGATTTCGCCGCGAACGGGATCGGGCAGCGCGGCGCGTACCACGGCGGGCGTTCCGGCGAGCTGCTGTTCGTGCAGCTTGGTCAATTCGCGCGCGAGAAACAGCGCCGCGTCGGGCCGAATGCGTTCCAATGCTTCGAGCGTCCCCGCGATGCGGTGCGGCGCTTCGTGCCAGATGCTCGTCCGCCCGCGCGCGAGCGCGGCTTCGAATGCCGCTCGCCGTTCGGCATCGCGGCGCGGCACGAAGCCCTCGAACGCGAAGCCCTCCAACTCGAAGCCGGAGAGCACTGCCGCGCAAAGGAACGCGGCCGGTCCCGGCAAGACTTCGACCGCGATGCCCGCGCTACGCGCCGCCACGATCAACTCGCGCCCGGGATCGGAAACCGCGGGCATCCCGGCGTCGCTGACGACGGCGACCGTCTCCGCCGCCGCGCGTTCGAGGATCGCCTGGGTGATTCGCTGCGCGTTCTGCTCGCGATAGCTCCACAGCTCTTTGCCCGTGATTCCGTGCGCGGAGAGAAGCTTACGGGTCGTACGCGTGTCCTCCGCAACGATCAGCGCCGCTGCCCGCAGCACGTCGAGCGCGCGCAGGGTCACGTCGCGCAAGTTGCCGATCGGCGTCGGCACGACGATCAGCGCCATCAGCGTGCCGCCGGAACGGTGCGCATCTCGCGCATCGCCATGAAGAATGGAACGCACACGACTGCGATCGTCGCGGCATAGAACGGGACGGTCGGCCGGTAGACCGTCGAAAGCAGATACGTTCCGAGGGGCAAGCTCGCAAGGAAGATCCAAGTCGAACGGCGCTCGAGCAGCGCGTACGGCAAGCCCCAAATCAAATACCACGGGAAAAGCGCCGAGGCGAGCGCTGCGTACGACCAAGCCGCCGTCGTTATGAATCGGCGCGACCCGAGTGCGAGGGCCGTCGCCGCCAGCGCCGCCGCCACCGTGCCGAAATAGAGCACGACAATCGGAAAGCCGAGCGGCGGCCGGTAGAGCCGAGCGGTTTCGCGCAACGCGCCCAGGTAGGCGTGACCGCCCAAGAGACCGGAGAGAGCGAGGCCGCCGGCGAGCGTGAGCGCGGCGAACGCCCAGCGCCGCCGGACGTCGCTCAACGGGACGAACGCAAGCGTTGCGATCACGACGAAAGGCAGCTTTGTCGCGCCGGCCAGCGCGCCGAAGAGGACGGCGAGCCAAGGCGAGAAGCGAACCGCGACGAGCGCCGCGAGCGTCAGCGCGAGCGGCGCGATGTCGTTGTGGCCGTTGGCGACGTACTGCTCGATCAGGGCCGGATTCAACGCGAACAGCGCGAGGGTCGCGGCGTCGCAGCGCGCCGCGCGTAAGAGTGCGATCGAAACGAGGAACAGCACGGCACCCAACACGCGCAGCGCCTCGAGCTGTCCGCCGAGCGAAGCGACCGTAGCAGTGACCGCGTGCGCGAGCGCGAGCCAAACCGGTCCGTATGCGGCGGGCAGGATCGGCACGCCGTCGATCGCGTTGATGAGCGCAAACGAACCGGTGAAGGGAATTGCGGGCGGGTCATAGGCTGCGCTGCTGAGCCGGGCCGAACCGACATAGGCATACAGGTCGAAGCTGGTCGTGCTCTTGGTGAGGAGTGCGGCGCCAAGCATGAGCGCGCAGCACGCGCCGAGCGCCGTGCCGGAGGGCAGCGACAGGCGGCGGTCGCGCAGCGCGCGGTCGAGCATGACGAGCGCGCCGCTTTGCGCCAGCGCCAGCAGCAGAACGCCGTCGCTGACCCATTCGCTGGTGTGCGCGAAGAGCGGTCCCCGATCGTCGATCGGCAACAAGGGCAGGCGGGCGAACCAATCAGGAAACGGTTGCTGGTGCCGCGCCGCCGCCTCGACCACGACCAGTTCGAGGACGAAGAGCCCGACGGCGAGCAAGCCGGCCAAGACGACCCGTCCGAGCGGTGCAAGCCTGGCGCCGTCCGCCCGAGGCGGGGCTTCCCGCGGGGCTTGGCGCGCACCGGCGAGCCAAAGCGCGAGCATTGCCAGGTACTGCAAGGCCAGCATCGCTATCGGTTTTTCGGCCGGCGAAGGCGCGGCCTCTAGTGGAGGTCCGCCGCACGTCCGGGCGCGAAGCCGATCCTATCATGGCGGAACTGTCGGCGAACGGCCGGGGCCCCTACGTTCGCGAGATCGAGCTGATCGGTCACATTTTGGATTCCGGGGTCTTCGGCCGCGTGCTCGAGCTCATCATGGACAGCGAGTTCGCGCGCTATACGATCGACAATTTCGCGGTCGGCGCGACCGCGAGCGAGCCAAGCACCGCGCGCCTGCGCATCGAAGCCGACAGCTCGGAGCATCTGAGCGATCTGCTCGACCGGCTGCGCGACATCGGCGCCATCGTGGCCGACGATTCGGACGCCGTCACCGAGGCCGCGCCGCGCGACGGCGTGCTGCCCGAAGCCTTCTACGCGACGACCAATCTCGAGACCGAAGTCCGGCTCGACGGTGCGTGGGTCCCGGTCGCGCTACCTGAGATGGATTGTGCGATCGTCGTCGAGCGCGGTGCGGCAAAAACGGTCGCGCCCTCGGACATTTTGGCCGGCGAACAGGTCGTCGTGGGTCACGGCGGCGTCCGCGTGTTGGCGCTGAACCGTCCCCGTCGCAAACAAGTCTTCGAGTTCATGTCGAGTACCGTCTCGAGCGAGAAGCCGAAGGAGTCGCTGATCCTCGAGGTGGCGCGCGAGCTGACGGCGACGCGTGCCGCCGGGAAGCGCGTCTTACTAGTCGGCGGTCCTGCGATCGTGCACACCGGCGCTGGCAAGTTCCTCGAGCGGCTGATCCGTCACGACTTCGTCGACGCGCTCTTCGCCGGCAACGCGCTCGCCGTTCACGACATCGAGTCGCAATTCTTCGGCACGTCGCTGGGCGTCGACTTACGGGACGCCTTTCCCGTTCAGGAAGGGCACGTCCATCATCTTCGCACGGTCAACCGGATCCGGGCGGCGGGCGGCATTGCGGCCGCAATCGACCAGGGTCTGCTCAACAGCGGCATCATGTACGAAGCCTACCGCAAGAAGATTCCGGTCGTGCTGGCCGGTTCGATCCGCGACGACGGTCCGTTGCCCGACGTCATCACCGACGTCGTCGAGGCGCAGCGCGCCATGCGCCGGCACGTGCCCGAGGTCGGGATGGCGTTGCTGGTCTGCACGCTGCTGCACTCGGTCGCCGTCGGCAACTTGCTGCCCGCGAGCTGCAAGGTCATCTGCGTCGACATCAATCCGGCCAGCGTGACGAAGCTGACGGACCGCGGCTCGACCCAAACGATCGGCCTCGTGATGGATGCCGCTTCATTCCTGCGCGAGATGTGGCACGCGCTGACGGACGTTCCGACGCCGACGCCGCGCCGCCTGAGCAAGTCGGAGCGTTAGGATCTCGAGCGAGACTCGAACAGCGAAACGGTCTCTGCACGGGCTCGACCCCCCGGCGCGATCCGGACGCGCAGATCGAGCATGTCATCGGGTTTAGCGATGGCGGACCTGTAATGGAAGGGCCAGTCGTTGGCGGAGCGCCGTCCGACCTCCGAGACCAGGGTAAACGGTAGCAAGAGATGCCCGCCCCGCGCGTACCGGGCACGTGCGACAAGGTGGTTGCTCGAAATATCCCAGACCTCGAGGGTGACCGGGGCGCTCGACGCGACCGTGAAACTTCCGATATATCGCCCCGCCGGCTGTCGCCAGTATGCACCGCGGACAAGATAGCCGTCCGAAGGGGCGCGCTCGGTCGTCATCGCGTGTGAGGCGAAGTCGCGCCGGCCGTAGTCCGTAGCCAGCACGAACGCCTCGAGCGTGGAGGCTGCCTTTGGGAAGGTCAGCGTGCCGGGCGAGGCTTTGTCGACCTCGAATGTCCAGAACTCGTTCGACTCGTAAAGGACATGCGCATTGGCGAGCTTCGCGACGGCCTCCAGCACCGCGTACGACTGCGGCGGTCCATCGGTGCTCAGGATCGCGACGAAGGTTCGCGTGGCCAGGGGCACGGTCTCGTCGAGAGGCAGCCCGTAGACGTTGCGCCGGCCTGCCAAGGCGCCGACGATGCGTTGGGAGGCGATCACTTCGCCGTCGCTGCCCGCCAGTCGCTCGATGCGCGCGATTTGCGCTATGGAATCGTCTGAAACGCTCCGGTTCCAGCGCTCCGTCAATATCGGAGACATAGCGTAGAACCAGCCTGCCGCGTTGACTGCCGCGAGCAGAGTCAGTCCGAAAGCCTGGCGCGGGCCGAGGCGTTGGTAGACCCACCCCAGGGACGCGGCGAGGCCCGGCACCATCAAGAGGTAGACGGGGCAATTCTGCCCGCCGGGGCTGATGTAGAAGGACGCCGGCGTGCTCGACATCACGTTTTCAAAGAGCGTCAGCGCGATCGGGACTCCGGTCAGCGGAGAGAAGAGACCGGCGAATCCGCCGGGCGCGAGGTTCGCGTAGAGGATGTCCCAATGGGCCGCGATCTTGTCTGCGACGATCTGCGGCCGCGTGAGGAGGCCGAAGAGAACGTCGAAGGGCGTGACGTCCTGCACGCCCCTGGCGAGATACCCGTAGTTGACGGAGAGGATGTCGCCTTTGACCAACCCGGATCGCGCGACATACGCGAACCAAACTCCGGCGGCGGCTGTGATTGCTAAGGCCGCCGGGCGTGCCCTGCGCACGCAAAAGGCGATGCCGAAGGCGCATGCACAGACTTGCGTGGCCGTTACGTCCCCGGCCGAGATCCCCAAAAGCGCCCACAGGAATGCCTCCGGCGCGCGTCCGCGAAAGAGCGCGCGACCCAGCCCCAGGAGCGCCAGCGCCGAGATCGAGTAAAAGTGGAAGTCGAAAGCGTTCGACGCGTAGGTCCACGGGTTGAGGACGAGCGTTAACAGGATCCCTTTCAGGATGAGCCTGCGGTGAGGGGCGTTCTCGACGCGCTGCGCCAGGATTTCGCCCGACCAGAGGAGCGCGACCAGCGAGGCACCGCTTAAGGCCACGTCCTGCAAGAGCTTGAGGGTCAGGGGTGCCGAATCGAGCGCTCCGAGCGCCGCCAGGGGCCACATCAGAAAGTTGGCGTGGATCTGCGAGAACGGGATGTGGCCCAAGCTGCTGAAGGGCTGCATATCGCCGTGTGCGATGAGCCAGAATGCTTGATAATAGGTCGCGAAGTCCCACGTTAGCGAAGCGTGCGCCGTCTCGTAGATCGAGACCGAAACGAGCAGAACGAACTGGGCGGCGCAGCCGGCCGCAAAGAGCAGGCGCATTTCGGCGCCGAGCCCGCTCTCGCTGCACGGTTCGGTCCGCCGCGCGAACGCCGTGGAGGTCAACTCGAGACGAAGCGGCGCGCTCCTAGATAGCGGCCGCGGAAGTAGACCGAAGCGAAACTGGAGACGTGCACGTCCGGCCCGATTGCGTTGAGAAAGTAGCCGCCGCCGAGGTAGATGCCGACGTGGGATGCGCCCCAGTCATAGGTTTGAAAGAAGACGAGGTCGCCCGGCAGCGGGTCGCTGACGGGGCGGCCAGCGGCGAATTGCGCGTCGGCCGTGCGCGGAATGGCAACGCCGAGCTGCTTGAAAACGTACTGCGTGAAACCCGAGCAGTCGAAGCCGCTGGACGACGCGCCGGCCCACACGTACGGCACGCCGACGAAACTCAGCGCGTAGCGCACGAGTGCGGCGGCGAACGGCGAATCCGCTCGTGGCGCAGGGCTCGTGCCGCCCTGGTCGCCTTCGGCAGCCGCAGTCCGGTCGGCCCCGGCCTTGCGCTTGGAGGCCTGGTGCGCTGAAGCGGGGGCCGAATCGCCGCCGTCGATCACGACGACGCCGCCGACGACCGTGGTCGTGGCGGCGCCGGCGGTGAGCGGCAGCGATGCGAGCACGGCGAACGCCGCGAGAGCGATCGGCCCGCGCATCATCTTACTTGGTGACGACGGTCGGAGTCATCACGAAGACGACGTCGGATTCGCTGTGCTGGTATTGCGTCGAGCGGAAGAGCTGGCCCAGGATCGGGAGGTCGCCGAGCAGCGGCACCTTCTGAATCGTCTTATTCTCGATGCGGCGCAGCAGTCCGCCCATCACGATGCTCTCACCGCTTCTGGTGATGACGTCGGTCGAGAGTTTGCTCGTCTTCAAGGCGGGGATGACGAAGCCGTTGAGGGTGACGCCGTCGGCGCTGTCGAGGTCGGAGACTTCCGGATTGATCTTGGTCTCGATGTTGCCGTTGCCGAGCAGCGTCGGCGTGACGTCGAGCTTGACGCCGAAGTCCTTGTACGAGATCGCGATCGCGCCCAGACCGTTGGAGATCGGGATCGGGATCGATCCGCCGACGAGGAAGGACGCCTCTTTGCCCGGGAGCGTCACCAAGTCGGGTGAGGAGAGCAGTCTGGCGTGGCCGTTCTGCATGAGCAGGTTCAGGGTCGGAGCAAGCACGCTCACTCGAGCGAACGGCCCCAGATTGTAAAGGTTGACCTTGGTCGGGTCCTCGACTGCGCTCAGCGACAGGTTGCTGCTGTTGGTGTAGCTCCCGGCCTGGTTGACGGGGCCGCCGTTCCACTGCGCGCTGCCCCACGCGATGCCGAGGGAGCTCAACGCCGTTTTGTCGATCTCGAGGATGTACACTTTGACGTCGATCTGGCTGGTCGTCTCGGTCGCGAGGCGGTCGACGACTTCGCCGTCGGTCGCCAGGTAAGGGCCGGCCAAACCGCGGACGCGGGAGAGAACTTCCTCGGCCTGCTCGCGATCGTGGACGCTGCCGCTGACGATGACGTTGCCCTTGGGATCGACGTCGACCCGCAGGTCCTTGCCGCCCGGCAGCTTGGCGATGTCATCCTGTAGTGTTCCAAGCGGTTTGGTGATCGTCACCGCGTTGATGATGACGCCGTTCTGGCCGCCGTTGAACTTGATGCCTTTGAAGTGATCGAGGGTCTCGCCCAGGCGGTTGTAGGCAGCGATGTCCGGAACGGTTCCTCGTACGATCAAGTTGACGTTGAAGGCTACGACTTGCACGTCCGGCTGATCGATCGCCGAGCGCAACAGCTTCGCGATGTCGTCGAAGCTCTGCTCGGTGACAGTGACTTCGTAGGCGACTCGGCCCGTACTCGTCCAGACGAAAATCGTGGTGTGGCCGGGAGTCTTCCCGTTTACGATCAGCTGCGTGGTGCCGACCGGAACGACGCCGGCGATCCGGGCGTCACCGACGGCGACCCGCTGCAAGCCGTCCGCGTTGAGTATCAGCGAGTGTCCCGTCTGCAGAGACACGAGCGAGATCGCGTCAGCGCTGGCTGGGGTGCTCATGCCGAGAAGGCCGAGCAGCAAAGCGGCGACCGTTATAAAGGCCCGAGTGCATTGAATGATCACGAATTGCTCCAGATGGTTCGTGGCTGAGGTCGAGAGACCGAACGTTCTGGTTCTTGGCTAAGGTCGAGAGACCGAACGTTCGAAAGTGATTCTAAGCGGTATATCGGCGTTAACGCGTCAACACCGCGTAGTCGTCCGGTAAAATTCTTATCGGAGCCGTTGCGCCGCTGCTGAACTACCGCTAGAGTCCCCATCGGAGGGTCAACTACGTGAATCGCGTCGCAATCGGAGCCTTTTTCGCCCTTGTCGCATCCCAGAGCGCGGTCGCCGTCGAGGCGCGCGACTTCTCGCTGACGCGCACCGCGGCCGACCTTGGCTTCCATTATTCTTATCTCGGGCCCGAGGACGCCGTCAGCCTGACGCGCCCGGGTCTCATCGTCCTCGTCCGTCCCGGCGAGGCGCTCTACGACGTCAACGACGGCACCGAGTCCATCGACGGACCGCCGCCGCGCTTCTCCCGGGGCGACATGTTCGTCTCGGGCCAGTTCGTGGAGCGGCTCCGCCAGTTGGCGGCCCGCTACTCGTCGCAGGCCCCCGGGCAACGGCCTGTGATCCTCGTCACGCATTCCCAGCTCTGGGGAGCCCCAGGCCAGGGTCAAGCTGCGTCACAGGTCACAGGTGCCATCACCTCCCTCGAGGTGAGGCAGCTCCCAGGTTCGCAGATCCTGGCCGTGAGCGGTAAAGCTCCTGGAAAACTGCCGATAACCCTTACGTTGGTTGGGACGTTTTCCACGGAACTCCCGGACGTCGTCCTCAGCCGCACCAGCTTGAACTCCGACGCGAGTGGAAACTTTCTCACGAACGTTTCAATCGCGCCGGGTTACTTCCGCGGAGCCATCCTTAAGGTGGTGGCGTCATCTGTTTCCGGCGTCACCGGCGCCAGCACCCAGGTGGTCGCTAAAGCCCCCAACGAGACTACGCCGATACCTGCTGATGAGGTCAAACCGTCCGACCGATAACTAAGGAACGGACCTCAACCTCGTAATCCACCCCCGTCACTACTCACTCACCGCTCACTCTCTACTAAGGAGATCCCGTGCTTAAGAATTTCACCTCCATGCTGCGCAACGACGAAGGCCAGGGCCTCGTCGAGTACGCGCTGATCATTGCGCTCGTTTCCATCGTCGCGATCGCGGCTCTGCGTTTCCTCGGCGGCAAGGCCAACAACACCCTTCAGAACGCTGCGAACTCGCTCAGCTAAAAGAGAACAACCCGGCGCCGCCAGCTGAAGTTGGCGGCGCCGGAACTCACATTGCTGCATAGGCCTTGATGGAAAGGGCGAATGGAACCAACTCACCTGTCCTCTTTCCTTCGAGACGATGCAGGCCAGGCCATTCTCGAATATAGTCTGATCATTTGCTTCGTGACACTAGTCGCGCTCGTTGCGTTGCGCACGTTTGGAGCGAAAACGAACAACACGCTCTACGCGCCAGTCGTCACCGCCCTTAACGGTACGTAGTAGGAAATCGATGACACTTGCGATCTGGGTCGTCCTAGCCGCGTGCGCGGTTGCGGTCGCAACCGACGTCTCGATGCGCCGCATTCCGAACCTTCTCAACGCGGCGCTCGCGCTCGCGGCGGTGGCACTGGCCGCAATGCATGGCCCGTTAGCCGTCGCGAGTGCGATCGGCACGTTCGTAGCCGTTCTTCTCTTAGGTTTCGTCGCGTTCTCGTTCGGATGGCTGGGAGGCGGCGACGTCAAGCTGCTGGCGGCCGGCGCGGCCGTCCTCGGTTTCCCGGATGCGATCCCCTTCCTTGTCTACACCGCCATCGGAGGCGGAGTTCTCGCGCTGGTCTTCGCACTCGCGACCGGCAGGCTGGTCCCGGTCCTCAGAGCGGTAGCATTGGTCCTGCGCCCGTTCGCTTTTAAGGGCACCGTCGCCGTGGCGCCGACGAGCCCGATGACTCTACCGTACGCATGCGCGATCGCTCTTGGAGCGGTCGCCGTCGCATTGTCCCACACCGCCGCACCGTTCTTGAGGCTATCGCTGTGAACACCCGTCGCATCACCCTGATCGTTGCCGTCCTGCTCGCCGTCGGAACCGGCATCCTAACCCTGCGCTACTTGAGCTCGATCAACCAGCAAGCGCAGACGCAGACGCAGGCCGTCGAGTCGAAGCCGATCGTCATCGCCAACCGCGACATCCCGATGCGTGCCAAGATCACGCCGGAGATGCTGACGCGGGTCAACCGGCCCGTCAACGAGGTCGAACCCGGCGCGCTGGCCGATCCCAAGCAGGCGGTCGGCGACATCGCGCTGAGCAACATTCCGGCCAACTCGACGGTCACCGATACGAAGGTGGGCCACCCCGCCGAGCTCGGTCTGACCGCTCGCCTGCGGCCCGGTATGCGCGCCGTCACGATCCCGGTCGATCGGGTGAAAGCCGTCGCCGGCCTGATCTCGCCCGGCGACAAGGTCGACGTCATGGCTGCCGTGCCGCGCGGCGCCGGCACGCTCCCCCACACGTACACGATCATTCGAGACTCGACCGTCCTGGCCGTCAACGAACAGCTCGACCAGGCCGGCGCCGATGGTTCCTCGCCGGCGCCCGACGACTCGTCGAATCCGACGCTCGTCACCCTGGCCGTCACGGCCGCGCAAGCCGCGCTGCTCACCTCGGCCGACTTGAACACGACGCTCCGACTTGCGCTGCGTTCGCCGAACGAGCCGATGCGCTCGCTCCCCGAGGAAGATCTTCAGTATCCCGACATTATCGCCAAGAACACCGAGCATCCGACGCCTGCACCGGCGCCGGCCGTCAAACCGACCCCGCGCATCTCGATCATCGACGGCGACAAGTATACCGCGGGTGCTCAATGAGCGCACCTCTCGTCGTCCTCGTCAACGCGAAGGGCGGCTCGGGCGCGACCACGCTGGCGGTCGAAGCAGCCCGATCGATCCGCCGCGGCGGCAGGTCGGTCGCGTTGGTCGATGCGGACCTCTCGGGGCGCCGCAACGTAGCGATCTTGCTCGACTCCATCCGCACGTTCGACGCGAACCGGTCGCTCGGCATCTACTCGATCGCGGAGATCGGCGGGCTCACCGCGGTCGAACTGACCGACAGCCTGGACAACGCCTTCGCGTTGCGTCCCGATGAGATCGACGCGCTCGTCGACAAGCTCGTTCAGCGCCAGGACTTGGTGCTGGTCGACGCTCCGACGCCGTTCTCGGGAGCGATCCGTCCCTTCATCGCGCGTGCCTCGCGCATCCTGGTCGTGCTCGAACCGAACCTCCTCGGCTCCGCCGCCGCGCGCTCGATCGTCGCCGAGCTCGCGAAGTTCGGCGTGCCGCTGGCGCGCATCGGCATCGTTACGAATTTGCGGGGCGGCCGCGCTGAGATCAGCGCACGGGAGCTGGAGAAAGCCCTCGGCACGACCACGTTCGGCGAGATCCCGATGCGCACGGACCGGTCATTCGGCCGTGCCATCGACGCTTTAGGTAAGCGGATCGCGAGCACGCCGTCCGAACCGCCGATCGCGAGCCTTCGGCCCTCGCCCTCCTCCAACGGCTCGGCTGCCAAAGCCGCGGGCGGCCTTTCGAGCGACGGCGACGGCACCGCGGCGCCCGAGAACAAGCCGGTCCGAGCCGCCAACGACCTGCGCGACAAGCTCAAGGCCGAAGTCCACGAGCAAATCAGCAAACGCATCGACGTCGTCGCGGCCAGCCGCGCGCACACCGACGGGCAGAAGTTTGCCGAGCTCCGCTCGCAGATCTCGGAGATCACCAATCAGTTTCTTTCCGAGCGCCCCGAAACCGTCTCAGGTGAGGAACGCGCCGAGCTGCAGCAGGAAGTCATCGACGAGCTGCTCGGCTTGGGCCCGCTCGAAGATCTCATGCGCGACCCGGCCGTCAGCGAAATCATGGTCAACGGCGGCCAGACGATCTACGTGGAGCGCAACGGTAAGCTTTCGCTGAGCGACAGGCACTTCACGGACGAGCGCCATCTGCGCACGATCATCGAGCGCATCATCGCGCCGCTCGGCCGGCGCATCGATGAATCCTCGCCGATGGTCGACGCTCGTCTCCCCGACGGCTCGCGCGTCAACGCCGTCATCGAGCCGATCTCGCTCGAAGGCTCGACGCTGACGATCCGCCGCTTCGGCAAACGCCGTCTCACGATGGACGACCTGGTGCGCTTCGGCTCGGTCTCGCAGGAAGTTGTCGGACTGCTCAAGGCAATCGTCGAATCCCGGCTCAACGTCCTGGTCAGCGGCGGTACCGGTTCCGGTAAGACGACCTTCCTCAATATTCTCTCGAACTTCATCCCCAACAACGAGCGCATCGTAACGATCGAAGACGCGGCCGAGCTCAAACTGGTTCAGGATCACGTCGTTCGGCTCGAGGCGCGCCCGCCTAACATCGAGGGCCGCGGCTCGATCTCGATTCGAGATCTCGTCAAGAACTCGCTGCGTATGCGTCCGGACCGGATCGTCGTCGGCGAGTGCCGCAGCGGCGAAGCGCTGGACATGCTTCAAGCGATGAACACGGGCCACGACGGCTCGATGACGACGCTGCACGCGAACACGCCGCGCGACGCGATCGCCCGTCTCGAAACCCTGGTCTTGATGGCCGGCTTCGAATTGCCGGTGCGCGCGATCCGCGAGCAGATCGCCAGCGCCATCAACGTCGTCGTTCAGACCGAACGCGTCCGCGACGGCTCGCGTAAGATCACCAGCATCGCCGAAGTCGTCGGAATGGAAGGCGACATCGTGACGATGCAGGAGCTGGTCGTCTTCAAGCAAGCCGGCATCGACAACGACGGCAAAGTCCTCGGCCAGTTCCAATTCACGGGCGTGCAACCGCACTACACGTCTCGCTTCGACGAGGCCGGAGTCCACTTCGACTTCCGCGAGCTCACGAAGCTGATCCCGACGAGGGCCGTATGGTAGGGACCTTCCCGTATGCGATCGGCGCAAGCGTTTTCGGCGTCATCGCGCTGCTGGTCTTCGCCATGGGCGGCGACCTCAGCGGAGCGCTGAAGAAAGTCGGGGCGGGCTTCCAGCATCGTCTCGACCGTGCCGACATGTCGATCAAAGCCGAGGAATACGCGCTGATCGTCGTCGGCGTGGGCGTCGTCCTTTGGGTCGGGCTCGTTCTGCTGCTGCGTCAGGGCGCTTTGATCTCGGTCCTGATGCTGCCCCTCTCCATCGCACTTGCGACGGTCGTCGGTTCGTTCTACCTCAAGCTCAAAGGCGACCGGCGCATCAACAAGTTCGGCGATCAGCTCGAGCTCGTGCTGCGCATGCTCTCGGGCGCGCTGCGCGTCGGTTTAGGCATGCGGCAAGCGCTCATCCTGGTCACCGAAGAAGTCCCCGACCCCGCGCGGCGCGAGTTTCAACGCGTCGTCGGGCGCACCAACATCGGCATCCCGATCGCGGATGCGCTCGACGAGCTGGCCAAGAGCGTCCCGAGCAACGAGATGCAGATGTTTTCGCGCGTCGTGCGCGTTCAGCTGCAAACGGGCGGCGATTTGGCGCGCGTCCTCGAACAGCTGGCCACGACCATCCGCGACCGCCGCCGCATCTACCGTAAGATGAAGACGCTGACGTCGCAAGGCAAGTACGGCGCCTACATCATCGGCGCGCTGCCGATCTGCGTCGGTGGATTCGTCGTCTGGACGCAGCCGGACCTCGGCCACGCTCTGCTGAATTACAACTCCGGCCACATTGCGCTCGCGATCGCGTTCGTGTTGGAGTCGCTGGCTATCTTCACGCTCTCCAAGATCCTACAACTGGACGTCTGAGATGTTAGGTGTTCCGCCGGTCATTCTCTTCATCGCTGCCGGAGTCGCGATCTCGCTGGCGCTGCTCGTCGTCTCGCTCGTACCGAGCAAGAGCGACATAAGCAAGCGCCTCGAAGAGCTCGAGGGTCTGCGCTGGGAAAGCGGTTCGGGGCGCGAGCAAGCCTTCGAGCGCCTCTTTAACGACAAGCAGCGCAGCAGTCTGCAGCAACAGCTCCAAGAAGCCGGTTGGTATCGCACCACGCCGGCGCAAATGGCTTTCCGCATCTGCGCGGGCTGCGTCGCGGGTTTCGTCATCTCGGTCGGCCTGATGGCACTGATCCAGGAAGTCGACATGACCTTCCTGGGCGGTGCGGTCCTGCTCACCGGCGGCGGTGCGTATCTGCCGCTTTCCCAGCTCAAGGGCGCGGTCAAGAAACGCAAGGACCTCGTCGACCGCTCGCTGCCCGACTTGCTGGACATGCTCGCCTCGATGGTCCAGGCCGGCCTCACGTTCAACGCGGCCCTAGCTTACGCCCAAGACGTCGTCAGCGGCCCGCTTGCCGAAGAAATCAAGGCCTCGCTTTCGGAGATGCGGCTGGGCCGTTCGCGCTCCGACTCTCTACGTTCGATGGCGATGCGCGTCCGCGTCGAGCAACTCACCACCACGGTCACCGCGGTCGTGCAGGCCGAGCGCTTGGGCTCGAACCTTGCCAACGTGCTCGAAGAGCTGGCTGCCGAAGTGCGCAATCGCCGGATGCAAAGGGCCGAAGAGATCGCCAACATGATGCCGACCAAGATGGTGATCCCGATGGCGCTCTTCATGTTGCCCGCGCTGTTCGTGATGATCTTCGGCGGCGTCGCGGCCAACTACATCGGCAAATGATGAGTTCTCTCCCGATGGTCTTCCTGGTCGCCGTGATGTTCGGCTGCGCCGCGTTCCTGGCGATGCAGGCGGGCGAAGCGATTTGCAAGCGGGTCACCCCGTTCGAAGACGGCCCCGCGCCGGGCAAGCCCCCTGCAATCGCATTGCTGGTCGGCAGCACGCTGCTGGGAGGCATCCTGGCCTCGCGCGGGCTGGACCTGCCGGGGCTGGCAATCAGCGCGCTGCTCTGCGTGGCGCTCGTCGCGGCCTGGTACTGCGACGTCCGTTGCGGCATCGTGCCCGACACCTTCACTCTCCTTCCGCTCGCGATCGTGCTGGCGGTCGCGGCCTTTTCGCGCGAATGGTCGGCGCTCGTGTCCGCGGCCGTCGTGTTCGCGCCCTTCGCCTGCGCGGCGCTCCTCTCGCGGGGACGCGGGATGGGCTGGGGCGACGTCAAGCTTGCTGCTCTCGGCGGCGCGGTCCTCGGCGTGCAGACGGCGATTCTGGCGGCCGCCGCCGCGTGCATCATCGCAACCACCGTGAGCGCCCTGCAGAAGCGCGGCAAGTCTCAGCCAATCGCTTTCGCACCGTACCTTTCGGGCGCAATCGCACTCGGGCTTCTCTTCCCGTTCGCGCTGTGAGACGATGAAGACGTTCGCGTTGCGCAACCAGACCAACGGCGCCGTGCTGGCCAAGGCGGTCGGGCGCGCCGACAATCCGCTCTCGCGGGGAATCGGCTTGTTGGACCGTGCCAAAGTCTCGCCCGACGAAGGCTTGTGGATCGGAGGCTGCTCCGCCGTGCACACGCTGGGCATGCGGGCGACCATCGACCTTTACTTCCTCGACAAGCAGAACGTTATCCTCAAGATCGTCAACGCTGCGCAGCCCAACCGGCTCGCCATCGCGTGCCGTAACGCGGTTGCGGTCGTCGAGTTGGGGGCTGCGCCGGAGCTTGGCCGAGACGTGTTGGTCGGCGACCGGCTCGTTCTCGAGTGATCGGCGTCGGCGTCGAGCGAGACGCCGGCTTATCCCGTGCTATCGAGCGTCGGGCGCTCGCTGCGAGCGCCGTTCTCTGGATGTCGGCCCTGGCCTTGACCGGCGCGGTAGCTTTCTGCGTCGCGACGGCAAGCGCGTATCTGCCGCGCGTCGCGCTTACGCTGTGGCTCGGCCGGCGGGTGCTCGGGGGTGAACCCGCGGGTTTGGTGGGACGGCTCGGCGCGGTCGCGGCCGTCCTCGTCGAGCGCGCCGGCGGCGAACCGCTGCTCGCGCTCGCCACGGCGTCGGCGGCGCTGCTCGCCTTTGGATTGATCGCGGTGCGCGCGGGCCGCAGCGCAGGCGTCGCCGGCGGGCTCGCCGCGGCAGCCGTCGCCGTTCTGTGTTCGCTCGATTTTCTGCGGCCTGGCGGCGGCCTGAGCAATCTCGCGTTCGCGGCTGCCCTCTTGCTCGCGCTCGAAGAGGAAACGCCGTTCGGCGCCGTCCTCGCAACGTTGCTTGCGGTCGTATGGTGCAGCGCCGCGCCCGAAGGCTTCCTGGCCGCGCCGCTGGCCGTCGCCTGGGCACTCGGAACGGCGCTCGAAGGCACTGGCACCGCGCGGATCCGCAGTGCTTGGTTTGCTGCGACGGGCTGCGTGCTGGCGTTGCTGGCCACGCCGGCTGGCCTGGCCTTTCCCGCGCTGGCTTATGAAGCGCTGCGCTTGGACCGCGATCTCGTCGGTTTGGTACCGGTTCATCCGATCGACGTCGCGCCGCTCGCCTATCGCGCGGGTTTCACGCTCGTCGTGGTGAGTTCGCTTGCGTTTGGGGCGCGCTTGCGCAGAGCGGACCTGCCCCTGCTCGGGCTCGCCCTGCTGTTAGCACTCGGCAACGGCGCGTTTCTTCCGCTGCTCGGTGCGGTCGCAGGGCCGTCGCTGGCCTACGCGGCGCGGCTGCCGCGCATGGCGTGTGCGTTGCTGGCGCTCGGCGTTGCGGCCGCGGCCGGCGCGACGGTGCTGCACGCCGACCCCGTAACCGCGCGCCAGCCGTACGAACTCATTGCGCCGCTGGCGGCCGATCGCGTCTCGCACCGCTTGTTCTGCCAGCCGCTCGAATGGTGCTCGGTGGCGACGGCCGCGGATGCGAGAAATCTCCGGCCCTTCATGGACGGACGCGTAGCGGACTATCCGGTCGCGGTGCGCAACGAGCAACGCTCGATCGGCCGAGTCCACGAAGGCTGGAAGCGCGAGATCTCGCGCGCCCGCATCGACACGGTCCTGGTCGGTCGAAACGACGCGCTTGCGACCTTGCTGGGCCTCGACCCGCGCTGGCGCCGAGTCGCTTCCGACGAGCGCGCGTTCGTGTTCGCCCGTTCGAGCGAGGCGCGGCGATGAAGTTCGCGTGGCTGATCGTCGCGATCTTCGCGGCCCGCTTCTTGGCGACGGCGATCGCCTATCCGCAAGTCGACGGCGACCTCTCGTGGCAACGTTGGCTCGGCTCTCAAATCTTGGCCGAGGGCGCGATTCCGCGTGCGCTCGGGCCGGAGACGTTTAGCGCCGTAGGTTCACCCTGGATACCGCAGGAGTGGGCCTTCTCGATCTTCGCGTCGCTCGCGCACGGCGGCTTGGCGTGGGGGCTGTTCGCGGGCGCGGTCGCGCTAGCGGCAGTGGCGGCGCTTGCGCTGGCGGCCGCTCAGGGCGAACGGCGCGGCGCTTCGCCGCGCGCGCTTGCGCTCTGCACGACGCTTGCCGGCATCGCGCTGTTCAACTCGTTCGGCGTCCGCGTTCAGGTCGTGGCCTGGCTGCCGCTGGTCGCCTATCTGGCGCTGCTCGAGGTCGACGGGCCATGGTGCTATGGCGCGCTCGCGGTTGCCGCAATCTGGTCGAATCTGCATGCGAGCGCGATGCTCGCGCCGGTTCTGGCCACGCTGGCGGCGCTCGGAACCGCGCTCGACGAGCGCGGTTGGACGCCGCGCGTGCAGCGCACGGCGCTCGTTGCGCTCGGTTCGCTCGGCGCAATCTGCCTCAACCCCTTCGGTTGGCACTTGGCGGCTTACGCGATCGGCCTGTTCTCGAGCCCCTTCAAAGCACTCATCGGCGAGTGGAAGGTCAGCGATCTCGACGACCTCTCGTTCGCCTTCGGCGCCCTGCCCTTGTTGCTGCTGGGCGTGCTGACCGGGCTGCGCGGCGAGCGTCGCTATCGCGATGCGTTCGTGCTTGGGGCTGCGGCCTGGCTGCTGCTCGGTGCCGCGCGCAACATCGCCGTCTTTGCGCTGGTCGCGGTGCCGATCGTCTCCGCTTCGCTCTCGCGTGCGTTCGCCTTGTTCGCGCCGCCGCCGCCGGAGTCGCCCACGCGCAGCGACCGGATCGCCGCGTTCGCCTTACCGGCGATCTCGCTCGCGCTCGCGCTCGTCGTCGCCGGCGTGCTCGTGCACGAGGCGCCCCGCGATGCCGGCGACGAGCTCGCGGGCTCCGCGATCTCGGCCTTGGCCCGCACGCCCGGCGAGCACCGCGTTCTCTGCGCGGACTTTGCGTGGTGCGGGCGCGTCGTCGGCATGCCGCACGACCGCGTCTTTCTCGACGGGCGCGCCGACCCGTATCCGCAATCCGTCTGGGACGACTTCGCCACCATCGCGTTCCTGCAACCGGCTTGGCGCGAGCGCCTGGGGGCGCGCGGGGTTGATGCAATCATCGTCAACCGAAACGCAGCGCTCGATCAAGCCCTCGGGCACGAGCCGCGCTGGCATGCCGCGTTCAGCGATAAGCATTACCGGCTGTGGCTTCTCTTGCCGCGGTCGGCGTTCCGCATTGAGCTGCTTCCTCCGCGGGCTTAGCTGCAAACTTCGGCGTTTGCCGAGGCTGAGCTGCGGGGTGGCTGGCCGGGAACGGTCCGCGCCGGCGCTGCACTTGCTCGTCGCTCGCGCTCGCAGGATGCGAGCCTGCCGATGCGGCCAAGGATGGCGCCGTCTCGCTCGTTGACGGGCTGGGCTTCGGTCGTTTCGTTTCGTCCATGTTCGTCGGTTTCGAGTCGCGCCAGGGTCGCGCTTGTTAGCTAGGCGCGGGCTCCGGCGGGGAGGGCGAAGTCGCTGCGTTGCTTGCCGGCGCGGGCGGCGTACTCGCGGGCGTGGCGGAAGCGGCCGGCTTCCTCGTGGCACTTCGCGAGCCGTTCGAGGCTGCGGCCGTACATGGCTTTGTACATTTCGGTGCGCGGCACGTACCAGCTTTCGGGATATTCGCCCGAAAGCAGATCGCCGCCGTAGAGCGACTCCGCGGCGCGGTAGTGAGCGAAGGCCTCGCTCGCGTTGCCGCATTCGTATTCGGTGTCGCCGTCGGTGACGTGCGCGACGAAGCGGCGCACGTCGACGACCGCGCGGTCGAGGTTGACCGAGATGTCGCCGCGCGAAGAGAAGTAGCGTTCGACGTTCGCGTAACCCACGATCACGGCGAGCGCCTTGCGGATGTTGCTCGACGCCGTGCGCAGGCTTTGCGTCGCCAGATGGTAGTCGCCTTCGGGCCAGAACACGCTGCGCAGTTCGGCACGCGTTGCGCTGCCGTTAGGCTTGAGCAGCAGGTACTTGAAGAGCTGTGCTTCGCGGCGCCGGGTCCATTCGATGCGGCGGCCGCCGATCTCCGCTTCGAATCGTCCGAACATCCGAACGACGAGCAGCCGGGGCGGCTCGGACTCCGTCTCGGGAGCGGGCTTGACGCCGGCTTCGAACTGCCGCGCGACCCGATACATGCGATAGCCGTCGCCGGTGAACTGAACGAACAGGCCTTGCGCCTCCAGGGCCGCGAGCGCGTCGGCGTCGTCGCTCGCGCCGCTCAGAACCGCGTGCAGCGCGGCTCGCGACGGGGGATCGAGCGCGCGCAATTCGTCGAGCATGAACTCGTTGAAGAGGCGACCCGCTCGGCGGCGCCAGCGGTCGTACGCTCCGGCCAGCGGGGCTCCGGTTTCGTCTGCGTCGCGAATCACCCAGGCCGCCACGATCGGCCAACCGTCCGTCTCTTCCAGCAAGCGCGCGACGTCGGCCGGGACGTAGGCGACGTGATGGAATTCGGCCAGACACGCCAGCTCGTCGGCGTCGAAGGCGAGCTGGCTCGCATCGAGCATCGCGGCGAGACCGTTCGCGAGAAAGCGGCGCATGTCGATGACGTTCCGTGAGCGGGCGGCGAAGAGCAGCGAAGCGCCTTCCGGTAAGGCCGCGGCTAATTCAGCGAGCTCCTCGAGCAGTTCAGGCGTTGCTGCGTCGAGACCGTCGATCGCAATCTCGCACGGCGCTTCCGCGGCCAAAGCGGTGACCATCGCGGCGAACGAACCGAACAACGGCAAGATGCCGGCTGCGCGCGCCAGCTGCTCGCGCAGTTGCTCGGGCGCCTCGACGTCGCTCAACGTGAGATAGAACGCGCGCGGCCGCGGGCCGAGATAGAGCGTGAGCGCCGTCGTCTTGCCGAGGCCGGCCGGTCCGCACAGGAAGCGCAGGGGCCGTGACGCATTGCGTTCGAGCCAGGATTCGATGCGCGCGCGATGGAGGACGCCGGGTGAGAGCCGAGGCAGGTTCGCGGCCATCTTAGGGAGTTCCGATGGTCAGCGGGCGGACCACCGTCTCCTGGCCGAAACCGTCCGTGAACGTGGCGACGACGAGATACTTGTCGGGCTTGGGAACGTGCGGTGCCGTCAAGCTGACCGTACGCTGTCCGCGGGCCACGTCGGCGCCGGTGATCTCGTCGCCGGTCATGTCCATCAGCGCGACGTGCATTTGGCGCTCGTCGTGCAGAATCTTGACCGCGAACGTCGCGCCGGAATTGATGGTCTTGGAGCTTAGCGAGAACGGCTCGCTGACGGGCGTATTTTCCTGCGGCGGAATGTTGATGATCTGCGCGTTCGAGTCGTTCGGCGCGACCGTGAGCGTTCCCGGAGCGTTGGCCGCGGCCGGCGGATTCGGCGCACTCTGCGCGTTCGCTGCGTTCGGCTCGATGCCGGTGGGCAGAACGGTGGGAGCCGGAGCTGGAACGGTCGGTGGCGGGATTCCGTCGATGGCCGGGACTAAGGCGCCTCCGAGCGCGATGGCCGGTGCCGGCGTGCCGGGCTTGATCCGCAGGGAAAGAAGCTTCTCGCGCGTGCTGTTTCCGCGCGTGGCGCGCAGCACGATGCGATAGTCTTGACCGCGATCGACCGTCGGCGCGATGAGGATCGAGCTGCCGCCCGGATTGAGCAACGTCTCGGCATGGACCGTTCCTTGCTGGTCGACGAGCTCGATCGATCCGTCGGTTGCGGACGTGCTATAGTTCACGACGACTTGATCGCCGCTGTTGACGGTGCTGCGCCGCAGCGAAGCGGTGAGTTTCACGTCGCCGCTCTGCGTGTCGACCGGCAGCGCAACGATGTGCGTTGCCCGCGAGTCGCTGCCCAGCGCGTTGCGCGCGATGACGTGGACGTCGTAGCCGAGCGCGGTGCGGTCGGCCGGCAGGGCGATCGTGAACGACCCGTCCTTGGCGGACAGGATGCCGTTCGAGACTTCTTTGCCGCTGGGCGAATCGATCGAGTACTGCGCGTTCGACGCGCCGGTCAGCGCGTATGCGACCGAGAACGGCTTACCGCCCTCGACGGCGTCGGGAGCGGCGAGCGCCACGATTTGCGGCCGCTCGCAGAAGTAGCCGATCGTCCCGAGAACGACGAGCAGCGTCGCCAGACACAAGGCGGCGACTTGCGCCAGGGCAGGGCCTCCGGTGCGGCCGGGCGGGGGGCCGGCATCGATCGTCAGGTGCGCGGAACCGGTGTGCAGCTCGGCGACAACGCGTTCGGGCCAATGCTGCGTGCGGATCGGGATCTCGATCGGAATCGAGATCGTCGACTCCGGCGGGACCATGGCCGAGCTCCAGAACACGCGCGCGCCGTTCGGCCGCAGCGCGGCGTAGGCGAAAGTGGCAAGCGGCATCGGCGTCCCATTGGCGACAGCGAGCTCGTAGGTCGCGCTGTGCCCGGGATCGAGTGAAACGGGACGCAGCTCGCCGACGATTTCGCCGCTCGGGAGGGTCAACGATGTGCCGCCGCGAGGCGCTTCAAGCGCGGGCAGGGCACCGTGGTCGAGAGGCGACGAGGCGGCCTCCGCGTCGAGCCGGTTCAGCATGTTCCTTCACATCATCGGCCGACAAGAAGCCTCGCCTCGCGTAAGCTAGTTCACATTGACAAAGTGTAAAGAAAACATTACGAAGAAGTCGGCCGGCCTCAAGGGCCGCCCATGCGCTTACTCGTTCGCCCTTGCTGCATCAGGTATTCGATGACGGCGTCGCGCCGGTCGCCTTGCAGTTCCACGACGCCGCTCTTCGCCGTTCCACCCGTCCCACAGCGCCGCTTGAGTTCCTTCGCGACCGAAGCGAGTTCGCTCTCGGCCAAGCCGTGCACGAGCGTGACCCAACCACCGCTGCGCCGCTCGCAACCGACGCGAACGACGCCGTCAGCCGGCAAGCCGCTGCCCTTGGCAGCCTTCGCGTTCGGCTTCGGCTTTGGCTTGCGAAGATCGGGGAGCGGCAGCGAGCCGTCCGTGGAGTAGACTAAGCGCCGCTCGTCGGGCATTCCGTTTCCTACGTTGGGATCGGGCGTCTAGCCTTGCCCGGACGCGTCGGCCGGCTGGAGCGCGTTCGGCCCGATGACGCGAACCTCGCGCATGGGCTGGGCATCCCTGCGGCGCACGATCCGCTCGGCAACAAGAATGAACATGTTGGCCACGATCAGCAGCAGCACCGCATCGTCGAGCGCGCCGAGGATCGGAATGTCGCCGAACAGGTCGAGCGGCGAAATGATCAGCAACCCGGCGGCGCCGGCACCGAGCTTCAGCCACAGCGGGACGCTCGAGTGCCGCATCAGCGGGATGAGGCGCGGCAGCGCGTGCCGCGCGGTCGAGGCGAGATGCAATAGGTTCACGCGCCCATTCTACCCGCCGGCATGCCGAAGGTGACGGGCCGTCGCGATTTCAGCGCGTCGGTCCGCCACCGGATCAGCGGCATGGGGACGTTGTCGGGGTCAGTCTCCGTCGGGTTTATCGAGCGGAACTTGTCCGAGTTTTTCCAGCGGTACGTAGCCGGCCGGCGGCCCAGGAAGGGTCGGGCTCGGCGTCAACCCGAGGGTCGCGCAGGTCATCGCCGGCGGTACGGTCGGGCCCGGAATCGTCGCCAGGGAGGCCGGATTGAGCGGGGTACCGCCCGACAGTTTCCCGATGTCGAGGGCTCCGGTGAGGTCCCCGATCCGGCTGTTGATGTCGCGCGGGCCTTCGGGCTCGTAGGGTTTCTCGTCCGGCAGCGAGCCGAGAGCCGGCAGTCCGAAGACCGTTTCGATGAATTTGGGGATGGAGGCGCCATCGTTGTAGTCGTGCACGACTTGCCCGGTCTTCGAGTACGCCGAGATGATCATCATCGGCAAGCGCGGGCCGTCTCCGCACGGCTCGCCGCCGTTGGTCGGGCACGACTCGTACGTCGCCGGCGGCGCGTGATCGAAGAAGCCGCCCATGTCGTCCCAGGTCAGGATGATCACGGAGTCTTGCCAGTATTTGCTCTTCGCAATCGCATTGACCAGGGTCGCGACGTAGGCTTCGGCGACTTGGTGGTCCGAGTTTCCCGCACCCGGATGGTCGTCGTCGCCGAGGAAATTCGAATCGCCGTTCGCCGGCGAGAAACCGAACTGGTCGACCTTCGCGCCCTTGACCCAGAAGACGCCGCTCGCGGGCAACGTGCCGTTCGCGATCGCCGGCAGCAGTCCACTCGAGGGCGTGTTGTCGTGCAGCTTCGAATAGAACGCCGCGTTGTGCTGGATGTAGTCGAAGTACAGCGGCGCGACGTGATGCGGCACGTTGCCGGTCCCCGTGGTCAAGCCTTCCTCGTACCAGCCCCAGCCGATCGTCGGGCGCAGCGATTTCGATTCGAGGTTGAGGTCGTCGGGAATGAAGCCGGTGAAGGTCGCCGCACCGTCGGCAGTTGGGTCCAGCAACACCGGCATCGAGGCGTAGCTCTGCCAGGTGCCGTTGTCGCCGCTGTAGGCCGCAATGCCGGGGACGATGCTGGTCGGCGGGTTGTTATCGTTGACGATCGGCACGCCGTCGGCACCGCTCGTGCCCGAGCTCGTACCCTTACCGCTGGCAAGCTCCGATTGTCCGGTCTGCGCTGCGAAGACTTGAATGTTCGACGGTGACGACGGGCCGGTGTCGGCTTGGAAATAGTGGTCGAAGAGCGTGAAGTTCTTGGCGTAGTACCACAGATAGGGAATGGTATTGCAGTCGTACACGGCCATCATGTCGAGCGCCCCGGCGTGTGCCGACGCGGTGACGGTCGTCGGCGTGAGCGTCGGCCCGTACTCCTCGTCGCGCAGCCAATTATCCATCTTGCCCCCGTCGATCTTCACCGTCGTTCCGAGCGAGGATTGGTCGCCGCCGGAGATGTGCGGGTCGGTCACCGTGAACGGTCCTACCGTCGTCCCGGTGGCCGGATCGAACTGCTGGTCGTCCGACGCCGCGAGCGACGTGCCGAGATTCTCGACGGACTGGCCGGCCGAGCCCGGATACGTTCCGAAATAGTTGTCGAATGAGTGGTTCTCTTGGACGATGACGAAGACGTGTTTGATCTTTTGCTGAATCAGCTGCTGTTCGGTCGTCGAGACCGACGGCGACGACGTGCTACCGCCGCACGACGTGAGCGCTAATGTAGAGAGACACAACGCTGCTACGCAGCGAGGTCTGGTGAAGGGTGTGTACAAAGGATGGCTCCCGTCTAGCAAAGCGAGCGACCGTAGCTCCAGGCTAGACAGCCAACCTTAAGCGGAGGTCATGCACTCCTTGCGAGGCGCTTAAGCCCGCTTCGTCAACGCCTCGACCCCGTGGCCGGTGGCGACGAGCACGTGGCTCGCGAGGCCGACGAAGAGCCCGGTCGCGACCACCCCGTGGATCCTGCGCACGTGCGCGTCGAGTGCGCCGGGATCGTGGATGGAGCCGAAGGCGCAGTCGAGGATCGCGTTGCCGTTATCGGTGACGAACTGGACGCCCTCGTGCGCGCGCGGCGTGACTTTCGGGCACAACTGCTCGAGCTGGCGCGCGACGTACCCGGCCGCAAAGGGTACGACCTCGACGGGTAAAGGAAATGCGCCGAGCGTGCTCACCAGCTTGCGCTCGGTGACGACGACCACGAATTGCTTGGCGACCAGCGCCACGGCTTTCTCGCGGAAGAGCGCGCCGCCCCCGCCCTTGATCAGCGAGAAGTCGGGCGCGGTCTCGTCGGCGCCGTCGATGGCGACGTCGACCGGCTCGGCCATCAGCTCGACGAGGGGGATTCCGTGCTCGCGACAGAGCCGCTCGGTCTCGGCTGAGGTAGCGACGGCACGCAGGCTCCAGCCTTTGGCGACGAGCTCGCCGGCGCGCACGATGGCCCAATAGGCCGTCGAGCCGGTTCCGAGGCCAATGCACGTACCGTCGCTCACCAGCGTGTCGACGGCGTGGTACGCGACCTCGCGTTTGCCGCGGTCTTCGTCTGTCAGTTCAGGCATGCGGCATGTTGCTGCGGGCGCCGAAGCGGCGCCTGCCGCGCGCCGTCAGCGGGCTCGCTTGCGGCGCGAGCAGCGCGCTGAGGCGGTCGGGGTGCCGGCGACCCGCTCGAGGTGCGGATAATGCAGGCCGCCGTGATAGTCGATCGAGACCGTTCGGAAAACGCCGTCCTTCTTCGCGCTGAACGTCAGCGGCGCGGCGTCGTGTCCGGCGCGCTTGACCGCATCGGCCAGCGCATTCGCCTCGTGCGCCTTCGCCCGGCCCAGCGCGCGCTTCGCTTCGATCCGCACCAAGACGAGCGTCGCGGCGCGCGTTTGGGCCGCGACGGGCGTGCCGAAAAACGGCACGACGAGCAAATACGCGGCAACTGCAAGGAACCGCGATAGCGGTTTGCGACCGCCTCGAGTCATCGGCCGCCGCCGACCGGAAGGATGGCGCCGGTCACGTAGGATGCTGCCGGCGAGAGCAGCCACAGGACCGCCTCGGCCACCTCTTCGGACGAGCCGGGCCGCTGCAGGGGGATGCCCGGACTGAGCCGCTCGAGGCGGTCGGGCGCACCCGCTGCGGCGTGCAAGCCGGTCGCGATCAGGCCCGGCGCGACCGCGTTGACGCGGATGCCGTCACCGGCGACCTCGCGTGCAAGCCCGACCGTGAACGCGTCGATCGCGCCTTTGGTCGCCGCGTAGTGGATCCACTCGCCGCCCCCGCCCAGTTTAGCGGCGAGCGACGAGATGTTGACGATCGCTCCGCCCCCGCCGCCGCGCCGCTTCGACATGCGCCGCACGGCCTCGCGCGCGCAGAGCAGCGTCCCGGCGACGTTGACGGCCAGGACGCGCGCCAAATCGTCCGCGCGCAACGCCTCGAGCCGGCCAAAGTTGCCGGTGATTCCGGCGTTGTTCACCAGGGCGCCGACCGTGCCGAGCTCTCGTTCCGCGGTTACAAAGAGCTCGACGACCGCGTTCTCGTCGGCCACGTCGGCGCGGACTGCGGTCGCTCGCCCGCCGGACGCTTCGATCGTGCGCACGAGGCTGGTCGCGCCGGTTTCGTCGGTTTGATAGTTGACGGCGACGGCGTAGCCGCGCGCCGCCCCCAGCCGTGCGATGGCCGCGCCTATTCCGCGCGAGCCTCCGGTAACGATAAGCGTCTGCATCGGCGTGGCTTCAGGCGCTTTCCGCTCCAACCCTACGTGGAGCATGAACTACGCCACCCAAGGCGTTGCCTCTGGGATGGCGTTTCCGGCCGGTTCCCGACCAAGGTGCGTGAGCGCCCACACGAGATTATTTCGCGCGCCGTTCTCGTCACGGGACAGCGCGCAACCGCACTCGCAGACGTGTTGCCGCTCAGAGAGGGCCGTCTTCGTTTTCGGCAGACGGCCGCGATCCGAGCATCGCTGCGAAGGCTTGAGCTTCTTCGTGGGCGTCTCGATGAACAGCGACCCAGCTTCTTCCGCTTTGCATCGCAGCATCGAATTCAAGAGCGAGGGGGACGTTGCGAGTATCTCGCGGTTGAGCCCGGCCTTCTGAACGACGTTCTTGCCGGGTTGCTCGGCGGTCCCCTTCGCCGAGCGAACCATGTTCTTGACCGCGAGCTCTTCAGCGGCGATCAATCCGGACTGGGCGACGAGCTGGGCCGATCTCTGATGCAGAAAAACCTTGCGCGCGTTCGCCTCGTGCGCCTTCGCCCGGCCCAGCGCGCGCTGCGCTTCGATCCGCATCGGGTCTTTTGCGTTGAGCGGCCGGCCGATCGCGTCTTTCTCGGGCACGTCGTCAAGGCGCCGCTGCGCTCGCGCTACTGAGGCCGCGTGCCGCTTGAAGAAGCGTGGGTTATCAATGGCCTCAAAGCCGCCGTTTTCTCGCGCGAGCGTGGCGAACGTCTCGACGCCCCAATCCATCCCAACCGCGGCCGCACCGCCCTTGCTCTCCGGCTCGCACAGGATCGAAAGCGAGGCGTACCAGCGACCCGCCTTATATTGAATCTCGCAGGTCCGCACCTCGCCAGGCGTCCGAGCTCGGCCACGCACCGCTATCGTGCCAACGCCCGTAAGATTCAGCCGTCCGTGCTGATCCCCGTTTCCGGGCGTGAACTTGAATCCATCGTCTTTGTATCCCCAGCCCGAGAATCGCACGAAGGACCTAAAGCGCGGAAACCCAGCCGTCTGGCCGGACTTCACCCGGCGGAAGAACGCCTGGAACGCAAGATCGAGCCGCTTCAACGTGACCTGCTCGGAATGGCAGTTGAGCGCCGCATACTGCTCATCATATGCTCGAAGCGCCGTCAGCTCCCGGCATTGTTCCACGAACCCAACGCTCGTGCGCTGCATACGCCAGGCTGCGATCCGCTGCTCCGGCCCATGGGTCGCTGGCGACGCCGCCGCGGCACGCGCGCTGCTCGCCGCGGGGATCGCGCGGCTGATGGGCAGAGCAGAGCTCAAGCTGTTCGTCCCTTCGAACGACGAAGCGGCGCTCGCGCTTGCGCGCGAAGCGGGGTTTGCAGCGCAACGCACACTGCGCCATAGGATTCGCGGCGCGCCGAGCGTCCCGCGCGCGATGCTCTTCGGCCGGATCAATCTCGGGCAGGGTTGAGGCGCTCGTTCCTAAAGCTGTATGAGCGCAGCGCCGCAGCGGAGCAACGATCTCGCGGTGGGCCGCGTAGGAGGATCGATTGCAACGACGGACGCAGGTCGTCGCGGGGTTGCTCGGCGGCGTCGCGGCGACGACGGTCGCGACCTGGGCGCTCGGCGCGCAGCGCTGGAAGCGCGAGACGGGCGAAAGCGTCGCGCGCTTGCGTCGCAGTGAAAGCAGGGAATCGGAGCCGGCCTATTCGCGCGACGACTTGACGGGCTTGCCGGAGCCGGTCGTGCGCTACTTCCAGTTCGCGCTGTTGCCCGGCCAGTCGCGAATCCGGCGGGCACAGCTGCGCCATGCGGGCGAATTGCGCGAGAACGCGGCCGCAGCCTGGATGCGCTTCACTTCGGTCGAGCACTTGTCGGTGCGGCCGCCGGGCTTCGTGTGGGACGCCAATGTCGACGCGCCGCTCTTTCGGCTGCGGGTGCGTGACAGCTATTTCGATGCGGGCGGCGCTTCGGTCGCGAAGCTGGGCGGCCTCATTACGGTTGCCGAGATCGGCCCTTCTCCGCAGCTCGCGTCGGCTTCGCTCGCGCGCTATCTGGCGGAATCGGCGTGGCTGCCGACGGCGTTGCTCCCGAGTAAGAACCTGCGCTGGGAGTCGCTCGGCGAGCGGTCAGCGCGCGTGATGTTGCGTGACGGCGAGCAAGGCGCCTCGCTCGACGTGGAGTTCGGCGCCGGTGGTGAGATCGAGCGCGTTTCGACCTTGCGCTACCGCGAGGCCGGCGGCGCGCTCGTGCTGACCCCGTGGGCCGGGCGCCTTCGCGAATACCGCCGGATCGCGGGAATGATGGTGCCGATGGAAGGCGAGGTGGAATGGCGTCCGCCGGAAGGCGCCGTAACCGTTTGGCGCGGCCGCTTGCTGCGAGCCGGCTATGAGTTCGCATAGCGCGCGCCCGTCGCAGGCGCGTTTCGGCCGAGGCTAGGCCATGCGGCTCCTCGAAGACGGGGGCGTGCCTGCAGAGACGACGCCGGTGCCGGACGTGCCTTTGGGGCCGCACGGGACGTATGCAGGTCCCGCCGATGCGCACCTGACGTGGGAGCTCTTCGCAGTCGCCGTCATCCTCGCGCTGGCCCTCGCAGGCTTCCGCTTCCTGGCACGCGAGACGGGCTCGGCCCGCGAGCGCGAGGACGACAAATCGATCCCGGGGATCAGAGCCGCTTCCGACGTGCTGCTCGTCGTCGGCATCGTCGGGCTCGTCGGGCACTCGGTGTTCGTTTCGCTGGCCGTCGGCGAGTCGTGGATTCCGACGCTCGACCTGACGTCGCTGGCCTGGATCGCGCTGCTCATTATCGCGTTCCTGTTGCCGTCGCTCAAAGGCTTCACCGCGTTCGGCGTGAGCGTGACGCTCGCGGAATTGAAGCGCGACGCAGTCAAGGTCACCTTCGACGCGACCGAACTCTTGAAGAACTGGCAACGCACGACGAGCAATATCTTGCGCCAAAAGGAGCTTTACGACGACTCGGACGAGCATCGCGAGGTTTGGAAGAAGCTCGTGACCCGCTTCGTGGCCGAGCGCGGGCATGAGGCGCTCGACTGGATCGGAACGAAAGACGAGGTGAGGCGCTTCTCCGTGTGGCTGATCGAGCGCGATCCGGAGCCGCCCGACCTCGTCGGGCTTTTTTACAGCAGCGAGGAACTCCCGGAGCATCGGATGCGGCCCTTCAGAGTCGGTGAGGGCCTCGTCGGCATCGTCGCGGAGGACCAGCAGTCGATCAACACGGACGACGGTGCCAGCTACCCCGGCTACGTTCGGCGCGGCAACGACCCCGAGGATTTCAAAGGCATCTACGTCACGCCGATCACGCGCGAGGTCGAAGGCGGCGACAGGGCCCTCGGCGTGCTGGTCTTCGACCGCAAGAATGCCGAGCGATTTCCGCCGCAGGCGCAAAACGTCATCGAGGCACTGGCCGCGAATCTTGCGCTCGTGCTAGACCCGCAGACATGAGGGCCGGGAACGGCCCGAAGGCGGCTAGGCCTTGAGGATGCGGTCGAGGCGGGCAGCGGGGCTGTCGGCGGACGCGACGTTCCGCTTGCGCGAGAGCGCACCGTTCCCGTTTGTCGAGGCACGCGCACCCGACCCACCCAACAAGAACTTCACGTACTCGGGGGCGAGGGTCTGCATGTCCTTGAGCTGGCTCATCGGTCTCTGCTATCCTCGGTCGCCGGCGATGCCGGTCTCGTAGTCCCGCACGCGTCTTCGGCTGCTACGCACGCTACTCCCTGGAACGCGAGCCCTTGCAGCGCGGTTGCACCGGCCGGGACCAGCCGCGTTAACGTCGTGTTCGTCGAAGACGCTGACGATGCTAGTTTCACGCGGGTGGTCGCGATCAGCTGCGCGGGCGTCGTGCCCTTCAGAAAGGGCGTGACGCTAAAGTTGGTGCCGTCGCTCTCGACGGTGACGGCGCCGTCGCGGTCGGTGCGGTAGACGTGCGCGCCGGCCGCTTCGAGCGTGGCTAGCGTCGCCGGCGCGGGGTGGCCGAAGAGGTTGTCGCGGCCGACCGAGACGACCGCAGCTGCCGGTGCGACCGCCGCGACGAAGCCGGGTGTGGTGCCGTAAGCTGAGCCGTGGTGACCTACCTTAAGCACATCCGCGTGCAGGTCGGCACCGCTGCGCAAGAGTCGATCCTCGGCCTCCGCGCCCGCGTCGCCGGTGAAGAGCATACGGAAGCGGCCGTACTCCAGGCGGAAGACGAGCGAGTTGTTGTTGACGTCGTTGCGCGTCCCGCTGAGATAGGGTTCGGCCGGCCCGTAGAAGCGCAGTGTGACCCCGTCGTCGCTGCGCCAGACGTCGCCCGCGCGCGGCTCGAGCAGCGGGACGTGTCGCTCGCGGGCGGCGTCGAGCGCGTCGTGATATGCGTGGCCGGGATAGGACTGCCCGCTGTCGGCCAGCTCGTCCGCCCCGAGCGCGCGCAGCACGGGGGCGACCCCGCCGACATGATCGCCATGAGGGTGCGACATCAGGATTGCGTCGACATGATGGAAGCCGGCGCGGATAAGAAACGGCACGACGATGCGTTCGCCGACTTCCTCTGCGTTCGATGAGCTTTGGCCCGGCGGTCCGCGCTCGAGCCTGCCGCCGGCGTCGACCATCAGCGCGTGCCCGCGCGGGGTTCGGATCAGCAGCCCGTCGGCCTGCCCGACATCGATTGCGGTGACGACGAGGTCGTGTGATGGCAGACGCGGCGGTTCCAGGCAGATCAGCGTCGCAAGCGCGCCCACGGTCAGCGCCAGCCGCGGCCGCGCGTGCGCCAGCAGCCAGGCCGCGCCGAGCAACGCGGCGTCGTAGAGGGCGATCGCCCACGGCGGAGGCGGCGTCGCGAGGATGTGCGCGCCGGGCAACGCGCCGACCGCGCGCACGACGCCGACGATCCACATCAGCAACGAGGTCTCGATGTTGGCGAACCCGGCCGCGAGCCAGGGCAGCGGCGTCGCGGCCAACTGCGCGAAGCCGACCAGCATCGCCACCCCGACGACGGGCACGACGGCGGCGTTCGCCAGCGGCGCGTAGGGCGCGATCAGCAGAAACCCGGCGGCGGTCAGCGGCCATGTGCCGAGTTGCGTCGCCAATGTCAGCGCGACCGCTTCGCGGACCACACCCGGCAGCGCCAGCCGCTCGAGCGCGCTCGCGATCGGTTTGGCGAACAGCACGATCGCGGCGACGCACGAGAACGAGAGCGCGAACGACAGCGACGTGACCGAGAGCGGACGCAGCGCCGCGACCACGATCGCGGCCGCGGCCAGGGCGTTTGGGGAGAAGGCTTGACGTCCCGAGGCGCGCGCCAGCAACGCGAACGACGCCATCGTGGCCGCGCGCAATGAGGGGAGGTGCGCACCGCTGAAGGCCGCGTAGAGCCAGACGACGGCGATGGCGCCCAGCGACGAGCCGATCCGGCCCGCGCCGCACGCGTTCAGCAGCCCGGCGGCTAGCGCCGCGACCACCCCAAGGTGAAGGCCCGCGGTGACCAGCACGTGCATCGTGCCGGTGTCCTGGAACTCCGCGTGCAGGTCGGGGGGCAGCGCGCCGCGTTCGCCCCACATCGCGCCTGCCAAGATCGTGGCGTACGGTTCTGCGAGTCGTTCGCGCAGCCGGTCCGAGGCCCAGGCGCGAGCGCGCACGACCCACAGCGTCGGGTCGCGCTCGTCGACCGGGCCTGTCCGTACGAGCCGCGCGTGGACGAGACGCGCCGCCAGCCCGCGGTCGGCGGCCAGCTCGCGTGGCGACGGCTCGCCGGGATTGCGCGCCTCGTCGTAGGGTGCGAGCGCGCCGCGCATCTCGAGTGAGGCGCCGACGGCGGGCGCAGAGGGAAGATTGCCACCCGCGAGCGTCCCGTCATCGAGCCGGACGATGCTCTCGAAGGTCCCGCCGTTCGCGGCCCGGCTCTCGAGCAGGACGGCATGCAACGCGCCGCGATGCGAGCGGCTCTCAAGTGCCGGCGGGCTACCCCACAGGCGCGTCGCGAGCACGCCCAGTGCGAGGGCCGCCAGCAGGTTCGCACGAACGACGACCGGTACGGCACGTGCGACCAGCGCGAGCGCGACGCCTGCGCCGATGGCCGGAAGGGCGAAGCCCCGCACCTCGCTCGCGACTCCGGAGATGAAGGCCAGCGCAAGCGGAACAAGATGCGCTCGGTTCATGTTGCTTGTATCGCGACGGTTTGGGGCGCCGCCAAGGAGAGTCATGCGGATCATCGTCACCGGCGGGGCCGGTTTCATCGGATCTCACATCGTCGACACATACTTGGCAGCCGGTCACGAACTGCTCGTCATCGACAGCCTGTGGGCACACGGCGGGGGGCGCCGCGAGAACGTCGCCGAGCGCGCGAGCTTCATCCACATGGACATCCGCGACGAGCAGCTGGAGCGCGTCTTCCGCGATTTCGCTCCCGACGTCGTCAGCCACCACGCTGCCCAGCACAGCGTCGCGATCAGCTCGCGGGACCCGGCCTACGATGCGCAAGTCAACGTGCTCGGGCTGATCAACGTCATGGAGAGCGCGGTCCGGGCGCGGGTCAAGAAGGTGATCTTCGCGTCGAGCGGAGCCACGTTCGGCGAGCCCAAGAAGCTCCCGATCACCGACTCGGCGCCGCAGCTCCCCGAGTCGCCCTACGGCATCACGAAGATGGTCTCGGAGCACTACCTGCGCTTCTACAAGAAGGAGCACGGGCTCGACTTCACCGCGCTGCGCTATGGCAACGTCTACGGTCCGCGCCAAGATCCCAACGGCGAGGCCGGCGTGATCTCGATCTTCATCGGCAAGTTCCTGGCCGGACAGGGCATCAAGATCTACTGGGACGGCGAGCAGACCCGCGACTACGTCTACGTCGGGGACGTCGCCGACGCGAACGTCCGGGCGCTCGGGAAGGGCAGCGGCGGCGCATACGTCATCGGGACGGGCCAGAAGACGAGCGTCAACGCGCTCTATCAGACCTTGGTGGAGGTGACCGGCTTCAGCGCGCCGGTCGAGCACCTGCCGCGCCGGCAGGGCGACGTGCGCGACGCCCAGTTCAATTCGGCACTAGCCAAGAAGGAGCTCGGCTGGACGCCCTCGACCTCTCTCCTTGAAGGCATACGGCGGACCGTCGATTACTTCAAAGAAAGGCTGGTAGCTTAGCAATGCCCGCTACGTTCATCGACCTCTCCGGGCGCGTGAGCATCGTCACCGGCGGCAGCCGGGGAATCGGGGCGGCGACCGCCCTCGAGCTGGCAAAAGCCGGCTCCGACGTCGCGATTTTCGACATCTTGGCCGATCAGGCGAACGAGACGGCCGCGCAGGTCGCAAAGGAGACCGGCGTCAAGACCAAAGGCTACGCGGTCGACATCAGCAAGGCGGCCGTCGTCAAGCATGCGATCGACACCGTCGCGAGCGAGTTCGGCGCGATCGACCACCTGATCAACAATGCCGGCATCCAGTTCGTCTCGCCGCTCGCCGAGTTTCCCGAAGAGAAGTGGGATCTGGTCACGGCGATCAACTTGGACGGCGTCTTCTACGCGATCAAGTACGTTTGGCCGCACATGGTCGCGCGCAAGCGCGGCCGCATCGTCAACATCTCGAGCGTGCACGGGCTGTTCGCGTCGGTCTTCAAGGCCGCGTACGTCGCCGCCAAGCACGGCGTCATCGGCCTCACGCGCAGCGCGGCACTCGAAGGCGCGACCCTCGGGATCACCGTCAACGCCGTCTGTCCGGGTGCCGTGCTGACGGAGCTCGTCAAAGCGCAAGGCCCTGCGCTGGCCAAGTCGTTCGGCGGCGGCATCACCGAGGAAGAGGCGATGCACAAAGCCTTCCTCGAGGGCATGCCCATCCAAGACTTCATCGACCCCACCGAAGTCGGGCAGCTCAACACGTTCTTGTGCAGCGACGCCGCGCGCCACATCACGGGCGCGCCGTACATGATCGACTGCGGCTGGTCGGCGCACTAGTCTCCGGATACACAGCCTGCTCGCCCCCAAGGCACCAGGTCGCGAGAACCGCCCGCGCGTAAGGCCCTTGACTTGCCTTACGCCGGGAGGTTCTCGATGGCCGCTCATTTGTGTGCGCTCTATCACCCGCCGACCGATCCTGCCCTTGCTCATCTTCGAGTCGGTCGACGCATAAGGACCTGACGAACGTGCTTGAGAACACTCTGCGCCGCGACATGCTGGGGGGCCGGCTGGTCGTCGGGGCTTGGTGCATGCTCGGCGACGGCTTGGCCGCCGAGATCATGGCCAACGCCGGCTACGACTGGCTGCTCGTCGACATGGAGCACGGGCCGGTCTCGCTTGGCGCGGCGCAAGCGATGATCACCGCGATCCGGACGACCGACACGACGCCGCTCGTGCGCGTGCCCTGGAACGACAGCGCGTCGATCCAGCTCGCGCTCGACAGCGGCCCGTACGGCATCTTGGTCCCGATGGTCAACACGCTCGCCGACGCGCGCCGCGCCCTCAGCGACGCGCGTTTCTTGCCGCTCGGCGCGCGAAGCTGGGGCGGCGCGCGCGCGCCGCTCGCCTACGGAACGACGGGCTTGGGCTATTACGAGGGCGCCAACGAGCAGACGATCCTGATGGTTCAGACCGAAACCGTCGAGGCGGTCGCCGCGGCCGACGAGATCGCCGCGCTCGAGGGCGTCGACGCGTTGTTCGTCGGGCCGGCGGACCTGGCGGCCTCGTACGGTTTGCGCTATCCGAACTGCTGGGAGAACTTGGAGGGTCCGTACGCCGAGGCGATTCGCGCGGTGCCCCAGATCGCGCGCACGCACGGCAAGGGTGCAGGCATCCTCGCCAAGGACGCGGCGATGGGCCAGCGCTGCATCGATTTCGGCTACAACGTCGTCGGCATCGCGGTCGACGCGACCCTGCTCGCGGACGCCGCCCGCCGCGAGCGAACGGCGCTGGGTTAGCGCAAGCCGTTCTTAAGCGGGCAGCGTCTTCAGCACGCGCGCTAACTGCTCGTCGACGCGGTCCGCAATGTCGAGCAGCAAGCCGTTGTTGGTGACGCGGAGCTGTTCGCGAGCGTTGACGACGGCGACCGACGTTCCGTCCTCGTCGCGCGAGACGAGGACGTTGCAGGGCATCAGTAAGCCGAGGTGTTCCTCGAAACCGAGCGCTTCCAGCGCGAGGGCCGGTTTGCAGGCGCCCAAGATTCGGTACGGCCGGAAGGTGGCGCCGAGCTTTTCCCGGAGAATCGCCGCGACGTCGAGCTCGAAGAGCACGCCCCAACCTTCTTGTGCGAGCGCGGCCTTGAGGTGGCTCACCGCGTCATCGGGCGAAAGCGAGGTTCGGGTCACGCTGCCGTAGGCGAGCTCGCGAACGTTCTCAGGCGACAACGAGATTGAGCAGCTTGCCGGCGACGAAGATTCGTTTGCGGACCGTCTTGCCTTGGACGTGTGCCTTGACGTTGGGATCGTCGAACGCCAGCGCGAGTGCGTCGGCTTCCGCGATCTCCGGCGCGACGCGCAGGCGCCCGCGGATCTTGCCGTTGACTTGCACGACGAGCTCGATCTCGGTGACCGCGAGCGCGCTCGGGTCGTACGGGGGCCAGCGCTCGAGATGAACCGAACGCTCGTAGCCGAGCCGGTGCCACAGCTCCTCGGCGATATGCGGCGCGAACGGTGCGAGCAGCAACGGGAACGCGTGCACCGCGTAGAGCAGCGCCGGATCGTCGGCGGCGCCCGGCGTCTGGGCGAACTTCGAACTGACGTTGAGCAGTTCGTCGAGCCGCGCGAGGGTCGTGTTGTAGTGGAAGCGGCGCGTCTGCGTCTCTTCTTGGCCCGAGCGCAGCGCGGCGTGGACGGCGCGGACCAGCTCGCGCTGCTCTTCGCCGCGAATCTCCGGCAGTGCGTCGAGCGCGGCGCCGCGGGCCCGCGCTACGAGCGCTTCAGCGCCCGGCGCGGCGACCGTGCAGAGCCGCCAAACGCGGTCGAGGAAGCGAACGCGGCCGGCGATTCCCTCGTCGGTCCACTCCATCGTGTCCTCGGGCGGCGTCGCCTTGAGCAGGAACATCCGCATCGCGTCTACGCCGTGGTTCTCGACCGTCTCGTCGATGCCGACGACGTTGCCTTTGCTCTTGCTCATGCGCACGCTGTTGCGCAGCACGCTGCCTTGGTTGAAGAGCCGTTCGAAGGGCTCGTCCGAGCCGTGCACCCAGCCTTTGTTGTGGAAGTACTTGTAGAAGAAGCGCGAGTAGAGCAAGTGCAGCACCGCATGCTCGGCGCCGCCGATGTACTGGTCGACGTTCATCCAGGGGCTGGCGACCGCGTCGTCCCAGGGCAGGCGCTCGTCGTGCGCGTCGAGATAGCGCAGATAGTACCACGACGAGTCGAAGAACGTGTCCATCGTGTCGCTCTCGCGCCGGGCCGGGCCGCCGCAGCGCGGGCAGGTCGTATTGACGAAGGCCGCGTCGCGCGCCAGCGGCGAGCCTTCGCCCGTGATCGGAACGTCGGGCGGCAGAATCACCGGCAGTTGATCGTCGGGGACCGCGACCTCGCCGTGGTCGGGGCAATAGACGATCGGGATCGGCGTCCCCCAATAGCGCTGGCGCGAGATCAGCCAATCGCGAATGCGATAGTTGACGGTCCACTCGCCCAGGCCGAGCGCGACGAGCCGGTCGCCGATCGCCTTCCGCGCGCGGGCCGAGTTCATCTCGTTGAAGTCGCCGCTTGCGATGAGGCGCCCGTCGTCGACGAAGGCTTCCGTCATCGGAACGTCGCTCGGGACACTGGCCTGCTCGATGACGCGCACGATCGGCAAACCGAACGTGCGCGCGAACTCGAAATCGCGCTCGTCGTGCGCGGGAACGCCCATTACCGCGCCGGTTCCGTACTCGGCCAGGACGTAGTTGGTGACCCAGATCGGGACGCGCTCGTTGGAGAGCGGATTGCGCGCGTACGCTTCGGTAAAGATGCCGCTCTTCTCCATCAGGCTCGTGCGCTCGAGCTCCGACTTGTTCTTGACCGACGCGGCGAACTGCTCGACGGCATCGCGCCGCTCGAGGTGTTGCGCGAGCAGCTTGGCGACCAGCGGGTGCTCCGGCGCGAGCGCGAGGTAGGTGACGCCGAAGAGCGTGTCGATGCGCGTCGTATAGCACGCGATTCGCTCGGTCAGTCCCTCGACTTCGAAGGAGAACGTCACGCCTTCGCTGCGGCCGATCCAGTTGCGCTGCATGATGCGCACTTTGTCGGGCCAGCCCTCGAGCCGGTCGATGGATTCGAGCAGCCGGTCTGCGAAGGCCGTGATCTTGAGGAACCACTGCGAGAGGTTGCGGCGCTCGACCAGCGAGCCGCAGCGCCAGCAGCGGCCATCCTCGACCTGCTCGTTCGCAAGCACCGTCCGATCGGTAGGGCACCAGTTCACCGGCGCCTCGCGCTTGTAGGCGAGCCCGTCCTCGTACATCCGCAAGAACAGCCACTGATTCCAGCGGTAGTAGCTGGGATCGCAGCTGACGATCTCGCGCGACCAGTCGTAGCCGGTCCCCATCAGCCGGATCTGGCGCTGCATGTTGGCGATGTTCTGGCGGGTCCACAGGTTGGGATCGATGCCGCGCTGGATCGCTGCGTTCTCGGCCGGCAGTCCGAATGCGTCGAAGCCCATCGGGTGGACGACGTTGTAGCCCTGCATGCGCGTGAGCCGCGCGATCGCGTCGCCGAGGGTATAGTTCTTCGCGTGACCGACGTGCAGATCGCCCGAGGGGTACGGAAGCATCTCGAGCACGTAGTACTTCTCGCGCGGGTCGTCGTCCGGGGCGCGGTAGAGGCCCTCGCGTTCCCAGGCTTCCTGCCAGCGCGCCTCGATGGTGCGGAAATCGTACGTTTGTGCCCGTTGCTCGATCATGTCGTCCCTTCTTTGCGGCGCCGGGGCCCCGGCGCCCTAGTCACGGTCGGTCCGCGTCGCGATCGTAGAGCATGAACCAGCGACTCGTGCTCACCGCCGCCGTGGTTGCGTTGGCCGCCGGTGCGGCCGCCTTGCGCCCTTGGCACGCGCCCGCCCAACCGGCCCTCGCGCTCGCGACCGCGGATCCGGGTACGCTGGCACTCGCATCGGCAGATCGGCCGCCGCCGGCGCTCGCCACGGCCGGCCCCTCCGGCTTCGCGGTGGCGCGCATCTCGAATCGACTCGTCGCGCAGCGAGGCGGTGCCGCGGGCTCGGGCGCGGCCGTGGTCTACGTCGCAGGCGAGGTGCACCAGCCCGGCGTGTACACGTTAGCGGCAGGCGCGCGGGCCGTCGATGCGCTGCGGGCGGCGGGTGGCCCGGCCGGGGACGCGGATCTCGTAGCCGTCAACCTCGCGGAGCCGCTGAGCGACGGCGAGGAGATCGTCGTCCAGCCGAAGGGCGCCGCCAATTCGTCTGCCGCGTTGCTCGGCGGCGTGTCCGCGAGCTCGGGCCGGCGCCGCCGCTCGGGGCGGCACGCGGGGCGGCGCAGCAGTTTGCGCTCCCGGAAGGAGCCGCCGGCCGAGACGGTCGATCTCAATCGCGCCGACGCAGCCGCGCTCGAAGAGTTGCCCGGCGTTGGTCCCGCGCTCGCCGCGCGCATCGTCGCGTTCCGCGACCTCAACGGCCCGTTCGCGAGCTTGGACGACTTGCTCGACGTTAACGGCATGAGCGACAGCCGGCTCGAAGAGATTGCACCCTACGCGACGCTGCATTAGCGCTGAAATGCCAAGAGGCCCGGACTTTTTCAGCCCAGGCCTTTCGGTTCACTCACTCTGCACTATCTCTCCGCTCTGTTTCTGTTATACCTGGATTCCGCGCCGTCCAAACGTGACGGCGACGGCTTTTAAATTACCAACCTCCGCCGGAATCGCCGCCGCCACCGCCGCCGTCGAAACCGCCACCGCCACCGCCGTCGAAGCCGCCGCCACCGTCGAAGCTGCCGCCTTGCGAGCCGAAGTCGCCGAACGAAGCGTTGCTCATGTCGGCTTGACCGGGGTCAGCCTGCCAGCCGGCGTCGCCTTGTTGCGAGCTCGGGTCGCCGGCCATGGCCGCCGGGTTCTGCACGATCGTCGTGGGATTGCCGCGGCCGCCGAACAGTTCGTTGCCGAGCCAAGCACCGCCGAGACCGCCCAGCAGCCCGCTGAAGAAGCCTCCGCCGCCGCCGAAGCCGCCGCCGCCATACCCGTAGCCCGGGCCGCCGCCGTAGCCGGGACCGTTGCCCGGGCCTTGGCCGGGACCGTAACCGGGCGGCATCATGCGCGGCCCGGACATGGCGCGAAAGATTCCGCGGATGATCATGAAGCCGGCGAGTAGGATGAGAACGAGGAAAAAGAGCGACATGGTGCCTCCCCCCATTGATTGAGAGCGCGAGGAACTCGGAACTGTGGAACCCGCAGCCGCGCCGCCGAGAGCGCGCTCGTGACTGCGGTACTGGTTGAGGATTAGGTTGACGCCCGTCGTGATCCCCGTGTCGAAATCTCCGCTACGGAAGTAACCGCGCATCGCCTGGCGGATCGTGCCAAAGCTGCCCGACGGGAAGAACTGTGCCGCCGCGCGGTCGGGAACGATCCCGTCCTGCTTTTCGGCTTTGGCGAGGTAGATCAGCACGCCGTTGACCTGCTGCTGTGCGAACGTCTTTTCGGCCGCGTCTTGCAGTGTCGCGCCATCGAGCGACGGGACCGTGACGATGACGATCTCCTTGCCGGTCTGACGGTTGAAATCGCCGATCTCCCGGTTGAGGCCGGTGACGGTCGACGGGCTGAAGAGGCTCGCGCCATCCTGGACGTACGCGTCGCGGGCCGAAGCCGGTAGGACCGCGCAGGCGACGAGCGCCAGCACCGCCAGCACGCCCGACAGTCGAGTTTTCAGCGATGTCACGTTCACGCCACGTAGTACCCGCAGCTGATGCGATTGTTTCCTACCTGGTGTCGGGCCGCATCCGCCCCTCGCGCCGGGCCGGGGACAGGGTCAGCGGCCGACCGTCACCACCAGCGCGACGCCGAGGACGCTGACCACGAACACCACCAAGAAGACCCAGACCCCCGCGCGCTTGAGCGCCTCGCGGGTTTGGCGCGCGCGGCGTGTTTTCGGGCGGACTTTCATGAGCTCTTGGCCTGCTTTGCCTCGGGCGCACCCCACAGCCGTTCGAGGTTGTAGAATGCGCGCTGGTCTGGGGTGAAGACATGGGCGACGACGGTGCCCAAATCGAGCAGAATCCAACCGCCGTCGGCATATCCTTCGGTTCGCGCCACGGCGTAGCCGGCCTCGCGCACTTTCTCGGTGATTCCGTCGGCGATCGCGCGCGTCTGGATCTTCGAGCGGCCGGTTGCGATCACGAACGCGTCGGCGACGATCGTGCGGCCGCCCAGCGGCAGAACGGCGACATTTTCGGCTTTCTTGTCGAGCGCGGCGGCGCTGACGATCTCGGTCAGGTCAGGCAGAGACGGCTTCCTCCTTCGCGGCGTAGCGGCGTAGCGCGGCGAGCGTCTGCGGCGCGGGTTCGAGCTTGCGGCGTTTGAGATAGTCGAGGTGCGAGCGCAAGACTGCGGCGAGCGCGGTCCATAGATTCTCGAAGGCAAGCGCCTCGAGCGCGGCCCGGTCGTCGAAGCTGCGGCCCGGCTCGAGCGCGTCGGCGAGGAAGACGATGGTGTCGAGCGGCGACATCTCCTCGGCCGCCAGCGTGTGCTTGGCGATCGCCGACAGCACCGCTTCGTCGTCGATGCCGAAACGCTCGCGCGCGAGCTGCGCGCCCAGGCGCGCGTGCAGCACGATCGGATGCGTGATCTCGAACGCGTCGGGCGCCAAACCGCGCACGTCGCACTCCGCGACGAGCCGGTCCGACGGAAACAAGCGCGCGATGTCGTGCAGCATTGCCGCGGTGGAGGCGCGTCCCGCGTCCTCGCCGTGCGCGCGAGCGAGCCGGCCGGCGAGCCGGGCGACGCGGAGGGTATGTGCGTAACGGTGCTCCTGCCCTAGTTCCTTTCGCACCTCGCGACACAGTTCGCCGAACGTCAGCGGCAAGCTCAGCGTTCCTCGGCCGTCTCGGCGGCGAGCTGCACCTCGAGGGTCGCGAGCCGGTTGCGATACAGCTCGCCGCGCAGGTTTCCGGCCCACATCACCACCGCGTTCTCACCGTTGTCGCTGTAGTACGCGCGGCGCGTCGAGACGATCGTGAAGCCGTACTTGCGGTACAGATTTTGAGCGACGAGATTCGACTCTCGGGCTTCGAGCGTTATCCACGAAGCGCCGCGGTCGATCGCTTGATACAAGAGATGGACGAGCACCTCTTCCCCGTACTTTTTGCCGCGCCAGTCGGGGTGAACGGCGATCGTCGTGATGTGCGAGTCCTCGAGGATTACCCAGATCCCGCCGTAGGCGACGATCTCACCGCCTTGCCTCGCGATCGCGGCGTCGGGAGCGGCGACCCGGCCGACGAAGTAGTGCGCGAGCTTGTTGTCGTTGAGCTCGCTGGCGAAGGCGCTCGGAGGCCAGGTCGTCGTGAACGAAAGCGACTCGATCCGCATGACGGTGCGAATGTCGCCGGGCGCCATCGGCGTGATGGACAGTGGGGGACGATCGGCCGCCCTGGGGTCGAGATCGGCCCTCACGGCCGGGTTGGCGCCCCTCGACTGCGCGACGCGTAATCACGTTCCTCGCCGTAGTCGGCTCGAACGGCATGCGGCGAACTCGAAGGTACGCGACCTCGCGCACGGAGGGCGATGGCGAACGCCGGGGGCTGCACGGTCGTGGGGGTCGCGCGCACGATGAGTTCGCGTTCGCCAAGGTGCGGAGCGACGCCCTCCAGGGCGCCGGCCGCCCATAACTCCGTACCCTGCGGGAGCCTCTCGGCGAGCGCTTCGGCAAGTGCAGCGTAGGGGCCGCAGCGCACGAGCGTCCCGTCCCGGTCGCGCAGCCGTACGCAGGCGACGCCGGCGCGGCCGCGGACGAAGGCCGCGAAGGGAAGCGGCGGCTCTGGGGGTTCCAGCGCGTCGTACGACGAGATGCCGGTCAGCGGGACACCCGCTGCGAAGGCGAGGCTTTTCGCGAAGCTCAAGGCGACCCGCAAGCCGGTGAACGAACCGGGCCCGATGCCCACCGCGAGCGCGTCGAGAGCACTCGGCGCGAGCCCGCCCAGCGCCGTCGCGATCGCGTCGAGACCGCGTTCGAGCGCGTCGCTTCCGGCGGCTTCAGCGCTGCCGAGCAGGCGGCCGTTCTCGTCGATCAGCGCGGCGGAGAAACGACCGAGCGCGCCGTCAACTCCCAAGATCCGCGCCACCTCAGCGGCGCTCGAAGACGAGGTCGCGCGGAGAATCGCCCGCGCCCGCGATGCCGACGTGAATCGAGTGCTCGGGGATCAGGTGGGGCAAGCGCTCCGGCCACTCGACGAGCACGATGCTCTTTCCGTCGAACGCCTCTTCGAGGCCGAGCTCCACGGCTTCGGCCGGGTCTTCGATGCGGTAGAGATCGAGGTGCTCGATCGGGGGCTCACCCGTATAGCGGTGACGGAAGGTGAACGTCGGGCTGGTAGCTTGGTCGCTGCCGTGCAGCGCGCGGACCACGGCGCGCACGAAAGTCGTCTTGCCCGCTCCCAGGTCGCCGGCGAGGGCAACCACCTCTCCCGGCCGCAGCTCGGCCGCGAAAGCTGCCGCGACGCGCTCGAACGCTTCCAGGTCGTCCGCTCGCGCGTAATCGACCTTCATGCCGTCGCGCCGGGCGGCGGGGAAGAAACCCGTAGCCGCGGCGCGAAGTCGAGCCTGATGTGGTGGAGGGCGAACGACGTGTTGGTCGGTGTCATAACCGGCGTTGTTTCCGCGGTCGTCGCCGCGTTGTTCGAGTTGTTTATCGTGGCCCAGCGCTTTTTGTCGCTCGGGCAGAGCGGTGGTTTTGGCAGCAAGATTCTCGTCGTCGCCATCGTCGGCGCGATCGTCGGAGGCATCGTCGGATTCTTCGTGGGCGCGGTCATCAAGCCGCGGTCGCAGACACGCTAACCATCGAGCTCACCCATTCGCCGAACCGGCGTCGCGTGCCCCGCGGCTCGGTAGCCTAGGACCCATTCTTGGAACGAGATCGAACCACCCAAGTCAACGTCGAAGATGAAATGCGGGAGTCGTACCTCTCGTACGCGATGTCGGTCATCGCGTCGAGAGCGCTCCCGGACGTCCGCGACGGCCTCAAACCCGTCCAGCGCCGCATCCTCTACGCGATGCGCGAGATGAACCTCACGCCGGACAAGCAGCACCGCAAATCTGCCGGTGTCATCGGCGAAGTCCTCAAGAATTACCACCCGCACGGCGACAGCTCCGTCTACGACGCGCTCGTCCGGATGGCTCAGGATTTTACGCTGCGCTACCCCATGATCGATCCGCACGGCAATTTCGGCTCGATCGACGGCGACCCGCCCGCGGCCTACCGCTACACCGAGACCCGGCTGGCCCGGATCGCGCTCGAGATGCTGGTCGATATCGACAAAGACACCGTCAATTTCGTTCCGAATTTCGACAACCAGGGCACGGAGCCGGTCGTGCTCCCGTCGCGGCTGCCCCAACTGCTCGTCAACGGTTCGAGCGGAATCGCGGTCGGTATGGCGACGAACATCCCGCCGCACAACGTCGGCGAGATCTGCGACGCGATCTCCTATCTCATCGAGCACGAGGGCGAGGATCCCGATGCGCTCGACGACGCGCTCGTCGAGATCGTGCAAGGTCCGGACTTCCCGACCGGCGGCATTCTGATGGGCAATCAGGCGATCAAGACCGCTTATAAGACGGGCCGCGGCACGGTCGCGATGCGCGGCAAAGCCGAGATCGTCGAGGAACGCGGGCGCTTCAAGATCGTCATCACGGAGGTTCCGTTCCAAGTGACCACCGCGCGCATCGTCGAGGCGATCGCCGAAGCGCACGCGGAAAAGACGATCGCCGGCATCGCCGATCTCAAGAACGAGTCGAACCGCAAGGGCATTCGCATCGTCGTCGAGCTGCAGCGCAACGCGACGCCGAACGTCGTGCTCAATCAGCTCTACAAGCACACGCCGCTGCAGTCGAGCTTCGGCTTCAACACGCTGGCGCTGATTCCGGTCCCGTCCTCGGTCCCGGGGCGGCCGCAGACGCTCGAGCCGCAAGTTCTCTCGCTGCGCCAGATGCTCGAGCATTTCATCGCGCATCGCAAGGTCGTCATCCGGCGCCGGACCGAGTACGAGCTGGCCAAGGCGCGCGACCGCGCGCACGTGCTCGAAGGCTTCCGGATCGCGCTCGACAACATCGAAGAGGTCATCCGCATCATTCGCGAGAGCGCTTCGACGGAGACGGCGCGCGAGGCGCTGGTCGAACGGTTCACGCTCTCGCTCGTGCAAGCCAACGCCATCCTCGACATGCGTCTGCGCACGCTGACCGGTCTCGAGCGCCAGAAGATCGAGGAAGAGTATCTCGGGCTGCTCAAGCTGATGGCCGAGCTGGAAGACATTCTGGCTAACCCGCGGCGCGTCGCGGCGCTGGTCAAGAGCGACTGCGAGGACATCAAGAAGCGCTTCGGCGATCCGCGCCGCACCTCGATCGTGCCGCTCGAAGATGAGCTCAACCTCGAGGACATCATCGCCGACACCGACGTCGTGGTGACCTCGACCGTAGGCGGCTACATCAAACGCGTCTCGGTCGACACGTTTCGCGCGCAGAACCGCGGCGGCCGCGGCGTGATCGGCATCTCGAATCTCAAGCGCGAGGACGTCGTCCAGAACTTTTTCATGGCGACGACCCATCAGCACGTGCTGTTCTTCACGAACAAGGGCCGCGCATACCGGCTGCGGGCTTACGAGATCCCCGACTCCTCCCGCCAGGCGCGTGGAACGGCGCTCGTCAACCTGCTGACGCTTCCGCCCGGCGAGAGCGTCTCGGCCGTCTTCGCGATTCGCAACTTTGAGGAAGACAGGTATCTTCTGATGGTGACGCGCCGCGGCGTCATCAAGAAGACCAAACTCGAAGAGTTCTCCAACATCCGCAAGAACGGGCTCAACGCGATCTCACTCGACGACGACGACGAGCTGTTGGCGGTCGACCTCTCCGACGGCTCGCGCGACGTCATCTTGGGAACGCGCGAAGGCATGGCGGTCCACTTCTCGGAGAAAGACGTGCGCCCGATGGGCCGCAACGCTCGCGGCGTGCGCGCCATCACGCTCGCGCCCGGCGACTCGGTCGTCGCGATGGACGTCGAGGAGACCGACCGTCGCGAGGTGCTCATCGTCACCTCGCAAGCCTTCGGCAAGCGCACCTCGATCGACGAGTACCGCCACACCTCGCGCGGCGGCAAGGGCGTCAAGGCCTTCGCCAAGGAGAAGAACATCGGCCACGTCGTCGACCAAATCTTGGTCAAGGCTGAAGACGAAGTTCTGCTGATCACCTCGGGCAATCAGGTGATCCGAATTAGGGTCGCCGAAATCCGCAAGGCGGGCCGCGGCACGAAGGGCGTTCGGCTTCAGCGCCTCGAGGAGGGCGACGAGGTCATCGCCATCACGAACCTGGGCGAGCAGACCAAGGCGATCGAAGAGATTACCGGCGAGCCGCCGATCGTAGGGAAATAGAGGCGACCCGCCACTGCGCGCCGGGTGCGTCGCGTTGAGCAATGTGTCCCGGCGGCACGGCGGCGACCTCGTCGACGGTCGCGTCGAGCGCGACCAGGTGATGGACGTGCACGAACATCGGCTCGGCGTCGCTGCTGGCGTGCTCGCCCTGACCGCACAGGAACGTCCAGGAAGCAGGCGTAGACCCCGAGCTCCGGCTCGTTGTGAAAGGAGATCACCGTTGTACTCCCTGCGCGCGAGGCTTCGCCTCGGCCCCCTCGCGCAACCGCTTCACGGGCCGGACGGTTCTTCCAAGACGAGGTAACGTAATCAGCATGAGTGCACTTCCAGAGGTCTCGCAGTCCACGTTCGAGCGAGAGGTCCTCGCGAGCGACCGTCCGGTCCTTGTAGATTTTTGGGCGCCCTGGTGCGGCCCTTGCCGAATGCTTTCGCCAGTCGTCGAAAAGGTGGCTGCGGCGCACGCCGGCCGCGCTAAATTCGTCAAGTTGAACACCGACGACAATCCCGGTCTGGCCGGTCAGTACAACGTCTCAGGCATTCCGTGCCTGATCCTGTTCAAGGACGGGAAGGAAGCCGAGCGCATCGTGGGCTTCGTGCCGGAGAAGAACATCACGGGGATGCTCCAAAAGCACTTGGCGCTGGCCTAGCAGCGTGCGGAAAAACCCCCGTGCCTCAAAGCGGAGCGGATTTTCCGCACGCTGCTAGGCCAGCCGCGCGAGGGAGTTGTCGCTGCGCGAGCTGCCCGCGGTGCAGCGCCTTGTAGGCGAGCCGTGCATCGTTGCATACGCAGAAGTCCTCGGCTCGTCCGCGGTTAAGAACGCGGTCGAGGCTGAGTTGAACGCCGCCCGCCTCCGCGCCGCAGCCGACGGCGTAGTCCCGCCCTTCGCGGCGCTGGTCGAAGCGGTTCGCGAACGGCTCGCGGCCGAAGAGGCCGGCGGACTCATCGAAGTCCTCAACGCCACCGGGATCCTGCTGCACACGAATCTCGGGCGGGCGCCGCTGGCCGCCGAAGCGCTGGCGGCGGTCACCGCGACCGGCGGCGGCTATTCGAACCTCGAGTACGACCTTGAAAGCGGCGGCCGCGGCTCGCGCTACGAGCGCGTCTCGGCGCTGCTGCGCGCGGCGACCGGAGCCGAGGACGGGCTGGTCGTCAACAACTGCGCCGCCGCCGTGCTGCTGATTCTCGATAGTTTTGCCAGGCAGCGCGAGGTCGTGGTTTCGCGCAACCAGCTCATTGAGATCGGGGGCGGTTTCCGGCTGCCTGACGTGCTGGCGCGCAGCGGCGCGACGCTCGTCGAGGTCGGGACGACCAACCGCGTCGTCCTAGCTGATTTCGAGCGCGCGCTGACGCCCCGCACGGCCTTGCTCTTGCGCAGCCACCGCTCCAACTTCCGGCTCGAGGGCTTCGTCGCCGACGTCGCGCCCGTCGAACTGGCCGCTCTGGGACGGCGCGCGGGCATACCGTGCGTCGAGGACCTCGGCAGCGGCGCCCTCGTCGACCTGACGCGCTTCGGCCTGCCGCACGAGCGCACCGTCCCCGAAGCCGTGGCGGACGGGGTGGATTTGGTAGCCTTCTCGGGTGACAAGCTCTTGGGCGGACCGCAGGCCGGCATCATCGTCGGCAAGCGCGCCGCGATCGCGCGGCTGCGCGCGAACCCGCTGCTGCGCGCGGTGCGGGTCGACAAGGCGACGCTGGCGGCGCTCGGCGCGACCTTGCGCCTCCACCTGACGCCGGGCGGCCTCGAGCGCATCCCGTTGTACGCGATGCTGGCGTCGTCGAGCGACGACTTGCTGCGGCGCGCCGAAGGGGTGCGGGCTTCGCTCGGGGCGCTCGCGTCGCGCGCGCGAGTGGTGTTGACCGAGGGATTCGTGGGCGGCGGCGCGCTGCCGCTCGGGTCGCTCGCGTCCGCCGGGCTCGCGCTCGCGCCCGTGAAGCTCGGAGCCGACGCGCTGGCTGCGGCCTTGCGGCTGCGCCGGCCGCCCGTCGTCGCGCGCACGCACGAGGGCGAGCTGCTGCTCGACCTGCGCGCGATTCCCCCCGAGCGCGACGCGGAGCTTGGGGCGGCGCTGGATGCCGTGCTCGGCGCGGAGCGCTGATGCACGTCATCGGCACGGCCGGTCACGTCGACCACGGCAAATCGTCGCTCGTGCTCGCGCTGAAGGGGACCGATCCCGACCGCTGGGCGGAAGAACGCGCGCGCGGCATGACGCTCGACTTGGGCTTCGCGCACCTGAGGTACGACGACGGCGTCGAGGCGGGGATCGTCGACGTCCCCGGACACGAGCGCTTCCTGCACAACATGCTGGCGGGTGCGGCCGGGATGGAGCTCCTACTGCTCGTCGTGGCGGCGAACGAGGGATGCAAACCGCAAACCTTCGAGCATCTCGCGATACTTCGCTACTTGAGCGTCGCGCGGACGCTGGTGGTCCTCTCGAAAGCCGACACGCTCGAGGCGGCGCAGCTGCCTGCGGCGGTGGAAGCGGTCCGCGCGGGCCTGGCCGGAACGATGGCGGCGCAGGCAGCGCTCTTCCCGGTCTCGACGCTGACCGGCGAAGGGCTCGATGCGCTGCGCGAGGGCATCCACGACGCGCTCGTCGCCTTGCCGACGCGCGCGCTCGACGCGCCCGCGTATTTGCCGGTCGATCGCGTGTTCGCGTTGTCCGGCCACGGCACGATCGTGACTGGCACGCTGCTGCAGGGAGCGATCGAAGTGAGTGACGTGTTGCTGCTCTCGCCGCTGGGGCGCGAGGTGCGCGTGCGCAGCTTGCAGGTGTTCGGCGAACGGCGCCAGCGAGTCGAAGCGGGCACGCGCGTTGCGGCCAATCTGCCCGAAGTCGAGACTGCTGAGATCGCTCGCGGCGCGGTGTTGGCGAGCCGTCAGCTCACGCCGAAAAACGCGCTCGACGTCTCAGTTCAATTCGTACCGGCTGCGCCCGAAACGTCGCCGCGGCGCACGCCGGTGCGCGCCTATCTCGGAACCGCGGAACTGATGGGCACGCTCGTGTGCGAGCGCGCGCGCAACGGCGGCGTGGAACTTCCCGTGGGCCGCGAGCGCACTGCACGGCTTCACTTGAGAACTTCCGTCGTAGCCTATCCCGGCATGCCGTTCGTTTTGCGGGGCATGTCGCCCAAAGATTTGCTCGGCGGCGGCAGCGTGCTCTCCGCCGCCCACGGTTGCGGAATGGATGACGAAGCCGAGTTACCCGAGGCGGTCGCGCTGGTGGCGGCGTTGCGCGCCTCCGGCTTGCCGGGCGCGACGCCCGCGGAAGCCGGCGCGGCTGCTAACGTTCGCGAGGACCGTGCGGCGGAGCTGTGCGAGCAGCTGGCCTTCGAGGGACGCGCCGTGCGGCTGCGCAAGCCTCCCGCTTATGCCGACGCTTCGGTCGTTGAGGAAACGCTGGAGCGGGTGCGCGAGCGCCTGCGCGCGCAGGAGCGCGACGCGCCCTGGATCGCGGGAATGACCTCGCTCGCGCTCTCGCGCGCGCTGGACGTGCCGGAGGGTGCGCTGGGTCGCGTGCTCGCAAGCGCCGTCGAAGACGGCGGACTCGTCTACCGCCGCGGCTACTATGCGACGGCCGAGTTCGTTCCCGAGCTGACGGCCGAGCAACGCGAGTTCTTCGACCGCTGGCTCGCGGGCGACCCGGCACAGCCCCTACGCCCGGTGCCGTTCGCCGCCGTCGCGTCGCAGATGCGCGCTGCCCGCGTCGCGGGGCTCGCGCAGGCTTTCGAGACACTGCTCGCGGACGGCGTGCTCGTGAAGGTCGACGACCAGCTCTACCGCGACGCCCAGATCGCCGAGATCCGCAGCTTACTCGAAGCGGCGTTGCGCCGCGATGGTGCGATCGGGCCGGCGGCGTTCCGCGACCTGCTCGAAACGACGCGCAAGTACGCGCTTCCGCTGCTCGAGTGGTTCGACGCCGCGGGCGTCACGCTGCGCAGCGGCGACCTGCGCGTCCTGCGCGGGAAGAAGCCGTAATGCCCGATCTCGCGCACTGTGCGCTGTTCGCGCTCGCGGCCACGATTCTCGTGATGACGCCTGGGCCGGGCACGATGTATCTGCTCGCGCGCACGCTCGCGCAGGGCCGCAGCGCCGGGCTGCTCTCGGCGCTGGGCTCGAGCACGGGTTACGCGGTGCACGTCAGCGCGGCGGCGCTCGGACTCTCCGCGCTGATCCTCGCCTCCGTTCCGGCCTTCAACGCGCTCAAGTGGCTCGGCGCGATCTATCTCGTCTACCTCGGCGTCACGACGTGGCGGCAAAAGGGCGCGCTGGCGCGAGCCGACGTCAAGTCGGCGTCCTCCGGCCGCATCTACCTTCAGGCCGTCGCGACGACGGTCTTCAATCCGAAGGTTGCCCTCTTCTTCATCGCCTTCATTCCGCAGTTCGTCGTCGTGCAGCGCTCGCAGCCGGCGCTGCAGATCCTCGTGTTCGGAGCGATTCTCCTGGTTATCGAGGTCGTTTGGAAATCGTTCGTCGCAACGGTCGCGGCTGCGGCGCTCGAGCGGCTCGACCGGCATCCGAAGGTGCTGCGCCTGCAGCGCCGCATCTCGGGCACGATCCTTGTGGGCCTCGGTTTGCAGCTCGCGCTCATCCAGCGCCGCTGAGCGGCAGCCACGCCCGCGAGAGACCGGCTCGTTCGAGCTCGCGCGGACGGACCAAACCGCCGGCACGCTGGAGCGCGTCTGGGGAGCAGCGTCCGAATCGGTCCGCTATTGGTCCCGCTTCGGTCTATCGAAGGCTCTGCGTACGAGTGCGGGCATCACGACCGGCATCGATCTCGCCCTGCATCCGATCGGCGAGCTTGCGGGTCCGGCATGTGCGGTCCCGGTGGCGCGCGATCTGATCCTCTATTTTCGCCGCAGCGTAACCGACCCTCAGCTCTCACCGTGGCTCGAGGGCCGCAATCATCTGCATCCTGCGGTGCATCGCGTCCAGGACGCGCTCCTCGCCGATCCGACCCGCGACTGGGACCTCACGACGCCGGCGATCTCCGGCACGAGCTCCAGGCATTTAGCGCGGCTTTTCCGCGAACACGCACAGATGAACGTCATCACGTACTTACACGGCTACGTATCTCGCTGGCGCGCGATTTGCTCGACCAGACGAATCTCGACGTCGAAAGCGTCGCCGAGCGTTCCGGGTTCGGCTTGTCGCGTCACTTGCGCCGCGTGTGGCGCAAGTTTTCGGATTCGCCGCCAACCGCACGCGCTTTTCCGCTTAATGCCGGAGGGTGAGGACGCCGATGACGACCTCGAGCACGATCAGCAGAATGATCACGATCTCGAAGAACTCGCCGCGCGCGTTCTGCGTCCGGTCGGTGAAGAAGGTGTACATCTCGCTGATGCTGCGCAGCTTCGAGTCGATTTGGTTCTGCCAGTCGCGCAAGCCGAGGCGTCCCGCGGCCCCGCGGTAGAGCCGCGCGTAGTACGCGTCGCCGATGATCTTGAGCGCGTTGGAAGCGCGGTCGGTCAGCTCGAGGACGTCGATGAGAAGATAGCGCAGACGGTCAGCCGAGGCTTGGGCCGATTTGCGCCCCAGCCGCGTGCCCGCTTTGGGGTCGAGCTTGTAGATCGTGTCGAGCTCGTCGTCGAGCAGCTTGTCGTACGTGCGCAGCTCGGCCAGCTGCGTGTTGGCGAATTCCAAGATGTCGAGCACCGCTTGGGCCGGCTCGCGGCGGTCGTAGACGAAGGCCGTGTCCCACTGCACGACCGCCAAGTCGTCGTCGAAATAGGCGAAGTTGACGCGCAGCGCCTCGGTCGCCTCCGCGGCCATCAGGGAGCGCTCCTCGCACAGCACCAAGCTCGCGAGCGCCCCAGCGTAGTCGTCGAGCAATTGCGTTGCGGCGACGGGCGTCACGAACGATTCCACCGCGAACACGAAGTAGTCTTCGATCAAGGGCGAGTGCGGATCGTCGAGCGCGGGCCCGATCTCGGCCAGCAGCCCGTCGAGCGTCGCGTGCGCGACGCGCTGCAACTCGTCGTCGGTGCGCAGCCGGCGGGTGAAGGCGCTGAAGGCGCTCCACGTTCCCGAGAACGGGAGGCTCAGCCGGACGGAGACAACGCCGTAATCGAAGATCTTGGCCTGGACGGACATGCCGCCGGGGCCGGCCGGAAGGCGCGCCACGACCGGCGGGGTCGGGAACTCGATGAAGCCCGATGAGGCTTCGCGGCGCAGCTGCAGGGGAGCTCGGGCGACGCCCTCGCCCGCGACCGAGCCCAGCCGGCCGAGATCGATCGTGTCGGCCACGTCGTAGACGAAATATGCGTGGAAAGCGCCTGCGCGGATCGCCGGCGGGGCGAGCGGAGCCTTTCGCTCGGCGGCGTTCATCCCGCACGCTTCGCGGCCCCGGGCGCCGCCGCCCCGCCAGAGTCGATCCGTCTGGCGGAAGCCCGCTCGGCCGCTCCACATTGGAAGCCATTTTCGTGCAACAAAAATGATCCGCCCGGTGGTTATAGCTACCGACCATGAACGTCGACAAGATGACCGAGCGCGTCCGGGAAGCGCTCAATGATGCCTTTGGCCGCGCGCTGCGCGACCGCAATCCGAACGTCGAGCCGGAGCATATCCTGGCCGCGCTGATGGATCAGGATCAGGGGATCGTCCCGGCACTCCTCGAGAAGGCCGGCGTCGACATGCGCGCGTTCAGCGCGAAGCTGAACGACGCGCTCACGAAGCTGCCAAGACTGTCGGGCTCGGGCGACGTCCAGCCGCAGCTCTCCGGGCGCGGAAGCCGGATCCTCGTGCAAGCCGGCGACGAGGCGCAGAAGCTGACCGACGAATACGTCTCGGTCGAGCATTTGCTCCTGGCGATGCTCGAAGACACGGGGGCCGCGGGTAAGCTTCTGCGGGAGGTCGGGCTGAGCCGCGACAAGGTGCTTGGGGCGCTGCGCGAGGTGCGCGGTAACCAGCGCGTGACCTCGCAAAATCCGGAGGGGACGTATCAGTCCCTCGAACGCTACGGGCAAGACCTGACGCGCGCCGCCGAACAGGGCAAACTCGACCCGGTCATCGGCCGCGACGAGGAGATCCGGCGCGTCGTCCAAGTGCTCTCGCGCCGCACGAAGAACAACCCGGTCCTCATCGGCGAGCCCGGCGTCGGCAAGACGGCGATCGTCGAGGGGCTCGCGCAGCGCATCGTGCGCGGCGACGTGCCCGAGGGTTTGAAGGACAAGCGCATCATCTCGCTCGACATGGGCGCGCTGATCGCGGGCGCCAAGTATCGCGGCGAGTTCGAAGAGCGGCTCAAAGCCGTGCTCAAGGATGTGTCGAGCTCGGAGGGCAGCGTGCTGCTCTTCATCGACGAGCTGCACAACGTCGTCGGCGCGGGCAAGGCCGAAGGCTCGATGGATGCGGGCAACCTGCTCAAGCCGATGCTGGCCCGCGGCGAGCTGCACCTCATCGGTGCGACCACGCTCGACGAGTACCGCAAGTACATCGAGAAGGACGCCGCGCTCGAGCGGCGCTTCCAGCCGATCTTCGTCGATCAGCCCAGCGTCGAGGACACGATCTCGATCCTGCGCGGCTTGCGCGAGCGTTACGAAGTCCACCACGGCGTGCGCATCAAGGACTCGGCCCTCGTCGCCGCGGCCACGCTCTCGAACCGCTACATCACCGACCGCTTTCTGCCCGACAAGGCCATCGACTTGGTCGACGAGGCCGGCGCCAAGCTGCGCACCGAGATCGACTCGATGCCGCAGGAGCTCGACGAGGCGTCGCGGCGCACGATGCAGCTCGAGATCGAGCGCGAGGCGCTGAAGAAAGAAAGCGACGAGGGCTCCAAGACGCGCCTCGACCGGATCGAAAAGGAGCTCGCCGAGCTGCGTTCGGAGACCGACGGGATCAAAGCGCGCTGGCAAACCGAGAAAGAAGCGGTGCAGAAGCTGCGCGAGCTGCGTGCGCGCATCGACCAGACGAAGACCGAGATCGAGCAGGCCGAGCGCCAGTACGATCTCAACCGCGTCGCCGAGCTGCGTTACGGCAAGCTCGCGGATCTCGAACGGCAACTCAAAGCCGCCGAAGCCGCGCTCAGCGCCGACGGTAAGCCGCGTCTGCTCAAAGAGGAAGTGGACGAGGAAGACATCGCCGACGTGGTCAGCCGCTGGACCGGCATTCCGGTATCGAAGCTGCTCGAAGGCGAGATGCGCAAGCTGCTGCGTCTCGAGGATGAGCTGCACCAGCGCGTGATCGGTCAGGACGAAGCCGTCAAGGCCGTGGCCGAAGCGGTCATCCGTTCGCGCGCGGGCTTGTCGGACCCGAACCGTCCCATCGGTTCGTTCATCTTCCTCGGCCCGACCGGCGTCGGGAAGACGGAGCTGGCGCGAGCGCTGGCCGGCTATCTGTTCGACGACGAACGTGCGATGATCCGCATCGACATGTCCGAGTACGGCGAGAAGCACTCGGTCGCGCGCCTCATCGGTGCGCCGCCGGGATACGTCGGTTACGAAGAGGGCGGTCAGCTTACCGAAGCGGTGCGCCGCCGGCCGTTCTCAGTCGTGCTGTTCGACGAGATCGAAAAGGCCGCGCCCGACGTCTTCAACGTGTTCCTGCAGATCCTCGACGACGGCCGGCTGACCGACGGTCAGGGCCGCACGGTCGACTTCAAGAACGCGATCCTGATCATGACCTCGAACATCGGCAGCCATCGCATCCTCGATTTCTCGGGGCAGAGCGGTGCCGAATACGCGGTCATGCGCGCGACCGTGCTCGACGAACTGCGCCGCCACTTCCGGCCGGAGTTCCTCAACCGCGTCGACGAGATCGTCGTCTTCCAGGCGCTGACCGAGGCGCAACTGCAGAAGATCGTCGAGATCCAAATCGACCGGCTGCGCGAGCGCCTGACGGACCGGCGGATCACGCTCGACGTCTCCGACGCGGCGGAACGGCACCTGGTCAAGGTCGGCTACGATCCGGTCTACGGCGCGCGCCCGCTCAAGCGCGCCGTCCAGCGCGAGTTGGAGACGCCGCTCGGCCGCAGGATCCTGGCGGGCGACGTTCGGGACGGGCAGAACGTGCTGGTCGATTACGACGAGGGGCGCGGCGACTTGACCTTCACAGTCGGCTTGCCGAAGCTCCCCGAGCTCGAGCGGCTCAAGTAGACGCGCGTTTCTTCTTCGGCCGGCCTTTGGGCCGGCCGAAGACTTCGCGCAGCTCATCTTTTGCCTCGTCGAGCGTGTGTAGCTTCTTCTCGGGCAGGTTCTTGCCGGCGCGGTTGGCGCGGTTGTCTAAATCTAAACCGCGCATCGTGACGGCAGCAAGCGCGCTGGTCAAGCTTTGTATCTTACCGCCTTCGAGGTCGGCTGGCACCGGAGGCATCAAGAAGCCTTCGGCCCCGGCCTCGAGCAGCCCGGTGTTCGAGCGAGAGTCCTACGATTCGTATCCCGGCAAGCGATGAGTTCGCCTAGGCCGTCGCCTTCTCGCGCTTGCGGGAGCGGATGCGGTCGGTTTCGTTGAGCATGCGCTTGCGCACGCGCAGCGACTTCGGCGTGATCTCGACGAGCTCGTCGTCCTCGATGAATTCGATCGCACGTTCGAGCGAGAGCTCCTCGGCGGGAGGCAGCTTGACGTTCTCGTCGCTGCCTGAAGCGCGCATGTTCGTTAGCTTCTTGGCGCGCACGACGTTGAGGCTGACATCCTTGTCGTCGTTGGCGCGGCCGACGACCATGCCTTCGTAGACGTCGGTGCCGGGGTCGACGAAGAAGCGGCCGCGCTGTTCGACGCCGGCCAGCGCGTACGCGGTGACCGTGCCCGTGTCGCTCGCAACGAGCGCACCGTTCGAGCGGCCCGGAATCTCGCCCGCCAGCGGCTGGTGGTCGTAGTACGTGTGCGACATCACGGCCGTGCCCCGCGAGAGCGTCATCAGCTCGCCGCGCAAGCCGAAGATCGCGCGCGTCGGCATCGTGTATTCGAGCCGGCGCGTTTCGCCGACAGTGAGCATGTTGAGCATCGTAGCGCGGCGTTTGCCGACGGACTCGATCACCGGGCCCGCATATTCTTCGCGGACGTCGACGACGACGTACTCGACCGGTTCGAACTTCCCGCCGGCCCGCTCGACGATGATGACTTGCGGCTTGGAGACCGCGAGCTCGTAGCCTTCGCGCCGCATCGTTTCGAGCAGAATCGAGAGGTGCAGCTCGCCGCGTCCGCGGACCTCGAACGTATCGGCGCTGTCGGTATCGGCGACGCGCAGGGCGACGTTCGACTCGAGCTCGCGCATCAGCCGCTCGCGGATCTGGCGCGAGGTTAAGTACTTGCCTTCCTTGCCCGCGAACGGCGAGGCGTTCACCATGAAGAACATCGAGACCGTCGGCTCGTCGACCGCGACCGCATGAATGCCCTCGGGCTCAGCCGCATCGGCGATCGTGTCGCCGATGTTGAGGCCTTCGATGCCGGAGACGCAGACGATGTCGCCGGCGCTGGCTTCCTCGACGTCGATTCGCTCGAGGCCTTGAAAGGTCAGCAACTTCGTGAGCCGCAGGCCGCTCTCGATCGTGCCGTCGCCCGAGACTTTCGCGATCGGCGAGTTGATGCGGGCGCTTCCGCGGAAGACGCGGCCGATCCCGATCCGGCCCACGTACTTGTTGTGGTCGATCGCCGAAACGAGCATTTGGAACGGGCCTTCGGCGCCGGGCGCTTCGGGAATAGCGGTTGCAATCGTCTCGAACAGCGGCTCGAGGGTTTCGCTCGCGTCGTCGAGACTGCGCTTTGCGATGCCCTTCTTGGCGTTGGTGTAGATGACTTGGAAGTCGGCCTGCTTGTCGCTGGCGCCGAGCTCGATGAAGAGGTCGAACACCTCGTTGACGACCTCGGCGGGCCGCGCATCCTTGCGGTCGATCTTGTTGATGACGACGATCGCGCGCAGGTCGAGTTCGAGCGCCTTGCGCAGCACGAAGCGCGTCTGCGGCATGACGCCCTCGGCGGCGTCGACGAGCAGCAGCACGCCCTGCACCATCTGCAGCACGCGTTCGACCTCGCCGCCGAAGTCGGAGTGACCCGGCGTGTCGACGATATTAAATTTGATGTCGCCGTGCTTGACCGCGGTATTTTTTGCCAGGATCGTGATGCCGCGCTCGCGCTCGAGCGGGTTCGAATCCATGACGCGGGTCGTCACGGCCTGACCCTCGCGGAAGACGCCGCTCTGCTTGAGCATGGCGTCGACGAGCGTCGTCTTGCCGTGATCGACGTGGGCGATAATGGCTATGTTACGAATGTGGGGATGCGTCATGACCTCGGACAGTATAACACGGCGCGGTTCCGCCGACGGCGACGAGGGGCAGGTCGCGCTCGTTCGCCCAGGCTTCCCAGTCGGCCGCGCTGCGCTCCAGGAAGAGGTCGGCCAGGGCTGACGCGTCGGGTTCTCCGGCTCCCGATTCGGCGCAAAAGCGTTTCCAGAAGTGCGGTTCCAAGGCGGCAAGCGCGACCCAGCCGTCGCGGGCGCGATAGACTCGGTAGCCGGCCAGCGATCCGCCGAGCAAGCCTTCGGGGGCCGTCAGGCCGTGCCGCAGCGGCTCGCCCAAGCCCTCCGCGGCTTCCGCCAGCGAGACGACCGCGTTCCCGGCGCGGCCCGCGCGCTCGCGCGCAAACAGGAGCGCGAGCGTCGACGCGACGGCGCGTTCGGCGCCGGCTAAGTCGGCGAACAGCGAGAGCGGCATCTGCGGCGGCTGGACCAAGCCGAGCTTGGCGACGTAGGTCAGGTCGTGTCCAGCCAGGTCTTCGTCGGGCGGCGCGTAGCCGACGATGCCGACCAAGATCAAGCGCGGATGGCGCGCGTGGACGTCGTCCCAACCGAGGCCGAGGCGCACGAGTGCCGACGGGCGGTTCGAGGTGAGCAGCACGTCCGCGTCGCGCAGCCGTTCTTCGAGCAGCTCGCGTCCGGCGGCTCCCTTGAGATCGATCTGCTCCACGACGCAGTCGCGGTGCAGTTGCGCGTACCACGACGCCGAGTAGAGCGCGAGCGGATCGCCGCCGGGCGGCTCGACTTTGAGAACGTGCGCGCCGAGCGAGCGCAGACGCGCCGCGGCGACCGGCCCCGGCACGTTCTGCGCGAGCGTGACGACCCGGACGCCGTGTAGCGCCGATTCGACGGCCGAGCGATTCAACGCTTACGTTCCGAAGCGGCGCTGCCGGGTCGCGAATGAACCGAGCGCTTGCGCGAGCAGGTTTGCGTCGAAGTCGGGCCAGTGGGCTGTGGTCGACCACAGCTCGGCATACGCGATCTGATAGAGCAGAAAGTTGGAAACGCGCAGCTCGCCGCCGGTGCGAATCAGCAGATCGGGATCCGGCAAGCCGGCGGTATAGAGGTAACGCGGCAGAACGTCTTCGTCGAGCGCGCTGAGCGGGAGCACGCCGTTTTGCACGTCGGTCGCGAGCGTCCGAATCGCATCGCACAGCTCGGTGCGCGCGCCGTAGTTGAGCGCGATGTTCAGCAGTAAACCGTCGTTTCGAGCCGTCGCGTCGACCAGTGCCGCGAGCGCGGCTTGCGTCGATTGCGGGAGCCGCTCGATGCGGCCGATCGTGCGGACGCGAACGTTCTCGGCGACCAGCGAGTCGCGCTCGCGCAAGGCGAACAGACCGACGAGTTCCATCAGCGAGCCGACTTCGGCCGGGTCGCGTCCCCAGTTCTCTTCCGAGAACGCGAAGACGGTGAGGATCTCAATCCGCGCGTCCGCGGCCGCGCGCACGATCGTGCGCAGCGTCTGCGCGCCGGCGCGGTGACCTTCGACCGGACGCAGGTTACGTTCGCTCGCCCAACGACGGTTGCCGTCCATGATGATCGCGACGTGGCGCGGGCGGCCGGTTAAGGCGCCTGGACTGGAGCGGATCGGTTCGATCATGACGTGGCCAGCCGCAAGCGAGCGGCACGAGCGTCGCGCTCGTCTTCCTGCGCATGCACCTGGACCGCGCGGACGACGGCTTCGAGCGCGTCGATGTAAGCGAGAAAGCGCGCCCGGCCCGATTCGCTGATACGCACGGTCGTCGTCGGGCGCCCGCTGCCGCGCGTGCGCGCCAAGGTGACGATCTCGGCATCGGCCAGCGCGTGCAGGTGCCGGTTGAGATTGCCGTCGGTCAGCGCGCAGGCGTCTTGCAGCGCGGTGAAGGTCATGCCTTCGGAGTTGGCGACCAGGCACGTGCAGACGGCGAGGCGTCCGCGTTCGTGAAAGAGTCGCTCCAAGCCGTCGTACGCGAACGGCGCAGGTTTCATCGGAATAACGTCCTTTCGTGATCGGGCTCGGCGAGCACGATCGCGCCGATTACAATTTGGCCTCCCCCGAAGGCCAGCGGCATGATCCACCAGCCTAAGGGATCGACACTTGGGAGCAAAAGCAGTAGCGCCGCGACCGCGCCGAAGGCAACCGCGATCCAGACGACCGCCGGCGGGACGAGCGCGCGCGAGGCGAACAGCCCCAGCGCGTAGGTCGCGCACCACATGGGCGGGAGCAAGTCAACCAAGCCCCGCATCACGAGGCCCAGGGTGATCACGCCGCCCGCCGCGATGGCCGGCAGAATGCTCATGCCGACCGTCCGGAACTGCGCTCCCGCCTGGAGGCTCTGATGGCGGTCTCGCCAGACCAGGATGGCGCCGTAGTTGATCGCCAGCGCCAGTCCGAGGCAGATCAGCCAGATCGTCAGGTAGAGCCCGCGCGAGTGCGCGTCGTGTGGATGGGGCGCTACGGCAAGTTGAACGAGCCCGGCGCCGATCGCGACGAGCCCGCTGACGACCGCCGCCCGGCCGGAATAGCCGTCGAACCGTTGTAGTGTAGCTAGGCGCTCTCGAACCTCAGCCAGATCAGCGAGAGCCTGGCGAACCTCCATCGTGCCCTTGGCTTTGCCACGCAAAGTAACCCCCCCTTCCAGAGCGACAGGACCTTCCTAGAATTGCTTCGTGCTGTCCAGGAGGATCGTGACCGGGCCGTCGTTGACCGAGCGGACCAGCATCTGCGCCCCGAAGCGCCCCGTCGCGACGGTTGTCCCGAACGTCCTCAGCTCGCCGATGAAGCGCTCGTACAGCTCGCGCCCGCGCTCCGGCGGGGCTGCCGCGATGAAGGATGGGCGGCGCCCGCGGCGCGCGTCGCCGAACAGGGTGAATTGCGAAACCGCTAGCACCGCCCCGCCGGCTTCCAGCAGCGACCGGTTCATCGCGCCGGCTTGATCGCGGAAGATGCGCAGTTCGACGACTTTCTTCGCGAGGTAGCGCGCGTCGTCGTCGCTATCGGTGGCCGCGACCCCGAGGAGGACGAGCAGGCCGCCGTCGATCGCGCCGACCGTCTCACCCTCGACATCGACGCCGGCGGAAGCTACGCGAGTTACGACGGCACGCACGCCGGAGAGTATCGCCCGCCCCGAACGCGCAGGCCTGCTATCGGCCTTGCCGCGCCTCGGCGAGCTGACGCTCGAGCTCGGCGATGCGTTCGCGCGCCTCTTCGCTGATAGCGGCGCGCTCCTCAAGGGTGTAGCGCGGCGTGATGTGCTGCTGGCAGTTCCAGTCGTAGCCTTCGACGGCGAAGACGATCGCGCGCTCGACGCGCGCGTTGTAGCCGGGCACGGCGAGGCTGTCGGCGAGCGCGAGGTCCTCGTCGCGTTCGACTGCGCGAGCATGCGCGAGGATCTTCAGGCGCGTCTGCAACGGGTAATCCATCAGGAACAGCGCGGCTCGGTCGTCCGTCTCTAAGTTTCCGATAGAGATGTACTGCTTGTTTCCGGTGAAGTCAGCGAAGGCGATTGTGTGCTCGTCGAGGACTTTCAGGAAGCCCTTCGGACCGCCGCGATGCTGAATATAAGGCCACCCCGTTTCGCTGACCGTCGCGATGTAAAAACTATCGCGCGACTCGATGAATAGACGCTCTTCGCGGCCGAGCGTCTCGTTCAAGCGGTCGGGCGCCGTGCGGCGCGCGTACGATGCGCGAGACCCATGCGCTTCTTGCAACGCCTGCACGTGTGGTGTGAACGCGATCTCCGCGAACCGTTTGGGCATGACCAATTTCCTCGTTGGGGCAACCACACGTGCGAAGCGTGCGCATGAGGCAACTGGGATCGAACGAAGCAGTATCCCGTGAGACACCGCCGGCTTGCACTTTGGATGCGAAACGTCAAACTCAGCTGATGCCTCGATGGCCGTGGAGTCAACGGCGAGTCCCGCATCGGCGGCTGGCGTTGCGGCCGCCGTGCTGGCGCGTGCCGCAGCGGCTAGGGGCGGCCGGCCCCTTCTGAGAAATCCGTCGACGGTCCGTATGTCAGCTTGAACGAAGCGGGCACGGGAGAGTACGGATCTGGTGGTCCGCTCGGTCTTCAAATGCGTATCACGGTCAAATCGCGGTTGTCCGCGGATGTTCGTAGTGTGCCGCAAAGCTCGATGGTGTGGGCGTTTGCGGGCGACCGATGTGTTCGCAGTCGTTCGCGGGTTGCCGCAGGTGAGGTGACCAAAAGGTGACCAGCAGCAGCGGCGCGATCGGAGCGGCCGCCCCGGCGCTCGCCGATCAGCACCTCGGCGGCCACCGATCCTAGCCGCACACCGGAAGCGCCGTCGCGCACCGAGCGCAAGCGGACGAGACGTGAAGGTGACGAGGGAGTTACGGGTGGCTCGGCAGAGTGATGGGGGGAGTTACCGCAACCGCCACCCAGCGCACGGCTCACCCCGCAGCCGGCCACCGGACGGCCCGACGCTCGGCCCCTCCAAGGGCGGCCCAGCCGGCAAAGGCATAGCCCCCGCTGGATTTTCATTTTCCAATTTTCAAATCGGTAATGAGGAGCGGCCAATTCCGCCTTCACGCTCGGCGAACGTGAGGAGTTCATCGCCTCGCGCGCGCGCCCGGGAACGCGCCCACACGTCGCACGCCCGCGCGGCACACGGCCAACACGCACGAAACGCCCCAGGAGATGAGCGTGGAGGAGGGCGTTTAGCGTAAGGCGCCTGCCTCTCGCTCGACGAAGAAAACCTCCTAATGGTAGCGCGGAAGTGGACGCGGCTAGCCGAAGCCGTCATTGCCGAGCTCGGCGGTATCTCTGAGGCCGGCTCGTTATCGCAGGCTCCTGATGACGTGCTCCTTCGCGCGTCCGAGCGGTGCGGGTTGTTGCTCGGTCCGCAGTTCCATCGGCCGGAGGACCGGCTGTACGCGATCCGTCGTCGGCTGGCCGAGGTGGAGTCGCCGGAGTCTGGGGTCGGCGAGGTGGACGATGACGCGATTGCGGCGCGTTTGCGCGCGATTGCCTTTCGCGGCGACGTGGCGAACATGGGTCCGACGGACCGGCGCACGACCGCGGAGGCGCTTCGTTCGCTCGCCATGCTCAAGCGTGACTCACGTCGGCGGGCCGATCGGGAGAAGCGGGGGGCGGGAGAGGTCGTGCACGAGCGGCCAGCGGAGCTCGACCGCGAGCGGCCGATGATTGTCCGGGCGATTGCGCCCGCCGCGGTAACGACCGGGAGCCCCGTTGCCGAGCGCTCGGCGCCGCGGCCCGAGGAAGTCTCGCGGATGCGGATGCTCAGGCAGGCCGCCGAAGACAATGCCCGGCTCGAGCTACAGACGCAGCGCAGGCTCGCGGAGGCGGAATACTACGCGCGGATCGGCGAAGCGATGCGCCGGCTAGGCGTCGATGACGGCGCTTCTCGGCGGCTCGGCCTGCCGGGCCTCGGCGGGTTGTAGCGAGCGTGCCTCTTGCGTGCGAACGACAGGCTAAGTCAATACGGCCCGCACGTCGCGTTAGCGGCTCCCTGAATTGCCGTTAGGCAGTCGTCTGACGACATCGGCCCGCTTCTTGTACCGTTCGGGTAAACAAGAACCCATTGCCTCGGGACATCGGGCGCGACGTATGACTGAGGGGGCTCCGGTGGCGGAAGGCACTCTCTGCCTGTCCACCACCCTCCGACGTGCCTGCAACGGTTCCGGGCGATAATTGCGCTAACTCCTCGAGTCAAGCCCGAGTAATCCGGTGGAGGTCCAAGGTACTGAACGCCTCCGGTGTGGCAGACCGTCTGATTCCCGTTCGTGTCACAGATGACGGTATCTGCCTTCGCTGGAAGCGTTAAGCCGAACGCTACTAATACAAGCGCCATTGCCCATCTCATACAGGAGGCTTTCCAGGCGCGGGCAATCGGCACCTCAGCGGCCGCGTCGGTGTGCGCCAGGTCACGAAAAGGCACCGGGGTTAGCGCCGCCTCTTTCAGCGGAAGCGCTCTCGACGGCTGGCGCTGGCGCTACGTACCGGCCACAACGAAGTCGAAGGGGTAGATCCCCGCCGATTTTCTTCACCGGCTCCGAGAACGAAGCTGCTCGACGTTTTCGAGGTCAGACCCGAAATCTGACCGTTAAGAGCAAGGGCCGGGGCCAGTGCCGGCCGTCCCGCGAGGGAATGTCCAGACACGGGGGGTATCTTCTGCCGTCTTTCTTTAACGTTCACGCTCCGCGTCGGACGGCGGAGGTGCTTGCGTGATGGATGATCCTTCGAAGGGCGGCGACCTGACGGCTAGCAGAGACGCCAGGGTGCAGCGGCGCTTGAGACAGCAGCTAGAAGAATCGCTCGCGCACTTAGGTTTCGCGCGTCGCCTTCGTGAGGAGTCGCGACGGGACCTGAGCATTATTGATGCCGTAATAAAGCAATCGAACGACGAACTCGGGGCATCGTGTATCGACGATGAGGGGAGGATTGTTCCCCGCCGCAGGCCCAAGTCCGAAGATCGTGGTGACCGGTATATCTTGTACGTAGATGAGTGCGGGAATCACGCGCTAAACGCTAAGGAGTCTTTCACGGCGTTCTCCCTGTCGGCCGTTCTAGTACACGAACGCGATCTAGTACGTCTAGAAGAGACATGGGGCGCTTGGAAAAAAGAGTACCTTGGCTCGGAGGCTAAGGTCGTTCATGAGCCCGATATTCGAGGAAAGACGAAATCGTTCTATTGCGGCGGTGATAGCAACCGCCAGAACGCAGCGGTCGAAAGCCTCGACAAGTGCATCCGCGGACTGCCTTTCACAGGCTTCGTCTGCATTATCGAACGAGAGAAATTCGTCGCACGCTTTGGAAAAGATAGTGTCGACACATCTCTGCCTCGTCACTCGTATCTGCTAACAGTGAATTTTTTGGCGGAGCGCGTCGCTCTTGCGATCGATACGCAGCTCGGTGGCGGTAAAGCGCGTTGGGTCATAGAGTCTCGGGGACCGAAGGAAGACGCGGCATTCCAATATGAGTTTGCGAGGCTGTTTCTCGATGGTACGGCGTACCTTGCGCCGCACTTCTTTCGGAAGCTCTTTCTGCCGGGCCTCACGTTCTTAGGTAAGGGCGATTGTTCGGCAGGCCTGCAACTTGCGGATATGCAAGCTCGCCCATGCGCCGAGAAGGTCATGCGTCCCGTAACAACACCGGCGCGGTGGGAGACATTCCGTGACAAGTTGTGCCGGGGAAAGGAGACCGGACATTCGATCCTCGGACTGAAGATTTTGCCTTGGGACGAGGCCTACGAACGCCTCTGGGAAAGCGAAAGGGACCACTTGCGTGATCCCTGAGCGCCGGCCAGATACGAACCTAGCCCACGCATAATAGTATACCGAACCTGTGCCGGAGGTCGCAAGGCCCAGGATTTGTGGACCCGTGACCAACGGCACGGGTCGCAGCCGCGGCAGCTTCATGCTACAGGCTTCCGCTTGCGCGCCACGGCGTCGTGGCCGACCTGATCGCGCAGGGCACGCAGGCGCTCGACGCGGCCCTCGAGGTGGGCCGGCGCTTCCCATCCGGTCAACGCGGCCAGCCATGTCGCCCTCAAATCCTGGGCGTCGATGCCGTCACTGATGGCACGGAGCTCGGAGACGATCTCGAGGTGCGTCACAGCACGATCTCCCAGCCGTCCGATACGTCGTGCTCAATCCAAGGAGCTCCGCACCGGCGGCAGGGCTCGTCCATCTCTGCGATCAGACCAGCGCAGACCCTCGGTTTGGGTAGCCGCTCGGTGGTTAGCGCCCACTTCGAGAGGCGACCGCAATCAATGCAGCGCTTGTTTTTGTCCTCGAAGGAGTAACGGTGAAAGGCGCTCGGACCCTTTCCACACGTCCTACTCTTGGAGGTATCGAGCAGCGCGGCGATCTCCGGCTTGTGCTCAAGGATTGCGGCGCGAAGCTCGGCGTCAGGCTTTGGGATGACGCGAATCCTGTCGCCCACGAGTTTGAGGCTGTGCCCGCCTTTGAGGGCGCGGTGGACAATCGTCTCCGCGACGGTCATCTGCCGTTGCCTCCTGGGGGCGGGTCGGTAAGTAGGGAGCGCCCATCCGACCATCCCCACGAGCCGTTGGCGCGCTTGACCGACTCGGGCAGGATGGACCAAGTGCCGTCCGCCCATCGGTACTGCTCGCTGACCGCGCGCGTCTGCGGGTTGACGACGAACCGGACGCCATCCCTTTCCTCCGTGCGCAGCACGGCGCACGCACCGCAGCCGCCGTTGTCGACCTCATTGCCGACATGCCGAGGGCACCGGGGCTCGGGCGCAGTCTTCGGGGCAACCTCCGATTGTAGGCACGAAAGAACCTCGACCCAGCACTCGTGGAGCAGGTCGCGAAGCTCGGGCTTCGGCCGAGGATGAACCCGGAGGCGCCCGTTCACGGCGCCGAGAGAGTAGCCGTCTTGGCGGGCCTTGGACACGATCTCGGCCGCGGTCACGGCCCGAACTCCTCGAAGTCGTCAGGGGCGATTGGCTCGCTTGCCTCGCCCAGACTTCTCACTTCTCGGTGTTCTCTATTGTCGGAAATGAGAAGTCTATGAGAAGTCTGGTCTTTATTGGGTTTTTCGGGGGTTTTGAGTCCAGACTTCTCACTTGTGGGAATATGAGAAGTCTGCTCGGACGATTGAGAAGTCTGCGTTCCTGGAAGCCTCCACCGGCCCAAAGTCGGGAAGGTTTGAGTCTTACCAACCTCGATCCCGAGGGCGTCCTTAGCGCGGTAGAGGGTGGCGAGGGCCCCCAGTTTTTTCTCTTGCCACGCCTTCGTTATCTCAGATACGAGGCGCCATTCTCCATCCGCCATGTAGTCACTAAGCCAGTCCTTCCCGGCCCGCTTTTCTTCCGGGTCGCCGGGGGCTCGCATCGCCAAGTCGTCGGCCGTTACCGAGTTGGTCCCGGGCTCGATGGCTGCGTACGTCACCTCTTCCATCTCGCCGAAGTCGTCCTCAATCCCGATAGGGACGAGACGGAAAGCCAGGCTCTCCGGCTTCTTGAAGTTAGTCTTGCCGACGGCAACGATGACCCGCTCGGGGTCCTCGGGATCGCGACCGACCGAGAGCGTCACCCTAGCGACATGGGTCAGATCAGCGGGCCCCTGGACGCGGTTCACGGCTGAACCCGTCCCCTTGTTCCAGTGTCGGGTTCCCGCGAAGAGGCACCCGGTTTCTTCTGCCAGCTTCGGCACGAGCGATAAGGTCGGCCGAACGTCGTGCGACGACTTGCCTTCCTTCGCAAACTCCAAGTGCGAAAACAGGGCGTCGATGTAGACGATCTTGGATTCGGTTTCCTTGATCGCGTCGCGCAGGCGAGGCAAGTCCTTGGGGATCATCAGCGGCTCGACCCACGTCACGAGTTCGCCGTCGATCTCGCTTTCATACTCGCACTCGGTCCCGTCGAAGAACGTCACGCGGTCCAATTCCGCGCCCGCGGCCTCGAGCCGCATCCGGTGCATACTGCGGGAGTCTTCCTCGGCGACGATCATCACGTTCAGGGGCTCGCGGCGGGCGGCGGGGTCAAGTAGAGAACGTCCGCGCGTCGCCTTCGCCATAAGCCCAAACATGAAGGTTGTCTTCCCGACACCTCCGGGACCATCGAGTGCGACCAGCGCGCCAAGGGGAAAGCGCAAAGGCTCGAGCCATACCGTTTTCTTCTTGCGAACGTCGGCCGCTTTGGTCAGCTTCGTTCGCTTAAGCGCAGGCTTGGGAGCGGTCGTGGCCGGGCCGGCCTTCTTTGCATCGAGGTTCATGCCGTGCGCCGTGCCGATGGGCCCGGTCACGTGTCCGTTGCGCGACGGCTCAAACGGCGTCGGCCGAACGGGGATCTCATCCGCGTGGACGGACACATACTCGAGCAGCCCGTCGAGCGTGTTGCCTTCAGCGAAGAAGTCGAGCACGTCCGACCCATCCGTGCGTTCGGGGAATAGGTCGATCGCGACCGTATCCTTGACGACGGCGGCGATTGCTTGTGCTCGCCTTAGGCCGCTCTCGCGCCCCGTCTTGTCTGAGTCCATCAAGACGACTGCAGACTTGGCGCCTCGGAGCGATTCGAGATGCTGCGGGGTGAGCGCGGCCATAGCCCCGCCCTGAAGCGTCGTGGCCGCCGCGTCGTGGCCAGACTCGCGCAGTTGCTCGACAAGGGCGTCAGCCTTCTTCTCGCCCTCGGTCATCCAGACGACGCCGCTTACCCGTGCGGCACGAAGAACGTCGGGCAGTCGGTACAGCGGCAGCTTCACCCCTTCGAGGCCCGGCGAGGACTTGAAGCCGCCGATGCCGTCCGCCAGGTGCGGGAAAAACTCTTTGCTTCGACCGTCGCGCCCTGGCTCAACGCGGTCGATGCGTGCCAAAGGCTTGCCGTCAGCAGCACGATAGACGAAGGACGCCACGGGAACCGCGCGACTCATGCGGCCCCGTCTGGCCCCAGCGAACGTGCAACCGCGAGCCGCCCGCTCATGCGACTTCGTCCTCGAGCTGTTGCTCGAGCATTTCGACGGCACGTAGGCGATTGAGCATCGTCTCGTCCTCGATGAAGCTCTCGCTCAACCAAAGGATCGCGCACGCCGTCTTGAGAGCGGCGCGTCGCAGCGGAGTCGGCTCGGTTTTCGTGGAGGGTTCCCGGTCGCGCCGGGCAAACGGTGTCACGTCTGAAAGGCTCCTGGTTTGGAACGCGGCTTTTGGTCGGGCCGCGCGAGGTATAGGGTCGAGGATTGAGAGGCGTCGGGGAAACCCGGCGCTTCTCGCGTTCAGGGCGCGCGTAGCGCCGCGTCCGCCGCGAGGGCGGCTTGGATAAACTGGTCGAGGCTCGCGCTGCTCACCAGGCGCCGACCGTCAATTTTTGCGGAAGCGATCGCGCCACGCAGAAGCAACTCGGACACCTTCGTTCGGCCCAGTCCAAGCCGACCGCAAACTTCCGAGACGGTGATCAGCCGGTCGCCGCCCGATTCAGCCGCGTTCATGCCGCGCCCGATGCGGCGTGAAGAGCCGATTCGCGAGTAGGCTCAATCTCGAAGATCGCGTCGAAGCCCACGTCGAGAGCAGTTAGGAGATCGCGACGCTTGCGGGGGCCAAGCTCGATTTGGCCTGCGAGCGCGCGGCTCAGGTGGGAGGGGCTGAGACCTGCTCCTTGCCCGACTTCACGAAGGGTCTGGCCTCGTCGCGCAGCCAGCGCGCGTAGTGCGTCGCTTTTCAGGATAACTCGCATGGGCTTGCCATTCTGCACGCAGGACGGTGCCATCCCGGAGCAAAACGGTGTCATTTGTGTTCGACCGGAAGAAGCCGCCCCGGCGGCGGCGGAACGATGGCTTGGCGCCCGCAAAGGGCGACTCGCTGTTTGCAGCCGAGGTGAAGCGGATCGCTCGCGAGCGGGGATACTCGCTTCGCGAGTTGGCGCAGCGCATGGGTCGGAATCACTCCGTGGTGAGTCGCGCGATAAACGAGCGGCGCAAAACGCGAAGCGGCACCGCCGCCGAGTGCGCTAAGGCGCTAGACGTGCCCAACCTGTACCTGCGATTGCTCGCGAACCGCGCTCACTTCGAGTCGGAGGATGTTGACGTTTGTATCTCCGGCTTTCGCGATCTCTACGCCGCGAGCGCGACGCGCATACGGAGCGACAAGTACGACGAGTTATGGTCGATCCTGGTCGAGCGACTGCCTGCTCACGTCATCATTGAAGGCTACCTTCGGCAAACTCGCGCCGCGGTGAACGCGCAGCTCGGGGTCGCCGAGCCTTACGACGCGTGCGCGACTCTCGTTTCCCTCATGGAGCAAAGCGAGGTCGACGCGCAACCCTTTCTTATCCGAACCGCCGAGACGGCGCTAATGGACCTGCACCTCATGCTGTCCGGCTTTATCACCAATGCCGATCGCGATGCGCTCATCGGCCACTATCGGCAGACGCTGATAAACCGAGGCGAGCACACCCCTGCGATGGATATGCACTTGCACGGAATCAGGAGCGATGCTCGCTACGATCCAGAGTTCAATTTATCAAAAACCGGAGGACTAAACCGATGAAAACCGATTCGCGCCTCAAGAAGCGCGGCGCCAAGAACGGCAGGGACGTATGGACGGCCGTCCTGCCGCTGTCGCGTGGGAGCGACGGCGCGCGGCGGCAGCGCCGCTTCTCGTTCGTAGGCAACAAGAAAGACGCGGAGAAGGCACTCATCGCCGAGCTGGCCGCGATCGGAAACGGCACGTTCGTTGCGCCGGATCGCACGACGCTCGGCCAGTATCTAGCCGGCTGGCTGGAAAGCTCGAAGCCGTCCTTCGCGGGGAAGACCTGGGAGCGCTTCGAGGGCATGGCGCGCGTCCACATCATTCCAGCGCTCGGCGATGTCGTGCTGCAGCGACTCACGGCGCAGCACCTCTCGAAGGCGTACGCCGCGTGGCGAGAGAGCGGCCTCGCCGGCCAGACCGTGATCCACCATCATCGGCTGCTGCACCGGGTTTTGGCGCAAGCGCTGCGGGAGGGCCGTGTTCGGCAGAACGTCGCGGCGATCGCCGACAAGCCGAAGGCGGCGCGTCGCGAGATGCGGTTCCTCACGACCGATGAGATAGCGCGCATATTCGCGGTCGCAGAGGGCACGCGATTCTCTTCGCTGATTGCACTCGCGCTCGCGACCGGCGCGCGCCGCGGCGAGTTGTGCGGCTTGAAGTGGGACGATGTAGACCTCGCGCGCGGCACCATCTCCATCCGGCGATCGCTTGAGCAAACGCGAGCCGGCGTGGCAGAGAAGTCGCCCAAGAGCGGCAAGTCGCGCGTCGTCGTGCTGACGGCGGGCGCGATCGAGACGCTTCGAAGGCATCGCCTATCGGCGGCCCAGTCGCGCGGCATCGGTAGCATCGCCGGATCAAGCTACGTCTTTCCTGGCGAAGAGGGCGGGCCGTGGCGCCCGCACATGGTGACGGACGGCTTTCGCGACCTCGCGCGCAGGTGTGGGATCGTTCCTCTGCCAGCGCGCAAACGAGCGACGACGCGTGCCGGTCGCCGGCCGATCGCCGACGCGCCCAAAGAGCCCAAGGCGCGCCGGCCGGCCGAGATCACGTTCCATTCCTTGAGGCACACGTGCGCGAGCATGATGCTCGCCCAGGGCGTCCATCCGAAGATCGTGCAAGAGGTTCTCGGCCACAGCTCCGTGAGCGTCACGATGGACCTCTACAGCCACGTGACGCCGACGCTTCAGTCCGAGGCGGCGCAGCGTCTCGACGCCGTTCTCCTGCTGCCGGCGGCAGGCTCCGCGACGGCGTAGGCGTACCGTTCGAAATGGTCGAGGTGACCTAAAGGTGACCAAACGCGGATGCCAACGACCGAGCGCGATCGGCGGTGCGCCGCAAACCGTTACGGCACAAGGCTTTCCCCGCGCATGGGAGAGTACGGATCTGGTGGTCCGCTCGGTCTTCAAAACCGCTGAGGCCTTCGTAAGGGGGCTGGTAGGTTCGATTCCTACACTTTCCCGCCAACGCGCCGCGGAGGCCCAACCCACGGGGCTCTGCGCGATCTCGTGCAACATTTCGAGCAACATTCGGAAAGGGGGCCAATCGTGGACACCCATTGGAACGCCGTTGACGCGACTTCGCCGCAGCAACGAAGTCTTGACGCGTTGGCTCATCGCTCTCACAACGGTCTTGGTCGGGCTGAAGATTTTTCTCGTGATTCCCGCGATTCGGGACCTCTGTCTTCCATCGCATCACTAAATAGGGAGCGCGGTCCTCTCGCGTCTTCGCGTAAGAAATGCGAGGTCGCCGGGCGCGCTCGCTGGAAGCGCTTTCGGCGATGGTACGAGACGGCGTCGCGTCTCGACCGGAGACGTTGTTCGTCTACAGGGAGCATCCGATCGAAGCAGGAGCACAGCGGATGGTGAATTGGTTGACCGACCTCTTTGCTCGAGAGTGCGACATCGCGACCGCAGCGAACCTCTGGCATTAAACAAACAACACTCACTTTGCGGGATTGCGAGCGCGCTGTTTGCGCGCTATCATCGGCGTGATCCGGCGCTTCGGCGACGGTGGGCATGGCACGGTGCGGTAGGTAGGTAAGGTGTGGCGAGGTCGACCCGAGTCGATTCTCGGAAGGGGCGGGTTCCGTAAGGGCTCGCCCCTTCGACTTCACATCGGGCACGAGCATGGGCGTCGGTCGTAATCGACGCCTTCGGGGGCCGGCGGAACGCCGTAGACGCGCCAATCGTCGGCGGCATCGCCGCTTTCGGTTTGCTTAGGTCTAATCCGGCCTAACCATTAGACGGCGAGCTTTTGCAGCAATGGTCGCGCGCGGCATGTTTCCGGATGAGGGCTCTGCACGCGTTATTAATAAAGGTCGCGGCGCAATAAGAGCACGGACACGGAGGCTTCTCTTCATCGAGCGAGTGGCTCTCTCTCGCCGGGGCGGCCTACGTATTACGAGCCCTTAACAAACCCACACGATTTCAGGGTGGGCATGCCCGGTTGTCCGGTAATTTAGGGCCCTTCGGCCTAGTCTCCATCGCGGGAACTATGCGCTGCTCCAAGCAACAAATACTGGCTGACGATAGTGCTAATACACGATTGTCAGCCTTACAATTCCGTTTCATTTATAGGGAAACGTCGGTGCTCAATTCCGCTCCACACCCCGGTTCCAACATCTCCTCGTTCGGGCACGTTCGTGAAACGTTTTGGGAACGTGTGGCCCCGTATGGTTCCGGAGTCGTGCTGGAGATGCCGATCGTTCCTTGCCTGCCGACGTCATTAGAGGCACCGATCCGCGAGGCGTCGGCTGCCGCTGCTCCCGGTCTTGTAGAGTTCTTGCACCACGTTCGCGGCGATGAGATCGCAAAGCAGTACTGGGTACATCTCGCGCAGGTCGCTGCCGTTGCCATCGTTGTCGTGATGGTGGCGATGTTGATTCCGTTTCACTAAAGCGTTAGCGCCGTCCGAGCAAGACCCTGCGCTTCAGGAGCGAGGCGGCTCCTGCCCGCGGCACGAAGCACGCGGCATGGCTGCAGTTGATAAGACGCTGGACAAGACGCTCGGCGTGCTCGAGATCGGGGCGACGGCGCTTTGGACAGGGGCGAGCGTGGGATTCGCAGCGATCGACGTTCCGCTCGCGTTCAAGGTGCTGACGGACCGCGACACGATCGCGGAGCTGACGGGCCGGACGCTGCACCGGCTGGCGGTGTCGACTTATGTAGCCGGCGGCATGGCGGGCGGGGCTGCGCTGGCGCGCGCGGCGCTCGACGGCGAGAACCGCACCTACGACGCGCTCCGCGCCCTCGCAGGCGCTGCGGTGCTCGTGCTGATCGCCTACCATGAAACGAATATCATCCCCGCGATGGCCGAAGTGAAGAACGCGATGGGCTCCCTCAAAGACGCGGCCGAGGACGATCCCAAGCGTCTCGAGTACCGGGCGCTTCACAAACGCTCGACCCGGGTGTGGGGCACGGCGCTGCTGTTCGGCATCCTGCAGCTCGGGCTCGCGGCGGCACGGCGCGACGCCTGAAGGCGAGCAGGAGGCGCCTCCTTCGGCGGCTCCGCGAAAGAGTAGGTCGCCGGTCGTTATCGAAGCCTTTCACCAATGGCAACCGAACGAATTGCCTGCGCTCTTCCCAAGTGTCAGTGCATGGTCACCGCGACGCTCGAACCTCGTCGAGGTGATTCGGCGATGCCCGCCTTCTGCTCCGATTATTGCGTCGAAAGCGACGAGGCCGAAGAAGAAGAGATGTGCGCCTGCGGTCATCCCGCCTGCGACACGCCCTAGAAAACTACGAGCGGCGGTTGATCCGCTGTGGAATCGTTTGGAACTCCGGATCGCCGAGCTGCCACAGCAGGAAGCTGTACTCGTCGGTCAAGAGCTGTTCGGTCTGCGCGCGCGAGGCCGCCAAGAATCCGTGACCCGCGTCGTAGTCGACGCGTAACAGGATCGGCCGGCCGCTCGAGGTCGCCGTCTCCAAGCGCGCCGCGAACTTGGCCAGCTCCCACGGCGGCACGCGCGGATCGTTGATGCCGGTCACCAGCATGACCGCGGGATACGTTGTTCCGTCTTTGACATGCTGGTACGCGTCCATCGCATAGAGCGCTTTGAAGCCGTCCTGCGTCTTGACGCTGCCGAACTCCGGAATATTGACCGGGCCGTTCTCGGAGAACTCAGAGCGCAGCGCGTCGCTGACGCCGACTTCGTCGATCGCGGCGGCGAACAACTCGGGGTGTTGGGTGACCGCACCGCCGATCACGATCCCGCCGGCGCTCGTTCCCGAGCCCGACAGATGCTGCGCCGAGGTGTAGTGGTTGTCGATCAGATAGTGCGCGCAGGCGATGAAGTCGTCGATCGAATGCTGTTTCGTGCTAATCATTCCCGCCTGGTGCCAGCCTTCGCCGTACCAGCCGCCGCCGCGCACGTGGCAAACCGCGTGCACCCCGCCGCGCTCCATCCAAGCGATGCGCGTCGTCGAGAAGTATGGCTCGATCGTAAACCCGTAGGCGCCGTAGCCTTCGAGGTAGGTGGGATGCGAGCCGTCGAGCGCGAGCTCTCGCTTGAAGACGAGCGAGAGCGGGACCATCGTCCCGTCAGCGCTGCGCGCCTCGACTTCCTTCGACTCGTAGCCCGAGGCGTCGACCGGAGCGGGCGGTTTGAGCTTCGTGTCGGTGACGGTCCCGTCGCTCGCTACGTGATAATACAGCAGCGAGCGCGTCCAGGCGGTCAATCCGAACGTTGCACCGTCCACGCGCGGATCGGCCACCAGCTCGTCCATCGAGCCATCGTACGGAAGCGCGATCGGGGACGCGGTGGCTCCCGGTGTTCCGTCCGCCGCCAGCGGGAAGCGCACCATGCGGCCGAATCCGCCGTCGCGCGAACGCACGTAGAGGCCGTCCTTGGCCACCGCAACCTGTTGAACGACGCTTTTCGACGCCGGCACGAGCGTTTGCGCGTTTGCAACGTCCGGCCGATCGATGCGCATCGCAACGACTTTGAAAGCCGGTGCGTCCTTGTGCGTGAGCAGATAGAGCGTCGAGCCTTGCAGGTCGAAGCCGGTCACGTCGTCGGCGACGTCGACGATCTTCTTCCAGGGCGTATTCGGCGAATTGACGGTGTCGGCGGGCGCGGCGTAGAGGGTCTGCTCGTTGCTGACGCCGTGCTCGACCAGCCCGATGGCATAGCGAGAAGCCGGCGTGATATCCACGACCGGCGCGTCCGTCGGATCGAACGAGATCGTGGGATTGACGCCGTAGCCGAAGACCGCGACGTCGCGGTCGGGATCCTGCCCGAGCACGTGCAGGTAGCAGACCGGCTTGAGCTCGGCGTCCGTCGGCGGCGTGTCGGGCGGCAACTTCGGCAGCCGGATGTAATAGAACGAACGCCCGTCGGTTCGCCAGCTCGCGACGCCGAAGCGGGCCCGGTCGATCGTGTCGGGCAGGTCGCGGCCGCTCGCGACGTCGAGCACGTGGATCTCCGCGTTCTCCGAGCCGCCTTCGGAGATGCCGTACGCCACGTAGCGCGCGTCGAGCGACGGAACGAAGTAGTTGATCGTGAAGTGTTTGCCGGCCGACGTCGCGAGCTTGTCGGGGTCGATCAATAAACGCTCGGCCGAGCCCGGCGCCGTCTTCTTCACGTAGAGCCGTTCGGAGTTCACGCCCGGTTCGCGCTTCTGGTAAAAGTACGAGTCGCCGTCGAGGGTCACGTCGGAGACCGAGACGCCGGCGTTGTCGAGCTGCGCGATCCGCTGGAAGAGCCGCTGCCGCGGCGTGCCGAGCTGGTCCAGCACCGCTCGCGTGTAGTCGTTCTGACCCTTGAAGAAGCTCTGCACGTCGGGCGCCTTGAGATCTTCGAAGTAGCGATACGGGTCGGTTACTGTCGTGCCGAAGTAGTCGTCGACGACGGGGCGCACCGGCGGCAGCGAGGGCGGGGCGGGCAACGGGGCCGGCGCGCTTAGGCCGGGAGCGGTCGAAGCAAGGCAGCCACACAGGGCGGCGGTTAAAGCGGTCAGTCGGAGGAGGCGCGGCGGGCATTGCATGGCGTCGCCTGCTCCTAGCAAGGGCGTTGCCAGTCCTTGCGCGCACGAGGTTCGCGCAGCCTAGGAGGCGTACGTACGCGGGCCATGTCTTTCGAGCGCCGTCTCACGTCCGCCGCGATCCGGGCCCGCAGGGGGAGGGCGTTTCCGGTCGTCACCGCCTACGATGCTGCCTTCGCGCGCTGCGCCGAGGAAGCCGGAATCGACGTCATCCTCGTCGGCGACTCGCTCGGCAACGTCGTGCTGGGATACGCTTCGACCGCCCGCGTCGAGATGACCGACATGGAGCGCCACACCGCCGCCGTCACTCGCGGCACCAAGCACGCCCACGTCATCGCCGATTTGCCGTTCGGATCCTACGAGGCATGCGACCAAGATGCCGTCCGTTCTTCGATCGCGCTGATCAAGTGCGGCGCGGGCAGCGTCAAGCTCGAAGGCGGCGTGACCGTCGCTCCCAGGATCGCCGCGATCGTGAACGCGGGGATCCCCGTGGTGGCGCACATCGGCGTGCAGCCGCAGACCGCGGGCATCGGGGCGGGCTTCCGGCGCAAGACCGACCGCGACGCCTTGCTAGCCGACGCCCGCGCGGTCGAGGCGGCGGGCGCTTACGCGGTCGTGCTCGAGATGGTCGACGCGAGCATCGCGGCCGAGATCACGCACGTGCTCTCGATTCCGACGATCGGCATCGGCAGCGGCCCGGATTGCGACGCCCAGGTGCTCGTCCTCTACGACCTGCTCGGCCTCTTCCCCGAAGCGCCGTCCTTCGTCAAGCGGTACGCCGAGCTCGGGAAGGTCGCGACGGAGGCGCTCCGGGCTTACGCAGGCGAAGTGCGGTCACACGCATTTCCGCCAGCGGCGCACGCCGCGCAGCCGCTCAACGGCGCCGACGGTGCGGTCTACTCGAGCGCGCGCAAGCCGGAGTGAGCGCGCCTGCCGCCGACCCCGCAAATCGTCGCGATGGGCGGCGGCGTGCTGCTGCCTGAAACGGGCAATTTCAAGCTCGAGCGCTACATCCTCGAGGCGTCCGGCAAGCCGCGGCCGCGCGTCTGCTTCGTCCCGACCGCCAGCGGGGACGACGTCGCGTACGTCGCGCGCTTCTACGAAGCGTACACGCATCTCGACTGCTCCCTCGACGTGCTGCGCTTTTTTCGCCGCACGCCGGCGGAGCTAGCCGCCTATCTCTTTTCGTTCGACGTCGTGCACGTCGGCGGCGGAAACACCCGCAGCATGCTCGCGGTCTGGCGCCACTGGGGCTTCGAGGAGATACTGCGCGAAGCGTGGGAGCGCGGCATTCTGCTTTGCGGTTCAAGCGCCGGCGCGATCTGCTGGTTCGACGAGGGCGTAACCGACTCGGTGGCGGGCGAACTGACCGCCATGGCGTGCCTCGGTTTCGCCGCCGGGAGCTATTGTCCGCACTACGACGGCGAGGCCGAACGCCGGCCTACCTATCAGCGCATGGTTGCGAACGGCGGGGTCGCTCCCGGCTACGCGTGTGACGACGGCGTCGGCCTCCACTTGCAAGGAACGGAACTGCACGCTGCCGTGAGCGCGCGCCCGAACGCCCGCGCGTACCGGCTCGAACGCGACGGCAGCGCCGCCCGCGAGACGCCGCTCGAGGTCACGCGTCTCTAAGAAGGACGAGCTAGAGCAGGATCGTGCGAAACGCGCCGACTTGCACGAAGCCGACGCGCTCGTAGAGCGCGATCGCCGGCGCGTTGAAGTCGTTGACGTAGAGCGAGATCGTCTTGTGCGCGTCGAGCAGCCGGTCGCAGATCGCGCCGAGCCCTCGCGTTGCGTAGCCGTGACCGCGCACCTCGACCGGCGACCACACGCCCTGCAGCTGCACCGTCAGGGCGCTCACGGACCCGATGTGGCACATGAAGACGAGCCGGCCGTCGACGCGATAGCGCCAGAACCAGCCGCTTCGAATCAGCCCGGCGGTGCGCGTGCGGAAATCGTTGCCGTTGCGGCGCGGATCGTTGCCGAGCTCGCCGACGATCATCTCCGCCGCGTTGTGGACGATCTCGTCCAACTCGTCCAGCGAGGCTTGTCCGACCTCGGCGTCGGCCCGCGTATAGCGCAGTTCGCTCCGGTCGACGGCGTAGACCGGCTGGCATTCGCGCACCGTCACGGGCGTTCCGAACAGCGGGCGCGCGCGCTCCCAGAAACGGTCGATCGTCGCGACCGGCCCGACGATCATGCGCGGAGTCGTCACCCTCCTCGCGAAGGCGGCGAAGGTGTCGACGGCCTCGTCAGCCTCGGCGTGCAGCACCAGCTGCGGCCCGAAATAGCCCACTCCCCGGACGACCCCCTCGGCATCTCGGCACAGCAGCACGTCGCTGCCCGAACGTCCGATCGCGCCGCTTTCGATCAGCCATGAAACGAGCACGTTCTCGTACGGATTGTGCGCGAGATAAGCGAGCGCTTCGGCGCAATTTGCCGCGCGAAGCTTTTCGAGTGAGGCCATCGCGGTTACGAAAGCTTGCGTATGATGATCGGTGCCGACGTCGGCACCTTGCTGCCGCCCTCGGGCTCGACGCTGACCGCAATCGCGGCTAAACCCTTGGCGGACTCCGGCAACTCGACCAGTGCGATGCCGCCGGCATCTGGGCGGAAGGTGAGGCTAGGCGCGACCTTGGTCGCACCGCTCTTGAGTGTCCACGCCTGATAGGTCTTGCCCGCCGGCGGCGGCGGGACGCGCAACGCGATCAGCACGCGCCCGTGGCTGGTCACCACTTCGCCGTTCTTGACCGCGAAACGGCGGCTGCCCTTAGCGAGGAAGGCCTTGAGAAAGCGTTCGAGCCGGGACGCGCGCGCCTGTGCCAGCTGCGCGCCGATCGGCGGCGTGTTGGCTTGCTGTTCGAGCGTCGCGACTTGCTGCTCGAGTTGCGCGATCCGCTGCCCGTCGCTCTTCGCGTGCAGCCCGAAGAGTCCGAGCGTCCCCAGCACGAGCACGACGGCGGCTGCGAGCGCAGCGAAGGCAGGCCAGTTGGCGACAACGCGAGGCAACACCCCGTCCGCGCTCGGCATCGGGCGCGCAGCAGCCGGCCTCGGCAGTTTCTCGCTGCGCTCGATGCGCGTGTTGCGCAGGTTGCGCACGTTGTACATGACGCGCGCCTTCAGGCGCGCCGCGTCCTCGCTGCCGAGAAGCTCGCCGGGCTCCGGCTCGGCGGCGTACGCGATGAGATCGGCCGTGGCGCGCAGGCGCGCGTACTCCGCGCGACATTCCGGGCAACCTGCGACATGCCGCGCGAGCGCGCCCGATTCCACCGCCGGCAGCGCGCCGAGCGCGAACATCGCGAGCTGGTCGTGGAACTTCTCGTCGTGCTGGATCATGGCACCACGCTCGCTTCGAGCGAGCTGCGCAGCTTGCGCAGACCGGAGCGGATGCGTGTCTTCACGGTTCCGAGCGGCGTCGCCGTGCGGCGCGCGATCTCTTCGTGCGTGACGCCGCCGAAGAAACCGAGCTCGATCGGCCGGCGCTGCTCCTCGGGGAGTTCCGCGAGCGCCGTTCGCACGCGTTGGCCGTCGATGCGGGCGAACACCGCGTCGTCGAGCGCGCCCTCGAGTGCGACGTCGACCGGCAACTCGCTTTCCGAGCGGACGGCTCGACTGCGCAGTACGTCGAGCGCGCGATTGCGCGTCACGCGGCCGACCCACGCTCCGAAGTTTCCGCCGGCGAACGCGTCCGGTGCGCTCCAGATCTTGAGAAAGACCGCTTGCGTCAAGTCCTCTGCGGCCATGCGGTCTTCTAACATCTTGAGCGCGATTCCGTAAACGAGCCGGTGATAGGAGTCGTAAAGGACTTCGAAGGCCTCGACGTCTCGTTCGCGCACGCGCGTCATCAACCGACTCGCTTGGTCCACGCGTGGCGTCTTCGTCTCACCCCTGAAAGGCCCTAGGAGGGGCACACTTGCAAAACGCCCGGCGAGGCCGGGTGGATTGTGCAGCGGTGTTAAGATGGGAGCACGATGCCCCGCAAGCGCGACCGGAGCTTCCTGACGACCGCGGCGATCGCCGCCCTGGCCGGCTTCGGCGGGGTCGGCACGGGGATCGGCCTGCCGCTCTATCAGTGGCTGCACGGCGGGCACCCCGACCCGATGGTCGTCATCTTCAGCGCGTGGGGTTTCTTCGCGCTGATGGGCTCGGCCGCGAGCCTGTACGTGTACGCGCGCAGCGCGAAACCGCCGGTCGTCGAATCCGAACGCAAGGCTGCATGAAGGACGTCCGCGAGCGGCTTGCTCGCGCGCGCTCGATCTGCGTGCTCTCGGGTTCGGGCATCTCGTCGGAGAGCGGCTTGCCGACCTTTCGTGGCGTGGGCGGGCTGTGGAACAACCGTCGGGTAGAAGAGCTCGCCTCGCCGCAAGGCTTCGGGCGCGATCCGCAGCTGGTCTGGACGTGGTATAACGAGCGTCGCGCGGCACACCAAGCCGCGGAGCCGAACGCCGGGCACCGCGCGCTAGCGGCACTCGAAGCCAAGGTCCCCGATTTCACGCTCGCCACCCAGAACGTGGACTCGCTCCACCTGCGCGCCGGCTCGAAGATCGTCCTCGAGCTGCACGGCAACCTGCGCGAAGCGCGCTGCTCGCGCTGCGCCGCGCGGCGTTCCCTTGCGAACGGCATGCCGCTCGACGAGATCGAGCATACCTGCGGGGGTCTCTTCCGGCCCGACATCGTGTGGTTCGGCGAGTCGCTGCCGCAAGAAGTCTGGCTGCGCGCGGTCGCCGCGGCCGAGCGAGCGCAGGTCATGCTGGTGGTCGGGACCTCGGGTCTGGTCAATCCGGCGGCGATGCTGGCGACCCACTACGCGCGTCCCGGCGCGTTCGTCGTCGAAGTCAACCCCGAGGAGACGGTCGTCTCGGCGGTGGCGGACGTGTCGTTGCGCGGGACCGCGGCCGAAGTGCTGCCCGCGCTGATCGCTCGGGGCGATTTGGAGCCGGCCGTGCGATGAGCCGCCGCCCTCCGGGACAACGCGACCCGCAGTTTCTGTGGATGGCGGCGTTCGCGGCGGCGACCGGACTGGCCGCGGTCGGCTGGGCGATCGGCATGCCCGTCTACGAAGCGATGCACGGCGGGCATCCGAGCTGGGTCATCGTGCACTTCAGCCCCTGGGGCTTCTTCGCGCTGATGGGCTCGGCCGCGTGCTAAGTCTCGGCGGTTTTGGCTGCGAGCGCGGCAGCCTTGCCGCCGGCGCGGGTCAGGTTGAACGCGATCACCGCCCCACATAGCGCGGCGCCCGCGAGATACGCCAGCCCGGGACCGGTGTCGCCGAGCACGACCTTGCCGATGCCGAAGAGCGTTCCGTAGACGAGCCCGCAGCCCGCGATCCAGTCGACGGCGTTGACACCGAGCGGCTCGGCACCCGGGCCGGGCCGCGCTTGCGCGGCGACGGTGCCCCAACCGTACGGGCTCGGGCGGACGCGCTCGTAGAAACGCAGCAGCGTCTGCTGCGGCTCGGGTTTGGTCAAGAACGTGACCGCGATCCACACCAGCGTCGTGATCGGAACCGTCAGCAGCAGCGTCTTGGCGGTCGCGTTGGGGTCGCTGCCCGGGAAGATATGCAGCAGGATGATGCCGTTGGAGACGAGCGCCGAGGTCGCCAGCGCCGCGATCTCGCTCCAGGCGTTGACCCGCCACCAGTACCAGCGCAGGATCATCACCAGCCCCACGCCCGCCGTCAGGTTGAAGAGGTACTTCCAGGCGTCGCCGACATTGGTCATCACGCTCGCGCCGAACAGTGCGAGGACCATGACGACCAGCGTCGCGAGCCGCGAGACGAGCACGTAGTGGCGCTCGTCGGCGCTGGAATTGATGAAGCGCCGGTAGAGGTCGTTGGTGAGGTAGGAAGCGCCCAGGTTGAGATGCGTCCCCATCGTCGACATGTATGCGGCCAGGAAGCCCGCAATCATCAGGCCGCGCAGCCAAGCGGGAAGATAGTCGATCATCGCTCGCACGTAGCCGAGCTCGGGATCGACTTTGCCGTTCGGCCCGACGACGCCGTGGGGGTAGAGCACGAGCGCTGCCAGGGCGACCAGGATCCACGGCCAGGGGCGCAGCGCGTAGTGGGCGATGTTGAAGAACAGCGTGGCGAACAGCGAGTCGTTCTCGCTCTTGGCGCAGAAGATCCGCTGCGCGATGTAGCCGCCGCCGCCCGGCTCGGCACCGGGGTACGACGACGCCCACCATTGCACGCCGATGTACGTCATCAGCGTCAGCACCGGCAGCCACGCCTCGTTGCTGGTCGGAAAGAAGGCGAGCACGGAGCCGCTGGTCGCAACCTTGTGCGCCGCGTCGAGCGCGGCCAGCTTCGTCTCGAGTGCACCAATGCCGCCGACCGCGGCGACGGCTGCGACCGCCAGCACGATCGCCATCGACATCTTGACGACGAACTGGAGCAGGTCGGTCACGAGCACGCCCCACAGGCCGCCGATGGTGACGTAGATCGCCGTGAACACGAGGCAGACGGCCAGCGCTTCGAACTTGGGGACGTGCAGGGTCAGCTCGAGGACCTTGGCCATCGCGAGGTTGACCCAGCCCATGATGATCGTGTTGACCAGCACGCCTTGAAAGATCGCGCGGACGAAGCGCAGCGCGGCCGCCGCCCTCCCGCTGTAGCGCAGCTCGATGAACTCGACGTCGGTCAGCACGCCCGAGCGGCGCCACAGCTTCGCGAAGAAGAAGACGGTCAGAATCCCGGACATGACCGAGCTCCACCAGACCCAGTTTCCGGCGATGCCGTGCTGGGTGACGAAGCCCGCGACCGCGAGCGGCGTATCGACCGCGAACGTCGTCGCGACCATCGAGACGCCGGCCAACCACCACGGGACGTTGCGCCCCGAGAGGAAGAACTCGCCCAGGCTTTTTCCGCCGCGCCGAGCGTAGAAGAGACCGATTCCGAGGTTAACCGCGAAGAACGCTGCGATGACGATGTAGTCGGCCGGCCCTAGCGCCATCCCGCTGCGTTCAACGGCTTGCGGCCGACTCCGCCCCGCATAAAATTTGCTTTTCGGACTCAAGATCGTGACGTGCGATGCCGATCTTTACTAAGGCCTAACGAGGAATGCGGAACCCGTGTGAAGTAACTCACTCACGCGGTAGGGTTGCCTGGAGGCGCCCGGTCCCGGTGAGCTGTTAGGTGAGTGAATGCGGACGCCCCCGTCGGAGATCGACGGGGGCGTTTGCACGTCTCGCGAAGTTCGCGCCGTGAAGGGTTTGGCGGCTGCAGCGCTCGCAGGGATGCTGTTTTCCTTGAAGGCGTCCCCTGCCGCGGCCCAAGCCGATGTGCCGGGACTGTTGCCGCGGCCGAAGAGCGTCGTGACGCTTGGTACCTGCTCGCCCCTTCCCGCCGGAGCGCTTATGTCGGCGTGGCGCGGACTAGCGGGCGACCGGGCTGGCAGCGAACTCGCCGAAGCGCGCTGGCGAGCGCTTGGAATTTCACCCGGCCCTGCGGGCCGTCTGCGGATCGTGGTCCGCGCCGGCGGCCGGAGCGCGCCTTCCGAGGCGCAGAGCTACCGGCTGACCGTCGACCGCAGCGGGGCGCGTATCGAGGCGGCCGACGCGGATGGCGCGTTCTACGGGTGGGATACGCTCGCTCAGCTCGCTCGCCGGGTCGACGGGAACTGGCGCGTCCCGTGCGTGCGCGTCGAGGATACGCCGGCCTTGCGCTGGCGCGTCCTTTCCGACGACGTCTCCCGCGGCCCGCTGCCGACGATGGCCTACTTCCGGGAGCGGATTCGCACGCTGGCCTCGTTCAAGATGAACGGCTACTCGCCGTACATGGAGCACGTCTTCGCCGACCCTAAGCATCCGCTTCCGGCTCCGCCCGACGGGATCACGCCGCTTGCGCTCGGCGAGCTCGACGCGTACGCGCGGCACTATCACGTCGCGCTCATCCCCGAGCAGCAGAGCTTCGCGCACATGCACGAGACGTTGCGCTGGGAGCGCTACGCGCCGCTCGCCGAGCTGCCTCACGGCTTTCTGCTCTCGCCGGCCGATCCCGCCGGCGAAGCCTACGTGCGCGACCTTATCGGCGACGAGCTGGCCGCGGTACCGCACCCGCCGTTCTTTCACATCGGCTCGGACGAGCCGTCGGACTTGGGGCGTGGCGCCTCGCGCGAGCTGGTCGCGGCTCGCGGCGAAGGCGCCGTCTACCAGCAGCACGTCGTCGACACCGCGAACTTCGTGATCGCGCACGGCTCGCGGCCGATGCTCTGGGACGACGCGCTGCAGCGTCATCCCGAGCTGTTCGCAGCCTTGCCCAAGGCGCTCGTGTTCGTCAACTGGCACTACGGCAGCGAGCCGACCTACGAGCCGTACATCGCGCGGATCGCCGCCGGCGGCTTCGAGCAGATGATCGCGCCGGGCGCGCTGAACTGGAACGAGATCTATCCCGATCTCGACGCGGCGCTCGGCAACATCGACCGCTTCCTCAGCGAGGGAAAGCGCGCGCACGTGCTCGGGCTCTTCCAAACCGTCTGGCACGACGACGGCGAGACGCTGTACGAAGCGACGTGGTATCCGGTCATCTACGCCGCGAGCAGCGCGTGGGAGACGGGCTCGGTCGACCGCGCGCGCTTCTCACGCGACTTCCCGACCGCGTTCTTCGGCAGCGACGACCCACGCTACGCCAGCGACTTGGCGAGCTTGGCGCGCTGCCGCACGCTGCTGCACGACAATCCGCGCGAGTCCGGCGACTACCTGTTCTGGTCGGACCCGTTCGATCCCGATCTGCGGAGCGTTCCACAGCGCGTCGATCTGCGCGCGCTGCGGCTCGCCGCCGAAGATGCGCTCGCGCACTTGCGCAGCGTTCCGCCGCCCGCGCTTCACCCCGACGCCGCAGCCGTCATGCGGCTCGCCGCGCTGCGTTACGACGCGCTCGGGCGCGCCTTTCAGATCGCGGGCGAGGCGCGCGACTATTACGACGGCGCGCGCGCCGAGATCGGCAAGAACGAGGGCTACGTCTTTCGCGGGCTCAACGTGACGAAGTATCTCTTCTGGGAGCAGCGCGACACGCTGCTGGGCATGCTGCCGCTCGTGCAATCGACTTGGGAATTCGAAAGCCGGCCCGGCCACGAGCAGAGCGTGCTCGAGCGCTATCACGTTGCCGCCGAGCGCGCGATCGAGCGCGCCGACCGCATCTCCTCGGCGACCTACGGCTACGTCGAACTCAAGACGCTGCCGCCGTTCGACGAGGCGCTCGGCCTGCCGGCGACGGCCCGGCCGAGATGAGCGGCATCGCCATGCTGGTCATCTTCGCCGCTTGCGCGGCGTTAATGTCGGCCCGCATCGTCCCGGCGTTGCTCGCGGTCCCGTTGATGGCCCTGGCGACCGCCGCGGTAGCCGGCGCGGGGCCAGCCGATCTTACGAGCGTCGTCGTCGACGGGACGGTCAAGCTCGCACCGGTGTTCGTGACCGTCATCTTCGGCGCATGGCTGAGCCGCGTCGCGATCGCGACGGGGATCGCCGAGACGATCGTCAGCTACGCCGCGGAGTTCGGCGGCGACCGTCCGGCGCTGCTTGCGCTCGTGCTCTCGGCGGCCGTTGCGCTGCTGTTCACGTCGTTGACGGGCTTGGGCGCGATCATCATGGTCGGCTCGATCGTGCTGCCGATCATGATGACCATCGGTATCCCGCGCCGAACCGCGGCCACGCTCTTCATGCTCGCCTTCGCGCTCGGCTTCATCTTCAACATCGCGCAGTGGAAGTTCTACACCACGACCTTCGGGGTGGAGCGCGCGCAGATGCAGCCGTACGCGTTCGTGCTCGCCGGGATCGATCTGCTCGCGCTGCTCGTCTTCACGTTCCTGCGCTTTCGCAGCGCGCGCGGTTACGCGCAGTGGGCATTGCCGGCCGAGGAGCCGGTGCGCGCACGCGCGCCGGCGCTCGCGCTCGTCACGCCGCTCCTGCCGATCGCGCTCTACTTCTGGCTCGGTCTCAATCCGATCGTCGCCTTCGCGCTGGCCGCGCTCTTCGGCGCGCTGACCGCCAAGCCGCGCGCGATCGTCGCGACGCTCGTCGCCGCCGCGATCCGCGGCGTCGAGGACGTCGCGCCCGCGGTCGTGCTCTTCATGGGGATCGGCATGTTGCTGGTCGCAACGGGCCTGCCCAGCGTCAAGGCGGCGCTGGCGCCGGTCGTCACGGCCATTGCGCCGCGCAACGCCTTCGGCTACGTCGCGCTCTTCGGCCTGCTCAGCCCGCTTGCGCTGTATCGCGGTCCGCTCAATCCCTTCGGCGTCGGCATCGGCGTGTATACCGTGCTGGCGGGTTTGGGCATCCTCCCTCCGGCGACGCTGGTGGCGGCGGTGATGGCCGTCGTCCAAGTGCAGAACGTCTGCGATCCGACCAACACGCAGAACGTGTGGGTCGCGAACTTTACGGGCGTGCGCGTCGACGAGATCACCCGCTTCACGCTGCCGTTCCAAGTCGCGGTCGCGACGCTGGCGACGCTGGTCGTCGCGCTCTTCGGCGGCTCGCTGCTCCACGCGCAACCGTTCGCGCCGGCGCCCGCGAGCGCGGCCGAGCCTGCGCCGCCGGGCCTCTTCGCGCCGGCCTCTGCGGCGAACACGATCGCGGTCGCGCCCGCCGACGCGCTCTCGCTGCCCGCCGCGCAGAGCGTCTTCAGCGTGCTGGCCGCTCGCTGGGGCGGCTACGACGCGCTGTGGCTCGACGCGCCGCCGGCGCCGAGCGACTGCGCGCGCAAGCCGTACGCGGCGCTGGCCGTCTTGCGCGTCACGCGGCTCGATGCGGCCGCCGTGCCGAGCCGCATCGACACCGAGCTCGAGCTCGACGACTGTGCCGGCTGGCCCGTCGACCAATGGCACGTCGCCGGCGACCTGCCGCCCGCGGGCGCCCGCGGCGCTCTCGCGCGCGACGGGCTGTCCGCGCTCGAGCGCATGCAGCGCTGGACGATCGTGCAGCCCGAGCTCGCGCGCTCGCTGTTCACGCGGGGCTTAGCGTACTTGCCTGCCGGCGGGCCGTCGTATTTCTACACGCTGTTCAAGACGATCGACGGAAACATGCGCGCGTACGTGCGCGCCGGCGGCCCGGCGTACGTCGCTGGATTGCGCACGAACGACGTGGTCGAAAAGCTCGACGGCAAATACTGGTGGGAATACGGGACGTTCGCGACCCAGCAGAAGGCGTACGACGGGTTGCCGCACACCTTCGTCATCAACCGCGGGAAGCGCGAGCTCACGATCGTGCTCGGCGCTCCCTACGGCGCAACGAGTTTACTTTCCGGTCGAGGCGACGCTCCAGGCGTAGTTCGCCGCGATCAGCGAGAAGCCGTCGCTAGCAGGTTCCGGGCTGCCGGTCGGGCCTGGGGTGGTGTTGAAGCAGGAACCCCACGCACCGTAGCTCGTCTCGCCGGCGCTCGGCGTGTACACCGACGAGTTGGTGTTGTCGAAGTACACTTTGCCGCCATTGGCCATCGTCATGCGAACGAAGCTCGCGCCGATGCTCGGCAGACCTTGCGGGCATTGCACCGGAGAGGACGCGGGCGTGAAGTAGTGCGTCTCGTACATCGTCCAACCGCGTCCGGCCCAGCCGTTGAAGTCGCCTTGCGTCGTGTACACCGTATCCCAAACATGCGTCTTGACGTTGTAGAGCCGGCCGAGCCAGGTCTCGGGCGAGGTCGAGTTCACTCTGAGAATCTCGAGCTGGTAGTGCGCGTTGCGCGTCGGCGTCGCGCCCGTGACGTAGTTGCCGAGGAACGTGCTGTCGACGTTGACGGTCGCGCCGGCGCCGCCGCAGAAATCGTAGAAGTAGATGTACGCGGCCGTGCTCGCCGAGCCTGGATAGCGGTAGTACGAGGTGCCGATCTCCAGGCACGCGTCGTTCGCGCCCTTGGTCGTCGGCGCGTAGAGGTAGTTGCCCTCGGTCTCCCCGGCGGGGGGAAGGGGCAGCTGAAGCGCCGTGCCCGGCGTGAAGATATCGTGCGTCGCGGTCAGCGCGACGTAGCTCGTGGGTGGGGTCAGGTTGATGCCGGCCTGTCCTCCGTCGTCGTTGAGGTGGTAACTGGTGGTTGCCCGCTGGGCCGCGTCGAGCTGCCCGGTTGCCGCGTACGTCCGCTCCGGCTTAGCGACGCCCGCCCAGTTCGTGTTCACCAAGCCCGAGGGCCGGATGGCCGGATCAAGGGCTTGCGCCTGCGCGGAGATCTCGTCGGCATCGGGGGTCAGTCCGGACGAGCCCGCAGACGGGATCCCTCCACTGACGCCGCCACCCGAACCGCACGCACTCAATCCGACCGTTGCAATGAAAGCAAGGACGTTTCCTAAACGACGCATTGACAGCTACTCCTAAGTGAGTGACCGGAAGACTTGGGTTGGGGATATTACGGGAAGAAAAAGCAGCAACGGAGCCGCGTCAAAGTCGAGATGCAGCCTGTCTTCATTATGACAGGTCCGCCCTACGAGTGCATGGTGCAAAGGACCCAATCGAGCGGCTTGAATGTAAGGCTGACAATCAAGCGTGCGGCGCTCGCTCGGGGGTAGGACTATAGCGCAACGCGAACGCGCGGCCGATGGAAGCCGGTGCTAGCGCTGCGGACGCCGGGCTGCTGCGCGTGGGGATCGACGTCGGCGGCACCTTCACGGACGTGGTCGCCCTCTCGGCAGCGACGCGCGCGCTCGTGGCCTTCGTCAAGGTGCCGACTACGCACGATGCGCCCGAAGGCGTCGCCGCCGGCATCGTCGCGGGCTTACGGCGTCTGCTCGAAGCGCCGGGCGTCGATGCCGGCCGCATCGCGTTCATCGCGCACTCGACGACGCAAGCCACCAACGCGCTCCTCGAAGGCGACGTCGCTCGGGTCGGCGTCGTGGGCCTGCTCGGCCGTTTCGGCTTCGTGGCGCGCCGGCATTTGCGCGTGCCCCCGATCCGCCTCGGTCCGAGCGCCGTCTTGGCGCCGCGCACCGCGTTCGCTCGCGCGGGCGAAGCGTCGCAAGTCGAACGCGCCATCGAAGCGCTGCTCGGTTCGGGTGCCGAAGCGATCGTCGCCAGCGAAGCGTTCGGCGTCGACCGGCCCGAGCACGAACGCCGCGCGGTCGCCTGCGCTCGCGAGCACGGCGCGCTCGCGACGGCCGGCCACGACGTCGCCTCGAGTTACGGGCTCCGCGCGCGAACCCGGACGGCCATCGTCAACGCGGCGATCTTGCCGCGCATGCTGCGAACCTCGGAGATGACCGCGGATGCGGTCGCGCGGGCCGGCATCGCCGTGCCCCTGATGATCATGCGCAGCGACGGCGGCGTGATGGACGTGCGCGAGGTCGCGCGGCGGCCGATCCTCACCATGCTCTCGGGACCGGCCGCCGGAATAGCGGGCGCGCTGCTGCATGAGAACGTGACCGACGGAATTTTCATCGAAGTCGGCGGAACGAGCGCGGATTGCTCGGTGATTCGCCGCGGCCTGCCGCAGATGCGGCCGGCGCGCGTCGGCGGCCACCGCACCATGTTGCGGACGCTCGACGTGCGCACGCTGGCCATCGCTGGCGGGAGCTTGCCGCGCATCGACGCACGCGCGCGCGGCGCCGCCGCGTTGCGCGACGTCGGGCCCCGCTCGGCGCACATCGCGGGCTTGCGCTACGCGTGTTTTCTCGAGCCGCAGGAGCTCGCCGGCGCGCGCCTCACCTTCGTGCGCCCGCAAGCCGGCGACGCTGACGATTACCTCGCGCTCGAATTGGCGGACGGAACGCGCGCCGCGCTCACCCCGACCTGCGCGGCGAATCTGCTCGGCTACGTGCCCGGCGGCGACTTTGCGCGCGGCGACGCCGCGAGCGCACGGCTCGGCTTCACGCTCGCGGGCGAGCGCCTCGGCTGCGGCGCCGAAGAGCTCGCGCGCGCGCTGCTGGCGTGCGCGAGCGCCAAATTGCGCGCAACGCTCGACGAGCTGATCGAGGAATACGAGCTCGACCGGCGCGACGTCGAGCTGGTCGGCGGCGGCGGGGGAGCGGCCGCGCTCGTGCCATTCGCCGCCGAGGCGACCGGCCTGCGCTTCCGCCTTGCGCGCGATGCCGAGGTGATCTCGCCGGTCGGCGTCGCGCTCGCGCTCGTGCGCGACGTCGTGGAGCGCACGATCCCGAACCCAACCCCCGCGGACGTCGTGCGCGTGCGCCGTGAGGCCGTCGAGCGCGTCGTCGCCGCCGGTGCTGCGCCCGAGTTCGTCGAGGTCGCCGTCGAGCTGGACGTGCGGCGCAATCTCGTCCGCGCGACCGCGTCGGGCGCGACGGCCGCGGTCAGCGGCGAAAGCGCTCGAAGCGAGGCGAGCCAGGCGGAGCGGCTCGCGGCGGCGGCGCGCGCGCTGCACGTCGCCGGCGACGCGCTCGTCTGCGCGGCGCAGACGGACGGTCTCGCGGTGTACCGCGCGAGTGCGGCGCGTGGACGTCTCGACGCGTGCGCCGTCGACCGGACCGCGGTCGTTCGCCTGACGGTGCGCGACGCGTTCGTCTGCGCGACGACGGCGGGCGATTTCGCGCCGGTGCTCGCTCGGTGCGTCGAGGGAACGACGAGCTTCGGCGACGTGGGCCGCGCGCTCCCGGAGATCTACGTGTTGTATGCTGCACGCTTGGCAGGGCTCGGTGCTTTGGCCGAGTCCTCCCAGGTTCTGGCCCTTGCCGAGGAGGAGCTTCGGGGTCTCCCCGAGGAGGCGCCCGTGGTCATCGTCGCCGCGCGGCGGCCCGCCTAACCCATCGGAAAGGAATCTCTTGAGCTGGCGATCCGTCGGTGAGGCCGCGCAGCCCCGAAGCGCGGCGCTCGAAGCGTACCGCATCGATGCTTCGTCGGTCGTGCTCACCATCGCGGGGTTGGCGGCCTTCGCGCTGCACTACCTCACCGCGGGGCGTTACGGCTACCAGCGCGACGAGCTCTACTTCATCGAGTGCGCGCGCCACCTCGCATGGGGCTACGTCGACCAGCCGCCTTTGATCGCGCTCATTGCGATGCTGACCGAGCGGCTCTTCGGCGACTCGCTGCGCGAGCTGCGCCTCTTGCCCGCCATGGCCGCGGGCGCCACCGTTGCGATCGCCGGGCTGCTGGCGCGCCGCGCGGGCGGGGGGCTCGCGGCGCAAGCGATTGCGATGCTCGGAGTCGCGCTCGCGCCGTTCTTTCTCGCGGTCGGCAACCTGCTGACGATGAACGCCTTCGAGCCGCTGATCTGGATGGGCGCGGCGTTCTTGCTCGTGAAGGCCGAAGAGAAGGACGAGCCGATCGTGTGGGCGGGGCTCGGCATCGTCGTCGGCTTGGGCCTGATCAACAAGTATACGATGTTCTTCTTCGCGGGGGCTTCGATCGTGGCGCTCGCGCTCTCACCGTCGCGCGGGGTGTTGCGCCGGCGCGGCTTCTTCGCTGCTGCGGCGATCGCGCTAGCGTTCGTCGCGCCGACGCTCGTCTGGCAGGCGCGCCACGGCTGGCCGCAGCTCGCGGTGCTGCGCAACGCGGCCGCTGACAAGAACATCGTGGTCGGCCCGTTGACGTTTTACGTCCAGCAGATCCTGATGATGAACCCGCTCGCAGCGCCCGTCTGGATCGCGGGACTCTGGACGCTGTTGCGCAACCGTCGCGCGCCGCTACATTGGTACGGCCTCGCCTACGTCTTGCTCTCCATCGTGTACCTTTCGCTCGGCGCCAAAGTGTACTATCTCGCGCCGATCTATCCCGTGCTGTTCGCCACCGGCGCGCCGTTGGTGGAGCGCACGCTCGCGCGCGCACGCTGGACGCTGGTCGCCTATCCGCTCGCCATGCTCGCCGTCGGCTTGGCGATCGCGCCCGAGGCGTTTCCCCTACTGCCGCTGCGCGCGTTCCTCGTGTATCAGCGCTTCATCGACGTGCGCGGCGTGAAGATGGAGCGTCACCCGGAAGGGCGCGTTCCCCAGCAGTTCGCCGACCAGCTCGGTTGGGGAAAACTGGTCTCGACGGTCGCGGACGCGTACGCGAAACTGCCGCCTGCGCAACAGCGCGAGGCCGCCATCTTCACGCACGACTACGGACAGGCGTCGGCGCTCGACTTCTTCGGCGCGCGCTACGGTTTGCCGCGAGCCATCAGCGGGCACAACGAGTTTTACCTCTACGGCACGCGCGGCGCGTCGGGCCACGTCGTGCTCGCGGTCGACGTCGACCGGGCGTTGCTGCAAAGTGAATTCCGTCGCATCGAGCGCGTCGCCGTCTATCACGACGAGTACGTGCTGCCCGATTTCAACGACTTCCCGATCTACCTGTGCACGCAGCCGATTCGCCCGCTTACCGCCTGGTGGCCGGCCGCCAAGCGGTACATCTGAGCCGCCCCGTTCGCGCTTAGCCGAAGAGCCGCAGCCAAAACGCCGCACGATGTCCATCGAACGTGCGTTCGATTCGACGCGCCGAGCGCCTCGCCACGGGACGAGGCGCTCGTTTCTATCGGTAACCGAGGTAGAGGCCGCGCCCGAAGGCGATGGGCGGTTCGTCCAGCTTTTCGAAGGCAAGCCCGGCGGCGGCGAAGGCATCGCGGTAGTCGGTTTCCGTGAACAGACCCAGCTCGTGGCGCTCGAAGTATCGTTCGACGCCCTCGCGCTTGGTCGCGATCAGGTAATGGAAGTCGAGCAACGCGAGATTCTTGATTCGCCGGCTCACGTTCATGCGCGCCATCTTGAGATCGGGCTGGTCGACGTAGACTGCGCTGAGATTGCCTGCGACGTAGTCTTCGCGGGAAACGAAGGGCTCGATGAAGAGCAGGCCGGTGGGGCTCAGATGCGCCGCCATGCTCGCGACCGCGCGCTCGAGGTGGTCGCGCGTGCGCGTGTAGGCGACGCTGCCGAACAGGGTGGTCACGACGTCGTAGCGCTCCGGCAAACGGAAGTCGAGCATGTCGCCGGGCTCGATCTGCATCTCGGGCAGGCGCGAACGGGCGATCGTGACCATCTGCAGGTCCGCATCGAGCCCGCGGCAGGCGAAGCCGTGGCGAACGAAATGCTCGAGATGTGCGCCCGTCCCGCACGCGACGTCGAGCAGGGTGGCGGCTTGCGGCCGGCGCTCGCGGATGCGGGCGGTGAGGGCATCGGCTTCGCGCGCGTAATCCTTGCCGAGCGCGGCGTAAAGCGTGTCGTAGAAGGCGGCGGTCTTGGTGAACATCGCCCTTATCGTAGCGCCGCGAGCGCGCCGCGGCGAGCACCGGCGCCCCCGCGGGCAGAAGTCGGGGCGAGCGAAGGCGAAGGGAAGCCGGGATGACGTACGACGTGCTCGTGGTCGGGGGCGGCAACGCCGGCTGTGCCGCGGCGCTTGCGGCGGCGCGAAGCGGCGCGCACACGCTGCTCGTCGAGCGGTACGGTTTCTTGGGTGGAACGGCGACCGCCGCCATGGTCGGCCCCTGGATGACGTTCCACTCCGGCCGCGAGCGGATCGTCGGGGGGATCGCGCAGGAGATCGTCGAGCGGCTCGTCGCGCGCGGTGCCTCGCCGGGACACATCGCGGACTCGTCGGATTACGTCGCGACGATCACGCCCTTCGACCCCGAAGCGCACAAGGCGCTGCTCTTTGAGATGATGCGCGAGTCGCGCGTCAAGCTGTTGCTCCACGCCTACTTCTTGGAGGCGTTGTGCGACGATCTCGGAACCGTTTGCGGCGCTTCGTTCGCGACCGTCGGCGGGATCCGCGAATACGACGCAAAGGTGACGATCGACGCGACGGCCGACGCGCACGTCGCGGCCTCGGCAGGCGTCGCGCTACAGCAGGGCGACGGCGCCGGCCGCGTACAGCCGGCGAGCCTCATGTTCCGTCTCAGCCACGTCGATCTCGAAGCGACCGCGGCCTACGTGCGCGAGCATGCCGACCAGATGCGCACGAGCCTTCCGCCCGGCGAACGCAACGCGCAGGCGCTCACCGCGGTCGCGGGTCTGTACGAGTTGTGGCAGCGCGCGCGCGAACGCGGCGACGTCGACGTGCCGCGCGAGCTGGTCTCGTTCTTCATCAGCCCCTATCCCGACGAGGTCACCGTCAACATGACGCGCGTGACCGACATCGACCCGCTCGACCCCGACGATCTGACGCGCGCGGAGATCGAGGCGCGGCGCCAAGCGATGCAGATCGTGCGCTTCTTTCAACGCGACGTGCCCGGCTTCGCCAACGCGCGGCTGGCCGCGAGCGCCGCGCAGATCGGCATCCGCGAGTCGCGCCGGATCGTGGGCGCCTATACGCTGACGCGCGACGACGTGCTGAGTGCGCGCGCGTTCGACGACGGGATCGCGCGCAGCGCCTATCCGATCGACATTCACAATCCCTCGGGTTCGGGCACGCGAACCGTTCGTTTACCCGAAGGCGCGAGTTACGAGATTCCGTATCGGTGCCTCGTGCCGGAGTCGGTGGAAGGGCTGCTGGTCGCGGGGCGCTGCATCTCGACGACGCACGAGGCGCTGGCCTCGACGCGGCTGACGCCCACGGTGATGACGCTCGGACAAGCGGCGGGAACGGCTGCGGCGCTGGCCTTTCAGCACGACGTCGCGCTGCGCGCCGTCGACCCGGCCGAGCTGCGCGCGCGCTTGGAGCGCGACGGCGTCGATTTGCGGCGCTCGTCCCCGGCGGCCGCGGCACCGTGACGTTCGCAATCGTAGACTTCGGCGCGGCCTCACGGCGCTTGATCGCCGAGTACGATCCCGAGCGCGACGCGATCCGCATCAACGCTCGCGCGGTGGAACGCGTTCGCGCGGCGTTGGGCGAGGCCGAAGCGGCGCGCTTCGTTTGCTGCGCGCTCGCGCACGAAGTCTTTCACCGTGCCGACCCGAGAGCGAGCGAGGCCGACGCCCACGCGTTCGCGCGGCGTTGCAGCGGCGCCGACCCCGCAGTGTACGAAGCGGTTCTGCGATGATCGTGTGCGCCGGAATCGACGGCGGCCAGAGTTCGACCGAGGCGTGCGTTGGCGACGAGCACGGGACGATCCTCGGCAAGGCGAGCGGACCACCGGCCGATCTCGTCGACGAGCCGCGCGACTCGCCGCGCCAAGCACACGTGCTCGACGGCGTTCTGGCCGAGGCGCTCGCCGCGGCGGGCTTGCCTTGCGACGCGCCCCTGGCGGCACTGGTCGCCGGCCTCAGCGGTTACGACGAAGGCGTTTCGCCGGTGCCGCGCTTGCGTGCGAACGCGGCGACGATCTCGTTCGTGCACGATACGACGGTCGCGCACGCTGCTGCTCTCGCCGGTTCGGCGGGCATCGTCGTGCTGGCCGGCACCGGCAGCGTGGCAGTGGGCTGCGACCCCGTGGATTCGCCGCCCGTGCGTGCCGGCGGCTGGGGCTATTTCTTCGGTGACGAGGGCAGCGCGCTGTGGATCGCGCGCACGGCCTTGCGCCGCGCGATGTGGCGTGCTGATTTCGGCGGCGCGGGCGTCCTCGAACGGCTGGCGCTCAAACACTTCGCGCTCGGCTCGCTGCGCGCGCTGCAGCATGCGGTCGCGCACGGCGAGATCGATCGTCCGGCGCTCGCGGCCTTCGCGCCGGCCGTGCTCGCCGCCGGGCGAGCCGGGGACGCCGACGCGCGCGCCATTCGCAGCAACGCTGCCGACGAACTTGCTGCCTTGGCGCAAACCGTCGACGAACGCCTTGAGCCGGCTTCGCTGCGCCTGGTCTCGTACGTCGGCGGTCTGTTCGCCGATGAAGCGTTCAGCGAGGCCTTCGAGGACGCGCTCGTCGTCGCACTGCCGCACGCTGAGATCATCGCGCCGTTCGGCGAGCCGGTCCACGGCGCGCTGCGCCTCGCCATGCGAGCCGCCGGCCTCGCGCGGCCGGCTGATACGCGCGCGTGAACGCGCTCCTGCGGGCGCTCGACGGCGGCCTCATCGTCTCGATCCAGCCCGAGGCGGGCTCCGCCCTCAACACGCCGGAGATCGTCGCGGCGCTGGCCCGCTGCGCGGTCGCCAACGGTGCCGTCGGCGTTCGCATCGAGGGCCTCGAGCGACTGCGGGCGGTTCGCGCCGCCGTCGCGGTGCCGCTCGTCGGAATTCTCAAGCGGACGCACCCGGGTTTCGCGCCCTACATTACATCGACGCTCGAGGAGGTCGCCGCCGTCGCGGAGGCCGGAGCGGCCATCGTCGCCTTCGACGCCACCGCGCGCAGGCGCGTGGGCGGAGCCGGGGTCGCCGACTTGATTCGGGCGGCGCAGACACTGCGATGCCTGGCCATGGCCGACTGTGCGACTCAAGTCGAGGCGGAGGCTGCGGCCGCGGCCGGCGCCGACATCATTGCCACGACCTTGGCCGGATATACGGAAGAGACGAGGGGCAGGACGCTCCCCGACCTCGAGCTTTTGACCGGTTGCAGCCGGCTGCCCGCGTTCCCGATCTGCGAGGGCGGCGTCGCTGCGCCGGAAGGCGTGCGTGCCGCGTTCGCAGCCGGCGCGCGCGCCGTCGTCGTCGGCAATGCGCTCACGAACATCGATGCGCACGTCCGCAGCTTCGCAGGAGCGACGCTCCGCATTACTCAAGAGGCGTCATAAGCAGCCATCTGCGACCTATGTCGTGGGACTTCGGCGCCGTACCGAAAAAATTCGCTGCACCTCGAAATTAAACGGAGGCAAGAGGAGGTGCACTCTTCGTAAAGCAAATGTGAAGACAGCGTGCGATTGGCCGTTCTGGGGGTGCTCTTGGCTCACTTTACAGTTACAGTCCGAAGTGTTGCGTCTATAGCCGAGGGAGCTACCTCGACGCTTACGTGTTCCGAGGTGCGAACTCGACGTATGCGACATATCGCGCAAAGCGATCGCTTGAGTTTGCCGGAGGGCCGGCCGTGACGGACGTCGCAGATTCCAAGTTGCCGCAGGAAGTCCCGGTCAAAGGCCTAGGACCGGGATTCTGGCCGGTGACCGTCGTGCTGACCGTCATCAGCGTGGCGATTGCGCTTTATATCATTTTCGCGCCGCTCGACTTCTTCTTGCCGGGCGAATCGAACGAAGTCTCCGATCGTGCAGCCGATATCGATTGGCTGTTCAAGTTCATGTCGATCTTCGGAGCGGCCATCTGCGTCTACGTCACGGGCTATGTGGTCTGGTTCGCGTACGCCTTTCGCCGGCGGCCCGGCGAGGCCCGTGAAACCATCGGGATGCAAATTCACGATTCGCCGAAGCTCGAGCTATGGTGGACGATCGTTCCGACCATTCTGCTGGTCATCTTGGTCTGGGCGAGCATCAACGTCTGGTACAAGGTGCAGTTCGGAGTCGGCTCGCCGGCGTTGACGATGGAGGTCATCGGCCATCAGTTCTATTTCGAGTACCGCTATCCGGGCTTGAAATCGTCGGTCTATTCGAAGACCGATCCGATGCACTTGCCGCTCGGCAAGTCGGTGCGCGTCCTGATCTCGTCAGCCGACGTGATCCATAGTTTCTGGGTGCCGGAGGTCAGGCTGAAGCTCGCCGCCGTGCCGGGGCTCGTCCAGAATATGAACTTCACGCCGACGAGGCTCGGAACGTTCGACATCGTCTGCGCCGAGTATTGCGGCGTCGACCACAGCGTCATGCAGGGGAAGCTGGTCGTCGAGTCACCCGCAGATTTCGAGAAATGGCTCGCCGGTGAGAAGAAAAACGCCGCAGCTCCGGCTGCGGTGGCTCTGACCGGCGGCAGCGCCGACGCCGGCAAGGCGGTCTTCACGCAGAAGTGCTCGGCCTGCCACGCGCTCGGGCCGTTCGAGCAGAAGATCGTCGGGCCTGGGCTGCTGCACATCACCGACGACCCCAAACATCCGGCGCTCGTCGACGGCAAGCCGCCGACGAGCGGCAACATCGCCGAGATACTCGAGAACGGCTACACCGGTCCGCTCGGCGCCATGCCGAACCGTCAGGCGAACGGACTCTCCGACAAGAATATCGCCGACCTCGCCGCCTACCTCGCCAGCTTGAAGTAGAAAGAGCGCTATTTTATGGAAGCTGCAACGCACGGAACGCGCGCCGATCACGGCCACACGATCCACCCCCCGCCGGAAGGGTTCGTCCGCAAGTTCGTATTCTCGCTCGATCACAAGGTGATCGGGCTCCAGTACTTCACGATGGCGATCCTGTTCTTGGTGATCGCGGGTTCGTTCGGGATCCTCATTCGCTTGCAATTGTGGGATCCCAAGGGCGCCATCGTCAGCCACGACGTGTACAACACGCTGTTCACGATGCACGGCACGCCGCTGGTTTGGCTGGTCATCATCCCGCTGGCGACCGGGGCGGTCGGCAACTTCGTGATGCCGCTGCAGATCGGTGCGCGTGACGTCGCGTTTCCCTGGCTGAACATGCTCAGCTTCTGGCTGCTGCCGGTCGCTGCGGTCGTGCTCTACAGCACGTTCCTGTTCGGCGGCGTGCACGCGGGCTGGACGGAATACCCGCCGATCTCGCTCGCGGACGGGACGGCCGGCGCGCTGTGGTGCATCGCAATCATCATCGTCGGCGTCAGCTCGACGCTGACCGGGATGAACTTCATGGTCACGATCATCAAGATGCGGGCGCCCGGCATGACCTGGACCCGGATGCCGCTCTTCGTCTGGGCGACGTTCGCAACGGCGCTCATCAACATGATCGCGACGGTGGCGCTCTCGTCGGCGCTGATCGCGCTCTTCCTCGAGCACGTTTTCAACGTGCCGTTTTTCGATGCGAGCCGCGGCGGCAGTGCGGTCCTTTACCAGCACATGTTCTGGTTCTACTCGCACCCCGCAGTCTACATCTTCATCATTCCGGCCTTCGGCGTCATCTCGGAGGTCCTGCCGACCTTCAGCCGCAAGCCGATCTTCGGTTACAAGATGATCGCGTTTTCCTCGATGGCGATCGCGCTGCTCGGCTTCGCCGTCTGGGCGCATCATATGTTCCCCAGCGGTCTCGCGCCATGGATTCAGATCCCCTTCATGATCCTGACCTTCTTGATCGGCATTCCAACCGGAATCAAGATCTTCTCATGGCTTGCGACGCTGTGGGGAGGGCGCATCCAGCTGACGACTCCGATGCTCTATGCGCTCGCGTTCCTGGTCTCGTTCACCTTCGGCGGGATCACCGGCATCTTTCTCGCCTCGGTGCCCGCCAATTTCCACGAGCACGGCAGCTACTTCGTCGTTGGGCACTTCCACTACACCGTCGGTGGCGGCGCGGTGATGGGCCTGCTGGCGGGGGTCGCGTACTGGTATCCGAAGGCGACCGGGCGCATGATGAGCGAGCGACTCGGTAAGCTCGGCTTCTGGCTCTTCTTCCTCGGCTTCACCGGGACGTTCTTGCCGATGCACTGGCTCGGTCTCGAAGGAATGCCGCGCCGCTACGCTTCGTACGAAGTGTTCGCAGCATCGCATCCCGATGCGGTCTTCTGGAACCAGCTCGAGACGGTCTCCTCGTTCTTGATGGTCGCCGCGGTCGCGATGCTGGCCTTCAACATGCTTTGGAGCCTGCGCTACGGCAAGCTCGCCGGCAACAACCCGTGGGGTGCGCGGACGCTGGAATGGATGATCAGCTCGCCGCCGCCGTACTACAACTTCAAGAACATTCCGATCGTGCTCGGTCGCCCGTACGACTTTGGGGATCCGCTGCCGTACCGCAATCTCGACCACGAGGTCGATCCTTATCCTGCTCCCAGCAAAGTCAGCGTCCCGGCCGAGCCGGCCGGCGTGGGGGCGTAGCTGATGGCGACCGCGGTCAAGCCGCTCCACATGCAAGAGGTCGAGGCGCGCTACAACGATGTCGATCCCGTCTATTTCGAGACGCGCGACATGCGGCTGTTGGGCTTCCTGTTCTTCCTTGTAAGCGACTGTATCCTATTCTCGTCGTTCATCTTCGCCTACATGTACCTGCGCGTATCGGCTCCGGTTTGGCCGCCATTCGTCGACGGCCATCAGCTCCCGTGGTTCGACACGTCGTTCGCGGCGCTGAACTCGGTGGTGCTGTTCGGTTCGGGGGTGACGATGCACTTCGCGCTCGAAAACTGGAAGCACCTCAACAAGCAGAAATTCAACGCCTGGCTGATCGCGACGATCGTTCTCGGCATCGGATTCTTGCTGGGCCAGGCGCATGAATATCGAAGCGTCGCCGTAACGTGGAGCGGCAGCACGATGGGGGCATCGTTCTTCACGCTGACGGGAATGCACGGCTTTCACGTCTTCGTCGGAGTGATCTATCTGACGATACTCGGCATTCAGGCCAATCGCGGCGTCTACACCGGTTCGAGGTATTTCGGGCTAACCGCGGGGACGCTCTACTGGCATTTCGTCGACGTCATCTGGGTCGCACTTTTCTTCCTCTTCTACCTGTGGTGAGCCATGACTGCTGAAGTCTTCGAGAGAATCCTCGCGTTCATCTTCGCGCTCGTGGTCGGAGGGACGGCGCTCGTCCAGCTGAAGAACGACTGGAAGGCTCAGGGTCTCGACGCGACGGTTACCAAGGTTCTGCTCGGTCTTATGGCCGTCGGCTGCGTGTTCGCGCTGCTGGCCTCGGTCCGCATCTTAGGAGCACATACGTGAGCCAAGATCACTACCACATCGGCGTGCCCGAACCGCCGCCGGACATCCTCGATATCCCGATTTCGGCCGGCGTCGCGCCCAGCGTACGGGTGCTCTTGGTCGCCTCCGTCATCGCCTCGATCGTCATGGGAGCGATCGTGGTCATCTCGGCGAATTTCGGCCGCATCTGGCCGGCGATCGATTCGACCAAGCTCGTTCTGCCCGGAAATTAGTAGCCGGTCTCCGAGATTGGTTTAGGGTGCTCGGCTTATCTCGGAGACGGCGCTCTTGATCTCGCCTATCGGAAGCGTGTCTCGCCGCGCGTAGCCGCTTGCTGCGCGATCCCGATTCCGAGCGGCGCGATCTCGGCCGGCAACACGCCGGTCGGCCGGCCGTCGATGCAGTGGATGCCGCCGAACTCGCTGAACTCGACCATCGCAGGCCAGATATCGTGCTCGCCGATGGAGTGCGGCCACTCGCGTAGCGGCCACTCGCCGAGCGTCTTGCGCTCGGAGTCGAGGACGGCGACGTGATACGGCAACTCGGTGTCGGAATTGCTGCGGCGATAGCGGATGTAGCCGTCGATGATGTAAATCGGCGAAAGCGTTTCGAGCAGTGCATGCGTCGAAGGCACCATCAAGAAGATCGCGTACGCCAAGAATAGCAGCGCGGCCAAACCGAAGATCGGGGCCAGTATCAAGGCCGTCTCTTGCTTTCGCAGCAGAAGCCCGATCGGCAGGAGCGAGAAGAAGGCGGCGACGGCCAACGGTTCGATCGCGATCAAGAAGCGGCCAAGGAAGCCGCGCAGTACAACCCGACGCTCAGCGCGGCTCCAAGGCCGCGACGCGACCGATTCGTGCCAGCCGTCGTTTCGACGGCGCTTGAGTTTCATGGCGAAAGCCCCGTGTCGCGCCGGTCCGAGAATAAGGAAAGCCATCGTTCGGGGAGAGTCGTCCATAGCCTGGCGGCATTCGTCCAATTCGCAGACACGTAAAGAGCCCTCCGGCGCGCCGCGTCGAATCATGAGTTGGGGTTAGAACGCACCTATGGGAATTCGGAAGCGGCCGGCGATGAAAAAGCCTCGAAATGCGATGCGAATCGCCAGACAAGGGTTTGGGCTGCCGGCCTTCGTCGGCGCTTTGATCTTCGCGACGGTGAGCGGCGCGGTGGCGCACGAAGCGCACGTGCAAGGCCTGGTTTTGGGACTGATGCCCGTCCAAGGTCGGGCGATCGTACGTCTGGACGTTCCCGGGGAAGGCTCCCTGACATCGACCGTTCGCCTGCTTCCACCAAACCTGGCGCGCGTGCTCGCGGTCGGCGATCGCTTCTCGGCAAGTGCCGATGCTGACGCCAAACCGCCTGCCCTGTCCCACGTGCATGTTCTCGGGAAGCGGCCGATCACCGGCTCCGAAGCCGTGCAGCTCGCGGACTCGGCTCCCGTTCTGCGCGACGTCAAGCATTTGGTCGTCGGCGACCTCGTGCCCGACACGCGGTTCATCGACCAGAGCGGGAAGCCGTTCGCATTCCGCAAGCTGCGCGGCCGGTCGGTCGTGATGGCGTTCGTCTACACCCGCTGCGACGACGCGCGCGAGTGCCCGCTCGTGAGCGCCAAGTTTCTGGCAATGCAAAAGAAGTTGCGCGGCGAACCGGTGCACCTCGTCGAAGTGACGCTTGACCCGAGCTACGACCGGCCGCCCGTGCTCGAGCGCTACGGCCGCCAATTCGATTTCGATCCCAAGGGCTGGACGCTCGCGACCGGCGACCCGCAGAAAGTCCTCGATTTCGCTGCGCAATTCGAAGTGACGACGTTCCCCGATCCGCGCGTCGGTTTGATCCATAGCGAACGAACCGTGCTGATCGATCCGAACGGCGTGATTCGCAACATGATCGATGAAGGGTCCTGGCTGCCCGGCGAAATCATCGCCGAATTGCGGGCCGAGCGCGGACTCGCCTCCGATCCGCTCGAGCGCTTCAATCTGTGGCTCTCGTCGGCGGCCGTCGCCGTCTGCGGCAACTCGGTCGCGAGCTTCTCCGGCTTCTCCGACCTGCTCATCGTCCTTGCGATCTTCGGCGCCGTCGCCTACCTCTTCTGGAGAATCGCACGAGGCCTTAGCCGGGGCGCGACCTGAGCCGCCCGCAGGCGCTATGCCTCGTTTACGGGTTTGCTTCGAGAAGGCAAGATGGAGACGCTGTGGCATGCCGTCGCCGACGCCGCATTGAGAGCGCCGTCTGCGGACGGCCGCTATTTTAGGCTGCGGCGCTTTTGCGTTCGCGGGCTTGCGAGGCGAGCAGCAGCGTGCCGAGCGCGGCGGCGACGGCGAGCGCGGCGAAGACTTCGTAGGCGATGCGATAGCCCGCGACGTTGTCGATGTCGGCGCCGACGAGTCCGCCCGCGAGCGAGCCGCCGAAGATTTGGCCGATGATGAGGAAGACGCTGAGCAGGCCGACGGCGGTCGCGCGCATCGTCGAGGGGACTTCGTTCGAGATGATGTAGCGCGTCGGCGCGCCGAGCAGTGCGCCGAAGCCGGTCCCCGCGACCACGATGCCGCAGATCGCCAGCGGCAGCGAACTTAGCGCGAGACCGAACAGCGCGAGCCCAGCGGCGGTCAGCACCGCGCCGATGCTGAGCACGGTGCGGCTGCCGAAGGCATCGAGCGCGCGGCCCGCGCCGGGGATGACGACGACGAACATGATCGCGCCGATCGCCGAGATGGCGCCGGCGGCGGCATAGCTGAGGCGGTCCGCGGCGACGAGCGCGGCGGGCATGAAGAAGAGCGCGCCTTCGAGCAGGCCGATGAGAACTTCGAGCCCATAGGTGACGACCAGCTGGCGCGTCTCGAAAAGACGCGGCGAGATGATCGGCGTATTCGCCCGTCGTTCGATCGCGGCCAGCGACGAGAACGCGATGACGGCAACGCCGAGCGCGCCGAAGACGGTTCCGCCCCCGATCGCAGCCGAATTGGGATCGAGCCGCGTCAAGCCGACCATCACGCCGAGCAAACCGATCGCCAGCGCGGCAATTCCGGCGACGTCGAGGGGACCGCGCACGCGCGCCGCCGTCGTCGGGACGTGCTTGCGCGCGAGCACGATGACGGCGATCGAGAGCGGCAGGTTCGCCGCGAAGATCCAGCGCCACGATAGGAAGTGCGTTAACACGCCGCCGATGTTGGGGCCGATGATGGCAGCCAGTCCCCAGATCGCGCCGAGCATGCCGAGCGCGGAACCGCGCCGCTCGACCGGCACGCGGTCAGCGATCGCCGCGGTCGCGACCGGGAAGATGCCGCCCGCGCCTGCGGCCTGAATCGCGCGCGCCAACAAGAAGACCGCGAAGCTCGGCGCGACGATCGCGAGCATGCTGCCCGCCAGGAAGATCGATACGCAAAGAATGTAGATCGGCCGCCGCCCATAGGTATCCGACAGCTTCGTCATCACCGGAATGGCGACGACGTTCGCAAACAGATACAGCGTGAAAACCCAGGCCACGTCGCGCGGCGCGACCGAGAAGCCGCGGGCGATCGCGGGCAGCGCGGGCGAAAGCACGCCGAGGTCGAGCGCTCCCGCGAAGACGCCGAGCCCTAAGGTCAGCAGCAGCGGAAGGTTCGTGCGATCGAAGGTGTGGCCGGCCACGCGCGCCGGTTCAGCCGGCGCTTTCTGGGGGCGCTTGGGAGAGTGGACGGTCATCGCAGGGGCCCTACCCGAGGACTCGGTCGAGGACCATCGCGGCGCACATCAGCGCCAAATACAGAAGAGAATATTTGAACACCACGCGTGCAGTGGGTTTCGTCGGCCCCCGCAACATCCTCCATGCGTAGTAAACGAAGATCGCGCCGAAAACGACAGCCGGGATGAAGTACCACAGGCCCATCACGTGGAGCGGCCAGAGGGTCAACGATGCGACCACCAAGACGACCGTATACCAGAAAACCTCTTGCTTCGCGCGGGCGATGCCCTTGACGTTGGGCAGCATCGGGACGTTGGCTTTGTGGTAGTCGGTATTGGTCATCAGCGCGAGCGCCCAGAAGTGCGGCGGCGTCCACAGGAAGATGAGCCCGAAGAGCGCCAGCGCCGGCGCGCCGACGGTGTGCGTGACCGCAGCCCATCCGACTAAAGGCGGAACGGCACCGGCAGCGCCCCCGATCACGATGTTCAGCGTGGTCGTGCGCTTGAGCCACAGGGTGTAGACGACCACGTAATAGACGTTGCCGCCAAGCGAGAGCCAGGCTGCGAGCGGGTTGACCAGCAGGTACAGCAACCCGAACGAGACCAGCCCGAGCACGGTTGCGAAGACGATCCCACGCTCCGGGGGAATGCGTTGAGCCGCGATGGGCCGCATCAGCGTGCGCGTCATCTTGCGGTCGATGTCGCGGTCGATGACGCAGTTGAACGCTCCGCCGGAGCCGGCGGCGAGCGCGCCGCCGAGCAAGGTGATGACGGTCAGACCGAACGGGGGAAGGCCGTGCGCGGCCATGATCATCGCGGCCAGCGTGGTGATCAGCAGCAGCAGAACGATGCGCGGCTTGGTCAGCTCGTAGTAGTCGTTGAGGACGCCGCGCCAGCCCGTCGAGAGCGCCGCGACGTTCCCGTCGACGCGAGAGAGCGTCGAGCTCACAGGCTGCGGGCTACCGAGCGCGAGCCCAGCGTCCGCTGCGGAACGCGATGGGCCCCGACGTACGGATCGAGGGCCGCGAGCGCCGCGGCGATCACGAAGGCCAGGAAGGTGGCCACGGCATTGGCCGCGTGCGCCTCACGCAGCGCCGTGGGCAGCTGCCAGAAGACGTTTGCGACGCCCAACCCGAGCTGCAGCAGCACCAGTACCGTCCCGAGCACCGTGAAGGCGCGCACGCGCAGCGAGGCGCCGAGCGCGACGAAGTTGACGAGCAGCGCCACGACCAAGAACGACTCCGCCGCGAAGCGGTGCAACATCTGGAGGAGCTGTGGCGTGCCGGCTCCCAGCAGCGTCGAATCGCAGCCGGGGAAGGTCGAGCAGGCCAGTCCGAAATTGCTCGAGCTGACGTACGCGCCCAGGCACATGGTCACGAACGCGAACGCGGCCGCGACGCCCAAGGCAAGCGGGACGCGCGGGCTCTCGCCGCGGTCGGGCTGCGCCGAGACCGGGCTCGGCGCCAGCAAGGCCAGCAGCGCCAAGACCGTTAGGCTCGAGAGCAGCAGCATCGCCGCGCCCCAGTGCAGCATCACCGAGATCGGGCTATTCGCCTGGAAAATGGTTACGCCGCCGAGCCCGACTTGGAGCACAAAGCTCGCGACCACCGCGCCCAGCGTCGCGCTCACGCCGGCGATCTCTTTGCGACAGCGCCAGCCGGCGACCATCGCGCCCAAAATGATAAAGCCCTCAAGGAAGACGAACAGGCGATGCGTCCACTCCAGGACGACCCCGCCCTCCAGAGAAGGGATCAGCGCGCCCCGGCAAAGCGGCCAATCCGGACAGGTCATGCCTGCGCCGTTGATCCGCACCCAGCTTCCCAGGATCGCGATGGCAAAAGCAAGGACGGCGCTCGCGACCGCCAAACCGCGGAACGTCTTCACGATACGCTACAGTCTAGGAGCCGTTCGCGTGAGGGGCAACGACAAGAGCAGTTTTGTATCACAAATTCCACCTTTCGCGCTCGATGGCTACCAAGGCCTCGTTCTCTCGGGGCCTAACTCGCGAGGCCAAGTCTGGTCCGCCGCGAAGCGGGCTGGCGATGAAGAAGCTCGCGGCGATCGCCGCCCTGGCGCTCCTTCTCACGGGCTGCCGCGAAGTGCGGGTGCGAACGTACACGCAGGGTGCGACCGCGGCAGCCGGCGGGAACGAGATTACGATCGTCCGCAATCGACACGACCTCGAGGAGTTCAAGATACGGGCTCCGGTGCGTTTCAATCACGAGTTCGGAGTCCTCTTGCTGATGGGCCCGCATCAAGATTCGGGCTGGCGGCAAGTCATCGAGTCGATCCGCGCCAATGCCCAGCGGGTCCGCATCGTCGCGTTCGATCGAGCGCCCGCCGACGGGGGCGAACCGACCGAGCAATATCGTACGTTTACGCTCTGGATCGTGCCCAACTCCGTCTATCGTTTGGGTTCGGTTCTCGACGTCGTGACGCCCGAAGGCGATCCCATAGCTTCGACCGTGCTCAAGTGACGCCGGCTACGGTCGATACACTGTCAAGTCGCAAAGGCTTGATGGAAGGATTTGTCTAGGATGGAGGGACCCGCGATCACCTCGCTCGAGGTGCGCGTCAATCGCCAGGGCGTGGTGCTCGAACCCGAGGGCGGCCCGCTGGACGCCGAGGGCATTCTCAACCCCGCTGCCACCCGCAGCCGCGACGGTAAGCTGTTGTTGTATCCGCGCATGGTCGCCACCGGAAATTGCTCGCGCATCGGCATCTACGAGGCCGCGGGCGAACGGCTGACCCAGGTCGGCTTCGCGCTGCAGCCCGAAGCGCCGTACGAGTTGCGCGACGAGCCGGGCGGCTACGGCTGCGAGGATCCGCGCGTCACCTTCTTGCCCTTGCTCGACTCCTACGTGATGGTGTACACCGCGTACGGTCCCGAGGGACCGCGCATCGCCGTCGCGCTCTCCCACGACGGTTACGCTTGGCAGCGTTTGGGACTCGTCGATTTTTCGGCGCCCGGACTGCCTTCGGCCGACGACAAGGACGGCATGTTCTTCCCCGAGCCCGTCTTCTCGCCGAGCGGAGTTCCGAGCTTGGCGCTCTACCATCGTCCGATGCTGCACATGTCGACGCTCGACGGCGCGGCAGCCATTCCGTTCATCCTCGACTTGCCGGCCCGCGAGCGCGAGAGCACGCGGATCGCGTACGTTCCGCTCGGGCCCGTCTTGGATTCGCCGGCTGGGCTCCTCAAGGTCGCTGAGAGCACGATCGTGCTCGAGCCCGCGCACGATTGGGGCCGCATCAAGAACGGCGCCGGCACGCCGCCGGTGCGCACCGAGGAAGGCTGGTTCTCGATCTTCCACGGCGTGGATGCGAAATATGATGTCCAGGGCCGGGCTGCCGGCATGCGCTACAGAGCAGGAATCGTCATCCACGACGCGTTGAGGCCCGACATCGTGCTCTACCGCTCGCCACGCCCGATCCTGGCTCCCGAGACCGACGAAGAGCGCCGCGGAACGGTGAACGACGTGGTCTTTCCGACGGGCATCGACCTGCGTCCGGGCGCCGGGCCGCGCGCTTTCGACGTCTACTACGGCATGGCGGATTCACGCATCGGACGCATCTCGGTCGAGCTCGGCGAAGCCGAGTACGAGGCCGAGAGGGAGGAAAGCGCCGCCTGACCGGGCGTTAGCCGTTGCTCCGCTATTATCTGGCCGCGACGTTCCTGGTCGTGGGAGCCCTCGCCGTGGGCGCGGCGTTCTACCGGTCCGGGAAACCGCTCGAGCTCGCCGCAGTGCAGGCGACCGGTTCACCCAGCGCGCCTCGGTATCAAGCGCCGTCGCTGCGCGCGCCCGCGCCGGTAATCGGCGACGCGCCCTGGGCGCTCTCGGCGTTCCCCGCGTGCTTCACGGAGCTGGCGCGCGAGCGGGGACCGCGAGCGTTCGTCCAAGCGCGCCTTCCCGCCGGGCTGCTCCCGTTGCCCAGCGGCACCACCGTTCGGAGCGGCGACTGCAGCGTGCTCGTCGGCGACGGCGACCTGCGGCTCGTTCGCGGCGAGGAACGCTTGCACGTCGCGGGGGCGCGGCTCTTCCAGGCCGCCGGTCCACCGTTCGGGCTCGCCGGCCGGCGCGAACTGGCGCTGCTGCGCGACGCCGGTGGATGGTGGGAGCTGCGCCGCTATCGCACGGCCGCCGGCGCGCGCATCCTGCCCTGAGGCGGGCCTGCGGCAACCGGGCGGCCGCGGCGCGTGTCGAACGACGTGGTTCCGATGCTGATCGATGACTCGACCTCGACGAGCGGGCGAAGCGCGCTGACCGAAGCGGTCGAGCGCCGGCGCACGTTTGCCATCATCTCGCATCCCGACGCCGGCAAGACGACGCTTACCGAGAAGCTGCTTCTCTATGGCGGCGCGATCAACACGGCCGGGCAGGTCACCGCCCGCCGGCGGGCGCGCCAGGCGACCTCCGACTGGATGGCGCTTGAGCGCGAGCGCGGGATCTCGATCACCTCGACGGTCTTGCAGTTCCCCTATCGCGGCTTCACGCTGAACTTGCTCGACACGCCTGGCCACCAAGATTTCGGCGAGGACACGTATCGCACGTTGTTGGCTGCGGACAGCGCGGTCATGCTGATCGACGCAGCCAAAGGCGTCGAGCCGCAAACGAAAAAGCTCTTCGCGATCTGCCGGGCGCGGCGCATTCCGCTGTTCACGTTCATCAACAAGATGGACCGTCCTAGCCGCGAGCCGCTCGAGCTGCTCGACGAGCTCGAGAAAGTGCTCGGCATCGGAACCGCTCCGATCAACTGGCCGATCGGCAACGGTCCGAGCTTTCGCGGCGTCTACGACCGTGAAGCGGCCGCCGTCCACCTGTTCGAGCGCACCGAGCACGGCGCCAAACGCGCGCCCGTTCGGGTGACGAACGTGCGCGACGCGCAGCTCGCCGCGCTTACCGACGAGCACAGCCATCGCGCCTTTCTCGACGAGTTGGAGCTGCTCGAAGGCGCGGGGACGCGCTTCGACCGCGACGCGTTCTCGCGCGGCGAGCTGACGCCGGTCTTCTTCGGCAGCGCGGTCACGAACTTCGGCGTCGAGCTGTTCCTGGACGCGTTCGTCGACCTGGCGCCTCCGCCGTCGCCGCGACTCGGGCTGCGCGACGGCGCGACCGAAGCGGCGCTGGTCCCCTCGGATTCCCCGCAGTTCTCGGGTTTCGTCTTCAAGATTCAGGCGAACATGGATCCGCGCCATCGCGACCGCGTCGCGTTTCTACGGATCTGCAGCGGCAAGTTCGAGCGCGACATGACGGTGCGCAACGTGCGCACGGGCAAGGACGTGCGCGTGACGCGCGCCATGAAGCTCTTCGCCAGCGACCGCGAAGTGGTCGACGAAGCGTATGCCGGCGACGTGGTGGGCTTGGCCAATCCCGGCTCGTTCGCGATCGGCGACACGCTGTACGAGGGCGAGCCGAGCGTCACGTACGATCGGATCCCGCCCTTCGCGCCCGAGCATTTCGCGCTCGTGCGCAACGTCGACACGGGCTCCTACAAGTCGTTTCAAAAGGGCATCGCGCAACTCTCCGAAGAGGGCGCGATTCAGACGTTCTACGCAGCGGGGCAGGTCCGCACCGAGCCGATCTTCGCCGCGGTCGGCGAGCTGCAGTTCGAGGTCGCGAAGTACCGCTTGGCCTCGGAGTACAACGTCGAGACGGCCCTCACGGGGCTGCCGTACAGCGTGGCACGGCTGGTCGAGGGCGACGCGGCCGCGCTGGCCGCCGCGACCTGGCCTTCGAGCGCGAAGCTGGTCGAGGATGCCGCGGGGACGCTCGTCGCGCTGTTCGAAAGCGAGTGGAGCTTGCGTTTGGCGCAGGAGTGGAACGCCGGCCTGCGTTTCCAACCCTTCGCTGCGCGCACGACGGTGAGGGAAGAACGATGACGAGCCCGCCCGTGAACGTGACGCCGGGGAACGTGACGCCCGGCAACGGCCTGCCGCCCGGCCGCCGTCCGATGCAATCGCGCAAGCCGACGGCGCTGCGCCAGCAACTCTTCGTTTTTGCCGTCGTCGTCGTGACCGCGCTCGTCTTCCGGCTCGTCGTGCCGCATCACGATCTCAACGAGCGGCTCGCGGCCGACGTGACCAAGGCGATCGTCGCAAATAACATGCGCCCGGTCGAAGGCGACTTCAACGCCTTGCGCCGGCCGCAACTCGAGGACCGCGCCAAGGTCGGTCGGCTTTCCAACGATCTCAACGCGCTCGGCGCGTTCAAGGGCGTCAAGGAGACCACGCCGTCGGATCCGGCCCAAGGCTACCACACGTTCGCGGCGACGTTCGACAAGGCGACCTGGAGCGAGGACATGACGCTCGACGCCGACGGCAAGATCGCCGCGTTTCACGTGCATCCGGCAAAGCAGCCGTGAACTGCGCGTGACGGTGACCTTCGACGACGTGCGGGCGGCCGCGGAGCGTCTGCGCGGCGTCGCCCACCGCACGCCGGTCGTTACCTCGCGTACGCTCGACGCGCTGACCGGCACGCGGGCGTATCTGAAGTGCGAGAACTTGCAGCGGATGGGCGCCTTCAAGTTTCGCGGCGCGTACAATCGCATCGCGCAATTGTCGCCCCCGGAGCGCGAGCGCGGCGTCGTCGCCTTCTCGAGCGGCAACCACGCGCAAGGCACGGCGCTCGCGGCCCGTCTGCTCGGTGCGCCGGCGACGATCGTGATGCCGCTCGACGCGCCCGAGTCGAAGGTCGCCGCCACGCGCGGCTACGGGGCCGAGATCGTCTTCTACGAGCGCGCGCAGATGAATCGCGCCGAGATCGCGGCTGGGATCGCGCGCAAGCGCGGCGCCACGCTCGTCCCGCCGTACGACGACCCGGCGATCGTCGCGGGCCAGGGAACGGCCGCGCTCGAACTGCTCGAAGAGGTTCCCGAACTCGACGTCCTGCTGGTCCCGACCGGCGGCGGCGGTCTGCTCGCTGGCAGCGCGCTCGCGGCGAGCGCGCTGCGCCCCGGGATCGCCGTCTACGGGGTCGAGCCGGAAGCCGGCGACGACTTCGCGCAATCGTTCGCGCGCGGCGAGCGCGTCGAGATCGCGGTTCCGCTAACGATCGCCGATGGCCAGCAAACCACCTCGCCCGGCGAGCTGACATTTCCGATCGTCAAGCGGCTGTGCGCCGGCATCCTGACGGTCAGCGACGACGAGATCCGCGCGGCGATGCGCTTTGCTTTCGAGCGGCTCAAGCTCGTCGTCGAGCCGAGCGGCGCGAGCGCGCTCGCCGCCTTGTTGGCCGGCAAGCTCGCTGCTGCCGGCGGCAAGCGCGTCGGCATCGTGCTCAGCGGCGGCAACGTCGACGCGCAACGGTACGCCGCGATCCTCGCGCGGGCCGGCAGCGAGTTGTCGTCGGCTACGGCTTGATGCCGCGGCTCATCAACGAAGCGAACAGCGGAAGCAGGAAGAGCAGACCGAGCTCCACGGCCACGAAAGCGCGGGCTCGACCGATCTCGGCCCAAGCGATGGGCGCCATTTCGGCGCGCGACCAGCGAATGAAGGCGAGCGTCGGCGCGAGCGAGATGCGGCCGACGATTCCGAACAGGCCGAGCTTCGTCCAAAAGAACGGATTGCTCGCGTAGAACGACCAGCCTTTGGGGCCGAGCGAAGCACGCGCGAAGCCCGTTGCGACGACGGCGATCGCCGCGACTAGAGTTAGGTCAGCGTGTCGAGGGCGCGTCGCAACAGGTCGCGCAGGGCGCGCTGGTGTTCGGCGCTGAGGCGCTCGATGGCGGGCGGCGCCTGATGGCTGCGGGCGCCGATGCGCCCTTGCAGAGCCGTTCCGGCCGGGGTGACCAAGAGCGCCTTGACGCGCCGGTCGTAATCTGCGCTCTTGCGCTCGACAAAGCCGCGCGCCTCAAGCTTGTCGACGATCGCGGTGACGTTCGAGGCGTCGCAGCCGAGCACCGAAGCCAAATCGCTCATCGCCATCGGCCGCTCGTTCGAAAGATGCTTGAGCGCGTACATCTGCTGCGGGGTCAGCTCGAACTCGGCGGCAACCGACTCGATGTAGGGCTTGCTCGCCTTGAACAGCTCCCACATGAGCTGCCAAGCCTCCGCGCCCGGATTGTCGATTCGATCGTCGATGGTCGGCCCCGGCGCGTTCACCTGCCCATCTTAACGTATCGAGTTAAACTTCCGCAAGAACCTTGACCTCAATGACTATTCGCGCTATAAAGTGATTAGTTGACCAAGTAAAGTGTCTTGGAGGGCAAACCGCTTTGAGGAAATCGCCGTGAGCGGCGAGGTTGCCGACGCGGTCCTCGTCGATGCCGCCCAAACCGGCTCCGCCGAAGCCTTCGGCCTGCTGGTCGACCGCTATCGCGCGACGGTGGTGCGTTTGGCTTATCGCCTGACGCGCGATCCCGACGAGGCGAAGGACATCGCGCAGGACGCCTTCCTGCGCGCGTTCCGGCGCATCGACGAGTTCCGGCCGGACCGTCCCTTCTCGCGCTGGCTCTTCGTGATCGCCCGCAATGCGTCGTTCGACGCGCTGCGGCGCCGCCGGCGGGCAGCCGCCTTCGCCTCGACCGAAGTCGAAGAGACGCCGAGCCAGCTTGGCCCCGAAGAGCTCGCGCTGCGCAACGACGAAGCCGAACGCGTCCACGCCGCGCTCGAAACGCTGCCCGAGCACTACCGTGAGGTTCTCGAACTGTACTACGTCTCCGATCTGCGCTATCGCGAGATCGCCGAGCAGCTTTCGATACCGCTCGGCACCGTCAAGACCTACATCTCGCGGGCCAAGCGCCGTTTGCGCGAAGAGCTCGTGAACGCACCGGCCGAGCTCGCGGCTTAGCGAGCCTAGCCGTCCTCGCGGCCCATCGCGTAGAACTCTCGATTCGGCCGCATGTTCATAAAGCCGGCCATGCGGTTGGAGAAGCCGAAGAAGGCGGCGACCGCCGCGATGTCCCAGGCGTCGTCGTCGGAAAAGCCCGCCGCGCGCAATTCTGAGAGCTCGGCGTCGCTCGCCGTGAAGCCCGGTTCGTTGACGCGCGAGGCGAACGTGAGCATCGCGCGCCAGCGCGGCGAGAGCTCGGCCGTGCGCCAATCGATCGCGATCTGCTCGGCGAGGACGGCGTCTTTTCCCAACACGCGCAACGCGGCGCCGTGCGCGGTCGTGCAGTATTGGCAGCGGTTCTCGGACGAGACGGCGACGATGATCGCCTCGCGCTCGGCGCGCGAAAGTCCGCTCGGTCCCCGCATCAGCACGTCGTGATAGGTCATGAAGGCTCGAAAGTGCTCGGGCCGGCGCGCATACGCGCGGAACACGTTCGGCACGAAGCCGATCTTCTCACGGTTCTTCGCATAGACGTCGCGGATGTCGACGGGAAGCTCGCTTTCGGGCGGCTCGCCGAAGCGGGACGGGCGATCCAGTTCTACATCCATGCTGGGCTCCTCGTTGCCCGCGAGCTTCGCTCCGGCCAACGCCTTGGGTCGCGGCGCGTCAGTAGGTCGATACGGGGCCGGGCGTCGGCGCCGCGGTCGGCATGTCCATCGCCGGCATGTTGGCCGCGCTCAGGTCCGCGCAGGCGACGTAGACCGCGAGCTCGTTCAACGATTTGTGCACGTTGACCGCGTAGCCGCCGCCCGTGAGTTTGGCGAGGGGCACGTCGAGCGTCGTCGTTGAGCTCCCGCCGAGGACGTTGCTAAGGGGATAGGCAGGCCGTGGGTCGAGCTTGGCACACGTCCCGGGATGGACGTGGGCGGGCTGAGCACTCGCCGGCGCCCCGGCCAGCGTGATGGTTATGACGGTCTTCTTGCCGTCGGGCTTGAGGATGACGGTCCCGGTCTCCCCCGAGTTGTTCTGGGCCTTGAAATTGTAGGTCAGCGTTCCCTTGCCCATGGTCGACAGCGTGTTCTGGGCGAGGGCCGGAGCCGCGACGGCGAGCGCCGCGGCGCAGCAGAGCGCAGCCCGAACGAGTGACATGCCGATACACCTCCGGCCCGGCAGCAACGTTGCCTGGCAAGCGGAGTCGTTCCCGCGGGTTGCCGGCGCTAAACCGCGCGCCTTAAGAAGGCGTGCGGAAGCGGCGCCCTTTGCGAGGGACGCCCGCTTTGTGTCGGGTTGCTGCTTAGTGGCCGCCCTTCGCCGTGGCCGTGGGCTCTGGGTAAGCGCTCGAAGAGGCAGCGTTGGCGGGCGTCAAGTCGCCGCAGGCGACGTAATCTTTGACGTCGGTCAAAGACTGGTGCACGTTGCCGGCATAACCGCCGGCGAGCAGTTTGCCGAGCGGAACGTTGACGACGGTCCGCGAGTGCCCAGCCGTGAGGTTGTTCAGCGGATAAGCCGGCGTTGGGTCGAGGTTCGCGCAGGTACCCGTGTGGATGTGAACGGGTTGGAGATCGCCGGCCGGTGCCCCCTGGATATCGACGGAGACGACCGTCTTGTTCGGCCCGTGCGAGCCGAGCGTGACCGTTCCGGTCTCGTTCGAGCCGTTCTGCGCGCCGATGTTGTAGATCTTACTGCCGGAAGCCGCAGACGACATCGAGGCGTCATTCGACATCCCCGTGTCCATCGGTCCGGGCGCTCGTGCAAGTGCCGGCAACGTTGCGCCGAGCGCGACCGCACAGGTTAACGCCATTCCAAGCCTTCTCACGGCACCGTCCTTCCCGGACCGCAGCCTCGAAAAGGGCCTCCTTGTCGGGAAGACAAGCGCCGGAAATTAGCGGCGGCGCCGGCCCCGCGGCGGCTCGCCGTTGTGCCGCGGCTTAAACGGGCCGCCCGGTTCGAACTTCCGCGTATGGCGTAACGAGCCGTCGACGTCTTCGCAGCCGATCGGCGTGAAAGCCCCGCAGTCGTGCGGGCGCGCCTCGTAAATTCCGCAATAGTAACGCCCCGAACTGCTGCCTTTGAGGAAGAGGCACTTGCTCGCGATATCCTCCTCGACTTTGCGCAGATAACCGACGATGAAGCCGTCGGCCGAGTCTCGCGCGACGACGTAGCGGGAAAGCGTCTCCTCGTACGTCATGCCCAAATGAGCGGCGATTCGTTCGACGTCGGCTCGGCTGACGAAAGGCTCGTAGCCGGAGCAGCACTCGGCGCAGCCCGGTGGGCAGGCTACGTTGTCGGGCAGGTCGCGCAGATGCTTGCGCGCCAAGCCGATGAGCGTCGCGATCGCTTTGACGAACTCGGGGTCGTCGTTGTATTTGTACGACCACTCCTTATGCGAGATCTCGTTGACGTTATAGCGGTGGGTCGTCTTTTCGTTGTAGGTGACCGTGACGTGCTCTTCGGTGATCTCGATCTCCGAGACGTGCTCCATCGGGTCAAGGTCGATCAACTCGAGCGCGGTCGGCTGGCCGGTGCGCTGCGTGAAGGCGCGCAGCTCGCGCGCCGCTTGGTGGGAGATAAGGTCGATGGTCTCGCGCATGCGCGGATGCTTCGCTCCCGCGGCCGAGCGGACCCCGGGGGTGCGTGACGTTCCGCGAGAAAGCAACGTTTCGTTGAGGATGCCGCTTGGAGGTCGACAAATGCAGGATACGGTTCGCCGCGGGCTCGCCGCCGCGCTGATGGTCTTGGCACTGCCCGCGGGCTCGGCCGCCGCACCCGACGCAAGCTTGCGCGCCAAAGTGCTGGGGGCTTTTTCAAGCCTGCACTCCTACAAGCTGACCGTGCTGGGCTCGGTTCGCTCGGTCGGCGTATGGGTCGCCCCCAACCGGTATCAGATGACGACGGAGTTCGAAGGCAAGCCGGTCAAGACGGTCATCATCGGCAACACGTACTGGACCTATAGCGACGGGAAGTGGCAGAAGTCGGGAACGACCTCGAACAACCTCGACGTCGACATCGCGGGGCTGGTGCGCAACGCCAAAGCGAACAAGGACGTTCCCTTCGAGCGCCTGCCCGATCAAGTGCAGGACGGCAAGAAAGTCGGCACCTTCCAGTACGATTTCAAAGACGGCACGGAAGAGACGTGCAACTTCGACTTGCAGACGTATCGCGTCACGCGCTGCAAGGCCGACCAGATCACCCTGCTCTACTCGGCTTACAACGATCCCGGCAACACGGTGGTCAAGCCTTCCTAGGGCACACTAGCTAGAATGCCAAGGGTCCCGGCAAGGCCGCAAGAAGCATCGTGCGAGCGTCGGCCATAGGCTGCCCAGGGTCAGGTCGCGGTCAGCGTCGCGTCTGAGTGCTCGTCAACTGGATGCTCGAGCTCGGCACGACGGCGGTTTGCAGCGCCCCGGACGCGCCATAGCCAAGGGCGTAGTGAAAGGTGCTATCGATCGCAACGCACTGCCGCGCGGCTGGGGCAAACGCCGTCGCCTCCGTTGCGGCGATGGCCGCCGCATCAAATTGTTTATTGCCTGAACTCTGGGCGAAGGCTGCCCGCTGGACGAGTCCGGACCGCGATACGACTACCGTAACGACAGCCTTCCGCTGCAGGCGACCGGCAGCGCCAGCCACGATTGGCAGCGTGCGGTGAATGACAGCAGGGATCCTATCATGGTGCTTCCTTGTGCGTTACTTCGCGACTGAATTGCCTGTCCCGAGAGAGCCTCCGCGACGGCCGTCCGCGGAGCGTCCAAAAAGCATCCAAGACAGCGTCGCGCCAGCCGGACGGTCTTAGCCCCGCGAACTAGTACTAGTGCACCGTCTCCGGCACACTAGCGCTCAGGGCGCGTGCGTCGGCGCATCGAGGGCGAGCGCCGTCATCATCGCGACGCCCGTCGCGAGCGCATCTTCGTCGAGGTCGAACTTACCGTGGTGGTGCGGGTAGCTCGTCTCACGACTGCCGTTGGCGCCGAGCACGAAGTAGCAAGCCGGGACCTTTTGCGCGAAAAATGAGAAATCTTCGGCGCCCATGTGCCGCTCGGCGTCGACGACGCAGCGCTCGCCGAACATGCGCGCCGCGAGCGCGCGGACGTAAGCGTTTTGTCGGGGGTCGTTCGAGGTCACGGGATAGCGCCACAGGTACGAGAAGTCGTAGCTCGCGCCGGAGGACGCGCATACGCCGGCGAGCACGCGCTCGATGCGGCCGGCCATCATTTCGCGCACGCCTTGATCGAACGCGCGTACCGTGCCGAGCATCGTCGCGCTCGACGGGATGACGTTGTGCGTCGTGCCGCCGTGAATTGCGCCGATCGTGACCACGGCCGGCTCGAGCGGGTCGATTTGCCGGCTCACGACCTTCTGCACCGCGCTCACGAACTCGGCCGCGACGAGGATCGGATCGATCGACAAGTGCGGGGCTGCGCCGTGTCCGCCTTCGCCGCGGATCGTGATCTCGATCGAGTCGCTGGAAGCATAGAACTCGCCGGCGCGAAAGCCGAGCACGCCCGTCGGGAGCTGGGAGAAGAGATGCAACCCGTAGGCCCGCTCGATCCGGAAGCGCTCGATGAGGCCCTCCTCGACCATCGCCTTGGCGCCGCCTTTGCCCTCTTCGGCGGGCTGGAAGCAGAGCACCAGCGTGCCGGCGAGCTCGCTCGACCGCTCGGCGATCAGCCGCGCCGCGCCGAGCAAGATCGCGACGTGGCCGTCGTGACCGCAGGCGTGCATCTTGCCGTCGCTCTTCGAACGGTACGCGTGCTCGGTCTCCTCGCGCAGCGGGAGCGCGTCCATATCCGCCCGCAGCATGACGGTCTTGCCGGGCGCGTGTCCGCGCATGACGCCGACGACCCCCGTCGTCGCGATCCCTTCGTGAACGTCGAAGCCGAGGGAGCGCAAGCGCGCCGCGACGATGCCGGCGGTTCGAAACTCCTCGAAGCCCAGCTCGGGATGCTCGTGCAGGTCCCGACGGGTCGCGATAACTTCGTCGAGGAGGCCAGCCGGAAGCGGGAGCGTTGCCATGTTGACACGTTCGCGAGCCACGAGGGCAGCCGCCTTCGAAGCCGAAGCGCACGCGTGATGGAGAAAGTCAACATTAAGAGCGTCGGCGTCGATCTGGGCGGTTCCCACGTCTTGGCGACCGTCGTCGACAAGGCTGGCACGATCACGGCCCGCACCGAGATCGACTTGGTCGATCGCGACTTCGAGCACGTCATCGGCGTCATCGTTGCCGCGGTCGAAGGCGCGCTCGGGCAAAATAAGGACAAAGACGTCTCCGCCATCGGCGTCGGGTCCCCCGGCAACATCGATTTAGGGACGGGGACGGTCCGTTATTCCCCCAACTTCGGCTGGCACGACGTGCCGCTTGGACGACTCCTGAGCGAGCGTTTGGGGCGGACAGTGCTCGTCGCCAATGATGCGCGTTGCGCCACGTTGGGTGAGCACGCTTTCGGCAGCGGCCGCGGCACGGCTAACTTCGTGCTGCTGACGATCGGCACCGGGATCGGAGGCGGGATCGTCGCCGAAGGCAACTTGCTGCTCGGCAATCGCGCGGGCGCGGGCGAGATCGGTCACCAACAGATCCGGGCGACCGACGGCTTCATCTGCAATTGCGGTAAGACGGGCTGCTTCGAAGCGCAGGCGTCCGGTACGGGGTTGCTGCGTCACGCGCTCGCTATCGCGCACTCGTTTCCACGCAGCGAACTGCTCGCGCGCAAAGCGCAAAAGCTCGGCTCGAAAGCGATTCGGAAGGCGGCCGAAGCGGGCGTGCCGCACGCGGTCGCCGCTTGGAATCGCTACATCGACGACCTGGCTCGTGGCGTCGCCAACGTGATCGCGTTCGTCAATCCCGAGCTGATCGCGCTCGGAGGCGGCGTCGCGAGCGCTGGCGATTTCATGCTCGCGGCACTCCGGCCCAAAGTGGACGAGCTGACCACGATGGTGCCGCGCGGGACGACGAAGATCGTCCAAGCGACGCTCGGCAACGACGCGGGCGCGATCGGCGCGGCGACCATGGCGCGCCGCGGCGGGCTGACGGCGAAAGAGCCGGACTGAGTCAGGGTGCTGGAAAACCCCGCACCAGTCGCGACGCGGCACCCTGCTTAGAGCGCGGCGGCGGCCTCGGGAAGCGTCGGGGGTGAGTCGCTGAGCTCGCCGCAGGCGATGTTCGCCACCAGTTCCGCGATCCGGCGCGAGCTGCCGCGCGGCGCGACCGAGCCCTGCCGGTCGCGCATCGCTTGCAAACGCTCGAGATTGGCGACGATGCGGCGCACCGACGTCACGACGTCGGCGGCCGTCAGGGCGACCACGCCGATGCCGTTGGTGCGCACGTAGTCGAGGTTGCCTCGTTCTTGGCCGGGGATGAAGTCGTACACCACGACCGGCACTTCCGCGATGCTTGCCTCGGCGATCGCCCCGGGGCCGGCTTTGGTTACGAGCAAGTCCGCTGCCCGCATCAGCTCGGGGACGTTGTCGCAGTAGCCGAGGATCGTCATCGGGGTCGGGAGGGTCGGGGCGAGCTCGTTGAGCTTGGTGCGCAGTGCGACGTTTCGCCCGGTTATCACGACGAGGTGCAGGGGCAGCCGCGACTTGGCAAGGGCCATGGTCGTCGGCAAGAGTTTGCCGCCGCCTTCACCCCCGGCCATCAAAAGAGCGATCGTCTTCTCGACGGGCAAGCCGAGCTGCGAACGGAGTTGCTGTTTGCTCTCGGTAACGTCTTCGAACTTCGGGTGCACGGGGTGCCCGAGCTGGTAGATCCGCTCGAGCGGAATGCCCCGCTCGCGGGCCCGGCGGAAGACCTCGGGCGCCGGAACGACGACCGCGTCGACTTCAGGGACGAGCCAGCCCTCGTGGACCTTGCCCAGGTCGGTGATGACCGTGATGACCGGGACGTGCATGATCCCGGCGTCGGCGCGGGCACGCAGTGCCGCGTGGTTGAGCAGCGGATGGACCGAGACGATGACGTCGGGCTTGTACTCCAGGAAGAGGTCGCGCAGGCGTTCGCGGTAGAGGGGCTCGCAAAAGCGGACGACGCTGCGGAAGCGGCGCCGTCCATTGGTCGCATGATAGAGCGCCCCATAAATCGGTGGGGCGAAGCGGAGGGCGGCGCTGTAAGCCGGACCTAACTGCGAAAGCGGAAACGTGCAGTGGGCGGCGACGTCGTCGATTCGGTGCTCGAGCAGCAGGCTCTCGCCGTGTGGCCCAAACCGAACCTCCTCGAGGGCGGCGGCGACGGCATTGGCCGCGCTGCGGTGTCCCCCGCCGGTATCCGAGATCAACAAGAGTACGCGCTTGGTCATCAACCCTCTGATTAACTAGAAGAACCTACGCTCGTTGCGTATTGCGCAGGGTTCGCAAAGCGCGAATCCGGTGCAGACGCTTCAGCGCGGTCCGGCGCCTTCGTTGGACTGCCCTGACATATGTCAGCATGGCTCGGGCAGGCGCATCATAGAAACGAAAAAGGTCGCCAAACTCAATATCGGGATTTTGGTGGTGGCCATTATGGTCTTCGGGGAGCACGATCGAAAACGTGCGGGCGATTCGCACGAGCCAAGGCGGGCTGACCCAGCCGATCTCGCAGGTATGGCGCCACCAGACGTGCGTTTGGCCTAGAAGGAGACCGAGGACGGCGCCGGCCATCCAAGCCGGGCCCAGCAGGCTCAGGCCTGCCGCGATGAGGATGTAAGGAAGCGCTCCGAGGAGGCCGTCGAGCAGGACCCACGGATCCTTCGAGACGATGGCGTGGTCCCAGTACGAGCGCGATTTGTCGTGGTGCGTGCGCAAGTGCAGCTTGAACCACAGATGCTGAGGCACGTGATAGAAAAAGGTGGACCCGAAATCGCCGACGAGCAGCACGATTGCGAGCGACACCAAGAAAGAGCTCACGACGCGAACGGCCCCATAGCATACCCCCACGTGCCGAAACCTCGCTCGTCCGGCACGACACACTTTACCCACCTTGGGCTGCGGGAACGTGCGTACCTGCTGTTGGTGTGCGCAATGACCTTTATCGCAGTGTCGGCCTGCTCGCGTGGAAGTCTTTCGTCGGCCGTGGAGGGATTCGGCGGCCCCCCGGTCCGGCCGCCGCAGCTCGACTTCTTGAAAAACGCGGTGCTGAGCTGGCGCATGCCCCCGCCGGTGCAGAGCCTGCGCGGGCTGCGATTGCTCTACGACCTGCGACCGCCGCTCCGCCCCAACCTCGCCGTCGTTCATTCGATCGTGCGCAGCAACCCGCGTCTCGACCCGTTCGACGCGCTCGATTTGGCGACCAACGCGGTTTCGCTCGCCGCGCTCCACCATCTGGACTACGGGTTCTTTTGCGCGACGCTGTTGCAGGAATCGGCCTTCGCGCCCGACGCCGCCTCCAGCGCCGGCGCCGTTGGGATCGCGCAATTCACGCTCGACACGGCCGACAGTGCCGGAGTCGATCCGTTCGACTGGCGCGACGCGATCCGCGGTTCGGCGGAGCTGCTCGGCGGATACGTCGCGACCTACGACGGCGTCTACGGCGACCCGTACGCCGCCGCGCTGGCCGCATACAACGCCGGCCCCGGAAGCGTCGCCCATTACCACGGCATTCCGCCGTACCAAGAGACGCGCGAGTACGTCGCCGACGTCTACGATCGGTGGGCGCGAATCCTGCGCAACGCCACGGGACCAGTCCTCGCGCAAAGATAACTTGAGCCGGCATGGAGTTGACTGCCGACCGGTACCGCTATCTTGAAGACGGCGGCGATCCCGCCACGCGCGCCTGGACGCAAGCGCAAAACGAACGTGCCCGAGCGTATCTCGACGCGTTGCCGCAACGAGCCGCGCTGGCCGAGCACTTTGCGGCTGCGCTCTCGATCGGCTACGTCGGAGCGCCCACGGTGCGCGCCGGACGCGCGTTCTTCATACGTCGCAGCGGCGAACAAGACCAAGCGGTGCTGGCCTTGCGCGAAGCCGGAGCAGAGCGCGTCTTGCTCGATCCCACCGAGCTCGACCCCTCCGGTCTGACCGCGCTAGACTGGTGGTATCCGAGCCCCGAAGGACGCTTCGTCGCGGCCGGCCTCTCGCGCAACGGTGACGAGCACAGCACGCTGTACCTGCTCGACGTCGAGCGGGCGGAGATCTCCGGCGAGACGATCCCCAACACCCGCTACTGCGCGCTGGCCTGGCTGCCCGACGAGCGCGGCTTCTATTACACGCGCTACCCGGTCGAGTCGAACTACGACGAGCACCTCTTCTTTCACGAGTTGGGAACGCGCTGGCAAGACGATTCGCTGGTCTTCGGCGAGGGGCGGCCGCGCGAAGAATATCTGGCCGTCGCGCTCTCGGATGACGGGCGCTGGCTGGTCGTTTGCGCTTACACCGGCTGGGTCCGCAACGACGTTTACCTGTGCGACCGCACCGCCTCGCAGGCCCATCGCTTCACGCCGCTCGTGGAAGGGCGCGAAGCGATCTTCGAAGTCTCCAGCGCGGGCGACGGCTTCGTGGTACGCAGCAATGAGGACGCGCCGCGTTATCGCATCTTCGCCTTCGATCCGCACGATGCCGCGCGCGAGCGCTGGCGCGCGCTCGTGGCGGAGCGGGACGACGTTCTCAAGGGGGTAGCCCCGCTGCAAGGCGGCCTCGTTCTCCACTACCTGCACGACGTGCGCTCGCGCTTGTCGCTGCGCACCGACGACGGCTTCGAGCGCGCGCTCGAGCTGAGCGGCAGCGTCATCCAACTCGGCGCGAATCCCTCCGCCCCGGAAGCGTATGTGCTGCACGAAGGGTTCGTCGACGCGCCGGCGGTCGAGCGCATCGCGTTGGGCGCGAGCGTGCGCCTCGAGCGCTGGGACGGCGTGGCTGCGCCGTTTGATTCCAGCGCCTACGCCGTCAACCAGGAGTGGTTCGTGTCGAAAGACGGGACGCGCGTGCCGATGTTCGTGATCGCGCGCGCGGGTCTCGCCCGCGACGGGCGCGCGCCCGCGGTTCTGCACGGCTACGGCGGCTTCGACATCGCGCTCGTCCCATCGTTCGCGCCGCACTTGGTGCCGTGGCTCGATGCGGGCGGCGTCTACGCGGTCGCCAACTTGCGCGGAGGCGGCGAGTTCGGCGAGGCCTGGCACCGCGCCGGCATGCGCGAGCGCAAGCAGAACGTCTTCGACGATTTCATCGCGGCCGCCGAACATCTCGCCGCGAGCGGCATCGCCGATCCCGCGCGCCTCGGCATCGTGGGCGGCAGCAACGGCGGCTTGCTGGTTGCGGCCGCCATGGTGCAGCGCCCCGAGCTCTTCCGAGCCGTCATCTGCGCCGTGCCGCTCACCGACATGCTGCGGTTTGCGGAATTCTCGATCGCGCGTCTGTGGCTGGCGGAGTACGGCGACCCCGCCGACCCGGTCGACGCTGCGGTGCTGCGTGCCTACTCGCCCTACCACAACCTTGCGGACGGCGTTGCGTACCCCGCGACCCTCGTGCTCACGGCGGAGTCGGACGCGCGGGTCGATCCGATGCACGCTCGCAAGTTCGCGGCACGGCTGCAGGAGGCGACGGGCGGTCAAGCTCCGATCTTGCTGCACGTCGAGCCCCAAGCCGGTCATGGAGCAGGCAAGCCTCGCCGCAAGCAGATCGAGGAGTTGGCGGACCGTTGGAGCTTCCTGTTCGCCAACCTCGGCCTCTCCTGCGAAGCAGCAAGGCCCCAGCCGGTTTAGCTCACCTCCGCCGCGGGCAAAGGCCTATCGTTTCGCCCGCGCAGTGAGGTGTATGTTGATCGTTTCTGAACGTGACCTGCTGACGCCGCTGGGCGAGCGCTTGCTGCTCTACCGCTCGCCCCCGCGTGCCCGGAGCGAGAGCTTCGCGCAAGACGTCCGAGCCGGGCTAAGCGCCGAGCAAAAATATCTGTCACCGAAGTATTTCTACGACGAGCTCGGCTCGGCGCTGTTCGAAGCCATTTGCTGCCTGCCGGAGTACTACCTGACGCGCGCCGAGGCGGAGATCTTGGAGGCGAACGCCGGCGCGATCGTCGACCGGCTGGAGGGTCCGCTCGAGCTGGTCGAATTCGGCAGCGGCAGCGCGCGCAAAACGCGCGCGCTCATCGGAGCCGCGCTAGCGCGCCAAGAGCGGCTCGACTACCACCCGATCGACATCTCGGCAAGCGCTGTGCTCGACTCGTCGACCGCGCTCGTCACCGAATACGAACAGCTGCACGTGACGGCCTACGCGAGCGACTACATCGAGCTGCTCGCGTCGGCGCGCCTGAGCACGTCGAAGCGCGTGCTGGCGTTGTTTCTCGGCTCGAACATCGGCAACTACGACCCGCGTGAAGGCTCGCGGCTGTTGCGAGCGATGTCGAGCGCCTTCAAACCGGGCGACGCGCTGCTGCTCGGGACGGATCTGAAGAAGGACTCGCGCACCCTTGAGCTCGCCTACAACGATCCGACCGGCGTGACCGCTGCCTTCGACAAGAATCTGTTGGGCCGGATCAATCGCGAGCTCGGCGGTCACTTCGACCTCGACGCGTTCACCCACGTCGCGCGCTACGACGGCGCGCGTGGGGCAGTCGATTCGTTTCTCGTCGCACAGCGCAGCCAGTCCGTCTCGATCGAGACGCTCGGCCTTACCGTGCGCCTGAGCGCGGCCGAGTCGATCCACACCGAGTCGTCCTTCAAATTCGGCTCGAGCGACGTCGAAGCGCTCGCCGAGCGCTCGGGTTTCCGCGTCGAGTGCGCTTGGAGCGATGCGTCGGAACGCTTCCTGGTCAGCTTGCTCGTCATCGTTTAACGGCGAGGCGGGCGCTTTCGGGCGCCCGCGTTAGGGAGCGCGGGAAGCCGCGGCGAAGCTTGGGCGCATGCAACCGAGGATCGGCATCTCGTCATCGCACCCGCGCCTCGAGTGGGGCAAGTATCACAAAGACGTGTTGCCCTACATCGAGGCCGTGCGGCGCGCCGGCGCTGAGGCCGTGCTGCTCGAGAACGACGCGGCGCGCTGCGCCCGGAGCCTGGCCGGCGTCGACGGCGTCATCGCGAGCGGCGGGGCCGACCTCGGCGTCGCATTGTACGGCGGACGTCCGCTGCGGTCGGTCTCGAAGCCGGATAGCGCGCGCGACGCGTTCGAGCTGGCCTTGCTGCGGGCGACGCGCGCGCGCCTGATCCCGACGCTGTGCATCTGCCGCGGGCTGCAGGTCGCCAACGTGGCTTTCGGCGGCACGCTGATCGAGGATTTGCCGACGGAGCTCGGTGCGAACTACACGCTGCACCACCGGCAGACGAAGGAAGACAACATGGAGCGCACGGAGGTCGCGCCGGAGCATGTCGTGACGCTCGAAGCTGATAGCGCGCTTGCCGGGCTGACCGGCGCGACGACCTTCGCGACCAACTCGCTGCACCATCAAGCGGTGCGCGAACCGGCGCCCGATCTGCGCGTCGTGGGCCGGACGCACGACGGCGTGGTCGAAGCGCTTGAAGGGCGCTTCGAGCATCCGTTCTTCTACGCGGTCCAGTGGCATCCTGAGGAGCTCGACGGCGATTCGGTCAGCCTCGCGTTGTTCGGAGGCTTGGTGCGCGCCGCGGCGGCCGCGGCCGGCGTTGCGGGAACGGTTCGCTAAGGCTCCTGCTGCGTCGGGCGGACCAAGATCTCGTTGACCGCGACGTGTCGCGGGCGCGTGACGACGTAGACGATCGCGTCGGCGATGTCGGCCGCTTGCAGCGGCTCGATCTCGCCGAAGCGCGCGCGCATGCCCTCGATGACCTCGGGGCGGTTGTGGCCGGCGAGCTCGGTTGCGACCAGGCCCGGCTCGACCAGCGCGACGCGCACCTGACGCTTGGCGACTTCCTGGCGCAGCGACTCGCTGAAGGCTCCGACCGCGTGTTTGGTCGCGTTGTACGCGCCGCTCCCGTTGCGCGCGACGCGGCCCGCGACCGAGCTGACGTTGACGAGGTCCGCGACGCGGCGCGGCTCGCCTTGCGCCGCTTCCAGCAGATGCGGGAGCGCGGCGTGCGAGACGTGCAACAGCGCTGCGACGTTCAGGGCCAGCATGCGCTGCCATTCGGCGGTGTCGGCGTTGAGGATCGGCCCGAGCAACATCAGCCCGGCATTGTTGACGACGGTGTCGAGGCGCCCGAAGGCGGCGACGGTCTTGCGCACCATCTCGCGTGCCGAGGTCTCGTCGGTGACGTCGCTCTCGATGACCAGCGCCGAACCGCCGATCGCTTCGACGCGCCGCGCGAGCGCTTCGAGCCGCCCTCGCCGCCGGGCGGCGATCGCTACGCGCGCGCCCGCTTCCGCGAGTGCCAGCGCCGTGGCTTCACCGATCCCCGAACTCGCGCCGGTCACGAGCGCCGCAGTGTCCTCGAGCAGACGAGCCATATGGGACGATTAGGGCGAGCCTATCGCGCCTTCCTCTGCCCTCCGTGCGCCGACGGACGGCTTGCAAGCTCGTCAACCCGTATGCCGGCCGAGGCGCCGTTCGAGCGCACGCAGCGTGGCGTCGGCTCCGATTGCGAGCAGTGCCGAAGCCAGGCTCCCAGCGACGATCTTGCCTTGATCGTCGTTGCGCAGCCCGGCGAAAAGCAGCACGCCGAGCCCGCCCGCATCGATCCAGGCCGCGAGATTGGCGATGGCGATGAGCGAGACCGTCGCGATACGCACGCCTCCGACGATGACCGGCAGCGCCTGCGGCAGTTCGACACGCCAGAACGACTGCCAAGGCGTCATCCCCAACCCGCGCGCCGCCTCACGCATGGCCGCGGGAACGCCGCGCAGCCCGGCCGCGATGTTGCGCACCAAGATCATCTGCGCGTAGGCGATCAGTGTGACGAGCGCGGTCAGAAAGCCGAGCCCCAGCAACGGAATCAAGAGCGCGAACAAGGCCAGGCTGGGCAGCGTGTAGATTGCCCCGAGGACGCCCAGCAGCGGCGCGCTCGCGCGTTTGCTGCGCGCTGCGAGGATGCCGAGCGGAAGGGCGATCGCGAAGGCGACGAACAGCGCGGCCCCGGTCAGCTCGACGTGTTGCCCGAGCAAGAACGCTACCTCGCCCGGATGGGCGAACAGATAGCTCACCGTTCCGTCGCCGCGATCGCCGTCCGCACGTCGTCGAAGCCCAGCGTGCCGACGACCGCCCCGTCTTCGAGTACCGCGATTCGCTCGGCGCCTTCGAGCAGAACGGAGAGCGCCTCGCGCAGCGAGCTGCCGGCGTCGATGCTGGGCTGGGCTGCGGGCGCGCCGTTGGCCGCGCGCACGACTGCGTCGCGAACGTGGAGCAGCTGCAAGCGTCGAACGGCATCGCGTGCGTCGAGCAGCTGTTCCACGTAGGGGGTCGCCGGCCGCGCGAGCACGCGCAGCGGCGTGTCGGCCTGCACGATCCGACCCTGCTGCATCACGACGATCCGGTCGGCGATCCGCAGCGCTTCGTCGACGTCGTGGGTGACGAACAGGATCGTCGTGCCGAGCGCGCGGTGGATCGAGAGGGTCTCGTCCTGCAGCGCGAGCCGCACGATCGCGTCGACGGCCGCGAACGGCTCGTCCATCAACAGCACTCGCGGCTCGGCGGCGAGCGCCCGGCCCACGCCGACGCGCTGTTGCTCGCCGCCCGAGAGCGCTTGCGGGAAGCGGTTGCGGTAGCGCGCCGGCTCGAGCCGCACCAACTCGAGCAGTTCGTCGACGCGTCGCGCGATGCGCGCGGCCTCCCAACCGAGCAGCTCGGGAACGATCGCGATGTTGCGGGCGACCGACATGTGGGGAAAGAGACCGACGGCTTGGATGACGTAGCCGATGCCGCGGCGCAGCGCTTCGGGCGCGGTTTGCGCGACGTCGCGCCCGTCGACCTCGATCGTGCCGTGCTCGGGCACGACCAGCCGGTTGACGGTGCGCAACAGCGTGCTCTTACCGCAACCCGAAGGTCCGAGCAGAACGGTTAGCTCGCCGGCGCCGATCTCGAGGCTCGCGCCGTCGACCGCACAGCGGTCGGAGCCGGGATAGCGCACGCTGACGTCCCGGATCGAGACGGTCGCGCCGCCGGGCTTGCCGTTCACGCCAGCCCGTGACTGTTCAGGAACGAGCGCGCCACGTCGGCGGGCTCTTGCAGTTGCCCGTCGACGTGCGCGTTGAGCGCTCGCATCACGTCGTCGGTCAGCAGCGGCGCGAGCTTGTTGAGGCTGCCGGCGATCGCCGGATGAGCGAACAGCGTCTTCGCCCGCACGACGGGCGCGACTTGGTAGGCGGGCCAAAAGTGCTTGTCGTCGATGAAGACGACGAGTTTGTCCGATGCGATTTGCCCGTCGGTCCCGAAGGCGACGACGACGTCGACGTCTCCCGAGAGCAGCGCCGCGTACTTGAGGCCGATGTCGAACAGCTTGACGTCCTTGAAGTGAAAGCCGCCGTACGCGCGCTGCAGCCCCGGGAGCCCGTCCTCGCGCTTGGTGAATTCCGGGATCGCGCCGAGGCGCAACTGCGGCGCGGCCGCGGCTAGATCGCTGAGCGTGCGGAGATGGTAGCGCTGCGCGATCGCACGCGTCGTGGCCAGCGCCTGCGTGTCGTTCATCGGTGCCGCGGCCAGCCACGTCAAGTCATATCTCGCATGATACGCGGCGGCGACGGTGCGGTAATTTGCAGCCGCGTCATGCGAAGGCGGCAGCTCGAGGATCGTGATCAGCGCGGTGCCGGTATACTCCGGATACAGGTCGATGTCGCCGCGCAGCAGTGCCTCCATCGCGACCTGCGTGCCGCCGAGGTCGAGCTTGCGCGTGACGTGCAGGCCCGCGTGCTCGAGCAGCTGCGCGTACATCTCGCCGAGCACGAGCTGCTCGGTGAAATTCTTCGAGCCCACGGCGACCGAGTCGGAGCTTCCGCCGCCGCCCCCGCAGGCGGCGAGCGCCGCCGAGCCCAGCAGGCTCATGGCCCGGGCTCGCGTGATGGCCGATCGCATATAGTGATTTATTTTCAGATCGTTCACTCCGTTCGCGGTTCGCCCATGCGAGCGCTCAGGCGCCGTTCGGCCCAGGCGAGCGCAGCTTCGGCGCCGAGCGCGAGCGCGCCGACCGCGAGCGCCCCCTCGAGAAGTTGCGCCGTATCGGCCTCGGCCAAGCCGTTGACGATGTATTCGCCCAAGCCGCCCCCGCCGATGAAGGCGGCCAGCGTCGCGCTCGCGATCACCTCGACCGTCGCCGTGCGGATTCCGGCGAAGACGACCGGCAGCGCCAGCGGCCACTCGACGCGCCGGCGGATCTGCCGCGAGCTCATTCCGAGGCCGCGCGCCGCCTCGCTGATCGACTGCGGCACCCCGCGCAGGCCCAGGTCGGTGTTGATGACGATCGGCGGGATGGCCAGCAGGACCAGCGCAACCAGGGCCGGCTTGAACCCGACGCCGAGCAGCGGGAGCATCAACGCCAGCACCGCCAGGCTCGGAATGACCCGCGCCACGCCGATCGCGGACAAGCCGGCGCTTTGTAGGCGCGGAAAGCGTGCGAGGGTCGAACCGAAGGGCACGGCAAGCAGCACGGCGATCGCGAGGGCCGAGCCCGCCAGCGTGAGATGGTCCCGAACGTGAACGAGAAAGTCGAGGATCTTCGGTGCTTCTCCGCGGGGACGTGGAGTTTCGGTGTCGCTTGGCGAATCTGCTCTTCCCTATGCTCGCTCAGTCCGACACGTTGACGGCCTCGCGCCGTCAAAGTGCGACGCCCAGCCTCGACGATCCCTCGCTGTACTACAGCCGCGAGCTCTCGTGGCTCGAATTCAACGATCGGGTTCTCGAGGAGGCGATCGACGAGCGCAATCCGCTCCTCGAGCGGCTAAAGTTCATGGCGATCTACTCGACCAATTTGGACGAGTATTTCATGATCCGTGTCGCGGCGCTCAAGCAGCAAGTCGACGCCGAGGTCCACAAGCGCTCGAACGACGGACGCCTTCCGGCCGAGCAGATCGCTGCGATCGCCAAACGGCTGCATATCTCGCTCGCTCGCTTCATGGATTTGCTGCGCCGCGAGCTGCTGCCCGCGCTCGAGCGCGAAGGGATCGCGATCGAGCGCTACGCCGACCTCGACGAGCAGCGTCGCGCGCAGTTGCGCAAACTCTTCGACGAGCGGATCTTCCCCGTCCTGACGCCGCTCGCGGTCGATCACGCCCACCCGTTTCCGTACATCTCGAATCTCTCGCTCTCGCTCGGCGTCGAGATGCATGAGGTGACCCCCGACGGACCGCAAGTCCATTTCGCGCGGGTCAAGGTCCCCTCGAGCCTGCCGCGCTTCATCCCGATCGAGTCGCCCGCCGGCCGGTACCACTTCGTGATGCTCGAGGACGTGATCGCGCACAACCTCGACGCGCTCTTTCCCGGCATGCACATCCACGCGTCGCATGCCTTCCGCGTGACGCGCGACGCGGACCTCGATCTGCAAGAGGACGAGGCCGACGACTTGCTGCGGGCAATCGAGTCCGAGCTGCGCCGGCGCCGTTTCGGCGAGCCCGTGCGGCTCGAAGTCGAGGCCTCGATGCCGCCGCACCTGCGCGCGATGCTGCTCGAGGCGCTCTCGCTCAACGAAGTCGACCTGTATCCGATCGACGGCATGCTCGGAACGGGGGAGCTTTGGACGCTGATCAACATCGACCGTCCCGAGCTGCACGACGCGCCGTTCACGCCGGCGATCCCCAAGCGGCTGGTCGGGCAGATCGATCTGTTCGCGGCGATCCGCGAAGGCGACATCCTGCTCCACCACCCGTACGATTCGTTCGATCCGGTCGTGCAGTTCGTTCGCCAAGCCGCCGAAGATCCGCACGTGCTGGCGATCAAGCAGACGTTGTACCGGACTTCCGGCAACTCGCCGGTGATCGCCGCGCTGATGGAGGCGGCCGAGGCCGGCAAACAGGTCGCGGCGCTGATCGAGCTCAAGGCGCGGTTCGACGAAGAGAACAACATCCACTGGGCGCGCAACCTGGAGCGCGTCGGGGCGCACGTCGTCTACGGCCTGCCCGGAATCAAGGTGCACGCCAAGGTGATCTTGATCGTCCGCGACGAGCCCGATGGCATTCGGCGTTACGTGCACCTGGGGACCGGCAACTACAACGACAAGACCGCCCGCATCTACACCGACCTCTCGCTGTTCTCGTGCCGGCCCGAGCTCGGGGCCGATGCCACGCACCTGTTCAACAAGCTGACGGGCTTTTCGAAGACGTCGCGTTACGAGAAGCTGCTCGTCGCGCCGACGACGCTGCGCAAGGGCTTCGTCGATCTGATCGAGCGCGAGGCCGCGCACGCGCGCGCAGGCTTGCCCTGCGGCATCCTGGCCAAGCTCAACGCGATCAGCGACGCCGGCATCGTTCAGGCGCTCTATCGTGCTTCGCAAGCCGGCGTGCCGATCGATCTGATCGTGCGCGGCATGTGCGAGCTGCGCCCCGGGATCCCGGGCGTGAGCGAAACGATCCGCGTGCGCAGCATCGTCGGGCGCTTCCTCGAGCACTCGCGCATCTTCGTCTTCGAGAACGCCGGCGAGCGCGAAGTCTACATGGGCAGCGCCGACTGGATGGGTCGCAACCTCGACCGTCGCGTGGAAACGATCGTGCCGGTCCTGGATCCCGCAATTCGCAAGCGGATCGTCGACGAGATCATCGGAACGCTCCAGGCCGACAACGTGAAGACGCGCTGGCTGCGGCCCGACGGAACCTACTTCCGCCGCTTACCGCTCGACGGCGAGCCGCTCGTCTGCGCGCAAGAGACTCTGCTGGAAGGCGCGCTCGAGGCCTAGACTAGCTGGGTTTCATGCGTTTCATGCCGCGGGCGGATGCTTGGCGAGCTCGAGGATGATCTTCCACTCGCGCGGGTGGACGGGTTGGACGGAAAGACGCGAGCCGCGCTTGAGGAGCACCATCGTGTTCGCGAGCGCGACGTTGCGGCGCAGCTCCGAGAGCGGCACGAAGCGTTCGAGCTCGCGCACGTACGCCACGTCGACCATCTGCCAGATCGGATTCGCCTCGCTCGACTTCGGATAGTAGTACGGTGAGTTGGGGTCGCGGGCGGTGAAGTCGGGGTACGCCTCGCGCACCACCTCGACGATGCCGGCGATCCCCGGCTCCTTGGTGCTGGAGTGATAGAAGAAGCCGAGATCGCCCAGCTTCATCGCCTGCATGTTGTTGCGTGCCTGGAAGTTGCGCACGCCGCTCCACTCGGTGCGTGCCTCGCGGCGCAAGCGGTCGAAGCCGTAGGTCTCGGGCTCGCTCTTGAACAGCCAGCTGCTCAGCATGCGCGAAAGCTACGCGACCGCCGGAAGGAAGGCCCGCCCGCGGCGGATTCGGACGTCTTGCGGCGGGGTGTAGAATTGGAGCCATGCAACAGCGCAGGGTAGCGAAGACCGAAGAGGGCTGGGAGGGCGTCGAGCGCGAGGGCTATGTTCCTGGCAGCGGGAGCAACGTCGTCCGGCACACGCTGGTCGGCGGCCGGAAGGCTGCGGCGAGCGACCCCGGGCCGAGCTCCGAGCTGCGCTATTTCGAGGTTCCGCCCGGCGGCGTGACGCGGCTGGAGAAGCACCAGCACGAGCATTTCGTCATCGTCGGCCAGGGCGTCGGCCAAGCGGTCGTCGGCGAGCAGGTGTACGAAGTCCGGCAGCACGACGTAGTCTACGTCGGATCATTCGAGCCGCACCAGTTCGTCAATCGCGGCAGGCAAACGTTCGGTTTCTTCTGTATGGTCGCCGCGGAGCGCGATTTCTCGCAGCCGCTTTCAGCCGACGAGCTCGCCAAGCTGGCGGCCTCGCCGGCGGGCGCGGTCATCGATCCCGACGGAGCCCCGCCGCCTCGCGCGGCGGTCGCGTCGCGCCGGGGTTAGCGGCCGAAGCGGGGGCGGCGCGAGCGCTGATGCTAGCGAAGGTTGATGACTGAAGAAGGCTGCGGCTGCGGATGGGCTGCGAACGCGTCGGAGAGCACCTTCTGCAGTTCGCCGTTCTCGGCCATCGGGTCGAGGATGTCGGTGTCGCCGTAAAACTTGCCGCCGATGAAGACCTTGGGCAGCGTCGGCCAGTTGGTCATCCTGGCGAGCACCTCACGCTTGGGCATGTTCTCGAGCACGTCGACGACTTCGAACGGGTAACCGAAGCGGCTGAAGAACTCGATCGTTTCCAGCGTGAAGCCGCAGCGCGGCATATCCTTGGTTCCCTTGCCGTAGACCAGGATCGTGTTGGCGGTGATCTCGTGCTCGATCTCTTGACGGAGCGCGTCGTTGGGCATCTCGTTACTCCAGGGGTTCGGTGCGGATGGACAGGGCGTGAAGGCGACCGTCGGCGCGAGCCTCGGCGACCGCGCTCTCGACCATCCGGTGCCGGTCGAGGAGCGAGATCCCGTTGAACGCCTTGGAACGTACGAACACCGCTAGGTGATCGTGGGTGCCGGTCAGGTCGAAAACTTCGACCGTTGCATCGGGCATCGGGCGCCGGATCAGGGCGACCAGCGTCTCGTCGTCGATCATCGCCCAGCCCGCTTCGCTTCCGTCACCTCGGCTCCCGCCGGCCTTTGGCCGAACGGATTGGCCAAGCTTTCGGCCGGCGCCGCCTGCGCGCGCAGGGCGCGCCGCTCGACGCTGACGCAATTCCACAGCTCGCGTATCTCGCGCAGCGTCTCCGGCAGCAGGGCGACGGAGCGGTCGAGCATCTTTGCGATGCCCGCTGCGAAGATCACGAAGCTGACCCCCGCCAGAATCGCCGGCACGCCGCGAAGGCTCAGCGAGCCCGCGGAGATCCGGCTCGCGCGGGCCATCGCTTTGACGTCCGCAAAGAGAGAACGGCGCTTACCCATAGGAGCTTAAGGTTCGGCGGGGGAGCGACAGCGGCCCGCGAATCGACGGGCCATGCAAGTTACAGCCTTCTCTTGGAACGTTCCGGCAGAATTTAATTTCGGACGAGACGTGATCGACGCGCTGGGCCGAGAGGACCGCCGGGGACTGCTGTTCGTCGATGCTGCCGGGGCCAAGCAGGAAGTGACCTTTCCGGCGATCGCGGCGGCCACGCGCCGCTGGGCGGGCGCGCTGCGCGACCTCGGCGTCGGCAAAGGCGAACGGGTCGTGGTCTTGCTGCCGAAGATCCCGGCCTGGCTCTACTCCATGATCGCTCTCGACCGCCTGGGCGCGGTCGTCGTTCCTTGCTCCGAGCAGTTGCGCGCCAAGGACCTCGTTTTCCGCGCAAACCATAGCGAAGCCACGACCATCATCGGCCACAGCAGCAACCGGGCCGAAGTCGACCTCATGCGCTCGCAAGCGCCTGGCCTGACGCGTTACCTGCTGGTCGGCGGGCAGGCCGAGGGCTGGATCGCACTCGACGACCCGGTCGCCGCGGGAACGGAGTTTGCCGGCAATCCGACGGCGAGCGACGACCTCGCCTACATCGTGTACACCAGTGGGACGACCAAAGACCCCAAAGGCGTCGTCCACAACCACGCCTACACGTATGCCAAGCGTTCGCAAGCGAAATGCTGGCTCGATGCCAAACCCGGCGACCTCGTCTGGTGCACGGCCGGGACCGGCTGGGCGAAGTCGCTGTGGAACGTGCTGCTCGGCCCGTGGTCGTGCGGTTCGACGCTGGTGCTGCACGGAGGCGGCTTCGACCCCGCGCAGCGCATGGACATGATCCGCGACCTCGAGGTCAACGTGCTCTGCCAGGCGCCGACGGAGTACCGGCTCGAGGCCAAGCTCGACGGGCTGGGGGAGCGCTGGAAGTTGCCGGCGTTGCGTCACTGCGTCTCGGCCGGCGAGCCGTTGAACCCCGAAGTGCTGGCGCGCTGGCGCGACGCGTTCGGGCTGACGATTCTCGACGGCTACGGTCAGACCGAGAACTCGCTGCTGGTCGCGAACCTCCCTGGAACCGAGGTCCGGCCGGGTTCCATGGGCAAGCCGACGCCCGGTCACGACGTCGACGTCATCGATGGCGAGGGCAAGCGCTGCGCGCCCGGCGAGGTCGGCGACATCGCGGTGAACGGCGATCCGCCCACGCTCTTCCGCGGCTACTACAAGAACGAGGCGGAGACGAAAGCCTCGCATCGCGGCGAGTGGTATCTCACGGGCGACCGCGCGCAAAAGGATGAAGACGGCTATCTTTGGTTCGTCGGCCGGGCCGACGACGTGATCTCGTCGGGCGCCTACCGCATCGGCCCGTTCGAGGTCGAGAGCGCGCTGCTCGAGCATCCGGCCGTCCTCGAGTCGGCGGTCGTCGGCAGCCCCGATCCCGACCGCGGAAACGTCGTCAAGGCGTTCGTCGTTCTGCGCGCGGGATGCGAGCCCAGCGCCGCTTTGGCCACGGAACTTCAAGAGCACTGCAAGCGCGTGACCGCCCCGTACAAGTATCCGCGCGAGATCGAGTTCGTCGACGAGTTGCCCAAGACGCGTTCGGGAAAGATCCGCCGGGTCGACCTGCGCCAGGGAGAGCTTGCGAAGAAGGGGGCGACCGCGGCCAGCGGGTTCGTCTGAGGAGCGAAAGGCGCGGTGCCGCGCAAGTTCTTTTTGTTCTGAATCAGTAAAGTTTCAGTGCTGGTGCTCTATCGCTAAGCTGGGCGGTCACGCTCGTCGAGACCGACGGAAACGGGACGATCGCGATCGACGGCAACACGAGCGCCGGTCCGTACTCGAACCCCGGCAACGCGTTCCCGATCAGCTACCCCGAGGGCGGAGCCGTCCAGCTCGAAGGCTTGCTATAGCGTCACGTTGCAGTGACGGCCGTCTATCCGATGGGCGGCCAACTCGTCGGAACCGTTCCGACGGCACAGTACTTCGGCAACGAGTTGACCCTCGATTGCGATGCCAACCTTAGCCTGACCATTGGAGCAAAACTCGCATTCCATGTCGGCTGCGAAGGTGGCCCCGAGCCCACCGCGTATGCCAGCGGGACGATGAAAGCTGTACGACTGAACGAGATCGGCGGCCCGGAGAAGCTGCACGTCGAGGAGGTCCCCGATCCCGCCCCGGGTCCAGGCCAAGTCTGCGTGAAGGTGAAGCGCGCGGCGTTCAACCGGCGCGACGTCTTCATCACCAACAACCTCTATCCCGGGATCGCGTTGCCCGCGACGCTCGGCTCGGACGCGACCGGCGAAGTCGCCGCACTCGGTGAGGGAGTGGCGGGGCCGTCGGTCGGGACGCCGGTCGTCATCGATCCCGAGATCGGCTGGAACGACACGCTCGGCCACGCGTATCCGGGCGGGGGCTCGGTGCTCGGCATGCCGGTCGATGGAACGTTCGCGGAATACATCGTCGTGCCGGCCGAGAACGTTTATCCCAAACCCGCCGGTCTGAGCGACGACGAGGCCGCCGCGATTCCGCTAGCCGGACTGACCGCGTACCGCGCGGCGTTCACGCGCGGTCGCATGACGAAGGACGACGTCGTGCTGATTACCGGCGTCGGCGGCGGCGTGCAAAGCTTCGTGCTGCTCTACGCCAAGCACGTCGGGGCGCGCGCGATCGTAACCTCGGGCAGCGACGAGAAGCTCGCGCGCGCCAAGGCGCTCGGCGCGGACGTCGCGATCAACTACAAGACCGACCTCGACTGGCAAAAAGCGGCGCGCAAGGCCAGCGACGGCGGCCCCACCCTCGCGATCGACTCGACCGGCGGCGAGACGTTCGGCAAGTGCCTCGACATCGCGCGCACGTTCGGCCGCGTCGTCACCTACGGCGGCACGACCGGCGACGCCAAGATCCGGCCTTTCTCGATCTTCTGGAAGCAGCTCGACGTGCTCGGCTCGTCGATGGGCAGCCCGGCGGATTTCAAGGGCATGCTCGCGCTCTTCGAAAGCGGGCTGCGGCCCATCGTCGACCGCGTCTATCCCATGGAAGAGGCGGCCGCGGCCGCCGCCCACCTCTGGCAGAACGAGCAGTTCGGCAAGGTCGTGCTGGCTATCGGCTAACGGCCGGGTTCGCCGCCCGCGCTCGGGCTCAGCGCGCAAAGGCGCCACGCGTTGCTGCGGGGACGCGTGGCGGACCAGATCGACCGCTGGTCGTGCTCGATCCGGAAACGCGAACGCTCGCGCAGCATACTCCCGCCGGCGTCACGACCGTCGAAGCTCATGGCTCGCTGGAAATCGCCGGGCACGCCGGGCTCGTCCTCGATTTCGACGACCTCTTCGCTAACGTTTGAGCGGAACCTATGCGTCTTCCAGCAGCTCGTAAGCGTCGAGCGTGTTGACGTCGCGCGCGAAGCCGAGCTCGGCCCGCGCGACGGCGGCGCTCCCGGGATCGGCGATCCGGCTCAGATCGGGATCGAGGATCTCGCGCTCGAACGGCGTGAGGGTTCGTTCGAGAGGCTGCATGCGCGCGCGGCCTTCGGCCTGGAGCGCGTCGAGGTGGGCGAGCACCTGACGCGCCGCCGCCGGCCAAAGCTTCGACGGAACCTCGCGGTAGATGCGCCCAACCAGCGCCGGGATCGTGTTCGCGCCGTCGTGGAGCGCGCTCAGAATCTCACGCTCGCGCAGGTGGCGGTGCGCGATGTAGGCGTCGAGCTTTTCGGCGGGACGGTCGATGGGCTCGCCGTGGCCGCCGAGGAGATAAGCATACGTTCCGAACTCGCGCCGCAGCCGTTCGAGCGTCGCTTGATACGTGCGCATGTCGCCGCCGGGCGGCGCGATGACGACGGTCCCGCGGCCGACGACCACGTCGCCCGTGAACAGCGTGGCATCGCTCGCGAGCGCGAAGACGACATGATCGCGTGCGTGGCCCGGCGCCTCGACGACGTCGAGCTCGACGCCCTCGACCGCGATGCGGCCGCCGTCGGTCAGCGCGACGTCGTGAGGAAACCGGGCCGCCTGGTGGGCGTACACGAGCGCGCCGGTTCGCTCGCGCAATGGAGCCGCTCCCGGCGCATGATCGGGATGTCCGTGCGTCACGGCGATCGCGGAGATTCGCACGGAAAGCGCCTTCGCGCGCGCGACGATTGCCGCGAGGTGTTGCTCGAGCGCGGGCCCGGGGTCGATCACGATCGCTTCGCCGTCACCGGCGAGGAGATAGGTATTCGTACCGTCGAGCGTCATCGGCGAGGGATTGGGCGCGAGCACGCGCGAGATGCGCGAGCCTGCTACCACGCTTCGTGTCCGGGCTGGACGTCGAACTCGCCGTCGTCACGCTGGTAGGAAAGCACCGGCGCGATGCGGCGTCCGCGAGCCTGCACGAGCAACTCGTCGACGCTGGCGAACGCTGCGAGCCGCTCGAGGTGTGCGCGCGTCGGGAAGATGATGGAAAGCTCGCCACTTTGCGCTCGCGCGAGCGCGTCCGCCGGCTCGAGCCAGCGGCCGTCGTGCACTTCGATCGCGTCGGCGACCGGTTCTTGGCCGTGCGGCGCGCGCGCGACGAAGAAGTGGACGTCGAAGCGCAGCGGCTCCGACTCGGGCGTGATCCAATTCGAGTAGTACGTCAGCTCGCGCGCGTCGACGAACAGCTCGCGCCGCTCGAGCGATTCCGCGAAGTCCGCGCCGCCGGTCAGCTCGGTGCGCAGCTGCGCTCGCAGCTGCGCGGTCAACGCGGCGGGAGTTCCGTTCGCGGCGCAGGCGATCAGAACGCCTGCTTCTTCCAGCAACTCGCGCACGGCGGCGACGACGTATTCCGGTTCGCATCCCGGCACTGTACCGACGAGACGAGAAAGGCTAGCCGCTAGCCGGTCGGCGGCGTCGACCGTTCCGCCTGGGAAGACGTACGCATCGGGCACGAAGCGGCTGCGCGCGCTACGCCGCGTCATATAGACCGCGAACCCGCTGTTCGGGCGGTCGCGGACGAGCATCACCGTGGAGGCCGGGCGAGGAACCCGCTGGACGTCAGCTGCGTTCTGCAAGTATGCTCAAGCGTTTCGTCGCCCTTGGCGCGCTCGCCCTGTCGGTAGCAGCCGGCTCCGCCGCGACGGCCGACCAGCCCGCGTCACCGCCGCCCGCCGTCGTTCCGACGCCGCCGCCGATTCCGACGGTACCGCCGTCGGTCAAGCTCGATCCGTATGGACGCTACGTCATCGACGTGCTCGGAAGCATCGTCCGGCAGCAAGTCCTGAACGTAACCAACGCGACCTCGGGCCGCGTCACCTACTTCAGGCGCTTCGACATGCAGGTGCAGAGCGGCCCGAACACCTATCGCGAGGTCCGCCTCCACCAGGGGACCGTCATCAACCCGCGCGGCGGCTCCATCACCGAAGGCCAGCACGTCGAGGTCAGCGGCTATCCGCAGTCCGACGGTTCGCTTCAGGCCAACGTCATCACGATCGATCAGTAGATGCCGACGGGGACTCTCCCCTCAGTGACGGGCGCCCAGGAGTAGCAAGGGCAGCAGCCAGTTGACGGCGTGGCTCGTCCAGCAGTAGACGCAGGGCATCCGGGTCACGAAGAGCAGGCTGTAGGCGAGAAAGAGCGAGAACGCCGCAGCCGCCAGTGAGGCGCCGAGGGCCGCCCACCAGATGGCCGGAATCCCGAGGAGCGGGGTCGCCGCCGCCAGCAGGGCGTAATAGGCGAGCCCGAACCAGGCGTTCGGAACGCCCAGAGCCCGAGCCCGAGGCGTCATGACGACGCTCGGCTGGTCTATCCTGCCCCGGGCGGCCCGCCCGGCCTTGGCCCCCATGAAGGCAGAGGCATACAGGCCGACTCCGCAAAGCACCAAGATCGTGACCTTGAAGAACATTACTCGGTGAACGTCGCTTGGCGCCGGGCTGAAGCGGCGCTCGTCTTTTTGACCTCATTCCTGCTTGCCGCGTTCGTCATCCGATATAAGCATCACGTGGAGGCCTTGCTCTCGACCATCGGTCCGGTGACGGCCTATCCGCTTGCCGTTTTGGTATTCGCGATCGTCGCCTCGGCGCCGTTTTCGGTGACCGACGCCTTGGCGATCATGAACGGGGTGCTCTTCGGGCCGCTCTGGGGTTCCGTCGTCAACGCGATCGGACTCGTCTTTGCGGCGCTCGCCGGCTACGCGATCGCGCGCCGGACCTCGCAGCTACTCGAGCTCGAGAAGAATATCGCCCGCCTGCCGGCCTGGGTGAAACGCTGGCGGGTCGGCTCCCCGCCGTTCCTCCTCGCCGTGCGCATCATCCCGGGGCTGGGCGGAACGATCGCCACCCAGACCGCGGCGGCGATGCGGGTCCCGGTCTTCGTGCACGTCTGGACGATGTGCGCGATCGCGGTACCGATCTGCACCTTGCTCGCCATCTTCGGCGACCGCGCCTCCGATGCGGTCCATGCCTATTACGAAGCGCACCGGCCCCACGTCCACGTCCGCATGCCGCAGCGCTTCCGCAACTGGTTCCACCACAATCGCCATCCTTCACAACCGGAGAATCCGTGAACGTCGTCCTCATAGAGGAACCCGCCGCCCTCGCCGCGCTCTGCGAGCGGATCGGCACGGTCGAACGCGTCGCGCTCGACACCGAATTTCACAACGAGAAGTCGTACGCCGCGCGCCTCATGGTCGTGCAGCTCGTCGTCGACAACGAGGTCGCCATCGTCGACGCGCTGCGCGTCAAAGATCTCGAGCCGCTCGCCCTGGCGCTGGCCTCCAGGACGGTCGTCGGACACGCATTGCAAAGCGATCTCAAGATCTTCGCCGACCGCTTCGACCGCTTGCCGGCGAGGGCGTTCGATACGCAGCTCGCGGCGGCGTTCTGCGGTTACGGCATGGCGATCTCGCTGGCCGATCTCGTGCACGACGTGATCAGCATTCGTCTGCGCAAATCGCAAACCGTCAGCGATTGGAGCACCCGTCCGTTCTCCGAGCAGCAGATAGAATATCTGGTGGACGACGTGCGACACCTCTTCACGTTGCAAGATCGGTTGAGCGCGCGCCTCGAGAAGAGCGGTCGCACGGCGTGGCTCGAGGAGGACGCGCGGGCGCTGGTCGACATGAGCCGCTACCGTCCCGACCCGGAACGGCTGTATCTGCGGATTCCGGGTGCGATGCGTATGAATCGCCGCGAGCTCGGGATCTTGCGCGAGGTCGCGCAACTGCGCGACACGCTGGCGCGCGAGCGCGACGTGCCGCTCAAGTACATCATCCCCGATGACGTGATGGCCGGCATAGTCGCGCTGCGCCCGGCCAAGCGGGACGACCTCTCGCAACTGCGCCGGCTCGATGCGGGCGCGCGCAAAGCCTACGGCGACCGGATCGTCGAAGCGGTTGCGGCCGGACTCGCGGTCGAAGAGGCGGATCTGCCGCGCAAGCCGATGCGGCCGCCGGGCGCCGAGCGCGAGGCGATCGTTTCGTGCTTGAGCGTTCTGGTCAACGCGATCGCCAGCGAGAATCGTTTGCCGGCGGCATTGCTCACGACCCGCGCGGCGCTCGAGCGCGTCGCTCGCGAGCTGCCGCCGTCGGTCGAGGAAATCGGGCGGGTTCTCGACGCAAGCGGGTGGCGTGCGAGTTTGGTCGCAGGCCCGCTGCACGAGCTGCTTTCGGGTGAGGTCGCGCTGACGGTCGTCGGCGCCGCGCACGGCTCGCCTCACGTCGAACGCGTGAAGACGCGGAGTAACGGCACGCTTCCATAGCGAAGGCGGCCTAGCTATGCCAAACGCGCATCCGGACAGCTTTCAAGCCCGCAGCGAGCTCGCCGTCGGCGGACGCTCGTACACGATTTTCAGGCTCGACGCGCTCGAGCGCGCCGGCTTTACCAATGTCGCGCGTCTCCCGTTCAGTCTGAAGATACTGCTCGAGAACCTGCTCCGTTTCGAAGACGGGCGCAGCGTGACGAAGGACGACGTTGAGGCGCTCGCGTCGTGGGCGCCCGGCGCCGAGGAGCGCGAGATCGCCTATCGCCCGGCGCGCGTGTTGCTGCAAGACTTCACCGGCGTTCCGTGCGTCGTCGATCTTGCCGTGATGCGCGACGCGATGGTCGCGATGGGCGGCGATCCGAAGCACATCAATCCGCTGCAGCCGGTCGAGCTCGTGATCGATCACTCGGTGCAAGTCGACCACTTCGGCTCGCCGAGCGCTTTCGCCGACAACGCGCGGCTCGAGTTCGAGCGCAACGCGGAACGCTACGCCTTCCTCAAATGGGGACAGAACGCGCTGGAGGGCTTCCGCGCCGTTCCGCCCGACACCGGCATCGTCCATCAAGTCAACATCGAGTTTCTGGCGCGCGTCGTGTTCGGCGCGGGCGGCGCCGGCGTGGTCGCCGGCGATGCGGGCGTCGCATTCCCCGACACGGTCGTCGGGACTGATTCGCACACCACGATGGCCGACGGCCTCGGTGTGCTCGCGTGGGGCGTCGGCGGAATCGAAGCGGAAGCGGCGATGCTCGGCCAGCCGATCACGATGCTCATTCCCGAAGTGATCGGCGTTCGGCTCAGCGGCAAGCTGAAGGAAGGCATCACCGCGACCGACCTCGTGCTCGTAGTCACGCAGATGTTGCGCAAGAAGGGCGTCGTCGGCAAGTTCGTCGAGTTCTTCGGCGAGGGGCTTTCGAGCCTCAGCGTCGCCGACCGCGTCACGATCGGCAACATGTCGCCCGAGTACGGTTCGACCGTCGCGATGTTCCCCATCGACACGCAGACGTTGGCATACCTGAAACTGACCGGCCGCAGCGCCGAACAGATCGAGCTGGTCGAAGCGTACGCGCGCGCGCAGGGCCTCTTCCGTACGCTCGGCTCGCCGGACCCGGTCTTCAGCGACACGCTCGAGCTCGACCTCTCGACGGTCGTGCCGAGCCTGGCCGGTCCGCGCCGGCCGCAAGACCGCGTCGCGCTCTCGAACGTGAAGTCCGAGTTCGGCAAGGCGCTCGCCGATTGGCAGGGCGCGCGCGCCAAGGCCAACGGGAAGGGCTCCGAATTAGCAGTCGAGGCCCTCGAAGGCGAGGGCGGGGGCGGCACCGCGGTCGCGGCCCGTCCGCACACCGAGCTCTCCGACGGCGCGGTCGTCATCGCGGCGATCACCTCGTGCACGAACACCTCGAATCCGGCGGTTCTGCTCGGCGCGGGACTGGTCGCCAAGAAGGCCGTCGAACGCGGCATGACGCGCAAGCCGTGGGTCAAGACGAGCCTCGCGCCCGGATCGAAGGTCGTCACCGACTATCTCGAAGCCTCGGGGCTGCAAACGTATCTCGACCAAGTCGGCTTCAACCTCGTCGGATACGGCTGCACGACGTGCATCGGCAACAGCGGTCCGCTGCCCGAAGAGGTCGCGCAGGCGGTCGCCGAGCACGACATGATCGTCGCGGCCGTCCTCTCGGGGAACCGCAACTTCGAAGGCCGGATCCATCCGCAAGTCCGCGCGAACTATCTGGCCTCGCCGCCGTTGGTCGTCGCCTACGCGCTCGCCGGCCGGATGGACATCGACCTGACGAACGAGCCGCTCGGCCTCGACCGCGCCGGCAAGCCGGTCTATCTGCGCGAACTCTGGCCGACCAACGCCGAGATCGACGCGGCGCTTGCGGGCTCGCTCAACGAGTCCATGTTCCGCAAGCGCTACGCCGACGTGTTCGCCGGCGACGACAACTGGCGCGCGCTCGAGGTGCCGTCCGGCGATCTCTACGCTTGGGATCCCAAGAGCGAATACGTGAAACGGCCGCCCTATTTCGACGACATGCCGGCCGAGCCGGCGACGCCGCCCGACATCCTCGACGCGCGCGTGCTCGCCGTCTTGGGCGACAGCGTCACGACCGACCATATCTCGCCCGCGGGCTCGATCGCCAAGGGCAGCCCCGCGGCCAAATATCTCGTCGAAAAGGGCGTCGACCCGGCCGACTTCAACTCGTACGGCGCGCGCCGCGGCAACCACGAGGTGATGGTTCGCGGCACGTTCGCCAACGTGCGCCTGCGCAACATGCTCGTGCCTGGCGTGGAAGGCGGGGTCACGCGTTACCTTCCCGAGGGCCCGCAGATGTCGATCTTCGACGCGGCCGAACGCTACCGTCGGGATGGGAAGCCGTTGATCGTCATCGCGGGCAAGGAATACGGCTCGGGCTCGTCACGCGACTGGGCCGCGAAGGGGCCGATGCTGCTGGGCGTGCGCGCCGTGATCGCCGAATCGTTCGAGCGCATCCACCGCAGCAACCTGATCGGCATGGGCATTCTGCCGCTCGAGTTTCTGCCCGGCCAGAACCGCGAGAGCCTCAACCTTTCGGGCGAGGAGGTGTACGACTTCGTCGGGGTCGCCGGCGCGCTCGCGCCGCGCAGCACGTTGAAGGTTCGCTCGACCCGCTACGGTATCGATGATAAGGTCGTCGAATTCGACGTGTGCGTCCGCATCGACACGCCCGACGAAGCCGAATATTACCGGCACGGCGGCATCCTGCAGTACGTTCTTCGCCAACTGCGCGCCAAAGCGTAGGAGTGGCCGTCCTCGCCCAGTGAAGGGATAACCGTAATGCTGGCCGGCCACAAACACGCGGCCCTGTTATCGTTCGAGGGGCCAGATCGCTATTCGTCGATCGGCGGCCTCGGCACGCGCGAGACCGCCTTCGCCCGGGCCCTGGGCGACGCCGACGTGGAGACGACGCTCTTCTTCATCGGCGATCCGGCACTGCCGGCGACCGAAGCGTTCGCGCCGGGCGTCACCTTGCGGCGCTGGTCGCAGTGGGTCTCCGCCTACCATCCGTATGGCGTCTACGACGGCGAAGAAGGCAAGGTCAACGACTTCACGGGAAGCGTCCCGCCTTGCATCGCCGACGAGATCGTCGGGCCGGCCCGGGCGCGCGGCGAGCGCGTCCTGGTGATCGGCGAGGAGTGGCAGACGGTGCCCTCGCTCCTGCACCTCGACGCGCTCCTGCGCGGCCGCGGCTGGCGCGACTCGGTCACGATGCTCTGGAATGCGAACAACACCTACGGCTTCAACCGCATCGATTGGGGCGCGTTGCAGCGCGCGGCAGCGGTCACGACCGTCAGCAAATACATGAAGTTCGAGCTCTCGCACTGGGGCGTCCCGGCGCTCGTCGTGCCCAACGGCATCGACGACACGCTGCTCGACGGCCCGCCCCGCGAGCTGATCGCAAAGTTCCGCGCCGCCCTGCGTGGGAAGCCGGCGCTGGTGAAAGTCGGGCGCTTCGATCCCGACAAGAACTGGCTGCAGGCGATCGACGCCGTGGCCGAGCTGCGCGACATGGGCTACGCGCCACAGCTCATCGCGCGCGGCGGCAAAGAGGGATACGGCGACGTCGTCTTCGGGCGTGCCTACCACCGCGGGCTGAGCGTCGACCGCGTGAGCGCGCACGGCGACGACTCGGACGAGCTGGCGGCGGCGCTGGGCGGAAGCGGCGCCGACGTGATCCACTTACAGGCATTCTTGCCCGAGGAAACGCTGCTTGCGCTCTACGTCGCCTCCGACGCGGTGCTGGCCAACAGCGGTAAGGAACCCTTCGGGCTGGTCGGGCTCGAAGTGATGGCCGCCGGTGGACTGCCGGTCTGCGGCGCGACCGGTGAAGAATACGCCGAGCCGTTCGTCAACGCGCTGGTCTGCGACACCGAGGACGGGCGCGAGCTGGCCGAATACCTGAGCGTCGTTTACGGCGACGACCGTCGCGGCGACCGGATGCGCCAAGCCGGTTACGCGACCGCGAACCGTTATCTGTGGCAGCATGTGCTCGAAACGCTGGAGCTCAAGATCGGCTACGTCGTGCGCCGGGGAACCGGATGAACGGAACGGTCTCGTACCGGCCCGACGAACGTGTCGCGATCGTCACGATCCAGCGGCCGGAACGGCGCAACGCCGTCGACGAGACGACGGCCCAGGCGTTGGTCGCGGCCTTCGAACGCTTCGAGCGTGACGCGGAAGCCGACGTCGCGATCCTCACCGGTGCAGGTGGGACGTTCTGTGCCGGCGCCGACCTCAAGGCGGTGGCGGCCGGCGAATTCAAGCTGCTGAGCGACGGCGCGCAGGCCGCAATGGGCCCGACGCGCCTGCTGCTCTCGAAGCCCGTCATTGCAGCGGTCGAGGGCTATGCGGTCGCCGGCGGTCTCGAGCTTGCGCTCTGGTGCGATCTGCGGGTCGCCGCGAGCGACGCCGTCTTCGGGGTCTTCTCGCGGCGCTTCGGTCTGCCGCTGGTCGACATGGGAACGGTGCGGCTGCCGCGGCTGATCGGCCACAGCCTCGCGATGGACTTGATCCTCACCGGACGGCCGGTCAACGCGATCGAGGCCAAAGGGATCGGCCTCGTCAACCGGATCGCGCCCAGCGGCAGGGCGCTGGTGGCCGCGCTCGAGCTGGCCAAAGCGATCGGGGCCTTCCCGCAGCTTTGCTTGCAGAACGACCGCCTCGCGCTGCTCGAACAGTGGGGCCTGACGGAGCGCGAGGCCATGCAGAACGAGCTGCGTCATGGGCTCGCGACGTTCGCGAGCGGCGAAGCGATCGCGGGCGCCTTGCGCTTCGCCAAGGGCGCCGGGCGCCACGGAAGCTTCGAGTCCGCTCAAGTTGAGGAACGAACGACCGAAAACTAAGGTGGGAGCGTCTCCCCGGAGTTTAGCGTGTCGCCGACCGAGCAAGAAGATTTCCAGACCCGTTGCGCAGCCGCAGCGCAGGCTGCGCATTCGGCCGGCGTCTCGTACGCCAAGGTCCCCAATCAGTTCGCGATCGCGGTCACCGGCAAAGGCGCCGCGCCCTCGACGTTCCCGATCGTCACCGACAAGGCCACCTGGCGCGAGACCACGCCGGACGAGGCCTTCTTCGTCGTGCTCGGGGACGTCTACGCCTGGGTGGTCGCCCGGCTCGACGACGCCAAGCTCAAGGCGCTCGAGAACAACACCGTCGTGCTCAAAGAGATCGATCGCGAGTCCCGCGAGCAGCTGGCCAATCTGCGCGCGCTCGTTGTGCACGCCGGCAGCGGGGACGCGCTCAAGACAATGTGGGCAGCCGCCGGCCTCAACGTCGTCGCCCTCAACGGCCTCGCGCTGAGCTAAGGTCGCTCTAAGTCTAAAGACGCCAAATGGAAACGTCGTCTTTTTCGGCTTACTGAGCGCGCCACTACCGGTCTCAACCACGCTTTCGTCTGGTACCCGTGAGCAGGACGAGCCTGTTAGACTCGCAGCGTGAGCGGCGTCCTAGCGAAAACCGCTAAGCTGAATTTCATCGAGCTGTCGGCATTCACTCCCGGTACGGTGACGCCTGGCGCATTGAGGAGTTCGCCGCACCGGGAAGGCTTCACGCTCGTCCGAGTCGGCTACGCCTCGACGAGCAACTCGATGCGGTGGGAGATGTCGCCCATCAGCTTGTCGGCTTCGTCGCCGTCTTGGCCTTCGGCGTAGACGTTGAGCGTCGGGTCCGATGCGTCGGGCAGCACTAGGAACCAGCCGCCGTTTTGATTGACGCGGACACCGTCGAAGAGCTCGACGTCGCCGCCTTGGAACTCGTCGACGATCGTGCGCATGACCTCGCCCTTGCGCTCCCACGGGCATGGGATGGCGCGGTGCCGGAAGAACCACGAGGGCAGCATATCGACGAGCTGATGCAGCTTGAGCCCCTCGAGCGCGAGCAGCTCCATCACCTTGACGATCGCGTAGAGCGCGTCGAAGGCCGGCTGGAATTCCGGGAAGATCGGTTCTTGCTTGACGCCGCTGCCGAAATCCAGCGTGGCGCGTTCCTGGTCGGCGAGAGCCATCATCGAACGGCGGTCGCTCTTCGTCCGCGTGACGCTGGCGCCCAGCGACTTGGCGAGTTTCTCGATCGCCGAGGGCGTTGTGATCGGGATCGCGATCCGTGCGCCTTTCTTGGCGCGGCCGACCATGAGAATGATGAGCGCCAGCAGGCGGTTTCCGGCGATGATGCGGCCTTGGTCGTCGACGAGCGCGAACGATTCGCCGTCGTGGTCGACCAGCACGCCGAGATCGGCGCCCAGCGTCAACGTAACCGTCCGCAACTGCTCGATGTAGCGCTCGCGGTCGAGCCGGAACGTGCGCGCCTTCGATTCGTCGTAATACGCGTCGAGCGCGACGATGTCGACGCCGAGGCTCGCGAGCACGCGTGGCAGCACCAGCGCCGCGTTGCCGTAGCCGTAGTCGACCACGACCTTGAAGTTGGCGCGCTGCAGGGCTTTGGACTTGAGCGCGCCGAGCATCTCGCTCGTGTAGCGCTCCAGGGTCCGCGCCGGGAACGAGAGCAAGCCGACCTCGTCCATGCCGGTGCGCCGGAAGTCCTCGCGGAAGAAGAGATTCTCGATCTTTCGTTCGGTCGTCTTGTCGATGTTGATGCCGCTCGAATCCATGATCTCGATGAGCAGCGAATTGGGATCGCTCGGATCGACCCGCGTGTGCACGCCGCCGTCGCCGCCCATGCGCGTCGCGTAGCGGGCCAGCGGTAACGGGATTGCGCGCAGATCCTCGACCTGCACGCCGACCGAGAGCAGGCCCGAGATGATGCAGCGGTTCATCACGCGCGCCGCCGGATGCGCGTCGCGGCTGGTCATGACGGTTTGGTTCGGCTTGAGGTGCGAGCCGAACGCGTGCCCCAGCTTCATCGCGAACTCGGGCGTAATCTCGACGTTCGCAAGCCCGCTCACGCCGATGGCGCCGAACAGCGAGCCCGGCCACTTGATGCCGTAGATCAGCGACATCGAGACGATCGCACCCGAGCTGATCGACTTGTCGGGCCAGAGCTTGATGTTGGGCCGGATCGTCGAGCCGCTGCCGAGCGTGCAGCCCGAGCCGATGACCGTTCCTTCACCGACGTTGACGTGATCCTTGACGATGTTGCGGTCGGCAATGGTGCAGCCGTCGAGTATGCTCGACTCGCCGAAATACGAGTCCGCCCAAGCGACGGTGCGATGGAGCTGGGAGTTGCGAGCGACGATCGAGGCGTTGCCGACGACGGTGTCCGGCCCGACGGTCGCGCCGGCTTCGACGACCACGTTGCGCCCGAGGACCACCGGGGAGATCAGATGCGCCTCGGGGTGGATGCGGCAGCCTTCGCCCATCCAGATCCGCTGATCGGATTGGGCGCCGGGGATATCTAGGCGCACGGTGCCGGCCAGCGCGTCGTAATTGGCCTGCTGGTACTGCTGAAGGTTGCCGATGTCGGTCCAATAGTCGCTTGCGATGTAGCCCTGGATCAGCTTGCCGTCGTGCAGCAGGCGCGGGAAGATGTCGCGCGAGAAATCGTACGCCTTCCCTCTTTCCATGATGTCGAGCACGCTCGAGTCGAGGACGTAGATTCCCGTGTTGATGGTGTCGGAGAAGATCTCGCCCCACGAGGGCTTCTCGAGAAAGCGGATGATGCGGTTCTCTTCGTCGACGATGACGACGCCGAACTCGAGCGGATTGGGGACCCGCTGCAGCACGATCGTGGCGGCGGCGCCGGTGCGCTTGTGATCGGCGACGAGCGCCGTCAGATCGAGATCGGTCAGCGCGTCGCCGGAGATGATGAGGAACGGTTCGTTCCCGATTGAGGGCGCGGCCAGCTTGACCGCGCCCGCGGTGCCGAGCGGCGAATCCTCGACGACGTATTCCATTTCCACGCCGAAGTCGGTGCCGTCGCCGAAATAGCTCTCGATCTCGTCGGCCAGATAGTGCAGCGTCGAGATGATTTCGGTGAAGCCGTGACGTCGCAGCAGATCGACGATGTGCTCCATCACTGGCTTGTTCGCGACCGGCGCGAGCGGCTTCGGCCGGCGCGAGGTGAGTGGGCGGAGCCGCGAACCTTCGCCACCAGCCATCACGACGGCTTTCATGTAGAGGCTTCCTCCATCTAAGCGGACTGACTATTGGATCCTTGCGCTACCCTGGTCCGCACCTGGGCTGCAATTGTTTCGACAAGCGAATCGACCGCTATGCCGTCGAGACCTGCCGCTAGCTTGCGGCGCCAATTCGGATACTCGTTGAAAGTTCCCGGCAAATTTACCTGGTCGAGCGTACAAAGCGCGTCGTCGAGCGGGACGAGGATGAGCCGGGCCGGCGTCGCGGCCAGGTACCGGTAGGCTGCGCTGACCAGTGGCGCATAGCTCGCGGGCTCGGTGCTGCGGGCGTCGATCGCGGCATGCAGTCGTTGGAACGAGTCCTGGTCGAACTCGCCGCGGCGAAACAGCGCGTCGATCAGCCGGGACGCGTCGATCCGCCGCTCCCCGTGCGCCTTTTCGGCGATTTCCGCAGAGATGAGCTCGATGCGCTCGCGCGTGTCGATGTCGCGCCCGATCGCCCAGCCGGGCAACGTCGGAAGATCGTGGGTCGTCCCGGTCGCAAGCGCAAGGCGCGGGTAGGCGTCGGGCGGCTTGAACGACCCGTCGAACTCTCGTTCGAAGAGTAGCAGCCGGTAGGACAGGATGCGCTCGCGCTCCATGCGCTCGCGGAAGCCTTCCGGAACGTTGCCGAGGTCTTCGCCGACCACGATGCAGCGCTCGCGAACGCTCTCGGCGTTGACGATCGCCAGCAACTCGTCGAAGGGGTAGGCGACGTACTCGCCTTCGCTGGCGGGCCGGCCTTGCGGGATGCGAAAAAGCCGCATCAGCGCCATCACGTGGTCGAGCCGCAGCGCCCCCGCGTGCCGCATGTTCGAGCGCAACAGCTCGGCAAACGAAGCGACGCCGTTCCGCAACATCGCGCTCGGCTGCGGTGGCGGAAGTCCCCAGTTTTGGCCGAGTGGGCCGAGCGGGTCCGGCGGTGCGCCGACGGTCTCGTCGAGCACGTAAGCGCTGCGATCCGACCAGACATCGGCGCTGTTCAGCGCGACCCCGACCGCCACGTCGCGATAGAGTCCGATGCTCGTCCCCGCACCGGCGGTCGCCGCCGCGGCCAGCTGTTCGTCGGCGATCCACTGCAAGTACTTGAAGTAGTCGACCCGCCGGCGATTTCGGGCGGCGAACGCTTTGACCGCATCGCTTTGCGCGTCTTGATATTCCGAGGGCCAGCCGGGCCAACCATGTGCGTCTCCGCGCTCACGAGCGAAGCGCTCCGTCAGCGCCTCGTACACGGCGAAACGCTCCAGGCGGTCGCCGCCGGCTTCACAGAAGCCGCGAAAAGCGGCCTTGCGCGCGCCGCGCCGCGGCCGGAACGCAGCATAGAGCTCTTCGAGGGCCGACCACTTCGCGCGAGCGACTCGCACGTACTCGACCAACGGCGTCTCCCGCAATGCGGCTAGGGCCTGGGCGAACTGCGGCGAGGCGATGCGTTCGCGCAAGGCGGCCGCGCGCGGGTCGTCGTGGCTGAACTCGGCGACGGACTCGACGTCGATGTACAGCGGATTGAGGAAAAAGCGGCTCGTCGGAGAGTATGGGCTGGCCGAGCCGGGGTCGGCGTAATGCAGCGCGTGCAGCGGGTTGACGCCGACGAAGTCCGCGCCGAGCGAGAGCGCGAAGCGAATGAACTCGCGCAGGTCGGTGAAGTCCCCGATCCCCCAGTTGCGCTCGGAGCGCAAGGTGTAGAGGTTGACCGCGAGTCCCCAGGCGCGCCCCGTCTCGAGCGCGGGGGGCAAGAACGCCGTCAGCTTTCGTTTCTTCATCCCAAGACGCGCTCGCGCGTATGGAAGAGGATAAGCGAGCGCGGCTGCATCGTGTGGGAGCGCGCTCGCAGCATCGGCAGAAAGACGTTCCCGCGCGGGTCGCCCGCGGTGTCGATCAACAGTTCCCAGCCGCCTTGGCGGCCGGGCAGCGTCAGGTCGATCTCGGTATCGTGCGCGTTCAAGTAGAGCAGGAACAAGCGGTCCTCTTGGGCCGGATGCTCGTCGCCGAACAGGAGGCCGATGACGCGCAACCGGCTGTTGAACCAGTCACCTTCGTTCATCTCCTGACCGTCGGGACGCATCCAGGTGACGTCCTTTCGGGCGCGGTCGGGCAAGGTGACGCCGTGAAAGAACGACTCGCGTTGAAAGGCGGCGTTCGTTTTGCGCAGATGAATCAGGCCTCGCACGAATTCGAAGAGGTTGGGATCGCTCGGGGTCGACCAGTCGATCCAGGTCAGCGGATTGTCCTGACAATACGGGTTGTTGTTGCCGAGCTGCGTTTTGCTGCGCTCGTCGCCGGCCAGCATCATCGGCACGCCTTGCGAAAGGAGCAGCGTCGCGAGAAAGTTGCGCTGCTGCCGCGCGCGCAGCGCATTGACCACCGGGTCGTCGGTGGGGCCTTCGACACCGCAGTTCCAGCTGACGTTGTTGTCGGTCCCGTCGCGATTGCTCTCGCCGTTGGCTTCGTTGTGCTTGTGGTTATAGCTGACCAAGTCGTTGAGGGTGAAGCCGTCGTGCGCGGTCACGAAGTTGATCGAGGCCCGAACGTGCCGGCCGTCGTGCTCGAAGAGGTCGCTCGAACCCGTCAGCCGGGAAGCGAGCTCGCCGATCGTGCCGTCGTTTCCTTGCCAAAAGCGGCGCACCGAGTCTCGGTATTTGTCGTTCCACTCCGACCAGCCCGGCGGAAAGTTGCCGACCTGGTAGCCACCGAGACCAATATCCCAGGGCTCGGCGATCAGTTTGACGTGCGAGAGCACCGGGTCTTGCGCGACCGCCTTGAAGAATCCGCTGTTGCGCTGGTAGCCGTTCGCGTCGCGCGCGTGCGCCGGCGCGAGGTCGAAGCGGAAGCCGTCTACCCGCATGTCGGCGGCCCAGTAGCGCAGCGAATCCATCACCATCTGTAACACGCGCGGATGGTCGAGGTTGAGGGTGTTTCCCGTCCCGGTGACGTCGTCGTAAAAGCGCGGATCGGAGGCGAGTCGGTAGTACGAGCGGTTGTCGATGCCGCGGAAGGAGAGCGTCGGCCCGCGCTCGCTGCCCTCGCCCGTGTGGTTGTACACGACGTCGAGGATCACTTCGATCCCCGCGTCGTGAAAGTGCTTGACCATCGTCTTGAATTCGTGCACGCTTTCCGTGCTCAGATAGAGCGGGTGCGGCGCGAAGAACGCGATCGAATTGTAACCCCAGTAGTTGCGCAGCCGTCGCTCGATCAGCGTGCGGTCGTCAACGAAGGCGTGGATCGGCAGCAGCTCGACCGCCGTCACCCCCAGGCGCTGCAAGTAGTCGAGCACCGGGGGTGCCGACAAGGCCAGGAACGTACCGCGCATCGGCGCGGGCAAGCCGGGAAACTGCATCGTGAAGCCGCGCACGTGCAGCTCGTAGGTGACGGTGTTGTGCCAGCGCGTGCGCGGGCGCTTCTCGTCGCCCCAGGTGAAGGCGGCATCCACCACGACCGACTTGGGCATGCCCGAAGCGTTGTCGCGCCGGTCGAAGCTCAGATCGGCGCGAGGTGTCCCCAGGCGGTAGCCGAAGTGCACGTCGCTCCAACGAATCGAGCCTGAGAGCGCTTTGGCGTACGGGTCGAGCAGCAACTTGTAGTGATTGAAGCGGTGGCCGCGAGACGGGTCATACGGTCCGTACACACGGTAGCCGTAGCGTAGGCCAGGACGGGCGTCGGCGAGGTAGCCGTGCCAGACTTGATCCGTGTAGGAAGGCAGCGCCAAGCGGTGCAACTCGCGCCGCCCGCGTGCGTCGAACAAACACAGCTCGACCTTTTCGGCATGGGCTGAGAAGAGCGCGAAGTTGACGCCCTTCCCATCCCACGTCGCGCCCAGGGGATACGGCTCGCCGACTTCGACGACCGGACCGTGGGCTGAGATCATGTGGGTTCGAGGACCAAAATCGACTGCGGCGGCAGAAACAGCTCGAGTGCGTAAGGGCGGCCATGGGCGCCGGGCTCATTCGCGGTCACGATGCCCATGTTGCCGCGGTTTCGACCGTGATACATCCACGAGTCGGTGTTGAGCCGCTCGCGATAATTGCCGGCTTGCGGCACGCCGACGCGGTAGTTGTGGTGTTCGAGGCCGCTGGCGTTGAGGATCACGACGTAGAACGCTTCGCTCTCGGGGTCGCGGCGCACGAACGAGACGACGACGTTGGTCCAATCGCTGAAATCGATCCATTCGAAGCCGGTGGGATCGGCGTCGCCGCGGTAGAGTGCCGGCGACTCTCGGTAGAGGCGATTGAGATCGCGAACCAGCGCCTGCACCCCTTGGCGCTGCGGGTCGTCTTGCAGTTGGTACCAGTCCAAGCTGCGCGCTTCGGTCCACTCGCCTTCTTGCGCGAACTCGCTGCCCATGAAGAGCAGCTTCTTGCCTGGGTGCGTGAACATGAAGGCGTAGAGCGCCCGCAGGCTCGCGAAACGCGGCTCGTCGTCGCCCGGCATGCGGCCGAGCAACGAGTGCTTGAGGTGCACGACCTCGTCGTGCGAGAACGGCAGGATGAAATTCTCCGTCCAGGCGTACCAAATGCCGAACGACACCTCGCCCAGATGATACCCGCGATAGAGCGGATCGACGGAGAAGAAGCGGAGCGTGTCGTGCATCCAGCCCATGTTCCATTTGTAACCGAAGCCGAGGCCGCCTGAATCCGCCGGCCACGAGACCATCGGGAAGGCGGTCGATTCTTCCGCGATCGTCATGACGCTGGGGAACTCGCCGTAGACGGTCGTGTTGAAGCGGCGCAGGAAGTCGCTGGCTTCGAGGTTCTCGTTCCCGCCGTATTGGTTGGGCAGCCATTCCCCTTGCTGGCGCCCGTAGTCGAGATAGACGATCGAGGAAACCGCGTCGACGCGCAGTCCGTCGATGTGAAACTCGGTCAGCCAAAAAAGCGCGCTCGAGATGAGGAAGTTGGCGACTTCGTTGCGGCCGAGGTTGTACGAGAAGGTGCCCCACTCGAAGTGAAAGCCCTTGCGCATGTCCATGTGCTCGTACAGATGGGTGCCGTCGAAGTTGACCAGGCCGTGCGTGTCGGCGGGAAAGTGGCCCGGTACCCAATCGAAGATGACGCCGACGCCTTCAGCGTGCGCGCGGTCGACGAAGGCGCGGAAATCGTCCGGCGAGCCGTGGCGGCTCGTCGGCGCGTACATGCCGGTGGTCTGGTAGCCCCACGAGCCGTCGAAGGGGTATTCCGTGATCGGCAAGAGCTCGATGTGCGTGAAGCCCAGGTCGCGCACGTAGGGCACGAGTGTGTCGGCCAACTCGCGGTAGCTCAACCAATACTCGCCGTGAGGGCCCTTGTGCCGCCAGGACCCGAGATGCACCTCGTAGATCGAGATCGGCCGGTCGCGCCGCGAAGTCTCGGCGCGCTTCTCCATCCACTCGGCGTCGGTCCAGTGGTGCTTGCTGGGAGGCACCACGATCGAGGCGGTTCCGGGGCGCAGCTCGTGCGAGTACCCAAGAGGGTCCGCGCGCAGGGGCAGAACATTGCCCGACGGCCCGACGATCTCGTACTTGTAATGGTTGTCGGCGAGCTCTTGCGGGATGAAAATCTCCCACACGCCGCACTCGCCACGGAAGCGCATCGAGTGGACGCGCCCATCCCAAATGTTGAAATCGCCGACGACGCTGACGCGGCGCGCGTTCGGCGCCCAGACCGCGAAGGTCGTGCCGCGGACGCCTTCGAGCTCGCGCACGTGCGCGCCGAGCACTTCCCAGAGGTGCTTGTGCGTGCCCTGGCCGATGAGCCAGATGTCGACGTCGCCCAGAATCTTGCCGAAGCGGTACGGGTCTTCGAACTCGAAGACCGTCTCGCCGGCCTTCTCGCGCAGGCGGTAGGGGAACGGCTCCCGCTTGGGCAGTGCCACCCGGAAGACGCCTTCGGGGTGGACGCGCGGCATGGTGCACGCGACCTCGCCGGTAAGCGCGTCGATAAGCTCGAGCGTATCGGCGTTGGGACGGACCGCCCGCACGACGAGACCGCCGTCAGCGGTGCGGTGCATCCCCAAAAAACCGAAGGGGTCGCCTTCGCCGCCGTGGACGAGGTTCTCGATGCGCGCGGCCTCGAAACGGTCGATGCGAACGGTCTCAGGCGTCATAGTTGGCGAACGTCCTTGCCGCGGGAGCGGCTTCATAGTGCCAATCGAGCGGCGACTTTCCGGTGCCTTCGTACTCGGACATTTGCTGGATCAGCTTGGCGGCGAGGCCCGTCCACCCTGTCTGATGGGACGCTCCGAGCCCGGCGCCGTCGTCCCCGTTGAAATACTCGTGGAAGAGAAGCAAGTCGCGGAAGTGCGGGTCCTCTTGAAAGAGTGTAGTGCCGCCATTGAAGGGGCGCCTGCCGCCTTTGTCGCGCTCGAAAATGCCGATCAAGCGATGCGATAGCTCCGAGGCGACTTCCCAGAGGGTCAGCTTCCGGCCCGAGCCGGTCGGAAACTCCACGCGATACTCGTCTCCATAGTAGAAGTGGAAGTTCTGCAAAGCTTCGATGATCAGGAAGTTAAGCGGAAACCAGACCGGCCCCCGCCAATTCGAGTTCCCGCCGAAGAGTCCGCTTCGCGATTCGGCCGGATCGTACTAGACGCAAGCATCGGCTCCGTCCATCCGCAGGACGTAGGGGTGGGCTTGATGGTACTTCGAGAGGGAGCGGATCCCGTGCGGGCTGAGGAACTCCCCCCTCGTCGAGCATCCGGCTCAGGATGCGCTCGAGCCGGTCGCGATTGAGGACCGCGAGCAGACGGCGGGACTCGATGCCTTCGGTTTCCATTTCGGCGACGCTGTCGCGCAGCTCGGGTCGGTTGTCGATGAACCAGCGCATGCGCCGCTCGAAGTTGGGCAAGCGCTCCAAGAGCTGCGGCTGCAAGGTCTCGACCGCTAGAAGCGGCAGGATGCCGACCACCGAGCGGGCCTTGAGCGGCACCCGCGTGCCGTCGGGCCAGACCGCTTGATCGTAGTAGAACTCGTCTTCCGCGTCCCACAGGCCTTCTTCGCGGCTGTTGATGGCGTGCGCGATGTAAAGGAAATGGTCGAAGAATTTGCTGACGATGTCCTCGTAGGCCGGATCGTGCTGCGCGAGCTCCATCGCGATGGCCAGCATGTCCATCGCGAAGACAGCCATCCAGCCCGACGCGTCCGATTCGATGATGTGGCCGCCGTTCGGCAGCACCGCGCTGCGGTCGAAGACGCCGACGTTGTCCAAACCCATGAAGCCGCCCATGAAGACGTTGCGGCCGGCGGGATCTTCGCGGTTCACCCACCAGGTGAAGTTCAGCATCAGCTTGTGGAACACGCGTTCGAGGAACAGGTAGTCCGCCGTCCCGTACATCTTGTGTTCGATCTGGAAGATGCGATACGCCGCCCAGGCCTGAACGGGCGGATTGACGTCGGTGAACGACCACTCGTAGGCCGGGAGCTGACCGCTCGGGTGCATGTACCACTCGCGCGTCAGCGTCGCGAGCTGGCGTTTTGCGAAGGGCGGATCGAACCAGTTCGTACTCGGGATCCTCCCGCGTGCGCCGCCCGTTGGTCGCGACGAGGTCTTCGTACGGAAATGCCCGCTGCGGATATTTATGGAGCGCCTTCATGTAGGCGTGCGACGGCACGTTGTCGAGGAAGTAATAACACTCCTTGACGTCCTCGCCATGGCTTCCTTGCGGGTTGCTCAAGCCGAAGAAGCGCTCAGTGCTCGGTCCGGCGAGCGTCCGCTTCCACGCGGGCGCGTTCGGGATTCCACTCCATAGAGCTGGCTTCTGCGCGAGCCGTCGCGCTACTTTCGCCCGCAGTTCGAACTGCCGGCCTGCGGAAGCTTACGGCTCGGGCGGCGGTTCGTTCAGGACGAGCCAGTACAACTGCAGGTGTTCGACGGCGGCGGCGAATTGCCTGAAATCGACCGACTTGCAGATAGTCGTGCACCTGTTCGCCGCGAAGAATGCGAGTCAGCGGCCATCGTTCGATCGGGAGCACGCCTTCCTCAGTCGAAAGTTCATAGGTTTCGTGAAAGTCGCGCAAGAGCACCGGTGCTTCCGAGACGTCTTCACAACCGAGCCCCGTGAGAGCAACCTGGTTGACGTAGTTTACGGTGCCCTCGAGATCGGTGACGATCAACCCCGTGGCGATCGAGTCGCGGACGACTTCGAGTTCCTTGAGATAGCGTTCGCGTTCTCGCGCCGTCGTGCGCAACGTGTCACCCTGTAAGGCGCTTTGAAATGCCGATCCGCGAAACTGACCGCTCAGCAAGCTGATCGCGGTCCCTACGATCGCGAAGAGGACGAGTTCGAGTGCGTGGGCCGGACTCGCTGTTTCAAAGCTGACGCGGGGAGGGATGAAGAAGTACCAGTCGATGAGCGCGCTGGCCCCCGTCGAAGCCAGGCCCGGAATGCTGCCTCCGTAGCGCGCCGCGACGATCGTCGCGAGCGTGAAGAGCAACAATGACGCGTGGCCCTCGAACAACGGCTCGAGCGCGCAGCGAACGGCCACGACCGCAGCGACCGCGCAAGCAGCGATAGCATAGCCGGGAGCCGTATTGCCGAGAGGACCGGCAGGTTGCTTTGTGAGGCGGATGACGAGCGCGCTCCAGCTGGTGTCGCAGCCATGCGAAGGCAGGCGGTCGCTTTATAAGCGACAAGGAAAAAGCGGGGCAGGTTTACTGTTCCGTTCATTTTGCGACCTTGCCTGCTCAAGGCTCGATCGAGAGCTCGCGCGATGGGGCGTAACGCAGCGTTACGGCTACGGCGGTCAGGACCAGCGCTCCCCCGACTACGGTAAGCAACTTGAGCGGCTCGGACAGGAATAGCGCAGCGAGCAGCGCGGCGACGACCGGTTCGAGCAGCGTTGCGAAACCGACGGTGCTCGGTGAAAACGCGCGCAGCGCTGCGTTCAAACCGGTGTGGCCGAGCAGTTGCGAGACGAGCGCCATCGCTAAGATGCCGAACCAAGCGCTCGTATCGCCCGGCGGCGGCGGCATTTGATGCGCGGCTGCCGCCATGACGACGAGCGCGAGCGCTGCCCAGGCGTAGGTCCGTGCAACGATTTGCCGCGTCGGGAAAGGGCGGCCGTCGGCTGGCTGCGCCCCCACGTTACGCACGATGATGAGGTACGCCCCCATAGCAATGCTGCCCAGGAGCGCGAGCGCGTCGCCCAGCAGCGCGTGTCCGGGGATCGGAGCCGGTGTTGCGTGCTCGACGGCCATCGTGGCGACCCCGGTCAGCGCCAGCACGAGCGAGACAAAGTAGGCGGGCGGCGGCAACCGGCGCTCGATGGCACAGTCGTAGATCTCCGTCCAGAGGGGAACGGTGCAGACCAAGAGCGTCGAGATCGCAACCGAGGTGTACTCCAGCGAGCCGATCCAGGTCGCGAAGTGCAGCGCCAAGATCAGGCCCGCGAGGGCAAACGCGAGCTCGGCTCGGCGCCCGATGTTCGCGAGCCGAGTGATCAGCAGCATCACGACTGCGGCCACGAACAAGCGAACCGCCGAAACCGCCAGCGCGCCTGCTCCGTGCAGTGCCAAGCGCGCGAAGATCGCGGCGGCGCCGATGGCAAGCTGCGCCCCGGATAAGATGAAGTACGGCAAATCGCGGCTGAATTCGGCTTCGCCGTTGCTTACCCCGGCGGCGGGGAGCAGGGCAGGCGGGGCTGGAATGCCGTTGACACGCTGGCGTCGCCGGCGTATCGTGGGGAAATCCTCACGGGAGCCCGCGCGATGGGCTGAGAGGGCGATGTTCGTCGCCGACCGTCGAACCTGATCCGGATGATGCCGGCGTAGGGAGAGACGGAGCGGCGGTCGGAGGTTCACGAATGGCTGCTACCGTCGAAGATCTGGGACACACGGGGACTGCGCGCAAGGCATACGTCGTTGGGAGCGATCCGACGATCCGCGTTCCCGTGCGTGAGATCTCGCTGACAAACGGCGAGACCCACGTGGTCTACGATACGAGCGGACCGTATACCGATCCCGACGTCACGACCGACGTGCGCCGAGGCCTCGCCCCATTGCGCCAGTCGTGGATCGAGGGCCGGGCCGATACGGTTGAGCTCGAACAGCCGACGTCGATCTACCGGCGGGGACGCGAAGCCATGCCCGAGCTCGACGCACTGCGCTTCAAGTCGAACCGCCGCTCGCGCAAGGCCAAGCCAGGCGCCAACGTCACGCAGATGCACTACGCGCGGCGCGGCATCGTGACCCCCGAGATGGAGTTCATCGCGATTCGCGAAGGCGTCGCGCCCGAGTTCGTTCGCGACGAGATCGCGCGCGGGCGCGCAGTCTTGCCTGCCAACGTCAACCATCCCGAGCTCGAGCCCGTCATCATCGGACGCAACTTTCTGGTGAAGATCAACGCGAACATCGGGAACTCGGCCGTCGCCTCGACCATCGAGGAAGAGGTCGAGAAGATGACCTGGGCCACGCGCTGGGGTGCGGACACGGTCATGGACCTTTCGACGGGGAAGAACATTCACGAGACGCGCGAGTGGATTCTGCGCAACGCTCCCGTGCCGATCGGTACGGTGCCGATTTATCAGGCGCTGGAGAAGGTCGGCGGCAAGGCGGAAGAGCTGACCTGGGAGCTCTACCGCGACACGCTCGTCGAGCAGGCCGAGCAAGGCGTGGACTATTTCACGATTCACGCCGGCGTGCTGCTGCGCTACATTCCTTTGACCGCCAAGCGCATCACCGGCATCGTGTCGCGCGGCGGTTCGATCCTCGCCAAGTGGTGTCTCGCGCATCACAAGGAGAATTTTCTCTACACGCACTTCGAAGAGATCTGCGAGATCATGAAGGCGTACGACATCACCTACTCGCTCGGCGACGGGTTGCGGCCGGGATGCTTGGCCGATGCGAACGACGAGGCGCAGTTCGGCGAACTGGACACGCTCGGCGAGCTGACCGACATCGCCTGGAAGCACGACGTCCAAACGATGATCGAGGGCCCCGGCCACGTGCCCATGCACCTCATCAAGGAGAACATGGACCGCCAGCTCGAGGTCTGCAAGGAGGCTCCTTTCTACACGCTCGGGCCGCTGACGACCGACATCGCACCCGGCTACGACCACATCACCAGCGCCATCGGCGCGGCGATGATCGGCTGGTACGGCACCGCGATGCTCTGCTACGTTACGCCTAAGGAGCACCTCGGGCTGCCCGACAAGCAGGACGTGAAGGACGGAGTCATCGCGTATAAGATCGCCGCACATGCCGCCGACGTGGCCAAAGGCCATCCACACGCGCGGCACTGGGACGACGTGCTCTCTCGGGCGCGCTTCGAGTTCCGCTGGGAGGATCAGTTCAATCTCTCTCTCGATCCCGAGACGGCGCGCGCCTTCCACGACGAAACGCTGCCGGCCGAGGGCGCGAAGGTCGCGCACTTCTGCTCGATGTGCGGGCCGCACTTCTGTTCGATGAAGATCACGCAGGAGGTCCGCGAGTTCGCCGAGCGCGGCATGGCGGAGAAGTCGGTCGAGTTCATCGAGCGCGGGGCCGACATCTACGTGCCGTCTTCATAAGACCGGCCCAGCCGATGCGTGCGAGCCATGCGCGCTTGACTCAAATGCGCTGGTAAGGTAACCAAATCGAGTTTTGCTGCGCCTCAGCCGTACCCGGCCTGGGCAGACTGTAGTCGTACGCTCGTATTAAGAGGGGCGCGAAGCTTAATGCAAAGCTTAAGTGTTCGTTAAACTCGATCGGTTAGCGTGGGAGTTGCCTTGCTTGCCTGAGGCGCAACCTTGACCTGACCGGAGAGCTCACATTGGAAGCGCGACTCGTTCGCATCGCTAGCGTGTTGGCGGTGCTCCTGCTGCTATTTAACGCCGTACCTGTGGGTGCGCAGTTCTCGGGGGGCAGTGTGGCCGGCTTCGTGGTCGACCAGCTCAACGGTCTGCCGATCCCCAGGGCTAACGTGGATCTCTATCTCGGAGACACGTTCGTCGAAACGGGGAACGCCGACACGAGGGGCGCCTTCCGGTTCGATTCGTTGCGGCCGGGGCTGTACACCGTCTCGATAACGGCGCAGGGCTATCAAAATTCTACCTCGCGTGAATTCGCCGTGACGGCCGGCCAGGAGACGAGCCTCAACCTCGCGGTCAGCCGCGCGAATCAGTCGCAAGAATCGAGCGAATTGAAAACGATCGGTTCGGTGGCGGTCAACAGCACGAACTCACTGGCTTCGACGACCGCGATCACCAATTCGCTCGACCCGGCCGTTCTCCAAAAGGAGAACAACATCGGTTTCGCTTCGTCGCTCGTTCGTTTACCCGGAGTCAACTCGACCGGGCTGTCGTCGTCCGTGAGCGACGACCAGTACATCGACATCCGGGGTCTGGGCGAATCGGAGACCCAAGCGTTGCTCGACGGGCACCCCGTCGGCCCGCAGGGCGTCTACGGAATCAACGGGGGCGGCAGCTATCCGAAAGCCTTCAACTATTCCGACACGCCGGTTTTCGGCCTGCGGCAAGTGCAGGTGACGTTCGGTTCGGGCGCTACGGGACTGTACGGCGTCGACGCCATCGGCGGAACAGTCGACCTGCAGACGCTCAATCCGACGACGAAGCCGGCCTCGAACTTCTGGCAAGGCTACGGCGACCAAGGCAGAGCGCAAACGGCCTTCAACGCCACCGGAACCTATGGAAGAATCTCGTACGCGGTCGCTGCCGGCGTCCTTGGGACCTACGGCATGTTCGCTCCGGGGCTGATTGCGCAGACCGGACGACCCAATAATAATGCGAACGCGAACAACGGCGGCGCATGCACGGCCGGCAACGACATCTCGCCCTGCAATCTCGCGCTCAACAGCTATTCGGTCAGCCAGAACTCGACGCTGCGCGCGGGCCTCGCGAAGCTTCGTTTCGACCTGTCGAACAACACCTCGTTCACGACCAGGCTGTACTCTTCGGGCCAGCGCTCGGACTCGACGGGAAACGGCGACAACGACAACATACCGTACGACACCCGGCTCGCGCAGATTCAGAGCAATCCCGGCAACTGCGCGCTACCAGGCGACCCGGCCGGAACGACCTCCGGCTATGCCGTAATCACGGTAGCCAATCCGAGCAATACGCCCAATGCCTGTTATTCGGCCGGCCAGTTCGCTCAAGCTTCCTACGGGCCGTATGGCGGCGGAGCCGACCGCAATCGCGGCGTGACGATGACGGACTACGACTTTAAGCTGCAGAGCGTCAGCGGCAAGAACACGTTCATCGCGGACGGGTACTACAACTACTACAAGTTTTACAAGAGCTCGGAAGAGGCCGCGGGCTTGGACCCGACGGGATCGCAGTTCGCGGGCACGGCCTATTCGCAGTTCATGAACACGCAGGGATACCTGATCGCCGACGACGTCCAGAACACGAGGAGCGACATCGGCGTCGGGTACTTCGGCGAATATCAGCTCGGCACGCGGCTCGACTACAACACCGTCGGGCAGGGCCTCTTCAGCTACGAGACTCCCGAGTCGACGCACTACAACAGCGGCTTCGTGCGCGCTTCCTACGACTTGAGCCACAACCTGTCGGCGTTCGGAAATTTCTGGATCAAGAGCGACTCGGTCATCGGCGACACGAACTTCGATCCGCGTCTCTCGCTGGTGCTGCGCCCTGTTCCGAGCGACGTGTTTCGCGTGACGTACGGCCACTCTACCGGCGACCCGGCGGCTGAATTGAAGGCCTCGGGGCCGCCCTCGATCAACGGCAATCCGTCGAGCCTCAATCCCTCGTGCACGCCCTATAACGTGATCGGCAGCGGCGGCAATCCGGGCATTCAGGCCGAGGGCGCGAACGACTACGAAGTCGGGTACGCGCACCGCTTTCAGCGCGATTCCTCCATCGCGGTCAACCTCTACTATACGAGCGTTCGAAACCAGCTCTTCGCCGCGAACGAGCCTCTTTCGCAATACGGGGCGGTCCCGATCGCTTCGACGTTGCTGCAAGGCTTTGCCGACAAGATCGCAAGCGTCTGCCCCGCAGTCGACGTCTCGAACCCCGCGTCGGTTCTGCCGTTCCTGGCGATTTCGACCACCTACAACGCCGCAAGCGCCGTTTCGAAGGGCATCGAGCTGAGCGGGCGACAGCGTCTGAACCGGCATTTCTACCTGGACTATACGTACGATCTGCAGTCCGTCACCCAGAGCGGCATCAACGACAACATCTTGCAGAACAACCCGTTCATCATCAATAACGGTCAGGTGCAAGGCATCCCGATCAACCAAGCGACCATCGGGCTCGACTATACGAACGCAGGTCTCGAAGCGCGGATGGACGGCTACGTCGTGGGCAACAACAACCCGTCGAGGCGGCCCGCGTATAATGTCTGGAACGGTTTCGTCTCGCAGACGCTGCCCGGCGGCTTCTCCATCACGTTAGGCGTGCAGAACATCTTCAACGAAGCGTCGCAGCAATATGGCTACTTCGGGCACGAGCCGCTCATCCCCGAGAATCACTTCTTCAGCGACACGACGCCGATTCAGCAATATTTGAACACGGGCTCGAACGAGGAGTTCGGACTTCCGACCCGCTCGATTTTGCTGACCCTCAGCTCGCGAGTCTAGCGTTTCCCGCTCCCGCTGGAACGGGAGACTGCCCCGGCCTCAGTCGTGGTGGTCGCGGCTGCGCTCCTCGTTCGAGAACCTCAGGGTAAGTGCGATGACGCCGCCGAGCAGCGAACCGAATAGCGTGAAGGCGACGACTTGATTCGCCGGTAGGCGCAGCGCCAGGAGTATGAGCGCCAGCACGAGCGTCCCGCCCAGCCACAGGCCGAGGTAGAGCCTGCCGGTCACGTGGCTGAAGCCGTACGCGCGTATCGCCGGATCGCCGCGACGTGACGAGGATACGCACCTATCATTTTCTCGCTATCCAGCAGCTCGAAGTCGGCGAACTCGAAGCCCGGCGCGACGCAGCAGGTGACGAGCGAGAACCCGCCCGCGTCGGCGACGCGGGCCGCAAAGGCGCAGCCGGCCGGGACCGTCGCTTGCCAAGGCCCGTCTGACGCGAGCCGGCAGACCTCGTGGGCGCCGTTTTCCGAGATCAGCTCGAGCAACAGCGGCGAGCCGCAAGCGAAATGCCACGTCTCGTCGGACGTCAGCCGGTGCCACGTCGAGTGAGCTTCGGCCGTCAGCAGGTAGTAGATGACCGTCAGGGCGCTGCGCGCCCGGCCGGCGCGGTCCTCGACCTGATTCGGGCTTCGAAAGATTTCGCGATAGTAGCCGCCTTCGGGGTGCGCGCTCAAGGCAAGTTCGTCGATCAGGCGCAGGGCGTCGGAGTGCATCGGAACGCGCTTCGGAAAATCAATGAAGCGCCCTTGCGGGCGCTTCATCTCGATGTGGGGGAGAGCGAAGCTTAGCTTGCCTTTGAGAGGCCGGCGTACGAGGCGTACCAGGCTGCGAACGCCGTGGCCAGACCAAGGTAGCCGCCGAGCAGCGAGAGGAACGGTACACCGAACAGCGCGCCGAAGGCGAGCAGGTAGAACGTAGGCGTCAGCAAGCAGAAGGTGACGAAGACGGGCATCGCATGCTTGCGAGCTTCAATCGTCATATAGGTGGTAAAGATACTCCACGCTAGCAAGAACAGGCCGACGGCTGTAGCGGTGTTCTCGGGAGGGATTTTGCCGATGTAGAGCGTGACCAGGAGCGCGAATGAGAGCCAGAATGCTCCGTACGACGAGAACGCCGTCGCTCCGAACGTGTTCTTGCGTTGGAATTCCCACATGCCTGCGCAAAGCTGGGTGATCCCGCCGTACGCCGCGGCGACGCCGAAGACTACCGGCTCGACACCTTTGGGGACAAGACCGGCGTTGACGGTGGAAAGTACGAAGGTGGTCAGTGCGAACGCCGCCAGGCCCAGTGGTGCCGGATCGGCGACCGTCGGCGTTGCCGCCGAGGGAGCCGCCACACCAGGTTGCGCCTGGAAGTTCGTGAGAGTCGCCATTACTCGGACCTTTCCTAAGGTTAAGAGACAAAATTAGTGAGTAGCGGAGTAAGTCTGCGGCACGCGCGTGCGCGCTTTATGAATTTCTAATGAAGTTAATTGCCTAGAAAAGAGCAGTAACCCCTCCGATTGAGCGAAACCTTGCGACTTTCGGCCCAAAAAAAGGCGCATGCCCAGAGGGCATGCACCTGTGACCTTACGGCCGTTTTGCGCCGCTAGCTATATGCTAACGGTACGATTGCCGCGAGGTGAAACAATCGCGGCAATAGACCGGCTTGTCGCCACGCGGCTGGAACGGCACCTCGGCGACTTTGCCGCACGAGCTGCAGGTCGCCTGGAACATCTCGCGCTGCCGGCCGCCACCGCCGCCGCCGCCCGAGTATGATCCGCCGCCGCCGCCACCACGCTGCGCCTTGCGGGCAGCGCGACAGTCGGGACAACGGCTGGGCTTGTTCGTGAAACCTTTGGCGGCGAAGAATTCCTGCTCGCTCGCGCTAAAGGTGAAAGGCGTTCCGCACTCCGTGCAGGTCAGCTTCTCGTCAGTGTACATCGGTACTCCATGGCGCCGCGGGGGGTGAAGACACGCGTGATGTACCTGAACTCGAGAGGCGCTTTTGCGCCGGATTTCGGGACACGACTCGTACGACAACCGAACGAGTGCGACGCCGCCGGCTCATTCGGTACGGCTACTATAATGCAAGAGCCGCCAAAATGGTTGCCTTTCCGAGAAAATTTTCACAGGCGGAAAGCCTTCAGCTCACCTCGGGCGCGAGGTCGGTCCCTAGCTTGATCACGGTGGCCTTCCCCGAGCGCCGATTGACGATCCCGAAGACGCGCTCGAGCCGGTCGGCCGTCGGCGACGACCCCTCGATTTCGCTCGTGAACCGGGTCGGCTGATCGACGAAGGTTTGGACGTTCCAGCCGCCTCCGCGCAGGGCGCCGACGATCACCTTGTCGAGCTGCGTAAGGCCGGTTGCGTTCGCCACCAGCACGACGTCCTGTGGCGGCGCCTTCGGCGAGCACAAGATCTCGCCCACGAACTTTGCCCAGCGTTCGTCGACGAAGACGACCGACGCGTCGCCGACCCAGCCGACCCGGGAAGGAAGCGTGAGCGTTCGCACGTCGTCCTGCGCCACGCTGTGATAGGCCTCGACCAACGCCGTGAGCTGCTGGTCGTTGAGGGCGGTTTGCACGTCCTTGCGCGCTAGCGCGACGAGTCGCGGCAGCTTCGACCACTGTCCCGGCTGGGTCATTTCGTGCGCGATCTCGCGGACGACTTGCTGCTGCCGCCGCATGCGGCCGAAGTCGCCTTCCGCATCGTGGCGGAAACGCATATATTCGAGCACTTGCCCGCCGGTCAGATAGCGCTCGCCCGCCTTGAAGTGGATGTGCAGATCGCCGTAGTTGTCGTCGTAGTCCATCGATTTCTCAATGTTGACGTTGAGGCCGCCCATCGCGTCGACGAGCTGCTTGGCGCCATCGGGCTGCACGACCGTCGTCGCGTCGATCGGGGCTCCGGTGAGCTTGCCGACCACGGCCGACGAGAGCTTCGCGCCGCCGGCGCCGATGACGCTGTTGATCTTCATGCTGCCGTGGCCGTCGACGGCGACCCACGTGTCGCGCGGGATCGAGACGAGCGTCGCGGTGTGCCGGTCGAGATCGAGGTGGGCCAGGATCATCGTGTCGGAGGTGCCTTCTTCGTCTTGATTGCCGAGCACCAGGACGTTGAGGCGGCGCTTTCCGCCGAAGGCGGCAGCGACGTCCTTCTGGGCTTTGGCATTCTCCGCCGCAAGCGTCAACGGAGCGACGGTGTGCGAGATCCAGCCCGAAGCTAGGGCGAAAACCAGCACGACCAAGCCGATTCCCAGGGTGAGAAAGCCCGCCAGGGCTCGAGTGCGGGTCACGAACGATTTTCCTCCGAGGCAGACCGCCTCCAGTTCGCGATCCCGCTCTCGCGCCCTCGCGCGCTGAGCGGCTAGGCGAGCGACCGAACTAAGTCGAGACGATTTGGCTGGGCGTGCTCACCGGTTGCTGCGCGCCCGAGCCTGCCGGATTGAGCCCGTGCTCGACGATGGCTACGAGCTGGTTGAAGGCAGCCCAGGCGAAGAACAGCTGCGGCTGAAGCCCATAGCCCCAGGCCGGGTTCGCAAACGTGTCGACGTGCGTGCCGCCCTGGACGAGGTATTGCCAGTATTGCGAGCCCTTGCCGGAGGCCTTGACCGCGTTGAGGTACGGGATCGCGTTGTTGGCGGCCGTCACGAAGACGTCGTCGCTGCCGGCGATCGAGATCAGGGGCTTCTGGATGTTCCCGGTGTGCTGGAAGGTCGAGATGACGTTGGCCGCTTGGCTCGAGGGGACGTAGCTCGCGCGGTTCGCGGGAACGGCGAGCCCGGTCGCGTTGCAGGTGCCGGGAAGCCCGACGGGGTTCGTCGGGTTCGGGGCGCAACCCGGGGCCGAGAGCGACGAGGTCGCCGCCGGGTCGAGGAAGAGCGCGTAGACGAAGACTGTCAGGTCCGCGTAGAACGACGGCTGGTTCGCGTAATACTCGTACCAAAGCGACGGATGACCGGCGGCGCCCGCGATGTCGGCGGGGTATCCGGCAGCCTCGATTGCGGCCGCTGCAGCCGTGTCTTTGAATCCGCTCGCGACGTAGGTTTGCATCGCCGCCAAGAACTTCGGCATATATGTGAAGAGGTTCATCGAGGGCGACCAGTAGACGCCTTCCCAATCGACGCCTCCGTCGACCAGCGAGCCGTAATTCTCGAGCAGCGAACGCACTTGTGCGCCGCCGTTCGACGTGCCGACCGCATACGTGCGTGTCGGCGCCTTTCCGAAGAACATCAGCAGAAATTGCTGGGCCGCGCGGACCAGCGTCGCATAATCGGTGTTCCAGTTCGCGATCGTGCCGCCCTGATTGAGGACGCCCAGACGATAGGTGTATTCGTCGCTCTCGAGCTTGAGCGGCGGCGTCAGGGGCACGGTGTAATCGAACGGGATCGGATACGCCCGGTTCGGATTAGGGCTTGCCGACAGCGTTTCGAGGATCGCGTTGTAGTCGATGCCCTTGTTGCTCGAGGCGAACGCATATCCGCCGGCGAGCGCGAAGTCGCCCCAAATGCCTTCGTTCGCGAACTCGCTACGCGTCGCGGGCGTGCCGGCAACGATCAGTTTGCCGTTCCACGCCGCCGGTACTTTGATGACGTAGCGCTCGTTGACCGCGTACGATCCGGTCGCGAGCGTCCCCGGCACGGGCGCGGTCGCCGGCGAGACGTAGTTGAGCACGAGCGCGGCGGCGTCGCCCGCGGGATCGTAACCCGGAAAGGCCGCGGGCAGCGTGAATTTGCCATAACGCAAGTCGGGGATCTTCGTTCCGGGAGACAACAACGGTGCGGCGGGAATGCCGCCCTGACTCGGAACGGACGGGCTCGAGGAAGAACAGCTCGCGAGCGCAGGCGCGGCCGCCGCCAGCTCAAGAAAGCGTTGACGTTTCATATAGCTAGGATTCACCTCATAGCAGCGCGGGTGAACGAGTTTTGCGCCTTACGCTCAGCGGCGGCGCCGTTCCCGCTAATCCCCCACGTCCAGCTTCAATGTGAATCGCCCCGAGCTCGGCCGGCGCCGATGGCTATGGGGCGGCGCGAATGCTTACTCGCTTACGGCGCGGCCTACGTCGCGCCGGTGCCGCCGCGGCGGACTGCGACGTCGTGACTCAATGTCAACGTGCGAAATTGCAAGTCGTCGCTGGTGAGCGCGCCTTCGGTGTGAAGTTCGCGCAGCGTATCGAAGATGCCGTCATCGTGAGCGTAGCGCTCGGCAAAATCGGCGAACGTGTCGTACGGCGCGAGCAGCATGCGCTGGCAAAAATCGAGTGCCGCTGTAGCCGCGCGCCCCAGGGCCGCGCGGCTGCTCGCGACCTCCGGTGCGTCGGCGGAAACGTCGGCGTCGGCGTGCTGCGAAGAAACGAGCAGGGCGTAGTCCAGCCCCGCCGCGCTCGCTAGCTGCTCGTTTGCCGTCGCATCGGCGGGCTCGTTCGAGAGCCCGTAGCGCTTCGCCGTGTCCAGCAAGAAGTATTGCAACTGCACGACGTGCTTGGAGCGGAGAATCACGCCGTGCAGCCGCTTTCTATTACGCTTGGCGGGCGCGCTCGATCTCGCCGTACTCTTCGTCGCTGAGCCGATAGCGCAGCGCGGGCACGTTGCCTTCGACTTGTTTCGCCGACCGTGCGCCGACGATTGCGGCGGTCACCGCCGGGTTGTGCAGGGTCCACGCGACTGCGACGACTCCCGGGGGCACGCCGTGGCGGTCGCCGATCGCGCGCAACACCTCGACCAGCTTGAGGTGCTTGTTGAGGCGGGGCTGCTGGAAGTCGGGGTTCTTTGAACGCCAGTCGTTTGCCGGCAGTTGTTTCGCGCGCTCGGCGGTCATCGCGCCGGTCAACAAGCCGGCGCCCATCGGCGAATAGACGATCGTGCCGATGCCGTGGACGTTGCAGTAGGGCAGAATCTCTTTCTCGACGTCGGGCTTGACGAGCGAGTAGGGCGGCTGCAGCGAGGTGACCGGCGCGACGCGCAGCGCGCGCTCGAGCTCCTCGACGTTGAAGTTCGAGACGCCGACCCAACGCACTTTGCCGGCCCGCTTAAGTTCGTTCATGGCGGTCCACGCTTCGTCGATGTCGCTGATCTCGTCGCTCGGCCAATGGATCTGATAGAGGTCGATGGCCTCGACGCCCAAGCGCCGCAGCGACGCTTCACATTCGCGCTTGATGGAAGCGGCCGAGATGTTCTCGGTTGGCGTCTTTGGATCGTCCGACGGAACGAGACCGCACTTGGTGAAGACGTAAGGCCGCTCGCTCATGCCGTCGAGCGCTTTGCGCACGACTTCTTCGGAGTGGCCGAAGCCGTAGACCGCGGCGGTGTCGATCCAGTTGATCCCAAGCTCGACGGCTTTGCGAATCGCTTCGATCGACGAGGCTACGTCTTGGTCGCCCCAACCGAAGCTCCAATCGCCGCCGCCGATCGCCCAAGCGCCGAAGCCGATGGAGGTGATGCGTAAGTCGGAATTGCCGAGAGTGCGAAGCTCAAGGCCGGTGGATGTGGTAGTCATAACGGCACGTTGTTACCCCGCGATTCGTTCTCTTATGCCTACGCGCCCAAGCGGGCTTACGGGCGGAGTCTCAAGCGGTTACCCAGGCGAGCGCTTGAGATTTTCTGCACTGTAAGTTACGTGCCGCCCGCCGATCTCGTACTTGGCGTCGAGGTACGCGCGAAGGACCTCATCTCGGAAGCGCGCGCCTTGGAGCCTTCGCCGGCTTGAACATGCCCGCGAAACGATCAGCGGTGTCCTCCTGCAAGTCCGACTCGTTATGGCTGGAGTGACCCTAGAAGCGCGGCTAAACCTCCAGGTCGAACTGGAATGGCCCCGGTCCCTCAGTGCGCGTTTGCCGATTCGCTTCTAACTCGCAGCTTGGGCTACGATCCCACCGAGAGCTTCGAGAGCATCCTGGTCAGTCAACGCTATGTCGCCCCCTCGACGTTCCACGAGGACCAGCGCGCCACAAACCTCACCGTTGTCTCTTTGCGTGCACCCGGCGCTACCAGAGGGCCAGCGGTGACGGGTCCACGCGATTAAGTCGCTTGCAATCTTCGCGATGTCGGCTTGGGCGCCGGGAATGACGCGAGCGTAGCGCTCGAGACTCATTCGGGGAGTGCTGTGCCCCGGATGTTTCGAGAGGTCGAGATGCGAGGCAACACTCTTCGCAAGCAACAGTGTGTTGACGACGTGCCGCAGTGAATGAAACGTCACGTGCGGCAGACCTGCCGACTTCAGCAGTGGGTGGAAGTGACGCCGCAAGAAGTTAGACTCGTGGATGATGCTTCCCTCCGGGCGTGGTGAAGACGTGCTCGTTCGCGCTGAGCCCTTCGACCTTGTCGCGCAAAGCGTTCACGGTCACGGGATCGAGGTCAACGCGGCGACGGCTCGCCTCGTCTTCGGAGGTGTGCGCTCGAGACCGTCCGCACCCTCGGTGAGCGTCGCGTTCACGAGCAGATGCGGATGCTCGTCCTCGAGACGCAGATCGCCGACCGTCAGCGCGAAGAGTTCTCCTTCCCGCATCCCTGACACCAGCGCGAGCCGAAGCAGCGCATACCAGTGGGTCACTTTCGCAGCCTCGAGCACAGCGAAGAGGTCCGTCTCTTTTGTCCCAGTGTTGGCCAGGGAACGGGAGAGCAACGCATACCACGGGCGCGGATCGACGGCGTCGAGCAGCCTCTTCGCCTCAGCTTGCATGAGGATGCGCTGCTCCTTCTGCTCAGCCTCCGGGGCCTTCACCGTCGATACGGGGTTCCTTGCAACCAGACCATCACGGAACGCGAGACGATGTTCGTTGGCATGCCATGATCGTCGTCTGCGGTCATCCGCAGGTACCTTGGTTTGCGGGGTTGTTCGCGCTGTGCCATTTGAGCGCACCGCTGCGGGTCTAAGCGCCCGGTCGACCTGGGTTGATTCCAGGGTTAACGCACAAGTGTGATTAACCGGCCAGGCCCTGCGGGGCATGAAAAAAGCCCGTCAATACACGGGCCTTTGCGATCTTGGTGGAGATGGGGGGACTCGAACCCCCGACCCCTTACATGCGAAGTAATTCCAGGCGCGAATCGCCGCACTGTCCGTCTGTTCGGAATCAACGTAAACCCTTGTGGTTATTGGGTTTTTGCGGTCAGACCTCTTACAAGCGGTTTCCGCGTTGGGGTGGAAGATGGGGTGGAAGAATCGGCATGAGGTGGAAAACGAGGTCGACCCCTTACGTGGGCGTTACCAGCCCTACGCCGAGGCTTCCGAGACGACCTCAATCAAGCCTACCGAGACGAGAAGCATGAGATCGCCGGCCGTCTGAGCTGAGATTCGCCCTGCAAGAGGCCTCTGCGAATTGGCCTAGGGGATAACACTCGTTCGGGCTGCAGTGCTTGCTAGAAGTCCAAACTGGGGCTTCTGAGAGCATCCAGGCTTCGGTGCCCCGGGCACATCGGTGAGGCCTGGCAGTCGACACCGCTTCATAATTTCTGCCAAGGTTTTACTGTAGCGGGAATACCTGCTCTATAAGATTAGACGACCAAAATCGGCCGCGAGCTGTTCCTGCTTGCGGGAGTCGAGGTGTGCACTCGATCACACCTGAAAAACGAGTTTTGAGTATCGATACGCAGCGCCTTTTCGTATCCGACAGAAGTCGCAGTGCAAGTTCTCCAGTGTACACTGAAGGACGCGATTCTGCGGGATAGCGCCGGATGTTGTGATGGGCGTCACACGCTCGTGCGAAAACCCTTGTAAAATAAGCACGAGCGCAGAGTCGAATCTCGGTATTCTAGGGCTTTTGACTCTGTCAACCCCTTAAGTAATTGCATCGCGTGCCGTTCGATCCATGTGGTCGGCGCGCAGCAGCGTAGCCGCAACCCCGTACCTGCCGCCGAGGCCTTCTGCGCGACCCTCGGAGATCACGGCCTTGAGCGCAGCTCCCCATGAAAGGGAGGCACCTCGTGAACCAAAGCATCGAGACCCCCAGCCCCTTTCGGCAGCGACTCGAAGCCGCGTGCCGTTCCAACGTGAGCAGCCACCTCATCGGAAAGCAGCTCGGCGTGAACCCCGCAACGGTGCGCCGTCTGCGCAAGCAACTCGCGGCCCAGGGAGCGTGCAATGGCACCACCGATCAGCGCCGCTAACCCAAAGCGCGATCCTTACGCAAGAGTCCCACATCATCTCGCGCGCGACACGCGGCTCAGTTTGAGGGCCCGGCTTCTGGCCGTGATCCTGCTCGGCTATGCGGGCGACAAAGACAAGTGTTGGCCGAAGCGTTCAACCCTTGCCAAGGCGCTAGGTGGAACGCCCAGCAAGGTCGACCGCGCGATTGACGAGCTGCAGAAGAAACGAGGCCTGGTCGTCGAGCGTCACCGCGAGTGCAATCACTACATCGTCGACGCCCTCCGGCGCCCTCCCGAAGAGGTTCAGCCCCCGGCCGCGCCACCCAATGAAGATTTTACCTCTAAGGGTTCAGAGTCATCATCCGTGATGACTCTAGACTCACCATTCATGAGCAGTAGAGTCGGCACGTATGGTGAGTACATGAGAAGAGAAGACGAACAGGAAGACGATCAGTCGAAGAGCGACCGCTTCGCGTCGGGCACGGGTAGTGGGGGGGAAGGACACGCACAGCCCCCGGCCGCGCCACCGAGCCCCGTCGAGCAGCAGCAGCTCCCGCTCGAGCTACCCCACGCGATCACGGCCGCGCTCTCCAGCGGCGACACGCAGGCCGCCGCGAAGGCGTGGGTCGATCTGCGGTTCGAGGTCGTCCCGCTGCACGGGACCGACGACAAGGGGCGCTGCACCTGCGGATTCGGCGGCGACACGTTCACGGGTCGCGGGGCGCACCGCAAGTTCAAGCATCCGCGCCTAACCGGCGGGCATCACCAAAGACTCGTGTCACCGGCCGAGGTGGATCGAGCCTGGGCGACCTTCAGGTCACCTGCGAACGTCGGCATTCGGATGGGCCTGGACCGTATCGGGCTGGACGTTGACGTTCGGAACGGCGGCCTAGGCACATGGGCGTTCCTCCTCCAGTGCTATCCCAGCCTGAAGGCAGCACTCAGCACGGCCTGGATTCACCGAACGCCAACTGGAGGGTTCCACTATATCTTCACGACCTCGTTCGCCGTGCAGAACGGGATCATCCATTTAGCGTGCGGGGCGCATGCACTCGGCCCAGGCGTCGACGTGATTCACCGCTCGGGGTATCTCGTCGCACCGCCAAGCCGGACTCCAAACGGACTCTACATCATCGAGCAGCATCCGCACGCAGAACCGGGGCCGCTACCCCTGTCAATCGAGCAGCGTCTCAAAAACCAGTTCGAGATGAACAGAGCCCACCGCGACGATGGCAGGAGCATGGGGGCCGACTCCACCGCCTACGGCCAGCTCTGCAACGCGATCATCGCGCGGAACCCGTTCGGCATCGTCATGACCGACAAGCGCGACGAATCGTTGAACGGCGCAGTGATCGTGCACTGCCCAGACATGATCCACGGGCGGCCCGACCGCAACCCGTCCGGTCGGCTCGGGACAGCGGCGCACGGGTACTACTGCGTGGCCTGCGACGCACGCTTCGGGCTGCTCGGGTTAGGTGTCGCCTGCGGGTACGCCGACGACGACGCCGCAGTGGCTCGCAAACTGAGAGCCGAGGGATTCACAGTTCCGACGCCGAGCCGGAAAGACAACCCCGTCAATGTCAACGTCGGCACTATCGAAGACCTGGACAGGTTGATCGGGGCATCCGAGGACGACTATGAGGAAGGAGCAGCATGAGCAGAGACACAGATGCAAACACGATCCGCAAACTGCGTGAAGACTCGGCCGCAGCGTACGCCGATGAACAGTTCGCGCGCATGGTTCGACAGACGTGCGAAGCCGAGCGCGAATGGCGCGACGAGGCCAAACGCGACCGATTCTACGATGCCGAGCACGGCTTGGTCGAGGTGACAGAATGAGTCGCCGGCCCACCCTCGACGATCACGACGAGATCGATCTCGGGCGTCTCGCGCTCGCATCGCACCACGGCACGGCGCTCGACATTCGCAAGACGCTGACAGAGACCAGTACCGATCCCGTCATCAGCGCGTTCTGCATGCTGATTCTGCCGAATCGGCCGCACCTGCGCCCCGATCCCGAAACGAAACACAGGTTGGGGGCTGCAGCACTGGACCAATTCTGCGAGACGCAATCGACTTGCGCTGCGGACTACGAAGCCCTGCTCGACGGTATCGTCGACGAGTTCACTTACGAGTTTGCGGGAAACGGCAAAGAATCGCCGATTGGCCGCCGGTCATAACTCACCTAACTCACTACTATAAAGGAGAAATGCAAATGCAATTCACTTCGTCGAAGTCGTCGCGGCCGAAAGCCGTTACCAAAGCCCATGCAGACCGCACGTAAAGCAGAGGCACGCACCTGCGCCGATTGCGGCGCTCAATTCAAGCCCGTACGCAGTGATGGCGCCTACTGCAACACTTGCTCGACCCCAGTAGCTCGCAAGCGACGATCTCGTAACGAACAGGTCTCGCGCAGCTCATGCAAGCACTGCAATAGCCGCGAGCACCTCAGCCTGCTCCGCGACAAACCCGTCTGCGACGACTGCCGCGAGGGGATACGTGCATGCCGCAGCGTGCGCACCCGGGTCGACCCCATCGTCAAGAAGGTCGGCCGGGGTTTCGCAGAGGCGTACCGCGCCAGAGACTTGGGCAGCGCCCTCGCCGACGCTGATCTCGATCACCTCAGCCCCAAAAGGCTCGAGCAGCTCGCGGCCTTGCTGATCGCCGAGCAGGGGCCAAACCTTGAGTACACGGTGCTCGAGGTCGACGCCTCGGGAAGCGACGTGCTGGCGCCGTACCTCGACTCCACACGCCGCCCCCAGTTCAGGTGGGAGTCGTTCGCCGATGAGGTTGACACCGACGACGGTAGTTGTGACGCGGACGCCTATTAGTAGAGGGGTCTCGACCGCTGCCCAATCGGGCACCGCCTAACGGCCTACATTCCGGTCGGTACGATCCTTCCCAAGTGTCCGTCTTGCGCGCGCCTGACCATCGTCTGCGCGCGGGACGGCAACGGCGCCGTCAACTTCCCGGCGCCCCCGGTCCGTCGCGATAAAGGCGCGGGCCTTCGGTTTCCGGCCAAAGCGGCCGGTTAAACAGGCGTCGCGCTCCTGTCCTTAGCGGGGTGCGGCGGTCAGGCCGGTCCGATGCCTTGCGTCGCAAGAACGCAGGGTCCGTCGCCAAAGCCCAGCGATGGGCTGGTTCATCGAGCAAAAGCAGCCTGCGCGGCCATAAACACGCGCAGGCTGAGCAGTCGGAAGCGCTTCTCCTCGCTTCGCGGACTGCACGCAGGTCGGTTCGGGAGACCCGATCTGCACAAAGCGATCCCAGCACTGTGCGACTACAGAGCTTTGGTCGCGCGGCGGGCTGCTCCCCCTGTTCGGCACAGAGGTTGAGCAGCTCGCCATAAAGTTTCGGTGCAGGTGTAGGAGCCTGTACCGAGCGATTCGCAGCGAGTACTTTACGTGCGGCCGAGCGATTCGCAGCGCCGTCGCTAATCGTGACCGCGCACCAGGCAGCTCACTCATCGATCCAGGTCGGTGGTGAGCTGCCATCTTTCACACCATTCCATCTCATAGAAAGGGATACCTATAATGAGTAAAGCAACCCAACCCAAAGCAAAGCCGCGCAAGCGCCATCGTTCGCTGCGCGCCGATCAGCTCAACAAACGAACCGCACTGTCAGTGCTCATCTTTGCGTCCGGCCTGAAGCTCGAGGTCATTGCCCGCGCGGCTGGCATCAGCACTTCGTACCTCAGCGGTGTGTTGAGCGCAAAGCATGTACCCTCTACCGACGCTATCGAGCGCATCGGGAATTACCTCTGCATCTCTAATCCCGCGCGGCTGCTCACCACCATCAGCAGCGACGACCTCACCGATGCGGTCAAAGCACTGCTCGGCCTTGAAGCGCTGTACACGTACCCCGGAACGTACGAAGACGAAGAGGTCGACATCAAAGGCCGTCCTTGGGACCAAGACGCCGCCGCCTAACTCTTAGAACAAATAGGAATCACGAACATGGCAAATAACAAGAAGGCCGCCGTCGACAACGCGGCCGATCAACCCACGACCGAACCCACCACACCCAAGGCCGCAGTCAAGAAGCGTGCCCCGAAGCGCACCGCCAAACCCGCAGCGCCGGCCAAACCCGCAGAGTCGGTCACGGAAACGAAGAGCGAGATCGTCGAGACCAAGCCCGAGACGAAGCAGAGCGAAAAGCCGGTCCTCCGTTTTCGGTTGCTTCGGAACCATATGATAAGAGGGCTTGGGACTTTCATGCCCAACGGGCTCGCCCCGCAACCTCCGGCAAGCATGAAGTTCCACGAAGAGACTTGGGTCCGCGATCAAACGAATCCCGCAGGCGGTAAGAACTTAAAGCGGTTCACCAATGTGTTCGATCTCTCGCACGTCTTCACGATCAACCTGCCGGAGACGACGCCTCGCGAAGTGAAAGCGAAGCCTGGAATGCCCGAAGCATTCCGGCTTGCATTGCAGACTCGCGAATACGAGCGAGCGCTGCAAGCTCGAGACAAGAGCGAACGTCTTCGTTCGGTGCTGAAGCACTACAGCTCTGCCCGGGGACTCAAAGCGATAGAAGTGGTTGAGGATTTAAGCGACTTCCTCTGCGCCGAATCGTTTTTCAGCGAAGACGAGCTGAAGGATAAGATCGAAGCCGACAACCGAGCAGCGGCAGAACGCATGCAACAGAAAGGCGACCGCGACCGCGCTGCCCTTGCATCGATGAGGAGCGGAAAGTAACATGCAAAAACAGTTCACAGACCGCATCGTGCTGACAGACGAGACGGCCGACCAGCTTCGTCGTCAGCGCGCGAAGGAGGCGGGCGGGGTCGTGAAACCCGCCGACCGAGACGGGCGCCTCGATTTCGTTCATTATGAAAATGGCCCGTACCGTCACTCAATCGATGGTCGCCGCATCCTCATGACGCACGAGGAGCTGCAAGCCGGACAGGTTGTCAGTCGCGCGACAAAAGCGAAGCAGTCGTGAACTCGAGGCTGGTGAGGTAAAAAGCGATGAGTGATGATTTGGCACTGAAGCAAGCACTCGAGCGTCGAGATCACGCAGCAAGACTTCTAGGTCGTCGACCAGTATCGTACGCAGAGACGCAGGCCGTGCTGGCCGAAGAACAGGCCCGCATGTTCGAACGCAACACGTGCGAGGTGGACCTCGCCCGCGAAGCCGGTGCGTCCGGTGCGAGGTCGTCGTACCAGTTCCTTCGGCGGAAGAGGCGAGGTGCTTGGTGAGCAGCCACGAGTGGCCGGACGAATCGAACCATGCCGACGATAGGCTCTTCGCTCGCGAGCGCGCGGAGTTGGCCCCCACGACGGTCGTCGAGAGGCTGGAAGCCGCTATCGACCGCGAGTATGCCAAGCCGTCATCCGAACAGCGGGCACACCTAATCGCGAAGTGGCGCCGCGAGTTAGTCAACTACGGAATGCGCACTGAAAGACCGAGGACGAAGCATGATTAGTCGAACGTGCAGTCACTGCGGCCGACCGGGGCTACTCCAGCCCCGCAAGCGGCTTTGCAGCGAGTGCAGAGACAGAGCAGGCCGGAGAAGGCGATGATCCAGTACGCCGACCGCCCGCAATTCGTAAAGGACGAACTGGGCAAGCTCCGCACCTACATCGACCGGCTCGAGGAAGAGATCGTCGCGCGTCTCACCGGCCGCCGGGCCAAGCCTCCGCAGCGGACTTCCGTCGTCGACGAGCTGCTCGACTTAGATGCAGTATCTCTGAAGGTCTATCTGCTCTTGCTGTCCGCGCAGAATGCGACCGGAGCGTCCGTCCTGGCGCCACGGAAGGAACTGGCGCGGCTGCTCCAACGGTCTCCGCGCACGATCTCGAACAGCCTCCAGAGGCTAAGACAGAGAGAGCTGATCTACCGAATCGGAATGTCGAGGTACGCGGTTCGAACCACCCCTCGAGGCGAACCCTCAAGCCTCCCTCGCCAGTGACACCCTGGCTGATGCAATTCGGTAAGCCAGAGGCACTTCTGCGCTAACTGTGCGATGGGCCGGCAAAAGAAAGCAGCGTGTGACCACAAAGGTGTTAGCGCTGACCGACGCTTCATTCAAGTTCCGAGGACCTAGGACGGAGAGACGACTTGACGCACTGCGCACCTCACCGCAGGCAAGGCGCACGACACGCTCGAGCATCGGCACGCAGCTCGAGCACAGCGAGCAAAAGCAAAAGGGTCCCAGGCACATCGCCCAGGGCCCAGTGTACACTGCAGAGGGGTGGGCTAGGCAGCGCGCAGCACGATCCTGCGCACCGTCGTCGCGGTGAAGCTGCCGCCGTTACGCGTGCGGTGTCCGGCTTCGTTCAGGCGCTTCGCGATGGCGTTAAGGCTATCGCCGGAGCGCTGCCAGGCGACGATCATAGGGACGAGATCGGCGTAGTCCTCGAGCGCCTTGGCGCGGTGAGTAGCGGCGGCCTTGGCCCGGCCGAGCTGCGTCTGCTCGGTGGTGAACGCGTGGTTCCGGCCGAGCACGATCCCTCGAGCCTTCGCCTGCGCAAGACCGTCCTTCGTGCGCGTGGAGATCAGCCGGGCCTCTTCCTCAGCGAGCGCGACCATCACGTCCAGGATGAAGGGAGTCGCGCTCGGCACGTCCAGCGCGATGAAGTTCACGTTCGCGCGCTTCAGCGTCTGCAAGAACTCGACGTTCCTGGTCAGCCTGTCCAACTTCGCGACGACCAGCGTAGCGCCAGAGCGGCGGGCAAACCCGAGCGCCTCGCGCAGCGCCGGACGATCAGACTTGCGGCCGGACTCGACCTCGACGAACTCGCGCAGGATCGTCAGGCCGTTGTGCTTGGCGTAGGCGTTGACCGAAGCGCGCTGGGCATCGATGCCGTAGCCGTCCGCACCCTGCTTAGTGGTGCTGACGCGGAAGTAAGCGACGATGGACGTGGGCGAAGGAGGCAGAAGCATGCACACATCGTACCATGTCAGTCTCCTAGAGGTCAAATAAGATGGCTGACACGGGTGCTAAGTGTGATCGCCGTCACTCCAGCCCTGCCTCGCCACCCTCCCCGGAATCGGCGCCGACCCTAGCCGGGCGTCCACCCCTGCGCCCGGCACGACGATACGCTCGAGCACGATCTCCCCACCGTCGACGATACCGGCTGGCTGCTCCGGCTGACAGGGGTAGCGGCCCCTAGCCAATGGCTCCAGATGCCCCAGTTTGGGCCTGTGGCAGCCACGTTCACCCTCCCCCTTCTCCTAGGTCAGCCCAACCGCGAAACTGCGTCCTAGGGCCTTAAAATCGAACATCCGGGACCTTCTGCCCTGGGCTCACCGAATCGGCACCTGCTCGAGGAGCAAGCTCGCAGTCTGGAGGATGGCGCCGCACCTCCGTCCGCACCGATCCCACAGCTCGAGGACGAGCCGACCGGCATGAGCTTGATCGACACGCTGATCGTGGCCGGAGCTGACGGCGAGATCGACCTCGAGCGGCTCGAGCCTGCCCGTCGAGCAGCCTGCGTCTCGAGCTGGGCGCGGGGATGGCCGGTCGGGCCGATCACCCGCGAGCTGGATCGTACGTGACGGTGGAGAGGTCGATCTCGACGCTAGGGGGGGATATGTTGCAGTGACGGGTCCCCTGCCGACGCCGCGCGCGGACCACCACACCTTCTGGCGCACCTAATGGGGCGAAGGCGGTAACGGTGAGCCCGCCGGTGCAGAGGGCGGACGCTGCTACTGCGCCGGCCTCGCTAACTAAGGCGGAGCCTGCACTTGGCTGCCGCCCTGAGTCTTGCCGCCATTATTTGGTGGACGTTCGGCTCCGAGTATCTTTCTCAATTCATCGAGCCGTTCTTGTCCTTCCCGAAAGGATGGCGGTTTCTCGATATACTGGTTTATCGTTCTCTGAAAAATCTCGTTAACGACGTTCTGACGCTCATTCGGAGAAACATCAGCAATACCCCTGTCGATCAAAGCAGTAACAACGGCACCTAAAGCAAAGCTGAGAGCATTGAAAATCATCTTACGCGCCTTCTTAGTGAAGGGGTAGGATTTCATCCAAGTGATGAAACTTGGCAGCGTACCGCCAATCTGCTTACCGACCTTGTCGGGAGCCGTCCCATTCTCGGCAGCATCCGCCAAGGTTATAGCTAGCTGACGCAGAGTTTGAAGCGTAGTGCTTGGTTCGCTTAGAAGCGTCAGAACGTCGTTGCTGGCGCTGTAGATTCCATCGAGATAAACGCTCTGTCCAGAGCACGTCGGGCACCGCCCTGCGCCAACATCCTGTAGCTGAAGAGAGGCGCCTGGCTTAACGTCTAGCGCCAAGCCGTCAAAGGTTATTCCTGAAATACCAGCGGGACCTCCACCGCTAAACGGTGAGGGTCCTGACGGCGTGAATGTGAAACCGCACTTAGTGCAGACAGCGGGAAGTTTAGGCACTTTAATTGGTTACCAGCTTTGGCGAAATCTAGTCAACCGTGCGTTCGATGCGACCGCTTGTCCACCTCGCGCAGCGAGAAGGCGGTAATTCTAGAAGGCCCTTGGGAGTGGGCTGCCGCCCCCACGCTTATCCGAGAATGAACGGGGAGCCAAGGTTGACCTCAGCTCCCTGATCCCGGAATGACCCCTGCGGCGCTCTCGCGCCTTCGAACTATTTTCAGCCCCGGTTCGAGCCTCGGCACCGCCCTGGGGGCGGTTATAGGCGGGCAGGGGCGGTCGCAGTCAAAAAGTGGTGTAGGCCCACTTTTCCACGGTTCACGGGATAGAAACAGATACCCAAAACAGACCCAAAAAGTTTCACTCCGACGCCAGACCTGGTGCGGCCGGCACGACGGGGAACGGTCGCCGCTTGCAGGACATTCGCGCCAGCTACAAGAGCGAGGCGACCCCAATGGGCCGCCTCCTCTCCCCGCTTTACCGGCGCCTAGCGCGACGACTGCGGCGGACAATTCGCCAAGTTACCCGACGACGAATGCGGATTACTACCCGCTTTTTCATCTTTCCTAACCTTTCTCCGCCACAGTTGCGGGCGGTTGCTGTTTAGAGTGAAGTTCCACGCCTCGCGAGTTAGACCCTACTCGTCACTGCCCCCGCTAACTTCTACAAGCCGCGACCGATCATCATTCGGCACATCCTCGGTCGGGTAGCGTCTCGGCGTTCTTGCTGATGCGTCCTTGATCGTCGACCCAACGGAGAATCCAGCGGCGCAGGTAAGCGCGATCAGCGTCCGAGCACGCAAGAAGTGCGCGCCGAACGGCCTGGAACTCGGCCGACGTGACCATCGAACAGGTGTTCGACGGCGGGCCCCTGCTCCCTGTACCTGGATTGCTTCAACCGGCTCAAGTGAACCGTCGAGCATGGGGCGCGCGGCTCAAAGGCTCCGTGCCAGGAAGCGAGGTACTAGGCGATCAGGCCCTTCGTCTGTTGGAGAGTTCAACATGGCGCGATCAGTCTTAGGCAAACCGGCTTCGACGCTACGCTTTCACCGGGAAGCGTCTACGAGCGCCACCGATGTTGCTCGCTGACACCGGAAGTGACAACGCCGCAGGAGGACTACTCGTCCTCTTGGCGGCGCTCTACTTCGCCCCAACCCTCGTCGCGATGTCACGCAAGCACTCGTCGACTGTCGCGATTCTCGTGCTTAACCTCTTGCTCGGATGGACGGCCCTTGGCTGGATCGTCGCTCTTGTGTGGGCGCTCAACGTGGACCGTAAAGTCGTCGACGTGAACGTCACGAACGCGCCGCCCCCGCGTCCCGTAGAACGCTACTATCCACCGATTGAGGCCGCGCCCGCTGCTGCACTACCGGATGAACGCGAATGCCCGCACTGTCTGTCGCGCATCCCGACACGCGCAACGGCATGCCGCTTCTGCCAGCGCGACGTTCCGCCGCAGGATCGTCTCGACGCGTGACGAGCACACTCGCATTGCTCGCTGCAGCGCCCTTCCCGAGTCCCCTGCCGACGTTCGTCGTCGACGTGCAGCACGTTGGCCACATCGATTTGTCAGATTCGTTCTGGACGATGTCTGCGGCTATTGCCTCGCTGCTCGTGGCGATGGGTACCGGAGCGCTTGCGGGGTTCACTTGGAAGCTCGCTAACGAGACGAGGGAGTCCATCGCGATCTCGAAGGCTGCGCTTGAAGCAGAGAGAGTAGCTCGAGCGGATGAAGAGCGTAGGCACATGAACGGCTTCATGCCTCACGTCGCGCTGATCGTTAAAGACAAGATCGATACGAGCCAACTTGATTTTGGGGGCACGACTGGTCGACAGGTGGTCCGTTCACATCGGTATACCGCTCTAATCGCAAAGAACATCGGCCCTGGGCTTGCCTGGAAGATCGAGGTCAGTCACGGCAACCAGCCGGGCAACGGAATAGAGGTCTTGCAGCCGCCGCTCGCACTGGCAGTCGGTGAAGAGGTTCAGCTTCTACGAAGGGATTTAACGGCTTCAATCGACCTGGTCCGTTATACGCTAACCTGCGAGGATGCCTTCGGACGGAAGTTCCAGTCGCAAATTGGCGATCAGATGAAAGCCTGGACCCAGTACTCGTGGACCCCTCCTGCCTCGTCTTAGGCCGATGCGCTCGAAGCCACGACACCTTCTGAATGCGTACTGCTATCGTGCTAGCAAGCTAGAGGGATAGCTTGCCCATTCCAGAAAGTCGGCGGTGATGGCAGAGACAACTCGCAAGGGCATTCTCGTGCGACTGTCGCCCCAGCAGGCGAAGGCGCTTCGTCGCGTCGCGCTCGAGACGGACTCCACAATGCAAAATATCGTCGCCACGCTGATCTCGGACTACCTCGCGCGTAAGGCAAAGGGCTGAGGCCCGCAGCATGCCGAGACGGCCTCGCCTCCTACGAACCGAAATCAATCCCGACTCCGAGTTTACCGTCGAGGAGCAGGAGGAGTGGGGCTTCGGAAGGCTCAGGGTCTACGAACGTGAGCCTGGAACCGGCAGCATCGTCACGATCAAGAAGGGCGCGCGGACCTACTTCGAGGCGCGGGCTTGGATCACCGACGAGCTGGGAAATAAGGTCCGAAGAACGCGCAACTGCAAGACACGCACCCTCGCCGATGCTGCGCTGCGCGACCTACTGCGGCACACCGACGACATCCGCAAGATGCAGGTCAGCGCGTTCCTAAAGCGCTGGCTTGCGCAAGCGAAGGGCGACCTGCGGCCGAACACCTTCCGGCTCTATTCGCATGTTGTGAACGCCCACATCGTACCGCACCTGAAGAAGGTGACGGTGGGCGGGTTTCGCTCGCCGAACGCGCGGGCATTTCTGGCGAAGCTCGAAGAGCAGGGCGTCTCGCCTTCGATCCGGCGCGAGGTACACAAGGTGATGCGCCGGGCGTTCCAAGTCGCGGTGAACGACGAGACGATCCCGCGCAATCCCTTGGCCACCGTGACCAGGCCGAGGGTTGAGCCGAAGTCGGAATACGTCCTGAACCGTAACGAGGCGGCCAAACTGTTGGACGTAGCAGCGAAGACGCGCTGGCATCTGCTCATCCGCATGGCGTTGACCACCGGCATGCGCGAGGGCGAACTGTTAGGGCTGACACCCATCGACCTGAAACTCGACGTTGCCGAACCGCATCTGTTCGTGAACGCCACACTGACGGAACAGGAGGACGGTACACTCGCTCGGACTCCTCCGAAGACGAAGAGCAGCCAGCGCCGCGTCGAGCTGGACGAGACAACGGCGAACATGCTGCGCGCCGCAGCGGAAGGGCTTGGCCGCTCGGAGTTCGTCTTCACGGACAGCCTCGGCAATCCAGTGCGCAAGAGCAACTTCCTGCGCCGGGATTGGGCACCGATGGTCGAGCGCGCCGGACTCCCTCACATCCGATTCCATAGCCTTCGGAAGGTGGCGAACTCGCTGCTCCTGGCCAGTGGTGACGCATCGCTGCTCGACCTTCAGAACCGCCTCGGTCACGCTACGCCCGCCATGACCTTGAAGACGTACGCGCGAGCCCTTCCCGATGCCCAGCGCAGGATCGCGGCGGTGGCCGGAGACCTCTTCGAGGTGGAAAGTGAGGTGGAAAGCGTCCACCTCACCGCCGAACAGCGAACGGCTGGACATGAAAAAAGCCCGTAACCACGGGCCTTTCCGGTCTTTGGAGATGGGGGGACTCGAACCCCCGACCCCTTACATGCGAAGCAAGTGCTCTACCAGCTGAGCTACATCCCCAGGGGCGCCGGATGGCGTAGGCGATCCGGCCGACCGACGGTACTACGTTTCGCGCGGCCCGGACCCTGCCTGCCGGGTCCGGGAGCCGTCCTACCGGCGGTCGGCACTTTAGATCGGGTTGCCGAGGTACGGGAACTGGCCGGGCGTATAACTGGCGGCGCTGCAGAAGACGCCGTCGCTGGCCACGTTCGGCGTGCCGTTCGTGCCGTTGAGCTCGGCGCCGTCGTCCGCCGGGATCGCCGCCGAGACGTTCGGCGTAGCGGACAGCATGGAGAGCGTGTTGCCGAAGACGATGCCGAAGGTTACGTCCGCCACGTCGTCGCTGATGGCGCGGCCTCCGAAGGCGTTGGGCGCGCTGCCGGTGCAGGTGTTGGCCTTGATCTGGCCGCCGGTCTCCCAGCCGAGATAGCTCGCCGTCGTGACGCTCTGCGAGAGGTCGGCGACGAGGACGTTCGGCACGAGCAGCGCCTGCAGGTAGGCCGACGTCGCTGCGCTGCGGCCGGCGAACCCAGTGACGAAGGTGCTGATCTCCGGCGCCAGCGTTGCGGCGTCGCTCAGCGGGCCGTTGCGGTTGTTCGCGTCGTGCTGCGCGTAGGGGACGAAGACTTCGTTGATGCCGGGCTTGCCGCCACGGTCGACTTGGATGAAGTTGAGCTTCGAGCCCGAGGTGTCCGTGCCGCCCAGCGTCGGATCGTTGCTGCAGCTCGAGAACGCAGCCAGCGAAAGGAAGCTAGCCGCGGCCAAGGTGGCGAGTCGCTTCATAACGTCGTTCATCTCTTTAATGCCCCGTCTGCGTGCTGGTCGTCGCCCAGTAGGCTACGACCGGACCCGTGCCTGAAGGGATGACCAAGCTCTTCGGAATCTCGACGACGATCGAGAGCACGTTGACGTTCGAGAAGAAGTTGCTGGCCGTGCCAGCCGGGTTGAAGCCCTGCGGACAGGTTCCGTTTCCGCGCGGTGCGGGCAGACAGCCCGTCGCGGTGCTTCCCAGATCGCGGTCCGGTAAGATCTTGTAGAACTGCTGCAGGTCGAAGAAGAACGGATCCTGTCGCGCGCCGGCAAACACCGTGAGGCCGGTGTTCGTCGAAAACGCTTTGTTGACGAGGCCCGTCCCGTTGATCGTGCCGCCGTTGACGAGCGAGGTCACGTTGCCCGTCTGATTGGGTGCGGACGGACCGTACACGAACACCTGCTGCGTGCCGTTGCCGGAAGACCCGAACGAAATCTGGATGACCAAGTCCTCGACCGGCCGCGTCGTGCTCTTTTCGGTGCCGTAGCTGTTGTCGAACTTCATCGTATAGAGCACGCTCTGGTCGAAGAAGGTCGTCGGTCCTTGCCCCGCCGGGACGAGCGGGTGGACGTCCATCACGGCCACGACGTTGTTCGCATTCGAGGGACTCGGGAAGAGGTAGGTGTCGGTGATGTCAGCGCCGGGCCGGGCGACGGTTGCAGGAGAGTCCTGCAAATCGAAGCTGCGAGCCGGCACGCGCGCGTATAGGATCGCGGCGGCGCACAGCACGCTCAGCGCTCCGGCGCCGGCGAGAAGACGGGCGAATCTCATGCAGGCTCCGTTACGCCGACCGGCGACCAAAGCCTACGGCGTGCGCGCGCGCAGAGCGCCGTCTAGGCAAACCTTAGAGCGCGGCGAGCATGCGGCGCGCGTCGTCAGCGTAGAATGGGTGAAAGCTGGGATTCAGTGCTAGCGCGCGCATCAACCGGCGCTTCGCTTCGACGCGCTCGCCGAAGTGGAGTGCGATCGCGCCCGCGTGATACTGCAGCAGCGCGTTCTCGGTGTCGAAGCGCAGCGCCTTAACGCTCGCGACGCGCGCTTCGTTCCAGCGGCCGTCCATCGCGGCGGCCCAGGCGAGCGTGTCCTCGGTAAAGATGTCGTCCCGCACGGCCAGCTCGCGCCGGGCGATCCGGTACGCGGCGTCGAGCCGCTCGCCGTGCTCCGAATAATAGATGGCCAGCAGACGGTCGGAGACGCGTTGCGCGTTGCCGAGCCGCTCGACCGTGTGAATGAGATCGTCGGTCGCGGTCGCGCCGCGCGTGTCGCCGAGCGCGCGCAGCGCATCGACTTCATAGCCGAGCGTTTCGGGATAGGGCACGATCTCGGCCGAGCGTTCTGCATCGTCGTCACACGCCTGCCAGCGGTGCAACGCGCATTCGAACCGCGCGCGGAAGCGTGACGCGTCGGCGAAGTTCGGGAAGACGGCGAGCGAGCGCGTCTCGTCGTCGATGGCGGCGTCATTGTCGCCTGCCTCGAAGGCGAGCTCGCCGGCACGCATGTAGAACCAGGCGCGTTGCTCCGCGCCTTCGCCGAACTGCGCGTTCTCGTAGGCGGTCGTGCGCTCGAAGATCCGGCGCGCTTCCGGGAGGTGCCCGCTGAGCTCGAGCCAGCGCGCGCGCAGCGTGTCGCCGGCGATGTCCGCGACCGGATGGAGCCCGCCGGAGTCGGTGTTAGCGGGTGCGTCGATGAGACGCTGGGCTTGATCGTAGCGCCCGAGCTCGAGATCCAGCGACGCTTCGCGAATCAGCATGTCGGGAACGCCCGGGTCGTAACTTTCGATCCGCTTCGTGACCGCGAGCGCGTCCTTGAAGCGGTGCAGGGTGAGGTAGGCCGAGGCCAGCGCTACGTCTGCCGCCTCGTTGCCGTAGGGCTGGGCGCGCAGCGAGAGCTGCGCCGTGTTGACCGCGCGAAGGACGTCGCCGGTGTCACCCTGCTCGCGAAAGCGCTGAAGGTATTGCGCCGAGAGCATGCGCGGGCTGAGCATGTCGCCGTGGTGATGCTCGTTCACGGCGCCTTCCCAAAAGCGAATCAGCTTGTCGCGTTCGAGATAGTCCGGCGTTACGGGAGCAGGCGGCGGCAACGCCGAGGCATGCGCCGCATCGCTCGCGCGCTGCACGTACGCGGGCCAGGCGACGATCGCACCGAGTGCGACCGCCGCCGCGACCCACGTCGCGAGAGCCGCGAAGTTACGCTTCACGGTCGGCCGCTGCCTCAGTGCGGAGCGGCCAGGTAGGGGAAGCCCGACTGATACTGCGACGAGCGCTGCGTGACGTTCTGTTTCGTCAGGCAGTTGTTCTCATTGCCGTCGTCGGGGGCGAGGCCGAGCGCGCTCAGCGTGCTGCCGAAGACAGCGCCCAGCGAGATGTCGATCACGTCGTCGGTGAGCGCCCGGCCGCCGAACTTGCCGCCGGTCGCGCCGCCCGTCTCGACGCCGAGATACGATGCCTTTCCGCTTTGGGAGAGATCGACTGCGTATTCGTCGGGATAGAGAATCGACGCAACCGTCGCGCCGTAGTTCGGCGTGCCGCCGTTGCCGTTGGAGCGGAAGGCGTTGACGAACGTCTGGATCGAGTTTTGCAGCGTCGGGTCGTTGTACGGCTCGGCCGCGTTCGTGATCTGGTGGTCGACGAATCGCTCGGTGAGCTCCTTGACCGCGGGTCGCGCCAAGCGTTCGATCTGCACGTACTTGTTGGAACCCGCCGGCGGTGTGCTCGGACTGCCGCCGCCCGAGCTGCAAGCCGCGAGCGTCAAACCGCCGAGCGTGGCGAGAAGGATGAAGGACTTATTCATCGTTGACACTAGCTCCCGGTCGACGAGTTGACGGTTGCCCAAACGTGGATGACTTGGCTCGAGTAGCCGGTCGTCAGCAGCGATTTGGGGATTTCCAGCACGAATGATAGGACGTTGAAGCCGCCGTTGATGTCGGTCAAGGCGTTGGTGGCCGGCGCCGTGCCGCACGCATAACCGGTTCCGTTCGCTCCGGACGTCGTGCCGGCGGGGAAGCCGTCGAACGTCGGCGTGGTCACCGCCGCGCCCGTCTGGTAGTTCGTCAGCGTCGTGTTCGTCACGCCCGGCCCGGGGTCGCTCTGTGAGCTGTGCGTGGTGACGGCACGGTCGCCGAGGAACGTGAAGAACTGGAAGAGGTCGAAGAAGAACGGGTCGGCGCGCGGTCCGGCGAACGCGTTGATCCCGTTGCTGAGCGGCGTTCCGGCGGTGACGTTGTACGGAACGATCCCGCTGGCGCCGACGAACGTGTTCGTCGTGCCGACTTCATTCGGCTTGGCCGGGCCGTAGACGGTGACCGTTTGGCCGGCACCCGTCCCGCTCACGCCGAGTTGAATGACTTGGTCTTCCGCTCCGGCCGTCGCCCCGTGCGAGATCTTGAACTGCCACATGAGCGTCGGGTCGAAGAATCTCGCTGTTCCCATACCCGCCGGGATCAGCGGCGAGACGTTCATCGCGAATACGACGTTGTTGGGGTTGACCGGCGAGGGGAAGACGAACACGTCGGTGATGTCCGCCGAGGTGTTCGAACGGTTTGCGAGATTGTAGGTATCTTGATGGTCCGAGCTGTTTGCCGCGTGCACGCTATAGAGAAGAGCTGCGAAGCTCAAGGCAATAGCAACCGCTAGCGTGCCGAGAATCGGCCGCATTTTCATCGAGCGGAACCTCCCTCCGAAGGGGTGACTTTAAGGTGTGGTAGTGTCGGGTCGTGCCAAGGGCAACGCCCGGGCAGTTCTGGTTTTAACGATAACGTATACAAAAACGATTAGGATTGCGATTACGATCGCAATACTGATAAAGATGTCGGGAACGGGTGACTGCCAACCCAGCAACGAGGCGAGCTCGTATGCTGCGACGGCCAGCGCTATCAGCGTTACCGACCAAATCCAAACGCGCATCGTGCCGGGCCGCGTGCTCGAGCGATCGGAGACTAAGCGGTGCACGATCACGCTGTCGAGCGTGTCGGTGCAGAACATTCCTAGGCAGAAAGCGGCGCCGATGAAGAGGGCGCCCAGCACGCCGGAGTTCAACCCGAACGCGACCGTGTACGTCGCGATCTGGCTCGACGTCTCGAAGCCGAATCCGAACAGCAAGCCGACGGGGAGCGCCAGCCACGGGCTCGAGCCGTCGCGCAGCGCACGCGGCAGCAGCCGCGTCTTCAGACCGGCCAGCCGCGTTTCGCCGTTGCGCAGCTGACGCAGGTTGAGCAGCGCGATCAGGACGAGCACGATGATGCTGATCCAGGTGCCGATCGTCTCGATGAGCGTTCCGTGCGCGTTGAAGCGCGTGCCGAGAAAGCCGACCAATGCTGCGATCGAAAGAACCATGACCGAGTGCCCGCTCGCGAAGAGCGAGCCGCAGAAGCGGCTCAGCCAGGGACGGTCGTCGTACGAGTTGCGGGTGAGGTTGTCGATCGCGGCGAGGTGGTCGGGGTCCGCGCCGTGGCGCAGTCCCAGTGCGAATGCTGCCAATGCGCCGGCTGCGATCATGCGGCCTCCGGATGGTGGTGGGCGAAGGGATGCGAGAAGGCGTAGCCGACGATCGCGAGCGCGGTGAGCGCCGCGATCGCGAGCGGCGAGACTGCGGCGCCTTGCGCGGCGAACCCCTGGCCGACCATCAGGGCGCCGATCGCCGAGATGACGATCGCGGAGACCAGCGGACCATAGGTGACGAAGCGTTCGAATTGCGGTCGCTGCTGCAGCCAGTTTGCGCCCCGAACGACCGCGATGCCCAGGGCTGTCAGTGTCGCGGCGAGTCCGAAGCTGAACGCGACGATCACGAACACGCCGTACATGACCTGATCCAGCGCGACGGCGGCCAGGAGCACGACGAGCGCGGCCGGGCAGGGCGCCACGCCGCCGCTCATCGCGGCCCAGACCGCCGGTCCGAAGCGCAGCGGATCCTTGCCCGGAATCGCGTGTAGCTTGGCGTGCTCGAGGTCGTCGCGGTCGTGGGCGTGCTGGTCGTGCGCTTGATGATCGTGTCCATAGTGGTCGTGTCCATGGTGGTCGTGTGCGTGGCTGAGCGGCGCGTGCCGGTGCTCGTGGACGTGCGGGTGCGCCGCGGGGTGCTCGTGGTGGTGGACGTGCGCGTAGGGACGCCGCAGCGCGATCTGCCGTTCCACGGCGCGCGCCCCGACCAGCGCGACGACGATGCCGGAGACGAGTGTGATCCACGGATAGATCGACTCCGGCACGAACGCGCCTTTGAAGAGGTTGATCGCCAGGCCGAGCGCGAGCACGCCGGCCGTGTGCGCGAGCGTTAGGGCTGCGGCTAGGATCGCGGCCTGCTTGACGGTGGCGCGCGCGCCGACGAGCGAGACCGCCAGCAGCGTCTTTCCGTGGCCCGGCTCGAGCGCGTGCAGTGCGCCGAGGACGATCGCGACGAGGAAGGTCAGCACGACGAAGCCCGGATCGCGCGTGCCCCGAGCGAGCATGTCGGAGAGCTGATTCGAGCGCACGGCAGAGGGCACGCTGGCGGATTGCCGCGCCGCGTCGTCTTCCTTCGTTACGGTCAGCGCGCCGCGGGGGGCCAGCTGCATCGCGACGGCCGTGGTGTCGCGCGGCGAACCGAGGAGGGCGCTCGGATACGCGCGCAGCTCGCGCGTCGGCTCGGTAGCCGGTGCGACGACGACGTCTTTCCAGCCGAGCCGGCCGGGGAAGGTCCCGTCGTTGTAGTGCAGCGATTGCGAACCGGTCGAAGCGGGGAGCGCCGCGTGCGCGTCGACCGTAAGATAGAGGGTTGGAAGACCGCCCGCGCCGGGCCGAGTTACCGCGTGCGCGCGTTCGAATGCGAAGGGAATCGCCACGCCGTTTGCCTCGAGCTGCAATTGGTCCAGGAGCGTGTGACCTTCGCGCTGCGCCCAAGCGTCGAGCTCGGTCGGCGTCATGCGCCCGCTCGCATCCACTTCGCGCATCGCTTGATACGTCGGGATCTCGGCGAGGTCGAGCGCGTAGCGCAGGCTCATCTGCCGCTGGACGAGCGTCAACTTCGTCAGGTGGTTAATCGTGAAATTGCCGAGCGGATGCGCCGCGGCGGGAAGCGCGCTGACGAGACAACACAGGAGCGTGAATGTAACCTCGCGATAGCGTGCCGTCAAAAGCGAGCCTCTCCGTTGCGTGACTGAGCAATGCCTACTCTTACCAGCCATAACGGCACGTTTCTGTGCTTGGATGTTTCCCCGCCCGAAACGTCCGCGATGAAGGGAACCGCGACCTTTGGGACGCAATTCTGAAAATCGGAATGATTCGCAAATTCGTGACCCGGATTCTCGTTTTCGGGCTGGCCGTACTCGCCGCAGGGTGCCCCTCTTCACCCTCGGACCGCCACGCAGCAGCCTCCCCTGCGGCTTCGGGAAGCGCCGGCCCGGTGCAGGTGATGGTCACGATCTCGGTCTTCGAGTCGTTTGTGAAGGCGGTCGGCGGCGACCGTGTCGCGGTCTCGACGCTGGTCCCGGTGGGGGCTTCGCCCGAGGATTACCAGCCGGCGCCCGGCGACATCGAGCGGCTGCACGCCAGCGACGTGCTGATCGAGAACGGGGTCGGGCTCGAAGCGTGGCTGGCGCGCACCATCGACAACGCGAAGAATCCGAACTTGCGCATCGTGGTCGCGAGCAACGGTCTGCCGAAGAAGGGCAGCAACCCGCACCTATGGATGGATCCCGTGCTCGCGCGCGGTTACGTTCGTGCGATCCGCGACGCGCTGATCGCGCAAGACCCCGTGGGCCGCGCCGTGTACGAGGGCAACGCGGCCGCGTACGACGCCAAGCTCGTTGCGCTCGAAGGCCAGATCGCTAAACAAATCGCGACGATTCCGCCGGCTTCGCGCTCCATGATCGTCTTCCACAACGCGTGGCAATACTATAACGACCGCTTCGGCATCCGCACGATCGGCGTGGTCGAGCTCTCGCCGGGGCAAGAACCCAATCCCAGTTACATCGGCGATCTGGTGACGCTGGCGCGCAAGGACCACGTCAAGGCTGTCTTCGCCGAGCCCGAGTACAGTCCGAAGCTCGTGCAGACGCTGGCCGAGAGCGCGGGCATCAAGACGGTCGAGGCTCTCTACGACGACTCGATCGGCAGCGACCCTCGAGTCCACGACTACGAGTCGATGCTGCGCTACGACACCGGCGTCATCGTGAACGCTTTGGGCGGAAAGGGCCCCGGATGAGCGAGGCCGTCCACATCCGCGAGCTGACGGTGCGCTACGAGCGCCTCGTCGCGCTCGACCGGCTGAGCCTGTCGCTCGAAACCGGAACGGCCGTCGGTATCGTCGGACCGAACGGCTCAGGGAAATCGACGTTGCTCAAGACGGTCGCCGGTCTGGTCACCCCGACCAGCGGAATCGTCGAGGTGTTCGGGCAGGCACCGAACGCACTTGCCCCGGGAACGATCGCCTACGTGCCGCAGATCGAGGCCGTCGACTGGAGCTTCCCCGCCAACGTCTACGACGTCGTCGCGATGGGGCGCTTCCCGCGCATGGGCGTCTTCGCGCGCTTCTCCAAGCACGACCGCGCGGTGGTCGACGGGGCGCTGGCCGCGCTGCGTCTGGGCGATCTGCGCAACCGGCACATCTCGCAGCTTTCCGGGGGTCAGCAGCAGCGCGCTTTCGTCGCGCGCGCGATCGCCCAAGAGCCACGCCTGCTACTGCTCGACGAGCCGACGACCGGCGTCGACTCCGCGACCGAAGAAGCGTTGTGCGAACTGGTGCGCGGGCTCGTACACCAAGGCTTGCCCGTGCTGATGACGACGCACGATCTCGACCGTGCGCGCGACTGGTTCGATAAGCTGATGGTCGTCGACCGTCGCGTGCTGGCCGAAGGCGACCCCGACGCGGTGCTCGCGAGCGGCGCGTACGCGGGCATTCGCGAGCACAGCCACGTTCACGGGCACGCGCGCAGCAGCGACGAGCCGCCGCTGCCGAGGTTGCCGTGACCGATCTGATCTTTGCGCCCTTCCAATACGAGTTCATGCAGCGCGCCTTCGTCGCGGCGCTGGTGGTCGGGACGCTCTGCTCGACGATCGGAACCTACGTCGTGCTGCGCAAGCTCTCGTTCATCGGGGACGGAATCGCGCATGCTTCGTTCGCGGGGATCGTTGTCGCGTATCTGCGCGGCCTCGATTACTACATCGGCGCAGCGATTGTGGCCGTCGTCACGGCGCTCGGCATCGGGTACGTCAACCGGCGCGGCAAGGTCTCGCTCGACACCGCGATCGGCGTGCTGTTTACCGGCGCCTTCGCGCTCGGCGTCTTCCTGATGAGCCGCTTGCCGTCGTATAACGTCGACCTGCAAGGCTTTCTTTTCGGCAATATCTTAGCCGTCTCACGTCAGGACCTCGTGCTGACGCTGGTGCTTGCGGCGATCGTCGCGGTCACGCTGTTCTTCCTATACCGTCCGCTGCTCTACACGTCGTTCGACCCGGTCGTGGCCGAGGCCAGCGGCATCCGCGCGGCCTTCGTCGACTACATGCTGCTCGTGCTGCTCGCGCTGACGATCGTCATCTCGCTCGAGGCAGTCGGGATCGTGCTGGTCGCCGCGCTGCTGGTGACGCCGGCCGCGACCGCCTACCAGTTCACGCGCCGTTTCAACGCGATGCTCGCGCTCTCGGGAGCGATCGGCGCGTTCTGCGCGGTCGTCGGCCTCTATGCTTCCTACTATCTCCACGCGGCCAGCGGCGCGACGATCGTGCTGCTAGTGACGGTGCTCTTCTTCGTCGGGTTAGGCTTGGGGCGCCGCTCGCAGCGCGCGCTCTAACGCACCATCCCGCGGCCTTGCGATGTCGCGAACGTGCTCCGCTTCGAGCCAGTCGCCGCGTTCGGTTAGCTTCTTGCGCAGATAGCCCGCGAGCACCATCATTATGGGAGTTCGTCGGCCGCACCCTTGACGAGATAAACGTCATCATCGGTGCGTTCGAGGAACCCGGCGCCGGCAAGCGCTTCGAGGACTTCGTGCGTCAAGGCGCGCTCGTTCTTGTTCGGCATCCCCGCCCAACGCAATGCGACGGCGCCGAGCTCCAGCGTTGCACCCGGCTCGAGCAGGCGGCGCACGAACGTCTCGCTGAGATTGAGCTTGCGCATCCTTGACGCGACGGGCGCGAGCGCCGCAGCGAACGGCGACAGCGCGACCGGCGCATCTTCTACATCGGCCGTTACAGGTTCAAGCGGCGGTAGCATCGCCACGGTCTGCGACGGCGCGGTCTGGGCCGGCGCGGGCGGTGCGAGCGGCAGAGGAGGCGGGAGTGACTCGAAGACTGGAAGCGTCTGCACGCCGACGATCTCCGGCGCTCTTGCCAGGAGCGAGTCGGTGAGTTTGGGCAGCGCCTCGCCCAGCGCAACGAACGCGGTCTGCCAGGGCACGGCGTTGACGACCGGCGCTCGCGTTCCGAAAGCGTTGAAGATCTTGCGGGCGACGTCGTGAGGCGAAGCGGCCATGCGGGTGGGTGGGCCGGGGAAGCCGGCGCGCGTCATGAACTCGGACGCGACCGCGCCGGGATCGACGTAGGTGACGGCGATGCCGTCGTTGCGCAGTTCGTTGCGGACGATTCTCGCGAGGTTGCGCACCGCGGCTTTGGCCGGCGGGTACGCGCCGAGCAGGCTCACCGGAATGCGCGCGACGCCGCTGCCGACGAAAAAGATGTGCCCGCGGGTCGCGTGCAGCGAGGGCAGTGCTTCGCGCACCAACGCCAGCGGCACGATTACGTGCGTGTCGAACTGTTCGTGCAACGCCGCGTCGCTCTGCTGCGTGATCGGTCCGACGGCGACCGCGCCGGCGTTGTTGACCAAGACGTCGATCCGTCCGAAATGCACGAGCGCCTCGCGCACGATGCGCTCCGCAGCGCCCGGCGTCCGCAAGTCGAGGGCGAGCGTTGCGATGCGGCCCGCCGCCAGCTCGAGTTCGCGCTCCAACGCGCCCAGGCGCGCGGCCCGGCGCCCCACCGCGAACACGTCGTAGCCGGCCCGGACGGCGCGCTCCGCGAGCGCAAGCCCGATGCCGGACGACGCGCCGGTGACGATCGCAACGCGATGCTCGCTCACGGGTTCTCCTTTCCGGCGTCGCGCGCTCGGCAATAAGCGCCATAACTCGCGCGGATCGAGCCGGGCAGCTCTGCAAAGTAGTCGTGTTCGTCGACGATCGGCGCGAGCGGCGTGCAAACGGTGTGCCGCTGGTGCGCGAAGGCGGCGAGCGCCGCAGCCACGGGTTTCGCGCTGCCGTCGTTGCGCACGATGCCGAAGTGCAGCTCGTGTGGAGCGCGGTCGAAGGGCGGCGTCTGCTCGAGGGCCGCCGCGTAATCGGCCCAGCACCACCAGAACGCCCCGAGTGCTCCGCGCGCCTGCAAACGTTCGAGCACCGCACTTGCGTATTGCGCCATCTCTTCCTCGTCGAGACAGGCGAAATCGCCGAGTTTGTGCGTGTTCGGCGGGCACGTCGGGTTTCCGAACTCGCTGAAGAGCACGCGCTTGTGGGCGCACGACGCGGTCAGTTCGGCCAGGAAGGGAACGACCTCGGGATCGGTGCGGTCGCGCGCGAAGTCGCTGTAGACCGAATAGCCGTGCATGGTCGCGAAGTCCCACGGCTCCGCAATCGACGAGGGCCGGATGTGGTTCTCGCGCGTGACGTCTTCGCCGTGGATTCCGCCGGTCACGGGGAGGTTCGAGCCGGCCAGCAAGTCGTCGCTGAGCGCCGCGCTCCAATCGTGCGCGTCGCGCGGCGTTCGAGGCAGGCGCAGGTTGGAGAACTCGTTGCCCAAGTCCCACGAGTGAAGCGCGGGATGCTCGCGCGCGCGCGGCGCGAGCGTTTGCGCGAAGAAGCGCTGCGCCGCGAGGAGCTCGCCGCGGTAGAAGTCGCCGATGGCGTAGGGCGAGTCGTGGCCGCCGGCGATCGTCCGGAAGCGCGTGGTCGGCGTCGCCGGGTCCAGCGTCCAAGCCGGCAGCCAGTTCACGCCGCTCATGTGACCGCTAAAGAGCGTCGGCATCGTTTGCAAGCCGCGGGCGGCCGCGCGCTCGAGCACCGAGTCGAAGCGTTCGAGCATCCCGGCGGGGACCGCGCCGGGGGCGGGCTGGAACGCTTCCCAAGTGAGGAAGAAGCGCACCACGTCGAGGCCGAAGCCTTTGATGCGCGCGAAGTCTTCGTCGATCTCGCCTAGGTCGAAGCGCGACCACATCGCCATCGCGCTCGACCGCGGCCAGTAATTGATACCCAGCAAAAAACGCTCCACCAGGCTTCGCTTTGCCGCGGCGTCGAGGTCGCCCCTGCGCGGCGCGCGAAACGCAGCGGCATGGACGGGCACCCCCTCGTCGGGATCATCATGGGCAGCGTCAGCGACCGCGAGACGATGCAGGCCGCGGCGACGACGCTCCAGGAACTCGGTATTTCCTACGAGATGCGGGTCGTCTCGGCCCACCGCACGCCGGACTTGCTGTTCGATTACGCCTCGACGGCTGAGGCGCGCGGCATCAAAGTGATCATCGCGGGAGCGGGCGGCGCGGCCCACCTGCCCGGCATGACCGCCTCCAAGACGCAGCTCCCGGTCGTCGGCGTCCCCGTCCGCTCGGCCGCTCTCAACGGTCTCGATTCGCTGCTCTCGATCGCGCAGATGCCGGCCGGGGTCCCGGTCGCGACGATGGCGATCGGCAACGCCACCAACGCCGCGCTGTTCGCCGCTCGGATCCTGGCGCTCGCCGACGCCGAACTCGCCCGGAAGCTGCGCGAGCGCACCGCGGCCGCGGCCGCCTCGGTCGAGGCGACGAAGTTGTGAGTCCGTTCGAGACGATCGGCGTCCTCGGCGGTGGTCAGCTCGGGCGGATGCTGACGCTCGAAGCCAAGCGCATGGGCTATCGCGTCGTCACCCTCGAGCCGCTGCCGAATTCGCCCTGCGGCCAGGTCGCCGACGAACAGATCGTGGCCGCCTACGACGACCTGCGCGCGATCGGCGAATTGGGCGCGCGCAGCGACGTGGTGACGTACGAATTCGAGAACATCCCGCTCGACTCGGTTCGCGCGCTCGAAGCGGACGGGCGGCTCGTGCGTCCCAACGCCGACGTCTTGCGCATCACGCAGGACCGCCTTCTGGAGAAGGCGTTCGTTCTCGAAGCGGGCTGCGCCGTTGCGCCGTTCGCGGGGGTATCGAGCGAAGCGGAACTCGAGGCGGCGCTTGCGGAGGTCGGTCTGCCGGCGGTCATCAAGACCGCGCGCGGCGGCTACGATGGCAAGGGGCAGTGGGTCGTGCGTCGCGCGGAGGAAGCGCGTGAAGCGTTGGCGGCGGCGCGCGGCGCAGCGTTGATCCTCGAACGCTTCATTCCGTTCGATCTCGAGGTCTCGGTAATCTGCGCGCGCGGCGCCGACGGCACGCTCGTCAGTTTCCCGGTCACCGAGAATCAGCACGATCACGGCGTGCTGGCGATCACGATCGTCCCAGCACGCATCGTGGCGAAGGTCGCCGCCCGCGTGCGCGCCGCGGCCGAACGGATCGGCGAGCGCCTTAGCATCGTCGGCGCCTACTGCGTCGAGTTCTTCGTGCAGGGTTCGGAGATCTTCGTCAACGAGATCGCGCCCCGCGTCCACAACAGCGGCCACTATTCGCTCGACGCGACGACCATCTCGCAGTACGAAGCGCACGTGCGCGCGATCTGCGAACTGCCGTTGGTCGAGCCGCGGCAGTTCGAGCCGGCGGTCATGATCAACATCTTGGGAACGGGCAGCGGTGATTACCTCACCGGCGTGCCCGAGCTGTTGCGCGATCCCGGCGTCAAGCTCCATCTCTACGGCAAGCGCCATGCCGCTCTGCGTCGCAAGATGGGCCATTTCACCGTGCTCGCGCCGACCGTCGAGCAAGCCCTGGTCGAGGCCGAAGCGGCCCGCGCTCACTTGTCATGGCGCCCCAAGCCCAGCTTCGTTTCGATCGCGCCGTAATGGGTGTTGCTCGAGCCGCGCGAGGTGCAGCCGTTGCAGGTCAACATTCTCGGCGTCGTGCCGTATCAGCACCTGTTCTGGAAGGGTAGCCTCGCGGTGGCGAAAGAGACGCTCGCCCGCGCTAGCCCTCAAGCAAATCGTGTGAGACTTCCGGACTTACATTCCGCACAGTCAGCACAGCCTTCCAGATCTCCGGGGTAGACCGTCCACGAACACCAAGTCGCCCCAGCGCAAACTGATCCTTGCGGATGCGTCTTTTCTGCCTTGCGCATCAACGCGAGCTGTTGCCATCGATGCAGCTTGGGCGGATCCCCGAACGGCACGAGGTTGGTCCAAAGATGTTTGGCGACACGCCGGCGGTCGCCGCCTTACCATACCAGGCAGATGTTCGGCGCTCCCTTCATGAAGGAGGAGCCTGGTGAGCAAGCTTCTGGGCCTCGCCGAGCTCTTCAAGGGCCGCCATTTCGATGCCGAGATCATCGTCCTGTGCGTCCGATGGTATCTCGGCTACAAGCTCTCGTACCGGGATCTCGCCGAGATGATGGCCGAGCGCGGGGTCTCCGTCGCGCCCAGCACGATCCTGCGCTGGGTCCAGCACTATGCTCCGGAGTTCGAGAAGCGCTGGAATCGCTTCGCACGCCCGGTTGGCGGCTCGTGGCGGGTGGATGAGACGTACATCAAGGTTCGTGGCCACTGGGTGTACCTCTATCGCGCCGTAGATGCCCGCGGTCAGACGGTCGACTTTCGCCTGAGCCCCAAGCGTGACGTGGCCGCCGCCAAAGCCTTTTTCCGCAAGGCTTTCAAGACACAAGGACGCCTGCCGCGCACGATCACTCTCGACGGATACCAGGCCTCCCATCGGGCCGTTCGCGAGCTTCGGGCCGAGAATCGAAAGCTGAGAGCCGTCACGGTTCGCTCGTGTCAATATCTCAACAATATCGTCGAGCAGGATCACCGCGGGGTGAAACGGCGTCTGCGGCCGATGCTGGGGTTCAAGAACTTCGGACATGCGGCGATCACGATTGCCGGCGTCGAGCTGCTGCATCGGATTCGGAAGAATCAGTTTGCGCTCAATCGACTGCGCGTTGGTGGCAGGTCGACACCGGAGATCTGGAACGCCGTGCTCGCCGCTTGAGGGGCTGCATCTCGTCAAGACCTCGCTCGTCCCGGACACTCAAAATTGTAACAGAACCTCCCGGCGAACCCGACCAGGAGCAGAGCGCCCGATCGCGAGCGCCGACGAGCGTGCTCGCGTCCATCACGCCGACGACCTGACGGAGAACCCCACGCGGCGCCGCAGCCCTGCGCACGATCTCGTGCTCGGTCGGCGACTCGAAACCGGCCGCCGGGGCCCGTAGGCAATCAGCGTCGTCGGCGCGGCTGGTTCGCGACGGCCGGACCCAGATCGTTGTTCTCCTCGATTCGTAGCATGCGAATGTCGCGTACGGCCTCCGAGAACCAGTCGAGCTCGCGCGCGAGGCGCTGGGCCGCGAGCACGCACGTTACCGCATCGATTGTTTCAGGATCGCCAAAATAAACCGAGCCTTGCTGCCACTCGAACCCTTCTTCGATCAGAATCTTCCGGATCTCACCGTAAGCATTGCGCCACGAGTCGCCGGGATAGACCTGTTGCAGCGTGTCGGTATCGAGGTCGAACGTGATCGCGTACATGCCTCTTCGATTCGGAGGGGGCGGCGGCAGACCAACGATCGCAGGCCATTCGCCGTAACGTTCCGCGCCGTTCAAGCGATTGCTCGAGACGGCGATGACGTCAGTGAGATCCTCAAGACAAAGTCCGTTGGCCGCACGGGGGTGCTCAGCGGAAGCCGCCACCATTTCGCTCACCGCCCCGTCGAAGATCGACTTCAGGACCTTCTGCTCGCTCGGATTCATCGGAGTTATTCTAACATGACGAACAGCAATTCGGGCACAGACCGAGCTGGCCATCAGTATCCCCCGCCAAGGGCGCCAGCGAACCCGATCAGCAGCAGGGCCCGGTCGCGGGCACACGGGAGCGGTGCTCGCATCGATCGCGCCGATGACCTGGCGTAGGCGTGGTGAGAAGCGTTTATCTGGAGCTGCGGCAGTGCATGGGGGGTCTCCCAAGTTAATTAGAGTCCGAGGTCGCGGCGGGGTTATCGTCCCAGCGGGGCGCCTTGGCGGATGTAACGGCGCGCCACCTGCACGCTCTTCCAGCGGCCGTGGCGCATGATGGCGGCCTCCGAGCGTCCGGCCCGGGCGGCCGGCGGTGGCGAATCCCGAGCGCAGCGAATGCTCGGCGAAGTCGCCCTCCAGGCCGACAGCTGCCGTAGGGCTCGCCACGGTCTTCGCCAGCGCCCGATCTGAGAGCGCCGGCCCGAGATTCCCGTGGCGATCGATCCGGCGAAAGACGCGCCGCTCGCCGATCGCGGCCGCCTCGAGCCAGCGCCGCAGCGCCAGCACCGGACAGGTCCGCTCGTCGGCGCCGAGGGGGATCGCCACCGTCGCACCGGCGCCCTCGCGGTCGGTCTTCGAGCGCCGGATCGTCACGAGGAGAGTGGAACAAACCGGGGGCTGGACGAGGGAATAGGTCGAGCGGGAGCCGATCCCCGTTGTCGCTTCCCTACCCATCGACCAACCATACCGGTCCAGCCAGTCAAGGCCGAACTAGCGAAGAAAGGCCCTGCTCAGTGGTGCCAGCCCCAGGGACGAGGGAACGTCGTGTGGTGGCGTCCAGCCCCCGCTTTGTTCCACTCTCCTTGACGACCTCGCGGGGATGGTCCGGAGACCGCGAGGAGAACGCCGTCGAAGAAGCCGGCGGCGACCTGCTGCCGGTTGAATTGACCGTCTCGAGGAACGAGAGTTCTGGCAATGCGCTGAGAACGAAGCTGCGCCGGCTGATCAGCAACGAGCCGCGCCTGGGCGAGCGGCTCGAAGTCCATTCAATGGACGCGAATCGGCGCGCGCCTTTACAAACTGAACGTGGGCCGCGCACAGCTCGCCTTGGGACGGGCCCACCGGAGCAGGAGGTTTGCGAGTAGGTGCTGGGGTTCCTCGGGTTTTGCCGCGCATGCGGTAGCTCTCGCCCTTGAAGCTGAGGGGATGAGAAGCGAACGTTATCAGCCTCCCAGAGCGCCTCCCGCCGCCGGCGGGTGCCGCCGGACGCCGCGGCCAACCTGGCCAGCGTGGCCAGCAACGACGAGATCCTCGCCGCCCTGATCGACTTTCGCGATTTCGTTGCCGAGAAGTTCGAACGCACCGACGCGCGACTTGGCTCACTCGACACACGGCTTGACTCGCTCCAAAGCGAAATGCGCACCGGCTTCGACCGCGTCGATCGACGCTTCGAGCGTCTCGAGTCCCGGATCGAAGACCTCGAGACGCGCACGAAAACGTAGAGCCCGCGCGGAAGGGCTCGCGGCGAGCCCTAGGAGCGCGTTTCGCGTCCAAGGATGGCTCCCCCCAGGTCATCCGCGAGCCCGAAAACGCGTCCTAGCTAGCGGGTATCGGCAGCGTTGGCGCTCGGTTAGCGCGGTGAGGTTGGGAGCACTCAGTTTTCCGACGGCTCGCGCCAGGCCGATCGGGGCATTCACTCGGGTCACGAGCGCCGGACCCGGCGCCGCGGCGGCTAGATCTCTGCACCACTCCGCGCTGGCGTCGTGGACTTCTACATCAATACCCTGATGCTCCAATCTGTTCTGGGCCGGCCACACTGGGCCAAGCGCATGACCACCAACGACCTACGAGCTCTCACCCCGCTGATCTGGGAACACGTCAATCCCTATGGCCGCTACGAGCTCGATATGCAGGAACGCATCGCCATCTAGCACCTCGCCTGGCGAGTGCCAAAGTGGCCCCTCATGACACGAATGTTGGGAGAAGGCCCAAAAGGACCGGCACGCGTCAACAACGGGGCTTTATCTTCGTCGAAGTAGACGTTGAAGGCCGGCTCGTCGAGCTGCACGACGTCGATGTCGAGCGCGACCAGCTCGATTAGCTCCTCGCGGATCGCGCGCGCGAAGGCGAACGCCGCGTCGACGATCGTCATCGGGCCGGGCAGCGTGATCTTCAACTGCCGCGACGTCGCCACGCGCGCGAAGCGAACGTCGCCGGCGTGAACCGGCTCGCTGCGCCGCACTTCGGCCACGATCGTCGGGCAATCCGCTTCGTAGCGGTCGCCGCGGATGCCGCGGCGACCGAGCTTCGTTGAATCCACACCCGCGAGCGACCCGGCGAATCCGTGAACGAAGTGCCGGCGGGTCTGCTCGCCGTCGGTGACGACGTCGAGGCCGGCGCGCTCCTGTTCGAACAGCGCGACGCGGACCGCACCGTGCTGGCCTCGCGCAACTCGTCGCCGGCCAGGCGCCAATCGGGCCACAGGCGCTCGGGTTGGGCCAGCCAGCCGGGCTTGGGCAAACTGCCGGCAATCGTCGTCGGAAAGAGCATGGCGCGTCCTTCGGGCCGTCGCCCCTGTCGCCCGGGCGAGTGAGCGCCGTCACACTTTCTTGCCGAGCGCTGACTTCGGTCGGCCGCTCTGCCGATGGACCGGCCAGACGTCTTGACGCTTTGCGTCTGCTGGGAGCTGCCGAGTGGGACTTTTTCACGACCTTCGCCGCGAGTTCATCGCGTGTCCGGATGAGTTCAAGGGCCAGATGGTCTTCAAGTGGCCGGACAACGACATCCGCAAGTTCTCCCAGGTGACCGTCGAGGCCGACGAGCTGGCCGTGTTCTTCCGCGACGGCCGCGTTCAAGGCACCCTGCAGCCGGGACGCTACACGCTGGACAGCTCGCTCTTCCCGTTCCTCGGCGACTTGATCGACGCGGCTTCGGGCGGCAACATGTTCAAGACGGAGCTCTACTTCGTCGCGACCCACGAGTTCGCCAACCAAGTTTTTGGTGGCGTCGTCGACAACGTCACCGATCCGCAGACGTCGCTCGCGGTCGGCCTGCGCTGCTACGGCGACTATTCGTTGAAGGTCGTCGATCCGCAAGCGTTGATCGTCAACTATCTCGGCTCCGAGAATCTGAGCAACAACGAAGCGGTGACCGACTGGACTGCGGAGCTCGTGCTCAAGGTCCTGCGCACCGACGTCGTCGACCATATCGTGTCGAACAACTGGCCGATCCTCGGCATCGCGGCGCACACCGACGACATCGAGCGCGAGACGCTCGCCGCCGCGCAGAAACAGCTGACGACGTACGGCCTGCAGATCGCGCGCATGGGTAACTTCACGATCTCGATCAGCGATCAAGACCAGAAGACGCTCAAAGACTACTTGCGCGACGCGACCTACACCAAGCTCGCGGGCGGCTTCACGCAATACGGCGCCGGCGAAGCGTTGCGCGGGATCGGCGAAGGCGCGGCCAAGGGCGAAGGCGGTGCCGCGGAAAGCCCCGCGTTGCTCGGCATCGGCGTCGGCCTTGCCAACCTGTTCGGCGGAATGGGCGTCGGGCGCGTGGCGCCGGCACCGGGCGCCGCGCCCGCACCGGAGGCCGCCGCGACCGGCGTGGTCTGCACGCAGTGCGGCACCCTCAACGCCGCGGGCGCACGATTCTGCGTCGACTGCGGTACCGTTGTATCCGCGGCCGTCCAGCACTGCGGCGCGTGCCGCTCACAGGCGCCGGCCGGCGCGAAGTTCTGCCCGGCGTGCGGTGCCAAATTCTGATCTTTCAACCGCCTGGCTTGCCGGCGGGTCGGGCGCAAAAGCGCCTCCGCGCCGGTGGTCGGGGGCCGTTCTTCGGCTGCGAGAGCTCAGTGCCGGCGTTTTATCCGATACTCTGTCTATGACGACGAAGAGATGTGGACGTCACGCTGTTGCTAAGCCTCGATTAGCGGCAAGGCAGACGTGGGCACGCTAAAGGGCAAAACTCGGCTGGTCCTTCTGAGCTTCCTCATGCTCTTTGTAGAGCTGGGTCTGATCAGGTGGATCGGCTCCAACGTGATCTACCTTTCGTACTTCGCCAACTTCGTACTACTGGGCAGCTTCCTGGGCATCGGGATCGGGTTTCTCCGAGCCAAGTCCCGGATCGACCTGTTTGCATGGGCGCCCGTCATGCTCACGTTCCTGGTCGCGCTCATCCTTCTCTTTCCGGTGACCCTCGACTGTGCGGGAAGTCAGATCATCTACTTCGGATGCAGGCCGAACGGGCTTCCCATCTGGGTGACGCTGCCGGTCATCTTCGTGGCGGTCGCGGTGTTGATGGCCTCGATCGCTCAGGGCGTCGCACGTTCCTTTGTTGAGTTCGAGCCTCTCGAAGCGTACCGCCTGGACATTTTGGGCAGCCTTGCCGGCATCGCGGGATTCTCGCTGCTGTCCTTCCTGGGCGCTCCGCCCGTAGTGTGGGGGATTGCGGTATCTGCGGCGTTCCTCACGCTGTACCGCCCATCGCTCCGGCCAGTCCAGCTCGTCGCCCTGGCGGGAATGATCATTGTGCTCGGCAAGGAGTCTTCCATTCCCGGCGACAGTTGGTCGCCCTATTACAAGGTCTCCGTGACTAAGGTAAGTCCGGGCGTGTATCTGCTGGACGTGAACGGCATCCCCCACCAATCGATCGAATCGATGAGCGAGCGCAAGAAGACGGAGCCCTTGTACTTCCTGCCTTACCGACGCCTGCACTCCAACCCGCTGCGCAACGTTCTCATCGTGGGCGCGGGCAACGGCGGCGATGTGGCCATCGCCCTCGCCGCCGGCGCGAAGCACGTTGACGCCGTCGAGATCGACCCGCGCATCTACCAAATCGGACGCGAGATGAACCCGGACCATCCGTACCAGCGGCCTCAGGTGAGCGTGCACATCGACGACGGAAGAGCTTTCCTCGAGCGCACCAGGAACCGCTACGACCTCATACTCTTTGCTCTCCCGGACTCGCTAGCGCTCGTTTCGGGGCAATCCTCGTTGCGGCTGGAAAGCTACCTGTTCACGGTCGAAGCGATGAACGCCGCGCGCGCGCACCTCAACACCGGCGGTGCGTTCGGGATGTACAATTACTACCGCGAGAAATGGCTGGTCGACCGTCTCGCCGGTACCCTCCAGGTCACCTACGGCCACCCGCCCTGCGTCGACTCCTCCGGAAGTGGCACGACCGGATTTGCACTCCTGGTCGTCGGTCTCGAAAAGGGCGACGTCAGCTGCGCAGCCACATGGGCGGCCCAAGCGCGGCCGGTCCCCAATCCGGTCAACGACGATCACCCGTTCCTGTACTTACGGGCTCCGTCCATACCGCAGCTGTATCTGATCGCGCTTGCGACGATCCTCCTTGCGTCCCTGCTCCTCATCCGCGGAGCGGCCGGGCCGCTCGGGCAGATGCGAGGCTACTTGGACCTGTTCTTCATGGGAGCAGCCTTCTTGCTCTTGGAGACGAAGAACGTGGTGCAGTTCGCCCTGCTCTTCGGCACCACGTGGTTCGTGAACGCTCTGGTATTCTTCGGCGTACTCTGCTCGGTCTACGTCGCTTTGGAGATTGCCCAGCGTGTCCGATTCCGGAACCCGGGGCGCCTGTACATCGCGTTGTTCGCGACCTTGGCACTGGCGTGGATCGTCCCCCTGGACAGCCTTCTGTCGCTGGATGTTCCTCTGCGGTTTGTCGCCGCCGCAACGCTGGCGTTTACGCCGATCCTGCTGGCGAATCTCGTGTTCGCAGAACGGTTCCGCGTCGTCGGGTCGTCGACGGTCGCCTTCGGTGCGAATCTGTTAGGTGCGATGATCGGCGGGGTTCTCGAGTACTCATCTTTGATTGTGGGATACCGGAGCTTGCTGCCGCTGGTGGCCCTGCTCTATGCGCTCGCGTTTTACTTTGGCTGGGAGCGGCGTCAAGCGGAAGCACCGGAGGAGACGCCCGCACATGAGGTTCAGATTACCGAAGTGCCCTCGCTCGCCACGACGTGAGGGACGCGTCCGCCGGTGCGGCTACGCGGGTTCGGACTGTCCTTCCGCGACGACCTGACCGTAGTTGAGGAGCGAGACCAAGGTCACGCCGCCGATAGTGTTCCCGATGAAGACCGGAAGCAAGTACTGCTCGAAATAGTGCGCCCACGAGAGGCCGCCCGTGGCGACCAGATAGAGCACTTCGACGGAGCGCTCTTCGACTGCGCGTTCTTCGTCCGGGGAAAGCTCGACGGTCGACCCGCGCGTCTTCGTCGGCACTGCTGTGCTCATAGCGCTCCGCTTACCCGGAAGCCCGCTCCGTCGCATGACCGCTGAACCGAGCCCACGCCGGCCCACCCCGCTTGCCGAAACGTCAGGGCTTTGGCGGCGATAGAATCGAACAACGGCGAAAGCGTCTTCGCCGAGGAGGGACCATGTATTACCCGGGCATGAACGGTCTGTACCTGCTGTTCGCGCTTCCCGGTTTACTGTTGGGTCTGTGGGCGCAATTCTCGTTACGTGGGACCTTCGCGCGCTACGCACGGGTTCCGACATCGTCGGGCGTGACGGGAGCCGATACGGCGCAACGACTGATCGCGGCGCTCGGTTTGCGAATCGGCGTGCGCGGAACCCCGGGCCAACTGACCGACTTCTACGATCCGGCCTCGAAGACGATCAACCTTTCGCAAAGTTCCGAGCAGAATTCGGTCGCTTCAGTCGCCGTCGTCGCGCACGAGATGGGGCATGCCCAGCAGGATGCGGAAGGCTACGCGCCGCTGCGCTTGCGGGCGGCGATCGTGCCGGCCGTTCAAGTCGGAGCTTGGGTCGGGCCGCTCATGTTCCTCGCCGGTCTCTATCTCAATTCGCCCTCGCTCGCGCTCATCGGATTGATCGCATTCAGCGCGGCCGCGATCTTCGCGCTCGTCACGCTGCCCGTCGAGCTCAACGCCAGTCATCGCGCGCTGATCCTCTTGCAGAGCAACGGCATACTGCAAGCGCAGGAGATTCCCGGCGCGCGCAAAGTCCTGCAGGCCGCCGCGCTGACCTACGTCGCGGCCGCGCTTCAAGCGGTCGGTACGCTGCTGTACTATTTCACGCTCTTCGCCGGTTCGCGCCGCCGCTCGTGACGCGCGGGCCGACTCAAACGCGGCTTTGGATGCGGCGCACCATGTGCAGCAACAGACCGCGCGGGAGTATGCGCGGCACGAACGCGCCGAGCTTGTTGCCGGCGCCGGGAATCTCGAGGCGGCGTCCGGCGAGCATCGCTTCGTAGCCCGCCTCCGCGACGCTCGCCGCGGTCGCGAGTTTGCGGCCTTTGAAGAGCCGCGACTCTTGGAGCCCGCCGCGCGCTTCGAATCCCGTCTCTGTCGCGCCCGGGCACAGGCACGTGAGCGTGACCCCGGTTCCCGCGAGCTCGTTCGAGAGCGCCTCAGAGAACGATAAGACGTACCCTTTGGTCGCGTAATAGACCGCCATCAACGGGCCCGAGAAGAAAGCCGCGGTCGAAGCGACGTTGAGGATGCGTCCTCGCCCATTGCTCAGCATCGGCTTGAGAAAGAGCTTCGTCAACTCGGTCAGCGTGACGACGTTGAGCGCGATCTCCTGGCTTTCGACGTCGAGCGGAATATCTTTGAAGAGCCCGTAGGTCGCGAAGCCCGCGTTGTTGACCAGCGCTTCGACCGCGATCTTGTCAGCGGCGAGCGAGTCGAAGAGCTCCTGGGCGGCGCCGGGCAGCGAGAGATCTCTGGCCAGCGTGTGCGATTGAATGCCGTGCCGCAGTCCGCACTCGTAGGAAAGGCGCTCGAGCTTTTCGGGATCGCGCGCCACGAGCACGATGTTCCAGCCCTCGCGCGCGAAGATGCGAGCGAACTCGGCGCCGATCCCGCCCGACGCCCCGGTGATCAGCGCGAAGCCGCGAGCCTCACTCATGCTCGCTCACCGTCAGCGGAAAGCGCGGCTTGGGCGGAAGCTCGGTGAATCCCATCGGCCGGTCCCAGTGGTCGTGGGCGCGCGCGCGCAGCCGTTCGGACGAGGGCGCGGGCGGCGTACCCAACTCCAACGCGCGGCGATACGCTTCCAGGTAGCGATCGATCATGCGGTCCATCGAGAACGTCGTTTCGACGCGCTCGCGACAAGCCCGCCGAGAAAGCGCCGCAAGCTGGGGCACCTTCCCGATTGCCTCCTCGACCGAGTCGCACAAGAAGCCGGTCTCGCCGTCGACGACGATCTCTGGGATCGAGCCCATGCGCGCACCGAGGACGGGCGTGCCGCACGCCATCGCTTCGACCATCGTCAGCCCGAAGCGCTCGGGTCGCGTAGTCATGTGGACCAGTGCGAGCGCGCCGCCGAGCAGCGCGTTGCGCGCCTCGCGTTCGACCGGACCGAGATACTGGACGCGGTCGCCGTCAACCTGCGGCAGCAGCTGCGTCTCGAAATACTCGCGATCCTGATGGATCGCGGCGATCTTGAGGCGTACGCCGGCGCGGCGGGCGATCTCGATCGCCAGATGCGTACCCTTCTCCGGATGGAAGCGTCCGAGGAAGACGAGATAATCTCCCGGCCGCTCGACGAACGTGAACTCGGCCGGATCGATGCCGTTGTACGTCGTGGCCAGATAGTCGAGCCCGGGATCGCGATCCGAATCGCTGATCGAGCAGAAGAAGCTGCGTCGCGCGCAGGCGTAGTAGGCGGCCAGAATCGCCGGGCTCGAGAAGCCGTGAATCGTCGTGAGCAGCGGCGGCGTCCGGGTAGCGAGCGCATACGTCATCGGCTTCCAGTCGAAGCTGTTGTGGATGAGGTCGAACTCGCCGGCCCGCGCGAACAGGTTTGCGATGTGCAGCGCGGTCGCGACCTCGCCGTTCTGCGCGGGATCCTCGTTGAGGCCCACGGGGACGACGGCGGCGAGCTTGGCGCGCGTCCGCGAGTTGGCCGTCGCGAACAGCGTGACGTCGAGTCCGCGCGCGCGCATCCCGTCGGCAATGTTGAAGGCGATCTGTTCCCACGGTCCGTATCCGGCCGGCGGCGTTGGCCAAGCGATCGGGCCGAGCAACGCCACCCGCAGCCCGCGCAGATCGCCGGCCGAGCTCAACCGCGAGCTCGCTCGTAAGCGAGCAGGCCGCCCTTGACCACGCCGCGCGGCTCGCGCAGCGCGCGCAGGTCGCGTTCGATGTCGCGGTCGAGCAGCAGCAGGTCGGCGACCTCGCCCGCGGCGAGCCGCCCGCGCGGCACGCCCAGCAATTCGGCGCCGTCGGCCGTCGCCGCGTGCAAGGCTTCGCGAGCGCTCAGGCCGAGCATCGTCTGCATCAGCTCGACCTCGTAGGCGTATGCGTCGTGATAGTTGTACGGTGTGCCGGCGTCGGAGCCGCCGGCGAATCGCACGCCTGCGGCGCGCGCCTTGCGCAAGCACGTCTCGGCGTGCTCGACGATCTCGCTCGCCTTGCGCAGGACGAAGTCGGGCATGCCTGCGCTCGGCCCCGCTTCGACGATGCAGCGAATCGCGCAGAGCGTCGGAACGAGATAGGTGCCGCGCTCGAGGAACAACGCGATCGCTTCGTCGTCGACCAAGTGCCCGTGCTCGATCGAATCGACCCCGGCGCGCAGCGCGTTCTTGATGCCCTCGGCGCCGATCGCGTGCGCGGCACAGCGCATCTCGTGCATCTTCGCCTCGGCGACGCCCGCCGCCATCTCGTCCTGCGAGAGCTGCGCGATGCCGGGGACCGCGCCTTTGGTGAGCACGCCGCCGGTGGCGATGAACTTGATGCAGTCGGCGCCGTCGCGCCGCTGCTCGCGCACGGCCGTCCGCACTTCGCTCGGCCCGTCGGCCTGACGGCTGATGAACCAGCCGTGACCGCCCGTCATGCAGATCGCCCGGCCGGCGGCCACGATGGTCGGGCCCGGTACGCGTCCCGCGGCGATCGCGTCGCGCAGCTCGATCGCGATCGACTCGGTGCCGCCCAGGTCGCGGATGGTCGTCACGCCCGCTTCGAGCGATTTACGCGCGTTTTCGGCGGCGATCAGCGTGCGCTGCGTCGGCGTGTGCAACACGAAGATGCTCGTGGTCTGCGGTTCTCCGCTCATCTCGAGGTGAACGTGCGCGTTGATCAAGCCCGGCACGACGCCGGCCGCTTCGAGCACACGCGCGCTTTCGGGGATCGGCGTTTCGGGACCGCCGACGGCGGCGATCCGCTCGCCTTCGATCAGCAAGACGCCGCGTTCGGCCAGTGCGCCGCCGGTCTGATGGTGCAGAACTCCGAATCGAATCGCGAGGCTCTGAGCGCTCACGCGCTGCGCTCTCCCAAGTAGACGTCGGTCCGATAGACGAGTTCGATCGCGCCGTCGCGCGCGTGCTGCGCGAAGAGGTCGTTCAGGCTTGCGATCAGCGCGGCGTGCGCCGGTCCCTCGCGTGGGGCGTACGACGAGCTCCGCACGCGGCCCATCAAGCCCGCGTAGTCGAGCGTCTGCCGGTTGGGGAACGCGGCCCGGCGCACTCGTTGCAAGCCGCCGTCAGCGAGCAATTGCAGAATGAGCTCGGCCCCGTTCTCGTAGCCCGCCAAGGCCATGCGGTCGACGAACCCGTCTACGATCGTGCCGTAACCGAACGAGAACGGATCCTGGTCGTCGCGCTCGTTGAAGATGACCGCGACGCGTCCGCACGAGCGAAGCAAGCGCACGAACTCCGCGACCGTCGCGCGATTCGCGAACCAGTGAAAAGCCTGAAAGCTCGTCACGAGGTCGGCACATGCGTCGGGCAAACCAGTAGCGTCGGCCCGGCCGTCGCGAACGTCGAGACCGTCTGCCAGCGCGAGCGCGCGCATCTCGGCGTTGGGTTCGAGCGCGATGACGTGCGCACCGCGTCCTGCGAGGAGCCGGCTCGAGATGCCCGTGCCGGCGCCGACGTCGACGGCGACGAGCGCGGCGGGGTCGCCGAGCCCCTCGAAGAGCGCGTCGACGGCAGTGTCGGGGTAGGACGGCCGGAAGCGTGCGTAGTCCTCAGCTCGCTCGTTGAAGCGCGCGACCGTGTCCTTCCGAGGGTCCGCGCTCACGACGGGAGCGATGCGTCGACGGTTTGCCGGCTGCCGAGCGCCGCATCGATGACCTCGAAGCAGCGGTCGATCTCGTCGATCGTGTTATAGTGCGCGAAGCTCAGCCGGAGGGCCCGCCCGCCGGCTTCAGGCGCGACGGCTTGCAGGACGCGCGGTGCGTAGAAGTCGCCGATCCGGCCTTCGATGTTCGCGCGCTCGAAGCGGAACGCGAGCTCCTCGGTTGGAATCGCTCCCAGATTGAAGGCGAAGATCGGCAGCCGCTCCTCGTTGGTCGGCGGCCCGTACAAGCGTACTTCCGGCATGCGGTCCGCGAACTTGCGCCGTGCGTAGGTGGAGAGCTCGGACTCGTATCGGGCGAAGGCGCCAAGCGCGTGCCGCGCGCTACCCGCGACGTCGTTGAAATAGGCGAGCGTGCCGAGCCAGCCCGCCAGCGCCTCGTGACTCTGCGTGCCGGTCTCGATCGTCCAGTAGCGCGCATCACCGGGGACGTGCGTGTCGTCGGCGTGCACGAAACGCTCGAAAGCGGCTTCGCTCATGTACCAAAAGCCGACGTGCGGCGCGTAGATCTTGTAGCCGGAGAAGAACGCGAAGTCGATCGCTTCGTCGACGTCGAGCGGAAAGTGCGGCAGCGCCTGCACGCCGTCGACGACGACGACGGCCCCCGCGCGCTTGGCGCCGCGCGCCAGCCGGGCAACGTCGAAGACCGTCCCGGTGACGTTGGAAGCCCACGGCAAGGCCACCAATCGCGGCGCGCGCTGGAGGTACGCGTAATACTTCGACTCGTCGAGCTCGCCGATCGACGTCACCGGCACCACGTCGATCTGCGCGCCGAAGCGCCGCAGCCAGACCCACGGCGCGACGTTGGCTTCATGGTCGGCGGCGGTCACGACGATCCGGTTCCCCTTGTCGATCGTGCTCACCAGCAAGCGCGAGAAGGCGAGCGCGAGCGTCGTCGCATTTGCCCCAATGCCGATGCGTTCGGCCGAGACGCCGAGCAGCGTGGCGAACTCGCGTTTCGCCTGCTCGACGAGCTCGTTCGCGGCCAGCTCGCGCGCGAACACCGAGCCTCGCTGCGCGTTGTCGTAGGCGAGGAAACGCTGCATCCGTTCGAGCGAATGATCGGGCAACTGCGTCCCGCCTGCGTTGTCGGCCAGGATCCGGCCGTGGGCGGCGGCGGTCAGGACCGCCGGAAAGCGATCGACGTTCATGCGCTCAGACCCTCAGTGCCGCTTGCACTTCGAGCGCTCGATAGGCGCGCGAAGCGACATCGCGCCGGAGAACGCCGCTGATGAAGCGCGTAGCGTCGCGCACCGCGTCGAGCTCGACGCCGGTCTCGATGCCCATTCCGTGCAGCAGATAGAGCAGATCTTCGGTCGCGAGGTTGCCCGTCGCTCCGGGAGCGTACGGGCATCCGCCCAAACCGCCGCACGAGCTGTCGAAGATCGCGACGTTCATCTGCAGCGCGGCCATCACGTTGGCAAGCGCCGTGCCGCGCGTGTCGTGAAAGTGGAAAGCGAGCCGTTCGACGGGCAGCGTCGCTTGGAGCGCAGCGGCGATCTCGACGACTTGGTTCGGCGTACCGACGCCGATCGTGTCGCCGATCGAGATCTCGTCGATTCCGAGATCGGCCAGCGCGCTCGCGACCCGCACCACGCTCTCCACCGGGACGTCACCTTCGTACGGGCAGCCGAAGGCGGTCGAGACGTAACCGCGGACCCACATGCCGTCGCCGCGGGCCGCCTTGACGACCTCGCGAAAGGCGTCGAGCGATTCGTCGATCGTCACATTGATGTTGCGCTTGGCGAACGTCTGGGAAGCGGCGGTGAACACCGCGATCGCACGGACGTTCGACCTGCGCGCGCGCTCGAGCCCGCGAAGATTCGGAACGAGACAAAGGTACGTGACTCCTGGGCGCCGCTCGATCGCGGCCATCACGTCCTCCGCGTCGGTCAGCTGCGGAATCGCTTTGGGATGGACGAACGAGGTGGTCTCGATCAGCGGCAGTCCGCTGCGCGAGAGCAAATCGACGAGCCGGACCTTGTCGGCGCTCGAGACGATGGCGGACTCGTTTTGCAAGCCGTCGCGCGGCCCCATCTCGCAGACTTTGACGCGCTCGGGCAGCGTCGAAAGGGTGAGCGCGGTCATGCGAACTCGACCAAAGTAGCACCGCCGCTCACGAGCACACCGGGCGCGACGGCCACGCGCTTCACGACACCGGCTTGCATCGCTTCGATGCGGTGTTCCATCTTCATCGCCTCCAGCACGACCAGGAGATCGCGCTCTGCAACTGGGTCGCCGGCTTTGACGGCGACCTTTACGATCTTCCCCGGCATCGGAGAAATAATCGCACCGTGGGCGGCTCCGGCGCCGTTTCCCGAGCCGGCGCCGAGCCGTGGGGGCGGCGCGAACGCGAAACGGAAGAGCGTTCCGTCGAAGACGACCTCGACGCCGTCGGCCTGCACCGTCGCCCGCCCGCCGCAGCGCTTGCCGGCGGTCCGCGCGCTGACGCGCTCGCCGCTGACCTCGAAGACGGCGTTTCCGGCGAGGTCGCCCTCGAGCTGCCAGCTGTCGCCGTCGCCCGTCCGGGAGGCGACCACGTTGACTCGCCCGGCCGTCCCGGCGAGGTGGATCGGGATGCCGACTCCGGCGACTCGCCAAGCGCGCGGGTCGCTGACGACGGCTCCGACGGCGAGCAGCAGGGCCTCCTCGGGCTCGCCGGCAGCTTCCGGGCGCATCAGCCGGTCGTTCTCGGTGAGGAACGCCGTGGTCGTCGCGCCGGCGCGAAAGCCGGGGCTGCGCACGATCCCGAGCAGCAGCGGCAGGTTCGTCGGCACGCCTTCGATCCGGAAGTCGGCTAGGGCCGCGCTCAGGCGCTCGATCGCGGTCCGGCGGTCGGGGCCGTACGCGATCAGCTTGGCCAGCATCGAATCGTAGTAGATGGAAACGACGCTGCCGGCCCGGACGCCCGCATCGAGCCGGAGCCCCGGACCGCTCGGAGCATCCCAGCGCTCGAGCGTGCCGGCTGCCGGCAAATACCCGTTGGCCGGATCCTCCGCCGTGATGCGTGCCTCGATCGCCCAGCCTCGCGCCTCGCCCGCAGCCGGCGGCAACGTGAGCGGCTCGCCCGCCGCTATGCGCAGCTGCTCGCGAACGAGATCGACGCCGTGAACCAGTTCGGTGACGGGGTGCTCGACTTGCAGCCGCGCGTTCATTTCGAGGAAGTAGAACGCGCCCTCGCCGTCGAGTAAGAACTCCACGGTCCCCGCATTGAGATAGCCGACCGCGCGCGCCACGCGGACGGCGGCCGCGCCCATCGCGGCGCGCAAGCCCGCGTCGAGGGCGACTGACGGCGCCTCCTCGACGACTTTCTGGTGGCGCCGCTGGATCGAGCACTCGCGCTCGCCGAGGTGCAGCGTCGTGCCATGCCCGTCGGCCAAGATTTGGAATTCGATGTGGCGCGCCGCCGCCACATATTTCTCGAGCAAGACCCGATCGTCGCCGAAAGCCCCGAGCGCCTCGCGTCGCGCCGCCTCGAGCGCTTCGTCGAAGGCCGCCGCATCGGTGACGACGCGCATTCCGCGGCCGCCGCCGCCGGCGCTGGCCTTGATCAGCAGCGGCAGGCCGATGAGCGCGGCTTCGGCTCGTAGCCGCTGCGGTGATTGATCGTCGCCGTCGTAACCCGGCACGACCGGCACATCGTGTTCGCGCGCACGCCGTTTTGCTTCGGCTTTGTCGCCCATCGCGGCGATCGCTTCGGGCGTGGGTCCGACGAAGATCAATCCCGCCTCGCGAACGGCGGCCGCGAAGCTCGCCCGTTCCGAGAGAAAACCGTAGCCCGGGTGCAGCGCATCGGCACGCAGCTCGCGCGCCGCGGCCAAGACCCGCGCCGTGTCGAGGTACGACTCGCTTGCGGGAGCGGGACCGATCCAAACGGCGTCGTCCATCGCGTCGAGATGGAAGGCGTGCGCGTCGGCGTCCGAATAGATGCCGAGCGGGACGATGCCGGCCTCGCGCGCCGCGCGCGCGAGGCGGACCGCGATCTCGCCGCGATTGGCGATCAGCAGGCGCCGCAAGGGGCGCGGGCCGTTTAAAGCAGCCATTCGGGCTTGCGTTTCTCCAAGAAGGCGCGCAGGCCGTCTTGGCCTTCGTAGCTGGTCCGTTGCTTTGCGATTGCGCGCGCCGTCGGCTCGAGCGTGGCGTCGTAATCAAGTTCGGCGACGTGGGCGAGCAGCCGCTTCGCTGCGGCGATCGCGCTCGGGCTTGCGCTGAGGATCTCGTTGATGATTCGAGTTACGGCGCCGTCGAGTGCCTCGGCCGCGACCACCTCGTGCACGAGGCCGATCGTCAGCGCGCGCCGCGCATCGAAGCGCTCGCCGGTCAGTGCCAGCGCGCGCGCGTGCGACCTTCCGATCTTGGCCAGCACGAACGGCGAGATGACGGCCGGCAAAATGCCGAGCTTCGTCTCGGTGAAGCCGAAGCGCGTTCCCTCGGCCGCGACCGCGACGTCGCAGACGGCGACCAAGCCGGCTCCCCCGCCGAGCGCGGCCCCGTGGATGCGCCCGATGACGGGTTTGGGAAGCTGGTCGATCGAGCGGTACATCCGCGACAGGTCGCGCGCGCCTTCAAGGTTCTCTTCGTGCGTCAACTCGAGCGAGTCGCGCATCCAATTGATGTCCGCTCCGGCGCAAAACGTCCGGCCTTCCCCCGAGAGCACGATGACGCGAACCGAGCCGTCGGCGCCGAGCGCGTCGAACGTTTGGCCCAGCTCGGCGATCAGCGCCGCGTTAAAGGCGTTGTGGACCTCGGGCCGAGCGAGGGCGACGTGTACGACAGCGTCCTCGCGCCGCACGGCAAGCAGGGAAGCCTCCATCCGTGCGCAGTTCGCGAAGAGGTGTCGGCTCCCTTACTAACGCCGCGCTCGGGGGCGTGGTAGCATCGAAGCATGGATGCGACTGCCGGAAGGATCGGTGCCGAGGCTGCAGAGGAACGCGAGCGCGCGCCGCTGGTCGAACGGCACTCGGTTTTGACGCGCGTGACCCACTGGGCCGGGACGCTGGCCTTCATCGTGCTGGTCATGAGCGGCCTGCAGATCTTCAATGCTGCGCCGTATCTCGACGCGTCCGACAAGAGCGATCCGCACCACCGCGTGCTTTCCATCAGTGGCGGCACGAATGCGGCCGGCCAAGCGGTCGGCGTCACCCAGATCTTCGGCTTGCACTTGACGACCACGGGCGTGCTGGGTTTTACGGACGACGGCCAGGGCGGCCAGAGCCCGCGCGCCTTTCCGGGCTGGATCACCTTTCCCGGCTATCAGGATCTGGCCGACGGGCGTCGCTGGCATCTCTTTTTCGCTTGGGTGATGGTGCTCGCCGGGGGCGCGTATCTGATCGGCGGCGCCCTCAATCGCGATCTGTCGCTGCTCGTGCTGCGCCCTTCGGATATTCCGAAAATCCTGCCGATGCAGCTCTACTATCTGCGCTTGCGCAAAGAGCCGCCGCCCTACGGCAAGTACAACCCGCTGCAGAAGGCGGCGTACACGCTGGTGCTCTTCGTCTTCTCGCCGCTCATCGTGATCAGCGGGCTCGCGCTCTCGCCGGGGATCGATGCGTTCGCGGGGCCGCTCACGACGCTCTTGGGCGGCCGCCAGTTCGCGCGGCTGTGGCACTTCGTCTTCATGCTCGCGCTGCTCGGCTTCTTCGCGGTGCACCTCACGCTGGTCGCCAGCACCGGTCTGTTCAACAACATCCGTTCGATGATCACCGGCCGCTATCGTCTGGGCAAGCACGAGGGGCAAGGCCTGTGAGGCGGGCCCTGTTCCTGGCTTCGGGTGCCGCGGCGCTCGCCGGCTGCGCGAAGGTCACCAACGCGCTCAACGACACGCCGAGCCTGCACTCGATCCTCGACGCCACCGAACGGCTCAACCACGCCGTCATCGGCACGCGCGGCCGGGCCAAACTGTACAGCGAAGCCGACGTCGACCGCGATTTTCGGACCAACGGCTTCGACACGCCGAGCGATTCGCAATACGACCGTCTGGTCAAGGACGGCTTCGCGACCTATTCGCTGGCGGTCGCGGGCGAGGTCGAGCATCCGCAGAACTTCACGCTGCGCGAGCTGCGCGCTCTCGCAAGCCTCACCCAGATCACGCGGCACGACTGCGTCGAAGGCTGGAGCGCGATCGGCCAGTGGGGCGGCGTTCCGCTGGGCAATCTGCTGCGTCTCGTGCGGCCGACGTCGAAAGCCCGGTACGTGCTCTTTCGCTGCTTCGACCGCTCGCCCGAGGGCGATCCGTATTACGAAAGCCTCGACCTCCATCAAGCGGCGCACCCGCAGACGTTGCTCGCGCTCGACCTCAACGGCAAGCCGCTCGATCCCGACCACGGCGCGCCGGTTCGCTTGCGCGTTCCCACCCAACTCGGCTACAAGAGCGCGAAGTGGGTGCGGCGCATCGAGCTCGCATCCACGTTCAACGGTCTCTACGGCGGAAACGGCGGCTACTGGGAAGACCAGGGCTACGAGTGGTACGCGGGCATCTGAGCTGGCGGTCAGCCCGATTCGCTTCAGCGCTGAACCTCTACCACCGAGACGTCGTCGAACCAGGCGACGACGCCGCCGGCGACTTGAATCTTCACGCGCGCCGGAAAGTCCGCGGGCTGCGGCGCGCTGACCGCAAAGAGATACTCCCAGTTGCCGCTGCCGGAATGCGAAGCTTGCGCGATGTCGGTCCAGCTGTCGGTCGTCTGCAAGCGCAAGGTCGCGCCGGCCGAATCGGATTTCGCCCAGCAGCCGACGCCGTACGCGGTGTTCGCCGCGCAATTCAAGCCGGGATAGCCGGCCCACGTCTCGCCGGCCGACGCGTCGACCTTGAGATTGAAGTTTCCGCCGCCGCCGCTGAAGCGCATTTGGTTTGCGGACGCGTCGGCGTCGGCGGAGTCGCCGCCGAGCGAGCCGGCGCCGTCGAGCGTCCAGCCGGCGGGGTTCGCGCCGTCCCACTGCTCGAAGCCTGGATTGGAGATCGGCAGCTGCGGCGCGGCCGGCCCGGCGAGCGCATCGAGCAGGTTCGAGGTGATCGTCGCGACCGGCGCGGAGCCGCGCAAGCCGCCGGCCCAATTGACGGTCCCCGCGGTGAAGGCGATGCCGTTGCGCTGGTAGAGGCCGAGGGTCGCGCGCCCGGCTTGACCGCCCGGGCCCCAATCGGTCAGGTCGGCCGTCGCGAGCACGACGAAGCTGCGCGGCGTTCCGTCGGAGCCGTCGACGGCCGGCGGATCGCTGCCGGCGGCGATCAGCGCGGCGTCGGTCTCGTAACCGAGGATCGTGTCGTCGACGGTCGTTCCGCCGCCGAAGGTGTCGCCGTTCGAGAGGCCGCTTCCGGCATAGACCCAGTGCGACGCGTTCGTCACGGTGTAACCGCGATAGCGCTGCGCGGGGACGATCGGATCGTTCCACCAGCCCGCGCCGTTGCGATAGCTCACGCCCGTCAGCAGGTTCTCCGGCCGGTTCACCGGTGCTTCATACCAGCGCACGGTGACCCGCCCGGGATCGCTGCGGTCGGGATCGGGAACCGGGCCGATGTCGGTCTCTTTGTAGCAGACCATCACGCGGCCGCCGTTGCTCTGATCGAAGCGCGCCTGCCAGTAGCACGTGTTCGCGCTGAGAAAGGCGACGTTTCCGCCGCTCGCGAGAAGCGCTTCGATCTGGTCGCGCATCTCGAGCGTCCAGTACTCGTCGTGGCCGATGCTCAGCAGAAGCCGGTAGCCCGCAAGCGCGTTCGGGTCGGTGTGAAGGTCGAGGCTCGAGCAGTAGTCGATCGCATAGCCTTTTGTTTCGGCCCATTGAATGAACGGTAATTGATACTGCTCGTAGAGCGTCAGGTCGTCGCCGTACGGGCGGTCGAACGAGACGTGCGGGACGAACGGCGTGCTGTAGAGACTGCGCGCGCCCCACGCATTGTAGGCCTGCGAGGTGGTGTCGCTGAGCTTGGCCACGATCTTCGCTTTGGGCGCGCCCGTGCGCACGACGAACGGCATCCAGGCGCTCTGCGTCTGCGCGCTGAGCCTGCCGACGTAGTAGCCCGTCTTCCACTGCGCCGGGACCGTGACTTGGGCCGCGATGGGCCAGCCGCAGCCGCTGCTCGCGAGGCTGACGTCGTCTTGCGCGCCGGGGACGAACGCCGAGCCGCTCAGCGTCGTGACGAGTTGGTCGCTGACGCCGCGACGGTAGATCTGCAGCGTGAAGGCTTGGTGCGCCGCGTCGGAGCGAACGCAGAAGCCGATCGTCTCGCCGGGCGCGACGGAAGCGCAGTTCGCATAGCCTTCGATCGCTTCCGCCATGCCTGCCTCCGTCGTCAAGCGCCTTCGAGAGCCTCAAGCATACGCATAAGGCTCGCAAGCCGTCAAGGCGCGCGAGCTTACGACCGTCGCGCTGACACGCGATGCGCTGTGCGCAAAAGGCTCCGGTTCGCCCGATCACGCTGGGCAGCAAGTCGCACACTTCGACGAAGCGTTGACCGCTCGGAGGATAGATGCAGTTGTGCGCGCGTAGTTCCCAGCCGCCGGATTAGCGCCGGCGGCCGAAGAGACGTGCGTCGAACGAGTAGCGTCCCGGCCCGCAGAGCAGCAGCGCGACCACCACGGCGAGGTAGACGAGCGGCTTTTCGTAACTCGGCGCGCCCGGGTTGTCGTTGACGAACGTGGCGTGATGCGGAATGAGCACGCCGAAGATCGCCACCACCATGTTGCAGGCGATCAGCAAAGCGAAGAGCCTGGTGAAGACGCCGACGATCAAGGCGATGCCGCCTCCCAGTTCGGCGAACGCGGCGAGCGCCTGCAACCAAGCCGGAACACTCGGAAGCGGCGCCCGTCAAGCGAGGCGAGGCGAAGATTGCGCTCATCCTCTGCTCGGACGGTGTGTCGCGGCCCGAAGGTTGCGCCGGCCACCGCGTTTTGCGCTCAAGCGCCGAACAAGTAGCTGACCGGCGTGACGCGCCCACCGAAAAAGGCGGTGACGTCGATATCGTACGCGTCGGCCAGGCGCTGCAATTCGTCTTCGGCAAGCGCGACCTCGCCGGCTTCGGCTTCCGCTAGGCGTTCGGGCGGCAGACGAGCGAGTTCGGCGGCTCGCTCGATTCCCAGACCCAGCCGCGTGCGTATCGAGATCATCTGCTCGCCCGCCGAAGCGAGTACGTCCTCGCGCTTCACATGCGGAAGACGCCGAAACGCGTCTCTCGGGCTGGAGCATAGGCGGCCGCTTCTAAACCGAGCGCGAGAACCCGGCGCGTGTCGAGTGGGTCGATCACGCCGTCGTCCCACAGGCGCGCCGTCGAGTAATAGGGGCTGCCTTCGCGCTCGTACTTCTCGAGGATCGGCGCGCGCAAGCGCTCGAGCTCGTCCTCGCCGACGGTGCGACCTTTCGCCTTCTCCGCGTCGATGCGCACCGTCAGCAACGTCGAGGCGGCTTGCGCGCCGCCCATGACGGAGATGCGCGCGTTGGGCCACATCCAAAGCTGGCGGGGACCGTAGGCGCGGCCGCACATCCCGTAGTTTCCGGCGCCGAAGCTGCCGCCGATGACGACCGTGAACTTCGGGACGTCGGCGCAAGCGACGGCCATCACGAGCTTCGCGCCGTCCTTGGCGATGCCGCGGTTCTCGTACTCCTTGCCGATCATGAAGCCGGTGATGTTCTGCAGGAAGACGAGCGGCGTGCCGCGCTGCGCGCACAGCTCGATGAAGTGCGCGCCCTTGAGCGCGCTCTCGCTGAAGAGAATGCCGTTGTTTGCCAGGATCCCCACGGGGTGGCCCTCGATGCGCGCGAATCCGCAGACGAGCGTCGTTCCGTAGAGCGCCTTGAACTCGTGAAAGAGCGACGCGTCGACGAGCCGCGCGAGGACTTCGCGAACGTCGTAGCCGACGCGTGAATCGCGGGGAATCAGCCCGTAGAGCTCCCCCGGGTCGTAGGCCGGCGGCTCGGGGTCGGTCTCGTCGCGATGCCGTTCGGGCGGCGGAGCGAGATTCGCGACGACGGACCTCACGATCGCGAGCGCGTGCTCGTCGTCGCTCGCGTAGTGATCGGCCACGCCCGAGATGCGCGTGTGCACGTCGGCGCCGCCGAGCTCTTGCGCGCTGACGACCTCACCCGTCGCCGCTTGGACGAGCGGCGGTCCTCCCAGGAAGATCGTGCCGTAGCCCTCGACGATCACCGTTTCGTCGGACATCGCGGGCACGTACGCGCCGCCCGCGGTGCACGAACCCATGACCGCGGCGATCTGGGGAATGCCTTCGCTCGACATGCGCGCCTGGTTGAAGAAGATGCGCCCGAAGTGATCGCGGTCGGGAAAAACCTCGTCCTGCTTGGGCAAGAACGCGCCGCCCGAATCGACGAGGTAGATGCACGGCAGGTGATTCTGCCAGGCGATCTCCTGAGCGCGCAGATGCTTCTTGACGGTGAGCGGGTAGTACGTCCCGCCTTTGACGGTCGCGTCGTTGGCGATCGCGACGCAGTGCCGTCCCTCGACGGTGATCAGGCCGGTGACGATCCCAGCCGAGGGCGTGTCGTCTGCGTAGACGCCGTCGCCGGCGAGCGGCGAGAATTCGAGAAACGGCGCGAGCGAATCGGAGAGCCGGTCGATGCGCTCGCGCGCGGTCAGCTTGCCGCGGGCGCGATGCCGGGCGACCGCTTCGGGACCGCCTCCGCCGCGCACGCGGGCCAGGCGCGCTCGCAACTCGGCCACGTGCTCGCGCATCCATGCGGCGTTTCCACGGAAATCGTCGGAGTCGCGCTCGACCCGGCTTTCGAGCAGCTTCATAGCCCGGCGCTTCGCGGCGAGCGGGGGCCGCACCTTAACTCGTGGTTAGATTTGCGACCGCGCACTTCTGAAATGGCCTCCCGGCGCGTTACCATGGTGTTATGCTCGAAGCCGTCACGCCATCGCCGTATCGTCCGGCAGGGTCCTTGCCTGCCGCTCCGCTCGCGGCGTACAGCGGGGCGTGGAATTCCCGGCTCGCCGCCCATCTTCTGCGCCGAGCCGGCTTCGGCGGCTCGCCCGACACGCTCGCGCGCTTTGCCGCGATGCCGCTCCACGCCGCGGTCGACGCGCTGGTCAACGTTCCCGCGAGCGACGGCCTGCCCGAAGTGCCGCCCGATCTGCCCGACGAGTCTGGGATCGGCGCGGCGATCGCCGAGCGCGTCATGGCCAACGGCACGAATCAGGGAGATCCGGAGCTTCTCGCGCTGCGCGAGCAACGCCGCATGCTCGAACGGCGCGGGATCGAGACCGTGCAACTCTGGTGGCTCGACCGGATGCTCCAGACGCCCGCGCCGCTCCAAGAAAAGATGACCCTTTTCTGGCACGGCCACTTTACGACCGCGGCGATCCAAAAGGGCGTGACGCCGGCGGAGATCGTCGCGCAGAACCGGCTCTTTCGCACGTATGCGCTGGACAACGTGCGGGATCTCACCCAAGCCGTGTCGCGCGATCCCGCGATGCTCAAGTATCTCGACAACGTGCTCAACACGAGGGCCCATCCCAACGAGAACTATGCCCGCGAGCTGATGGAGCTCTTCACGCTCGGGATCGGCAATTACACCGAGCAGGACGTACGCGAGTCCGCGCGTGCCTGGACGGGGCTGCGCATCCAGCGCGGCAGCGACGACGTGATCCTCTTCGACCGGCAACATGACTCGGGCAGCAAGACGTTCCTCGGCAAGACGGGCAACTTCGACGGCTCGGACATCGTCGCGATCATCTTCCAGCAGCCGGCGGCGGCGCGATTCTTTGCGACCAAACTGTTGAGCTTTTTCGTGTACAGCGAGCCTGAGCCGCAGCTCGTCGACGCCGTCGCGGACACGATTCGCAAACACGATTTCCAGCTGCAACCGGTGATGTCGGCGTTGCTGCGCTCGAACGTCTTCTATTCCGAGCGCGCGTACCGCGCGCTGGTCAAAAGCCCGGTCGAATTCGTGGTCGGCTCGTACCAGCTCTTCGGCATCACGCAGGCCCCGCCCCAGACGCTCGCGGCGCTGGCGCGCATGAACCAGATCTTGTTCTATCCGCCCAACGTCAAGGGATGGCCGGGCGGGGAGGCTTGGCTCAACAGCCAGACGGTGCTCGCTCGTGAGAACTTTGCCGGCGCGCTCATGGGCTCGAAAGAGGTCGGCGGCGGGACGAATTGGCTGTTCGCCGGGGGCATCGGTCAGCCGGACGACGCGGCGCGGCGGCTGACCCAGACGATCCTCCAGGGGGATGTCTCGGCCGCGGCCGCGGCCGAGCTGGCCGGTTATCTCGGCGGTGCAGGAACCTCCGCGCTTGGGGCACTCTCGGGCGAGAACTTTGAGGAGCGCATGCGGGGCGCTGCTTACCTCACCATGGCGACGCCCGCGTACCAACTAGCGTGACGAAAGGGGCGCCGTGAAGCGCAGCCGTTTTCTCCTCGGATCCGTCGCCGGGCTCAGCGTCGTCGCCGCCCTCGACTCGCCCTTCGGGCGGGCGTTGGCCGCGACCGCGCTCCCCGGCCTGCCGAGCTCGGCCGACGAGCGCGTGCTCGTCGTGATCAACCTGCAAGGCGGGAACGACGGGTTGAACACCCTGGTGCCGCACGGCACGCCGGACTATTATCGCTACCGCCCGACGCTGGGCATCGCCGAGGCCGACCTGCTCCCGCTCGACGCGCAAGTCGGCTTCAACCCCGCGCTGCGTTCGCTCAAGACGATGTACGACAAGGGCATGGTCGCGATCGTGCAAGGGGTCGGCTACCCTGCCCCGGATCACTCGCACTTCCGCTCGACCGAGATCTGGCAGACCGCCGCGCCCGAGCGCTACGAGTCGACCGGCTGGCTAGGCCGCTTCCTGGACGACGCCGCGCTGCCCAAGGACAACCTCTTCAACGCGGTCGCGGTCGCCCCGGTCCTGCCGGAGTTGCTGATCTCGCGCAACACCGACGTGCCGGCCATTTCGCAGCTGCGGGGATACGGGCTGGCAAGCGACCGCCGTCCCGGCGAGCGCCAAGCCTTCACCTCGGTCGTGGCGGCCGACGCGCGCTTCCCGTTCAGCTCGCCGTACTTAGCGGCGGTCACCCGGATCGAAGATCATGCCCAACGTGGAGCTGCCGAGCTGCCGAAGCTCGTGGGCGGCTACACGACGACGGCCTCGTATCCGGCCACGCCGCTAGGCCGGAGTCTCGCGCTCGCAGCGCAGATCGTCGGCAGCCGGCTCGGGACGCGGGTGCTCTACGTGCAGCATGGCTCCTTCGACACGCACGTCTCCCAGAAGGCGACGCAGGACCGGCTGCTGGGAGAGCTCTCGGACGCGTTGTCGGCCTTCTACGACGACTTGGCGGCGCACGGCAACGATCGCCGGACCCTGACGATGACCTTCTCCGAGTTCGGCCGGCGCGTCGCCGAGAACGGCAACCGCGGGACGGATCACGGGGAAGCGGCCCCGATGTTCGTCGTCGGCGGCGGCGTGAAGGGCGGCCTCTACGGCCGCTATCCATCCCTCGCCGACCTCGACAACGGGGACCTCAAGTACACCGTCGACTTCCGTAGCGTCTACGCGACAACGATCGAGCGATGGTTCGGCCGTTCGAGCTCTCCCATCTTGGCCGGGACGTTTCCAAATCTGCCGTTTCTCGGCTGAACGTAGGCAAGCCTAAAGAGCAAAAGAAAGGGGCGGCGCTGCCCAGTCGCGCCGCCCCTCTTGTCGTCTTGCCGACAAGCAAATGGTAAGGCAAGCACGTTACAGGGGCGTTACCGGGCGCTCGCGATACCGGCGCGAATTCGCCCGCCGCTTGACGGGTTATAGGAGGGTGGTAGAGAACATCCCCACCTATGGGGGAATGTGTCCCGTTCTTTCCGGGACAGGCCGTATCGTTGACTCGACCAATCACGGCCGACGACGTCGACGCGTTCGCCCGGGCGACCGGCGATACGAATCCTATCCATGTCGACGAGGCCTATGCTTCCACGACCCGATTTAAACACCGGATCGCTCATGGGATGTTCGTGGCATCCCTTATATCGCAACTCCTGGGGACGAAGTTTCCCGGCGAGGGCACGATTTACATGAGCCAGGACACACAATTCCTCAAGCCGGTCTATCTTGGCGATACGATCAAGGTCGTTGCTACGGTCCTCAAGTACCGCGAAGACAAGGCTATCATGTCGCTCGACACCGCCGCGTACAACCAACGGGGGGAGAAAGTGCTCGGCGGTGAGGCGGTCTGCTTAGTGACCGACGTGCTAGGCGCCCAGGAACGGTACAAACGGGCGACCGCCGTTGCCGGATGACCCGGCACAGCCCGCCTTGACGAAAGGCTGCATATATGTGTAGAATACACCTATCAGGATGAAGAACGCAGTGGGAAGCCGGGGTCCCTCCTCGGACGATGACGACAAGGTCGATTCGACCCACGGCAAGGCCGATGCGGGCTTACCGCCGCGCGGAACACCGAAGAACTACTTGATGGCTTGGCTCCTCGTGATGCTCAAGGATCTCAACCTCCACGGGTACGAGATCATGAAGGCGCTCAAGGAGAACTTCGCGGTCGTTTCGGACCCCGGTACGGTTTATCGGGCGCTCCGTCAACTCGAGCGGGACGGCTATATCAGTTCATGGTGGGACCCCAAAGAGCAAGGTCCGGCCAGACGCATCTATACGTTGACGCCGACGGGCAGTGATGCGCTCAAGATGTGGACGACGGCCCTCGAGCAGTACCGGACGAACCTCGACGCGTTCTTCAGCCTCTACACCGGGACTTGGACGAAAGACCAGCCCAAAAAACCTGAGGAGTGAATGAATGAGCGACCAGGAAGCAACCGCCAGCTACGTCGACATCGCCGGCGAAGTGTACGGCCTCTACGTTGATGCCTTCGCAAGCGCGAACCAGCGCCTGCTCGACTATTACAAGTCCGTCTGGGAGATCACGGCCCGTCCGTACGCGTCGAACGCCATCGAAGCGACCGTGCGCGAGAACTTCGACCGCGTCAACGAGATCGTCTCGCTGACCGTCACCGAGCTGCAGAACAACGGCCAGAAGACCGCCGAGTTCACGCAAGCACTGTTCAAGGAAAGCACCAAGCTTCAGGACTCGACGCTGGCCGCGATCAAGGGCCTCGTGAACACGAGCGTCTCGAACGCAGCCTTCGTGAAAGACACCGTCACAGAGCAGTTCAACGACCTGACCAAGCGCCTCGAAGAAGTCCAGAGCCGCGTCACCGTCGCGAGCAACAACTAACCTCCCGACGCACCACCACCTTCCAAATCAAACGGGGACCGATCGTTACGACCGGCCCCCTGTTCTTTTGCGTTCGCGAAATCTCGCATGGATTAGTGACGCAATTTGGGAGCCGGCCTTGGGGGCAGGGGCGTGCGCCCGCCACCCCAGCCCAGCCGCCATGATCGTCGTCCAGCACCGACGATTCGACGAGGAGGCGCAACGGGAGAAGGCTGGGGCGGGTCGTTCGGGGGGATGATTTCGGTTCGATTTCTCGGGACGGGCGGGGCGCGCTTCGTGGTGGCGCGGCAGATTCGCGCTTCGGGCGGGATGTGGCTGCGCTTCGCGGACGCGGACGAGACGGCCGTGACGCAGATTCACGTGGATCCGGGGCCGGGGGCGCTCGTGCGGGCGACCTCGGCGCTGCCGCCGTGCAACCCGCAGGAGCTTGACGCGCTGGTACTCTCGCACAAGCATCTCGACCACTCGGGCGACATCAACGTGATGATCGAAGCGATGACGCAGGGCGGCTGGCGGCGTCGCGGCGCGATCCTGGCGCCGCGCGACGCGTTCGAAGGCGAGCCCGTGATCTTCCCGTACGCAGCCAAGTTCGTGCCGATGCATCATTTTCTCGAGGAGCGCAGCGGACCGTACGCGGTCAACGACGTCGAGATTCGCACCTCGGTGCGGCACGAGCACGGCTGCGAGACCTACGGGCTGCACTTTCGCTACGACGGCGTGACCGTCTCGTATCTGCCCTGCACCCGCTATTTCGAGGGGCTCGCCGATGACTATGCCGCGCACCGGCCGGAGGTGTTGATCATCAACATCCTGCGCTATCGCGACGCGATGAAAGTCGACCATCTGACGTTCGACGAGGCGCGCTCGATCATCGCGCACGTGCGCCCGAAAGTCGGTGTGATGACGCACTTCGGCACGACGATGCTCGAGAAGCGGCCTGACGCGCTGGCCAAGGAACTCGAAGACGAGCTGGGCCTGCGCATGTTCGCCGCCTACGACGGGTGGACGCTCGACGCCACGACCGAGATCGCGGCGGCCGCGCATGGCTGACGGCGTCGAGGAAGGCATCGAGATCGAGGTCGTTCAGTCCGAGCGGACCGCGGAGTTTCGGCGTCGGACAGACCGCGAGGCGCGCTCGACGCTCTGGAATTTCCGGGTAGTCTGGCACGAACAAGCGCACGAACTGGCCGCCACGGCCGGCGGCGAGGTCGTGGGCGTGCTGGGCCTGCGCATTGCGGCCTCGCTCGCGCACATCGAATCCGTCGTCGTCGAGCCGGGTCGGCGCCGGCAGGGCATCGGCCGCCGGCTGCTCGAGCGCGCCGAGGTGCTGGCCAACTACTACAATTGCCACAAGATGACCGTCGAAGCGCCGGTCGACGGGTCCGCGCGCGTGTTCCTCGATGCGTGCGGCTACAAGACCGAAGCGATTCTTCCCCAGCACACCTGGAAGCTCGACGTGGCGGTCATGCGCAAGTTCCTGCTCTGAGCGCTGCAGAATTTCGTTGGGGTTCCTCACGTTTTAATTAAGAATAGCTAGGGTCGGCGCGCGCAAAGCGGGAAAACGTCGCTGTAGGTGGTTCGCCCACCTTTGGACGGGAGACCAGCGGTGATCCTCAACGATATCGAGATCATGTTCGGCGGCCAAGCCGGCGACGGCGGCCTTACCACAGGTGACTTGATCGCCGGCGTCTTCAAGCGAATGGGGTTGGAAGTCTACACCTACAAGGACTTCCCCTCGCGGATCCGGGGCGGGCACACCAACTACGTGATCCGCGCCGGCGAGCGCCCGAACTACGGCATGGCCGACTTCGTCGACGCCTTGGTCGCCTTTGACGTCGAGGCCGTCGAGGCGCACATCGCTGAGATGCGCCCGGGCGGATTCGTCATCTTCGACAGCTCGTCCGAGCCCGTGCCGGCCGCCTTGCGCCGCGAGGACGTCACCTGGTACGACGTTCCGCTCGCGCGCATCGCGAAGGACGAGATCGGGCTGGCGCTCGTGCGCAACACGATTGCGCTCGGCGTGCTCGCCACCCTGATCCAGATGGATCGAGGGACCGTCACCGCCGACATCGCGGCCGTCTACGGACGCAAGGGCGAGAAGGCGATCAGCCTCAACCTGCTCGCGGTCGAAGCGGGCGAAGCCTACGTCAACCGCAACTTCGCGGAGTGGCCTTGCGGCTATCGCGTGCTCAAGCGTGACGACGGTGACCGCCTTCTGATGATGGGCAACGACGCGATCGGTCTTGGCGCGCTTACCGCCGGCTGCCGCTTCATGGCGGGTTACCCGATCACGCCTGCGACCGACGTTCTCGAGTTCATGGCCAGGCAATTGCCGGCGTTCGGGGGGCTGGCGGTGCAGGCCGAAGACGAGCTCGCTGCTATCAACATGGTGCTGGGCGCCGCGTTCAGCGGCGTGCGTTCCATGACCGCAACCTCAGGCCCGGGCCAGGCGCTGATGACCGAAGCGATCGGCTTGGCGGGCGTGCTCGAGATTCCGGTCGTCATCATCGAGGCTGCGCGCGCGGGCCCGTCGACCGGGATGCCGACGAAGACGGAGCAGTCGAATCTCAGTCACCTGATCTTTTCGGGGCAGGGCGAGATCCCGCGTGTCGTGCTCGCTCCCGGTACCGTCGAGGACGGCTTCTACATCACGGTGAGCGCGTTCAATCTCGCCGAGCGCTATCAGTGCCCGGTCTTCGTGTTGACGGAACAGGCGCTTTGCCAGAGCAAGGCGACGCTGCCGCGGTTGGACGTCGAGGGCGTTCGCATCGAGCGCGGCAAGCTCGTGACGGAGCCCGTCATCGCCGACGACTACCGGCGCTTCGCGTTCAGCTCCGACGGCGTTTCGCCGCGCGTCATTCCCGGCGTCGAGGGCGGCATGCACCTGGCCGCCGGCTCCGAGCACAACGAGGCCGGCGTGATCACCGAAAGCGCCTCGAACCGCGCCCAGATGATGGAAAAGCGGATGCACAAGCTCGAAGCAATGCGCCCCGAGCTTCCGCGGGCGCGCGTCCACGGCGACCCGCGTGCCGAGATCGCGATCTTGGGCTACGGCGCCAATCGCGGCCCGATCGTCGAAGCGCAGGACCGCTTGGCCGCAAACGGCGTGGCGACGCGCTTCTTCGAGTTTCGCACGCTGTGGCCGTTCCCTGAAGACGAGGTGCAAGCGTTCATCGAGGACGCGGAGCACGTGTTCGTCGTCGAGAACAATTACACGGGTCAGCTCGAGCGGCTCATCCGCTACGTCGTCGGCCCGCTCGAGCGCATGCATGCCGTCCTCAAGTACGATGGCCGGCCGTTCCGGCCATTCGAAATCATCGACCCGATCGAACGCCACGCGCTGGTACGCGTGCCGCTGGAGGTAAAGCGCTGATGGCGACCGTTCTCTCTCCCAAGGAGTTCGCGACCGCGACGCCGGCTTGGTGGTGTGCGGGCTGCGGCGATTACGGCGTGCTCGCCGCCCTCAAGCAGGCGCTGGCGGAGCTGGGCCGGCGCCCCAAGGACGTCGGGTTCGTCTCCGGGATCGGCTGCTCGGGCAAGATCTCGGGCTACATCAACTCGTACGCGTTTCACGGCGTGCACGGGCGCGCGCTCCCGGTAGCAACCGCGGTCAAGCTGGCCAATCGCGAGCTCACGGTGATCGCGGCCGGCGGCGACGGCGACGGGTACGCGATCGGCGCGGGCCACTTTCTGCACACCGTGCGCCGCAATCCGAACATCACCTACATCGTGATGGACAACCAGACGTACGGGCTGACCAAGGGGCAGTCGTCGCCGACGAGTCCCGTCGGCTACGTGACCGGCACCTCGCCGCAAGGCAATCCGGAGGCGCCCATCAACGGTCTGGCGATCGCGCTGGCGGCGGGCGGCTCGTTTCTCGCGCGCGGTTTCTCGGCGCATCCAAAGCAGCTCGTCGATCTCCTCAAAAAAGCGATCGAGCACGACGGCTTCTCGATCGTCGAAGTGATGTCGCCGTGCGTCACCTTCAACAAGATCAACACGTTCGCGTGGTTCAAGGAGCACGTCTACTACGTCACCGAGAGCCTCGACTACGATCCGGCCAGTCGTGCACAAGCGTTCCGCCTGCTGACGCACGACGATCGGATTCCGCTCGGCGTTCTCTTCCATGAACACCGGCCGACGTTTGAAACGCTCTCGAACCTCGGTGCCACGCCGCTCGTGAAGCTGCCCTTGAATGATCGCAAGGCCGACTACACGCGCCTGCTCGAACGCTATCGCTAAAGAAGAATGACGGTCGCCGCGGACGCGGCGGCCGTCCCATCATTCCCTAGCGGCGTTCGAATGCTCGCGGTCTCGCGTAGCGGGGCGGTTGCCGTTGACGCAGGCGTGGAAACACCGGCTGGCGCGGTGCCTGACCGTTGATTCGAACGTTCCGGGGCGGCGGCTGGGCGTTGAAGCGAACGTTCGGGCGCGGCACTTGACCGTTGACGCGAACGTTCTGACGCGGCGCGGGGGCCTCGATCCGCTCGCTCTGAGGGAACGTCTCCACCCGGGTCGCGGCGGCCGGGCGCGAGATCGTTTGCAGCGGCGCGCTCCAGACTTCGCCTGCGCTGCCGTGCGCGCGCAGCGAGCCCTGATAGAGGTAGACGTTCCCGCTTCCGCTCGTCGCGGTCACGACCGGTCCGCCGTCGCCGATGACCGCGCTCGCTTGATCCTCGCGCCCGGCAACTTGCGCGCCGCCGTCGAAGGCGGTGTAGACGCGCCCTCCCGCCGCAACCCGGCCGTCCAGTTGCACCGGCCCGCTCGCGCCGACGGCCACGTTGCCGCGCGTCGAATCGAAGCGCGCCAAGCCCGGCTCGAAGGTGCCGCCGTCGTAGACGATCGACCCGTTCACGCTGGTCGCCTCGATCTGGCGCGAATTGCAACGTTCGAAGACGAGGTTGCCGGCCGCCGTCCGTGCTCGCAGACGCGCAAAATTCGAGTCGTTGACCACGACCGGTCCGCGCAGATCCTGCACGAACGCGTCGCCGCCGACGTTGTCGAGCGAGAGCTGCCCGGTACGGACGAAGCCGATGAACGTGCCGCCGCGATAGTTGTGCACGTCGACGTTGCCGCGCACGACGTGCACGAAAACGAGTGACGCGTCGTTTGGAACCATGACGCTGACCGGGCCGGCCGGTGTCAGGGCGTTGCCCTTGACGGTGATCAGGTCGTGCACCCCCGGCTGCACCGACGAGACGACGAAGCTCTCGGCCCCGAGCTGCGCCGCTCCCTGCGGCGTGTCGAGGTGGGAGGGCGGGATGAGCGTCGGCGGCAGCGAGGCCGGAACGCGGGCGGTCCGCCGCGCGATGGCCAGGCCCGGGTCGCCGTCGACTTGGACGTCGGGGCGGTCCCAGGTTCGGATGGTGACGTCGCCCTGAACCACGTTGACGCGCACGATCGGCGCGCTCGCCCCGGCGAGCGTCGTCGGCTCCGCGCGCGCAGCGAGGGTCATGGAGAGCCAAACCATCAGGGCGAAGAGCGCCGAGCGCGCGAGCGCTCCGGCGCAAGTCATTCGCACGTCACAAGCGTACCGTTTCGGCTCCGCAGCGTCATGAAGGCAAGGTGAGGGTCGGCAGGGTCACCCGAAAGGTCGTCCCGCCCGACGGGTTGCGCAGCGCCTCGACGCTTCCGTCATGGACGCGGGCGATGCTGCGCACGATCGCAAGGCCCAGGCCCGTGCCGGGGACCGCTCGATTTCGCGAGACGTCGGTCCGGTAGAAGCGGTCGAAGACGCGGTCGAGCGACGCCGTGTCGATTCCGACGCCCGTGTCGGCGACGTCGACCGTCGCCCGGCCGTTCTCGACCCGCAGCCCGACGTCGACGCGGCCCTTCTCGGTGAATTTGACCGCGTTGTCGATCAGGTTCGTGAACAGCTGACGCAGCAGGCTCGCGTCGCCCAAGACGACCGGCTCGCCGTCGGGCGCGCTCGAGGCGTAGCTCAGCTCGAGTGCCTTGCCCTCGGCGCGGGCCGTCCCAAGGCGCACGGCTTCGGCGACGACCGCGTCGAGCGCGACCGGCTCGCGGGGGATGCCGTCGCCCGACTCCGCTTTCGCGAGCAACAGCATCCCGTTGATCATGCCGGCGAGCGCGGCGCTCTCTGCGCTGATGGCATGCAGGCTGTCGGCCCGCACGACCGGGTCTTTGTCGGCCCAGCGCTCGAGCATCTGCGCGTTCGCGTTGATGATCGTCAGCGGGGTCTTCAGTTCGTGCGAGGCGTCGGAAATGAACTGGCGCTCGCGCGCGAAGCCTTCCTCGAGCCGGTCGAGCATCGCGTCGAAGGTCTCGGCGAGCGTCCCGATCTCGTCGCCGCGGTTCTTGAGCGCAAGCCGGCGGTTGAGCCGCTCGGACGTGATCTCGCCCATCGCGGCGATGAGCCGGTCGATCGGATCGATGGCGCGCGAGGCGATCGCGTACGACGCGGCGCCTCCCACGATCGCCGCGAGTACGGCGACGAGCGCGAGCAGCACCCGCATGCGCGCCAGCGCGTCGTCATAGACCGTGAGCGCCTCGCCGACTTTTACGACGAGAGCCGAGTCCGGCGTACGGATCTGCTCGTCGCGCACGAAGACCTCGCCGAAAGGCGTGCTTTCAACGCGGTAGAGAACGCCCGAGGGATGCGGCTGCGGGCTGGGCTCGAAGCGCGCGCCGCCCATGTTCGTGCTCTTGCCCTCCTGGTAGCCGCGCGAGTCGTCGATCTCGACGTAGGTCGTGGGCGAGGCAAAATGATCGAGGCTTCCGGGCAGCGTCAGCTCTTGCTCGGGCGGCAGCGCTTCGCCGATCGCGCTCTGCGCGCTCGCGCCGCGCACCTGGCGCGAGATGTCGGTGCCGATCGCGTCGACCTTGGCCTTGGCCGCATCGAGCAAGATCTCGCGCAGCTGGAAGTTGAGCACGATCGCGACGATTGCGATCACGCTCAAGAGGAGCAGAGCGTAAAAACTCGCGATTCGCCACCGAAGCGAACGAAAGCGCGCGGGCTTGGCCTTAGCAGGGTGCGGAAAAACCCCCGCACCAGTCACGACGTGGCTTTTCCGCTGCCTCTTCGTCGCCGCCTCAGTTACAATGCGCCCCGGCATTGCGCCCTCGGCGGCTTCTCGATTCAGCGAAAAACCCACGCCGCTTTGTGGCACGGGGGTTTTTCCGCACCCTGTTAGTCTTTAAGGGAGTAGCCCACACCGCGAACCGTGTGGATGAGCTTGTCGTTGAAGCCGTCGTCGATCTTTCCGCGCACGTAGCGGATGTAGACGTCGATCAGGTTGGAGTCGCCCAAGAAATCGCTGCCCCACACGCCGTTGAAGAGCTGGTCGCGCGTGTGCACCGTGTTGCGGTGCAGCAGCAGATATTCCAGCAGCGCGTACTCCTTGGCCGTGAGCGCGATCGGCTTGCCCGCGCGTTGTACCTCGTGCCGGTCGCGGTCCATGACGAGGTCGCGCGCGTGGAGCAAGTTCGGTTGCGGATTGCGTTCGCGCAGACGCGCGCGCACCCGGGCCAGCAATTCCTCGATCGAGAACGGCTTGGTGAGATAGTCGTCCGCGCCGCCGTCGAGCCCGCTGACGCGATCGGGGATGCGATCCTTCGCGGTCAGCATGATGATCGGGACGCGGCTCTTGGCTCGAACGCGCGAGCAGACCTCGAGCCCGTCCATCTTGGGAAGCATCAGATCCAGGATGATCAGATCGGGCTCTTTGAGGGCCTTCTCCAAACCCGAGAGCCCATCGCTGGCCGTGTCGACGCGGTAGCCTTCGCGCTCGAGCTCGAGGCGCAGGACGCGCACGATCTGAGCGTCGTCCTCGACCACGAGAACCCGATAGTGTTCCTCTCCCGTTTGGCTCACGAGCGGCCGGAGCGCACGAGAAAGCGTGGGGGTGCGATGTTCACGAGCGAGAGCCACAGCGCCGTGGAGAGGCCGGCCGCCAGCCACGCCAGCGTGGCTGGCGCGAAGAAGGCGCGTAACGCGGTCAGCGACCCGGCGACGAGCGCCGAGCTGAAATGGGCATCGCTCGCGACGCGCAGCACGAGCCAGACCGCGAATGCCACGGCGGCGCCGACCAGCACGACTTCCCAGAAGCGAAACAGCGGCGCCTCCGGCGCCGCGTAGATGGTCGCCGCCAAGATGCCGCGGCGCAGGCCGGCCGGCGGCTCCTCGAGGGGTAGGGCGAAAAGCGCTCGGTCGAGCTCGTCGAAATCGTCGTTCATTCGCTCACTCCCGGAGCAGGGGCATCGCCAAAGGACCCCGCCAGCCGCTTGCGCAGCAGCTCCTTCGCGCGGAAGAGGTGTGTCTTGACGGTTCCCAGCGGGACATCGAGCACGCGGGCGATCTCCTCGTATTGCCTTCCCTGAAGATGATACAGCGTAATGACCGTCCTGTACTTCTCCGGCAGCTCGTCGATTGCCGCGCGGAGTTCGCGCGCTTCGTCCCGCTGCTCGGCCAGCAGGGCGGGCCCGGGAGTGGAATCGGCTCGTTCGGGCAGCTCGGCGTCGCTGAAACGCTTACGGCGCTCGAGCCGGTCGCAGCACGCGTGGTATGCGATCGAAAAGATCCAGGTCGAGAACTTGGCACCCGTCTTGAAGGTGCGCAGGCTGCGAAAGGCTTTGAAGAACGCTTCCTGGGCCGCATCTTTGGCCTCCTCGGGATCGCGCACGGTGCGTAGGCACAGGTGGTAGACGGCGCGCTCGTATCGCTCCACCAGGGTCCCGAAAGCCTCGGCCGTCCCGCCCAGAGCCGAGGCGACCAAGGCCCCGTCGTCGGGCGGCGCCGCGGGTTCCTTCAACGGCGGCGACTCACCGAGCGCACATGCCACGCCCGCACGTACGCCGCGAGCCGAACTGAAGTTTCGGGACGGAGCCTTTGACCGGGACGCGAAACAGATTTGCGCCTCGACCGTATCTGGAGTGCACGCCCGGAGATGACCGCCGGCGAGCAGGAGTCACCCGTGCACATCGCCCCTCCCCGTAGTCCGAACCACTGATGGACGACAACGCCGTCGCTCTCTTCGCGATCCTGGCGGTCTTCGGCTTTCCGATGGGAGCCCTCGTCTTCGCGCGCTGGCTCTCCCACCGCGAACGCATGGAGATGATCCACAACGGAATGGCCCCGCCCTCCGGGAAAGTCGATTGGCGCGCGATGCGCTCGCAGCCGCCGCCGGGACCCGGCCCGTACGACTACGCCCAGGCCGCAGCCCAAGCGACCCTGCGCAAGGGGATCACGGTTGCCTTCGTCGGCCTGGCGCTCACCATCGGGCTCTCGTTCATCGGCTACGACGATTCCACGGTGCGCTGGCATCCAGGGCCCTGGCTGCTTGGTGGTCTGGTGCCGCTGTTCGTCGGACTGGCTCAGATATTGAGCGCCCTTCTCTCAGGTGCAAGCTTCCCGACGCGCCGCTGGCAAGGCTACCCGCCGCCTGGACCGGCGGGCCCTGGCGACCCTGCGCAACCGGAAACCCAGACCTTCGACGGATCGTACACGTACCGTCCCGGCTCGACGCAGGAGCTAAGACCGCCGGCCCCCCCGCCCGAGCGGCGCCCTTAGTTTTAGCCAGCCGGCGGCGAGCGCTCGAAAAGAAAGAAGACGGGCCGCCTGAGCGCCCCGTCTCGTCCTGCTCCCGCATGACGGGAAGATTGATGCCGCTAGTTGTGCCTACAGCTCACGAGCGCCATCGCCCAACCTTGGGCGGTACGCGTCCGGACGAGGTACCCGTCTTGTGTGCGGTCATAGATCTGGAAGCCCGCTCTGAGGGCGTCGGCTAGCGAATCGAAAACCATGAGACCTGCTGCCATCGTCGGTTCCTCCTTTCCGGAGTCGTTTCGTATCTTGTATAACGACTATCGACGCCTTTGGTTCAGCTATTTTAGTCATACCTCGATTAACTTTTGGAAAAACCCAGCGACCTAGGTAGCATGGGGATTTCGGCCTGACCAATTGAAGCTACGGGTGATGCCTGCCCTGGAGACTGCGCCGTCGGTCCATCAGACGGTCGTCAGCGATCGACGAGAGCCGGTTTCCGGCATCGTCGTCCTCGGTTGTCAGGCGCCCGCGCTCGCCCACGCCGCGCGTCCCGGCCAATTCGTGATGGTCGTCCCTCCCGGCGGGGAACGTACCGGCACCGCGCTGGGCATCTACGAAGCCGGCGGCGAGCGCATCTCGTTGATGGTCGCTACGGTCGGTCCGCGGACCCGGGAACTGGCCGAACTGGCTCCCGGCGCCAAGTTGGATATGCTCGGACCGCTCGGCAACGGCTTCGACGTCGACGCATTGGCGCGGCGCGGTCCCCACGGCGAGGCCGAGGTGGCACTGGTCGCCGGCGGCGTCGGACTGGCGCCGCTGCTGCTCGCCGCTCGACGTTTGCTCGAACGCGGTGCCGGCGTGCGACTGTACTACGGCGCGCGCACCGCCTCGGCGCTGGTCGAGGCGGATATCTTCTCCGCGCTCGGCGTCGAGGTCGAACTCTCGACCGACGACGGCTCGCGCGGCTATCACGGGTTCGTGACGGAGTTGCTCGGCAGGGATGAGCGCAAGCCCAGCGCTGTTGCGGCCTGCGGCCCGTCGCCGATGCTGCGCGCGGTCTCGCGCGCCGCTCAGCGCTTGGGCCTGCGCGCCCAGCTTTCGCTCGAGGAGACCTTCGCGTGCGGCGTCGGCGCATGCTGGGGCTGCGTGGTTCCGCTCGAGCGCACGAGCGCGCAGGCGCCGCCTTTTCCACCGCCGGCGCCCGGCGAGACGCGCGACTTCGTCCACGCGCGAATCTGCAAGGAGGGCCCCGTGTTTTGGGCCGACGAGCTGCGATGGTAAGCGCCGGCAACGCGACGACCGCCGCCGGGCCCGACCTCTCGGTCGCGCTCGGCGCGCTGCAACTGCGTTTGCCGACGCTGATGGGCAGCGGATGCTACGGCTCGGGCAGCGAGTATGCGGCCTTCATCGACTTGGCGCAGATCGGCGGGGTCGTGCTCAAGAGCGTGACGCGCTGGCCGCGGCTAGGCAATCCCGCGCCACGCTTGGTGACGACGCCGAGCGGGTTGCTCAACGCGATCGGCCTGCAGAATCCGGGGATCGAAGCGTACCTGGCTCGCGACGTGCCGACGTTCGCGGACCGGCCGTGCGCCGTCGTCGGCAGCGTCGCAGGCTTCTCGGTCGACGATTACGCGCACGTCACGGAGCGGCTCGCCGGGCGCGACGAGATCGACGCGATCGAATTGAACATCTCGTGTCCCAACGTCGGCTCCGAAGGCGAGACCTTCGCCTGCGACCCCGACCTTGCCGCGCGTGCGACCCGGGCCGCTCGCGAGACGACCGATAAGCCGCTGATCGTCAAGCTCTCGCCCAACGTGACCGACATCGCGCAGATCGCGCGGGCGGTCGAAGCGGCCGGCGCCGACGCGCTAGCCGTCATCAACACCGTGCGCGGCATGGCGATCGACGTCGACCGGCACGTGCCGCGTCTGGGCAACGTCACCGGGGGGCTATCGGGTCCCGCGATTCGCCCGATCGCCGTGCTGGCCGTCTGGGAAGTCGCGCGAAGCGTGCGGGTTCCGATCCTTGGCGGCGGCGGCATCGAGACGGCGCGCGACGCCCTCGAGTTCATTCTGGCCGGCGCGAGCGCGATTTCGATCGGGACGGCGAATTTCACCGATCCGCGCGCGCCACTCAACGTCGCGGACGGCATCCGAGCGCATCTCGCGGCACGCGGGATCGCGAGCCTGCGCGAGATTGTCGGCGCCGCGAATCCGGGTTATATGGGAGCTCGATGAAGGTCACCACGCAAGCCAAGCTGATCGTCGCCCTCGACGTCCAGGAATTCGCGCGCGCGGCCACGCTGGTCGAGCGCTTGGCGGCGCTCGGGGTCATCTTCAAAGTCGGTTTGGAGCCGCTGCTCAACTACGGCGAGGCGATCTTGGCCAAGCTCGAAGCGGCGGGTGCCGCTTCGTTCATCGACGCCAAGCTTCACGACATCCCGCGCACCGTCGGCGCTGCTGCGCGAGCGCTCGTTCGTCCGGGCGTTCGCATCGTGACCGTGCACGCGCTCGGCGGCGGCGAGATGATGCGCGCCGCGGTCGACGGAGTCGGCGAGCGCGCGCGCGAGCTCGGGCTCGAACCGCCCCAAGTCTTCGCGGTCACGCTGCTCACCAGCATCGGGACCGAAGAGGTGCACGAGCTCGGCTTGCAAGGTGGGCTCGGCGAGAACGTCATGCGATTAGCGCGGCTGGCGCGCGAAGCGCGTTGCGCGGGCGTCGTCTGCAGCCCGCACGAGGCGCGCGACTTGAAACGTGCCTTCGGCTCGGGTTTCGCGGCACTCTGTCCGGGCATCCGGCCCGCGGGCGCGGAGCTCGGCGACCAGAAGCGCGTGGCGACGCCGCGGGCCGCGGTCGAGGCCGGGGCCGATTATCTGGTCGTCGGCCGGCCCGTGACCGAAGCGGCCGATCCGCTCGCCGCGGCTCGCGAGATCCTCGCGTTGATGGCCTCCGCCGATGTTTGCTGACGCGCTGCGGCGTGAGCTGGCGGAGCGCGGCGCGCTGCTCGACGGCCATTTCCGGCTCTCGTCGGGCCGCCACAGCGACCGGTTCGTGCAGAAGTTCCGCATCCTCGAGGATCCGACCATCGTCGAGCCGATCGCCAAAGCGTTGGCCGAGCGCGCGCGGCAATACACGCCGAACGTCGTCGTCAGCGCGGCGGTCGGCGGAATCGTGCTGGGTTACGAAGTCGCGCGCCAGCTCGGCACCAAGGCGATCTTCGTCGAGAAGGAAGACGGCCAGCCAAAGCTCCGCCGGGGCTTTGCGCTCGGCCCGGGAGACCGCGCCTTCGTCGTCGAGGACGTCGTGACGACCGGCGGATCGGTGCGCGAAGTCCTGGGAGTCGTGCAGCGTAGCGGCGCGAGCAGCGTCGCCGTGGGGATCATCGTGCGCCGCGAGTACGCCGATTTCGGGGTACCGTCGCTCGCTCTGCTCGATTTGCCCGTGACCTCGTACGAGCCGGAAGCGTGTCCGCAATGCGCGCAAGGCGCGCCGCTCAACGAACCGGGCTCGCGCCGACTGTAACATGGCCCACCTCGCGCGGCGTCGAAGTCGCGCGCCATGCAGCCGCAATTCGATCGCCTCCTGCGCCGAACGTTGCGCGAGTTCGCGCCGTACCGCGCCGGGACGTCGGTCGGCGCGGTACGCCAGCGCTTCGGCTTCGAACATCCCGTCAAGCTCTCGCAGAACGAGAATCCGCTGGGCACCTCGCCGCGCGCGCTCGAGGCTCTGCGTTCGCTTACGGCGCTGAGCGATTACGTCGAGGACGACCACCGCGCGCTGCGCGTGCGGCTCGCCGCGCCCTACGGCTTGGGCCCCGAGAACGTCGCGCTGGGCCACGGCAGCAACGAGCTGCTGCAGATTGCCTACAGCGCGTTCGTCGACCCAGGCGACGACGTGGTGATGGCGCGGCCGACCTTCTCGCTCTATCGCAAGGACGCCGACATCGCGGGGGCGCGCGCGCTCGAGATCCCGCTGCGCAAGGGCGTGCACGATCTCGACGCGATGCTCGCCGCGGTGACCCCGGCGACCAAGCTCGTCTTCGTGTGCGATCCGAACAACCCGACCGGCACGCGCGTGGAGCGCGAGGCGATGCTCGCGTTCGCCGGCGCCCTTCCGTCGCACGTCCTGCTCGTCGTCGATCAAGCCTATCGTGAGTTCATGGACGCCGAAGGTCTCGACGCGGTCGAGCTGTTGCGGCGCCGGCCGGCCACGCTCGTCCTGCGCACGGCCTCGAAGATTTACGGGCTCGCGGCCGTGCGCTTCGGCTACGGGTACTCGGCGCCGGAAGTCGTGGCGTGGCTCAACCGCGTGCGCGTGCCCTTCAACGTGGGGCGCCCAGCCGCGGCGGCCGTGCAGGCGGCCCTCGACGACACGGGTTTCATCCTGCGCAGCATCGAGAACAACGAGCGCGGCAAAGCGTACCTCTCCGCGGAGCTCGAGCGACTGGGTCTGCGCACGTATCCGAGTGCGGCGAACTTCATCGCGGTCGAGGTGCCGATCGAAGCCGAAGCGGCCTACGAAGCTTTGTTGGAACGGGGCGTCATCGTGCGCTCCGGCGATGGCTTGGGTCTGCCGCGCTATCTGCGCGTCTCGGTCGGGTTGCCCGCCGAGAACGAGGCGTTCATCGCGGCGCTGAGCGCACTGCTGCCGAGCTGGCGCGGCGCGGCTGCGCTCGGAGCCGGCCGCTGAGCACCATCAGTTTGCGCCGCGGCGGACCCAAGGATCGCGCCTTCATGCTCGACCTCGGGCGGCGCACGATCGGCGATAGCCTCTCCTCGCTGCGCCCCGTTCCCGGCGGCGCCGTCGCGGCGAGTTACGAGCGTCTGGTCGATTTTGCGCTCTCACAATCCTACGTGCTGCTGATCGCGGAAAACGCGGTCGACGGGCCGCTCGGCTTCATCTTGCTGCTCGACCGCCTTCCCGACGAAGTGACGGGTATGCCGCAAGCGTTCGTCGCCTACATGGCCGTCGAACCGGATGCGCGCCGCCACGGGATTGGCGCGTCGCTGCTCCGTGCCGCCGAAGACGTCGCCCGGGAAAACGGGCTCGCGCACCTCGCTCTGATGGTGACGGAGGAGAACGAGGCGGCGCGGGAGCTCTACGCGCAGGCCGGCTTCACGACGGAGCGCAGGCTCCTATGCAAGCCACTCTAAAGTCGGCGCGGTTCCGGCGGCTGGCGCTTCTCTGGCTCGGCGCGATTGCGCTCGGCGTGGCGTTGTTGTGGTTCGCCTCGCGCATCCCGCGGACGATCTCGGTCTTCGTGATCGCCGCGTTCATCGCATTCGGCGTCGCACCGCTGGTCGGAAAGCTCGAGCGCTGGATGCCGCGCGGCGCGGCGATCGCGATCGTCTACATCGGACTGCTCACGCTCGTCGTGGTGCTCGCGCTGCTCGTTGTTCCGGCGACGCTGGGTCAGCTGCAGATCATCGGAACGAGCGCGCCCTCGTACATTCAGACCGCACAAACGTGGCTCGATCAGCTCGAGACGGTGCTGCGCGGACGCTTCGGTAAAACGTACCTGCCAGCCGGCTTCCTCGATCTCAAGGATCTGATCGCGGCCAAACTCTCGCTCGCCTTCAACGCAATGCTGGCCACGTTGCCCAACCTCTTGATCGGCACGGTGACGGGGGCGGTCATCGGGCTCTCTGCGATCGTGCTGTCGGCCTTCTTTCTCATCCGCGGCAGCACCGTCGCCGATTCGTTCTACTCGCTGTTGCCGAAGGGCCGGCAGGCGACGGCGCGCGCGCTCGGCACCGAGATCGCTCAGGTCTTCGGCAGCTACGTTTCCGGTCAGATCGCGCTTTGCGTGATCACCGGCGCCTTGATCTTCGCGTTCACCGCCTTCGCGGGCTTCAAGTACGCACTGTTGCTGGGCATCATCAGCGGCATCGCCTATGCCGTCCCCTTCGCGGGCATGATCGCCGCCCATCTGACCGGTCTGCTGCTGGCCGCGCCCCAGGGTCTGCAGACCGTCCTGTGGGTGCAGGCGATCGTCTTCGGCGTCGCGCGCGTCTCGGACAACCTGCTCGTGCCCAAGATCATGTCGGAGAGCGTGGGCGTCTCGCCGATCGTCGTGATGTTCGCGGTGTTCGCCGGCGGCGAGCTGTTCGGCTTGCCCGGGCTGTTGCTCGGGATTCCGGCGGCCGCGCTCGCGAAGGTCGCGTGGCGTTTCCTGCGCGCGAACTCTCCCGAGCGGCGCGCGCTCGAGTCGACGGTCGAACCACCTGCGCCGGAGAGCGCGCCCGAGTTCGGGCCGATCGCTACATCGACTCCGGCGCGCTGACGCCTAGCAAGCGTAGAGCAGCCGCCAGAATGGTCTTCGCGGCGTGCGCCAGGCCCAGCCGCGCCACGCTCAGCTCGGGATCGTCTCCCAGCACCTTGCACGCGACGTAGAACTGGGTGAAGTCGGTGGCGACGTTTTGCGCGTAGCGCGCCAGCCGGCTCGGCGCGAGGCCGTCGACGACGGCTCGAACCACGGACGGAAACTCGGCAAGGCGCCGCGCCAGCGCGATCTCCGTGGGATCGGTCAACAACTCGAGCGCCTCGCCGCGCAGCCCGCGCTCGAGCAGCGCTGCCGGCGCGTTGCGTTCGATCGAAGCGATTCGCGCGTGACCGTACTGGACGTAGTAGACGGGATTCTCGTTCGTCTGCTCTTTGGCGAGCGACAGGTCGAAGGTCATCGGCGTGTCGGCGTTGAGCATGACGAAGAAGAATCGCGCAGCGTCGACGCCGACCTCGTCGAGGATCTCGTCGAGCGTCAGCAGGTTCCCCTCGCGCTTTGAGAGCGCGACGATTTGGCCGTCGCGCACGAGCGTCATCTGCTGCGAGATCAGCACTTCAATCGCACCGGGCTTGCCGAAGGCCGCGGGCAGCAGCGCGAGCCGCGCAATGTAGCCGTGGTGATCGGGACCTAAGATGAGCAGCGCCTTGTCGACGCGAGCCAGCTTGTCGTAATGGTACGCGACGTCGGCCCCGTAGTACGTCGGGCGGCCGTCGCCGCGCACGAGCACGCGGTCTTTGTCGTCGCCGAACTGGCTGGCGCGCATCCAGGTCGCGCCGTCCTGCTCGAACGCCAGCCCGCGCTCGCGCAGGTCGGCGATCGCGTCTTCGACCGCTCCGCTTTCGTGCAAGGCCTTTTCGCTCTGCCAGCGGTCGAATGAAGCGCCGAAGCGTCTGCAGGTCGTCTGCTGTTCCGCGAGGATCGCGTCGCGGCCATACTTGCCGAAATACGGCACCCATTGCGCCTCGCCGGCGCCGACCCAACGCTCGCCGTCCTCTTCGCGGACCCGGCGCGCGATCGCGATCAGGTAGTCGCCGGGATAGCCGTCCTCTGGGAACGGATACGAAGGATCGAACAGTTGGCGATAGCGCGCGTAGAGCGAGCGCGCGAGCGTGTCGAGCTGCGAGCCGGCGTCGTTGACGATCCACTCGGTCGTCACGTCGATGCCGCAGAAGCGCATGGCGTTGGCGATCGAGTCGCCCAGCGAAAGCGTGCGGCCTTGCACGACGACGAGCGGACCCGTCGGGTTCGCGCTGCCGAACTCGAGCGAAAGTCGCTGCCCGGAAGGCGCGCCGCGACCATAGTCGGAGCCTTCGCGCAGAATCGACGCGACCGCGCGCTGCCAGTGGCGCGGCGCCATCCGCACGTTGATGAAACCGCCCAGGGGCTTCGCGTCGGCAAGGATGTCCCTCAGGCTGGGATCCGCGGCGAACATCGTTTCCACCAACTGCTCCGCCAGCTGCTGCGGCGGGCGTCGTGCCCGCTTCGCCAGTTGCAGCGCGACGTTCGAAGCGAAGTCGCCGAAATCCGCATTGCGCGGGGCTTCGAACACGACGGCCGGCGTCTCTTCGTCGCCGATCAGAGCGACGGTCGCGCGCTGCAAGGCAGCGGCCACGCGTGCTAGGCCGGCAGGCGCGGCCCCGCCTTCAGTGGTGGTAGGGTTCATTGCGAGCGATCTTCGCTGCGCGATAGAGTTGTTCCAGCACGAGCGCGCGCGTCCACTCGTGCAGGAAGGTCAGACGCGAAAGCGACCAGTGAAAATCGGCGCGCGCGAGCAGTTCGTCGCTCGCGCCGTACGTGCCGGCGACGACCAACACTAGTCGCGAGGTCGCCGCTGCGGCGAGAGCCCGCAGGCGCTCGGCCAACTCGGTAGTGCTGAGTTGCGAACCACCCCGTTCCAGCAGCCAGACGGCGTCGCCGGGCGCGATTGCGCGCATCACGCGCTCGCCTTCCTCGCGCATCGCGCGCGCGAGATCGGAGCCGTGCGAGGCCGCGACCTCGAGTTGTTCGAAGGACTCGTAGCGGCGCAAGCGCGTGCCGAAATCGTCGCAGGCCTCCGCGACATACGGCTCGCGCAGTTTTCCAACCGAGATCAGCCGCATCTTCACGCTCTGCTTCACGCTCCAGTCGACGGCTCTCGCCTACCACGACTTCTCTTAGGAAGAACGCCGTTAGCCGCTGCGTCGTGCGTAGGTCAGTGCGTCGCCGCGCTCGACCTCGCCCGCCAGCTCGAGCCTGACGAGCGCCGCGAGCAGCGTTCCGGCGGGCGCGCCGGTGAGGGCGACGAGCTCGTCGAGCGTGCACGGCTGCGACTCGAGCGCGGCGACGACTTGCGCTTCGAGCGGCTCGCAGGCGCGCTTGAGGCGCGCTTTAGGCGCCCGTTTGTCGCTGGCCAGGCCAAGCGCCGCCAGGACGTCGGCGGCGTCGCGCACGAGCGTCGCTCCGTCCCGGATCAGCGCGTTGCAACCGGCGGCCTTGGGACGGTCGACGTCGCCCGGGAAGGCCAGCACGTCGATCCCGGCCGAGGCTGCCCAGCTCGCGGTGTTGAGCGCGCCGCTGCGTTCGGCCGCCTCGACGATCACGACGGCGTCGGCCAGCGCCGCGACCACGCCGTTGCGCTGCAAGAACTGCGGTGGATGCGCCGGCACGCCTGGGTCGAAAGGGGAAAGGACCGCACCGCCGAGCGCCAGCATCGCAGCGGCGAGGCCCCGATTGCGGCGCGGGAAGAAGTGGCCGTGACCGCCGCCGAGGACCCCGAGCGTCGGACCGCCGCCGGCTAGCGCGCCAGCGTGCGCCGCCCCATCGATGCCCAGGGCCAGTCCCGAAATGACGCAGACGCCCTCCGCCGCCAGGCGGGCGGCGAGCGCATGGGCGCGGCTGCGGCCCGCTTCCGAGGGTGCCCGGCTGCCGACGACGGCGACCGTCGGCCGCTCTAGACCGGCAAGGCTGCCGGAGACCCAAAGGCCGCCGAGGCGGACCCCTTCGGCGCGGTGGGGCCGGGTCACGAAGAGGTCCTCCCTGGCGACGAAACGCGGCTGTTCGAGCTCCATCGCCCTTCCCTTCACGACGCAAACCCTTTGCGGCTAGGTGCTCCCCTTGCGAGGAAACAGACCGTGCCTTCAGAATGGACGGCGGGTTGCGCGAGCGCGCCCCGTCGGGGACCTAAGCGTTTCGCCGGAGGATTACGTTCGAAACATGGCAGCTCCACAAGCCTACTGCGTGAAATGCAAGACCAAGCGCGAAATGAAAGACGCCGTTGCGATCACGATGAAGAACGGGCGCCCGGCGACCGAAGGCAAGTGTCCCGAGTGCGGCACGAAGATGTTCAAGATCGGCGCCGCCTGAACGGGCGGCGCTTCTGCTTGGCCCCGCGCGCTCTCAAGCGCTGACGCTCGCTTGCTCCGAGGCGGTGTTGTTTGCGGGCCGAGCCCCTTGTGGCTTATACTCCAAAGGGCCCCATATCTAGTGGGGCTCATTGGTGGAGGCTCGAGTCCCAACTGATCTGTCCGAGTTGCCGAAAGAGTGAGACCCGGGTCGTCGACTCGCGCGACGACGAAAGCGTGGTGCGCCGGCGGCGTGAGTGCCTTGCTTGCAAGCATCGCTTTACGACCTACGAGCGGATGGAAGCGCCACGCCTCTTCGTCGTCAAAAAGGACGGCCGGCGCGAGCAATACAACCGCGAGAAGGTGCTCGTGGGCCTGCAGCGCGCCTGCGAGAAGCGGCCGGTTTCGGAGAAGCAGCTCGAGGAGATCGTGGCCGGGCTCGAGCGCGAGCTCTTCTCGCGGGGCGAGAACGAAGTCCCCACCGCGATGCTCGGCGAGAAGCTGATGGAAGCGCTCAAACGGCTCGACAAGGTCGCGTACATCCGCTTTGCCAGCGTTTACCGCTCGTTCGACGACATCGGCAAGTTTCAAGCCGAGTTGGCCGAGCTTGCACAATGATACCAGCGCTTCGGTCCGCATCGGATTGAAGCGCCTGCCGGAAGGCGAGGGTCTGTCCCTCCCGGCCTACATGACGTCCGGCGCGGCCGGGGCCGACGTGCACGCCGCGGTGGCCGCCGAGCTGACCCTGGCTCCGGGAGCGAGGGCCTTGGTTCCGGCCGGGTTTTCCCTCGAGATCCCGCCGGGCTTCGAAGTTCAGGTCCGCCCGCGCAGCGGGCTGGCGCTGCGTTCGGGCGTCACGCTCCTCAACTCGCCGGGTACGATCGACGCCGACTATCGCGGGCCGGTCGGCGTCGTCATGATCAACTTCGGTAGCGAAGCATTCACGATCCGGCGCGGCGACCGGATCGCGCAGCTCGTCGTCGCGCGGGTCGAGCGCGCCGCGTTCGACGAGTGCGACGAATTGCAGGGGACGCTGCGCGCGACCGGGGGCTTCGGGAGCACGGGCAAGTGAAAGTCTACGTAGTCGGAAATGGAGCCGTCGGCAACTACCTGGGCAATCTGCTGCGCAACGAGACGACCGAGATCGTGTTCGCGCCGCGCCGGCGCGCGGACGTCGTGCCGGTCGCAGCCGAGCTCGCGATCGTGGCCGTCAAGTCGTACGACACGCAAGGCGCGATCGAAACGCTGCGCCGGGCGCTCGGCGAAACCCCCGCGTCGGCGACGATCCTGTGTCCGCAGAACGGTGTAGGCAACGAAGAGTTGCTGGCCGCGGCCTTCGGGGCCGACGCGATCGTCTCGTGCGCGTTGACGGTCCCGGTCGAGCGCATGCGCAACGGCGCCGTCGCCGCCGCGAACGAGGGCGGTCTCGGTCTCGCGCCGGTCGGCGCGGTCGCGCACAACTGGTTGATCGCGGCCTTCGAGCAGGCCAAGATTCCGGTCAAGGTGGTCAACGACTACAAGTCGCTCAAGTGGTCGAAGCTGACGCTGAACCTGGTTGCCAACGCCTCATGCGCGATTCTCAACGTGCTGCCCGAACGGCTCGTCGAATTCGACGAGATGTTCGAGCTCGAGCTGCGCGCCTTGCGCGAAACGCGTGCCGTGATGCGAAAACAGGGCTTGGCCTTCATCGACTTGCCGCGCTATCCGGTGCGCGCGCTGCTGGGTGTCGCGACCCTCCCGTCGGCCGTCGCGAAGCCGATCTTGGCGAACCGGATCGTCGCCGCGCGCGGCAGCAAGCCGCCTTCGCTGTTGCTCGACCTGCGCGCTGCCAAGGGACAAACCGAGGTCGGGGTCCTCAACGGCGCGGTCGCCGCGGCCGGTCGCTCGCTCGGCGTGCCGACGCCGGTCAACGCCGTGCTCGCGCGCGTTCTCTCCGACATCGCGCACATGCCGCAGCTGTGGGCGAAGTACCGCGAACGCCCGGCCGCGCTGGTCGCGGAGATCGAGGCGGAAGAGCGCCGCGGCAAGACCGCCGCCCGAGGCAAGACCGGGGTCCTGCGCTAGCCGCACCGAACGGCCCGGCATGCGACATCCCGACGTTCCCGAGACCCTCGACAGCTGGTCGATCTTGCACCGCATGTTCCGCTTCCGCCGCACGCTCTACGACGCGCTGCCGGAAGCCGAGCGCAACGAGATCGGGTTCGAGGCGCTGGGCTATCTGGAGCAGCTCGCCGGCTCGCCCGAAAGCGACGCCGGGCTGGCGCAGATGCTCGGCCACAAGTGCGACCTGATGCTCACGCACTATGCCAAGACCTTCGACGAGCTGGGCGCGGCGCAAACCGGCTTCGGCAAGCTGCGGCTGGCGGAATATCTCGAACCGGCCACGTCGTACGTCTCCGTCCTGGAGCTCGGGCTGTACGAAGCGTCGGGTAAGATCCACGCGGAGCTCCGCGACCGCGGGCTCAAATTGCACTCGCAGGACTGGAACGAGGCTTTCGATGCACTCGTCGCCGAGCAGGCGAAACAGCCGCGCAATGCTGCGCGCCTGTGGGCGAAGATCCCGCCGCGCCGCTACATCTGCTTCTACCCGATGGACAAGAAGCGCGGCGAAGCCGTGAACTGGTACTTGCTGCCGTACGAGGAGCGCGCGGCGCTGATGCTCGACCACGGCAAGATCGGACGCTCGTTCCACGGCCTCGTCACGCAGGTGATCTCCGGCTCGATCGGCTTCGACGACTGGGAATGGGGCGTCGACCTTTACGCCGACGATCCGCTGGTCTTCAAGAAGCTCGTCTACGAGATGCGCTTTGATGAGGCCAGCGCGAAGTACGGCTCGTTCGGTCCTTTCTACACGGGCATGCAGTTCTCGCTCGCGGAGTTGCCACACTTCCTGCGCGGCGACCGGGTCCCGCAACTGATCGTGAAGGCCGAACCGGAGCCCGCCCTGCGCTTTCGGTAAGACCCATCGAAGAGCGAGCAGCGAGCGTGCGGCGCGACCTCGACGTCTTCGAGGCCGTGGGCTACGGGGTCGGCGGCGCGGCGGGCCGGTAGATTCGAACGCGCCAGAGCCGCGCCGGCGCGAGCGAGGCTGACGGCGTCGGCACACCTGCCGGCACAGTCGGCTCCGGTATCGCGCCTGGCCGCGGGCTCGGCCGATGGCCATGGATGTACGGCACGAAACCGACCACGCCGCCGGGACACGTTCCGGTATACGCGGCGATCACGTCGTCAGCTCGCAACACCATCGCTTGCGAGGTGTTGAAGCAATAGATCAACGAACGCTGCGCGCCCGCAACCAGCAGATTGCCGACGTAGACGTCATATATACGCTGCACGCTGACGAGGCCCGGCTGCGGCGTCGGCGGCAAAGTGGCTGTCGAGGTCGGAGGCGGGGCTGGAGTTATCGTCGATTCAGCAGCGGTTGTCGCGAGCGTCGAAGCGGTTGGTGCGGTGGTCGTCGCGGCGGAAGATTGCGACGTATCGGATGGGGACGCAGTCGCCGAGGAATTGGAGCTCGAGCTGCCTCCACAGGCGCTCATGAAGGCGGCGGCGGCGATCCCTACGCAAAGCCACGCTGCCGAGCGCGTGAAGCCTGAGGTCCTGAGCATCTCGCATTCTCCTCGAACGTCGCGCGAATCCCAGTGTCCCGAACTAGCGGTAAATGGTCGGAGCGAGGGTCATGACGTGGTCGAGATCGGTTTTGGCGACTTCGTAGGTGCGCGCTGCGCTCAAGAAGCCGCAGCCTCCTGCGGCCGGAGCGGGCGTCGAGGCGGAGGATGAACCGCGTAAGACCGGAGCCCCTCCGGCCGGCTGATACATGACGAAGTACGCGTCGGCACTTCGCGCCAAGAGGAGCACCGAGCCTTGCTTGGAGGCGGCGACGAAGTCGGCATCGTACGTCGCTGCCCGCTCGGGCTTGAAGCTGAGCACGACGCGCGCCGCGCCTGACGATGCACCGCAACGAATCGCATCGGCGTTTGCGAGCGCCGCCCGTTGCGCGCAGAAGAAGAGGAGCGGAAAGAGGCCAAGTGCGCCGACCGCGAGCAAGGCCCGCTCGCTATTGACGAGGGTCGTCTCCCAGCGGGCCGGCCGCGCCTTCGTGCCGAGAATCGAGAAATAGACGCTTGCCCCGAAGAGTGCGATCGCGAGCGCGCTCAACTGTGCGAGATTGGGCGTAAGCGCGTTGTATGCGTAGATGAGATAGGTGTAGACCGGAGTGTCGGTGGCTGCCGGAATGCCGAAGGTATGCGTGAAAAAATCGCCGTAGACGAAACCGGCGAAGTACAAGTAGATCGCGGCCAAGAACGCGACGTCCCGCGCGGTCGCTAGCGAAAAGGCGCGAGTGGTGCCGTCGCCGGACGAAGGCGTCGTGGAAGAACCGTCCGCCATGGCCGAGGTTTCGGTGTGCCGCCCGGCAACGGCCTTCGGCTTGGGCCGCTTCGCTTGCTACCGGTGCGGGGCTGCGGCTGTCGCGCGGAAGCGCTCGGTGAACCAGCGCGAGAGGTCGTCCAGCTCTTGGGCGTCGAGCTCGTGGCCGCTCGCATACTCCCGATCGCTCAGTTCGGCCCCGCTCGAATCGGCGAGGTAGCTTCGCGTGCGTTCGATCAGCTCGCGCGGGATCACGAAATCGTTTCGGCCTCGACCGTACAGCACCGGAATTCCGCTGAGCCGGCCGGGCACGACCGGCATGCCAGCCTCGAAGGGGAAGGTGCCATGGAGGGCCGCAGCCCCGGCGAAGCGCTCGGGGTCGTGGAGGAGCAGCGCGCCGGCCATCGCGGCACCGCCGCTGAAGCCGACCAGCCACGCCTCTTCGAAATCCCCGGCTTCCTGGTCGAGCCAGCGTTCCACGAAAGCGACGGTCGCGGCCAGCGAAGCTGCGGCCGGCCGGCCCACGCCCCGGTTCTCGAACCAGGCGAATCCGGGCCCCTCAGCGAGCGGCGCCCGCAGGGCCGCGACCGCGGCGCTCTCGGGCAAGTACTCGGCCAGCGGAAAGATCTCGTTCTCGTCGCTGCCGCGGCCGTGTAGGAGCACGATGAGCCGCGAGCGGCCGTCTTGGGCGGTGCCGCACCGCCAGCGCGCGTGGAACTCGGGTTGTGACGTCATTGCCCCATCCTAACCTGCCGCGCGGCGCGGCGCCAGAACGCACCGGGGCGTGACGGTGTTACCTCGAGGTGACCGCAGGGCGGAGTGAGGCGCTATTCGGGCCCGTCGAGCATCCTCAGGTCCTCGAACAACTCGACGAGGTTTCCTTCAGGATCGTGGATCCAGGCGAACCGGCCGAACTCGTGCTCCTCCGCCGACTCGACCTCCACGCCGAGCGACCGAAGCCGTCGGAGCATCGCCGTCAGGTCGTTGACCCGATAGTTGACGGAAAAGCTCTGCGGCGCGCGTTCCTGGCCCGCTTCGAGTTGAAAGATCGCCCAAACCGTGCGCGTCGCCCGGTGGGCGCCGCCGTGCTCCCGGATGGCAAAATCGTGCGTGTAGTAGCCGTCCTCAGGATGGTCGTTGGTCTCGATGCCGAGCACGTCGCGGTACCACGCGGCTAAGCGAAGCGCGTCTTCGGCGTAGATGTACGCCCCGCCGATGCCTTCGATCATCCTCTCGATTTTCGCTTAACGCCCGTGCTAACCTCGACGCTTGCTGCGACCTTAGTCCCGATTAAGCGTGGGGCGCGGCGCTAAAGTATGTTTTCCAAAAGAAATAGGCCGTCATCGTACAGGCGACGACCACGACGAACCCGCGCACGACCGGCGTCGGAAGGCGTTTGACCAAACGCGCCCCCAGAAGGCCGCCGGCGACCGCGCCCACGCTCATCGCGAAGGCCGGTTCGAGCGCGATGACGCGCGCGATCAAGAAAGGCACGACCGCGACGCCGTTGATCACCGTTGCGAGGAGCGCCTTTAAGCGCGTTGGCCCGGCGCAGATCGTGCATGCCGAGGATTTCGAGCAGTGCCAGCATCAAGATGCCGATCGCCGCTCCGAAGAAGCCGCCGTAAACGGCGATCGCCGTTTGGGCCGCTAAACCGAGTGCCGACAACGCCCAGCGGCGCCAGCACCGCCGGAAACGAGATGAAGCTGCCTCCGCCCGCGGCCGCGTTGAGCGCACCCGCCACGAAGGAGGCGGCGGCGACGAAGAGGTCGGGGCCCAGCAACGAGCGTTCAGTCTACGGGTTGACGGCGAAGATCCGGCTCTTGCGAATGTCCGGTTCGTCGATGCGGCGCAGGTCGTCGGCGGTCACCGTGCCGCCGTGTTCGAAGAGGCGGTTGGCCTGGCGCAGGCGCGCGCGGTCGAGCGCATTGCGCACGCTTCGGGCGTTCGCGAATTGCGGCTGTTGCAACCGTAGCAAGAGGTATTCCTTGAACGCCGCCTCCGCTGCCGGCGTGAACTCGTAGTTCAGCTTCTCGAGCATGAGGTGCGCGATCGCCTGCAACTCGTCGGGCGTGTAGTCGGGAAAATCGATGTGATTGGCGACGCGCGAGCTGAGCCCCGGATTGCTCGCGAAGAACGTGTCCATCCGGTCTTTGTAGCCCGCGAAGATCACCACCAGATCGTCGCGCTGGTTCTCCATGACTTGCAGCAGGATCTCGATCGCTTCGCCGCCGTAGTCGCGCTCGTTCTCGGGCTTGTAGAGATAGTACGCCTCGTCGATGAAGAGTACGCCGCCCATCGCGCGCTTGAGCACCTCCTTCGTCTTGGGTGCGGTGTGCCCGATGTACTGCCCGACGAGATCGTCGCGGGTCGCAACGACGAGATGTCCTTTGCGGATGTAGCCCAAGCGGTGCAAGATCTCGGCCATGCGGTTGGCGACGGTCGTCTTGCCCGTGCCCGGCCGCCCGGTGAACGACATGTGCAGCGGCGGCGGCTCGGCCGCGAGCCCGACCTGCCGCCGCAGCTTGTCGATCAGCAGCAGGTGCGCGATCTCGCGGATCCGGGTCTTGACCGGCGTCAGCCCGACCAGTTCGCGATCGAGCTGTTCGAGCACCTCGCCCACCTGCGACGACCGGTACGCCTCGTCGAGGTCGAGCCGCCCCCCGGCGTCGACCTGTGGCTCCGCCACCCGCTCCACTTCGCTCACTCCGAGTAACGTTCGCCTTCCGGCTTGTCCGCCGAATACGCGTGCAGCGTGTACGTGATCTGCCGGTCCTTCCCCGTCGTCCGCTCCAGGCGGAAGCCCGGCTCGACCTTCGGCCGGTTCACGATGAACGAAA
>JBKQHO010000012.1:0-25100 GCA_052267165.1 Vulcanimicrobiaceae bacterium | reverse complement strand
CAGATGTCGATGCCAAAGAGCGTCAGATCATCTGGGAGGACGGCGAACGGTTATCGATTACGGCATCCGCGCAGCGCATCGGCGCAGAGCATCCGGACTATCCGCTCAACTTCATCGAGGAGCATATTATCGAGTGGCTCGAGTCGGAGTTCGCTCCGCCAACCTACACGCCGGAGCAGTTCGACGAACTCGATCGACTTACCGAGACGTGGGTTGAGGATCATAAGCGGCAAGCAAAAGCGGCCCAGAAAAAGTCAAGAACTCGCCACTCTTGAGTATAGTATCCCTTACGGTAGAGTATACGGATTCCAGTGGTATCTTTTCAAGGTGTCGGCCCTCTTCCCAACCGAGGGCATCGCTGAATCGGCGGCGACTGAGGCGTTGGAGCCCGCGCCGTCAGCCGCCGGCCATAGCTCCCACGACGAGCAGCGGCTCCGCTCCGGTGGCCACGGGTTCCGGGAGCGGCGCGTCGGGCAACTCGTGCGAGAGATCTCGCTCGCAGGCGAAAAAGCGCACGAAGGGCCGGCGCTCGCGCGTGACGTGGTCACGGATCGTTCCGCGCAGCATCGGATAGCGCGATTCGAGCGCGTCGAGCACGGTCCGCTGCGTGACTTCACCGGCGACATCGAGCGACGTTTCGCCCTCGACGCGAGCCAACGCCCGGAGGTGCGCCGGCAGCACGACTCGGATCACGCGAGCGTCTGTACTTCGACCGATAGCACGGCCGGCAAGTCGCGAACGATCGGCGTCCAGTGATCGCCGGCATCGGATGAGACGTAGACCTGTCCGCCGGTCGTGCCGAAATACACGCCACAGGAATCGAGCGAATCGACGGCCATCGCGTCGCGCAGCACGTTGACGTAGCAGTCGCGTTCCGGCAGGCCCTTCGTCAGCGCTTCCCATTCGCCGCCTCCCGTGCGGCTGCGGTAGACGCGCAGCTTTCCGTCGAGCGGGTAGTGCTCGGAATCGCTCTTGATCGGAACGACGAAGATCGTCTCGGGCTCGTGCGCGTGAACGTCGATCGCGAAGCCGAAGTCGGTCGGCAAGTTCCCGCTGACCTCGCGCCATGACTCGCCGCCATCGTCGCTGCGCGTGATGTCCCAGTGTTTCTGCATGAAGAGCACGTGCGGGCGCGACGGATGCATCGCGATGTGGTGAACGCAATGACCCACCTCGGCATCCTCGTCGGGCAGCTGCGCGGATCGAAGTCCGCGGTTGATCGGACGCCACGTCTCGCCCGAGTCGTCGCTTCGGAAGGCACCGGCGGCGGAGATCGCGATGACGATCTGCCGGCTGTCGCTCGGGTTCAGCAGAATCGTGTGCAGACACATCCCGCCGGCGCCGGGCTGCCACGATGCACCGGATCCGTGGCCGCGCAGTCCGGAAAGCTCGCGCCAGCTGTGACCGCCGTCGGTCGAACGAAACAGCGCCGCGTCTTCGACGCCGGCATAAACGGTGTCGGGGTCCGTCAGCGACGGCTCGAGGTGCCAAACGCGAGCGAACTCCCAGGGGTGCGGCGTGCCGTCGTACCACTGATGCGTGCCGGGGACGCCGTCGTAGACGAACTCGTTCCCTACCGGCGCCCACGTCTTGCCGCCGTCGTCCGAACGCTGGATGAGCTGTCCGAACCAGCCATTGCTCTGCGAGGCGTACAGGCGGTTCGGGTCCGCGGGCGAGCCCTTGAGATGGTAGATCTCCCAGCCGCCGAAGTGCGGGCCGCTGATGTCCCACCGTTCACGCTTGGCGTCCGCGGTCAGGACGAAAGCGCCCTTGCGTGTTCCGACGAGCACCCGTACTTCGCTCATTTGCCACCTCCGAATGCCGCCGTTTTGCATGCGGCGCAGCCGCTCCGCTCGCTCGCCCGCTCGCTGCCTAAAAATCAGCACGGTCCCGATGCAGTTCCTCGGGGAGCGAAGGAGCGGCCATACTCACCTCCGCGGGTAGCGTGAGGAGTGTAAGGCTAACAGGACTTCCGGAGTTAAGGGCTCGACTCGTTCACCGTTAAAAGTATCGCCAAACGGTGCCGGCAGTCAGCCGCCGATCGACGGCGGAGCGTGGAGTGAGAATTCTGTAACTCGTCTGAGGAACTCAAGCAGCAGGGTAAGGTGACTCGGCGCGCAAGGTCGGTCGAAGTGTCGTCGCGCGACGTGGTTCACCGCCTCGATCGACCTGCGTTCCTAGCGGGCCTTGCGAGTCTTCTCGCTGCGCATCCCGTTCGGGCGCAGGCGCCGGCGGCGCAGCGCGCCGTCGAGCGCATCGCGAACGCCGTCCCGGGCCGCGTCGCCGTTTTCGCGCGCCGAGTGACGCAGCCGGAGGAGACGGTCGCACTCAACGCTGACGAGCTGTTTCCGGCGGCCTCGATCATCAAGCTCGCGATCATGCTGACCGCGTATCGAGAAATCGAGCGCGGGCGCGTTTCTCTTGCAACGCAAGTCGCGTTCCGGCCCGGCGATGTCGTCGGCGGTTCGGAGTCATTCGGCTCGGCGCAGGCGGGCGAAGCCGCGCCGCTGGGTAGCCTGGTACGAGCGATGATCCGGCAGAGCGACAACTCGGCGGCCAACGCGCTCGTCGACCGCTTCGGTTTCGCGACGATCAACCGCGTTGCCGCGCAGGCCGGCTTGCGCCGGACCCGGCTGCGCCGCTACTTCATGTACTTCTCGAAAGCGCGCGAGAACGTGACGACGGCACGCGACGTCGGGACGCTGCTTTTGGAAATCGAACGCGGAGCGCGCGGGGAAGGCGGCTCGCTCGCCTCGGCGCGCTCATGCCGCGCCATGATCGACACGCTGCTCGGTCAGGAAGACCGCGAGAAAATCGCTCCCGGCCTCCCGCGCGGCGTCCCACTCGCCAACAAGACGGGAGAGCTGCCCGGCGCGCGCCACGATGCGGGCATCGTCGATCCGTATGGCCCGCGACCGTACGTCCTCGTCGTCTTAGAGAAGGACCTCGACGATCAGGCTCTCGGCGTGGCCGGCATCAGCCGGATCTCACGGACCGTCTACCGCAGCTTCATGTAAGGCGCACCACGAGCACTGGCCCGCACGCGTGATCGATCGCGAAGCGCGCGACGTGACCGACGGAACGCGGTCCGAAGCCGCCGCGATGTCCGGCCGCCAACAGGAGCGTGACCTCGGGACCGCTCGCCTCGGCCAAAGCGTGGCCACCACCCGATCCGCTCGCCGATCTGCCGCGGCCCGACCCCGCCGGCCGTCAGCACCACGAGTGCGCCGGCCAGCGCGACCGGACCCAGCGGCCAGCCCGCGAGCAGCGCTCCGACGTACGCGGCGGCGACGGCGAGCATGGCGGCGAGCGTCCGCTTTGCGCGTGCTTGAAGACCGGGCGCCGGCTCGACCCGATACTTCCCGCGGACCTGGTTGCGAAAAAGCCAGAGGAAGACGAGGAGGTTGAGCGCCAGTGCCGCCAGCATCGGCGGCCCCAAGTGCAGCGCGTACGGCGAAGAGCCCGCTGCACTCCGCGCCGGCCGAGATTCCCATCAGTCCGAGGATGAAGAGCAAGACGTTCCACTGGGCTGCGATCGCGCGCAGCGCCGAGGCCGCCGGCTCGAAGCCGAGAACGAGCAGCAGGGCGGCGCAGGCGATGGGCCAGACCCACTCGGGGATCGCTTTGGGCCGCAGCCCGGCGAGAATCATCGCGGCAAACGCGATGAAAACGGCCGCGCTCATTGTTTGGGCTTCACTCCGGCTCGGGCGCGACCGATAAAGAGTGGAGAATGAAGGGTGAATTCAGCGCCGCTGTCGCGCTCGAGCAAGCAAAATCGATCGTGGCGGGCTTCGTGATTCGCGAACGCGGGGCGCTGAGTCCCGTTCGCGCAAAGGAAGCGCGGCGGCACACCATGCTCGCCACCGTCGTGAGCGCGCTCGACGAGGACCGGCTCGAAGTCCGCAACGCCGAGACCGGCGCCAGCCACGTTCTGTTCGCGCAACCGCGAATCGTGCGCGCCCTTCTTCGCACCACCCAGACCGTCGGGCTCGTCGTCGAAGAGAACGTCGTGGTCGGATTCATTTACTACTGATATGTACGAGCCGTTTACTTCAGATGTCGCCCTGGACGAAGCTCGCGCCATCGTGTCGCGCGCGGCCATCCGGGCGGAGAACCAGCCGCAACAGCCGGCGCCGCTGACCGAACGCGTGCTGGTCGCGATCGAGGGCGACTGCTGCTGCCGCGTGCGCAACACGCTGACCGGCCGAAACGCCGTGTATGCCGTTTCACCGCGCGTCTTCGATGCGCTCAAACACGCGCGAGGCCGCGTCACCGTTTTCGTTCAGGACGAAAAGATCGTCGGCTTCGTCATCTAGTGCGGGTCGGCTTCGCGCTCGATGAGCGCGCCGCACGAGTCGCAAACGAACCGGAGCCGACAGGCCGGGTCCGTCGCCGCCTCAGTTACAATGCGCCTTGGCATTGCGCCCTCGGCGGCTCCTCGATTCAGCGAAAAATCCACGCCGCTTTGTGGCACGGGGGTGTTTCCGCACCCTGTCAACCGAGCGAGGAGCGTTGCTTGCGCCGTTCCTCGTAGGTCTTGATGTCGAGCACGTTGAGGGCCGGCTCCTCGTCGATCGTGATGAGCCGCTCCCAGTTCGCGAGGATGTCGCGCCGGCGCATCTTGCAAAAGCACTGGACGGTCTTCGTGATGCCGTTGCGGTCGGTCTGGCGGAACTCGACCTCGCAGTAGATTCCGTTGCAGAACTCGATGCCGTGCAAGCAGATCGGGCAGACGGGGCCGTCGCCCTGGGGACCTTGCGTGAGGCAGACCTCTTGCACGATCCCGTCGATGTCGGCGTTGAGCTGGCGGATCTTCACGTGGTTGGTCGGCGGACAGCCTTCGAGCGAGGGCAATTGGTACATCGGCTCGGGCGGCTGCTCCGGCTTTTCGCCCGGCGAATCCGCCGCAGGCCCCTCGGGGGCGGCGTAGTCGCTAGCTCTGCGCCGGCGGCTGTGGCGTTCGGGGCTGAAGGCCAGGACGAGCAAGAACACCAGCACGGCCGCGAGCAGTCCGGCCGAGGCCGCCTCGCCGAATCCGAAGGCTTTCGAGCGGCCCGAGGGCCCTTTCGAGCCTAACGTCATGTTTGATCGGCGCGGCATCAGTCGCTTTCCTGGAGCATGTGTACCCTTCGGCTCGAAATAAGCGGCACGTTCACTCTGAGTCGTATAGCCGCTGTATCGGCAGGGCGGCATCGCTAGTCGAGTGAGGATATCTGCTCGTGCGACCTGCACTCCAGCGCGCCGGCAGGATTCACCTGCCGGGTTTGGGCGCCGGCCGACGTTCCGGCTTGCGGCAGGTTCGCCTTTGGGGTAAACTTAGGCGGTTGTCCCAAAAATCCGGGTCTTCGTCCGGTGGTGGCGGTTCTTACCGTCACGTGTGTAGGGTTGCGGGCACGCGAGTGCCACGCAACCGAAACCACCTACATGAAAGAGATCTCACATGGCCGGTCCATCCAAGAAGCGCACCAGCGCCGCTAAAAAAGAGCGGCGTCCCAAGCGCAAAGTCTGCAGCTTCTGCGCCGACAAGCTGCCCGACATCAACTACAAAGACGTTCCGCGGCTGCGCAAGTATATCTCCGAGCGCGGCAAGATTTTGCCCCGGCGCATCAGCGGAAACTGCGCCAAGCATCAGCGTCTGCTGACGACCGCGGTCAAGCGCGCGCGCATCATCGCCTTCCTTCCCTTCGTCGCCGAGTAACGTATGAAAGTCATTCTGTTGAGCGACGTGAAGTCGCTGGGCACCACCGGTACGATCGTCGACGTGGCCGACGGCTACGCGCGCAACTTTCTCCTTCCGCGCGGCGTCGCGGCCGAAGCCTCGAAAGGCTCGGTCGCGCTCCTCGAACAACAGCGCCGCGCCAAGGCGCGCCGCGACGCGGAGGCGCTGGCCAACGCGGAGGCGCTGGCCAAGCAACTCGAAGCGACGCAGGTCGTCGTGCCGGCGCGTAGCGGCGGCAACGGCAAGCTCTTCGGCGCGATCACGAACGCGAACGTCGCCGAAGCGATCCACAAAGAGCTCGGTGTCGAAGTCGACCGCCACAAGATCAACGTGCCCGACAACATCAAGTCGCTCGGCAGCTACCCGGTCGAGATCCGGCTCGGGAAGAACGTCGTCGCAAAGACCACGGTCAAAGTCGTCGCCGCGTCGAACTGACCTGCCATGGCGCAGAGGGCAGACCAGGCTTACGTAGCCCGTTTTCGTCGCAAGTATGGCGGGGACGACGGGATGCGCCGGTACGTGGCCGCGCTCTACGAAATCCTCTCGACGGCGCTCGGCCCCGACAAGATGGTGTTGCGCGCGGGGAAGCTCGACGCGCTCAAGCTGATGCGCTCGAACCTGCTCCCCGAGCGCATCTTGGCGCTGCAGCGGCTCGTCTTCGAGGACCCGACGCTCGACCGGCTCCCGGTCCCCGGCAAGTACCGCGAAGCGATCGCGGAGATCGAAGACGGGCTGGCCGATCTCGTCGCGCAGCGCAACGTCGAAGACAAGATCGAGAGCAAGGTGAACGTCAAGATGGCCGAGCGCCATCAGGAATATCTCAAGGATCTGCGTCTCGAGGCGATCCGCGAGGACGGCGGTCCCGAGACGCCCGCGACGCAGAAGAAGCTCGAGGAGTTGGTCGAGCTCGACAAACGCAAACTGTCGGCCTCGGCGCTGCAGCTGGTGCGCCCGGGCACGCTCGAAGAGGTCGTCGGCCAGCGCGCCGCGATCGTCTCGCTGCTCGCCAAGATCTCGTCGCCGTTCCCGCAGCACGTCATCCTCTACGGGCCGCCGGGCGTGGGCAAGACCACGGTCGCGCGGCTCGCGCTCGACGTCGCGAAGCAGCGCAGCTACACGCCCTTCGCCGAAGACGCGCCGTTCGTCGAAGCGAGCGGCTCGACCCTGCGCTGGGATCCGCGCGAGACGACCAATCCGCTTTTGGGCAGCGTGCACGACCCGATCTATCAAGGCAGCCGGCGCGAATTCGCCGAGAGCGGGATCCCCGAGCCGAAGGTGGGTCTGGTCACCAAAGCGCACGGCGGGGTTCTGTTCATCGATGAGATCGGTGAGATGGACCCGATGCTGCAAACCAAGCTGCTCAAGGTGCTCGAGGACAAGCGCTTCAGCTTCGAGTCGTCGTACTACGACGAGAACGACGCAAGCGTCCCGGCCTACGTGCGCAAGCTCTTCCGCGAGGGCGCGCCGGCCGACTTCGTGCTGATCGGCGCGACCACCCGCGATCCCAGCGAAATCGACCCGGCGATCCGTTCGCGCTGCGCGGAGGTCTACTTCGATCCGCTGACCGAGTCGCAGATTCGCGAGATCGTCGGCGGTGCCGCCAAACGTTTGGGCGCAAAGCTCGCACGGCGCGTTCCCGACGAGATCGCATCCTACACGATCGAAGGCCGCAAGGCCGTGCAGATCCTGGCCGACGCGCACGGCCACGCGCTCTGGCGCGAGCACCAGGCCGGCTTCGTCGCGGGGCGCCCGAAGGGAGCCCCGAGCGGGGTCGTAACGGTGACCGAAGAGGACGTCGCGGTCGTGGTGCAGGCGGGCCGGCTCGTGCAGCACACGCCGGTGCGCGCCAAGCGCGGCAAGGAACTCGGCAAGACGTTCGGCCTCGGCGTCGCCCATCACGTGGGCAGCTTGATCGAGATCGAGGCGGTCGCGTTTCCGGCGCGGGAGCGCGGGCGCGGCTCGGTCCGGTTCAACGAGACCGCGGGCACGATGGCCAAGGACAGCGTCTTCAACGCGAGCTCGGTCGTGCGTTCGCTCGCCGGCGTCGACCCGCTCGACTTCGACCTGCACGTCAACGTCGTGGGCGGCGGCAACATCGACGGCCCCTCCGCGGGCCTGGCGATCTTCCTCGCGCTCTACTCCGCGCTCACCAAGACGCCGCTGCCGCAGGACGTCGCGGTCACCGGCGAGCTCTCCATCGGCGGCCGCGTGCGCGCGGTCGGCGGAATCGTCGAGAAGCTCTACGCCGCGCGCCAAGCCGGGATGCGTCTGATGCTCGTGCCGCGCGAGAACGCGCGCGAGCTCGAGCGCGGCCTGAGCGGCCTCGAAGTGGTGACGGTCGCGAGCGTCGCCGACGCGCTGGCCGCGCTCGGCCTCGCAGCGAAAGGATTACGCTCCGCGCGCGGCACGCGCAGGGCGGCGCACTGATGGCGACGGTCGCGCGCGGCGACGTCGGCGGCATCGACCGCATCCCTCCGCACAATCTCGAGGCGGAGATGGCCGTGCTCGGGTCGATCTTGGTCGATCGCGAGATGATGGCAACGGTCAGCGAGATCTTGCAGCCGAACGACTTCTACGCGCACGTCCACGAGTCGACCTACATGGCGCTCGTGCAGCTCTACGATCGCGGTGAGCCGCTCGACAAGATCACGCTCTCCGAAGAGCTGCGCCGGCGCGACCTGCTCGACAAAGTCGGCGGCTTGCCGTACCTGAGCTCGCTGATGGAAGCCGTCCCGACCGCGGCTTCGGCCGAGTACTACGCCAACATCGTGCGCGAGAAGGCCGCGCTGCGCGGGCTGATCCACGCCGGAACCGTCATCACCCGAATCGGCTTCGAGAACGAGGAAGACGTCGAAGGCGCGATCGACCGCAGCGAGCAGATCGTCTACGAGGTCGGGCGCCGGCAGATGCGCGGCGAGTTCGAGCCGATGGCGCCGCTGCTCAAAGAGTTCTTCGAGCGCCTCGACCAGCAGTATCACCGGCACGGCGACCGCACGGGCGTCACCTCCGGCTTCCGCGACATCGACGAGTACACGGCGGGCTTCCAGCCCGGCAATTTCATCATCTTGGCTGCGCGCCCGGCGATGGGCAAGACGTCGATGGCGTTGACGATGGCCGTCGCGGCCGCGCGTGAAGAGAACAAGCCGATCGCGATCTTCTCGCTCGAGATGACGAGCGAAGAGCTCGTCTCGCGCCTGCTCGCTGCCGAAGCGCGCATCGATTCGCAGAGCTTGCGCCGCGCGAAGATCCGCGATCACGAGTGGGACAAGATCTCCGACGGCATGAGCAAGCTTTCCCAGATCCCGATCTTCATCGACGACTCGGGCTCGCTCAGCGTCACCGAGATTCGCAGCCGCTGCCGGCGCCTGCAATCGGGCGACGGCCTCGGCGCGGTCTTCATCGACTATTTACAGCTGCTGCGGCCGTCGTCCAACTCGCGCAATCAAAATCGCAACGACGAGCTCTCGGAGATCTGCCGCACGCTCAAAGCGACGGCAAAGGATCTGCAGATTCCGATCGTCGCGCTGGCGCAACTCAACCGCGGCGTCGAGTCGCGCAACGACAAGCGTCCGATGCTCTCGGACCTGCGCGACAGCGGCGCGATCGAGCAGGAAGCCGACATGGTCTCGTTCCTGTATCGCGACGCCTACTACAACCCCGAGAGCGCGGTCGAGCCCGACCTCACCGAGTTCATCATCGCCAAGCAGCGCAACGGCCCGACCGGGACGGTAAAGTTACGCTTCCTCAAGGAACACACGCTGTTCGTCCCCTACGGCGACCCGTCGCACTACCCGTCGAAATAGCGGCGCCGCGCAAGCTCGCCAACGCCTCGCCGCCCGCCGGCCGTTACGCGCCGGCGACCTCTTGCAGTTCGGGGGCCCCGATGCCCTGGCGCAGGTACGAACGCGAGAGCTTGACGTACTCGGGACCGCCGTGATCGACCCACTCCGCGGCCGGTCCGTCGAGCGCTTTCCTCACCTTCGCGGGCGAGCCGGCGGCCACGACCTCCGGCGGAATCGTCGCGCCCGCGCCGACGACGCTACCCGCGCCGATCAGCGAACGGCGCCCGACCCGCGCGCCGTTGAGGACGACGGCGTTGGTGCCGATCAGCGCGCCGTCTTCGATGACGCAGTCTTCCATGGCCGCGCAGTGCCCGATCGTCACGTCGTCGCCGATGATCGTGCTCGAGCCTTCGCTGACGTGAACGACGGCGTTGTCCTGCACGCTCGAGCGCGCGCCGATGCGGATCGGTCCGTTGTCGCCGCGGATGACCGTGCCGAACCAGATGCTCGACTGCTCGCCGACCTCGACGTCGCCGATCAGCACGGCCGTCGGCGCGACGAACGCCGAAGGATGGACTTTCGGCAGCTTGCCCTCGTATTCGATGATCATGCGGCTCCTCCGGCGAAAGTGACGGGCCTGTGCCAATTCTCAGCCTGACCCGCGGTCCCTCGTGAGCGGACACCGTCATCAAACCCCGTTGCGCGGCGCGAAGGTGATTCCACGCCCGAAGCCCGGCAATGCCGAGTACTCCGCCGTCAACTACGATTACGAAGGCCGCATCGGGCACGTGCACGAGGTCGTGACCATCGGCGGCCGACAACTGGCGAAGGTCGGCTTCGACGATCGCAAGATCGTCTACTATCTGTTGGAAGACTTGGAGCTCGATCGCGAAGCGCCGCGCGGAACGTTTCACGACAGCGAATAAACGACGGCACGTTTCTCCCGCCGTGCTTCAAGGGGAAGGTATCCTCGGCGGCTGAGTAGGCGCGCATGCCGTTGATTCCAGCGCTCCCACCGCAAGCCGTTCAGATTCAAAGCGGCTTCGACTATGTGTCCGTTGACGCGCAACGGCGCCGCGTGTATGCCGCGCATACCGGGAGCCGAAGCCTGCTCGTCGTCGACGCAGATTCGGGCAAGGTGCTCGGACAAGTGCGCGTCGGGCCGCTGCACGGCGTCGCGGTCGACCCGAGCGACGGCCACGTCTTCACCGGCGACGGCGAGGCGCGCACCATCTCGGAAGTCGATCCGGTCGCGCTGAAGGAGGTGCGGACCGCCGATGTCGACGGTGAGATCGACGCGATCGCCTACGATCCGGCGACCCAGCGCATCTACGCCGACGAGGACGACGGCACGCGCATCTTCGTGGTCGATGCGAAGACGATGCAGAGCGTGGGGAGCGTCGCGCTGCCGGGCCACAAGCCCGAATATCTCGCGGTCGATCCGAAGACGCACGACGTCTACCAGAACATCTCGGACCTCAACGAGTACGTCGTCGTCGATCCGACCAAACTTGCCGTGAGGCAGACGGTTCCGACGCCGGCGCTCGTCGGCAATCACCCGCTGCAATTCGACCCCGGCTACCGTCACGTGCTGGTCGCGGGATCGAACGGCGTCCTTGCAGCCTACGACGTCTCAGGGGCGCTCGTCGGAACGGTCGCGATCCCCGCCCACGTCGACCAGTGCAGCCTCGACCCGGGGACGCACGAGATCGCCTGTGCGGCGGCCGGCACCCTCACCCTGTTGCGCGACAACCCGACCTCCGCGCCGACCGTCGTCGCGCAAATCGTGACTGGGAAGAGCATTCATACGCTCGCGATCGATCCGGCAACCCACCAGATCTGGGCCGTTTGGGCCGAGCCGGGCGGCGATTTCGTTCAGGCGTACAAGCTCGCGCCGTAGGCGCCGTCTCCGGGCGCAAACATCTTCCCCGACATTCATACGTTTCGCACGTATCAGGCGTAAGCTAATAGGGCTATGTTTGCGCGGAACGGCGTTCCGAACCCCGGCTCAGCCTTCTACCTCGAAGACCCGCCTCTGGCGCGGGAGCTCTTCGGCAGTATTCGCTGGGCGTGGCTGTGGTTCGTCATCCGGCTCTGCGTCGGGTGGGCGTGGGTCGATGCCGCTTGGGCGAAGCTGACCGCGCCGGATTGGGTCGGCGACAAGTCCGGCTCGGCCCTGACGGCCTTCGTCGGCGCGGCGCTCGCCAAGGCGAACGCCGGCCAGCATGCAGACGTCCAGGGTTGGTACGCCACGTTTCTGCGCTCCGCCGTTTTGCCGCACGCCGCGCTCTGGAGCCACCTCGTGACCTTCGGCGAGCTGTTCGTCGGGGTCGGCCTGATCCTCGGGACGCTGACCGGCGTGGCGGCCGGCTTCGGCGTGCTGATGAACGCCAGCTACTTGCTGGCCGGGACCGTGAGCATCAACCCGCTGCTGCTTGCCGGCGAGCTCTTCCTGATCTTGGCTTGGAAGACCGCCGGCTGGTGGGGCATCGACCGCTGGCTCCTGCCCGCGATAGGGACGCCGTGGGCTCCGGGGCCGCTCCTGCGCAGGCGTCCCAAGCTACGGAGGGTGTGACGTGAGCACGCGCATGTTTCAGCGAATGTTGGTTCCCGTAGACGGGTCGGGCCCCTCCCGTGACGCGGTCGGGCTCGCGATCGCGACGGCGGCGGCCGTCGGCGGAACGCTGATCTTTTGCAGCGTCGTCGACAGCGATCGCATCGTCATGGAGTGTGCGGCGATGCCGTTCGTCGATCCAACCCCGTCGATCGACGGGCTCAAAGCGCGCGCGAACGAAGCGCTCGCGGCCGCGGTCGCCCGCGCCGAGGGCATGGGCCTGCGTGCGGAGAGCATGCTCAAGGAGGGCGAACCGGTCAAGACCGTGCTGAGCATGGCGCATCTCTATGCGGCCGACCTCATCGTGATGGGCAGTCACGGCCGGCGCGGCCTGCAGCGCCTGCTGCTGGGAAGCACGACCGAAGGCGTCCTGCGCGAGGCGGATATCCCGGTGCTCGTCGTCCGCGGCGGCTGCGGGGCGGTTTCCGGGGAGCTGACGTCGGCCGGCGGCGCGGCCGCGACGTCGTCGTAACGTCGCGAGCTGCCTAACAACAACCTAACGTCCGGCGTGCGCATCGCGCACGATGGTTTCGTCGATCAGCCGGTTCGGATCGGCTAATGCGGTGCGCCCGGTCGCGCGCAGCGTCTTGTAAATCGGGCCCGCGACTTGGTCCTTCGAGATCCGCAACAGACCGTGGCGCTCGACCTCGGGACTCTCGAGGTAGGGAAGCTGGGCTTTGTTTTGTGCGATCTGCTGCTGCAAGTCGAGCCCGAGCGCCGCGCCGTATGTATTGACGGCGAGCTCCGCGCCGCGCTCGGGGTCGCGCCGGTCGGCCTGCCAGCCGTGCGCGAGCGCCCGCGTGTAGCGCACGAGCGTGTCGCGGTTCTTCTCCAGGTAATCGCGCCGGCAGAAGAGCGCGGCGGCGTAGACCGAATAGCCGAGTTGCGCGAAGCCCGTCAGCACGTAGGGAATCTGGCGTGCCGCCAACACCAGCGGCTGGCTGGTCACGTAGCACAGATAGCCGTCGCAAGCGCCTTGCACCAGCGGATCGGGATCGAAGCCGACGGGGACTTCGGTATAGCGTGCCGGCAACCCGTTGACGCGCATGATCCCGTCGATGAAGATCTTGGCGCCTTGCTGCAAACCGATGCGCTTGTCGAGAATGTCGGCGGCTTTGCGGATCGGATTCTTGGGCAGCGAGAGCAGTCCGGCGATGCTGCGTTGATAGATCGCGCCGAACACGACGAAGTCGGTTCCGTGCGCGACGGCGTCGACCACTTTCTCGAACTCGTCGACGCCGACGTCGGCGCGGCCGCCCGCGACGATCGCCTCGACGCTCGCGAGGTTCGGGCCGCCCGCGAGAAACGCGGGCGTTACGCCTTCGTCGCGGAAGAGCCCGCCGTCGTCGGCCAGGTAGAACCCCGCGTATTCGACGTTCTTCACCCACAAGAACTGGGTCGTCACGCCGCTCGCGGCGCGCGCCGGCGCGGCACCGCGGGCGAACGCGGCTGCGGCTCCGGCGGACGCCGTTGCCAGCACGAACTTCCGGCGATTCATTCGAGAAAGCGTTTCCTTCCCAGCGTTTCGAGACGCTGCGTGGCGAGGTAACCGAGAACGGACAGGACGGTTGCGACGAGACAGGCGGCCCAGGCACGAGCGATCTCGAAGCTGCTTTCGGAGACGGCGAACAGCCGTCCCAGTCCGGTCGTTCCCATCAGATATTCGGCGACCAGCGCCGCGAGGATGCAGTTCGCCGATGAGATGCGCAGCGCCGTCAACAAGTTCGGAACGGCCGAAGGCAGCGCGAGGAGGCGCAGGCGCGCGAAGCGGCTCGCGCCGAGGATCGAGAAGACATCCTGTGCGCCCGGCGGCAGTGCGCGCAAGCCCGAGACCGCCAGCACGAAGGTCGGAAAGAACGCGATGAGCGCGGCCGCGGCGACGACGGTGCGTTGATCGTAACCCAGCACCCGTGCGAGCACGGGCATCAGCGCGACCAGCGGCGTCGCCTGTACGAGCAGCGCGGGAAACGAAACGGCGCCGCTGAGCAGCGGCGAGAACCAGGTCAGCACCGCGAGCGCGAGGCTCAGCAGCGCGCCGAGCGCGAGCCCGGCGAGCGCGACCAGCAACGTCGCACCGCCTTCGCGCGCGAAATCGGCAGGATGGGTCACGAGTTCCGTCGCGACGGCAAGCGGCGTGGGCGCGACGATCGCGGCCACCTGTCCGAAGCTCACCCACAGCTGCCACGCGAGCAGCAAGAACAGCAGCGGCCAGAAGCGCGACAGAAACGTCATGCGCGATAGCGCTCGGCGGCGCAGCGTTGCGCTACGCCCAGCGCGCCGTAGGCGAGCGCGGAGACGAGCGCGCCGAGCACCGCCGCCGACCAGAGGAGGGCGATCTGGTAATTCTGCATCGCGTTGAGCAAGAGCGGGCCCAAGCCGCGTTCGCTCGCGAACCACTCGCCGATGATCGCGCCGACGACGGCGACCGGCGCACTCAAACGCAAACCGTCGACCAGCGACGGGATAGCCGCCGGCAGCTGCAAGCGCCAAAACGTCGCGGAGCGCGCCGCACCGAAGACCGCGAACAGCTCGCGGTGCGCAGCCGTGGCCGCCGCAAAGCCGGCATTCGAGGCGACGAACATCATGAAAAAGACGGCGAGCGCCGAGACGATGACGGGGTTGACGTCGGGCGGAAAGAGCACCGCGCAGACCGAGCCGACCGCGATGACGGGAATGCCGTTGACGATCGCCGCCAGGCGTTCGAGTCCGGGCGCGCTCGGCCGAACGAGCAACGCGATGACGGCGAGCGCGAAACCCGCGATGCTGCCGAGCAGATAGCCCGCGCACGCTTCGCCTGCCGACTGTGTGGCGGCCGAGAGCAGCAGCGCGCGATGCTCGGGCGCGACGAGATACGCGACGATCTGCGAGAGCGGCGGAAAGAACGCCCCGAGCAACTGCAGCCGCCCGACGGCTTCCCAGAGACCGAAGAACAGCACGAGACCGAGACCTGCGGCGAGCGCGTTCTGCGAGCTGCTGTTATTCACGACGGGCCCACCGCGCGGTCGAGTGCTGCCGCCAATTCGTCGACGACCGCGTGGAAGGCGGCTGTTGCGAGCAGCTCGCGGCCGCGCGGGCGTGCGAACGGAACGGTGACGACTTCTAAGATTCGCCCCGGCCGCGCGGACATGACCGCGACGCGGTCGGCGAGGAAGACGGCCTCCTCGACGGAGTGCGTGACCAGCAGCGTGGTGATCGCGTGCTCTTGCCAGATGCGCTGGATCTCGAGGTTCATGCTGCGTCGCGTGACGGCGTCGAGCGCGCCGAAAGGTTCGTCGAGCAGCAAGATCGCGGGGTCGAGCGCGAGCGCCCGCGCGATCGCCACGCGTTGCCGCATGCCGCCGGAAAGCTCGCGCGGCCGCGCGCCGGCGAACTCGCGCATGCCGACGAGCGCGAGCAGTCCGTCGACGCGCGCCGAGTTGACGGGGCGGCCCGCGGCCCGGAACGCCAGCGCGACGTTCTCGCGAGCGGAGAGCCACGGCAGGAGCGCGTGCTCCTGAAACGCGACTCCGAGCCGGTGCTCGCGCGCGACCTCACCCGGCTTCCGGCCTCCGAGGCTGACGCTACCCGAGGCAGGCTCGACCAGGCCGCCCAGCAGGCGCAGCACGGTCGACTTGCCGCAGCCCGAGGGCCCGACGATCGCCGCGAACGTGCCCGCCGGCACGTCGAAATCGATTCCGTCCAATGCGAGGAGCGAGCCCTTGCGATTCACGCGATACTCCACGCGCACGCCGCGCAGCGATATCGCGGAATCTGCCCTCTCCACGCGGGCATGATAGCAGAGAGGGGCAGCCCCAAGCGAAGCGCTAGGTCACACGCCGCCGCGGGGCAGGGTGTCGGGCCGGGCTCGCGAAGCCCGTGGACCGGCCGTAGCCGCAGGTCCGAGGCGGTCCGACCCGCCATGAGGGAAGGCAGCGCCGACGTAGCTCAGTTGGTAGAGCAGCTGATTCGTAATCAGCAGGTCATCGGTTCGAGTCCGATTGTCGGCTCCACTCAAACCCTTACAAAATAAGGGTTTTCGCGTTTTAGAGGGACGCCCTCTTTTTGTTATGTACCGCCTTTGTACCGCCAATTGACGCCTCGGCATGCGGTAGAAGCACCTCGTCGAGCCGGTCGGCCGCCGCTCTCGTGAGCCCCGGCAAGACATGGCTGTAGGTCTTCATCGTCACCGCCGGGTTGGCGTGGCCGAGGACCTCCTGCACGACCTTCGGGGAGGCTCCCTGGAGCAACATGAGCGACGCCGTCGTGTGGCGCAAGTTGTGAAACTTCGCCGTCGCCGGAAGACCGGCCGCCGCGCGCAGCGGGAAGAAGACGCGCCGCAGGAAGTTGCTCTTCCGCAGCACCCCGCCGGTCGGGGAGGGGAAGACGAGTTCGGAGTCGTGCTCCTCCCGGTCGGCGAGCGCGCGGCGGCGCACGAGCGCATCGACGGCGACCTGCGCGAGTTCGATCCGCCGACGGCTCGTGGCCGTCTTGGGTTCGACGAACGTCACCTCGCCGACAATCTCTTGGGCCGAGCGCGTCACCGAGACGGTGCGGGCGGTAAGGTCGACATCCTGCCAGCGCAGCGCGAAGAGTTCACCTTGACGCATCCCGCTCGTCACCGCCAGGGTGAAGAGCGCGCCGAGACGGTCGCCTTCCGCGGCCGCGAGCAGCGCCTTGACTTGATCGAGCGTGAGCGACGTGACGGGCGCGTTCTTGAAGCGCGGAGCCTCGACGCTCTCGAGCGGACTCGTCTGGATCAGACCCCGGCGCTTGGCGACGTTGAGGACCCGGCGCAGAACGACGTGGATGCGCGCCAGCATCGAAGCCGACACCTCGCGCCGTAGCTCGGCGTAGAGCGTCTCGATCCGCTCGGCGTCGATCCGGTCCACGCGCAGGCCGCCGATGCGCGGCAAGACGTGCGCGAGCGTCTGCTCGTAGGAGCGCGCGGTGTTGGCGGAAAGGTTCGCCCGCGTGTCTTCGAGGAACGTGCCGACGAACGCCGCCAATAGAACCCGCTCGGTTGGCCGACGCCGCCCGCCGTGCTGCACGAGATGCTCGAGGAGCTTCGCTTGCACGGCGCTCTTCGTGTCGCCGTACAGGTACGTTCGCGCGCGCTTTCCGGTCTTCGCATCCATGCCCGCCGAGACGACGGCGACCCATTGTGTGCGCTCGTGCGTAACGGGCTTCCCTGCGGCGTCTTTGGCCGTCCATCGGCGAGTCTTTTCATAGATCGCCGACTCGCCGCGCCCGCGCCGCTTTCGGCTCCGTCGCACGCCGTTCGCCTGCGCGCTCACTCTCCTAAGCCCTCCGTGTCTTTGTCGCGACTCGCTTGGATTCTCGCCCACGCGACCTTCGCAAGCTCAGCCGGGTCCGTTGCCGGATGGAAGAAGAGCTTGAACGCGCGGCTCGGCGCCGGGTTCGGTTCGTGATTCGGCTCGCCGTTTGCGCTCACTTTGGGTGCTCTCCCTTCTGACCTGAGACCCGGGGTTATCCCACGAAGACGGGCGATGGCTGCGATTTTGATGAAATCACGGACAAACTCCTCGGGAGTTCGATGCCGTAGCCTACAGCGTATCGATCCTATCAGCCTTTGACGGCCGACGATCTTGACTGAGGCCGGGTGAACCTGCCCTGCGGTAAGCGCTGTCAGGCAGTAACGAACGTGAGCCTGATCGCGTCCTCGCCGACAGGATTGGTGCCAGCAAGGCGGAGCGGCGTTCGGGCACCGGCGAAGTACGGTTTGCCGCGGCCAAGAACAAACGGGCGAAAGTAGAGATGATACTCGTCGATAAGACCGAGGTCAGTAAGACTCGCCGCCAGATCGGGCCCGGCAACGTCGATGACGCCGTCGACCTCCGCCTTCAGCCGGCGAGCGAAGGCTTCGAGATCGTCGCCGACAAGCGTGGCGTTGGCGCCGACCGACCTTAGCGAGCGTGATGCAACCCATTTCGGTTGCGTGCGCCACGCCGCCGCGAATTCGTGCTCGATCGCGCCCCACTCCGGTCGATCCTCGTCCCAATAGCGCATCACCTCGTACATGCGACGACCGTACAGACTGCCCGCGAGGTCGCGGACGTAATCGATCCAATAACGAAAGAGCGCAATGCCTGGCGAATGAAGCGGCGGTTCCAGCTCGCCCTCAACGCCAGCAACGTAGCCATCGAGAGACTGCATCATTCCAAAGACAATCTCCCCATGTTCCCGCACCTCCGACCAGGCTGTAGCTTCAAGAACGACCAAGCCCTGGCGGTTACCCAACGAAAAGTGGCGACGGCTGGGAGTTGATGAGGTAACGGACAAACTCCTCCGGCGTGCGATTCCCAAGCGACGAGTGAGGTCGCTGTGCGTTGTAATCGAGACGCCAGATCTCGATAATCTCGCGAGCTTCGGCGAGCGATTCGAACGAATGCTCATTGAGGCATTCGTCGCGGAACTTGCCGTTGAAGCTCTCGATGAAAGCGTTCTGCGTTGGCTTGCCCGGCGCAATATGATGAAGCTGTACCCGATGATCGGCGGCCCAGCGTAACATTAAAAGGCTGGTCAGCTCGGTGCCGTTGTCGAGGACGATCGTCTTGGGCAAGCCGCGGATCTCGCCCATCATCGTGAGCACGCGGGTCACCCGTTCGCCGGAGAGTGACGTGTCCAGTTCGATCGCGAGCGATTCGTGCGTGTAATCGTCGACGATCGTGAGCGCGCGAATTCGACGACCCGACGCCAGGGTGTCGTGGACGAAGTTGAGACCAACGCTCGTTCATGACCGTTACGATGGGTGCCGGGTTCCCACGGCCGAGCGCGACCCGGCGCCGCAGTCGCTTTCGGACCTGGAGATTTGCTTCGCGGTAGACGCGTCGAACGCGTTTGATGTTCACCACCCAACCCTCACGGCGCAGCACCACGTGCAGACGACGATAGCCGAACCGTCGACGCTCGGCAGCCAGTTCTTCGAGGCGCCGGCGAAGTGGCGCATCGTCGGTGAGCCGCTGGCTCTTGTAGCGGAACATTCGTCGATTGCACTTCGCGATTTCGCACGCTCGCCGTTCGCTGATGGCGAGACCTTCGCGAACTGCCCGCACCGCTCGACGGCGCTGTGCAGGCGTCAGAAGTTTCCCTCGGCGATGATCTTCAAAGCGCCGATCTCAAGCCGCGAATCGGCCAGCAGCCGCTTCAACCGGCGATTCTCGTCCTCGAGCGCGCGCATCTTGGCGACGTCGCTCACCTCCATGCCGCCAAACTTCGACTTCCACTTGTAGAACGTGGTCAGACTGATCCCATGGCGACGGCAGAGTTCGGCGGTGTTCGCGCCGGCCTCCGACTCCTTGATAATGCCAACGATCTGGGCCTCGGTGAACCGGGACTTGCGCATCTGGGCGACTCCTTTGCGGCCAGTGCCGCGGGAATTCGCCCTTCTCGCTGGGATACTACCCGGGTCTCAGGTCACTCGTCGGGCGTCGCCGGTCCGCCGTTGCGCAGAAGGTACTTAGTGCGGTGATAGCGCAGCCCGGCGCGGCTCGCAATCTCGCTGACGCTGAGCCCGGTGGCCTCGATCCGCTTTTCCCATTTCGCCGCGGCCGCATTCTTAGCGGGCTTGCGAAGAGTCTCGGCTTGCTGCGGCCGCGTTCGAGCGCAGGGCGGCAGATTCTCGCCGAGGTCGCGACCGGCGAGAATCGCCTCGATCCTTTCCGTTTCCTCGGCGGACGGAATGACCGCGCGGACAAGACATGCGCGAGCCGGTTCACGCAGATGCCGACGAGCACCGCGAGGCCAGCCGTCCAGAGCTTTCGTTCACGCATCTGGCTGCGCCATTGCCGCGCGCGTTGTACGCGGTCACGAAGCTCCCGGAATTGCGGATCGCGGCGCGCGAGTTCGAGCGCTAAATCTTCCACGGCGATCCTTGAGCGATCACTCAGCAATCACTTGGGAGGCTCGAAGCGCTGCGAAGCGCCCCGCCGTCCAAAATGTCCATCGTCGTCCGGTCGCGCTCGCCCTCGAAGAACGCCGCTAGCGCATCCGCGAAGATCGCTTCGCCGTTCGAAGCGCGCTCGAACAGCGTCATGCACGAGCGAAACTTCAGCGTGTCGATGCTGCCGAAGATCTGCTCCGCGGGCGTTCCTTCGTGCGCGAGCACGAGCTGCGTGCACTGGCGTAGGCGCGGGCCGAGAACGGGGTGTGCCAAGTAGGCCCGGGCCTCCTCCAGCGAGCGGATCGCGAACGCGCGGGCGGAAGGGCTATGTCCCAAGCCCGCAATTTGCGGGAAGATGAACCACATCCAGTGCTCCCGCTTACGCCCACGCCGCAATTCGCTGGTGATGCCTTCGTAGACCCGCGCCTGCGCCACCGTGAAACGCTCGAGGTCGTAGTAGCCGTTCTCGTCTGGTTTCATGCGCTCACCCCGCTCGACGCTGCGTCACCATCGGGCTGCAAACCTGCGCCGTCGCTTTTCCAGTCTTGCCTTTAGGCGAGACGTCAACGGCCGCTAATTCTGCAAGCGTGCGGTTCATCGAGCGATCTGCGAGTGGGCCGTGTCAACGGACCGCGCGAAACATTGAAAGATAGGGCCCTTTTCACCGTAGCTCGCCAGCATTCGCATTTTCCGCGAGCTTGGCCACGATTGGCCATAACACGCAACGACAAGGTAGGGGCTCCCACATGCCGGCCGCCAGGTGGACGGTTGGCATCCCGACAATGGCCTTCTGCATGTCGATGCTAACCAGAGCGGTCTCGGGATGGAGGGCCGTTATGGGCATCGCGTCCGCATCAACTTGCTGCCACGCTCATCCGTTGCCGCACCCAGGCCCACGCTCGATGCATCGTCGAAAAGGCGCAAGGCGTCTCCGGCTCGGCCGCGTGGCATCCGTCGCGCAGGGTGCGCGCGGGCGAGCAAGCCAGGACCGAGAAGCGGCGGCTTCGTAAGCTCTCCGGCGGCGCGGAGAGATGGCAGAGCGGTTAATTCAGCCGTCTTGAAAAGCGCTTCGATCGCTCCCTGTAAGTCTCTCGAACCACCTCGATGCGCGGTTCTACAAGGGTTTCCCGAGAATGGCGTCACCGCAACTGACTTCAAGAACCTCTTGATCTGGCGTGTTCTGTGACACGCTCGTGACACGGCGGTCTCGATACCGCCTCATTGAGTTTGGGAGTTCGACGAAGCAGCGGCAGCGGCTACGCTCACGCCGATGGCACCACAACGAGAATCGAATCTGAAGGCGATCGTGATGACGGGTGATGCCTGGCGCCGGCGCGTGTGGTTTCTGTGGAAATCCCGCGATTTTCGTTTCGTGTGATATCAGCCCGTCCGGCGCCGTCCGCGGAGTTCGTGCCATAACGGTGCCACGTGAGACAGAGCCAAGCGGACAGTCATAGCCCTCATCACCACGCGGTCACGATGAGGGAGGGCAACGACACCTGGGAGTGAGCAAGCCCGCCTATGATTCGGAGTGGAGCCAGCCTTTCGAGCGAAGGACGTCAAGTGCCAGCTCTATCTGGCGCGGGGAGAAGGTCTTCTTACGTTCATTCCATTCATAGACATGCGCAATGACATCGTCCGGGTCACTCGCGCCTTCCCGAGTCACGACCCAGTGAACCGTCGATAGCAACTCAAGGCCGAACGGACTTTCGAAGCCAGCAACAAGGTCAGCAACCTTCGCGAAGCGTGCCTTTGATGCAGCATCGTCCTCAAGAAACTGCATGGTCTCCGGTACGGCACCCGGGACAAGCTCTAATCGCTTATTAGGCGCGTCACCTCCATCAGAATAGCCTGCCATTAAGTGACCTTCTACTGCGTGTAGCACATGACGAAGATTTTCCGCATACGGGCCGTACGGAGCTTTAGTAAAGCGAAGCCGAAGCGCCTGCCCCGCCTCCTGCATGAAATACATCAGCTTGTGGACTTCAAGCAACGAAACGAATGGATCGAGTAGACCAGCAAGATAACGATTGATCAGAACCACCAACGCTGCTCGCCCTAAAGTCATCTTAGGCACTTCTTGCGTTCGCGCCATCACACGAGCATCGGGTGCTACGCTGGGCTCGTATATCGTGACGCGCACGTCTGCAAGTGGCCTCAAAGCGTCTTCGATGAGAACGCGCACATCTGGCCAATAGAGACCGCCTAAGCCGCTCCCCAACGGTGGAATTGCAATAGAACGGATATTGCGCTGCCTTATCTCCGACACTAATGACGTAAGACCGCTTGCAATATCAGACAGACGACTCTTCCCGCGCCAATGCCGTTTTGTGGGGAAGTTAATAATGTACTTCGGGTTCGTCATGCTGCCCGTCTCAAATACGAATACTTTCCCTGGCTGAATCTCTTCCCGGTCGCACGCAATCTTGTATGCCTTAAAATTCTTCGGAAAAGCGTTCTTGAACTGTAGTGCTATCCCGCGCCCCATGAAGCCGACGCAATTAACCGTATTCACCAACGCTTCCGCCTCGGACTTTAAGATGTCGCCTTTCGTGAATTCGATCATGTCGTTCGTCCCTAGTAGTACCATGACGTCTTGATTTCAATAGGCGGCCGATGCGTGCCCGATTGCAGACTTGACGCGGCACGCTGCACAATTGCAACTGAGTAGACGCCGATGCGCTCCACGAGTGCCCACGGGAACGACTCCTCAACAAGGAACTCAGCTTGTTTCGCTTCTTTTGTCGCCGGATTCGACCAGTCGTTCGTACCAACGGCGTCCCAGCGAATGTCGTCCAACCGGGCAGCGTCACAACGATCTTCAAAGTAGTACGAACCGGCGTTTGAAAGCGTGAATGCCCAACGTCGACCGGCGGCGTCCGCCCAGTGGATGGCGTCATAGAGGTCGCATTCGAGGTGCACGATCGGCTCCTGGCCCCCACGATATGACAGCTCCGGATGGTTAGCGCGATAAATCAAATACAACATCACTGAGCGCGGACAGAAGTAGAAGGGAGCGCATTGACCGACGAAAAGGCCTGGGTGGCTGTCAAGCTGCAACTCGTTAAGGCGCCGGCTCTTGATCCCGCTCATGCCTATCACAGTCCCAGGTTTAAGTCTGGCACTGACCACCGAATCTGCCCACAGGTACCCATCCTTAATGATTGATCGAAGGCGATCAACATGGACAATGTGGTAGATCTTTGGGCGCGCAGGCGGCATGGGAGGCGTGGATTCCGCTTGCCCCTTCGCGTACTCTCTTTTGATTCACGACGGACCTTGTCGTCAAAGTAGAGAACCGGCCTGCTGATCGCTCTCAGGTGACCCCCGCCATTCGAGCTGTCAGCTCTTGGCAAGCAGCACTGCCTCCGAAGAGTCCAGCCCAACAAACGCTATAGGTTGTGCGCGAACGCCTGTTTGCTACGAGATACGCTAAACATCGTCCGTTACCTGCCCCGCGAGGGGCGGCTGAACACCATCATTTTCCCAGGCGATCGAGGCCCCTTCATGCCTGGGAAAGCCACCGTTCAGACCCATCGACTTGACGGAAGGGGGGTCGTCAGGGCGTGCTCAGACGCGCCCTTTACGCTCGGCTTCACCACCGATCTGACTGACCGACGTACTGAGCGCCTATGGCATGCAGGCTCTTTAGCGTGGCGTTTGCTCCCCTACCGCCTTCGAGAAGCTGGTAATGCCGCAGATAGAGGTCGCCTCATGTGCAGCGTCCTCTTGGGTCAACTCCGCCCGTTCCCTGGCCCTGCGGATGGCGTCCGCAAACCCCACTGGCTGGTGAGCGCCTCAAACCCACTGGTTCCCACCCCACGATAATGAGCAAATCGTGAGATTTGACCCACGCTATATGGAATAATCACATGAATCAGGACCTCGACATTCCAGCCAGCACGACCATCCGGAAGGCAACGAAGGTCTTCATCTGAGAGGATTGTAAGAGAACAATTAACAGAGGCGTAGAGTACCGTTCTGAGCGCTTTGGGAGACGCGAAGGCAGTTGTCTCGACGTCCGCTACCAGCAAGAGTTTTCGTCGTCGCGTCGTCGATTACAGCTTCGGTCACGGCGGTTGCGGCGCGCTGCAGCGCGTCCATAATGGACCGTGATGCCGTCCGGAGCGCCTGCATCTTCGCAATCGCGGCCAACAGTGGAACAGGAGAAGTTCGCAGTGGCGGTCGCCTGCGGGGCGGAAGTTTTCAGCTCGAATGAGACCACGCGTTGCACGTGATTTAGTGTGCGGCTTCTTGATGTTTTTGATGTTATCTGCGCTCGATTCGATTGTCAAGCGCTGAGTTCAAGTGGATTGACAGTTGCGGCAATCTCCGATGCGTTGCTGCAGTCGTGAGATGCGATCTGCAAGGGTTTTGAAGTGCTGCTTAGAGCTTCTTGGGGTCGGTTGATGTATGACGCGCTTGGAAGTTGCGGAACCTTGGGTTTGCCGCGAACGAAACGCTCGGGGCGCTTAGCATACGCCTCGTCCAGTATGATTTGGCGTTGTCTTAGGATCGTGTGAGCGCGGTCATTGTGGACGTCTGCCGGCGTCAGAAGCGCGAGCGAGCTGTGGCGATGCTGCGTGTTATACCACTCGAAAAAGGCGCGGCAGAAGACACGAGCCTCCACGAGATTGGCAAACGTCGCCGGAAACTCAGGCTGGTACTTGACGGTCTTGAACAGCGATTCGATGTGCGGGTTATCGTCGCTGACATGAGGGCGCGAATGGCTCTTGGTCACACCCAGATCGGCGAGCAGAAACGCGACGGGCTTCGAGGCCATGGAGCTGCCGTTATCGGAATGCACCGTCAGCTTGGTCGGGTCCACGCCTTCCTTGCGGATCGTTTCAGACAGCAGAACGCGAGCCAGCGCTGAGCTTTCGCGGTCAGCGACCATCCAGCCGACGAAGCGAGTGGCGCGGGGGGATTTCACCCCCGCGCTCTCTCAGAACCGTACGCGAGCCTCTCGACTCATACGATGGGACGACGGCTACCAGACCTGCAAGATCGGGTCCCGGGTCGACGGCACGAACTGCATCATCCTCAACGCCGGCCAGCGCGTGGTCAGTTGGGACGACGGCTACAAATCTTGCAAGGTTGCCTCGC
>JBKQHO010000011.1:0-42942 GCA_052267165.1 Vulcanimicrobiaceae bacterium | reverse complement strand
CACATCCGTGGCCACATGAAAGGTTTGCCGTCACTCACCCAAGGTGGAAGCCCGGTGCCCGAATCGGGCTCGCCGGGATTTGTGCGGGGGGCGCATAGCAATATGTGTCCCTACCGCGATATTTCCGCAGCGACAACGCCTGCCGGTACGGGTATCGCGTCCGAGGCCGGCGGCAGTGTCGCGGTGGGAACCGGCGGCGTTGTAACGCTACTTTGACAACCTACGAGCGCAAGTGCGAGCGGCAAGAAAAGAAGGAGTCCGGATTTTCGCATCGACACCCTGATATGACAAAGCATGTGCGGTAAGCGTACGGCCCACCCGTACATAGCACGGGAGTGTTCCGCAAAGCCTTAAGGTCGCTTAACCTACCTACGCTTGCGTTTCCGGTCACCGTAGAAGGCCTGGCGGCTCCCCGCCAGGCTGCCTTGATGTTGCGGCCAACCCCTAGCCGCTCGCCAGTCGGTCGCGAGATGCTGGCGGGGCGGTCGCATTTCGCGGCCGCAGAAGGTATTGATGTGGCTCTATGGCCGTCGTCTCTGGTACTAGCTCGCCCGCGTACGATCACGACCTTGCCGCCTGGTCGGAGGCACAGGCCGCGCTGCTGCGTGCCGGTGCCGTCGACCAGCTCGACATCGAGCACATTGCCGAGGAACTGGAAGGCTTGAGTGCACGCGAACGCCAGGAGCTCGAGTCGCACCTCGAAACGATTCTGGCGCACTTGCTCAAGCTTCACGTCGCGCCCAACGATGACGCGCGCAACGTTTGGAACAGACCGATTCGAGAAGCTCGACGTAACCTTCGACGGCTCTTCAAGCGCAGTCCGAGCATCAAGCGATTGGCCGAGCCGTATCTCCTCGACGGATATCCCGATGCGCGCGAAGTCGCCGCAGATAGCTTAGACCGACCCGTCAGCGACTTTCCGGCGACGAATCTCTGGTCGCTCGGTGACGTGCTTGGCTGAAGCCGGACCCGCCCGGGTTCGGACTTCGCTCGCCAAGGCGTCCCGGCCGCGCCATCGTCCGACAGGACCTTTGGCCCGATCAGTGCCGCCTTGGCAACTTTCAGCACATGCGCCAACTTTTGACTGAGATTTCAGGTCGGCCTCGAATCGTCGTTTGGCTTACTAAGCGGGGAAGGTAGCCATGACGAACTGGTGGGGGATCGGGAGCGCCCTGAAACGGTGGTTGGCCGGCAACGGGCCCGACGTTCCTAGCGATCTCGAGCTGTGCGAATTCAACTGCCGCAAGCTCGAGTGCAGTCACAACAATTGGGAGAACTGCGAGCGGCGCAAGCAGTTCGTCGACGCTTCGCGCGAACGGCAAGGCCGGCGGGGCGAGCCGATTCCATAAGTCTGCGTGCCGGCGAGTGGGAAAGAACGGCTACGTGCGCGGGTGGTTGCGATGCGCGGCGCTCTTTGTGACGGCGAGCTTCGTCGTGTTGTTCGCGGCGCAACGACCTTCGGCGGCGCAGACGGTGTGCGTCTACGATCCGAACTCCGCGACGCCGAATCCGTTCGGCATGCGCGCGTATCTCTCGTTCGCGGGCGACGAGCGCAGCGCGGTCGCGACGTACGACGTCTTTCCCTCGAACGAACCCTACGATCTCAAGGTGCAGGCAACGCTCGAGGAACGCCGCCGGCTGAAGTTCTACAATCTCGGTCTCTCCGGTGCGCGGCGCTATCTGGCGGCGCATCCGGAGGCGTATCACGACGTCATCGGCGACGAGCATCCCGAGATGTCGTATCCCGAGTTCGACAAGCACCTCAGCTGTAAACCCGGCCGGTAATTCGCGGCCGGCCTGCGAGGCAAAAGCCGCAGCCGCGTGAGAAGAGGCGCGCGGCCCCCGAAGCGAAAGACGAAGCCTCACTCGGTGACCGCGCGCCCTCGTGGCGCTACGTCAGGCCAAATTGCGATAGACGGCCGTCTCGAAGTCGAAGTAACCCGGCAACGAGACTTCGTCGACGAAGGGCAAGATTTGCGTCGCCCAAAAGCCGCCGACCCCGTTGCGCCGGTCGATCCAATAGAACAGATTCGCGAGACCGGCCCATCCGAGTTCGCCCGCGGGCCGGCCGGTCGGCGCGGGCTCGTCGTTGATCATCCAGGTGTAGCCCCACGACTTGGGCATGCCGGGGAAGAACTCGGCGTCGTGCGAGAGGTTCGGGATCGCACCCGGCAGCATCTTGATCTTCAACGAGCCGAGCGAGTTGCAGGCCATCGTGGCGACGGTCTCGGGCTTGAGCACGCGCCCATTTGCGCCGGCTCCGTCGTTGAGCACCATGCGGATGAACTTCATGTAGTCGCCCACCGTGGCATAGAGCCCGTGGCCGCCCATGTGCTGCTCGGGCTCCGGCGGCAACTCGAAATCGGAAAGCGGCGCGAGCGTGCCGTCCTCTCCGCGCTGGTGGATCGATGCGCGCCGCGCGCGCATCTGCGGCGACATGCTGAAGCTCGTGTCGTTCATTGCGAGCGGCTCGAAGATGCGCTCGCGCATCACTTCGCCGAGCCGCTTACCGCGCAGGCTCTCGACGACTTTACCGGCCCAGTCGATGTTGACGCCGTATTCCCACTGCTCGCCCGGATCGAACAGCAGCGGCGTGCGGATCGAAGCCATCGAACCGCTGACGACGCTGGGCACGTCCTCGAGCTGGCCGTACTTCACCAAGTCATAGTTGAAGAAGTCGTATCCGAAGCCGGCCGTGTGCAGGAGCAGTTGTCCGACCGTGAGATCGCTCTTGGGCGGTCGCAGCTTGGGCTCTCCGTTCGCGTCGAAGCCTTCGAGGACTTTGACGTCGCCGAGCTCGGGGACGTAGTTCTTGGCCGGGTCGTCAAGGTCGAGCTTCCCCTCTTCGACCAACTGCATCACCGCCGTGCCCGCGATCGCTTTGGTGCACGAGAAGATGCAGACCACCGTATCGGTGGTCATCGGTGCAGGCTGCGACAGATCGCGCACGCCGGCTGCGCCTTCGTAGATGTTACTTTTGCGGTCGGTCGCCATGGCGACGACGCCCGGCACTCCATGCTCGACCACCCCGCGCAGAACTCCGTCTGCCGCTTCCTTGAGACCCGACCGTACGCTTGTCTCCATAGCGCTTAACCTCCGAAGCTTCATGCGCCGTCGCGCGGCGCCCGCGAACCTTCGACAACGCGAGGGTCGGGTTCCGCGCAAAGCTTCGGGGCAGTTTGAAAACTTGAGCGGCGCCGGGCTACATGCCGCTGTCGCCGGGTCCCGGCATGGGGCGCGCGTTCTTGTAGAGCGTCAGCGCGGCCGCGTCCGCGGTGAAGTGCTGCAAGCAATCGTCGCCGGTCTCTCCCGGTTTGGGATCAGCCTTTTTCTGCAAATCGCGTTGCAGCTCTGCCTGGCAAAGACTTTCGGTCGCGAACGGACCGCTGACGAGCCACTCGTCGGCGATTTGCCCTTCGTGCATCTCGACGTCGCTGACCGAGACCACCTCGTGATACCAAAACAGCTGCTCGCCGCGGTCGAGCCGCGCTTCCTGCTGGTAGCGTCCCCACGCCAAGAGTAAAATCGGGATGGAGAGGAAGAGCACGATCACGACGACCTTGGCCAGCGTGAGCAGTTTCGAGTTCGTCATCTTAGGGGAGCGGATACGGTCCTTTGAAGTTGTCCGCGACGCATTCGTGGGTCACCATGCTGCCTTCTTCCCAAATGTGCAGTAGAAAGCCCGGCGGTTCCAGCACGAAGCCGAGCGGGCGCCGTTCGCGCAGCTCAAGGACGAACTGATGGGCGGTGCTGGGGGCTGTGCAGACGACGGTGCCATGCCAACGGACCTGCATCGCTCGATGGATGTGGCCGCAGGCGATGCGCTCGATCTGGGGATTGCGCTCGACGAGCGCGCCCAGCTGTTCGGCACCGCGCAGTCCGGCTGCATCGAGTTGACGGATACCGGTCTTGAACGGCGGATGGTGCATGAAGACGAGGGTGGGGCGGTCGGGCGCTTCCGCCAAGCGTTCGTCGAGCCAGCCCAGGCGCTGCTCGTCGAGCTCGCCGCCGGTTTCGCCGGGCCGGGTCGTGTCGAGCCCGATCAGCCGGACCGGATAGGCGTCGATCACGTACTGCGCCGCGCCGGCCGGCAGATACCGGTGGTCGGCAAACGCTTCACGAAACGCCTCGTGGCGATCGTGGTTCCCAGGAACGACGTAGAGCGGGCTCTTCAACTCTTCGAGGATTTTGCGCAAGCGCTTATATTCTTTCGGCTTGCCTGCGTCGACGAGGTCGCCCGTGGCGAGCACGACGTCGGGCCGGGGCTCGAGCGCGTTCAGGCGCGCGATGCAGCGGCGCAGGTACTTCGCCGTGTTGACCATGTGGTGGAGGAGGCGTCCCTTGCGCACGATGTGCAGGTCCGAGATCTGGGCGACGATCATGCCGTGGCCTTTCGCGCCGGCCGAAGCGCTTCCGGCCCTGCTCGGGCCGTAAGGGGGAGGAGTCCGCCCGCGCCGGGAACCTGTGGCGCCGGAACGTCAGCCACACCTGGAGGGGCCTGCTTCGTTTCACGTGGTAGCATGGAAAACAGGCGCCCGTGGTCTAATGGATAAGGCACGAGTCTTCTAAACTCGAAGATGGGGGTTCGATTCCCTCCGGGCGCGTTCTAGGGCGCTTGTGGTGATTGTAGCTCAGTTGGTTAGAGCGCTGGACTGTGACTCCGGAGGTCGCGGGTTCGAGTCCCGTCAATCACCCCACCGCCGGTCATGACTGACCGGCCGTGCCCAATGCACGGACGCGCCCAAGGGAGGTTCGTCTGGATCGCGCGACCGTCGCGAGGGTAGCGCTTTTTATGCTGGCCGCGAGCGTGCCGCTCGGCGGGACGATCGCGGTCGTTTCGGGACAGCAGAGCGCGCAGATCGAGGCCCTCGAACGCGAACGCGTCGGACTCGAATTTACCGCGCGCAGCCTCGCGGTCGTACGGCGTCTGCGCGTTCTGCGCAAGAGCGTCGAGATCGACGGCTCCAAGGGGACGCGCGAACGTGCCGACGTCGAAAGCGCCCTCGACGGTCTCTACGATTACGATGCGGGGCCGGGCCGCCTGCTCGATCTGACGAAGCGTCTCAAGCGGCTCGAAACGGATTGGTCCTCGCTCCCGGTCGGCGCGAGCGCGGGTCCCGCCGTCGACGCCGCGCTCGATTCGGCCATCGACTTCTTTTACGCGACCGAAGAGCGCTCGTCGTTGAGCAGCGACGCCGACCCGCGCACGATCGAGCTGATCGACGCGTACGGCGCGCAGTTGCCGACGATAGCGCAACGCACCGACGACGCCGAACTCGCGTTCCAACGTGCGGCGCGTGCGGGCGCGGCGGCGACCGACCAGCGCATCGGCGCGGCGGTGCTCGTCGGGCAAGCGCGCCGCGCGTACGAAGCTGCGAAGGTCGACATCGCCAACGCCTCCAACGGCGCTCCCGTTGCGATGGTAGCGCTCGTGCCGCGCTTGCGGGACGTCGAAGCCGAGCTCGAAGCCTTTACCGACGCGGCGACGCGCAGCGCGGGGCCGGGCGTGAGTCCGGCACTGCGGACCACCGGCGACGGCGCGATCGCGGCTTCGGACCGCTGCGAAACCGCGCTCGCGGACGTGTTGCACCGGCTGCTCGCCGTGCGCGAGACGCGCCGGCGCGATTCGCTCTGGCTCCTGTGGATGAGTGCTCTGCTCGCGTTCGCCGGGATCGTGGCGCTCGGCGCGGGGCTCGCGCAGACGCTGCGGCGGCGCCGGCAGCAAGCCGAAGCCGGGGAGCAGCGGCGCATCGCGGAAGGAGAGCAGCGCAGGAAACTCGAGGCGCTCGCGCTCGCCGAAGCACAGTTCCGGGCGGTCTTCGATCGCTCGTCGCTCGGCGTTGCGATCCTCGACGGTGAAGGCCGTGCCGTGCGCACGAACCGAGCCCTCACCGACTTGTTGGGCTCGGTCGATCCCGCCAGCCTCGGGGCGACGCACCCCGACTTCGCGCGGCTGCTGGCCGGGGAGATCGACTCGTTCGGAATCGAGACCCAATCGCGCTCGGCCGTCGGCGAGGCCCTTTGGTTCGAATCCACGCTCTCGCTCGTGCGCGACGACCAGGGCGAGCCGCTGTTCGTCATCGCGATGCTCAAGGACGTCACCGAACGCCGGCGGAGCGAGGACCGCCTGCGCTTCGACGCGATGCACGATCCGCTCTCGGGACTTCCCAACCGCACGTTCTTCTCCGAACGCGTGCGCGCGACGATTTTGAGCAAGCCGCGCGTGCGGGGCGTTCAGGCCGTGCTGTTCGTCGATCTCGACGAGTTCAAGTTCGTCAACGACAGCTTGGGCCACGCGATCGGCGACCAAGTCATCGTGGTGGCCGGAAAGCGTCTGTGCCAGGCGACCGGCAAGGACGACGTGGTCGCGCGTTTCGGCGGCGACGAGTTCGCAGTGCTGCTCGACGCGCGTCAAAGCCGCAACGAGATCGACGACGTGGTCGCGCGCATCGGAAACGCGCTCGCGCAGCCGCTCTACGTCGACGAACGCGAGATCTTCGTTACCGCCAGCATCGGCGTCGCGATCGCCGACGGCACGTACCGTTCGGTCGAGGACATGATTCGCGACGCGGACACGGCGATGTACTACGCCAAGTCCGCCGGCCGCTCGCGCTCGGCGGTCTTCGACGAGACGATGCACCATCAAGCCGTGCGGCGGCTGGCCATCGGCACGCAAGTCCGGCGCGGCCTCGAGCGGCAGCAATTCTCGCTCTCCTATCAGCCCGTGGTCTCGCTCGCGCAGGGGCGTATCGAGTCGTTCGAGGTGCTGCTGCGTTGGAAGCATCCGGAACTCGGCGACATTCCGCCCGGCGAATTCGTCCCGATCGCCGAGGAGCTCGGTCTGATCGTTCCGATCGGACGCTACGTGCTCGGCCGCGCTTGCGAGCAGCTCGCGAAGTGGAACGCCGGCGCCCGCGACGACGAGCGCTTACGCCTCTCCGTCAACGCCTCCGTGCGAGAGATCATGCAGACCGATTACTGCGACGTCTTGGAGGCGACCATTCTGCAGCACGGGTTGCGGCCGGGTGAGCTGGTGCTCGAGGTAACGGAAAGCGCGTTGCTGACGAGCACGAAGTACGCCTCGGGAACGCTCGAGCGCATCAAAGCGGCGGGCGTGGCCTTGGCGATCGACGACTTCGGAACGGGCTACTCCTCGCTTCAGTACTTGCAGAATTTTCCGTTCGACCAGCTCAAGATCGACCGTTCGTTCATCGCGGGCGCGGTGCCGGGGATCGCCAGCGAGGCGATCGTCAACATGATCCTCTCGCTGGCCGACTCGTTCGGCGTCAAAGTCGTCGCCGAGGGCGTGGAGACGCAGGAACAGGCCGAGCGGCTGCGCGTGCTCGGATGCGGGTTCGCCCAGGGTTACCTCTTCGGGGAAGCTCGAAGCGCCGAAGAAGCGAGCGCTCTCCTGCGCGAGACGATCGTTCCTCAGCGCAAAGTGTAACCTTTGAAGTAGCTTCATGGGTTATGTTGGCTGGACGCGTTCAAACGCGCAGGGGGTATCATGTTCATGCAAGGTTTTATGGATCGCGTTCGGGCTCGCTTTTCGCGAGGCCGTTTTTCAAGCGACGAGACGCTGTACGACGCGCTGGAGCGCCGCACGCTCAACACCGACCAGCCGCTCTTCTCGGACCGCTTCCTGCGATAACGGAGCAACCGGCAAAGAGTCATGAGTGGTGACGTCGCCGGCGAAACCGGTTCGAAAGCGGCCCCGGGAGGGCTGGCGACGGTCCAGGCCTTCGTGAATTCGGTCGAATTGGAGACCGGTCGCGAGGCCCTCGGCAGCCCCGAGGGCCTCGCGCACTGGCTCTCTGGGCACGGCCTCCTCGAAGGCACGCCTTCGGTCGGCGAAAGCGATTTGCGCCTTGCGCTGGAGGTGCGGGAGGCGCTGCGCCGGGTGCTGCTCTCGAACAACGGCGCTCCGGCCGATACCGCTGCGCTGGCTACGCTCAGCCGGCTCGCCCGCAGCGCGCAGCTCAGCCTGCTTTTCGGGCCGGGTGCCGGCGTGCGCTTGGAGTCGAACGCGCCGGGCGTCGACGGGGCATTGGGGCGCCTGCTGACGGTCGTCTTCGAGGCGATGATCGATGGGCGTTGGACGCGGCTCAAAGCGTGCGCCAAGGAAGGCTGCCGCTGGGCCTTTTATGACCGCTCGCGCAATCGCAGCGGGACGTGGTGCTCGATGGCCGTCTGCGGCAACCAGCACAAAGCGCAGCGCTTCCGGCGCCGCGGCGAGCCGCACGCTTCCTGAAAAGCGAGGCTGGACGTTAGCTCAGCGACGCGAGATACGTGTGCACGAACGCGATCGACATGCTCCCTTCGCCGACGCTGGCGGCGACGCGCTTGATCGAGCCGTGGCGCACGTCGCCGGCCGCGAAGATCCCGGGGACGCTCGTCTCGAGCAAATAGGGATCGCGCTCTTGCGGCCAGGGCCGCTCGGCGCCTACCAAGTCGAGGACGTCGCGGCCCGTGCACACGTACCCGCGCTGGTCGCGCACGACGGCCTCGGGGAGCCATTCGGTGAACGCGTCAGCCCCGATGAAGACGAAGACCGCGTCGATCGGCTCGCGGGTCTCCGTATTGTTCAGCCGGTCGCGAACGACGATCGCCTCGAGCGAGTCGTGCCCTTCGGCGGCGACGATCTCGCTGTTCGCCCGCACCCGCACGTTGTCGCGGGTCGCGAGCTCGCCGATCAAATAAGCCGACATGGACTCGCGCAGGTCGGCACCGCGAATCATGAGGTTGACGCAGCGCGCGTAGTCCGCGAAGAACATCGCGGCTTGGCCGGCCGAGTTGCCGCCCCCGATCAACACGATGTTGTGGTCGCGCATCGCGCGTGCCTCGGTGCGAGACGCGCCGTAGAACAAACCTGCGCCCAAGAAGCGCTCGATGCCCGGGACCGGCAGCTTGCGATAGGTCACGCCGGTCGCGACCACGATCGCGTGCGCTTCGAGCACCGCGCCGTCATCGAGGGTGATGCGATGAAACGGCGCACTGATCTCGATCTGCCTGACCTCGCGTCCGACGACGATCTCAGCGCCGAAACGTTCGGCCTGCGTGTGCGCGCGGTTCGCGAGCTCGTCGCCCGAAAGGCCCGAAGGGAAGCCCAAGTAGTTCTCGATGCGCGACGACGTGCCGGCCTGACCGCCCGTCGCATAGCGCTCGAGCAGCAGCGTGTGCAAGCCCTCCGACGCGCCGTAGACTGCGGCAGCGAGACCGCCCGGACCGCCTCCGACGATGGCGACGTCGTACTGCTTCTCGCTCACGTGCGTCCGCAAGCCCAACGCCTCCGCCAGCTCGTCGAGCTTGGGCCGCGTCAAGCATTCGCCCGCGGGCAAGAACACGACCGGAAAGCTTGCGTCGGGCGCCTCGAGGCCGCGCGGCAGCGGCCGGCCGTCAGCCGGATCGTACCACTCGAACGGCTGGCGATTGCGCGCGAGAAAATCGCGGATCTCATGACAGCTCGCGTCGAACCGTCCGCCGACGACGACCGGCAGCGGGTCTTCGCGCGACGACTCTTCTTCGAGCCCCTCGACGCGGAACATGATCGTCTCGAGCACTTCACCTCGCATGCGCGGTGACTCTCGCAGCAAGCGGCGGAAGTCGTAGCCGTCGATGCGCAGCAAGCGCGAGTGCTCCAGCGTGCGGGCGCTCACGATGAACGCGCCGCCCAACACGATCGGTATCTCGCCTAGATAGTCGCCCGGCTCGCGCACGGCGAGCCGGCGAAGTGCGTTGCCGTAGCGCTTGAGCAGCTCGAAGCGGCCGGAGAGTAAGGCAAAGAACGACGGCGCCTCGCCTTCGTGCACGAACCATTCGTCGGCGCGCAGGTGAACGTCGGCCGCACAGGCGGCGATCCGCTCGACCACCGCGCCGTCGAGGTCGGCGAAGAGCGGGATGCGGCGCACGTCGTCGGCGGTGATCACGTTTGCGCGGTGTTGGGGGTAGCCGCCTTCGGCGGCACAGAGCCGGCATTGCGTACGTTGACGATCATGCCTAGGAGATCGAACCAGAATGGCGCGCCCAATGCCAGGGCCGCGACGGTCAGCGCCAAGCCGGCGAGCTTCTTGAGAACGTCGAGGACGCGGAGGCCGGGGCCGTCCTTCTCCCACCGCGCTGCGAACCGGCCGTCGGGCCAGCCGAGCGGAAGCGCGGCTAGGCTGCCCATGTCGATGCCTGCGGCCGGCGGTGCCGGCGGTGCCGGCGGGGACGTGCTCGACAAGGGGTGCCCGCTCTGTTCGACGGCTTGCAGCGAGCTCGCGAAGGACGCGGCCGCTTGCGCCAGCCGGTCGTTGTTCATGAGCGACTCGAAGAAGGAGATGGAGTCGACGTTGAGCACCAGCACGACCCCGAGGCCGAGGTACAGCGTCAGGACGGACGAGCAACGCTTGTACCAGCCCGAGACGCGGTCCATGTAGTCGTCGAACCAGGTTTGCAGCCCGCTGACGAAGCGCTGGTAGTCGCCGTCGGCGTCGCGCAAGCGCGAGGCCATCAGGTCGTGGAGTGCGCCCGGGGGCAGCGCGTCGATCGCAGCCAGCATGTCGCGTTGCAGGCAAGTGCCTTCCGATAAGAGCGGGCGGTCCGCGCAGAGCGCGCGCAGGCCTGAGAGGGCCGCGGCGGCGTCAGGGTGCAATTCGCCGGCGCCGAGCGTCTGCGGGGCGTCCTTCGCGGCCGCGAGCAGCGTCGCCGCGTCGGTGGCCATGCGCAGCGGCTGCGCCAGCGTCTGCTTTGCTTCGGGCGACAGCTTGCCGATGGCATCGAAGGCTTTTTTCGCGCCCCGTGTTTGCGCGAGGGTGGCGGCGTGCGTTATGAGGTTCGCTGCGAAGTCGCGCGAGGACAGGTAGGCGGGGACGCTGGCCAGTCGCGCCGGCGGCAGGGCGACGGAGAGAAAACTGCCGGCATAGTCGCCTCCCGGAACGCGGTTGAAGACCCGGGCGAGCAGCGCCGCAAGGGAACTCGACGTCGTTGCGAACGGATCGCCGAGCGTTTGAATCATCGGGCAGCCGAAAAAGTTTGACGCGCCGTCCTTTCCCAGCAGCTGTTGGAGCGCCAAGAAGAGCGTCTTCGAGCGGAGCTGGGCGCCCCACGCCAGATACTCCTGGAGCCACGAGACGAGCAGCGAGAAGAAGACGTAGACACCGATCAAGCCGAATGCGGTCGTCAGCAGCGTCGTGAGGTCGTTGAAGTTCGTCATGCTCTGCATGCGTGGGCGTGGCCGCTACCTGCGCTCAGAGGACCGCATCGTCGAGGTCGAGTGCGCGCACGGACTCGAGGGGCGGCGGCTTGAGGAGGTGGTCGCAGCGAGGTCCGTCAGGCATGGCTTCTCCTTTTCATGCGAATTGCAAAGCCGAGCGCGAAAACCGCGGCGCTGTCGCCCGTGAGTACGACTCGAGCCTCGCGGCTGCCTGTGCTACCGTAAGCTCGGCGGCGAGAGTTGGGGGAAGGGGATCGGCTCGTGCGGCGCTGCGTCGGGCTCGGCGCCGAGCGAGCGTCCCAGCCACGTGACGTCGCACCAGCGGCCGAGCTTGTAACCGACGCGCCGGTACGTGCCGATCGTCTCGAAGCCGAGCGCTTCGTGCAGTTTGATGCTGGCATCGTTGGGCAACGCGACGCCGGCGTACGCGTGCCGGTAGCCGGCTTCCTCGAGATAGGCCAGCAGCATCGCGTACAGCGAAGCGCCGACCCCACGCCGGCGCGCACGCTCGTCGACGTAGACGGCGACGTCGGCGGCCCAGCGATACGCCGCCCGCTCGCGGTGTCGGCTAGCGTACGCGTAGCCGACGAGCGCGCCGTCGAGTTCGGCGATGAGCCAAGGATAGTGTTGCATCACCGCCGCAATGCGGCGCCCCATCTCGTCGCGGCCGGTCGGTTCCTCTTCGAACGAGATAGTGCTCCCCGCCACGACCGGATCGTAGATCGCCGCGCAGCCGCCGGCGTCCGCGACGTTAGCCGGTCGAACCTGCAAACCCATCATCACCTCGCAATTCCGCCATTACCGCTATCTCGAAAGGGCTGCTTGCCTGCTGCAAAATGTCAGAGCTTCTATTAGCATTGGGATTCCATCTACTCATCGGGTTAGCTTCCCTTTGCGCCCCCTTCGCGACGCGCTTTAGCCAGCGCAGTGCGCTTTCACGCACACCATGAGGAAGAAGAAAAGAATGAGAGATCGTCTGCTCGCGGGGTCCGCCGCGAGACGCAGCATCGCGTCCGCCTTTCCGGCAGCCGCGGCCTTCGCTTTTATTTTAGCGGCGGTGGGATGTTCGAGTAATAACAACACCACCCCGCCGGTGACGAACGTCATCACCAAGGCACTCTGGATCGCAAACGGCACCAACGTTCTCGAGTTCATTCCAAGTCAGCTTACGGCCGGGGTCAGCGACCCGGCGCCGCACATCGTGCTCAACAGCACGGCAGGTTTCCTCGCGCCGCAGGGCGTCCAGTTCGACGGGAGCGGTGATCTGTGGGTCCTCGACGGCGGCAATGCGACGCCCAACGGCACCGCTGCGATCGACGAGTTCACCGCGGCGCAGCTCGCGGCGCACGGGACGACTCCCAACCCGACGCCGAACGTGAAGATCACGTATCCGGGCATTACGTTCCCGCAACAGGGCGTCTTCGACAAGAGCGGCGACTTCTGGGTAGCCGACAACGGGGCGAACGAAGTCGTCGAGTTCACGCCGGCTCAGCTCGCGACCGGCGGGCTGCTTACGCCGACACTGACGTTGACCTCGACGATCCCGTTTACGGGGCCGCTCGGGATTGCATTCTCACCGCTCACCGGCAACCTTTGGGTGGCCAACAACGCGGGCACCTCGATCGAAGGCTTCGCCGCGTCTTCGTTGACGGGACTGACCGGCGTGCAGACCTTGGCGCCTCACGACGTCCTCAACAACAACGCAAATTCGATTCAAGCTCCGTGGGCGCTCGTCTTCGACACATCGGGCAATCTGTGGTCGAGCAACGCCAACGCGCCGTTTACGATCGTCGAGTTTCTGTCGACTCAGCTTGGCGGCGGAGCCGGCGCAACACCGGTTCCGAATATTACGATATCGCCGGTCTCGGACGGAGGCAGTACGACGCTAAACGCGCCGAACGGGCTCGCCTTTGACAATCTCGGCGACCTGTCGGCAATCAGCTCGGCCTCGCCGTTTGGCGTACCGATCTACGGGTTCGGCCAACTCTCGGCGAGCGGCGCCACCGTTCCGAAGATCTTCCTGGTCGGAGGGACGACGACGCTTAACGCGCCGGCCGGCGACGTCTTCGGCCCAGTGGTGAACTAAGCTCGAACTCGACGCGACCCCTCGAGCAAGGCATCCGTCATGTGTGCTCCAGCGCACACATGACGGATGTCCCGTCGCGTATCTCGCCGGGTGGCAATCGCGGCTCGATCTCACGCGCTGTAAAGAAACGTGCGGTAAATGGTTCCTTCGCTGCAAATATCGGAACGAATTGCGCGAGTCTGTGTTAGTATCGCAGCGTGATTCGCGAGAAGCTCTGGAACAAGTTGCAGCCGCTGCGAGCGGCACTGGACAAAGTCCGCAGCGGCCCCACGCCGCTCGATGGACTTTTTCAGGTGCCCGGCGAGACGTTCAGCGAAGAGCCGCGCTGGGAAGTTATCTTTCGCGACGGGGATCGTGACGCGGGGACCGGCGTCGAACTCGCAACGTTTGCCACGGCGGCGGAGATCGAGGACTGGTACCGCCATCCTGACCGCGAGATCCGCGGCACGGGGATGAGCTGGCGCAACACCGGGTCGGCCAAGAAGAAGAAGCGCGCGGCCTAGGAGAGCAACCAAGCAAGCTGCGACATCTCCATTAGCCGGGGCGGCGCGAACCTGGGAAGCTTGAGTCGTGCGCAAGCTCCCGCGGCACCATATCTTCAACCGGCTGACGAGCGGCCATCCCGGCCACGAGCCGATCGCCGTGGCGGTCTGTTTTCCATGCAGCGACGTCGCGCTCGTGGCTGCGGTCGAGGCCGCGGAGCACGGCTTGATCGTCCCGACGCTGATCGGTCCGCTCGGAGCCATGCGCGCTTGCGCAGCCGAGGCGGGTCTGGACCTTGCGCCGTACGCGCTCGTCGACGTCCACGACGACGTCGAGGCTGCGCGCAAGTCGGTCGAGCTTTGCCGCTTCGGTAAAACGCAGGCGTTGATGAAGGGCAGCTTGCACACTGACGTGATGATGCACGAGGTGATGCTGCGAGAAACGGGCCTGGCGACCTCGCGGCGCATCAGCCATGTCTTCGTCCTCGACGCGCCCGCCTATCCGCGGCCGCTGATTCTCAGCGACGCGGCGATCAACATCAGCCCGACGCTGGAAGAGAAGGTTGACATTCTGCGCAATGCGATCGACGTCGCCCGCGTGCTGCGCATCGATCTGCCCAAGGTCGCTGTGCTCTCGGCGGTCGAGACCGTTACTCCGAAGATCGCCTCGACCATCGACGCCGCTGCACTGTGCAAGATGGCCGAGCGCGGGCAGATCGTGGGCGCCGTCGTCGACGGACCGCTTGCCTTTGACACGGCCGTCAGTGCCGAGGCCGCCGCGATCAAGCAGCTCGTCTCGCCCGTCGCGGGTTGCACCGACATCTTCATCGTCCCCGATCTGGAATCGGGCAACATGCTGGCCAAGCAGCTCGAGTACCTCGGCGGAGCGAAGGGCGCCGGCATCGTCCTGGGCGCGCGCGTTCCGATCATCCTGACCAGCCGCGCGGACTCGGCCGAGATGCGCCTGGCCTCGGCCGCGCTCGCCCTCATGTACGTGTCCGCGCAGAGTAAGCTTGCGCCGGCGGCGAATCTGGCGCATGAATGAGTAAGTCCAGCGCTCAATTCCCGGCGCACCGGCAGCCCGCAATTCGCACGATCGCGATGCCGGCCGACACGAATCCTTCGGGCGACATCTTCGGCGGCTGGCTCATGGGCCAGATGGATTTGGCCGCCGCGAATGCGGCGGTAAAGCGCGCGCGTTGCCGGATCACCACCGTGGCGGTCGACCGCATGGTTTTTCTCGCCCCGGTTCGCATGGGTGACGAAGTCAGCATGTTCGCGGAGGTGGTGCGCGTCGGGCGCACGTCGATGGACGTCGAGGTCGAGGCCTGGCGCAGCAAGCGCGGCGGCGAGCAAGCGATGGTCACGCACGCGCGCTTCACCTGCGTTGCGCTGGACGCCGACGGCCGGCCGGCGCCGGTCCCTCCCGAGGAAGCCCAGACGGCGGGCTAAGGCCGCTCGGCGGAGGCTGCGGCTGCAAGGATGCGCTGCAGCGACGCGGCGTCGAGGTCGTGCGCGGCCGCGAATCCGGCGACGAGGCGTCCGGCCTCGGGCTCGAGGGTGAGGGTCTCGAAATCGGGTAGCCGGCGCAGGATGGAGACGGTCTCGCCATGGCGCTCTTGGAGCGCGTCCCAGATCGCGCGGGAAGGCGCCGAGTCCCGCGGCGCGCTTCGGGCCGTCACTTCGACCGCCAGGCGCGGCCGGGCGTAGGCGTCGGGCGTCGCCCCGTCGGCCGCCAGGAGAACGGATGCGGCCGGCCTGGCCGTCAGATCGGCGGTGTGCTTCGAAAGCCTGCTCACGGCGATCGCGAAGCCCCCTGCGACGAGCGCGAAGGGCGCGTAGCTGACCGACGGTGTGCCCGAGTCGGCGATCGTCGCCAGCGCCAGCCAACGGCACCCGGCGACGAGCGATGCGGCCGAAGTCTCCGCCGGCGTTTGCATGGCAGCACCTTCGCACTGCACGGCTCCCGCTCCGGCCGGTTGCCCGGCGGCGGGAAGGCGCTTCGAAGAAGGCGGAATCTGCGCTGCGTGGAGTCTTCAACGCCGCCGGAATCGTTCGTGCGGGCGCGCGACGCGATCCGCGCCATCATCGCTCGCGACGCGGCCGACCCGACACTTGAAGCGGTCGCGCTGCCGCGCCTGTACGAGCACGGCGCAGCGGTCGAGCACGCACTCGTGCTCTTTCACGGGTTCACCAATTGTCCGCAGCAGTGCGACGAGTTGGCCCGCCACTTTTACGCGCTGGGCTGCAACGTGTACGTGCCGCGCATTCCCGGGCACGGCCGCAAAGACCGGCTGACGCGCGAGCTCGCGAGCATGACGACAGCCGAGTTGCAGGAGGCCGCGCGCACGGCCTATCGTTTGACGGCCGGCCTCGGCCGCACGGTCAGCGGATCGGGTATTTCGCTCGGTGCTTCGATGGTGCTCTGGATCGCGCAGACGGAGCCGATCGATCTCGCGCTGCCCGTCGCCCCCTTTCTGATGCCGCTCGGCATTCCGCGCTTCTTCGGGACGCTGCTCATGCGCGCGCTCGACCTGCTGCCGGACCAGTACTGGTGGTGGGATCCGCGCGTCAAGGAGAACCAGCGCCCGCTTTACGCCTATCCCGGCTTCCCCACGCACGCGCTCGCGGAGTGCGCTTTTCTGTGCGACGCGCTCTTCCGGGCTGGGCGGCGCGACGCGCCGCGCGCCCGGCGATGCGTGCTCGTGACCAACCACGGGGAAAGCGCCGTCAACAACGGCACCGCGCGCAAGCTGCTCGGGCTTTGGGGACGCGTCCGCAGCACCTGTAACGAGCTCGTGCTCTACGGCCTGGGCGAGCCGCGTCACGACGTGTTCGACCCGTCCACCTATCCGGACGCGCGAACGAAAGTGTATCCCGAGCTCGAAGCGCTCGTACTCGACGGCGTTCGCGACCAAGCGCTCAGCTCGTAGCGAGGACCTCGCGCTCGCGCGTGGCCGCCTCGATCAGCGCACGGAGCCGGTCGAGTTTCGCGGGCTTGTTGAGATACCAGCAGCCGGCCGAACGCGCGGCCGAGCGCGGCCGTTCGCCGACGTCCGCGGTCAACACGACCGCGGGAATCTCGAGGTCGAACGAACGGCGCAGCTCGGTGATCGCGTCGAGGCCCGTCGCGTCCTCGCCGATGTGAAAGTCCGCAATGATGAAGCCCGGCGCTGCGACGGCGTCGCGCGCGAAGGCGAGCGTTTCGTGGTACGTGGCGAGTCCAACGGGCTCGCAGCCCCAATTCCGCAGGACGAGCAGCAGCCCGTCGAGCGCCGCGGCGTCGTCGTCGATCACCAGGACGCGGCGCGTGCCGCAGACCGGCAGGGCGGGCTCGAGCGCGGGCGGCGCCGGCGCCGGTTCGGCGGCCTCGCGCGCGAGCGACACCTCGACGGCGAACGTGGAGCCCCGGCCGACCGTCGAGCGGGCGTCGATCCGCGCGTCCAGGAGCTTTGCGATGCGTTCGACGATCGCCAGGCCCAAACCGAGGCCGCTCGTTCGACCCGGCACGTCGAGCCGCCGGAACTCCTCGAAGACCTCGCCTAAACGCTCGGCCGGAATGCCGACGCCCGTGTCCCAGACTTCGATGCGCAGCACGTCGCCGCGCCGCCTGCAGCCGAGCACGATGCCTCCGCGTTCGGTGTACTTCAGCGCGTTGCTGAGAAAGTTCCGCAGCAGGCGCTCGAGGAGCCGCCGGTCGGTTCGCACCACGGCGTCGTTCGACACGCAGCGGAAGCGCAGATTCGCTTCCTCCGCTTGCGGCGCGTACTCGTCGCGCAGACGCTCCAGCACGTCGTCGAGGCGGACGTCGACCAGGTCGACGCTCTGGGCCGCGCCGTCCAGACGCGAGATCTCGAGCAGCGTCGAGATCAGGTGCTCGGCCGACTCGAGCGCGGTCTCGATGCGTTCGACGGTCCGGCTCGAATCCTCGCCGGCTCGGTCGCGTAGCTCGCCCAGAAACAAGCGCGCGACGTGCAGGGGCTGGAGGAGGTCGTGACTCGCCGCCGCCAGGAACTTGGTCTTGCTCAGGTTGGCGCGCTCGGCGGCGAGCTTGGCGTCGTAGAGCGCGTGCTCGGCGGCTTCGCGCTCGGCCATCTCGTCGAGCAGGTGCTGGTTGACCGCCTGCAGCTCCGCGGTGCGCTGGCGGACCGTGACGTCGAGCGTGATCGCCGTCTGAAAGAGCCCGAAAGCGCCGCCTTGGTCGTTCGTGCCACGTTCGACGCGGTCCATGAGCGCTTTGACGATCTTGCGCAGTTTGGCGTTCTCGCGCGCCAAATCGTTGCCCGAGGACGTCGCGAGGAACTCGGTCACGCCGGGGCCGCGCCGAGTGCTACGCCGGTGAAGGTTTGATTGAGATGCATCGCATCGAACTGCTCCCCGTAGGTCGAGAACCCGATGACGTTGTTCGACGAGAGCAGCTGCGAAGCGTAGTCGAGCCTGTGCCGTTCGAAGAGCTCGAGCTTGCGGAAGATGCAGTCGAAGCCGAGGACCGCCTCGGGCGCGCCGACCTCATCGCCGATACGCGCAAACAGCCCCTCCAAATCGGCGTCGGGCGTTCCGGCCTTGCCCGCCGACAGCACCAGGCCCTCGTCGATGGCGCAATAGAACGTCAGGCTTCCGTCGTCGTTGACCTTTTGCACGGAGCGCGCGAAGGGCTCGCCCCCGACCCGGACCACCAGCGGATGCCGCGCGAGCACCATCGGCCGCAGTGGCTGACCTTCGACGCCGCAGAGCCGCGCGTACTCTTCGTCGGCGGGCTCGGCATTGATCTCGGTGACCATCCGGCGCACGGGGTCCGCTTCGGTGACGACCATCTTGCGCTCGGACGGCACGATGTGCTGCGTCTTGAAAACGTAGAACGGAACCTGCGTGTGAACCAGCGCGAGCACGGCCGAGCCCGTGTGAAAGGCGCCGGCGTGAAAGATCGCGGTCTCGCGAAACGAGAGGTCGTCGCCCGCCGACGCCCCGACGAGCGGGATGTCGCCGAGCTGAAACTTGATGGCGCTCACGACCGACTCTTCGATGCCGGCCAACCCGTCGATCAGGAGCACCGCGAAGGTGTTGCTCGCGTCGGCCCGCAGCGCGCGGACGCGCAAACGGCGCAGCAGCGACTGCACGCTTTGGTAGACGCGCCAGACGGAGCCGACCGAGAGCTGCTCGATGTGCTCGCTGACCACGACGTATTGCGAGCTCGAGAGCGAGAGCGCTGCGATCGAACCCTCGCGGTAGCCGCCCTCCCCGATCTCGCCGGCCGTCGTGCAACCGAGCAGCGCGTCCTCGTCGAACTCGTCCAGCAGTTCCCGGCCCAGCCGTTCGAGATCGTAGCGGGCCGAACAGAAGAAGATCGTCGTCGAGGGCTCGGCCGAGGCGAGCTGCGCGCCGAGCTCGCGGGCGGCACCGGCCGGATCGGGATTGCTCGTCCACGCCCGGCGGGCCGCGGGCGCCGCCACGGTGCTCACGCCAGCAGCGAGCGTGCCGCGACCACGGCCTGGGTTCGGTTCTTGACGTGCAGCTTGCGCAGAATCGCCGAGATGTGCACTTTGACCGTGATTTCCTCGATGCCCAGCTTGGTCGCGATCTGCCGGTTCGACAAGCCGAGCGCGAGTTGCTCCAAGACGGCATGTTGACGTTCGGTGAGCGCTTCGGGGTTCTTGAACGGCGCGTGGTCCGCGTCGGCGACGTGCTCGGGGACGTACGTTCCGCCGTCGACCACCTGCCGGATCGCGGCCTCGATGCCCGACCTCGGCGTCGACTTCGGAATGTAGCCCGCCACGCCGAGCGCGAGCGCGCGCCGGATCGTCGGCCAGTCCTCGCGCGACGAGACGACGACGGCGCGCGCGCCGGGAACGCGGCCGCGCACCAAGGCGAGCGCCTCGAAGGGGTCGAGCCCGGGCATCACCAAGTCGACGAACACGAGATCGAACTTCTCGTCGTGCCCGAGCGCGGACAACATCTCGAACGAGCCGGACGCTTCGACGAAGCGCGCTTCGGGAACGACCGCGCCGACGATGCTTCGGATCGCTTCGCGGAAGAGTGGATGATCGTCGGCGATGAGCACGGCCGCTTGCGCCCGCATACTTTTGTATAGTTGTAGCGGTGCGCGGCGATACCTACGATGTGAAGCACCGGTTTAGGAAAGTTCTTCCCAGCCTGTACGCGGCGAGCAAACCGCCGTTATGTGCGTTCACCACATATATAGGAACGGAGTTTCACACAGTATGTCGTCATCAGTGCTCGAGCACCAAACGATTTTTGATATCGGCAAGCTCGGCGTCCAGAATCCGTTCAAGAAACGGTACGACAATTTCATCGGCGGAAAGTTCGTGCCGCCGGCCGAGGGCCAGTACTTCCTCAACATCAGCCCCATCGTCGGCGAGCCCTTTACCGAGATCGCGCGTTCCTCGGCGAAGGACGTGGAACTCGCACTCGACGCCGCGCACGCCGCGCGCGAAGCGTGGGGACGCACGTCGGCTGCCGAACGCAGCCGCATCCTGAACCAGATCGCCGACCGGATGGAGGCCAATCTGGGCGTGCTCGCGCTGGCTGAGACCATCGACAACGGGAAGCCGATCCGCGAGACAACCGCGGCCGACTTGCCGCTCGCGATCGACCACTTCCGCTACTTCGCGGGTGCGATCCGCGCGCAAGAAGGCAGCCTCAGCGAGATCGACCACGACACGGTCGCCTATCACTTCCACGAGCCGCTCGGCGTCGTGGGTCAGATCATCCCCTGGAACTTCCCGATCCTGATGGCGACCTGGAAGATGGCGCCCGCACTCGCGGCCGGCAACTGCATCGTCATCAAGCCTGCCGAGCAGACGCCCGCGTCGCTCATGGTCTGGATCGAGCTGATCGCCGACCTGCTGCCGCCGGGAGTCCTCAACATCGTGCAAGGCTTCGGTCTCGAAGCCGGCAAGCCGCTCGCCTCGAGCCCGCGGATCGCCAAGATCGCCTTCACCGGTGAGACGACGACCGGCCGGCTCATCATGCAGTACGCCGCGCAGAATCTCATCCCGGTGACCCTCGAACTCGGCGGCAAGTCGCCCAACGTGTTCTTCGCCGACGTCTGCGACAAGGACGACGCGTTCCTCGACAAGGCCCTCGAAGGCTTCACGATGTTCGCGCTCAACCAGGGCGAGGTGTGCACTTGCCCGTCGCGCGCGCTCGTGCAAGAGTCCATCTACGACAAGTTCATGGAGAAGGCGCTCAAGCGCGTCGGCATGATCAAGCAGGGCAATCCGCTCGATCCCGGGACCATGATCGGCGCGCAAGCCTCGAGCGAGCAGCTCGACAAGATCCTCTCGTACATCGACATCGGCAAGCAAGAGGGTGCGCAAGTGCTCATCGGCGGGTCGCGCAACGTGCTCGACGGCGCCTTCAAGGACGGCTACTACGTGCACCCGACGGTCTTCCGCGGAAACAACTCGATGCGCGTCTTCCAGGAAGAGATCTTCGGGCCCGTCGTCTCGGTCACGACCTTCAAGGACGAAGCCGACGCGCTGCAGATTGCCAACGACACACTCTACGGTCTGGGTTCCGGAGTCTGGACGCGCGATGCCAACGTCGGCTACCGCATGGTGCGCGGCATCCAGGCGGGACGCGTTTGGGTGAACTGCTATCACGCCTATCCCGCTCACGCGGCCTTCGGCGGTTACAAGCAGTCGGGGATCGGCCGCGAAAACCACCTCAGGATGCTCGACCACTACCAGCAGACCAAGAACGCGCTGGTAAGCTACAGTCCCAAAGCGTTGGGCTTCTTCTAAAGCGCAGCATGCAAGAAGCGAATAGGCCGCCGGTGACCCGCGTCGAGGCGACGCCGGCGGCCCTCGCGCTCATCGAAAAGCTCCGCACCCGCCACGGGCCGCTCATGTTTCACCAGTCCGGCGGATGCTGCGACGGCAGCAGCCCGATGTGTTTTCCGCTCGGCGACTTTATCGTCGGAGGAAGCGACGTAAAGCTCGGTGAGATCGGCGGCGCGCCTTTTTACATGAATGCTTCACAATTCGACTACTGGAAGCATACGAAGCTGATCATCGACGTGGTGGATGGGAGGGGCGGGATGTTCTCGCTAGAGAACGGTCACGGCGTGCGTTTTCTGACCCGCTCGCGCATCTACTCCGACGACGAGCTCCTCCGACTCCCGCCCGTCGAATCTCCCACGTAGTTCCCGCTGGAGGCAGCCTATGCTCGATCCGCGCGCCGCTGACGGCGCTGCTTCGATTCGCGCTTTCCGTCTTTCCCTCGCTATCTTTCTTACACAGAATAGGGGCTTGTGATGTCTTCTCTTCGTCTTTCGCGAGCAACCGCCGTTGGACTGGCGGCGATGCTGGCACTGATGCTCGCGGCGGCCTTGGGCCTGCACCACGAACCGTCGCGCGCGGCCGGCGAATATCAGGCCGTTACCGACGACCGTTTAGCCGGTGCGTCGACCGACGACGGCTGGCTGATGTATTTGCGCACCTACGACAGCCAGGCGCACGTACCGTTCACGCAGATCACACCCGACAACGTGACGCAGCTGAAGGAAGTCTTCACGTACGACATGCCGATCCCGAACGGCTTCGAAGCGCCGCCGATCGTCAACGGCAACGAGATGATCATCTCTGCGCCGCTGAACCACGTCTACGCGCTCGACGCGACCGGTGGGAAGCTGCTTTGGAAGTACGACTATCCGTTGCCGAAGAAGGCACTGCGCACGGTCTGCTGCGACGTCGTCAATCGTGGCGTTGCACTCTACGGCAGCAACGTCTACTTCGAGACGCTGGACAACCACGTCGTCGCGCTCGACGCGCAGACCGGTAAAGTCGTCTGGAACAAGGCGGTCTATTCGGAGAGCGGCGTCGGCTTCTTCATGACCGGCGCGCCGTTGATCGTCAAGGGCAAGCTCATCGTCGCTGACGGCGGCGGCGAGTACGGCGCGCGCGGCTTCGTGGCCGCGCTCGATCCCGCGACCGGCACCGAGAAGTGGCGCCGCTACACGGTCGCCGGCCCGAACGAGCCCGGCGGCAACACCTGGCCCGCCAACAGGTACAAGCACGGCGGCGGGAACCCGTGGGTGACCGGCAGCTACGACTCCGAGACCAACACGATCATTTGGGGCACCGGCAACCCCGGCCCCTGGCTCTCCGACCTGCGCCCGGGCAAGAACCTCTATACCGACTCGATCCTGGGCCTCGATCCGGAGACCGGAGCCATCAAGTGGTACTTCCAAGAGACGCCCAACGATCCGTGGGACTACGACGCGGTCGGCACGCCGATTCTGGCCGACGTGACGATCGGCGGAACGCCGCGCAAAGTGTTCTACCAAGCGGCGCGCAGCGGCTGGTTCTTCGTCGTCGACCGGACCAACGGCAAACTGATTCACGCCGAGCCGTTCACGAAGGTCACGGGCGTTACCGGTTACGATAGCGCCGGCAACGCGATCATCGATAAGTCGAAGTTGCCGCATGAGGGCAAGCAGGTCTTCACGTGCCCCGCGTTCTTCGGCGGCAACAACTGGTGGTCGGAATCGTTCGATCCCAAGACCGGCTACGCGTTCGTGTCCACGATGAAGACGTGCATGACGATCGCCGGACAGAAGAGCCCCGATCCGTTCAAGGCCGGGCTCGGCTACCTCGACGAGACCTTCCAAGTCGCGGCGGTCCCCGGCGGCAACGGCTGGGGCGCGCTGCAAGCCATCGACGTGTCGACCGGCAAGCAGGTCTGGTCGCACGACACCAAGCTGCCGTGGAACGACGGTCAAGTCAGCACCGACACGGGTCTCGTCTTCAGCGGCTCGCCCGACCAGAAGTTCTTCGCCTTCGATGCCAAGACGGGCAAGGTTCTCTGGCAGCACCACGTGAGCTCGGGTGTCATCGGCCAGCCGGTCAGCTATCAGATCAACGGCAAGCAGTACGTCGCCGTGACCGCCGGCTGGGGCGGCGTGAGCCCGCTGTGGGGCGGCCCGAAGATGGTTCCGGAGTTCAAGAACATTCCGCTGGGCGGAAAGCTGTACGTCTTCGCGCTGCCGTAAGGCGTAGATTAGGATAGAGACACACACGATGAATCGCTCATCGGTCATCATGGTTGCCGCCGCGACGCTGTTCGCGGCGGCAGCCTTCTCGACGGCGACGGCGACGAGCACCGGCGTCTACGCGGCCGGGCAGGCCACGGCGGGCGCAAAGCTCTACGCCGCAAATTGCTCGCGCTGCCACGGCGCGGATCTCTCCGGCGTCTCGGCCCCGGCCCTCAAGGGCCCGGATCTCACCGCGCCCGGAGCTCAAGGCAGGCTCACCGTCAGCGACATTTTCAAGTACATGACGAGCCTGATGCCGGCCGGTAATCCGGGAAGCCTGACGCACGATCAGTACGTCGACGTCATGGCGTTCCTGCTCGCGCAGAACGGCAGCCCCGCCGGCAGCAAGCCTCTGAGCTATGACGCGGCCTTGCATTCGCACGACCCCATCGGGAAGAAGTAGATCGTGATCAAGATAACGCTTGCGACGCTGGCGGCATCGGCGGTGCTGCTTTCCGCGGTTCCCGCCTTCGCGGCCGCCAATAGCGTCGGCGGTAAAGTCTATCCGCTCGAAGCCGTGGGCGGCTCGGGCGAGTACGGCACCGTCGCTCTCAAACCCATGGGCCTCCAGACGGAGGTCGAAATCCACGTCGTCAACGCGCCGGCGGGCCTCATCCAAACCGTCCACATCCACAAAGGCACCTGCGCGAGCGTCGACGGACCGCCGGTCTACCCGCTTTCACCGCTGGTCGACGGCACCTCGACGAGCGTCATCGACGTGCCACTCGACAAGCTGCTGACGACCCCGCTGGTCGTGCACGTGCACAGGTCGTACAAGAAAGAGCTTAGCTCGCTGGCCTGCGCATCGCTCAGCCCGCAGCAATAGCTCCCACGGAAAGGCATCGATGCAACAACGGTTGTTTCTTCCGGTCCTCGCGTTGACGATGCTCGCGGTCGCAGCGTGTCCCCTTGGCGGGCTCGCCGCCGACTTCGGCAAGTCGGCCGACGTGAGCGCCGTGCGCACGAGCGAGGAGGCTTTGCTCCGGACGGAAGTCCCGCCCGTGCAACGTGACGTGGTCGCCGTGACGGTCTCGAATGTGATCGTTGCCGGCAATTATGCGGTCTGCTCGTACAGCATCGGTGAAAGCGCCGGCTACTCCGTCTTTTCGCGCGCCGCATCCCAAAAGTGGAAACGGATCAGTCACAGCGGAGACGCGCCGACGAAGCAGTCGTTGCGAAAGCTCGGAGTCCCCGCGAGTTCCATTGACGTGATCGCTGCCCACGGCGGGGTCTGACCTCGTCCCCTAGCGACGCTTCCACGTCCGCCTGCCTCAGCGAGCACGCACGAATGTGCGTGCTCGCTGAGCGTTCATTGACAAGTCGAAAAGCATCACCTTACAATTGTGCTCGCTCGACCGGCAGCGGGAGGGGGTGGGTGCTCTGACGCAACGGCGCTTTGAGGATGCGGAGTACGAACGCTGCCGGGCGGCGGCACAGTTGTACTACAACGGCGACTTCACGCAGGAGCAAGTCGCCGCGTATCTCACGATCTCGCGTCCCTGGGTCTCTCGCTTGCTCAAACGTGCGCGCGAGCTCGGGATCGTCAGCATCGTCGTCGAACCGTCGGCCGAGCGTCCTCTGGGGCTGGAACTGCTCTTGGCGCGAGCCCTCGGCGTCTCGCGCTGCCTCATCGCTTCAGGCCTGCAGCTGGCCGAGACCGCGGCCCTTGCGGCCTCCTATCTCGCCGAGAGGCTGCGCGACGGCGACGTGCTCGGCCTTGCCTGGGGCAAGACCTTGGCCGCCACCGTCGGCGCGTTCGAGCCGCCCGCCCGGATCCCGGCGGCCGTACGCTGCGTCGCGCTCATCGGCGGAGCGAGTGCCGTGCGTCCGGAGATCGACGCCGACCGGCTCGTCTCGTCCTTGGCCCAGAAGCTACAGGCCGCGTCGAACGTGCTCAATGCGCCCGCTTTCGTCGAGAACCACGAAGTGCAGGTGCTCCTGATGAAGGAGCCCGGCATTCGCGCGACGCTGGAACTCGCCGAAAGCACGACGATCGCCCTGATGTGCATCGGGGGCATGCGGGACTCGACGATCCGCGAGCTCGGCACGCTCTCGCAGCAAGAGTTCGCTGAACTCGAGACGCTCGGCGCCGTCGGCGACGTCTGCCAGTGGTTCTTCGACCGTGAAGGCAAGCACATCTTGAGCGGCCCGGCGCAGCGCATGATCAGCGCCGACCTCGCGCTCATTCGCGAGCGGGCACGCGAGCGGATCGCCGTGGCGATCGGGCCGGCCCGGGTCAAGGCGATCGTTGGGGCGGCGCGAGGCGGCTGGTATACGACCCTCGTGACCAACCTGAGCACCGCGCGAGCCTTGCTCGACGAGCTTCACGTTCGCGCGTCGGAATTCAAGTACAGCCCCGCCCGACCAGCGCGCGGCTCGGCCAAGGAAGGATTGAAGACATGCCTGTAGTCCCGATGAAAGAGATCCTCGACCGCGCGCTCAAAGGCGGTTACGGGGTCGCCGCGATCAACATCCTCAACGATCTGACGCTGAGCGCCGTCTTGCAGGCGGCGGAAGAGCAGCAAGCGCCGCTGATCGTGCAGACGTCCGTCAAGACCGTCAAATGGTACGGCGCGCGCGTGCTGCACGCGATGTTCACCGAGATGGCCCGCGACCTCAAGATTCCGGTCTCGCTGCACCTCGACCATTGTCCCGATCGCAAGGTCATCAGCGAATGCTTGCGGACGGGCTGGAACTCGGTTCTGTTCGATGCGCACGAGCTCTCGGTCGAAGAGAACAAGCGCCAGACGATCGAGGTGGTCGCCGAGGCCAAGCGTTTCGGCGCGTCGGTCGAAGGCGAGATCGAAGGCATCGAGGGCGTCGAGGACGATGTCGGGTCCGACGACGCCAGCCACGAGCAGCCGTTGGAGGTCGCCGTCGATTTCATCCGGGCGACGAAGATCGACTGCTTCGCCCCGGCGATCGGCAACAAGCACGGCGAGTACAAGTCGGCCCCGAAACTCAACGCGCAACGCGTCAGCGAGATCGCCGGCTCCGTGCACATTCCGATGGTGCTGCACGGCGGCACCGGCCTCTCGCAGGCGCAGTTCGACGATCTGATCGCGCGCGGATGCTCGAAGATCAACATCTCGACGGCGCTCAAGGTTCGCTACATCGAATCGAACCGCGAGTGGCTGGAAAAGAATCCCACCAACTTCGACCCGCCGACGCTCTTCCGCCAGGTCCACGCGGCCTGCAAGGCGCTTGCGATCGAGCACATCCAAAGCTTCCACAGCGACGGCAAGGCCGCATGAACGCGTTGATCTTCGATTGCGACGGCGTTCTCGCCGACACCGAGCGCGACGGACATCTGCCGGCCTTCAACGCGACGTTCGAGGAGTTCGGCCTGCCCGTGCGCTGGTCGGAAAGCGAATACGCGCGCCGGCTGCTCATCGGCGGCGGAAAAGAGCGGATGGCGAGCTTGCTGGATCCCGAGTTCGTGCGCGCCGCGGGCCTTCCGGCGGACGAGGCCGGCCAGCGCGCCGCCGTCGCGAAGTGGCACGAGCGCAAGACGGCGATCTTCAAGGAGATCGTCGCTGCGGGGCGGCTCACGCCGCGTTCGGGCGTCGCGCGTCTGTCGCGCGAGCTCGACCAGCTCGGCTGGAAGCTTGCGGTCGCGTCGACCTCGGCCCGCGAGTCGGTCGTCGCGGTTCTCGAGACGGCCGTAGGCGCGGAGCTCGCCGCGCGTTTCGAGGTCTTTGCCGGCGACGTCGTGCCGAAGAAGAAGCCCGCGCCCGACATCTACTTGCATGCGCTGGCGGAGCTCGGCGTCGCCGCCGGCGATGCGCTGGTCGTCGAGGACTCGCGCAACGGCCTGCTGGCGGCCGTCGGCGCGGGTCTGCGCTGTCTCGTGACGTTGAGCAGCTTCACCCGAGAAGAACCGATGGATGAGGCGCTCGTCGTGCTCAAGTGCCTGGGCGATCCCGGCGGGGAACGCAGCCGAGTACTCCACAATCGGACGGCCGGGCGATTCGAGCCGTACGTCACGGTCGACGACATTCGCGCGTGTTTGGCAAGCGACGCTGCGCCGGCGGCGCGTGCCCTCGGAAGGACGTAATCAGGAATGCGAGAGACGGTCAAACCCGCGGTCGGCCAGATCGAGTTCGTCGTGCGCAGCATGGCCAAGACGACGATCGATAACGAAAAATATTTCGGCGATCTCGATGCGGTCGTCGGGGACGGCGATTTCGGATACTCGCTCGCGCGTGGATTCGAATCCGTCCTTGCCGACATGGACGGCTTCGAGCGTTCGTCGGGAGGCTCGTTCTTGAAGAAGATCGCGCTGACGATCACGAGCAAGATCGGCGGCACGTCCGGGCCGCTGTGGGGCACCGCTTTGCTGCGCGCGGCCGTGGTCGCCGGCGACAAGCCGTCGCTCACCCTTAGCGACGCCGTGGCCATGCTCCGAGCGGCGGCTGCCGGGATCGGACAGCGCGGCGAATCGTCCCTTGGAGACAAGACGCTCCTCGATGCGTTGATTCCGGCCACGGACGAGCTCGAAAAGACGGTCGGAGCCGAACCCGAGCTGAGCTGCGCTCAGGTCCTCGACCGCGTCGTCGCGGTCGCCGGCGAGCGCGCCGAGAACACGAAGACGATGGTCGCGAAGCGCGGACGAGCATCGTATACGGGCGAGCGCAGCATCGGCTCGGTCGATGCCGGCGCGGTCGCCGTCGCGCGCATCTTCGCAGATCTGCGCGACGCCGTTCGCGCATAGAGAGGGGCTCACGTGAAGAAGTTCGTCAACGATCCTCAGCGTTTCGTCCCCGAGATGCTCAAGGGGATCGCGTACGCGAATCCCGACACGCTCAAGTACGTTCCGGCCTACAACCTCATCATGCGCGCGGATGCGCCTTCGCCGAACAAGGTTTCGATCATCCAGGGCTCCGGCTCGGGTCACGAGCCGGCCCACGTGATGGCGGTCGGGCGCGGGATGCTCGATGCGGCCTGCCCGGGCAACGTCTTCGCGGCGCCGCCCGCGGATTACGTGTACGAGACGACGAAGCTGCTCAACACGCCCAAAGGCGTGCTGCATCTCATCAACAATTACACCGGCGACCGGCTCGCCTTCGACATGGGAAGGGAGCTGGCGCAAGCCGACGGGATCACGGTCGAGACCATCTTGATCAACGACGACGTCGCAGTCAAGGATTCGCTGTACACCGTCGGGCGGCGCGGCGTCGCGGGAAACTTCTTCGTGATCAAGGCCGTGGGAGCGGCGTCGGAAAAGGGCGCCGACCTCGCGCAGCTCGTCGAGCTGGGCAAAGCGGTCAACAGCGTGACGCGCACGATGGGTATCGCGCTGACGTCGTGCACGCCGCCCGCCAAGGGCAGCCCCCTCTTCGAGATCGGCGACGACGAGATGGAAGTGGGCATCGGCATCCACGGCGAGCCCGGACGCAGACGCGAAAAGCTCAAGAGCGCCGACGAGATCGTCGACGAGCTGCTCGAGGCCGTCGTCTCCGACCTGCCGTTCAACAAGGGAGACCGGGTCGCGCTGATGATCAACGGCCTGGGCGGTACGCCGATCAGCGAGCTCTACATTCTCTACGGTCATGCCCACGAACAGCTCGAGAAGCGCGGCATGCACGTCGCCAAGAACTACGTCGGCGAGTACTGTACCTCGCTCGACATGGCGGGAGTCTCGCTGACCCTCGTGAAGGTCGACGACCAGCTGCTCTCGCTGCTCAACGCGCCGGCGGAAAGCGCGATTCGCATTTACTGATCCCGATCGTGAGGGACCGCCCGCGGGGGTTGCTCCGCGATCCTGACGCGCGATCCGAGGGCCGCGCCGAAGGTGAGCGGCTGCGCCCCCGGACGATAGCCGTTCTCGTGCAAGATGAACGCCAGAATCTCGACGTACTGACCGTGCGAGAGGCTGCCGCCGGCACCGACGGGCGTCTCCGTGATCACGAAGTGGAAGAAGCTGCCCAGGCTCAGGCCGCTCTCGGTGCCGAGCGTCGTGAAGGACGCGCCCCGCAGCGGGCTGCCCATCGCGCCTTCCAGGTGGGCGCCGTGACAGCGCGCGCAGTTTGCGGCATATTCGTGCGCGCCGGCGGCGGCTTGTCGCAGCGTGAAGAGTCCGGCGCTGCCGCCGGCCTGCGACGCTGAGCCGGCCGCGCACGCCAGCCCGAGCGCGAGCACCGCGGCGACCGCGACGATTGGGCCGGCCACGGCCGAGCGAAAACGCATCGCGCCGCGCTTCGCCCCGCGCCCCCATCTCCCCCATCGAACTCCGGCCGGGAGGCGGCGACTGGGCCCACGTGCGGCGCATATTTTGAACGGGCGGCCGAGTAGTCGAACTTTGCGCGGCGGCGCCGCGTTCCGCCTACGATATGAGAATCGCCGTTGACCATCGTTCGAGGCGCGTAGCCGGAGCCGTGCTTGCCCTCGCGCTCGCGCTCGGAGGCGCTCTCGGTCAGGCGCCGGCGGCCGTGGCCCAAGATCGGGGTGACCAGGGCTACGCCGGCGTGGCCAACCTCAGCGCCGCCGCCGGCGACGTGGTCATCGTGCGCGGCGACGGCGGCGAACAAGTCGCCGCTTCGGTCAACGCGCCCCTTCTCCCGGGAGACTACGTGACGACCGGCGACGACTCGCTCGCCGAAGTCCAGTTCGACGGCATTTCGATGCTGCGGCTCGCCGCCGATACGCAAGTGCGCCTCGTCGATCTCGATCCGAGCGCGCGCGAGATGCTCCTCGCGGGCGGAACGGTCGACCTGGCGGAATTGCAGGGTCAAGACGGCAACCCGCAGATCGATACGCCGCCGCTGTCGATTCGTCCCAATCAAAGCGGCGACTACCGCGTCTCGGTGTCGGGCGACGGCGAGACGCTCGTCACCGTGCGCAGCGGTTCGGCGACCGTGACGGACGGCGCCGGTTCGCACGTGCTGGGGCCGGGCAGCACGCTGGCCGCCTCGGGCGCGTACGCGAATCCGTCGATCGAGATGCAGGGGCCGGTCGCCTACGATGCGTTCGACGAGTTCATCCAGTCGCGCGATCGGGCGATGCTCGCCGCGTACGACGCCAGTCCATACCTGTCGCCGCAACTAGCCGGTTATTCCAATTTCTCCGGCTACGGACAGTGGCACGACGTGCCCGGGTACGGCTATGCCTGGGCGCCGTACGCTCAGGCGGAAAGCGGCTTCGCCCCTTATCAGAACGGTCAATGGGTCGCGGAGCCGGGCTACGGTTACGTCTGGGTGCCGAACGAGCCGTGGGGCTACGCGCCCGCCCACTACGGCTCGTGGTTCTACAACGCGGCCTACGGCGGATGGCTGTGGCAGCCCCCGGCCTATCAACAGCAAGTCAGCCCGGCGGCCGTCGTGCTGGCGTGGCTTCCCGCCCTCGTCGCCTTCTTCGTCATCGGAAACAACGCGAATATCGGCTGGATCCCGCTCGCCCCCGGCGAGCCGTATCACCCGTGGTTCAGCTATGGGCGCCCAGGCTATTCGCTCTCGGCACCGTATCCGCCGACGACGGTTACGAACATCACGAACGTGACGAATGTTACGAACATCACCAACGTCACCAACGTCTACAATTACTACGGCAACGCGCGCTATCGGGGCGGCGCCACGATGATCCCGATCAGTGCCTGGCAGCAAGGGAATTTTAAACAGCGCGTCACCGTTCAAGCGCAGCAGCTGCGCGGGGCCGCGTTGGTCAGCGGGGCGATTCCCGTCGTCCCGACGACGGCGAATCTGGGGTTCTCGCAGCGTGTGGCTCCGAAGCACGTCGTCGTGCTCTCGCGCGCGTTCAGCGAAACGCCGCGCTTCGCTGCGACGGCTCCGACGCTTCTGCCCTTCGCCGAGCAGCAGGCGCAGTACAAGAAAGTCGTCGACGTCAAGCCAAAGGTCGTTCCGCTCCCGCCGCCCGCCGCGGTCGTGCGCCCGGTCTATCATCCGGTGCCGCATCCGCCGGTTCACTTGACGACGACCGTCAGGGCCAGCGCAGCTCCGGCAGTTGCCCCGAACTCCGAACTTCAGCGCACGGTTACGCCGAAGCCCCCCTTCCGCCCGTTCGAGACGCCGAAGCCGCTCATCGAGCAAGTCGTCACGCCGCGGCCGTTCGTCGCGCCCGTCGTCACGCCGCGGCCCGTCGTCGCGCCCGTCGTCACGCCGAAGCCCGCCTTCCGCCCGGTCGAGACGCCGAAGCCCGTCATCGTGCCGGTCGTCACGCCGAAGCCGGTCATCGAGCCCGTCGTCACGCCGCGACCGCTCATCGCGCCGGTCTTCACGCCGCGGCCCGCAAACCAGCCTGTCGTCACGCCGCGACCCGTCCAGGCTGGACCGCCAAAACCCGCCGCTCACGCGCCGAAGCCGCGTCGCACGGCCTCTCCGCCTCCGCGTTAAGGCACGTGCAGGCGGTGCAGCCGGCTTCGAGGACGTGAGCGAACGCGCGGGCGGAGTGGCCGGCACAACGCCGAGCGAGTGTTCGGGCTGGAGTGCGGCGCGCCGAGTTTGGCTTCATGGCATGCCGAATCTCTGGCCTTTCGGCACAGGTCCGCTCGGAACTTCGTCCATCCGTCCGCAGACGGGGCGAGCCGGCCGTGCTTCAATAGGGCCATGGTTACTTTACTTATCGCCATCGCATTCTTCGTGGGACTCACGGGCGTCATCAAGGCGCACGACCGCGTTACCGCCTCCAACTAGTAAACTAGTAACTAGTCGTTCGTTCTGTAACTCGGCTCGCGGGCAAAACATAAGCTTCGCGTCATGACAAACTGCATCCATTCGCACAAAGTGCGTTGGGTGGAGTAGTCACGACGACATGTACGCGCCGCCGTTGATGTTGATGGTCTGTCCCGTGATGTAGCCGTTGCGCACGAGCATGATCGCCGCGCCGGCAACCTCTTCGGGTGTGCCGAGGCGGGCCATCGGAATCATCGACGGTTCCGTCTCGCGCACGTGCTCGGTTTCGATCAGCGCGGGCGCAAGCGCGTTGACGGTGATGCCGGTCTTGACGAGGCGCGTCGCATAGCCGTGCGTCAGGCCGATCAGCGCGGCCTTGGTGGCCGCGTAGTGCGGTCCGACGGCGCCGCCCGTCTGCGCGGCGATCGAGGCCAAGTTGATAATGCGGCCCCAGCCTCGTTCGCGCATGCCGGGAATCACGGCCTGCGAGAGGAGAAAGGCCGAGGTCACGTTGAGGGCCAGGTGTGAATCCCAGTCGTCCTCGCTGATCTCGTCGAGCTGGCGCCGCAATCCGATGCCGGCGTTGTTGACCAGGATGTCGATCGGGCCGAATTTCGCGTGAACTCCCTCGACGAGCGCGCGAATCGCCGCGCGGTCCGTCAGGTCGACTCGAAAGACCTCGATCTTGCCGCCGCCTTCGCGCACGTGGCGCAGGACGTCGGCCGCCGCCACGCCGCGCTTGTGATACGTGACCGCCACGTTGCAACCGATGTCGGCGAGCGCGCCGACGATCGCGGCGCCGATGCCGCGGTCGCCGCCGGTCACGAGCGCTGTCTTTCCCTGGAGGTCGTGTAGCATATAGGGAGACTTCGCTCTCCGGCTCGCAAGCCCGCCAGGAAGCCCCTTGCCTGGTAGGCCTTGTCCGGCGCAGGCACAGGGAATAGGAAGCGTGTGAACGGAGCGCTTCCGGTCGCCCGGCGCATTTGGCATCAGGCGACCGATATCGACGCCTCTGGCGTGAAGTTGCGCTTCGCCGTTCGCTGCACCGTCGGCGTGGCGCTGCCGCTGCTCGGCGCAGCCTTGGCGGGCCAGCCGCTGGACGGGGTCGCGGCGGCGATCGGCGCGCTGTCCACCGGCTTCGCCTCGCGCCAAGGCGTCTACCGGACGCGCGCCGCGGCCATGCTGCTGACGGCCTTCGGCATGTCGGTTTCCGCATTCGTCGGCAACCTGACGGGCGGCAACCTCGTTGCCAACGTCGCTGTCTCGGGCTTGTGGGGCCTGGGCTTCGGCATCCTCGCCGCCCTCGGGAGCACCGCGACCGTCGTGGGCCTCAACTCGTGCGTCGCACTCGCAGTCTTCGGTCAGTTCCGCTCGTCGCCCGAGGAAGCCGCGATACAGGCCGGCTTCGTGTTTTGCGGCGGCTTGTTGCAGACGCTGCTGCTCGTGCTGGTCTGGCCGCTGCAGCGCTTCAACGTCGAGCGCGCGATCTTGGCAAAGGCGTATCGCGCGCTCGCCGAGTACGCCGGCGCGCAGGAGAGCTCGAAGCTGAAGGTGCCCGACCTTCAAACGCTGACCGCGACGCTGGCCGATCCGCAACCCTTCGCGCGGCGGGGTGAGATCGCGGTCTTTCAGAGTCTGCTCGACGAGACCGAGCGCATCCGCGCGCGGCTGGCCGCGTTGCACTTCGACCGGCTCGGTCTCGAGCGGCGCGGCAAAAGCGAGGCGGTCACCGCGCTCGACGCGATCGGGAACGACGCGCACGACGTGCTCGGCGAGATCGCGGGGGCGCTGGAAAAGGCGGAAGCGCCGCCGCGCTCACCCGAACGGCGCAAGCGCATCGAAGCGAGGGTCGCCAGGCTCGAGCGCGAGGGCGAGGTTCAGACGGCGGACGACGCGCGCGCATTGCTCGGACAGTTGCGCGCGGTCGCCCGGCTCGCCGAGATTCCCGCCGGCGGCGAAGGTTCGGCCGGAACGCGTCGCGTCGCATGGCTCTTTCGCCGGACGGTCCTCGTCGACGGCTTGCAGACGCTGCGCGCGAACGTTTCGCTCGACTCGGCTTACGCCCAGCACGGCATCCGTCTCGGTACGACGCTCGCGCTCGCCGCGGCGGCCTCACATGTCTTTCCGCTCGGGCGCGGCTATTGGGCGGCGCTGACCGTCGTGCTCGTGCTGCGCCCCGATTTCACGACCACGTTCGCGCGCGGCACGGCGCGCGTGCTCGGAACGCTGCTGGGCGCGATCCTGGCCTCGGCCGTCGCGGCGCTGCTGCACCCCTCGCAGTTTAGCGATCTCGTTTTAGCGGTTTTCTTCGCAGGCGCCGGGTACGCACTCTTCGACGTCAGCTACGCCGTCTACACGACGACGGTCACGGCGTACGTCGTCTTTCTGCTGGCCTTCGGCGGCCTGCCGGAACATATGGCCGTGCTCGACCGGGTCGAGGCGACGTTGCTGGGCGGCGCGCTCGCGCTGATCGCCTACGTAATTTGGCCGACCTGGGAGCGCGAGCTCGTCCCCGAACAGCTGGCGAGATTGTTGGAACGACAGCGCGCGTACCTCAAGCTGGTCTTCGACGCCTATCTCGAGCCCGCCAAGCGCGACGACCGCACCATCGCCGCGGCGCAACGCGCGACCTGGCTCGCTCGAACGAATGCGGAAGCCTCCGTCGACCGCATGCTGGCCGAACCCGTCCATGCCAACGTGCTCTCCGCGCGCGCCACCCTTGGCGTGCTGGCCGCGAGCCGGCGAATGGGTCTGGCGCTGCTCACGCTCAAGGCGCGCATCGCGGAGAAGCCCGTCGCACAGCCGCCGGAATTGGCCCAGCTCGCGGACGCGCTCGATCGCGCGCTCGAGCTGCTCACCAGCGCGCTGCGCGAACGGCGCGCGCCGCCGGAACTGCCGCCGCTGCGGCGCATCCAGCTTGCCTTGGTGGAATCGCTGGGCGCCGGTGAAAGCGGTGAGGACGCCGGCTTGAGCGCCCAAACCGACGTGCTCGTCGACGCCACCAACACGATCGCCGACCTGCTGCGCAAGCGCGCGGCCGGCGTCGCTGCGGCGGTGCGGCGCCGCGCGAGAGGCTCCCAACCGCGCGGGACGACGGTATGAAGGCTCGCTCAACTTGACATGAAGCCGGAGGCTATGCTAAGAAAGCCTCCTATCATCATCGACCTTCGCTCGCCCCGTGCAGGTAACTGGCAATCGTACCGATGCCCGAGTATTGACGCTTCTTCCAGACCTTTGTCGGAACGTGCGGCCCAGGGAAAAAACGAGGTTGTGACGATAAGCCTCAGTCTCACGACAGAATGCGCTTAGCGAAGAACTACCTGACGGCGTGGCTGCTCGTCATGCTCAAAGACCTCGATCTGCACGGCTACGAGATCATGAAAGAGCTGAAGCGAAATTTCGCCGTCGTTTCCGATCCCGGCACGGTCTACCGGGTCTTGCGCCAGATGGAACGTGACGGATTCATCACCTCGCACTGGGATTCGAAAGAGCAGGGGCCGGCGCGGCGTATCTACCGCTTGACGGAGACCGGCAGCGAAGCGCTGAAGGTGTGGAGCGTCGCGCTCGACCAGTACCGAACGAGCCTCGATGCCTTCTTCAGTTTTTACAGCAATACGTGGACGAAAGAGCGTCCCAAGACCGATGAGGAGTGAACCCGTGAGCGATAAAACCACCACGAGCTACGTCGAGCTCGGAAGTCAGGCCTATACCATTGCGGCCGACGCGATCGCATCGGCCAACTACCGTCTCCTGGACTACTGGAAGAACGTGTGGGATATCACCTCACGTCCCTACACGTCGACCGCCGTCGATGCGACGGTGCGCGAGAACTTCGACCGCGCCAACCAGATTCTCAACCTGACCGTCGCGGAGCTCCAGGCGCAGGAGAAGAAGGCGCAAGAGCTGGCCGAGAAGGTCGCGGAGACGGGCGCGAAGCTTCAGGACTCGACGATCTCCGCGTTCCGCGGCGTGCTGAACACCTCGATCTCGAACCTCAACTACGTCAAGGATTCCACCAGCGAACGTCTCGAGGAGCTCAAAAAGCGCCTGAGTGAGGTTCGCCCCGCGGGGAAGTCCGGCGAGTAGCAGCCGCAATGGGGGGGCCCTCCCCGGCGGCGAGCGGTAACGGCGCACGGCGGCCTCACCGGGTGAGTGCCGCCGTTTCGTTTTCGAGGCCGTGACGCCCGACGAGCTCGAGCTCTGTTACTCGCCCGCGGTCGAGATCGCACGGCGCATTCGCGAGCGGGAGCGCTCGGCGCTCGAGGTGATGACCGTGCACCTGGGCCGGATCGAGCGCGTCAACCCGAGCGTCAACGCGATCGTCACGCTCGACGCCGAACGCGCGCTCGCAGGCGCCCGCGAAGCCGACGCGGCGCAAGCTCGCGGCGAGCCGCTGGGGCCGCTGCACGGGTTGCCCGTCGCCCACAAGGACACGTTCCTGACGCGCGGGATGCGGACGACCTTCGGCTCGCGGCTCTACCGTCAGTTCGTTCCGGCCGAGGACAGCATCGTCGTCGAGCGGCAGCGCCGGGCGGGCGCGCTCGCCGTCGGCAAGACCAACACGCCCGAATTCGGCGCCGGCTCGCAGACCTACAACGACGTCTTCGGGCCGACGCGCAATCCCTACGATCTCTCCAAGACGTGCGGCGGGAGCAGCGGCGGAGCGGCGGTGGCGCTGGCCTGCGGGCTGGTGGCGCTCGCCGACGGCAGCGACCTCGGCGGCTCGTTGCGCAATCCCGCGAGCTTTTGCAACGTGGTCGGCCTGCGTCCCTCGCTCGGCCGCGTGCCGCAATGGCCGGTGCAAGACGCCTGGAACACGCTGGCCGTCGCCGGTCCGATGGCGCGCACGGTCGAGGACGTCGCGCTGCTGCTCAGCGTGCTGGCCGGCCCCGACGAACGCGATCCGCTCGCGCTGAGCGCCGACGGCGAGCCGTTCCGCCGCAGCCTGGAATACGATTTCCGCGGGACGCGCGTGGCCTGGAGCAGCGACCTCGAGGGTCTGCCGGTCGATCCCGCGGTCAGCGCGGTGCTCGAAGCGCACCGCGGCGCGTTTGTCGAGCTGGGCTGCGAGCTCGAGGCCGCCGCCCCGAATCTAAGCGGCGCGGACGAGGTGTTCGGAACGTTGCGCGGCGTGCTGTTCGCGAGCACGCTCGGCGATCTCGTCGACGAGCACCGCGAGCTTTTCAAGGACACGATCGTCTGGAACGTCGAGTACGGCCGCTCGCGCAGCGGTGCCGACGTCGCCGCCGCGGTGAAGCAGCACACGCAGATCTTCGAACGCATGCGTCGCTTCATGCAGCGCTACGACTTCCTGGTCGCGCCCGTCAGTCAGGTTCCGCCGTTTCCGATCGATCAGCCCTACGTCACGGAGATCAACGGGGTCGCGATGGCGACCTACCTGGATTGGATGCGTTCGTGCACGCGCATAACCGTGACCGGCCATCCGGCCCTGTCCGTGCCGTGCGGGTTCACGCCCGACGGTCTGCCGGTCGGCATCCAGATCGTCGGGCGCCTGCGCGGCGAGCTCGAGCTGTTGCAACTCGCGAGCGCGTTCGAACGAATCGCGTGCGCCGGCCACAGGCATCCGAACCTCTGATCGCTAAATAACTCATCTGCATGAAGTCCCTTCTCGCTGCAGCCGTATCCGTGGCGGGATTTCTTGCCGTTGCGCTGCCGGTGCGAGCGGACGACGCGGGCGATACGGCCGCGCTCCAAGCCAAGGTTCGTGCGGCGTTGCGCTCGGCGAAGACGTTCGTCGAGACGGTCAAGATCAAACCCAACAGCCAAGTGCCGGGGGGCGGCACGATCGTCTACACGGTCGTCGCGCCCGATCGTTTCCGGCAGAAGACCTCGGGCCCCGAGCCGGGCGGCGACGACACGATCATCGTCGGCCACGAAGTGTACGGCAGCAAAGGCGTCGGCTCGCCGTGGGAGGTGCAGACGTGGTCGAACGAGCTCGTGATCGGCTTCGAAAGCGACGTCTTCAACCCGGAGGTCATCTCGCTCGAGGCGGACGCTACCGGCGGCCTGGGAAGCTTCAAGCGCCACGATCCCAACGGGTTCCAGAAGGACGCGACGCTGACGTGCACCTACGAGAAGGCCAGCTTTCGTCCGGAGGCGTGTTCGAACGACATGTACGACATCAGCTACTCGAACTACGACGACCCCTCCGTGGAAGTGCCGGTTCCGCTGCGCTCCAAGCGCGTCGACCGTTGAGCGTGCGTTCGGCAGCGGGTTAAGGCTGTGTTAAGGCTGTATTAACCCGGCGAACGCGGCCGCCGCGCGCGCCGTTAGAGAGATGCCATGCTTATCGCGCTCGCTCTGATCCTGGCCTCGACGGCGCCCGCGAGCGGCGCGGTCACGATCGTGAATTCGGGCTCGACGAACATGGCGGGCTACACGCTGCGCGCGCTGCCGAACGGCGACGTCTCGACCGGGGAGGGTGCGAACGCCCAACGGCACGTCGCGCCGGCGTTGACGCAGCGGCTCTTTCGCGATCTGCAAGCCGCGGGCGCGCTCGACCGGATGAGCGCGACCTCGTGCATGAAGAGCGCGTCGTTCGGCTCGTGGACGCGCTTGACGTATCGCGGAGCGACGTCGCCCGACCTTTCGTGTCCCAGCACGTCCCCCGCGTTGCGCGCACTCGCCGCCGATGCGGCGGCGATCACCGACGCCGCCGGCATCCGTCCCACGCTGCGCCGCCGCTTTCCCGTGCCCTGACGCGCGGCGCCGACGAGAGGCACCCTTCATCGCAGGTGCGCTACGGCAATCGCGTGAGGTGATTGATGCTAGGCGCTGGCGCTGGCGCGGATGGTGACCAGCTCGCGCGGCGGCGCGAAGGTGATGTCCGGTTCGCGCTCGCCGAAATCCTCGACCAGCAGTGGGCCGCAGAGCGCCTGGATGCGCTCCAGGATGCGCTGCACCAGCGGCTCGGGAGACGACGCACCGGCCGTGAGCCCGATCGTTCCCGAACCCTCGAACCACGCCGGCTCGAGTTGCTGTGGATCGTCGACGAGGTACGCTCGCGAACCCGAACCTTCGGCGCATTCACGCAGGCGCTGCGAATTCGAGCTGTTTTCGGAGCCGACCACGATCACCACGCCGGCGTGTTGCGCCAGCAGCTTGACCGTCGTCTGGCGGTTCTGCGTCGCGTAACAGATGTCGCTGCGTGCCGGCTCGCGCAGTTTGGGGAAGCGGCGCTTGAGCGCGTCGATGATGCCGAGCGCGTCGTCGAGGCTGAGCGTCGTCTGCGTGATCACCGCGACGCGTTCGGGATCGGGCACGTGCACCGTTTCGGCGCCGGCGACGCTCTCGACCAGCGCGATTCCGCCCGGCACGTGTCCGAGCGTTCCCACCACCTCATCGTGGTTGCGGTGCCCGACCAGCAGCAGAAAGAGCCCTTCGCGCGCGAAGCGCAGCGCTTCTATGTGAACCTTGGCGACGAGCGGACAGGTCGCGTCGACGACGTGCAGATTGCGCATCTTCGCCGAGCTGCGCACCTCGGGCGAGACGCCGTGCGCGCTGAACACGAGCAGCGCGCCGTCGGGCACGTGCTCGACCTCGTCGATGAAGACGGCGCCGCGCGCCCGGAAGTTCTCGACGACCTCGCGGTTGTGCACGATCTCTTTGCGCACGTAGACCGGCGGTCCGTGCGATTCGAGCAATTGGTCGATGATGTCGATCGCGCGGTCGACGCCGGCGCAAAAGCCGCGGGGGTTGGCGAGGAGAAGCTTACGGGGTGAAGGATCGGCCATAGGCGCTTCTTAGACGCGAGGGCGCCGGCGGCCCCCATTACACCTCCGCGAGGAGGCCGACCGCTTGCGTGACGAGCATGCGTGATGGAGAGCGCCACTTCAAGACGGGTTATTACGAGGGCGATGGAGCGGCGTGGCGCTGCGCTCGTGCGGCGGGCGGCTCTCGCTCAACTCCGACCCGGCGGCCGGGGACGCCTTTGCCGACACGGCGGTGCGGGCGGCACTTGCAGCTTTCGCCTGCCCGCTGACCTCCGTGCGCTTCTTGTGCTTGGGTCCGGGCGCGCGCCGTGCGCGAGCATCGCGACTATTGCCTGGGGCTCCAAGCATTTGGAACCTGCGCTGCTCGGCCTCGATCCGGCCGAAGCCTTCTGCCTGCCGCGCGAGCAGTACCATACGCGAGCGTTAGCGCGGATCTGCGAAGCGCTGCTCGAGCACCGCGGGCCGCGCGGCGAGTTGTGCGACTACACCGAGCTTCCCGGCGCCGTGCGGGAACGGATCGCCGGCCGGTTGGAATAGCGCTGTCGGCGCAAGAGCGGCAAGCGATGCGCGCGGACGCCGGGTTCGACGCGAAGCTGCCCACGCAGCCCTTCGAAGCCGACGGCGAGGCGAAGCGCGATGCGGCCGGCGCGGCGCTGCGCGCGGCCGCCGCGCAATGGCTGGACCCGCTGCACGAACGTTTGCGGGCGGCTCAGAACCAGCGCGGAACGCTTTCGCGATAGGCACGATACGCGTCGCCGAAGCGGCCTTCGAGGTAGCGCTCCTCGCGCTCGACGACGCCGCGTTCGAGCACGATGAGGGCCGGCGGAAGCAGCGCGAACGCCGTCAGCGAGCGGGCGTGAAACGCGGCGCCGATGTAGATCGCGGTCAATCCGAGATAGGCGGGATTGCGCGTCCAGCGGAAGACGCCGTCCGTCACCAGGGCCGTCGTCGGTTTGAACGGATCGAGATTGGTGCCGCCGCGCTTGAGCGCGACGATCGTCGCGAGCCCGAGCAGCGCGCCCCCCGCGGCGACGGCAAAGCCGGCCGCGCGCGTGCACGCCTCCGCCGGCCGCTCGCCGCGGCCCAGCAGCAGGCCCAGCAGGAGTGCGCTGCCCATGATCAGCGGCGGCGGCGCGAGGACGCCGGCCGTCGTTTGCTCGTCGTTCATGCGCGCGCCTTTCGTCTTCAAAATCGCGGCTCATGCCCGGGCGGCGCGCGATTCTTATCGTCCTCTAACCTCTGCGGCAGGTGCCCTCGCTAGAATGGTCGAGGCTGATTTTCGGATGAGAGGCCGCCGTTCAAATGCTCTGACGGAGGCGGCTCGGCAGCCACCGACGCCTTATCAAGCGGTTTATTTCGGTCGAATTCCGGCCGACGACGAAGAGACCGGCCCCACCTGGCCGAACCGGTTAAAGAACTGGGTCGACTCGTCGAGATTGTGCTGAAGCGGGTTCTCAGCATTTTCCCAGATTGTTCTCAGCCTGCTATCGTAATTGATAGCTCAAGGAACCCGTCGCTGGAGGATCATGGAACATCGCGCGCCCGTCCGACTCGCTCTGAGCTTGGTGCTGTCGCTTTCCGTCTCTGCGTGCGGCGGTGGTGGCGGGAGCCCGTCGGTCACTCCCACCCCGACCCCGACAGCGAGTCCCTCGAACGAAGCGGCGTTTCAATGCCCGACGAGCGACGCGGTTGCGTCGGTCGCGCGCGGGGGCAGCGGCGAGCTGCGCCGCGCCCCGCTTGTGCGCAAGCGCGGCGTGCAAACGGTCGCGGGCCTGATCGCGGTCAGTTACGCACGGCAGACGTTGAACGCGTCGCGCACCGCGCTCACGGCGCGCGAGCAGACCTTGGGCGCGACGCTCGTGCGCGAGTTGGATTTCCCGCACGTGGGGCTGACGACGCGCGTGCTCTCGGTTTCGCCGTCGCAAGTGAGCTCGATCGAAGCATCGTTGCGCACGCAAGCCGGCGTGCGCGGCGTCGGCGCGGTCGCGCGGCGCTATTCGACGACGGCGGCACCGTATTATCCGAACGATCCGTATTTCCAAGGCTTCATGACAGGCAGCTCGCCGCCCACGTTCGAGAAGCTGCCGTACGTTGAGAATCAAACCGTCCCGGGCCAGTGGGGCATGCACGCGATTTGGCTGGAGCACGCGTTCGGCTATAGCCAATCGGTTGGTAATACCACGGGCGCCGTGAATCCGAATGCGCTCGGCTTGCGCAGCATCAGGATCGCGATGATCGATACGGGCCAAGACACGACCCATCCGGAGCTCGCCTCGAAGATCACCTACCAGAAGTGCTTCATCACGGACCCGAACAACTCGCAGTCGACCTCGAACTTCACGACCGATCAGGACGGACACGGCACGGATACGGCCGGCATCGCGGCCGCAGCCTTGGGCAACGGCGTCGGTTTCAGCGGCGCGGGCGGGAACTCGGTTCTCTACGGTTACCGCGTCTATCCCACGCCCGACGACAACTGCCTCAACGGCAGTACTACGGACGATCAGTGTACCGCAACGACGATGGACATCGCTTCGGCGATCGACGATGCGATCGCGCAGCATGTAAACGTTATCAGCATGAGCCTCGGTGGCGGCTCGTGCTCCTCACCCGGCGTCGACGAGGACCCGACTGAAGGCGCGGCCGTCGCGGAAGCGATCGCGAACAATATTATCGTCGTGGCCGCCGCGGGCAACCAGACCGGGCCGCCGCTGGACGCACCCGCTTGCGATTCCGGCGTGATCGCGGCCGGCGCGACGGCTTTGG
>JBKQHO010000010.1:0-95354 GCA_052267165.1 Vulcanimicrobiaceae bacterium | reverse complement strand
GCCATTCGATACGCGCGATGCTCGGCCATTGACGGGAGTTGTCTCCATAGGGCATCATCCTCTCGCACCCCGTTGCACACTATGTCTTGCGTGCCGCTGGTACCATCCCATCTTGACACGGGGGGCTTCGTCCACTGAGTGGAATACCACAACACCCATCATTACTGACACCCCTTGGAATGTCTCATTACGCGCCACGGATCGGGTGAACTCGCCAACTGGGATTCTCCAGCTGCGGTTAGCCGCGAACCGTCTGCCATTGATACGCACGACGAAGGGCGTCGGATCAGCCGATTGCGGCGGTTGTTGCATCTCTTCGCAACCCGCCTTCAGCCGAACGTGTCCGCGGTGTCGTCGTCGATGTTCGGCACACGGGTGCATCGTTCGAGCTGACGGGCAAGACGGCTGCGATATCCCTCGGATGGCGCCTTCTCTCGAAGTACTCAGCTCCGAGTTCTGCATACGGCTGGTTAGGCTTGAGGGCGTGGTAAGCGAGGATGAGAATCCAGAGGGCGGCGATGCCTCGGCCTATCGTTCGAGCTATGTCGGCGCCGACTATCGACTGGAACGTCCCGGGCCCATCGAGCTCGACGTCGGCGCCGCGACCAAGCGCAGAGCGGCTCGGATTTTCTCTGTGCGCCCGAACCCTACGCGCTGACGGGCCGCGCCGGCGACGACGTGATCTCCCTCAAAACGCACGCGGCCGGACGCGCGGCCGCCTCGACGCCGGCAACGAGCATCACGCGGCATGAACATCTTCTGACGGAGACTCATCCGAGGCGATACGCTCGGGCGTACAACAGCGACAGCCATTTTGCAATCAGGAGATCCCCGCATGCACAAACTCTTCGCCGCCTTCGGCGTCGCGATATTCGCCTTGGCCGCCGCTTCCGCAAGCGGCTCGGCGGCCCAGCCCACCGGCCAACTTTTGCCCGCGGTCCTGACGGTCCACGTCAAGGATTTCAAATTCAATCCAACCCCGGCCAAGATCCACGTCGGAGACCGGGTCACCTTCGTGAACGACGACGACGAAGCGCACACGGTGACGGCTAACGACAAATCCTTCGATTCCGAAGGGCTCGACACGGGCGATAGCTGGCAGCACGTCTTTACGAAACCGGGGACCTACAATTATTTCTGCGAGCTCCACCCGTATATGAAGGCGACGATCGTCGTCGCGCCCGCTGACGGCTCGAGCAAATAGGAGTCGTACCGTGAAGCGCAGCGGCTTTCTCGAGCACGTCGCCTGGACTGGCACGGGCATCCTCTGGAGCCTTTCGGCGACCGGGCTGCTTACGGCGGAGCCCGCCTCAACAGCGGCTAGCTCGTTCTCGTTCGTTCAGATCAGCGACAGCCACATCGGCTTCTCTCGCCCCGAGAATCCCAACGTTCTGGGAACCTTCACGCAGGCGGTCGACGCGATCAACGCGCTTCCGCAGCAGCCCGCCTTCGTCGTCCATACCGGCGACGTCACGCACCTTTCCAAGCCCGAGCAGTTCGACTCGGCCAAGCAGGTGCTCTCGACGCTGAAAGCGCCGGTCATCGTTCTCCCGGGCGAACACGACGTCATCGGATCGTCGAAAAATTATTTCGACGCGCTCGCGCGGAGCGACGCCTCCAACGGCTGGTTCTCGTTCGACCAAGGCGGAATGCATTTTCTCTCGCTGGTCAACGTCTTCAACTTCGAGGTCGACGGCAAGCTCGGAGCACAGCAGCTCGACTTCGTCGAGAAGGACCTCGCGGCGCAGAAGAAATCCACCCCGATCGTCGTGTTCGGGCACGTGCCGCTCTACGCGCTCTATCCGCAGTGGGGCTGGACGACTGAGGACGGAGCGCGCGTCCTGGCGGCCCTGCGCCGTTTCGACGCGGTCACCGTGCTCAACGGTCACATCCACCAGATCATCCAGCACACCGAAGGCAACATCCGCTTCGCGACCGCTGCTGCGACTGCATATCCTCAGCCCGCGCCCGGCACGGCGGACAAGCCGGGGCCGCTCAAGGTCCCGGACGGTCAATTGCTCAAGGTGCTCGGTTATCGGACCGTGGAGCTGTTGCCGGGCGGCTCGAACCGCGTGGCCGATCACGCGCTTGGGTAAACGGGTGGTAGATTGGACGGGAACGTCCGTACCGAAAGCCGCGAGGATGACGGCTGGCCGCCGACTTTCTCGCGCGCCGGAGCTGCGGCCTGGAAGGCGCGTATCGCGCCTTCGGGACATCGCTCTACTCCGTCGTACGCCACGTTCTGGGAAACGACCACGACGCGCTCTTGCGTCTCTGGCAGCGGGCCGGGTCGTATCGGCCCGAGCGCGGTCCGCGGCGCTTTCTGCAAGCGTGCGTGCGCGACGAGGCGCTCACCCGCAAGCGAAACGCCGCGCGTCATTTCCAGATCGAAGAACGCGCCCCCAAATCCGAACGTCGGGAATACGAGATTGAGGTGAGCGACCACGTTGAGAGCGACCGGCTTCGCCGCGCGCTCGCTAAGCTTCCGACCGAACAGCGGACCGCGCTCGAGCTCGCGTATTTCGGGCACCTGTCGGAAGCGCAGATCGCCGAACGCCTCGACATCCCGCTCGGCACCGTCAAGAGCCGCCTCGCCATGGCCCTTCGCAAGTTGCACGCCGCCATGGCGGCGAACGGGGGGACCATCAGGTGAGCGAGTCGATGGATCAGCCCAGGTCGACCGATCATATCGGCGAGCTTGCCGAACTCTATGCTCTCGGCGCCTTGGAGCCGCAGGAGCGAGCGGACATCGATGCGCACGCGGCGAGTTGCCCGCGCTGCGCGCGCGCACTCGGCGAGGCGGAAACGGCGGTAGCGGCGCTCGACGAGGTGTTCGTTCCGCGCGTTGAACCGCCGGAACGCGGCTGACGAGCGGCGTGGCTTGCCAATCGAGTGAAGCGCCGATTCCGTCAAGCTGCCGGTCCCATAGACCGTGCAGATTCTCGCGAAAGAGTGTGACCCCGACCCGCACTCGCCGGCCGGCCTCTCGTGCTTGGGGATGGTGCGCACTCATCCGCGGGGTGCCGCTGAGCGTACTCAAGTGTGCGACTCCCTATCAACCGAACTGACGTGGAGATTTTCCTGACGCTCGTCGCGGCGATCAGCGGGTCGCTCGCGGCGGTCGGCGCATTCATGGGCGCCTCCTACGAGAAGGCGCGGGTCGATCTGGAGCGACGGCCGGCGATCCACTTGTCGTGTCGTCCTGAATTCGCCCCGCTCGACACGGCCGAACACGATCCGCCTCCTACGCAAACCCTGCTCCTCACAAGCCGGGGCGCTCAGTGGGTGCACAACATGGGCCCGACCCCGTTCGCGCGCTGCGCGGTGACCAACTACGGCCACCTCCCCGTCCTCGACGTGCGAATTCCTTTCGGGCTGTCGTTCGGCTCGAACGCAAGCCCACAGCCGGTCGAGACGGTCGTCGACATCCCGGGCCTGGCTGCCGACGCATCGTTCGCTTTTGGGCTGCTCAACAGCACACACTCGCGCCTGACCTACCGCTTCGGTCGCACGGTCGATCTCGCGCGCGTCGATCTCGACGCGCCGACGAAGGAACGACTGTTCGCGGACGACGGAGTCGCTGAACTCGAGGCGCGCGGCGTCGATCCCCCCTCGCCGGATTCCGGTGGGGCGTCGCCGGCGCCGAAGAGGGTCGACATCGTCAACTTCGCGTACCGTCCGGGCGAGTTGCGGGTCGCTGCCGGCACGACGGTTACGTTCCTCAACCGGGACGGTGAGCCGCACACGATCACCGCGCTCGACCGAACCTTTGACTCGGAGGCTCTCGACGGAAAGGCCACGTGGAGTCACCGTTTTCGCAAGCCCGGGCGGTACGCGTTCCTGTGCGGGTTCCATCCCTACATGCGCGGCATCATCGTCGTGACCGGCGTCTCGAAGTGACGCTTGGGGCCGAGCCCAACGGCACAATCGTCGTCGGCAGCCTGGCCGTCACCGGGACGATCGACACCTTCGGTCTTGCGAGGTTCGATGCGAGGTCTTCAATGCGGTCGGTGAAGCCAACGATAACCCCGCGGGCACGTCGGCGATCGTTCTGGCTCGCTATCTCGGGCGCAGCCGAACTGATCCGATTGCATCTCGTGCGCGTAGCACTGTAGCGGTCGAACACGATCCCATATCGCTAGCAAACTCTTCGGAGTAGGGAGACTCGTACATGAAAATAGGTATAGCACGTGGGGCGCTCTTCGGAATCCTCGTCGGCGGCACGTTTGGCTTGACGCTAGGCACGTCGCTCGCCGCTTCGACCGCGCCGTCGATGTCCTCCTCACAGGCGGCGGTGACGAGTTCATGCGCCCAAAAATCGAATAACCCGGCGGCAACTTCCGCTTCGACTTCGGACCGAGATCATCAGGAGCTGGATCTTCTCCTCAAGGGAGGGAGCTCATTCGACCCAAGAGTCGCGGGTCGCCGAAAGTCCTCGATTCGATCGAAAGATTTCGGCGACCTCGCGCGCGCTTTTTCTTCCGACGACGAGGAACGAACGTGGTGCAGCAATTGCGTGTAACATCCAAGCAAGAGATCGAGCGACTGTTGAGGCTCGGACTGGCGCCGATCACAGACAATGCCCGAGCGCTCATCGACCTTGGTTTCCATCGGGCTTACCCAAGCGCGGCCGGCGGATTCCTGTCGACGGTGTGGCAGCGCGCGGTGGATCGCGGCTACCGCCAGACGGACCGCGGACTTCGCCGCGTGCTGTCCTGCCAGCGGGCATACCTCGTGCCCGCTGGGTAGCCATGAGCGCGCAGATCGATCCCCCGTCGTTGCTACGAGATGTGCGTCGCGGATCGTGGCTGATGACGATGCCCACTGAATACTTCAGGCGGACTCGGATCCACATCAACGACGACGGTAATGGAGATGCCCGTCCACGCTGCAATTGGCTCGCCTTCGTGGCCTGCTGCTTGCTCTTGGCGGTCGTACTTGCCGCAGTGTACATCGGAGTCGGTTTGACTCTCGATCAGCTGCTAAGGGCATTCTGATCTTTGGTTAAGGACCGACTGCGCCGGCGAACGCGCGCGATCCAGATGAATCCTTGTTGGACAGACAGTTCGACGCGTGCGCCTGAGGCACAGCTTCTCGCCGTTGCGACGGCCGTGCCTCCTCACATCTTGTAGCAACAAGCGGCGCAAACGCTCGCAGCGTGGCCGCGAGCGAGCCGCGTCGACGGCTGTTGCCTCTTGCACACGAACAGCGGTGAGGCGACGCCGCAGGTACGTCGGCGCCCGTCTTAGCTCGCTATCTCAGGCCGTAGCCCTACTGATCCGATTGCATCTCGTGCGCGTACCAATGTAGCGGTCGAACACGATCGCATATGGCTCGCAAAAACTCAGACCCGGATCGGTCGATCGATCGGGTGATCGATCGCTTCCATGTTCCTCGGACCGTAGATCGGTCCGTCAGAGCGGCGTCGCCGAAAGACTTCATACGATTTGCACGATCTCGGCGACGCTCCTACTCTCTGCAGTAGCAACGAGAAAACCTTACAGGGTGGCTCAAACGATGTTCACGATGAAAAAAGCGGCGACAGTCCTTGGCGGGGCACTCGCGCTAACCGCACCGACGGCGGCGGTCGCCCAAGTCAATTTCGTTCCGACACTCCCTGCGCCGTTCGTCGGCGCGCCGATGAACGACGATCGGCGCGGCGGCCAGTTCTCGCTCACCTTCGACAATGCCGGAAGACTTACCAAGATCGGCAGAGCCGCAGTGGGCACCAATCCAAGCGGCAGCCCCGCGTTCACGCTGAGGACGGCGGGTGAGCTTTCGCGGCAAGGCAATATGGGAGCGCTGCTCATGCAGCGTCGGTTGGCAGGCGACAATAACGTCGGATCGTCCCTCATCGGCGACGGGACGCTCAAAAGATGAACATTTCCGGTCTCCAACCCGTACAGCCGCTTCGAGTTCGATATGGAGAGCCGGCTTTCACTCTTTTCGCCCGATGAAGCGAGGCTCGTCCGCAGCGCCGAGCGCCGATACCGGCCAGGCCGGCGCTCAGACCGCGACAATCGATGTCGATCTGACCACCGACCCGGGCGGCGCGACGCCCGACGGCTTAGGCGGCGGCTACAAGCCGCTGGTGACAACGGCCCCGATCGGTTCGTTCGTGCGCTTCAGCGGCCGGATTGCTCATCTTACGGTGGGAGATTGCACGTCAAGGACTGGGCGGCTTCATCAGATCGCGACGCTGTTCGGCAGGGTAACGGTGCGGCTTCCGCGATTGCTCTGTAGTGGCGGTGGTCGCATCGAGACGGGTGTCAGCTGGCCATCGCATTGTCGGTCGACACCGGAGCTGGACCAGCTGCAAGCGCATCTTTCCGCCCTCATGCCCTACCGTGTCGCCGCTGGCGTGCTGGAGCATCTGCTGCCGGTCGAGGCCGGAAAGAGCCCCGAGACATTGCGCGGCCATACGCTCGAGGTCGGTGAGCAACTTCGCAACGTCGCCGCGGATAAGCCGGCGGCCGCAGCGTCGACCATCAGCATCACCTTGGACTCAACCTTCATCCGTAGCTGCCACGACGGTGACCGGCATCTGGAGGTTCGCGTCGGCAACCTCGAGACGCCCGACGGAGGCCGCCAAGTATTCGGCGCCATCGCGAGGACCGATACCGACATCGCGGTGCTGATCCGCCGAAGCCTTGAGACGGCGGGCCGAACCGACGACACGGAGCTGACCGCGTTCACCGACGGCTGCCCCGGTCTGCGGTCGATTCTGGCCGATGCAGGGGTCACGAATCTACCGATCCTCGACTGGTTTCGCCATACGGCTCCAGCACGCGAAGCAAGCGGCGATCGGATTGTCGACCGACGAGCCGGGTCGGATGCAGGCGAAGACAGCGATCGTCGCGGAGGTCGAACGCCTGCACTGGCGGATCTGGAACGGCAAGGCCAAGAATGCCCGGCTCACTATCGAGCGCATCCGCAAGGTCATGCAGGTCTTCAAGGGCGAGCGCGGCCACCGCACGACGGGCGTGCCATCCCGCAAGCTGCGGCGCGCGTTGCACGAGGTCGACAACTATCTCAGCAGCCAAAGCACTTGGCTCGTCAATTACGCCGAACGATATCGTGCCGGCTTGCGTGTCGGGACTTCGGTTACCGAAGGTACAGCGAACTTCCTGGTCAATCGGCGCATGAACAAATCGCAACAAATGCGATGGTCTCGACGAGGTGCCGACCTGCTGCTGCAGGTCCGCTGCGCGGTCTACAACGGCGCGCTCGGTTCCGGGTTGGGCCATCTGTGCGAACCTGTCTCCCACCCACGCCCGCCATTGGCGAAGGCGCCGTGATCCCCCCAATCTCTGGACACTCCCCAGACCAGGTCACCCTTCCGCCGCGGTCGTGTCCGGCCGTGATAGCAACCGTCGCGGTGCTCGGCTTTGCGAATGTGCACGCGCACGTCCGATCTTGGGCCTTCGTGCCTTCGGTCTCGTGCGATTGGAAGTGTGGTGCTATGGGAGCCGAGCGTCGACCACGCCGAAGCGAAATCGGCGAGGGCCAACGCGAGCGATGGCGATGGGTGCGCGATCGTCGTTGCGATGAGGAGCGCGCCGAAGAACATCCCTCCGGCGTTCCCAAGAAAGGTGGGCACAACGCATCTGCGGTTCGAAGAACGCGTCTTGGGCACGTTGAAGTATGCGAGAAGTGAAGGCGAGCGGCTTGCCGTGCGTGGCGCGGCTCATTTCCGTTGCGACCGCGGTTCCGGACAACATGATCGATCAACGTCTCGCCGAGGAGCATTCCCGCGCGCTGTTCGGTCATAGAATGCGCGACTACGAGCGGCTCGCGGGCGTGTTCGCCTCGACCGGCATCGAGCGGCGGTATTCGGTGTGTCCCCTCCCCTGGTTCGCAGAATCGCATGGGTGGAAGGATCGAACCGCCGCATATCTGGAAGGGGCGACGAGTCTGTTTGAAAAGGTCGCACAACGAGCGCTCGATATGGCGGGAGTGCCGTCATCAGCCGTCGATGCCGTCGTCACGATCTCATCGACTGGCTTGGCGACGCCGAGCTTGGAAGCGCGCGTGCTACCGCAGATGGGGTTTCGTGCAGACGTCGAGCGCACGCCGATCTTCGGGCTCGGCTGCGCCGGCGGTGTCACGGGCCTCGCGATCGCGTCGCGGCTCGCGGCGGCGCGGGCGGGGACGACCGTGCTTCTCGTCGCGGTCGAACTATGCACGCTGGCGTTTCGTCTGGATCGCGCGACAAAAGCCGACGTGATCGCAACGTCGCTCTTCGGCGACGGCGCGGCGGCAGCGATCGTGTCGAGCGACGTATCGATCCCGGCGATAGCGACATTCACCGGGGCGACGGAACACTTGTGGCCCGACACGTTGGATATTATGGGCTGGGCTATCGACGACGCGGGACTCGGCGTTCTCCTCTCGGGTTCCTTGCCCACGTTCGTCGAACGACGTTACCGCGAAAGCTTCGAAAAGGCGATCGGCCGCCTCGAACTCGATCCGAAACGAATCGGGCGCGTGGTTTGCCATCCTGGCGGAACCCGCGTGATCGACGCGATCGAAGCCGCGCTCGCTCTGCCAGCCGGTGCACTCGATCACGAGCGCGGCGTGATGCGTGACTTCGGCAACATGTCGTCGCCGACCGTGCTTTTCGTCCTAGAACGCGCGATCGCAACAGGTCTAAGCGCGAGCACGGTGCTCGCGGCGCTCGGACCTGGCTTTACGGCGAGCTTCGTCGCACTTGAGGGTGCCACGTGAAGGGGACGGCGTTGCTCGCCTTCGTAACGTTGCAGCGAGCGATTGAGCTCGCAATCGCGTCTCACAATACGCGATCGCTTCGTCGCCGCGGCGCATATGAAGTAGGCGCGGCTCACTATCCGGGGATGGTGGCTCTGCACGCAAGCTGGCTTGGGATGCTCTGGCTGCGTGGACGACGTCGCCCGGTGTCGCTGCCTTTTCTCGGCCTGTTCGTCGTTCTTCAGCTCGCTCGCGCGTGGGTCTTAGCGACGCTCGGAGGACGGTGGACCACGCGCATCATGATTCTACCGGGCGCCGAGCCGGTCGTGAACGGTCCATATCGCTTCGTCCGTCATCCCAACTACCTCATCGTGGCGCTGGAGCTGCCGTGCGTTGCGCTCGCACTGGGCTTGGTGCGGCACGCAGTTGTCTTCGGTGGCGCGAATCTTGCAATGCTCTGCTGGCGTACGCGCTGCGAAGATCATGCCTTCGCGGCGGCACGCCCCGGGCCGCACATCGACATCCCTTAACGCGTATTCAACTCAACAGCAATTGTCATGCTTTTTTACGATCGGCGAGGAAGCCAAACGCCCGGCGGCTTGCCAAACGAGGCTCGGCGAGCCTATCGGCGATCGTGGCTCGGCTTTACGACGATGTGCCTGGGGCTCTTCATGGCCATCCTGGACATTCAGATCGTCGCAGCCGCGCTGCCGCGAATCGCGACGTCGCTGCACACGCCGCTCGACGAGCTGAGTTGGGTGCAGACCACGTATCTGATCACCGAGGTGATCGCGATCGCGCTCAGCGGCCGCCTCGCACGCGCGCTTTCGACGCGCTGGCTCTTCGCCGGCGCTTCGCTCGGCTTCGTGCTCACGAGCCTTGGATGCGGTCTCTCGCATCACTACGTCACCCTCATCGTGTGGCGGACGCTGCAAGGGCTCTTCGCCGGGACGATCGTCCCGACGGTCTTCGCCGCCGGATACAAGATGTTTCCGAAGGCGTTGCATGCTCGCGCGATTTTGATTGCGGGCGCCCTTGCGATGCTTGCGCCCTCGGTTGGCCCCCTGCTCGGCGGTTACGTTGCCGAGAAGCTGGCGTGGAATTGGCTCTTTTTCATCAACATTCCGATCGGATTCGCGATCACGGTGATCGTCGCCGCTGTCGTCCGTGTCGATAAACCAGACCCCGCCGCGTGGCGTACCGTCGATACGGTTGCGTTCATCGCACTCACGATGAGTCTGGCATCGCTGCAGACGCTTCTTAAGGTCGCGCCCGAAGATCACTGGGCCGCCCTGCGCGATTATGCGCTGCTGGTCGTCACGGTGGCGAGCGGTGCGCTGTTTATCCGGCGCTGTACGAATACGCGGGAAGCGCTGGTCGATCTCGCGCCGCTGCGCACGCTCGGCTTCACGGTCGCATGCGCATATAATTTTGTGCTGGGCGTCGCGCTTTACGGCTCGATCTACCTCTTGCCGCTGTTCCTCGGCTTTGTACGCTTCCACACCCCGCTCGAGATCGGGGAAATCATGACGGTGATGGGCGCCTCGCAGCTCGTCGCCGCCCCGCTTGCGACGATCGCCGATCGTCGGCTGCCGGCGCGTTGGGTCGCTGCGATCGGATTCGGTCTCTTCGCCGCAGGGGCGCTCGGCAACGCCTTTCAAACACCGACGACGGACTTTGCCGGATTGGTCATGCCGCAAATTCTGCGCGGTGCCGCACTCCTCTTCTGCATCCTACCGATCACCAACGTCGCGCTGGACGAATTACGGTCCGAGGCGCTTTCAAACGCGAGTGGCTTGTTGAATTTCATGCGTAACGTCGGCGGGGCCGTCGGCATCGGCCTTGTCGACACGATCGTGAACGTTCGGCCGCACGAGATCGCGACGCGCTTGTTGGACGAGCTCGTCAAGGGTAAGGCCGCTACCGCCGCGTTCGTCGGCATACCGAAAGACCTGCTGGCCGGCGTCGACATCGCTCATGCGGATCCCGGTGATATCACCTTCGTCAAGCCGATCATCGCGCGCGCGGCAGCGACCGTTGCGTTCAACGAGGCCTGGATGCTGATCGGAGGCATCCTCGTACTCTCACTCGTTCTCGTCCCGTTCCTCCGCCGGTCTTCGCGTGTGCTCGCGCACCAATCAGAAGCCGTACATGAAAGGCTCGGCCATGATGTTCCGTCTGCCATCTCGTAACATCGCCTTCGTCCTCGCACTTGACATTGCGTGGTCCGGCGCGTTGCCCGCGGCCGCCGCAAACCTGCCACGACTCGAAGCTGACGCGCTGGGTGGTAATCACGTCGTCCTTCCGACGGACGCCGCCGGAAAGCCGCTCGTGCTGCTCCTCGCGTTTACCAAGGAGGCGGAACCCGATTTGAAGTCGTGGTCGCGCAAGCTGCTGGAGGATCGTGTCGCGCAAGGCGCCGTCGTCTACGTCGTGGTCGTCGCAGACAGGACGGCGTTCGTGTCGCGACGCCACATACGCAAGATGGTCGAGGGAGCCGCCGTCGGCAGCAAGGAACAGATTAACGACAACGTGCTCGTCACATTCAACGGCGCTGGCTGGCGCACGCTCGTGCCGCCCGGTGACAAGAACGCGGCGGGCGTAGTCGTTTGCGACGCGAGTGGCGCTGTCGTCTATGCAAAGCGCGCGCGGTTCACCGCCGCCAATCTCGCCGACGTCGAAAGAGCTGCAAAGTGGGCGACGGGTGTTGGGGAGCAACGGAACAGAAAACTCGCTTAAGGATTCAGGCGACTCCCTCGATCGACTCCGATGGGTTCCCTCAGCGACCGTACTTCCTTACGCTGACCGCCTCTGAGAAGGCGCAAGACGCTCGCGCTGCTATCTATTGGCTGATCCGCGTGCGGTTGACGTCATCCTTCGACCAGCTCCACCGATGGTGTCGCGAGCAGCCAGGCGCGCCGGCGGGCGTGACCTGCAGCGCACGGGTCCTGCGCTATGCGCGCCCGTCGCTTCCCTGCGCCGGCGTCCCCTGCAAGCGTGCTCGAGGCGTGAGCCGGCGACAAGAGCTGGGTCATCAGTGCGATGCCGAGCATGACGGGAGTGAGTCTGAGTAGGGTCATCACACATTCCTCGCTAGCAAGAAAGGAGTTGCGGACGAGGGCCAAGACGCCATTGACCGGGAAGCAAACCATCCAAAACGCGAGCAGCCGAGAAGCCCCCGACGGCGCCGCTACGCCCAACAGCGACATCGTCACGATCAACGAGCCGCTCCAGCAGACGACGACGATCGACGGCCGCGAGGCGCGCGGGAACCTGCGTGAGTTCGGCCTCTGGCTCGAGGAGGCGTACGCGCTCAAGCGCATGGAGACCATCAAGCGTTCCGCGGCGTACATGCGCGGCCTTGGCGGCAAATTAATCACAATATGGCAGAATCGTAATCAAATCATCGAGACCTCTGTCAGGCCCGACAAAGAGGCGAGCATACGATGTGTCGCTTGCGAGAATGGCCTCCCCGTTCAGAGGGCGGCAATACTCGAGCGAGGTGTCGAATTTCTACGCTTCCGGCCATCGCGGCCGAGTCGCCCCGTTGCTGTCCCTGCTCGTCAGCGTGTGGTCCATCGGCGCCCTTTCAGTGTCCAGCCGTTTGTTGGCAGCATGCCTTTCATCTTGCGGCCTAGCACTTGGCATGGTGAATACGTCGCGCTCGAGGGATACGTGAATTCGGCGATCGACTAAACTAAAGCATCAATGGGGTCACTTTAGGGGTTTTGTTGCAGAGTTTGAGCGTGATACGTGATGATCGGTGAGAACGGGTTTTGAAAGTGGCCGTTCAGAAGCGCACCCAGGCGGCAGCCATTAAGACCGCGCTCGCTCTGGCAACGTGCGACTTTGCAACGGAAACCATCGCATGAGGACTTCACTCGCTCCAGAAACGCGAAGTGTGTAACAGGACGGCTTATGAACCCTTAAAAACCGGCGCTCGTCTTTCCCGAAATGCGCGAAGGCCCTCGCGAAAGTCGTCGCTCTCCAGCGCCTGCTGCCGCAACTCGTTGATCCGCTCGAAGTGAGCAGTCGCTAACGGCAGCGCATCGGCCAGAAGGCGCAGCTGTTCCTTTGCGGCCGTCACCGCAAGCGGTGCATTCGACGCCATTGTTCTTGCCATTGCGTACGTAAACGGTTCGAGTTCCCCCGGTTCGACGAGATGATTCAAGATACCAACTCGCAACGCCCGCTCGGCATCGAAGCTGCCCGCTGTCGCGAACATTTCAAGCGCAATGTTGAGGCCGACACGGTTGAGGACATGCAGTAATGTACTCGAATTGTAAGGGATGCCTAGATGCGTTGCCGCGATGGCGAAGCTTGACGTCGTGTCCCCGATGGTCAAATCGCAGTTCAGCGCGAGATCTCCCGCCCCGCCCCAGACCGAACCGTGCACCATCGCGATAACCGGAAATCGAAATTCCCGCACGCAGCGCAGTGCCTGCTGAAGCAGGCAGTCGTAGACAAGCGGATCACTGCCGTGTTCGAGCTCGGAAATGTCTTGTCCCGACGACCACACTTCGTCGTTTTCTCCTGCGCGGATGACGACGGCGCGTACGCCAGCAGCGTCGAACGAGGCAAACGCGCCAACGAATTCTTTGAAGAACGGTCCAGTTAGTGCGTTGCGTTTGGATGGGTTGTGGATCAAGATCGTAGCTATCCGGCCCGCGATCTCCATGACCGCGTGACCGGCCATCGTACCGTTCCGGCTTTCGCTGGGCGAATTAGAGCGGCCGGACATTGTATGCACAGCTCCTCCCGTGAACGGATGCCGCGACTGTCCCCGGCTATCTTCGGGGGCGGATGCTTCATACGCTCCTTTTCTGGCGGAGATGCTGGATTGTGCAGTTGCGTTTCTGAAGCACGACGATCGAGGAGCCTGCGGGCGGAGGCCCGGCAGGCGGCAGAAGAAGCCCGCGCGGCCTCGTCCGAACGCGCCTACGCCGCCGACTGGCGCGACTTTTCGGCCTTCTGTGCGCGGTTTGCGCGCGAGCGTCTCCCCGCCGAACCTGAGACGATCACGCTCCACCTCGTCGATTTGGGTCGCCGCGGCCGCAAGCCCGCGAGTTGGAGCCGCAAGCTGGCCGGGATCACCGTCTGCCACCGCCCGACGGGATTCGATGCGCCGACCGAGCACCAGATCGTACGGACCGCCCATCGCGGTCTTCGCCGGCGCGCCGGGGTCGCGCAGCAGCAGAAGAACGCGCTCGTCGACGACGCGCTGCGTCAGATCGTCGGGGCAATCGACCGCAAGACCCTGGCACCCGCGACCGGGCGTTGCTCCTCCTCGGATTCGTCGGCCCCTTCCGGCGCTCGGAGCCCGTCACTCGACGTCGAGGATCTGCGCTTTGAGCCGGAGGGGATCATCGTGCGGCTGCGACGCTCGAAGGGCGATCAGGAAAAGAAGCAGGAACGTAAGCGTGCCAGGAAGGAGCGTTCAAGCCGCTGAGGACGACTCCGTTCCAGGAGCTTCGGTTGCCGCCGGACTTTGCCGCCGTACAGTTCGCCGCCGACATGAACCATGCGACCGCCCTTGTACCGGCGGGCGCTGAGCAGGCTGAGGAGCGCGGAAAAGCGTCCCGGTATGGCTACTGCGCCCGCTGTCGTCGCCGCCAGCACGAGGCGCCGTACGCGCTCCGGATAGCGATGCGTGACTTCTGCTGCCACCGGATGCGGATCAGTCTTCCTCAAAGCCATCCCGCGGCCAACGCGCGGCCGGACGAGACGGTGAGAGAAGCCATCGGTGACGACGCGCATAGTCTCGCAGCAGAATGCTCCGTCAGGCTCGCGCCGTCACAGCACGCTCAGGCTTACGTCGACCAGCCTCTGAGAAACGACTGGATACGCGTGAGCGTCTCTTCCGGCTGCTCGCTGTGGGGAGAGTGGCCGCAGCGTGGGAGGAGGACGCCTTGGGCACCCGGGACCCTCGCGACGATCGATTCGACCTGTGCCTCGGTAGCGTACTCGTCGTCCTGACCTTGAATCACGAGCACGGGACAGCGTATCGATTCCAAGTATGACTCGATGTTCCAGGAGCGAAAGGACGGATCGAGCCAGATATCGTTCCAACCCCGAAAGGTCGCTTCGGGGTCCTCGTGATAGCGCCTCAGCTTCACGCGCCAGTCGCCGGTCTCGAAGACGACCTTTGCCTGTGCGATGCTTCGGACCGCTTTGTCTTCGACGAAGACGTGCGGCGCTTCGAGGATCAGCGCCTTCGGACCGTCGACCCGGCTGCCGGCGTATATCAGTGCGATTGATGCGCCGTCGCTATGGCCGAGCAAAATCGGCTTGACGATACCGAGCCGGCGTAAGAGTTCCGGAAGCACGACCTCGCCTTCGCGGTGCATGTAATCGACGTGCCGTCGTTCCGCGAGCCGGTCAGAGCGGCCGTAACCATAGCGCGAGTAGACAAGAATGCCGTAACCGGTCCGCTGACCGAGTCGCTGCGGGAAGTCCTTCCAGAGTGAGACGGAACCCAGCCCTTCATGCAACATAACGACGACCGGAAGCGACGCATCCGCCGGCTCCGCCCAAACCGTCTCGAGCCGCCTGCCATCGATCACGATGTCGTCCGTCCTGGTTTGCATAAGAGAGCGGCCGCGTTCTGACCTGAAACCCCGGACCCTTTTGGCCTTCCGGGATGACCTGAGATCTTTTCGGTCGCGCTTTCCTCGCCTCTTCTTGCTGCGACGATCGCGCAACGAGTAGTCGCTGGCGGCGGAAGTCTCTCGAGGTAATGAAGCCGCGCCGCAGGGAGTGGCCCGCGAATCGCCTGCGACGCCGGCCGCAGCCGCTCGGCGCCTCAGGATGCGCGCCACGTCGCCCGGATCGAGCCGAGTCGCCGTGAGCGCGCCGCGCAGATCAAGGTCCTGAACACGGCTCCCCTCCGAGCCGACGACCTCCAGCCACCGCTCGAGGGCAAGGACCGGGCAGATCTCCGGTTTCGGCAGCCGCGGCACGTAGAGCTCGCGCCCCTTCTTCCGTGGGTCGTTCTTGGCGGCCGCGATCCACACGTACACCCCCGCCGCCAAAAATTTGAGATCTACGACGTCGAGGGCCACGAGCTCCGAGCGTCTGAACGCTCCAGCGTAACCAAGGAGCAGCAACGCCCGGTCGCGGCAAGCCGCCAGGCCGACGGGCATGGCGAGGCAAATTCTCTTTCGAACGTTCTTAGCTGCGACGCAATGCAGGATATATTTATAGCTTAAGCTTTGTCGATCATCAAAATTGATGCAACGACGTCAAAGCATGACAAATCATGAGGCGCCGCAACTTGCGGCGCCTCAATCCTTGCCGGCACGCTAACAAACGGATTCGCTGCCTAACTTACCGACCTTAAAGCAAGACTCGCAGGAGCGGCGGTGAAGCCGCCCTCGCGCGAGCCGCGAGCTTATACCTTGACCGTCGAGGCGTTGAATATCTCGTCGATCGCCTTGGCTAGCGTGGCGTTGAACTCTGCGTCGCTCATCTGGAACTTGAGCTCGGAGACGAGAGCGCGCGAGAAGCTTGCGATTATCCCGTGGTTGTGGGCAAGCTTCTTGTCAGCGTCCTCTCGGGTGTAGCCGCCGGAAAGCGCAACGACGCGTTGCAGGCGTTTGTCCGCGACAAGCGGGGCGTAGAGGTCGGTGACGTCCGGAATCGTCAACTTGAGCATGACCTGCTGGCTGGCCGGCAGTCCATCGAGACCCTTCGTGAGTTCCTCGAGCAGAATGGCCTCGGCTTCCGCTTTGTCGGGTGCCTTGATGTTGACTTCCGGCTCGAGGATCGGCATCAGTCCGTGATTGTAGATCTGCGCTCCCAGCTCAAACTGCTGCTTCACGATTGCGGCGATTCCGCTGCGGCTGGCACGATTGATGGTCGAACGCATCTTCGTGCCGTAAACGCCGAGCGGCACGGCCCGCGCAAGCAGCTCGTCCAGACCGGGAATCGGCTTCATGAGGCAGACGCCGTCGGCTTCCGCTTCGAGGCCCTTGTCGACTTTCAGGAACGGGACGACGCTGCGGTCTTCCCAGAGGAACGACGGAACGGGCTTGCCGTTGACGTCGCCATCCATGGTACGCTCGAACAGAATCGCCCCGATGACCTTGTCTCCGCTGAACGCCGGAGAAGTGATGATCCGGACGCGCATTTCGTGCACGACCTTGTACATCTCGGCGTCGCCGTTGTAGGCGGTCTCCGGGATTCCGTACAAACGCAAGGCTCCAGGCGTCGAACCACCGCTCTGATCGAGGGCGGCCAGGAAGCCCGGCTTTTTGGCGATCTGCTCGCTCATTGCGACGCTTGACACAGTTGAAGCCTTCACCGACACGGATGGTTCCCTCCACGAAAGACGGTCGTTGTGCGACTTACTTCGGCTGGAAGGCAAAATCACCCTTAGGGGGCGCCCGCTCGGGAGGTCCGAGCCGCTCTCAACAACAGCATCCACGCTTGAATTCCCGCGGCTTTCTCCGTCGTCATTCCACACTGCGAAAACGCGAGGCATAATGGCCGCGGTGATCACTGCTTATGGAGGGTGCTGCGCGAGCATCCGTTGCCTGCTCATGTGTGCGAAGGAACCGATCCAAGAGCCGCAGCGAGAGTGCGAGTCAATTCCCATGAAGCCCAGGGCCGCAAACGACAAGACCAGCGCGAATCACACATCCCAAGGTCACCGCTCGCATCGAAATCCCGGCCTCTTCGCGCACCACGCATCGAATAGGAGCACCTAACGCTCCACAATTCGACGAACCTAAGGCGTGGGCGAAGTGGCCTACCTTGTGATACGAAGCGGCCTACATGTGGTGCGACGGCCCACATAAGGAGAGAGAGGGATTCGAACCCTCGGACGGCTCAGCACCGTCTGCAGTTTTCAAGACTGCTGCATTAAACCGCTCTGCCATCTCTCCGCGAGCCGTGCCTTACGGGGCGCGGCCCGCACGGTCCTGGCCTGCGCCCCGGCGCTGCGTTCGAGCACGCCACGGGCTGGGTTTCGGCTGCCCGGTCCACGAGGCTCCCCCGGCGCAGAGCCGCACACTCCCTCGGCGTCCCACGCACGCAGCTGACCGCCAGGAATCGCCGTTCCGCGAGCCGTGAGATCGCGTCTGACCGCGCGAGATAACCGCGGCGCGATTGGGGAAAGGAACGCCATGCCGGTCACGACTCTCGATCCCAAGACGGCGCTCGTCGTCATCGACATCCAGAAGGGCATCGTCCAGATGCCGGCCGTCCATCCGACGGCCGGCGTCGTGCAGAACGTCGTTCGCCTCGTCGACGCGTTCCGCGCGAAGAGCTTGCCGGTCGTCCTCGTGCACGTCGGCTGGTCGGCCGACTTCGGCGACGCGCTGAAGACCCGCACGCAAGCGCCTCCACCGGCGGCCCGGCCGTCGGGCAACTGGTTCGAGTTCGTGGACGAACTGCACGCCGATCCGAAGCGCGACATCATCATCCACAAGCGGCAGTGGGGCGCGTTCTACGGCACCGACCTCGACCTGCAGCTGCGGCGGCGCGACGTCACCAACATCGTCCTCGCCGGCGTCGCGACCAGCATCGGCGTCGAGTCCACCGCGCGCGACGCATGGGAGCGCGCCTATTAACCTCACCTTCGCCGAGGACGCGATGACCGACATGAAGGCCGAGGCGCACGCGCGCGCGCTCGAGATCATCTTCCCGCGCATCGGCGAGATCGGCACGACCGCCGAGATCCTGGCCAAGCTCGGCTAAGCCGGCCGTCAGGCCTTCGCCTTCCGCAAAGCGTACTCGCGCGCGAGCATCCCGTAGGCGCACAGATCGTGGTACGCCCCGTCGCGACCGCGAAAGCCGTCGCGCCACGTCCCCTCGAGAACGAAGCCGAGGTTATCGTAGAGCCGCCGCGCGGGCACGTTCGAAGCGATCGTCTCCAGATACACCTTATGCGCGCGCTGGCTCTCGAACACCCAGCGCAACACCTCGTTCATCGCGAACCTTCCCAAACCGCTGCGCGGCACGGCCGCGATATCTCCCCGAGCCAGCCGTCGTGGATGCGGCACAGCACAACGCCCGTGACCGCCCCGTCGCGCTCGAAGATGAAGTGCAGGTCATTCGACTCTTCCAGCACCGAGCGCACCTGCTGCTCGGTCGGCGCGGAGAGCATCGGCTCTACGTGCGGCAAGTCGTGAGCGAACGCTCGACGCGGTTCACGCCTGCATCCGGCGGGGTTCGGCGGTTCCCGGAGCGCGGCCGCCAAACGTCGCAAGGCGCCCGCCGGCCGGATCCTGAAGTCTGAACCCGCGATGCTTGACGAGGCGCTGCAGGCCACCCTGCGCGAGCTGCTCGAGACGCTGCCGCTCGTGCCCGAGATCTATGCGTCGTACCGGCCGCTCGTGACGGACGGTTTCGTCTATTTTCTCAGCGGCATCTCGGAGGAGCGCGTCCAGGGAATCGTCGCCGAACAGATGATGCTCCCCGAGGACACGACCGTCGACGACCGCCTGGTGAAGCTGCTGCACTCATGCCCCACGTTGCACAAGCTTGGCCAGGTCGTCGGCCACGACAAACGGCTCGCCCCCGAGCTGCGCGAGCGGCTGCAGTCCCTCGAATCGCTCGCACCGACCAGCGACCTGCCCGAGATCGAAGCGGTGCTGCAGCGCGAGCTCGGCACGATTCCGCCGGAGATCGCGCTCGCTCCCGAAGCGCTCGCCGAGGGCAGCGTCGCGATCGTGCTCCCCTTCGAGTGGACGCAGCCCGACGGGAGCGTGCAGCGCGGCGTCTTCAAGATCCTCAAGCCGCTAGCCGAAGAGCGCCTGCGCGAAGAGCTTGCGCTGTGGCCGAAGCTCGGCGCCTATCTCGAAGAGCGCTGCACGCACTACGACCTGCCGGTCCTCGACTACCGCAACACGCTCGACAGCGTGCGCGCCTTGCTCCTCAACGAGATCCGGCTCGACCTCGAGCAAAAGCACCTCGCCAAGGCGGCTCTCTTCTACGCCGACGTGAAGGCGGTCGTCGTCCCGAAGCTGCTGCCGTTCTGCACGCCGCACGTCACCGCGATGGGGCGCATCGACGGGCGCAAGGTCACCGACCCCGGCCTGGGCAAGGAGCGGCGGCGACACCTCGCAGAGACGATCATCGAGTCGCTGCTGGCCAAGCCGTTCTGGAGCCCGGAGCCGCTGGCGCTCTTCCACGCCGACCCGCACGCCGGCAACTTGTTCGCGACCGACGACGGGCGCCTCGCGATCCTGGATTGGGCCCTGATCGTCGAGCTCACCAAAGAACAGCGCGCGGCCGTCGTGCAGGCCGTCCTCGGCGCGGCCACGCTCGACCAGTCGCAAACGACGCGCGCCATCGCGTCCTTCGGCAACGTGCTCGATCAGCAGAAGCTCGACGAGGCGATCACCGAAGCGTTCAAGCTTGTGCGGCGCGGCGTGTTTCCGGGCTTCGACTGGCTGACCGACCTGCTCGACGGGATCATGACGACCGCCGCGATGCAATTCCCCGAGGAGTTGACGCTGTTCCGCAAGGCGCTGCTCTCGATGTCGGGCGTCGTCGCCGACGTCTCGGGGCGTCCCTCGCTCGATCAGGTGCTGACGAAGACGGCCGCCGCGCAGTTCATCCGTGAGCTAGGGGGCAGGCCGAAGGCGCGACTCGATTCACGCGACTTCGGAAGCCACCTATCGAACGAGGATCTGATCTGCACCTGGGCGGCGCTCTTCTTCATCCCGTCGCGCCTTTGGCTCGGAACGTGGCGCGACGCGCTCGACGCGTGGGCGAAGGCGGCCGTCTGAAGCGGTTCGCCGGTTAAGGCGTCGCGGTCGGGCTCGGTGTCGGCGTCGGCGTCATAGCGCTTGCCGGGATCACCGCTCCGACGGGCGCGGCCGGCGTTCCGCCGCTACTGCAGCCTGCGACGACCACGACGCCGGCTGCCAAAGCCAGCACGAGGGCGCCGATCTCTAAGCGCTTCATTGATACCCTCCGCAATGGAAGCATTCTCTCTCGCAAAGCGCCCCAATCCCTCTGCGTCCCGCCGCCGAGGACTAAGCGAGAACGAGGCTCTTCTCTTTTTCCGCGTCCGGCGTGTACGTGCCGAGCGACGCGAGGCTGTTCATCTTCACGCGATGCGTGAACTCGGCTTGCGCGGGCTTGACGTTCGCGGCGGAGCCTCTCCAGGTGGTGAGCGCCTGGTGCTGGAGCGCGCGCCCGTATGAGAACGTCAGGTTCCACGGCACGGGACGCTCTTGGGCGACCGTGTTGACCTCGTTGAGATTGAGGGTCGCCGCCTCGTCGCTCTGACCGCCCGAGAGGAAGGCGATGCCGCCGACGGCCGCCGGAACCCAGCGCGTCAGGACCGTAACCGTCGCGTCCGCGATCTTCCGGGCCGTGGCCTTCTGGCCCGACTTCTGACCGGGGATGACGAAGCTCGGCTTGAGCACCATCTCCTCGAAACGCACGTTGAGTGCGGCAAGCTGTTCGAATTGGATACGCAGCGCCCGCTCGTGGACTTCGAAGCTCTTCTCGAGCGAGTGCTTCGAGTGCTCGCCGTCGGATAGCACTTCCGGCTCGACGATCGGCACGAGGCCGCCTGCCTGGCAGATCGCCGCGTAACGCGCGAGCGAATGGGCGTTGGCGAGCAGCAGCGCGTCGGTCGGAATGCCCTCGTCGATCGCGATGACCGCGCGCCACTTCGCGAATCGGGCGCCCAGCGCGACATATTCTTCGACCCGCTTGGCAAGCCCGTCGAGGCCCTCGGTGACGAGCTCCCCCCGTCCGCCCAGCGCAAGCGGCACGCCGCCCGTGTCGAGCTTGATGCCCGGAATCGCGTCGGCGTCGTGAAGAACCTGGACGAAGCTGCGGCCGTCGTCGGCCGACTGGTGAATCGTCTCGTCGTACAGGATCACGCCGCTGATGTAGTCGCCGAAGTACGGCGCGGTGAACAATAGTTGGCGGTACTGGCGCCGCTTCTCTTCGGTCTGTTCGATGTCGAGCAGCGCGAAGCGCTTGTTGGCGGTTTTGGTGCTCTCATCCGCGGCCAGAATACCCCTACCGGCGGCGACCATCGCTTTGGCGGTCGCCGCCAGCTGACTGCTCATCTGCAGTCTACCCCTTGATCAGAATCGACGAGGTGGTTCCGTTGGATTGCGAGGCGACGGTGAACGCTTCCTGATCGTGCTTCCCGTCGACCATGCGCATCGTGTTGGTGAGCGACGAGATGATGATCGACTGCGTGTACGCGCTGCCGCGAACGTAGGTGACGCCTTGGAGCAGCTCGCCGTCGGTGACGCCGGTGGCCGCCAACATGGCGAGATCCGACCGGCAAAGGTCGTCGAGCGTCAAAATCTTGCTCGGGTCGATCCCTTCTTGACGCGCGATCTCCTCTTCGCTCTCGCGCAGCCAGAGACGGCCCTGCATGTCGCCCCCGAGGCACTTGACCGCGCACGCGGTCACGACGCCTTCCGTCGCGCCGCCGATGCCCATCAGCATGTCGATGCGGCTGCGCTCCTCGAGCGCGGCGATGATGCCGTTGGCCACGTCGCCGTCGACGAATAGGCGCACGCGCGCGCCCAGCTCGCGCAGGCGCCGCACGTACTCGTCATTGCGCGGGCGCTCCAGCAGCGCGACCGTGATCTCCTCGATCGGCCGTCCCATCGCCTTTGCAACCGCGCGAACGTTATCTTCGACGGAAGCGTCGATCGAGATGAGACCCTTCCCCGCCTTGCCGACGATGATCTTGTCCATGTACGCGATGTGCGTGTGGAACAACGAGCCTCGTTCGGCCGCCGCAACCACGGAGATCGCGCCGTGTCCGCCTTTTGCCGCCAAGGTGGTGCCGTCGATCGGATCGACTGCGACGTCCATCGCCGGACCGTCGCCCGTGCCGATGCGTTCACCGATGTAGAGCATCGGTGCTTCGTCCTTTTCACCTTCACCGATGACGACGACGCCGTCGATGTCGACCTCGCCCAGCACGGTTCGCATGGCGTCGACCGCGGCTTGGTCGACCCCGTTTTTGTCACCCCGACCGACGAGATGGCCTGATACGATTGCCGCTGCTTCGGTCGCCCTTAGGAATTCAAGCTCGACGCGCGCGTCGATACGCCGACTCTTCATCATACTATGATCTTACGTGCAAGCAGGCTCCAACTCTTCTCCCCTCGGCTTTTTTGTTTGAAGCGCTTTTTGCGATGTGGAACGGCAGCGCGCGAGGCGACACACGCCGTTCGCCGCCGGGACAATCCGACGAGCGCTCGTAATAGGCCCCTCATGCGTGCGTTTCGCGTCCAGCGCTCGCTGCGCTCTCAAACGTCGCAGCTCGCCGCCCTCGCCCTGCTCGCGGCGACGTTTGCCGCCCCTTCGCGCGTGCCGGGCGCTCAATCGCCGGCGAAGCCGCCTTCCGCGGCAGCACAGCCGTCTCAGGGCGGCTCGCCGCTCGAGCCGCCGCAGCTTCCGCAGTGCCTGCAAGCCGACGCTGAGCTGCAAACGAAGCTTGACACCAGCGTAAACTCGGCGGGCGACTCGTTCGCCTTCGCCATCCTCGATCGCATTCCGCCGGTCGGCACGCTTCCGGAAATCCCTTCAGGCTCGAAGGGATACGGGGTCGTGCTCTACGTGCAGCACGCTCACGGCGCGGGCGTCCCCGGAACGATTATCCTCGACCCGCGCTTCATCCACCTCGAAGACGGCACGCGGATTCCCGTGATGGCCGATCCCGCCGTCGAGAAAAGTTTGCTCGGACAAGGCTCGACCGGCAACGCGCCGGGCGTCCTCGAGTACGTGCCCTTCATCGGCATCGCGTTCAGCGGCTACAACGTGCTGCACCACGGCAAAGAGTTCGTCGCGCCCAAAGGCTCGCGCTTCAAGGTGATCGTCGGCGACGACCTCGCCACCGCGAGCTGTTACGTCGTGCCCGCCGAAGACGACTCCAAGTAGGCTTCACTCGTCTTCGGGGCCGAGCCGTGCCAGCAGCATGCCGGCGAACATCGACGCGTTGCGCGCCGCTTGCCCGAAGCGATGGTTGTTGAAGAACACGAACGTCTGCGGCGTCTGCGCGGCCATGTCGATGACGCGCTCCGTCCACGGCTCCAGCTCCTCGGGCGTATAGAGATAGTCGTAACGCTCCGCGGCGGTTCCGCGCCACCACTGCTTGTAGTTGCGCCCGTGGAAACGGACGTAGGCGAGCGGACCGACGACGTCGCTCGAGGGCCGCACCATCGTCTCGAACTGCGGCTCGTCGACGTTGCACCAAGCGGCGTCGAGCTGGGCGAGCAGCTCGAGCGTCGCGGCCGTCTGCCACTCGCGATTGCGAAACTCGAGCGCCAGCGTCAGTCCCTCGAAGGCCGCGGCCAGGTTGCGCAGATAGCGCTCCGTCTGGGGCGTCGGGCGAAAGGCGTGCGGAAATTGCACCAGCACCGCGGCCAGCTTGCCGTCCTCGACCAGCGGCTGCAGGTTCTCGCGAAAGAGCTTCGCATCGTCGGGAACGTCGAGCGCCTCGTCGACGGGCAGGTGCGTGACCGAGCCCGGCGCCTTCACCGTGAAGCGGAACGCGGGCGGCGTGCGCGCGCTCATCGACGCGAACGCAGCCGGCGGCGGAATGCGATAGTAGGACGCGTCGATCTCGACCGCAGCGAAGCGCTCGGCGTAGTACGGCAGCATCGCTTGCGGTTTGGTGCGCTCGGGGTAGAACCGGCCGATCCAGTCCTTGTAGGAATAGCCGCACGTGCCGACCACGATGCGGCTCTGCGCGAGCGCGACCGGCTCGACGCGCGGCGCGGCTTGCGGTTCCTCGACGAAGGCGAAAGCTTGCTGCGAGCCTACCGGCTCTGTCCGCTCAGCCGGCTTCACCGAGGTGACGCACCATCTCGTCGTGCGTCGCACCGTTGCTTGCGAGCAGCGAGCCGGCCTCGACGGCGAACGCACTGCCGTCGATCGCGCTGACGCGGCCGCCCGCCTCGCGCACCAGCAAGGCGCCCGCCGCGACGTCCCACGCGTGCAGATCGAATTCCCAAAACGCGTCGAAGCGGCCGCTCGCGACGAACGCCAGGTCGAGCGCCGCCGAACCGTCGCGCCGCACGCCCTGCGCCTTGCGCGAGAGCTGCGCGAAATGTTGGATGTTGCGCTCGTAGCGCGCCGGGAAGAAGCCCGTGCAGACCAGCGACTGCGCGACCGCGGACACGGCCGAAACGGCGAGCCGGCGCCCGTTGCAGGTGGCGCCGGCGCCGCGCTCGACCGCGTACGATTCCCCCAGCGCCGGGGCGTAGATCGCGCCGCAAATCAGTTCGCCGGCGCGCTCGTACGCGATCGAGACGCAGTACAAGGGATAGCCGTGCGCGTAGTTCGTCGTTCCGTCGAGCGGGTCGACGATCCAGCGTTCGTCGCTCGTCCCGCGGTGCGTTCCGCCTTCCTCTCCGAGCACCGTGCTGGCGGGAAATGCGGCCCGCAAGCGGCGCAGAATAAACGCCTCGCTGGCCATGTCGGCGGCGGTGACGATGTCGCCGCGCGCGGCCTTCTCGTGCGCCTCGAGCGGCTGGTCGAGGTGCCGTTGCAGGAGCGCGCCGGCCTCGGTCGCCGTCTCGATCGCAAGTTGAAGCGGGTCCACTTACCTATCCCTGAGAAACGAATGACGATGGTCCGCACCTTCACCGTCCTCGAAGCGCTCTTCCTCGCGTTGTGGGTCGGGGCTCTGGCCGCGTTCGCGCTCCTCTTCGCCCCGATCGCCTTCCGGATCGTACCCGATATGGACGTCTTTGCGACTTTGATCGCACAGGTCTTATGGGCCCTGACCATTTTGGGCTTCGTCTGCGGCGTGCTGGCGATCGTCGCCGCGGCGATCCGGGCCCGCGACGACGCGATGCGGCCCCTTGCACTGCTCCGCATCGTTCTGCTGGTGCTCATGCTGGCCGCCAGCGCTTTCGGTGCGCTCGCGATCGTGCCGGCGATGCAATCGACCGCCAAGACCGTCAACGGCCCGATCAGCTCGATCCCGGAGACCGATCCGCGCCGCATGGAGTACGACGCCCAGCACCGCGAGTCGACGGTCGTCTACGGATTCGTCTTGCTGCTCGGCCTGGGCGCGGTCGCGCTGGCGGCGGTCGGTCGCTTGGAATCGCGTCCCAGGTACCAGCGCTACACGCGCTGATCGGGCGCCACCGCCTTTCGAAGGGTTGACCCTCTCAAAAGGGGCCCCTTATACTTGAAGACGGACATCTCGCTAGGTGAGGCGTCTGCGCGACACATAGGCCGTTGCCCCGAAACGTCGAGAGACGCCAAGTGGGTGGAACAGGCTCCGCCGAACTAAGGCGGCGCTCAAAACGGCTGAGGGCGTTCTCGAAATCGGCTTACGACTCGAGGCGTCGTCTACGGCCCGCAGTGCCAAAACTTGAAGCGACTGGGATGTAAGCACGAGTTTCTTGGATCGTGCTCACGGACCGGTCGCGCGCCGCGGCTGGTCTTCGTTTTTTGAGAGGGGGTGACGCGCATGAGCTTTCAAGAGGGCTACCTCTCGGAGCTGGTCGGCCGCGCCGCGGTCGTCGCCGGCGACGACCCGCAAACTTCCGTTGGGAAAGTCATCGACTTCCTCGTCACGAAACCCGACGACACGTTCCCGCGCATCGACGGGCTCGTGCTCAAGACGAAGAACGGCGAGCGCTATGTCCCGATGGCCGAAGTGGCCGACGTCGACGAGCGCGGCTCGATCGTCCTGCGTTCGCGCCCCGCGACGCCTGCGATCCCCGAAGACCAGGCGCTGTATCTGATTCGCGACCTCTTCGACAAGCAGATCGTCGACGTCGACGGCCGCAAGGTCGTGCGCATCAACGACCTCGAGGTCGCCAACACCGGCGGCTCGCTGCGAGTCGTCGCCGCAGACATCGGCGTCTCCGGTTTGCTGCGCCGGCTCGGCGCGGCCCGGCTCCTGCCCAGGCTCGTCGACCGCGTCCCGCGCAGCCTGATCGCCTGGGACAACGTCGCTCCGATCGCCGACGTCAATCCCTTCAACATCCGGCTCTCGGTCTCGGAGAACCGGCTCTCACGGCTCCATCCCTCGGAGCTCGCCGACATCATCTCGGACCTCTCAGCCCAGGACGCCTCACGCGTCTTCCGCAGCCTCGACGACGAGACGGCCGCCGACGCCCTCGAACATCTCGACCACGACACCCAGAAGACGATCATCGAGGATCTGGGCACCGAGCGCGCCGCCGACATCATCGAGGAGATGGACTCGGACGACGCGGCCGACCTCCTCGCCGAGCTCTCCGAAGAACGGCAAGCCGAGCTGCTCGCCGAGATGGAGCCCGAGACCGCGGGCGAGTTGCGCGACCTCGTCAAGTACGACGAGGACACCGCCGGCGGCCTGATGACGACCGACTACGTGTGGATCTATCCGCACCGTACGGTGGCGGCCACGATCGACAAGATCCGCGAGATCGCGCCCGAGACCGAGTTCATCTACTATCTCTACGTCACCGACGAACGGCGCAAGCTGCTCGGGGTCGTCTCGCTGCGCACGCTGCTGCTCGCGCTGCCGACCGGCTTCATCCATAAGCTGATGGAGACCGACATCGTCAGCACCGGGCCGGATACCAGCGCCGAAGACGTCGCCGCGATGATCGCGCGCTACGACCTGCTGGCCGTGCCGATCCTCGACGAGGACGGCAAGATGCTGGGCATCGTGACCGTCGACGACGCGATCGACGCCATCATGCCCGAGAAGATCGCCAAGTCGCTGCCGCGCATGGTGCGCCATCCCAAGAGCAGGAAGCAGTCCGTTGCAACAGGCTGACGCGCCCGAGAAGCTCCCTTCGGATGCACGCCACAGCGGCGCGCCGGGCCCGACGATGTGGCGCCAGCTCCTCATGTTCTTTTCGATCATCGGGCCCGGCATCATCACCGCCAACGCCGACAACGACGTCGGCGGCATCACGACCTACTCGATCGCCGGCGCGCAGTTCGGCTACACGATGCTGTGGCTGCTCATTCCCGTGACGGTCGCGCTGATCGTGACGCAGGAGATGTGCGCGCGCATGGGCGCCGTCACCGGCAAGGGGCTCGCCGACCTCATTCGCGAGAACTTCGGCGTGCGGGTCACCGCGATCGTGCTGCTGCTCTTCGTGCTCGGCGACCTGGGCAACACCGCGGCGGAGTTCGCGGGCATCGCCTCGGCCGCGCCGATCTTGCAAACCTACGCGGCCTTTCTCTCGAAGAATCTGCTCGTCCCCTTAGGCGCGATCTTCGTGTTCGTGACGATCACGCGCGGCAACTACAAGATCGTCGAGCGCGTCTTCTTCGCGTTCTGCATCGTCTACCTCGCCTACGTGGCCAGCGGATTTCTCGTCCATCCGCCCTGGGGCGATGTTCTGCACCAAACCTTCGTCCCGCACTTCACGCCGACCAGCGCCTATCTGCTAACCGCAATCGGCGTCATCGGAACGACGATCTCGCCCTGGATGCAGTTCTACATCCAGTCGGCGGTCGTCGAGAAAGGCGTGCGGATCAAGGAATATCCGTACTCGCGCCTCGACGTCATCAGCGGCTCGATCATCACCGACGTCATCGCCTTCTTCATCATCGTCTCGAGCGCGGCGACGATCTTTACCTTCAACTTGCACGTGCCGCCAGGGCAGCATCCGATCGTCATCAATGACGCCGGCGACGTGGCGTCGGCCCTTCAGCCGCTCGCCGGGAAATACGCCTCGTTGCTGTTCGCGATCGGGCTGCTCAACGCGGCGATCTTCACCGCCTCGATCTTGCCGCTGTCGACCGCGTATTACGTATGCGAGGCGTTCGGCTTCGAGTCCGGCGTCGAGCACCGCTTCCGCGACGCCCCGATCTTCTACACGCTCTACGCCGGGATGATCGTCATCGGAGCAGGCTTCGTGCTCTTGCCGGGCGCGCCGCTGCTCGCGACGATCTTCTACTCCCAGGTCCTCAACGGCGTCTTGCTCCCCGTCGTGCTCGTCCTGATGCTGATCCTCATCAACAACCCGCGCATCATGGGCACCTACGTCAACGGCATCGCGTTCAACGTCATCGCCTGGGCGACGGTCATCATCGTGGGCGGCCTGACGGTCGTCTCGACGATTCAACTCTTCTTCCAGCCGGGCGGCGCCGCGGGCTAGCAAACGGCGATGAAGGTCGTCCTCTTCATCCACGCCTCGCCCGTCTCGCTGGCCGCGACGCTGGAGGCGCTCGAGCGTCACCCCGACGCGCCCGCGCTGCGCCACGCGCTCGCAACGGATCTGGTCGATCCGCGCGCGATGCACTTCGCGCACGACGACGCCGGCTACGAGCGGCTGCGTTCGGCCGTGCTCGCCCACCTGCACGACGACGTCGGCCGCGTCGTTCTGTCGTGCTCGATCTACAACGGCTTCGCACCCCGGCTGGAAGCCGAGCTCGGTCTCCCCGTCGAGCGCTCCGATGAAGCCGGCGCGCACGCCGTGCTCGCGCTCGGCCCGCGGATCGGGCTCGCCGTCAGCTACCCGCCCTCGTATCCCGTCATCGAAGCGCACCTGCTGGAGCTCGCAGCGCTGCGGAACACGCCCGTCGAGCTGACCCCGCTGCTGCGCGAGAATGCGTTCGCCTTCGCCGACGACGCCGAGCGCTACGGCCGGGTCCTGGTCGAAGCCGCCCGTGACGCGTGCGATACGCACGGCCTCGACGCGCTGTTCCTCGCCCAGTTCAGCCTGGACCCGAACGCGGCGTCTGTCGCCAAAGTCGTCCGGATTCCGGTGGTGAGCGCCCCCGAGGCCAGCCTTCACGCGCTCAGGGGCGTCAGCGGCGCATGACGGAGCTCGAGTTCACGCTCCGGCCGGCGGTCGCGTTCGGAGTCGGGACCGTCATCGGGCTCGAGCGCCAGCGGCGCCAGCGCATGGCCGGCCTACGCACGAACGCGCTCGTGGCGACGGGCTCGTGCCTGTTCGTGTTGGCCACGCCGCTGAGCCACGATTCCGGTTCGGCGACCGGCATCGCCGCCCAGATCGTCTCCGGGATCGGCTTCCTGGCCGGAGCCTCGCCGGCCTGGGCCACCTCGTCGAAACGGCGATCGGCTCGAGGCGCTCGTCTTTTAGGAAACGGCCGGGACGACGCGAAGCTCGAGCGGGTCGCCGCCGCCCTCCAGCGCGATCCGGCGCTCAGCAGCGTAAGCTGGAAGGTCGCCAGCCACGATACGGAGTCGTCGCTCTCAGCGCAAGCCGCCGAGTAGTCACCTTTGGCGAAAGGACTTCATTGCTTCGCCGCCTGCATCCCTACCAGGAAGATGTATGAGAACAGGAGCGCGCCGAAGATGGTGAGCGCCAGGATCGTACTTCTCGCTCGTCCGCGTCGTTCCAACGCGTTTGCCGCCGAGTAAACGCCGCCGATCAACAAAGAGAGAATCCAGTGCAGGGGCGGGGGTGGCACCTTGGTCGTCCACCATAGTACCGCCCCTACCACGATTTGGAGGGTCAGGAGATAAACCACCACACGGCGCGCTGCAGCGTTGAAGATAGCGATCAGCGCGGCGGCGAGCACCACGGCTCCCAGAACGAGATGCGAAGTCAGCATGTCCTCGGTGTCTTCGCATGATCGATACCGTGGCCATGTCAAACGAACAATTGGTCGATTTCGCGGAAGGCTTGGCGCGCGTCGCCAGCACCGGCGGCGGCCCGAAGGCGCTCGCCGCGCACCTCGCCGGGCTCGTCGGCGCGGCGGTCCTGGTCGAAGACGCCGACTGGCGCCACATCGCGCTCACCGGCTCGGGTTCGCGCTCGATCCCGCCTTCGAGCCGCGAACTGATCGGCGGTGCTGCCAAGGAAGCCGAAAGCCTGGTGCGCCTCCAGTTGCCCGGCGACGGTCCCGAAGGGCTGGCGGTGCGCATCCGCGGCGGCGGCGACGGGCCGCTGGGCTGGCTCTCGGTGTTTCCGAATACAGCTTCGGCCGAAGGCCGCTTGGGGGCGATCCGGCTGACCGCGGCGGCGATAGCCGTCGAACTCTCGCGCGATGCCGGCGGGGGACGCAACCGCCGCAAGTCATTCTGGGACCGTTTGATCGCGCGTGCCTACGACGACCCGATCGAGGCCAAGGACGACGCCGCGGCGCGCGGCATCACGCTGGCTGCCGGCTACGTCGCGGTCGCGGTCGAGGCCGAAGGCCTCGACGAAGCGGTCGCCGCCGTGAAGATAGGCGACCTGCGGCGCATCTGTCTGGAGACGTTGCGTTCGGGCGGGGGCGAGATCATCGTGCTCGACCGCGGCGGCGGCTTCGTGTTCCTCTGCCCCGCGCCGATCGAGGTCGACGCCTCCAACGTGCGCACGGCGGCCACGCTCATTCCGCGCGCCGCCAACAAGACGCACTTCGGCGCGAAGATCGTCGGCGGAATCGGCCGGCAGGCCGATGCGATCTCCGCCTACCGCACCGTCGAAGAGGCGCGCGAGTCGATGTTCATCGCGCGCCGGCTTTTCGGCGGCTCGCGCGTCATGCCGTACGAAGACCTGGGCATCTATCCCCTTCTGCTGCGCGGCAGCACGGGCGCGGACGAGCTGCGTACGTTCTCGGAGCGGATCCTCGCGCCGCTGCGCGCTTACGACGAGAAGCACCAAACCGAGCTGATCCGAACGCTGCGCCTCTATTTCGAAGTCGGGCAGAACGTCAAGACGGCCGCGGCCGAGCTGTCGGTTCACCGCCATACCGTCTTCTACCGGCTCCGCCAAATCGCCGAGATCAGCGGCCACGATCTCGACTCGGCCCACGATCAACTCACGCTACGGACTGCGATGGCTATCGATGCACTCAACTCTCACGAACGGTGAACGCAAGACCGTGACCAAACGCGACGTGCTGCGCGTCGCCAAGGAGCGGAACGTCCGCTTCGTGCGGCTCTCGTTCGTCGACATCCTGGGGATCAACAAGAACGTCACGATCCCCGTCAACGAACTCGACGGCGCGATGGAAGGCAAGGTGACCTTCGACGGCGGCTCGATCGACGGCTTCGTGCGCGGCGAGGAAGCGGATATGATGCTGCTTCCCGACCTTTCGACGTTCGCCGTCTATCCCTGGACCGAGACAACGGGCCCGGTCGAAGCGCGGCTCATCTGCAACATCGCGACGCCCGACGGCGAGCCGTTCGAAGGCTGCCCGCGCACGACGCTGCAACGCACCATCGAGGACACGCGCGACGTCGTCTCCGGCCTGGCCGTCGCGCTCGAGGTCGAGTTCTACCTGTTCGATCTCAAGGACGGCGAGCCCACCACCACCACTACCGACGTCGGCTCGTACTTCGACATCAACGAGAACGACAAAGGCGAGGTGGCGCGCACCGAGATCGTCACCGCGCTCGAATCGATGGGCATCGCCGTCTCGAGCGCCCACCACGAGCACGGCACCGGCCAGCACGAGATCGACATCAAGGACACCGGCGTCCTCTCGGCCGCCGACGCACTGATCACCACGCGAACGGTGGCCAAGCACGTCGCGGCGCGGCACGGCCTGCACGCGACCTTCATGCCCAAGCCGCTCGAGTCGCTCGCCGGCAGCGGCGTCCACGTCTACCTCACCCTGAAGCAAGAGGCCTCGGAGACGCCGCCCGAAGACGAGGAGCTCAGCGAGGAGACCTTGTTCGCGATCGGCGGACTGCTCGAGCACGCGCCGGCGTTCACCGCGATCTGCAACCCGACGGTCAACTCGTACAAACGCCTGGTCGCCGCCTGGGACGCGCCGGTCTATACGGTCTGGTCGTACCGCAGCGCGAACTCGCTGGTACGGGTCCCCTCGCCGGTCGGCTTGCAGCCGCGCATCGAGGTGCGCAGCGCCGACCCGACCTGCAACCCGTATCTCGCGATGGCGGTGCTGCTCGCGAGCGTCGAGCACGGCATCAAGTCGCACGCCCTTCCGGGCGACCCGCTGACGGGCTCGACCTACGAGCTGACGCCGCGCGATCTGAGCAAGCGCGGAATCCGCAAGCTACCGAAGTCGCTGCAAGAAGCGCTCGAGATGCTCGACAAGGATCTCGTGGTCCGGGGAGCACTGGGCGACCACATCTACCATGCCTTCCGGGACGCGAAATCGGCGGAGTACGAGCGTTATCGCAAGGCCGTCCATCCCTGGGAGCGAGACAACTACCTGCGCGTGTACTGATCTTTACGCAGGGTGTGACCGGTGTTCCCGAGCCAGTCACGTTCGCGGACCACGTCTGGACGCAAAATCACTTCAAGCTTTGTGCTTGAGGACCGATTCAAGAGTCATGCAGGGCCTTCTGCCCGCGGAGCATCCGGCCGGTGCCGGTGCTTCCGCGCACGAACGATTGGCCGCCCTTGTCGCGGCATTCTCGCTCATCGCCGTCGGCTTGGCTGCGTTGAGCTTGCGCTATCTGCCGATCGGCGAGGTCCCCGGGCTGTTGCCGTGCATCACCGCGGCGGGCCTGATCGCCCTGCTCGTTTCCTGCGCCATCCTGCGCAACCAATACCGCGCCTCGGGCTTCGCACCGTTCGCATTCCTGGCGGTCGCCTACGGCGTCTGCGCGGCGCTGATCGTCTCGTACCTGCTCACCTTCCCCGGCATCTTCTCGCCGACGGGCTTCGGCCTGGGGCCGCAAGTCGCGACCTGGCTCTGGGTCGGCTGGCACTCCGCCTTCATCTTGCTGGTCGGCATCTACGTCTGCGCGGACGTCTACTTCTCGCGCCCCACGACCAACCAGCTGCGCTCGGGCAAGATCGTCAGCTTGTACTCGCTCTCGATCATGGCGCTGGCGGCGCTCTCCGTCGAGGCGCTGTTCCTCTACCACGACCAGCTGCCGGTCCTCGCGACCCGGACCGGTTACACCTCGATCTTCCACTCGGTCGTCGAGCAGGTGCTGATCTACTCGGCGGTGGCGGTGCTCGCCGGCCTGCTGCTCGCCTCGCGGCTGCGCAACGCGATCCACCTCTGGATGGCGGCCGTGCTGGTCGCGTTCATCATCGACATCGTCGTCAGCGGCCTGATGGTCCAGCACATCTACACGCTGGCCTGGGTGATCGGATTAGCCGAGGCGATGGCTTGGCAGAGCCTCTTCCTGGTGATCCAGCTCCAGGACTCGAGCGAGCAGCTTGCCGCGGCTGCCAAAGACAAGAGCGAGCTCATCGAGGAGACCCTACGCGACGCCTTGACCGGCCTCTACAACCGCCGCGGCTTCGACGTTCGCTTCGATGAAGCGATGCGCCAGAGCCGGCGCGGCCAGTCGGCGCTCGCGATCCTGGTGCTCGACCTCGACCACTTCAAGAGCTACAACGACCACTTCGGCCACATCGCGGGCGACGAAGCGCTGCGCGCGGTCGCGAAGACGATCGGCAGCATCGCCAACCGCAGCACCGACGTCTGCTGCCGCGTGGGCGGGGAAGAGTTCGCGGTCGTCCTGCGCATGACCGACGAAGCCAGCGCGATGACGGTCGCCGAGCGCGTCCGCTCCTCGATCATGCGGCTGCACATTCCACACGCGCCGAGCGTCCCGCTGCCCTCGGTCACCGTCAGCATCGGCGTCGCCGCGACCGACGGCAAGGGCTCCGTCTCACCCAAGGCGCTCTACGAGCTGGCCGACAACGCGCTCTACCGCGCCAAGCGCCTGGGCCGCAACCGTATCGCGGTCGCGCCGATCGCCATCGACCCGACCCTGCGGGCCGTCTGAACCTCGCCCGGCCGCGCCCTTAGCGCGACCGCACCTCAGCTCTGCGCGGCCGCGCGCCGCAGGACGTCCCAGGCGACCTGGACGTCGTCGCGCGTCGTTCGCTCGTTTCCGATCGCCAAGCGCAAGACGGTCCGCCCTTCGAGCTTGGTCGACGAGATGAAGATCTGGCCGCTGGCGTTCGCCGCCTCGACGATGCGCGCGTTGTGCTCGTCGACGGCCGCCTCGTCGAGCCCGCCGGGCACGTGCCGGAAACATACGACCGAGAGCGGATGCGGGGCGGCGATCTCCCAGCCGGCCTCGGCCTCGACCCAGTTCGCGAAGGTTTGCGCCAGCGCCACGTGCGAGCGCAGCCTCTCGCGTATTCCGGCCGCGCCGTAATGGCGCAGCACGAACCAGAATTTGAGCGCGCGAAAACGCCGCCCCAGCTGCAGGCCGTAGTCCATGTAGTTGCGCACGCCGCTGTCGCTCGTCACCAAATAATCGGCGACCAAGCTGAAGGCGCGCCGCAGGTTCTCGAGATCGCGCACGTAGAGCACGGAGAGGTCGATCGGAACGAAGAGCCACTTGTGCGGGTTGACGACGAGCGAGTCGGCGTGCTCGCAGCCTGCGACCAGATAGCGGAACTCGGGCAAGATCGCCGCCGGCCCAGCGTACGAAGCGTCGACATGGAGCCACACGCCGTGCTTGCGCGCGACCTCAGCAAGCGCCGGAACGTTGTCGATCGACGTCGTCGAAGTCGTTCCGACGGTGGCCGCGACGCACATCGGCCGCAAGCCGCGCGCGCAATCTTCGGTTAGCACGCGGTCGAGCGCGGCCGGTTCCATCGCAAAGCGCGCGTCGACGGGAACCTTGACGACGTTGTTACGCCCGATGCCCAGCGCAATCGCGCCTTTCTCGATGTGCGAGTGCGTGTGTTCGGTGATGTAGACGCGCAGCGGCGGAAGATCGGAACGGCCGGCCATGCCGGCGTCGCGGATGTCGAGCCGCAGCGACTCGCGCGCCGCGGCGAGCGCCGTGAAGCCGCCGATCGAGGCCGTATCGTAGATGATGCCGTGCAGCGTCTCGGGCAGGCCGAGCAGCCGCCGCAGCCACGCGAGCACGACGTCTTCCAGCTCGGTCGCCGCGGGCGACGTGCGCCAGAGCATCGCGTTGACGTCGAGCGTCGCAGCCAGCATCTCAGCCACGACCGCGACGGGCGCGGCGCTGATCGCGAAGTAGGCGAAGAAGCGCGGATGGTTCCAGTGCGTGATGCCGGGGAGGATGATGCGCTCGAAATCGTCGAAGATGCGCGCGAACGGCTCGCCTTCTTCGGGCGCTTCGGCCGGGAGCGCGCCCACGATGTCGCCGGGCCGCACCCGCGAGAGCACCGGATAACGCCGCGGATCTTCGTAATAGCCGTCGATCCATTGCGCGGCCCGTTCGAGTTGCTGCAGCAGTTCGCTCACGTGGAGCGCTATCAGGTCCGCGAACCGCCGAACCCTTCCGCCCGCGCGGAGGGGTTCGAGACCGGCGGCTTTACGAAGCCGTCGCCGCGGCCCGGACCGCCGCGATGTGGTGCAAGTAAATCGTCTCGCCGTCGTCGCCCTCGCGGGTCAGAAAGACCGCGATCGACCGCTCGGAGAGGAGATCCGTTCGCAACAAGCCGACGTGCTCGCTCCCGTCCGTCAGATGGACGTGCACGCGGCGACCCGCGTACGAACGCAGCTCAGAGGGGTCCACTCGAGCGCTCCGTGAGGATCTGCAGCACGCCTTTCCGACGCCGGATCGCGGCGCCACGTTCCGCGGGCGCCCCCGGGATGACCCAAGTCACTGCCCGGCAGGCCGAAACGGGCGATATATAGGAACATCTAAAACTTCACTGAGGGGATCCAGGCTCGCCGGATCCCCAAATTTGCGGAGCGATTCGGGAATGAAGTATCGGACGTACCCCAAGACCGACCTCACCGTGAGCGAGGTCGGCTTCGGGCTCTGGACGACGTCGACCGGCTGGTGGGGCCAGTGGACCGACGAGGACGCGATCGAGTTGCTGGGCGAGGCGTACGATCTGGGGATCACGCTGTTCGACGCCGCCGACACCTATGGGAACGGGCGCAGCGAGGACCAGCTCGGGCGAGCCTTCGAGGGGCGGCGCGATCAGGTCATCTACTCGACCAAGTTCGGCTACGACTTCTACGCCTACGCCGGCGCACGCAAGGGTCAGAACGAGTTGCCGCACGACTTCTCGCCGTCGTTCGTCCGGTACGCGCTCGAACAGTCGCTCCGCCGCCTCCGCACCGACGTCATCGACATCTACTCGATCCACAACGCGCACCTCTCGGAGATCGCGAACGACGAGCTGTGGGCGCTGCTCGAAGACTTCAAGGAAGAGGGCAAGATCCGCACGTACGGCGTCGCGCTAGGGCCGGCGATCGGCTGGCTCGTCGAGGGTTGCGAAGCCGCCAAGCAGCGTAACGCCACCAACATCCAGATGATCTGGAACATGCTCGAGCAGTTTCCGGGCGACGAGATGGTGCGCGCCGCGTACGCGTCGGGCGCCGACTCGGCCTATCAGATCCGCGTTCCGCACTCGAGCGGCATGCTCGAAGGCCGTTACACGCTCGAGACTACGTTCGAGCCGAGCGATCACCGCAGCCACCGCCCGCGCTCATGGCTCGTCAACGGCATCAAGAAGATCGAGACGCTGCGCTTTCTCGAGACCGGCGGACGGACGCTGGGACAAGCCGCGATTCAGTGGCTGCTCGCCGAACCCAAGGTGATGACCGTCCTGCCCAACATCTACAACCGCGAGCAGCTCGTCGAGTTCGCGCAAGCGCCCGAGACGGCGCGCCTCACGAAGGACGAGCTCGAGCGGATCGCCGAGCTGGCCGAGACGAACTTCGGGGTCGAGGAGCCGCCGATGGCGTACAAGGGCGTCATGTCGTACGAAGACCTCCCCAAGACCGCCGCCACCGCGGCGCGTTAACCGACCCGAAGGCTTAAACGTGCAACGTATCATCACCGAAGCCGCGCCCGCGCCGATCGGCCCGTACAATCAGGCGGTTCGGGCGGGCGGGTTTCTTTTCTGCAGCGGCCAGATCGCGCTCGACCCGGTTGGCGGTGAGCTCGTCTGCGACGACGCGGCCGGCCAGACGCGCCAGGTCATGCGCAACGTCGAGGCGATCCTGACGGCCGCCGGCAGCAGCTTCGAGCAGGTCGTCAAGACGACGATCTTCCTGGTCGACATGAACGACTTCGCCGCGGTCAACGCGGTCTACGGCGAGTCGTTCGGCGCAACCCCGCCCGCTCGCTCGACGGTCGCCGTGGCCGCCTTGCCGCGGGGCGCGCGTGTCGAGATCGAGGTCATCGCCCAGCTCGGCTAGGAGTCTGTCGGGGAGTTACACTAACGCCTCGACTCGGGGTCGAGGTGCGGCTCGCCGGACGAGTTCTGGTGCTGGCTCAAGTAGAGCAGCGCGATGTAGACGTGGCCGAGGATCTCGCCCGGAGGGCGGTCGGCCGCGATCAGCTCCTCGACGATCTCCTTGGCGTGGATCGCCAACGCCGACCAGCCGGCCCGAAACGCGTCCTCGGCCAAGCCGGCGGCTTGGCCGTTCCGGGCCTGCTCGGCGATCAGTTCGGCGTACTGCGCGGCGGACTCGTCCCGCACCCGGACGACCAGTTGCGCGTCCTCGCTCGCGGTCGCGTCGCTCTGGGAGAGGACGGCGAAGGCCAGCGGCCGGTCTTTCATGGGAAGCGACTCGAAGCGCGAGCCGCGCCGCCCGACCACGGCGAGCGGCCCGTGCACGATGGTGTCGCCGAAGAGGCAGTTGGCGGGTTTCCTGCGCCACTCGGGCCGGGCGCTGTAGACGACCGTCAGCTCGGGGTCGTCTTCGAGGACGAAGGCGTCGAGCGGGCCCGGCAGCAGGTCTTCGAGGCGCGCGACCCCGACGAGCCGGGGGGCCCCGCCCACCGGTTTGTAGACGACCTCCAACACCCCGCCTTTACCCCCTCGGAGGCCACGCCGCGCCGGCGGGCCGCTACCTAGCGTTTCGGCCCCACCGGTCGCGCGCGTTAGGAGAGCGGCGCGGGCCGCCCTCGCTTTCCGGGCTTACGGATGCGTCATGTTCCTGGGGACGACGTACTGATCGAACTCGGCTTCGGTAACGTACCCGAGGCCCACGGCCGCCGCCTTGAGCGTCGACTTGTCGTGGTGCGCCTTCTTGGCGATTTGCGCCGCCTTGTCGTAGCCGACTTTCGGCGACAGCGCGGTCACGGTCATCAACGAATCGCCGAGATACTTCGCGATGATGTCTTCGTTGGCGACGAGCCCTTCCACGCAGTGCTCGCGGAACATCGTGCACGCGTCGCGCAGCAGCGTCGTCGAGTGCAGGAAGTTGTAGATCATCACCGGGTTGAAGACGTTGAGCTCGAAGTTGCCCTGCGACGCGCCGAACGAGATCGCCGTGTCGTTGCCGTAGACTTGCACGACGACCATCGTGACCGCTTCGCACTGCGTCGGATTCACTTTGCCGGGCATGATCGAGCTGCCCGGTTCGTTCTCGGGAAGCGACAGTTCGCCGATGCCCGCGCGCGGCCCCGAGCCGAGCCAGCGGATGTCGTTGGCGATCTTCATGAGCGCGGCGCCGAGCGATTTGAGCGCGCCCGAAGCGAACACGAAATCGTCGTGCGAGGCGAGCGCCGTGAACTTGTTCGGATGCGAGCGGAAGGGCAGGTCGGTGAGCTCCGCCAGCTTCTTGGCCGCGCGCTCGGCGAATTCCGGATGCGCGTTGAGGCCCGTGCCGACGGCCGTTCCGCCGATCGCGAGATCGTAGATGTGACCGGCCGCTTCTTTGATCGCGACGACCGCGCGGTCGATCTGATTGACGTAGCCCGAGAACTCCTGGCCGAGCGTGAGCGGCGTTGCGTCCTGCAAATGCGTGCGGCCGACCTTGACGATGTCCACCCACTCTTTGGCTTTTGCGTCGAGCGCCTCGCGCAGCTTGAGCACCGCCGGCAGCATGTCGACGATCGCTTCGGCCGCCGCCATGTGCATCGCGGTCGGGAACGTGTCGTTCGACGACTGCGACATGTTGACATGGTCGTTGGGATGGACGGGCTTCTTCGAGCCCATCTCGCCGCCGGCGAGCTCGATCGCGCGGTTCGAGATGACCTCGTTGACGTTCATGTTCGTCTGCGTGCCCGAACCCGTTTGCCAGACGCGCAACGGAAAGTGCGCGTCCAGCTTACCGGCAATGACCTCGTCGGCCGCCTTGACGATCAAGTCGGTCTTCTCTTGGTCGAGCTTGCCGAGATCTTTGTTGACGAGCGCGCACGCCTTCTTGAGAATGGCCATCGCCTTGATGACCTGGCGCGGCATCACGTCGCGCGGCGTCGTGCCGTCGCCGATGTCGAAGTGGATGAGCGAGCGCGCCGACTGCGCGCCGTAATACTTGTCGGAGGGGACCTCGATCTGACCCATCGAGTCGGATTCGACGCGCGTCTTGGCCCCGTTGGAGGTGATGGAAGCAGTCGTCATAGCGGTGGAAGTTTTCTCCGCGGACGGGCCAAATCAGCCTCGAGAAAGGTCGCAGTCGCAGGACCTGCGGCCGCCGACGGCTTAAGGCCCGAAAAACGAAGCTTTCTTCCTAAGCAGGGTCGGAACGAACATATGTTGACACAGGCCCCCGCGGCGTTGAACCTCCGCCGCCTCAGTCCCGTCGACTTCCTGGAGCGCTCGGCTTCCATCTTTCGCGAGCGGATCGCCGTCGTCGACGGCGCGCAGCGGCGCACCTATCCCGAGCTGCTCGACCGCGTCTACCGGCTGACGCACGTGATCAAGGAGCTCGGCATCGGCGAGGGCGACCGCGTCGCCTTCCTCGCCAAGAACGAGTCGCCGTTGCTGGAATCGCACTACGCCGTCCCGCTGGCCGGCGCCATCCTGTGCGCCCTCAACACCCGCCTCGTCGCCAACGAGATCGAGTACATCGTCGGCCACTGCGGCGCGAGCGTCATCTTTTACGATGCGGAGTTCGCGCCGCTTCTCGCCAAGGTTCCTTCACAAGTCAAGCGCGTGCGGATCGGCGGCGAGCTCGCGCCGGGCGACGCCGGCGACTATGAGACGCTCCTGGCAGGCGCCTCGAACGCGCCCGTCGAGAATCCGGTCGTCGACGAAGACGCGACGATCTCGATCAACTACACCAGCGGCACGACCGGCCTCCCGAAGGGCGTGATGTACACGCACCGCGGCGCCTATCAGAACTCGCTGGCCGAAATCTTCCAGTCCAACTTGCGCCCCGAGAGCGCCTATCTGTGGACGCTGCCGATGTTCCACTGCAACGGTTGGTGCTACCCGTGGGCGGTCACGGCGGCCGGCGCGACCCACGTCTGCCTTCCCAAGGTCGACCCGGCCAAGATCTTCGAGCTGATCGAGACCGAGGGCGTCACGCACATGTGCGGCGCCCCGACCGTCCTCATCGCGATCGCCAACTACACCGAGGTGCGGCCCTTCAAGAAGCCGCTGGTGGTGATCACGGCGGGCGCGCCGCCGTCGCCGACGACGATCGGTCAGATCGAGTCGCTCGGCGCGACGATCACCCACGTCTACGGTCTGACGGAGACCTACGGGCCGATCACGGTCTGCGTCTGGCAGCAGCAGTGGAACGGCCTGCCGCCGCAGGAGCGCGCGCGCCTGAAGGCGCGCCAAGGCGTCGGCCTCATCACCGTCGGCGCGCGCGACGTGCGCGTCGTACGGATCGCCGACGACGGCACGCTGGTCGACGTTCCGCGCGACGCGGCCACGCAAGGCGAGATCGTCATGCGCGGCAACAACCTCATGAAGGGCTACTACCGCGATCCGGAGGCGACCGTCAAAGCCTTCGCCGGCGGCTATTTCCACAGCGGCGACGTCGCCGTCTGGCATCCCGACGGCTACATCGAGATCCAGGACCGCGCCAAGGACGTCATCATCAGCGGCGGCGAGAACATCTCGACCGTGCAGGTCGAGATGGCGATCCTCGAACACCCCGACGTTCTCGAGTGCGCCGTCGTCGCCAAGCCCGATCCGAAGTGGGGCGAAGTGCCCAAGGCGTTCGTCGTCCTCAAGGACGGCCACGAGCTCACCGCCGAGGCGCTCATCGCGCACTGCCGCGAGCGGCTGCCCGGATTCAAGGTCCCCAAGGCAATCGAGTTCACCGACCTGCCCAAAACCTCGACCGGCAAGATACAGAAGTTCGTCCTGCGCGAACGCGAGTGGTCCGGTCAGGACAAGCGCGTCAACTGACGTACGCGAGGTTGAATCGGACGCGGCCGGGAGGGGATGCTCCCGGCCGCGCTGCGTTCTCAGCGATCCCGCCTCGGCGCCGAGCGTTAGCCGATCTTGTGGAAGACGTCGCCCCACACGCGGATCGTCGTCGCGTTGACCCAGACGACGTTGAAATAGGTCTTGCCGGGCTCGAGCGGCATCGGATAGGTGATGGTCAGGATGCCGCCGCCATAGGATGCATTCCAGAAGCAGCGGCCCGAGACTTGCACTTTGCCTTTGTCCAGAAACGCGCACGTGCCGTCGCTGAAGACCAACAGCTCTTCGATCTTTTGAACGGTCGCCCAGTGACCGTACGGCGGGGCGGACTGTGCCGACGCCGGCGACGTGACGCCGCCGGTGAAGAGCGCTGCCAACAGCGTCGCGAGGAAGGTCAGGACGGCGAAACGGTGACGGCGGCGGCTTGCGTACATAGCGGAGATCGGCCCTCCATAATGGGTCGAGCGGGTGGGCCGTTGCCTTGCGGAGCGGCACACCGAGCTCCTGCGCTCCGCCGGCCGGCCCGGGCGGGCCTTTCCGAAACTTGACGCTCGGGGCTAGCGCCTAGCGTTTCGGGCGCGTGCCGTTCTTGGCGCGGTACGCGCCGTCGATGATGGCGGCGAATTTGCGTTCGACCACGCGCCGCTTGACCTTCAGCGTCGGCGAAAGCTCACCGTCTTCGATGGTCAGGTCGCGCGGCAGCAGCGCGACCCGCCGGATCTGTTCGAACGGCCCCAAATCCGCCGTGTTCTCCAACACCTCGCGCTCGATGAACCACCTGACGTCCTCCCGTCCGGCGATTTGCTCCGGCGGAAGGTCCCGGGCCAGCCCGAACGCGTCGCGGATCAGCTGCCACGTGGGCGCTACGAGCGCGATCGGATACGGCCGTCCGTCGCCGACGATGAAGCACTGACCGACGTAGACGGAGCGCTTGAGCGCCGCCTCGACGCGGCTGGGCGCGACGTACTTGCCCGCGGTCGTCTTGATCAGTTCCTTCTTGCGGTCGGTGATGAAGAGAAAGCCGTCCTCGTCGAACGCGCCGATGTCGCCGGTGCGAAACCAGCCGTCCTCGGTGAACGGCTGCTCGTCGGGCAGATTGTAGTAGCCCTTCATGACGTTGGGCCCTTTGACGAGAATCTCGCCGTCTTCGGCGATGCGCACCTCGACCCCCCGAATCGGCTTGCCGACGCTGCCATAGCGCAAGTCGTCGTAGCGGTTGAGGGTGACCACCGGCGACGTCTCGGTGAGCCCGTAGCCCTCGCAGATCGGGAGGTCCAAGCCCGCGAAGGTCAGCGCGATGTCGCGGTGCAGCGCGGCGCTTCCGCTGACGAAGTAATCGAGGCGGTCGAGGCCGAGCGCCGGCCGTATCTTCGCGAGCACCAGCCGGCGTGCCACGGCGAACTGGGCGCGCAGCGCGAGCGAAGTGCGGCGCCGTTCGACCCGGGCGGTCGCAAACTCCCGGCCAATGGCCAGGGCCCACGGCACGAGCCGCGCCTTCACGGGCCCCGCTTCTTTCGCGCGCGTCACGATCGAGGCCAGCAGGCGCTCGAAGATGCGGGGGACCAGCGCCATGACCCGCGGACGCACGTCCTTGAGGTCGGCCAGCAAGTAGTCGGGCTGGGTGACGAACAGCTCGCAGCCGGCGTGCAAGAACGCGAGCAGGGCGCAATGCTCGAAGATGTGCGCGAAGGGCAGCACGGAGAGGACGACCGAACCCGGGCTGATTCGCGAGAGCCCGTCTTCGGCCGACGAGACCGCGTTCTGCACGAGGTTTTGGTGCGTCAGGACGACGCCTTTGGGATTGCCCGTCGTGCCCGAGGTGTAGATCAGCACGGCGAGCTGATCCGGCGTCTGCTCGAGCGTGAACGACGCGAGCCGGCTCGGCGCGGCGGCCGCCGCGGCCGCGCCCGCCGCTTCGAAGACCGCCAGCGAATCGGGCCCGTCGCCGTCGAAGTGGATGATCCGCAACGCATGCGGGCAGGCCGCCCGAATGCGTTCGGCGTCCTGCGGCGTGTCGACGAAGCACAGCTTGGCCGCGCAGTCGCTCAGGATGTAGCCGATCTGATCGAGCGCGAGCGTCGCAAAGATCGGCACGACGACGCAGCCGGCGAACAGGATGCCGAAGTCGGTCGCGAGCCAATCGACGCGGTTGTTCGCGATGAGCGCGACCCGGTCGCCACGCTCGAGACCCGCTTCGCGCAACGCGAAGGCCAGCGCGGCCAACCGCCGGCGCATCTGCGCCGTAGGTGTATAGCGCCACTCGGCCGCGCCCAGCCGCTCGCCGAACGCGCGCTCGCGCGGCTCCCGAAGCACGTCCGCAAGAAACTCGGGTAAAGTCTGCATTCAACCTCGCCGGCGACCTTCTTCAGCCGCTACGGCTCGGTGGGCGAATCTCCTACCGGCGCCGTCACCGGCGGAAAGAGGTTTATCGACCCCTCGCTAATGCTTAACCGCCCCCCTCATGAGTTTGGAGAAGTCGATGGTAGAGAGCGAAGTCCGCCCGGCGCTCGTCGGCACCGAGACGCGTGGCGCGATACGAGTCATTTCGCTGCAGAACCCGCCGGTGAACGCGTTGTCGTTCGCGACCGCCGAGGTGCTGCTGGCAGCAATCGAAGCGGCCGACCGGGACGAAGCGATCAAAGCGATCGTGCTGAGCGGCTCGGGCGGCAACTTCAGCGGCGGCGCGGACATCAACGATTTCCTCAAACCGCCGCCCCCGCAGGCGAAGAACCTGCGCCACGTCGTCGCGGCGATCGAGAAGAGCGGCAAGACCTTCGTGGCGGCGATCGCCGGCAACGCGCTCGGCGGCGGCCTCGAGCTCGCCCTCGCTTGCGACTATCGGATCGCGACGCCGGCCTCGCGCGTCGGGTTGCCCGAGATCAAGCTCGGACTGATTCCCGGCGCCGGCGGGACGCAGCGCCTGCCGCGCCTGCTCGGTCCGCAGATCGCGCTCGACTTCATGCTCAAAGGCGAGCTTAAAACGGCGCAGCAGGCCAAAACGATGGGCGTGGTCGACGAGATCCACGACGGCGACGTGGTCGCGCGCGCGGTCGAGCTCGCCGAGCAGAAGGCCGGCTCGAAGGCCCGCGCCAGCGCCAAGACGTTCCAGCTGCTGCCCTTCATGACCGCGATGGCGCACGGTATGGTGCCTGCCGAAGCGAAGGGCGGCATCGCCGCGCACAAGCTGATCGACGCAATCGAGGCCGCCTCGCAGATGGAGTTCGGTTTGGGCATTGCGCACGAGGCCCGGCTCTTCGAGGAGCTGGCGCAGGGCACGCAAGCGCAAGCGGCGATCCATCTCTTCTTCGCCGAACGCGAGCTCGGCAAGATCCCGGGCGTGGGCGCCGACGTCAAGCCCAAGGAGATCCGCAGCGCTGCAATCGTCGGCGCCGGCACGATGGGGACCGGCATCGCCATGGTCTTCGTCAACGCCGGCATCCCCGTGCACGTCATCGACGTCAGCGCCGAGCAGATCGAACGCGGCAAGAAGCATATCGCCGACACGTACGAAGCCCAAGTCAAGAAAGGGCGCATGACGGCCGAGCAGGCGGCGGCGAGCGTGGCGGCCGTCGAGTTCGCCCGGGACTACGCCGGAATCGCCGGCGCGGACTTGGTCGTCGAAGCCGTCTTCGAGAGCATGAAGGTCAAGAAAGAGGTGTTCGCCGCGCTCGAAGCCGCCATGAAGCCCGAGGCGATCTTGGCTTCGAACACGTCGACGCTCGACATCGACGAGATCGCCGCGGTCACGACGCGCGCCGACAAGGTCTTGGGGCTGCACTTCTTCGCGCCGGCCAACGTCATGCAGCTGCTCGAGGTCGTGCGCGGCAAGAGCACTTCGGCGCAGACGCTCGCCACGGCGATGGCGCTGGCCAAGAAGCTGCGCAAGAAAGGCGTGCTCTCGGGCAACGCGTTCGGCTTCATCGGCAACCGGATGCTCTTCGACTACATTCGCGAAGCGAATTTTCTGGTCGAGGAAGGCGCGTCACCGCAGCAAGTCGACAACGCGATCAAGCACTTCGGCTTTCCGATGGGCCCCTTCGCGATGGCCGACCTTTCGGGGCTCGACGTCTTCTACAAGATCAGCCTCGAAGCGCCGCCCGTTCCCTACCGCACTTCGGAGGTGACGACCCGCCTCTACGAGCTGGGGCGGTACGGTCAGAAGACCGGCAAGGGATTCTTCCGGTACGAGCCCGGCAAACGCGACGCGCAGCCGGATCCCGAAGTCGACGCGGTGCTGGCGGCGGAGTCGAAACGGCTCGGGATCACGCGCCGCGAGATCACGCACGAAGAGATCCTCTCGCGCTGCATGTACGCGCTGGTCAACCAGGGCGCTCAACTGCTGGGCGACGGAATCGCGCTGCGCCCCGGCGACGAGGACATCGCCTGGATCTACGGCTACGGCTTCCCGGGGTGGCACGGCGGCCCGATGTGGTGGGCCGACACGATCGGGGTCAAGGCCATCTACGACACGATTCTAAGCTACCAAGCGCGCTTCGGCAACCAATGGCAGCCCGCACCCCTTCTCAAAGAGGTGGCCGAGAAGGGTGGAACGTTCGCACACCGGCCCAAGCTCGAGGTAAACAACTAAAGCATGGCAACACAAGCAGTCATCGTCGGCGGCGCGCGCACGCCGATCGGGAAAGCGTTTCGCGGCGCGTACAACCTCACGCACGGTGCGACCATGGCGGGGCACGTGATCGAGCACGCGGTCCAACGCTCGGGGATCGATCCGCACGACATCGAGGACGTCGTGTTGGGCGTCGGTTTTCCCGAGGGCGCGACCGGGCACAATTTCGCGCGCAACGCCGCGCTTCGGGCCGGATTGCCGGTCGAGGTTTCCGGAACGACGATCAACCGGTACTGCGCCTCGGGTCTGCAAGCGATCTCATTTGCCGCCCAGCGCATCATCGTGGACGGCGCGCCCGCGATGGTGGCCGGCGGCGCCGAGTCGGTCTCGCTCGTGCAGAACAACATGAACACCAAGTTCTTCACCGAGGAGTGGCTGCTGCGCAATCAGGCCGACCTCTTCATGCCGATGCTGCAGACCGCTGACATCGTCGCCAAACGTTATAACGTATCGCGCGAGCGTCAGGACGAGTACGCGCTGCAGAGTCAGCAGCGTACCGCCGCGGGACAGGCCGCGGGCCGGTTCGACGAAGAGATCGTGCCGCTCGCCGCCTGGAAGTACGAGCAGGATAAGGCGTCCGGCGAATTCACCGAAGTCTTCACCAAGCTGGAACGCGACGAAGGGAACCGGCCCGACACGAAGGCCGAGGGGCTCGCCTCGCTCAAAGGCGTGCTCGGCCCCAAGTCGACGATCACCGCGGGCAATTCTTCACAGCTCTCCGACGGCGCCGCGGCGGTCGTCGTCACCAGCGAGGACTACGCGCAGAAGCACGACCTCAAGGCGCTCGCCTACTACCGCGGGCTGGTCGCGATCGGGCTCAAGCCCGACGAGATGGGGATCGGTCCCGTCTTCGCGGTGCCCGAGCTGCTGCGCCGCAATAACCTAACGATCGACGACATCGACCTGTGGGAGCTCAACGAGGCGTTCGCCGTTCAAACCGTCTATTGCCGCGACACGCTCGGCATTCCGAACGAGCGCTTCAACGTCGACGGCGGCGCGATCTCGATCGGCCATCCCTACGGAATGAGCGGCGCGCGGCTGACGCTGCACGGCATCTTGGAAGGACGACGCCGCAAGGCCAAGCACCTCGTCGTCACGATGTGCGTCGGCGGCGGAATGGGCGTCGCCGGCCTCTTCGAGCTCATTCCCGAGTAAGGACCTCAACCTCGGTATCGACTATCCGCCTATCCGCGCACCGGCAGCGTGCAGAAGGGGCCCTCGGGCCACGAGCGGCCCGGGGGTCTTCGCGTCCTGCTGCTAATCGATGCCGAGCGCTCGCGCGACGATCTCGGCCCGGCGCGAGCAGCCGAGCTTGAAGCGGGCCGCTTTCGGCGTCGCGCATGCCGCCTGATTCTCCGGTCGAAGCGACGGCGGCGAAGCGCGGCTCAACGCGGCGGAGCTTCGAGTTCCGCGCGCTGCAGCGCCCCGGCGAGGAAGAACGCCATCATCTCGTCGCTTTGCGGCGGGCCGGGCGGATAGGTGTGCGAGCCGCGGAAGCTGCCGCCGCTCCACAAGTGCCCCATCGACTCGATCCGCCACAGCTCGACGCGCACGGTCCCGTCGGGGTCGCGCCAGCGCGTCACCTCGGCGCCGATCCTCGACTCGACCGTCATCTGCGTCGCGTCGACGCCGTACAGTCTGCAAAACTGCCGGGCGACCATGGTGGAGTTGCGCGGATCGACGAGCTTGTCCTCAACGCCCGTCCAAATCGTGACCCGTTGCTGCTGGTAGGCTTCGCGCGGGAAGGGCGCAAGCTCGGAGATCCCGGTGATGACCTCTTCAGGAACCTTGGCCTTCATCGCGCGCAGTCCGCTCGGGATGTCGACGCCGGCGTGCAGCGGGATGCTGGCGGCGATCCCCGCGGCAGCGAAGATGTCGGGCGCCTGTTCCGCCAAGATCGCCGACATGATGCCGCCGGCCGAGGGCCCCGCGACGTAGACTCGCGCGCGGTCGATCGGATACCGCTGGCAGGTCTGCTCGACGAGCTCGAGGATCGCAGCCGGTTCACCGGTGGCGCGAACTTGATTCTTACGAAGGTACCAGGACCAGCAGCGGCGCGGGTTGGCGCGCAGCGTTTGCTCGGGATAGAGCACGAACGCGCCCAGCCGGTCGGCGACGATGTCGAAGCGCGAGCCGGCCGCGAAATCCGCGGCGGTTTGCGTGCATCCGTGGAGCGCGACGAGGAGCGGAACCGGCCCTTGGGTCATCCAGCGTGGGTTCGGGACGAAGAGCCGATGGTTAATAGTGCGTGCTCCGCTTACTTCACGAGCGGCAGAACGTCGCTCGGCGCGATCGGGTACAGGCCGAGAACGAGAACTGCGACGGCGCAGAGCCCGACGCCTAGCCAGGGGAGCGGACTCGTCGGCACGAGGTTGCGCTGTAACGGCGCGCCCGCCGAGCGCGCGTACATCGCCCGCACGATCTTGAAATAGGCGTAGGCCGAGATCGCCGTGCCGAGAACGAGCAGCCCGGCCAGCCACACGTAACCCGTGTTGACCGAGCTCGCCAAAATGAGAATCTTTCCGGTGAAGCCCGCCGTCGGCGGTAGACCGGCGAGGCCCAGCAGGAAGAACGTCATCAGCCCCGCGAGCAGCGGCTGCCGGTAGCCGAGTCCCGCGAACGATTCGAGCCGCGACCCTTCGTCGTGTTCGCGCGAGAGCAACGCGACGACCGAGAACGCGCCGAGGTTCATGAACGTGTATGCGACCAAATAGAAGATCGCGTAGCGCAAGCCGAAGACCGAGGTGCCCGCGAAGGCGGCGACGATGTAGCCAACCTGCGCGATCCCCGAGAACGCGAGCAGCCGCTTCATGTCGGTCTGGGCCAGCGCGGCCACGTTGCCGACGATCATCGAGAGCGCTGCCACCACCCAGAGCGGTGCGAGAATCGCCTGCCCCTGCGCGTGCGGCAACGCGGCATAGGCGAAGCGCGCCAGCACCGCAAGCGTTCCGGCCTTGGTGACGACGCTCATGAAGGCCGTGACCGGCAGCGGCGCGCCCTCGTAGACGTCCGGCGCCCAGAGGTGGAACGGCACCAGGCTGAGCTTGAAGCAGAGCCCGACCAAGAAGAGCCCCGAGCCCGCGAAATAGAGCGCGTTCGAGGCCGGCGGATCGGCCAGCGCCGCCAGCGTCACGCTCCCGGTCGCGCCGAAGAGCAACGCCATGCCGAAGAGCATGAAGGCCGAGGCAGTCGACGAGAGGATCAGATATTTGAGCGCGGCTTCGCGCGCCTGTTCCCGCGAGGCGATCCCGCACAGACAGTACAGCGCGAGCGACAGCAACTCGATCCCGAGGAAGATCGTCATCAGGTTGGCGGCGCCGGCGAGCAGCATTGCGCCGCACGCGCTCCAGAGCAGCAAAGCGATCGCACCCGCGGCTTGATCGTCGCGTCCGAGCGGATAGGCCAGCAGCAGCGACAGGATCGCGGCCAGCACGACGATCTCCTCGAACACGATCGCGAAGCCGCCGTTGACGAACCCGCCGTTGAACGCGTCGAACGGGTGGCCCCAGCCTTGCGCCGCGAGCGCACCGCCGGCGAGCAGCCCCAAGATCCCGATGGCGATCGCCGCCGAACGCCGCGCCGGGCGCGGCAGCAGCAGGTCGGCGAGCAGCGCGACGAGCCCGGAGAGCGCGACCGCGATCGTCGGGTAGATCGTCGCCCAGTCGGCGTTGCCGAACGGAATCGTGAGCGCCGGGGTCATCGCACCGTCCCCGCCGCGCGCGCGACCTGGGGGGGCACGGCTTTGGCCGAGGCGACCGGAGCGGTGGCCTGGGTCGACGCGACCAGCGGTCCTGGATCGACTCCCAGCAGCACGATCGCGATCGCCAGCGGCGCGAGCGCCACGATCTCGAGACCGGTCATGTCCTCGCGCTGCGGCACGTCGGAGACTTCCGGTCCGTGCATCGTGCGCTGCAAGATGCGCAGCATGTACGCCGCGGCGAGCACGACCGGGATCAGCGCGACGACGGCGGCGGCGATGAAGCCGGACTGATAGAGCCCGGTGAGGATCAGTATCTCGCCCGCGAACCCGCACAGTCCCGGCAGCCCGAGCGCGGCGAGCACGACGATCGTGAGCGCGCCGGCAAGACGCGGATTGCGCGTGCCGAGCCCGCCCAGCCGCGAGAGCAGCCGCGTCTCCTCGCGGTCCTCGATCTCGCCGAGCACGAGGAAGAGCCCCGCGCTGAACAGGCCGTGCGCCACGATGTAGACGACCGCGCCGCCGAGCGCGATCGGGTTGAAGCTGAAGATCGCTAGCAGGATCAGCCCCAGATGCGAGAGCGAGGAATACGCGACGACGCGTTTGGCATCGTCCTGGACGAGCGCGATCAACCCACCGTAGAGCAGCCCGATCAGCCCGAGCACGAACATCAGCGGCGCGGCCGCATGCATCGGCCTCGGGAACAACAGCGTGCCGAGCACGATGAAGCCGTAGAGCCCCGCCTTCGATTGCACGGCGCTCACGACGGCCGCCATCCCCGGCGGCAAATCAGCATACGTCTCCGGCATCCAGGTGTGGAACGGCCAGACCGGCGTCTTGATCAAGAACGCGAACGCGAGGCCGGCGAAGATCCAGAGCGACCACGCGTCCGAGATGACCGCAAGCTGCCCGGGCGCCGGGCCGATGACGTCGGTCGAGCCCTGAACGATGCCGTAGGCCGCGGTCGCCAAGAGCAGCGCGAGCCCGCCCGTCAAGTTGTAGACGAGGTAGCGCCACGCGCTGGTGCTCCGGCGCGAAGGCGCCCACTCGATGAGCACCAGAAAGACCGGGATCAGCATCAGATCCCAGAAGAGCGCGAAGAGCAGCAGGTCGCGCGCCAGGAAGACGCCGCTCATCGCGCCGAGCTCGAGCAGCATCTGCGCCACGAAGTCGCGCTGGCGCGGTACGCGCACGACGAGCAGCGCGCAGCCCGTGGCCAGCGTCAGCAGCAGCATGAGCCAAAACGAGAGTCCGTGCCCCAAGCCCAGGTGGAAGCTCGCGGTGAAGGGCCGCTGCAGCCAGCGAAGCGATTCGTCCGGCGCGTCGCTCGCCACGAGCGTCAGCGCGAACATGCCGAAGGCCACGACGACGCCGGCCCACTTGGCGGCGCTTTCGGCGCGGCGCGGCAGCGCGTACAGCGCCAGCCCCGCCAGGATCGGCACGAGCACGAGCGCGGCGATCATTTGAGCGCCCCGAGGTAGGCGAAGTAGGCCAAGAAGCACGCCGCGCCGATCACGATCGTGAGCGCGTACGTTCGCACGAATCCGTTCTGCAGCGCGCGCATCACATAGCCGAGCGCGCCGGCGACCCAGACGACGTCGCGAACCGCGCCGTCGATGACGTGCGGATCGACGAAGCGCGCCAAGACATCGCCCAGCCACAGAACCGGCTTCACGATCGCGAACCCGATGAGGTCGTCGACGTAGAAGCCGCGCACCAGGATCTGCGGCATCGCGCGCGACTCCGCGCGCAGACGCTCGACCGCGGCGCCCTGCGCGCGCGGCGAGCCGTAGCGCAAGTACGCGACGACCAGTCCGACCGCGACCAGGATCAGCACACCGGTCGTCGTCACGATCTCCGGAAACGGAGGCGCGAGCGCCGGCTCACCGGCGCCGAAGAGCCCGCTGAAATAGTGCGACCACGGGCTGTTCTCGCCGCCGAAGTAGAGCCAGCCCGCGAGCACCGTCGGGATCATCAGCAGCGCGACCGGCAGCTGCATGATCCAGTCGGGCGCGTGCGCATCGTGCTCGTCGGGCTCGTCGTGTCCCGCCGCCTGTATACGCAGCGGCATTCCCAGCGAGAACTCGTCGACGTCGCCGCGATACGGCCCGTAGAACGTCAGGAAGATCATGCGGAACATGTAGTAGGCGGTGATGCCTGCGGTCAGCGCGCCGATCAGCGCGAGGATCGGGTGGCCGTGCAGCAGCGCGCCCTCGATGACCGCGTCCTTCGAGAAGTAGCCGCTGAAGCCGGGAAAGCCCATGATGGCCAGCGTGCCGAGCAGCATCGCCCAGTAGGCGAAGGGCATGCGGCGCGAGAGCCCGCCCATCTTGCGTACGTCCTGCTCGTTGTGCAGCGCGTGGATGATGAGGCCCGATCCCAAGAACAGCTGCGCCTTGAAGAACGCGTGCGTGAAGAAGTGGAGCACGCCGGCTTGGTACGCGCCGACCCCGACGCCCATGATCATGTAGCCGATCTGGGACATGGTCGAGTAGGCCAGGATCCGCTTGATGTCCCACTGCGCCATGCCCAACAGCGCGCCGGTCAGCGCCGTGATCGCGCCGCCGACCGCGACCAGCAGCTGCGCGGAGGGCGAGACGTTCCACAGCGGCGCGAAGCGCGCGACCAGATACACGCCCGCGGTGACCATGGTAGCGGCGTGGATCAGCGCCGAGACCGGCGTCGGACCCTCCATCGCGTCGGGCAGCCAGGTGTGTAGCGGAACCTGCGCCGATTTGGCCGCGGCGCCGATGAAGAGCCCGAGGCAAATCGCGAATACGATCCCCGGCGCGAGCGAAGGCGCCTTGGCGAAGATGTCGGCGAACGCGATCGAGCTCGTCTGCTGATAGATCGCGAAGACCGCGAACATGATGCCGATGTCGCCGAAGACGTTGATGACGAACGCCTTGCGCGCCGCCGCGACCGCCGACGGCCGGTCGAACCAAAATCCGATCAGGAAGTACGACGCGAGCCCGACCAGCCCCCAGCCCACCAGCAAGCCGACGATGTTGTCCGAGAGCACCAGCGTCAGCATCGCGAACACGAAGAAGTTGAGGTACGCGAAGAAGCGCGCGATCGCGCGATCGCTCCACATGTAGCCGATCGCATAGACGTGGATCAGTCCGCCGACACCGGTGATGATCAGCGCCCAGAGCAGCGAGAGCGGATCGAGCAACAGGCCGAAGGTGTAGCCCTTGACCCAGCTCCCCAGCGGAACCTCGAAGCCCGGATGCCCGGCTGTCGAAGCCGACCCGGCGGGAAAGAGCAGCACGGTCAGCGCAAACGATGCGAGCACGACGGCGGACCCGAGCACGCCGGCGCCGCGCTTGAGTTGCGGCCCGAACGCCCACAGCAGGATCGAGCCGGCCAGCGGCAACAGCCACACGGCGAGTAACGCGTACGCGCTCATCCGCGCAGCTCCGCGACTTCGTCCACGTCGACGTACTTCGCTTTGCGAAACAGCGCGACGACGATCGCGAGCGCGATCGCGGCTTCGGCCGCCGCGACCGTCACGACCAGGAACACGAAGACGTGCCCGGCATTGTTGACCCAGACGCGCGAGAAGGCGACCAGCGCCAAGTTCGCGGCGTTGAACATCAGCTCGATCGACATCAGCATGATCAGCGGGTTGCGCCGCAAAAGCACGCCGGCGACGCCCGTGAAGAACATCACCGCCGCCAGCGCGACGTAGGTCGAGACGTCGACGCTCATCGGCCGGCCTTCACGATCGGCTCGCGCTCGGACCGGGGGACCGTTCGCCGGTGCCGCCCACGCGTGGCTTGCGGCGCCGCTTCGCCCGCGATCAGGATGACGCCGATGACGGCGACCATCAGCACCAGCGCCGTGATCTCGAAGGGCAGCAGGTTCGTCGTGAACAGTGCGACGCCGAAGTCGGCGACGCTGCCGAAGACGCCGGCGCTGCCGGCTTGGCCGAGCGTCGAGGTGGCTTGGTGGGCCGGCAGCGTCGTGAGCGGCACGCGCTCCACCGCGAAGATAAGGAAGCCGAGGCCCGCCAGGGTCGCGACCAGGGCCGGCACCAGGACCAGCGGCATGCGGTCGGGACCTTCCCTGAACGGTCCGACGCCGCTCGAGAGCAACGCGATCACGAACACGAAGAGCATGAGGATCGCGCCGCTGTAGACGACGACTTGGATGATCGCCAAGAACTCGGCGTTGAGCGTGAGGTAGAGCGCCGCAAGGGCCATGAAGTTGGCGAGCAGTCCGACGACGCTGTAGACCGGGCTCCGCTGGGTGACGGTGAAGACCGCGCTCGCGATCAACAGGACTGCCAAGATCCAAAAGAGCGTCACCCCGCAAGCCCTTTCGTCTCGGTCTTGAGGATCGTGCCGCGCCAGGTCGCGTCGTAGCCCTGCGTGATGTCGATGGTCGACTTGCGCCCGGCCACCGCCCCCAGGTCGGCGGGGATGCCGCCGGGACGCTCGTCGGGCGGGCTGCCCACGCCGGCTTCAGCCGGAACGAGCAGCCGGTCCTTGGCATAGATGAACGAGCCGCGCCGGTAATCCGACATCTCGAAGCGCGGGGTCAGCACGATGGCATCCGTCGGGCACGCCTCCTCGCACATCCCGCAGAAGATGCAGCGCAGCTCGTCGATCTCGTAGCGCGCCGCGTAGCGCTCGCCCGGCGAGCGCCGGTCGTCGGGCGTGTTCTCGGCGCCGATGACGGTGATGGCGTTGGCCGGGCAGGCGATCGCGCACAGCTCGCAGCCGATGCAGCGTTCCTTCCCGTCCGCGTAGCGGCGTAGTTCGTGCAGGCCGTGAAAGCGTGGCGCGTGCTGCTTCTTGACCGTCGGATACTCGATCGTCGGCCGTTTGCGGAACGCGTATTGGAACGTGGTCGCAAAGCCTTTGGAGAGCGCGACGACCGCGTTGACGAACGATTGCACGAGTTACCCCGTCACGGCGACGATCGCGGCCGTCACCATCAGATTGAGCAGCGCCACCGGCAGAAGCACCTTCCAGCCGAAAGCCATGAGCCGGTCGTAGCGCAGACGCGGCAGCGTCGTGCGCAACCAGATATACATGAAGATGAACAAACCCGCCTTCAAGGCGAACCAAACGATCCCCGGGATGATGGTCAAGCCGAACGGCGCGTTCCAGCCTCCGAGAAACAGCAGCGTGGCGATACATGAGACCGTGATCATGTTGAGATACTCGGCGATGAAGAACAGCCCGAAGCGCAGGCCCGAGTACTCCGTGTGGAACCCTCCGACCAGCTCCGTCTCGGCCTCGACCAAGTCGAAGGGCGCGCGATTGGTCTCCGCGACGGCCGTGATGATGTAGATGATGAATCCGACGATTTGCGGAATGACGTACCACAGCTTGGTTTGCGCGTGCACGATGCCGGAGAGCGAGGTCGTCCCCGCCAGGATCAGCACGCCGACGACCGACATCGTCATCGCCAGCTCGTAGCTGATCATCTGCGCGGTCGAACGCACGCTGCCTAGCAGCGGGAATTTCGAGCCCGACGACCAGCCTGCAAGCGAGATGCCGTACACGCCGATCGAGGTCAGCGCGAAGATGAACAAGATCCCGGCGTTGACGTCGCTGATCCCCCACAGGGTCGTGCCGCTCTCGGAGAAGGGAATGACCGCGAAGGTTCCCATCGCGCAGATCAGCGAGATGAAGGGCGCGAGGCGATAGATCAGCGGATCGGCCGTCCGCGGCGTGAGGTCTTCTTTGAAGAGCATCTTGGCGGCGTCCGCCGCGGGCTGCAGCAGCCCCCACGGGCCGACGCGATTAGGGCCCGGCCGAAGCTGCATCCAGGCCATGATCTTGCGCTCGAAGAGCATCGCGTAGGCGAAGACCGTCAGCACGACGACCAAAATGACCGCCGACTTCACCAAGACGATGAGCCACCACGGGACGGTGTTGAGAACGTCCATCAAGCCGTCCCTCCGACGAGCGCCGCTTCGGCGGCGCGCACGTTGGCGACGGCGACCGTCTCGCCTTCGCCGAATCCGTTGGCCGGTGCCGCAGGCAGACCGTCCAGCACGCTCACGGTTTGCGCCGGGGCAGACGCGTCGAGCTGCACGACCAGATCCCGTAAGACGCGCTCGCCGGCGACCAGATCGATCAGTTCGCCGCCGTGCAGGCTCGCCGCCTCGGCCGTCGCCGGCGCGAAGGTCGCCGTCGGAACGGGACGCAGCGCGTCGAGCCGGTCGTCGAAGAAGACCGTCCCGCCGCCCGCGAACGGGTGCGCGGCGATCGCCAGGCGCAGGCTGCCCGCGGCCGGAGCGGCGGTCGCCGCCGGCGGACTCCCGCACACCGTCTGATAGCCGAAGCCGCCGGCCGGCGAACCGAACGCCGAGGACGCGCGCTCGAGTAACTCGTCGGGTGCGGGGATCTCGATGCCCAGCTCGGCGGCCAGCGCGACCAGCACCTCGCCGTCGGAGAGCGTTCCCGCCGGTGCGTCGTGGCCTGCTTCGACGGCCAACACGTCGCCCGTTAGATCGGTGACGTGGCCGCGCTTCTCGAAGCTGCCGCGGACCGGCAGAACGAGCGAGGCGAGCGACGACGTCTCGGTCAGGAACAATTCCGTTGCGACGACGAACGGAATCCGCTCCAGCGCCTTCCGGACCGCGGCCGCACCCACGGGATGATGCAGGACCGGGTTGACGCCGAAGAGCGAGAGCACGCGCAGTCCCTCCGGCGCCGACAGCATCGCAGCTGCGCTGACGGAGCCGCTCCCGTGGGGAAGCATGCCGAACGTCTCGGCGCCCCGCGCGTTCGGCTGCTCGCCCGGAATGAATCCGCAGACAGCGACGCCCTTGCCGGAGAGTTCGGCCATCAGCCCAGCCGCATCCGCACCGGCTGCCACGTCGATGCCGTCCCACACGAACGCGACCCGCTCCGCGCCCTCGGCCAGCAGCGCTGCTTCGGCGACCGTCGCGACGTGCGTTTCGGCCACGAACGAACGGCCCGGATGCAGCCCGACCGTGACGTACCGGGCGCCGCTGCGCGAGACCGCCTTACGGATGCGCAAATCCATGACCGGCGCGGTCTGGCTCGGCGGCCGCCCCACCGCGACGATCAGCTGGGCGCGCTCGAGGTCGCCGTAGCCGCCGCGATAGAGGCCGGTCGAAGCCTGACGCTGGCGTCCGGCGCGCCAATCGAGATTCTCGCTGCCGAGCCCGCGCATGACGCGGCCGAGCAGTACGATCTCCTCGTTGAGCAGCCGTCCCCCGCCGATCGCACCGATCGCGCCCGGGCCGCCCGCCGCGAGCGCTTCGCGCAAGTGCTTGGCCCACAGTTCGATTGCGTCGTCCCACGCGAGCTGTTCCCAATCGCCGTCGCGGCGCAGCAGCGGCGCCGTCAGCCTGCGCGAATCGCTATAAAAGCCGACGTTATAGCGCCCGCGGTCGCAGAGCCAGCCGTCGGATTTGGCGGCGTCGCTCTCGACCGACATCGTGCGCAACACCTCGCCGTGCCGTTCGTCGATGTTGAGCTGGCAGCCGACGGCGCACTGCGAGCAAGTCGTCGGCGTGCGCCGCAGGTCCCAGGGCCGCGACTTGAAGCGATACGTCTTGGAGGTCAGCGCGCCGACCGGGCAAAGCTCGGTCACGTTGCCGCTGAAGCTCGAGACGTAGGGCGCGCCCGTCGCGGTCGAGATGACGTCGCGCTGACCGCGATCCTTCACCACGAGCGAACGTTCGGCGGTGATGATCTCGTCGAAGCGCGAGCAGCGCTGACAGACGATGCAGCGCTCGTCGTCGAGCACGATCGTCGGCCCCAAGTCGATCGCCTTCGGCTTCTTTCCCTTGGGATCGGCCAGTCGCGACGCGCCCTGTCCGTAGGCCATCGAGAAATCCTGCAGATCGCACTCGCCGCCCTTGTCGCAAATCGGACAGTCGAGCGGATGATTGAGGAGCAAGAACTCGAGAACCGCGCGGCGCCCTTCTTCGACTTTCGCGCCGTGCGTGTGCACGACCATCCCTTCGGCGACCGTCGTGTTGCAGCCGATCTGCAGCTTCGGCGTCTTCTCGATTTCGACCAGGCAAATGCGGCAAAGACCCGCCGGCCCTAATTTCTCGTGATAGCAATAGACGGGAATGTCGGTCCGCACCAGTTTTGCGGCCTCGACGAGCAACGTGCCTTCCGGCACCGTCACCGAAAGCCCGTCGATCGTCAGCGTAACGTCCTTAGCCAATCCGAACCTCTCCCACCGTCGCCGCCTCGGCGGCCGTGCTCGCGCTACACCGCAACCGGCACCTGCGGCTTTCGAACGTAGGCACGGAACTGCGACTCGAAGCGCTTCACGACCGAAGCTAGGAACGGCTCGATCGAGTCGCCGAGCGGGCACAGGTTCAGGCCGGTCATCTGATGCGAGACGCTCAGCAGCATGTCGACGTCGGAGTCGAGACCGCCGCCTTCGAGGATGCGCTCGAGGGTGATCTCGAGCCAGTGGCCGCCTTCGCGGCAGGGCGTGCACTGACCGCACGACTCGTGGGCGTAGAAGCGCACCAGCGCGTGGGCGGCGCGGACGAAATCGGTGCTGTCGTCGAAGAACACGACCGCGCCGGAGCCGAGCATCGTGCCGTTGGCGGCCATCGTTTCGAAGTCGTAGCCGAGGTCGAGGTGCTCTTCGAAGAGGCACGCCGACGAACCGCCGCCGGGCTGCACGGCGACGATCGTGCGGCCCTCGCGCGGACCACCCGCGATATCGAGCAGCTCGCGCAGCGGCGTGCCGAGCGGAATCTCGTAGTTGCCCGGTTTGCGCACGTGCCCGCTGACCGAGACGATCTTGTAGCCGGGCGAACGCTGCGGGCCGACGCTCGCGAACCACTCGGGCCCGTTCTTGAGAATGTAGGGCAGCGTCGCTAGCGTCTCGACGTTGTTGACGACGGTCGGTTCGTCGTAGAGGCCTTTGACTGCGGGAAAGGGCGGCTTGAGCCGCGGCTCGCCGCGGCGGCCTTCGACGGAGTTGAGCAGCGCGGTCTCTTCGCCGCAGATGTAGGCGCCGGCGCCGCGATGGACCGTCACCTCGATCGAGGTCCCGCTTCCCAAGATGTTCTCGCCGACGAAGCCGGCCGCGCGCGCTTGCGCCAGCGCTTCCATGAAGATGGCGCAACCGCGCTTGAACTCGCCGCGGATGTAGATGAACGCGTGCTTGGAGCCGATCGCGTACGAGCCGATCAGCATCCCCTCGAGGATCTGGTGCGGCGTCTCCTCGAGCAGCATGTGGTCCTTGAACGTGCCGGGCTCGGCTTCGTCGCAGTTGCAGACCATGTAGCGCGGGCGTCCGTTGTTGGGGAGAAACTGCCACTTGCGCCCGGTCGGAAAGCCTGCGCCGCCGCGGCCGCGCAGTCCCGACTTCAACGTGAGGTCGACGATCTCGGCCGGTTGCAGCGAGGTGACGGCGCGCTGCCACTGCTCGTAGCCGCCGCGCAAGCGATAGACGGCGATGTCACGCAGGTTGAGCTCGCCGATCCCGTCGGTGAGGACTTTAACTACTGGCATCGTCGTTAGTGCTCGTGCTTCTCCAGCTCTTCGGCCGCAAGACGGGCCGCGCCGTCGCGGACCAAACGCTCGCGCGTAGGACGTGCGGCGATCGGCGCCGGATCGGCGGTCAGCCGCTCGATCATCCGTACGCCGCTCGGGTCGCCCATACCGCCCGGGTCGTTCGGATCGGAGACCGACTGGGCCCCGGGAGACTTTTTTGTCGTATCCTGACCGACGTGCCAATTCTTTCCAGGCTTGGCCGACTGCGGCAGCGGCTGCACCTCGAACGTTCCGGCGCGGATCGCCTCGAGCATCGCGTCGATCTTCTCTTTGGTGAGGTCGTAAAAGAATTCGAGATTGACTTGCATGCACGGCGCCCGGTCGCAAGCCGCCAGACACTCTACCTCTTCGTACGAGAACAGCCCGTCGGCGCTCGTCTCCAAGTGCCCGATCCCGAGCTTCTCTCGAAAATAGTCCATGATCTCGCCCGCGCCGTTGATGAGGCACGACAGGTTGCGGCACGGCTGCAGCACGAACTTGCCGACCGGCCGCCGAAAGAAGAGCGAGTAGAACGAAGCGGTCGACTCCACGACCGAGAGCGGCAACCCGAGCCACTGCGCCGTCGCGCTCATCGCCTCCGGCGAGACCCACCCCTCGACGTTCTGAAAAGCGTGCAGAATCGGCAGCAGCGCGCTCCGCGAATTCGGATACTGCGCCATCAACCGCTCCGCTTCGGGCCGAACTTCCGCGCAAATCGAAGCAACGTCACGCTGCCGGGCAGCCTCTACCAAGATCTCTCCTCCGGGACGACGAGCACCCTCACCGGTCCACCTCCCCGAAGACGGGGTCGAGCGAACCGATCATGACGACCAGGTCGGCGATCAGGTTGCCGGTCGCGATCAGTTTGAGCGCCTGCAGGTTGTAAAGCGACGGGGGCCGGGTGCGCACGCGCCACGGGCGGTTGTCTCCGTTGGAGACGAGATAATACCCGAGCTCGCCGCGCGGCGACTCGATCGCTTGATAGACGTCGCCGGGCGGCACGCGGATGCCCTCGCTCACGATCTTGAAGTGGTGGATCAGCGCCTCCATCGAAAGCGCGATCGTCTCCTTGGGCGGGGCCACGAGTTTGGGATCGTCGATCAGCACCGGGCCGGGCGTCTCGAGTTCCTCGCGCACCTGCGCGATGATCCGCAGCGCTTCGTCCATCTCGTCGAGCCGCACGAGAAAGCGCGCGTACGCGTCGCCTTCGGTTCGCGTCGGCACGTCGAATTGATACTTCTCGTAGCCACTGTACGGGAAGGCGCGGCGCACGTCGTAGCCGAGGCCGCTGGCGCGCAGAGCCGGCCCGGTCACGTTCCACTTCACCGCGTCCTCGGGAGCGATGACGCCGACGCCGATCATGCGGTCGCGCAGGATCGGATTATTTTGCAGCAGCGCGCGCAGCTCGCGCATGCGCCGCGGAAACTTCACGATCAGCGCGTCGAGCTTGTCGAGGAAGCCGGCCGGGAGGTCGCCGTTGAGGCCGCCGATGCGGAAGTAGTTGGGGTGCATGCGCGCGCCGCCCGCGAACTCTTGCAAGTCGAGGATGTCTTCGCGAACGTCGAACGTGTAGAAGAACGTCGAGATCGCACCGAGGTCGATGCCGCCCGTCCCCAGCCACACGCAGTGCGACGCGAGCCGCGTCAGCTCGCAAAAGAGCACCCGGATGGCCTGCGCGCGCTCGGGGATCCGGTCGGTGATCCCGAGCAACTTCTCGGCCGCGAGCACGTAGCACATCGCGTTGCCCAGCGGCGAGAGGTAGTCCATCCGTTCGACGACGGTCTGCGCTTGCGTCCAAAACAGGTTCTCGGCCGACTTCTCGATACCGGTATGCAGATAGCCGATCTCCATCTCGGCGCTCTCGACGATCTCGCCCGAGACCTCGATGACGACTTGCAGCACGCCGTGCGTCGAGGGATGCTGCGGGCCCATCGAGAGGACCATCGAGCTTCCTCTGCGCTCGACGAGGTCGAGCGAGAGCGGCGCCGGGGTCGCGCTCGGCGCATCGGTCTCCAGGCTCACGACACGTCTCCCTTCGTCTCTTGGCCGCGGGCGCGCGCGATCTGGCGCTGCAACGCAGCCGCGACCTTGCCCGACGGCGGCGTGCCCGCGGGCACGTTGCTCTTGAGCGCGAAAGGCGGACGCGGGGTCGCTTCGCGGGCGGGGCCGCGCAGCGGGTAGTCCTTGCGCAGCGGATAACCTTCCCAGTCGTCGGGCATCTGGATGCGGCGCAGATTCGGGTGACCGCTGAACGCGATGCCGAACAGGTCGAATATCTCGCGCTCGGCCCAGTCCGCCGAGGGCCAAAGGTCGACGGCCGAGGGCAGCGTCGGATTACCGGCCGGGACGCCGACGAGCACGCGCACGCGCCGCGGCCGTCCGACTTCGGCGACACTCGCCGCCCGCACCGGCACCGCGAGCAGATGGTAGACGACGTCGAACCGCGGCTCGCGCTCGAGGTAGTCGACGCCGCCCACGTCGAGCAGCATCGAGCACCCTTCGGCGCGCAGCGCTTTGAGTTTGGCATGCAGTTCGGACGGCTCGACGCGCACGATCTCGGCGTCGTCGAGCGGCGGGCGAACGGCGGTCGGATCGATGGCGTTTCCGGCGATCGACGGCGTTTGTGAGCTCGGCATGCGCTAGTTTCCCGCCTCCGATGTAGGTTTACACAAAGTGAGAGCGATTTTTCGTGGCCGCAAGGAGGGAGGAGCGAAGCATGGCAGAGCCATTTGCCTGTCCCCGAAGCGAAGCGGAGGGGGAGCAACGAGCGAAGCGGCGGCCGCGGAAAAGCGCCGAACGACTGTGAAGCTACGTCGGAGACGGAACACTTAGGCTCTTACTAAAATTCCGCCGCGTCCGCCTTGACGGATCTGCTGCTGGATGAGGTTGATGGCGTACAGGAGCCCGTCGGGCGTCGGCGGGCAGCCCGGCACGTAGACGTCGACCGGAATGATCGTGTCAACGCCTTGCACGATGGCGTAATTGTCGAACACGCCGCCCGAGCTCGCGCAAGCGCCCATCGAGATGACCCATTTCGGGTCGGCCATCTGGTCGTACAAGCGCTTGATGATCGGCCCCATCTTCTGCGCCACGCGACCCGAGACGATCATCAAATCCGCTTGGCGCGGCGACGCGCGAAACACTTCCGAGCCGAAGCGCGCGACGTCGTACGTCGCGTCGGTCACGCTCATCATCTCGATCGCGCAGCACGCCAGCCCCATGGTCAGCGGCCACACGCTCGAGCTCTGGGCCCAGCGAGCGACGTCGTCGACCTTGCCGAGCAGAAACTCGCCCGGTTTCATCTCCATTGGAATCCCCCTTTGCGCCACACGTACGCGTATCCGATACCCAGCACGAGCACGAACGCGATCATCTCGACCAGTCCGAAGACTCGCAGCGCGTGCATCTGAACTGCCCACGGATAGAACGAAGCCGCCTCCACGTCGAAGATCACGAATAACATCGCGACCAGGTAGAAGCGGATCGGAAAGCGCCCGCTCACGTCGGACGTGGGTTCGACGCCGCATTCGTAGGGGTCCGATTTGGTCGCGCTGGGCTTCCGCCGCCCGAGCAACCCCGGCACGGCGCAAAACACTGCAGCAGCCACAAGCGCCACCCCTAGGAAGATGGCGACGGGAGCATAGGGGATCATGGGCCTCTCCAGTTTCGCAAGGGGCGGGACGCTCCTTCGCCGCGAAAAGAGCGCGGCGTATGGGAACCTCGCTGCGGCGGCTTATCATTCCGGCAATCGCCGCATGCCTCGGCGGCTGCATCGATCCGAACTACATCGGAGTGCAAGACTACGGCTCGGTCAACGGCCGCGTCATCGATGCCAAGACGCGCGCGCCGCTCAACGGCGCGATCGTCAGCGTCGGGTCGCTCGAAGTGCAGCACACCGTCTCGGATGGATCTTTCCTTCTCAATCACGTTCCGGCGGGCGCGCAGACCCTGTTGGTTCAAGCTCCGGGATATCGCACGGCCTCCGTTCAGATCGAGATCCTGAAGGGTCAGGTTGCACCTGCCGGTCTGGTCTCGCTGCCCTCCGGCTTGCCGGGCGCCGGCCCCGCGCCGATCAGCACGATCTTGCTTCCGGCCGGCGTCGCGACGCCGCAGCCGAGCGCAACGACCCAAGCGGCGCCCTCGCCGAGCCCTGGACCGAGCGCTTCGCCGGCGCCCGCACCTTCGCCAAGCGCGACCTAACAGGGTGCGGAGAAACCTCGCACCCAGTCGCAGCGTGGCTTTCCCGCTGGCTCTTCGTCGCCGCCTCGGTTACAATGCGCACCCTGCTAAGGCGCGCGGCGCCCGGTCAGATCGCGCGCCCCAGAGGAGCCGGGCGGCACGTTGGTCGCGATGAAGCGCTCCGCATCCTCGATGGGTATGCCGAAGCCGATCGCCTTCTCTTCGTCGAAGCGCGACTCGGCGATCCCGATTACCACCGCGCTGCGCGCGTCGAAGATCGGGCCGCCGCTCTCGCCCGGAATCACCGGCAAATCGAGCTCGAGCGAGTCGTTGCGGATGCTCGAAAGCCGGCCCGCGTAGACCGACGTCCGGGTGACCAGGCCTTCGTCGTGAAAGGCGTCGGGGATCGGAAAGCCGGCGACGCCGATCGCGGTCCCGGGCAGCAGATCGCGGCTCGTCCCGAGGGTTACCGCCGGCAGGTTCGGCGCGTGCGTTTCGACCAGCGCGAGGTCGCTCTTCTCATCGCTGGCGACGACCCGGCCGGGAACGACGCTCTTCTCGCCGACGGTCACGCGCAGGTCCTTCGACTCGTGGATGACGTGCTCGGCCGTGAGGATCCGGCTCCCCCACGGACCGCTCGCGATCACGAAGCCGCTGCCGTACGCCTCGTCCCAGTGCCCCTTCTTCTTCGGATCGTCGCTGGGCACGTTCATCGTGAACAGCACGACGCTCGGACGAATGCGCGCGAAGCTTTCCACGAACGGGTCGGCCCCGTTCGGACGCGCAGGCTGCGAGCAGGCCGCAAGCGTCGCGAGCGCAGCGAGCGCCAGCCCGCGAGCGGGCTTCACCCCGGCGCTCCGGCGGCGTCGAGCCGCGCGCTCAACTCGGCCCGCAGCGCTTCGAGACCGGCTCCGGTGCGGGCACTGACGCCGAGCGCGCCGGCTGGAACGGGCGGCGCGCCGGTCTGGGGCACGTCGATCTTGTTGAAGACGTGCAGCGTCGGCTTTCCGTCGAGCTTGAGCTCGCGCAGGATCGCTTCGACGCTGGCGCGCTGACGCGGCCAATCGGGATTCGAAGCGTCGATCACGTGGACGAGCACGTCGGCGCCCTCGAGCTCCTCGAGCGTCGCGCGGAAGGCGGCGACGAGTTCCTTCGGCAGCTCGGTGATGAAGCCGACCGTGTCGGCGAGCCGCACGTATCGCTCGGGCCCGAGGTAGATGCGCCGCAACGTCGGATCGAGCGTGGCGAAGGGCTGATCGGCGACGAACGCGCCGTCCCCGAGCGTCGCGTGCGCGAGCCGGTTGAGCAGCGACGATTTGCCGGCGTTCGTGTAGCCGACGAGCGCCGCGAGCGGTTTGGCGGCACCGGGCGCGCGCCGGGTCGCGCGTGCGCGGCGCACGTCCTCGAGCTGCGCGCCCAAGATCGAGATGCGCTCTCCGATGCGCCGCCGGTCGACTTCCAGTTTCGTCTCGCCGGGGCCGCGCGTTCCGATGCCGCCGCCCAGCCGCGAGAGCGCCGCGCCGACGCCGATCAAGTTGGCTTGACGGTGACGCAGTTGGGCGAGCTCGACCTGCAGTTTGCCTTCGCGGCTGCGCGCGCGCTGCGCGAAGATATCCAGGATCACCATCGTGCGGTCGACGATCGGCAACGGAATCACCTTCTCGAGATTCGTCCGCTGGCGCGGGCGCAAGTCGTTGAAGACGAACAGGATCGTTGCGCCGAGCTGCTCGGCCACTTCCGCGATCTCGCGCGCCTTACCGCTGCCGACGAGCGTCGCCGGGTCGACCGCGTCGCGGCTCTGCACCACCCGGCCCACGATCTGCGCACCGGTCGCCTCGATCAGCGCTTCGTACTCGGCCAATTCCGGCGCAAGCGGCCGCTTGGGATCGTGGAGATCGACCGCGACGACCAGCCCGCGCTCCGCGGGGGCGGCCGTCAGCTGATTAGCGCTGCGCGGCATGCGAGTGGATCGTGGCGACCAACCAGGCCAAGCCGAGATTGTAGCGCGGTCCGGGCCGCTCGAGGAGGTCGGCGTCGGGAATGACCGCGACCCGGCCGGCGCGGACGGCCCGCAGCGCGTTCCACGGCGGACGGTCCAACACCGACGTCAGGCCGCTCTGCCGGTCAGCGACGATGACGTCGGGCTGAGCCGCGAGCAGCGCCTCGGCGCTGTACCGGCCGTAGGCCGCCTGCAGGTCGGCGGCGTTCCGGCCGCCGGCCAGCTCGATCAACCGGCTGATGTACGAGCGCCCTCCGGGGGTGAAGATCGGGTCAACCCCGAGCACGACGAAGACGCGCGGCGCGGGCCCGCGCGGAACGGTGCGCTCGAGCGCGGCCGTCCGCGCCCGGAGCGAAGCGGCCAGCGCCCGGGCCTGTTGCGAACGGCCGCTCAGCCTCCCGAGCGTTTTTAGGGTGCGGAAGATGTCGTCGTACGTGTCGTCGTCGAGCAGCACGATCGGCACGCCGAGCCGGCGCAGATCCGCCAGGAGCGGGTCTTGCGCTTTGATCGCGACCACCACGCTCGGGTGCAGCCGGAAGACGCGCTCGGCGTCGACCGAGCTCATCGACGCGACGGCCGGCAACGCGGCCGCGGCCGGCGGATAGTCGCTGAACTGGGAGACGGCGACCACCTGCGGGCCGGCGCCGATCGCGAACAGGTCCTCGGTCAGCGACGGGATCAGCGAAACGATCCGCAGCTGGGGCTGCGCGCCGAGCGGCGCGGCCGGCGCTGCGGCGAGCGCGAAGCAGAGAACGGTCAGACTGAAGAGGCGAAGCGGCAACATCGAAGCTCGACGAGTTCGCCGGTGCCGTAACGCCGCCTCGTCCGGGCACCCCCTCACAGGAAAAGGCGCGGCGCGGCGGTAAGGCGAGGCCAGAACTTTCGAGCGGGAAGCCGGTTGAAATCCGGCACGGTCGCGCCACTGTCAGCGGGGAGCCGCCGGAACGTCACTGTTCGCAAGGACGGGAAGACGCCGGCATACGGCGACGATCCGCAAGTCAGGACATCGCCGAAGGTTCCAACGTCTCCACCTCGCGTCAAGGTAGGGCGGCCCGTGTCGTTCCTCGTTCTCGTGCCGGCGGCGTTCGCGTCGCTCCTTCTCGGAATCTTCGTCGGCGGCTCGCCGCTGGCGCCGCACGACGTGCTGGTGAGCCTCGTGCACCCGCACTCGGGCAGCGACGCGAGCGCGATCGTCTGGACGCTGCGCCTGCCGCGCGTCGTCATCGCGGCGACCGTCGGTCTCGCGCTAGCCGTCTCCGGCTTCCTGCTGCAAGGGCTGCTGCGCAATCCGCTGGTCGATCCGTTTCTCAGCGGCGTCAGCGCCGGAGCGGCCGCCGCGATCGCGCTTGCGGTTGCGGTCGGCGTCGCCGCCTCGCTGGTCCCGGCCCTCGGCTTCGCGGCCGGGCTCGCAACCGCGTTGCTGGTGGCGCTGCTGGCGCGGCGCGGCGGCGGCCTCGACGCCGAGCGGCTGATCCTGGCCGGCATCTCGCTCTCCGCGCTCTTCTCGGCGATCGTCGCGCTGGTCCTGACGGGGCTCAGCCGCGAAGGGGCCCAAACGATCCTCGCCTGGCTGGCGGGCTCGGTCGCGAGCCGCGGCTGGGGCGAGCTGCGCGCGACGCTTCCCTACCTCGCGGCGGGGTTGACGCTGGCGCTCTTGGCGGTGCCCTCGCTCAACGCGCTGCGGCTGGGACCCGCGGCGGCTCGCTCGGTGGGCGTCGACGTCGCGCGGGCACAGTGGCTGGTCCTAGGCGGCGCTTCGCTGCTAACGGCCGCCGCCGTCTCGCTCTCCGGCATCGTCGGCTTCGTCGGCCTGATCGTGCCGCACCTTGCGCGCCGTCTCGTGGGGACGGACGCGCGCCAGGGCCTGCTCGCGACGGCGCTGCTCGGCGTGACCCTCGTCCCGCTGGCGGACGCGCTGTGCCGTTCGCTGATGCCGCCGGCGGAGATCCCGCTCGGCGCGCTACTGGCGTTCATCGGGGTGCCGGCGTTTCTCTACCTCTACCTGCGTCCGAGCGGAGCGACCAGACTGTGGGGCACTTAGCGCTGCGCGGCGTGTGCCTGGCGCACGGGCAGCGGCGCTTGCTCGACGACGTCGCGCTCGACGTCCTGCCCGGCGAGCTCGTCGCGGTCGTCGGGCCGAACGGCGTCGGCAAGACCACGCTGCTGCGCGCGATGGCCGGCTTCGCCCCTCCTGTGAAGGGCGAGATCGCGCTCGACGGCGTCGCGGTGCGCGCCATGAAGCCGCGCGAACGGGCACGCGAGATCTCGCTGGTGGCAGGCGACGGGGAGCTGCCCCTGGGGATGACGGTCGCGGAGCTCGTGCTGACCGGCCGCTATTCACATCGACCCTGGTGGGATTGGACGAGCGGCGAGACGGACGGAGAAGCCGCCGATGCGGCGCTCGCGCGCGTCGGGCTGCGCGCTTTCGCCGAGCGGCCCTTCGCGACGCTTTCCGCGGGCGAACGGCAGCGCGCCTGGATGGCGCTCGCGCTCGCGCAGGAAGCGCGCGTCGTACTGCTCGACGAGCCCACGAGCCACCTCGACCCGCGCTATGCGCTCGACGTGCTCGGCCTCTTGCGCGGCATCGCGCGCAAGCCGACCAGCGCCGTCGTCATCCTGCACGATCTCAACGAGGCCGCGGCCGTCGCCGACCGCATCGCGGTGCTCGGCGCGGGCCGGCTCTTAGCCTATGCAAGGCCCGAAGACGCGCTCGAACCGAACGTTCTCGAGCGCGCCTTCGGCGTTGCGTTCGACCGCATCACGGTCGACGGTTCGATTCGCGTCCTGCCGCGAGGCCCGTTGGCCTCGCGACCGGAACGCCTCAGGCTCGTTACCTGAGCCCTGGTCTCTGCGGAGAAGACTCGCGCGCTAGGGGAACTGGACGATCGACTCGAGCGCGAACGAGTTCTGGTGCTGCCGCCCCGTGCCTTGGGTCGGCGTGTTGTTGTCGAAGAACGACGGCACGTCCGAGGTGTCGACGCGGTACTCGGCCCGGAAGATCCAGTTCGAGTTGGGCGTGAATTGGGCCGTCGCGGTGCTCGATTGAAGCCGTTGCGCGATGCCCGTGCGGAAGCCCTCCGGATCGCCGAAGGTCTCCTTGCGCAGCGCGAGCGCGTAACGCGAGTTGAACTGGTACTTGGCGTAACCCGCGAAGCCGTTCCAATGCGCCGTTCCGAAGTGGAGCGGATTGGCGACACCCGGCGCGATCGTGGGCGAGGCTCCGTTGCTGAGTTGGGTTCCGTTGTCGTAGTTGGCGACCAGCGTCAACGCGCCCGTCGGGTGCACGGTCAGCACGCCGTCGTAGATGCCGCGCTGCGTGTAGCCGTACGATCTGCCCACGATCGCCGGCGGGAATCCGTCGAAGTCGTTACCGTGGTAGGTTTGCAGGTTGAGTGCCCAACCCGGGGAGGGCGTCAACGCCAGCCCGGCTTCGAGCGTCAGCGGCTTGCCGACGAACTTCCAGTCGTCCCAGCCGTTGTTGGCGCCCACGATGATCGTCGCTTTCGAGTTGGCGGCGTACGACAGCCGAGCGCCGGTGTGCGTGAACGGGATCGCTTCGCCGAACAGATACGAGCGGGTGACGTTGAAGTTGCTCGAGCTGTTGTTCTCGATCACTTCGGCGCCGGCGAGCGTCTCGAACTTGCCGAGAATCAGCGTGAACGGCCCCTTGACGCCTTGCACGTAGCCCTGCGTCAAGTTCGTGCCGGAGCGGGACTGGCCGTTCGAGGCGATGACGTCGGCGTCGGTTCCGAAGCTGCCTTCGAACTTCGCGCTGAAGACGGCGCCGTTGATCGTCGCTTGCAGGTTGGCGTTCTGCAAGTTGGGAGAGTTGTTGAAGTCGTTCGGTCCGGCGAGTTGCCGTCCGCCGTTGGCGTCGAAGAACGGCCCCGTCGCGGCGTCGAAGATGCGGCTCGGGTTTCCGTTGAGGAAGCGGACTTGATTCGTTCCGCCGACCGTCTCGTAGATGGCGTCGGCGAAGCCGTTGAGGGTGATCAGCTTGAACGGCGTCGCCGTCGGGCTCGGCGCGGCGGACGGCGCTGCCGACGGTGCCGCGCTCGGCGCGGGACTCGCCGCGGGTGCGGGGCTCGGGGCGGGCGTGGTCTGCGCCGAAGCGGCGCTAAACCCGAGCGCGACGAGCGTGCACGCGAAGACGCTTGTGATTACAATGGAGCGAATGGAAGGATCCTCCTATTTTCAGCATCGCTCGCACATTTCACCGTCTCCTGCGATAAAGGTCAGAGGCAAACGCACGAGCAGAACGTGCAACGCGCACGCCCATTGCGCGAGTGTACGCAAAAAAACCGGAGCCTACACGAACCACGTGGATGAAGTTTAGGGCTTGACGTTCGACAGGCGCAGATAGCTGCGGTACGCCTATCCCTTTGACGCACATGTCCTTCGAAAGACTAGCCTTAAGGCTAACGACGCGCCACCCCGTCCCGCGAAGGCCGACCCGTCATGACGTTGCTGTACGAGCGCACACGCGACGCAGCCTCTTTATTTATGCGCTTCTAGGAGACCGGATGGCCAAGAAACCCAACGACATCATCGACTTCATCAAGAAGAACGACGTCCAGATGATCGACCTCGTCTTCGTCGACGTCCCGGGAACATGGCAGCACGCTTCGGTCCCGGCGGCCGCAGTCGACGAGGATACGCTCGTAGACGGAATCGGCTTCGACGGCTCGAGCATACGCGGCTTCCAGTCGATCCACGAGTCGGACATGCTGCTCAAGCCGGATCTGGAGACGGCCCGGCTCGACGGCTTTCGCACGGTTCCGACGCTCTCTATCATCTGCGACATCTTCGATCCGGTCGCGCAGAGCTCGTACGACCGCGACCCGCGTAACATCGCCAAGCGAGCCGAAGCTTACTTGAAGGCGAGCGAAATCGGCGACACCGCGTTCTTCGGACCTGAAGCGGAGTTCTTCATCTTCGACTCGGTCGCGTACGAGAACGAACCGCAGTCGACCGGCTACGCTATCGACTCGATCGAAGGCCATTGGAACTCAGGCGAGCCCGGCCTCGGCTACACCATCCGCAACAAGGAAGGCTACTATCCCGTTCCGCCCGCCGACCACTTCATGGACTTGCGCGCCGAGATGGCGCTCGAGCTCGAGAAGTGGGGCATCACGGTCGAGATGCAGCACCACGAGGTCGCGACCGCCGGCCAAGCCGAGATCGACATGAAGTTCGACTCGCTGCTCAAGATGGCCGACAACCTGATGACCTACAAGTACGTTATCAAGAACGTCGCAAACCGCAACGGCCGCACAGTCACCTTCATGCCCAAGCCGCTCTTCGGCGACAACGGCAGCGGCATGCACGTCCATCAATCGATTTGGAAAGACGGCAAGCCGCTCTTCTACGACGCGAGCGGTTACGCGGAGTGCTCGCAGACGATGCTCTACTACATCGGCGGACTGCTGACGCACATCGACTCGCTCCTCGCCTTCGCCGCGCCGACGACCAATTCGTACAAGCGACTCGTGCCGCACTACGAGGCGCCGGTCAACGTCGCGTTCAGCGCGCGCAACCGCTCGGCCGCGGTGCGCATCCCGATGTACTTCAAGGGAAGCCCGAAGTCGAAGCGCCTCGAGTTCCGGCCGCCCGATCCGTCGTGCAATCCGTACCTGACGTTCGCGGCGCTGCTCTGCGCGGGGGTCGACGGCATCAAGAAGAAGATCGACCCAGTCGCGGCCGGCTTCGGGCCGCTCGACACGAACATCTACGAGCTCCCGCCGGAGCAAGCCGCGAAGCTGCGCAGCGTTCCCGGCTCGCTCGGCGACACGCTGGCGGCGCTCGAGAAGGACCATGCGTACTTGACCGACGGCGGCGTCTTCAGCGAAGATTTCATCAGCTCGTGGATCGAGTACAAGACCGAGCGCGAGCTGCGCCCGGTCGCGATCCGTCCGCATCCCTACGAGTTCTACCTCTACTTCGACATCTAAGCGGCTCCCGGCGCCGCGCACGGACAACGAAGAGAGCGCCCGAGATTCCTCGGGCGCTCTCTTCGTGACGTTGGCGCGCTCTTCTAACGCTTGGAGCCTGCGGCCTGACTGGCCACGTGCGCCGCGCCGGCGTCGCTCACGCCACTCGTGCGGATCGCGTGCGTGTCGCTCGAAAGGACCCAGCCGTAGCGTCCTCTGTAATGGCCGTTGACGATCTTGACGCCGATCGCATCCTCGTCGCCGTTGGAGAAGCGCGGGTGCGCCACGCCCGGGAAGCAAGCGACGACGAGCGCCAGCGTCCCCGGCTCGGCCAGCACGGTGTGCGCGAAGATCGCCCGCGTGTCGCCCCAATTGCCCGCGGCGTAGTCGATCAGCCGGTTGCGCGAATCCCACAGGAAAACGTCGGGGTCGACCTCGTCCGATTCCAGGACGACGCGAACGCCGAGCGGCATCGTGCACGGCGCGGCACTCGCGGTCGCGACGAGCAGCGCCGCAAGGAAAGCCGCGCTTAACACGTACCGGCCTTCACGCCGGCGCTTGGCCATGGACGCGCTCTCGCAGCCAAGTCCCGAAGTCACTTGCCGTCATTGGATGTGCCAGGTATAACCCTTGGATTCCGTCGCAGCCGAGGGAAAGCAGCATCTCTTGCTGCGCCGCGGTTTCCACACCCTTCGCGATCACGCGCCAACCCAGCGATTTTGCCACGACGACCGTCCCTTCGACGATCGCCCGCACAGTCCGACTTTGCGTGACCCCCTCCACTAGCGTACGGTCGAGCTTAACGGCATCGATCGGCAAATGCGACGGAGACGAGCGTGTCCCTAGGCCCCCATCGAAGCCGTCCAGCGCGAATCCAACGCCGTTCGACGCACACAGTTCCACAAATCCGGCGATACGACTCTCTTCTCCGCTTTCCCGGACCTGGTTCGGCGGAATCTCGATGCGCAGGCGGCCGAGGGCGCCGCGCAGCTTCTCGTCGGCGAGCAGTGCGTCGACCTCGCGCCGGTCATAGGCGGCCAAATTGACGTCGATCCGCAGCGGGATCCCGCTTCCGGCCCACCACTGGGCCTGCCGCGCAGCCTCGCGCAGCACCCACCGGTCGAGCGCCCTCCGCCCGCGCCCGTCGCGAGCGATCGACCATCCTCGCTCGGGGGCGAGCAGTCCGTGGAGCGGGTGTAGCCGGCGAACGAGCGCTTCGGCACCCACGACCTCGCCCGTGGCCGCCGCGACTATGGGCTGGTAACAGAGAAGGTGAGCGACGTCGTGCGGCTCGGCCGAGAGGCCCGCGCCGCGCCCCGATGCCCACCGGCTCCCGGCGCCCCGTCCCGAAAGCGCAAGCGCGAGCCGCCGTCGTCCTTTGCGACATACATCGCAGAGTCAGCGCACGCCAGCAGCTCATCGCGTGCGGCCGCGTCGTCGGGATAGATCGCCGCGCCGATGCTCGCCGAAAGCGAGAAACGAAACTCGCCGACCGCGAACGGACGGGTCAGCACGTTTTCGATGCGTTGCGAGATCGACTCGATCTCGGTTCGCGACTCGACGAACGGCAGCACGACGGCGAACTCGTCGCCTCCCAGGCGTCCCACGTACTCTTCACGTCGCAGCGTGCCGCGCAGTTCGTTGCCGGAGATGCGCTCGAGCGAAGCCGCCGGTCAAGCGCATGCCGCGGACCGACTCGCGCAGGATCGCGCGCACCTGGTCGGCCCTGATTAAGCCGCGCCGGATGACGAGGCTCCAGAGCGCTTCGAGGCGTTCGCTCCGGCGGTTGGCGCTGCGCTCGGGCGAGCTCTCGGTCCCCGGCGGGGCGAGAACCTGGACCGACGCGAGCACAGCGTCGGGGCTCGCCGACGGGCAGGAGCGCACCGCGATGTCGCGTTCTCCGAGCGACGACGTCGCTAGGCGCGCCTCGAACAAGCGCGGGCTTAGATCGTCGAGTTGCGGGAGCAGTTCGACGGCGCGCGGCGGCGTTGGCTCCATTCTCCGGATCGAACACCAGGAGCGCGGCGGACTGCTCCGACATCGAGCGATGCGATTGCGTGAGCGGCGGCCCGACCCCCTGAGGGGAAAAGAAATCCAAGTTCTTCGCTCGGGACCGGCTGCGGGACACGGAACGGCGAGCCTTTGGACGAATAACCTGCCACGTGGGTTCGTTCGACGCTCTTCGCAGCGGGTTTCGCAGAGTTCTTCGCCCCCTGGGGGCACTAGCCGGCCTGACGGGTGCGGCGGCGCTGGTCAATCGCGGCCTGCTCGAGTCGAGCGGGCTGGCGCACGATGCGATCGGCGGCGTGCGGCATCGCTGGCAGTGGCGCGGTTACGAGATCTTCGCGACCGAGCTCGGCACGGGTCCGCTCGTTCTTCTGGTCCACGGCATCTACGCCGGCGCGTCGTCGTACGAATTCCGCAAACTCGCTCCGCTGCTCGCCAAACACCATCGCGTCGCGGCCTTCGACTTGCTGGGCTGCGGCCTCTCCGAAATGCCCGACCTCGAATACTCGACGGAGTTATTCGTGGAGCAGATCGTCGACGCGATCGGCGAGTTCTCCCAAGGCCCGATGACCCTGATCGCGAGCTCGCTCGGAGCGGCGTTTGCGATTCGCGCGGCGACGAGGGCCGCCGACCGGGTGCAGCACCTCGTCACGATCTGCCCGACCGGCCTGGCCGGCGTCCTCGACGCCGACCCGAGCGCCGCGCAGCGCGCCGTCGGCCTGCTGATCCGCGCGCCGCTCGCCGGCGAGACCGCCTACAACGGCTTGGTCTCGAAACCGTCGCTGGCTTGGTTCTTGCGCACGCAATCGTACGCCGACGCGGCCTCGGTGACGCCGGAAGTCGTCGATCACTACTACGCGGTCACGCACCAGCCCGGAGCGCGCTTCGTCCCGTCGTACTTCGTCGGCGGCACGCTGCCGTGCAACGTGGCCACCGATCTTCCGTTCGTCGAAGCACCGCTGCTCGTGCTCTGGGGCGAGCGCGCATCGCAGACGAACCCGGCGCGCAACGCCCCGGAGTACGTGCGGCTCGCGAAGAGCGCGCAACTCGTCACCTTTCCCAACTCCGGTCTCTTGCCGCACGAGGAAGAGCCCGAGGCAACTGCCGCAGCGATCGAGCAGTTCGTCGGCATAAGCGGGGAGGCGAGTGAGGCAACCCGAAACGCCCCGTCCACGGTGACCTCCAAGCCCGATCTCTCGACGATCTTCAAAAGTTACGACGTCCGCGGCATCTACCCGTCGGAACTCGACGACGAGACCGCACACGGTATCGGCCGCGCGTTCGTCGAGCAGCTGCGGCTCTCGTCGCTGGCCGTCGGCAGAGACATGCGCCCGTCGGGAGAGTCGCTCTTCGCAGCGCTCGCGCGCGGCGCGACCGAAGCCGGCGCCGACGTCACCGACGTGGGGCTCGTCTCGACCGACGCGCTCTACTTCGCCGTCGGCAAATACGGCTACGGCGGTGGCGTGATGATCACCGCGTCGCACAATCCCGCCGACTACAACGGCATGAAGTTCACGCGCGAGGAAGCCCAGGCGATCTCGCTCGAGACCGGCCTTTCGCAAGTTCGCGACCAGGTCGAAAGCGGCACCTACGCGCCGCCCGCCGCGACTCCCGGCACGGTACAGCAGAAGGACGTTCTGGAAGACTTCGCCGCGCACTGCCTGAGCCTCATCGAGCCCACGGCCATCAAGCCGTTCAAGATCGCGATCGACGCCGGCAACGGGATGGCCGGTCTGACGGTGCCCTACGTGTTCAAGCATCTGGCCTGCGAGGTCTTCCCGCTGTTCTTCGATCTCGACGGCACCTTCCCGAACCATCCGGCGAGCCCGATCGAGCCCGAGAACATGGTCGACTTGCAGAAGGCCGTCCTCGAACACGGCTGCGATCTCGGCGTCGCTTTCGACGGCGACGCGGACCGCATGTTCATCGTCGACGAAAAGGGCGGCCTCGTCGGCGGCGACATGGTCGTCGCGCTGGTCGGGCTCAACACGCTCAAGCGCTATCCCGGCGCGACGATCCTCTATAACCTGATCTGCAGCCGCAGCGTGCCCGAGGTCATCGAGAAAGCCGGCGGAGTGCCGCGCCGCTCGCCCGTCGGCCACTCGCTGATCAAGAAAATCATGCGCGACGAGAACATCGTCTTCGGGGGCGAACACTCCGGCCATTTCTATTTCCGCGACAACTGGTTCGCCGACTCGGGCATGATCGCGCTCCTGCAGTGCCTCGAGGTCTTCAGCGACGCCGGCAAGCCGGTCAGCGAAGTAATCGCACCGATCGACACGCGCTTCCGCTCGGGCGAGATCAACAGCCGCGTGCACGATATCGCCGCGAAGCTCAAGGAGCTCGAAGAGCGCTACCACGACGCGCAGATCGATCATCTCGACGGCGTCACCATCCAGTACCCGGACTGGTGGATGAACGTGCGGCCCTCGAACACCGAGCCGCTGCTCCGGCTCAACGTCGAAGGCGACACGAAGGAACTGATGGAGCAACGACGCGACGAGGCCCTCGCGCTCATTCGCGGTTAAGCTTTCGTGGCGAACGCAATGCTCGAGCTGCCGCAGGAGCTGATCGGCGCGCTCGACGCGACCCGCGAGCTGCTCGACGCCGACACGTTCGCGTCGTGGCCGACCCGAGACGACGACCGGGCCGCGCTGGCGACCGCGCGCGAACGCTTAGAGCGGCGTTACACCCTGGCCGTCGTCGGCGAGTTCTCTAGCGGGAAGTCGTATCTGCTCAACGCCCTGCTCGGTCAAGTCCGCTACGACGAGCGCGGGAAGATCGCCGGACTGCTGGCGACTGACATCAACCCCTCGACCGCGACCATCACCGAGCTCGAGTACGGCGCCGAGCCGTCGGCGACGGCGCGATACGAATCGGGCCGCACCGAACGCATTCCGCTCGACCGCCTGGCCCGCTTCGTCGCGGTCGGCAAGGACGAGCCCGGCGGCATGCACGACGCAACCGCCGATTCGCTGGGCATCGGGGGCCGGGACGGCGCGCCCTCGTTCGTCGTCGTCCGGGTCGACTCGCCGTTCTTGCGCGGCTCGCCGACGGATCGCGCCGCCGGCAGCGGCTTCGTCGTGGCGGACACGCCGGGGCTGGCTTCGCTCAATCCGGCGCACCGGCGCGCCACGCTCGCCTATCTGCCGCGCACCGACGCGGTCCTCTATCTGATCGACACGCAGCAACCGTTCACCGAAGGCGACGCCTCGTTCTTAGGGCTCATCGGCGAGCACGTGCGCACGATCTTCATCGTGCAGACGAAGATCGATCTGTGGCGCATGCGCGAGGCCGACGGCCGCGAAGGCTGGCAGTCGGCGCGCGCGCGGATCGTCGAGCGCGCCGCGTTCTACGCACCCAACGCCGAAGTCTTTTCGGTCTCGGCGCGCGACTTCGCGGCCGCCACGCTCGACGGCGATCGGGCGCCGCGCGAACGCAGCGGCTTTCCGGAGCTCTTCGCGGCCCTCGACCGGTCGCTCGCCGAACGCGCCCAGGCCGCGCGCGTCAGCCGGACCCTGGGCGTGCTGCGCGAGCTCACCCACAAAGCCGACGCGCGCGTTCGGCGCGAAGGCGCGTTGCTCGAAGCGACGCCCGCCGAACTGCAGGCCGAACGCGAACGGGCCGAAGGCGAGCTGACGGAACGCGAACGTTCGCTCGGACGCGAGCGCGACGACGTCGTGCGGGCCGGCGGCGAGCGGCGCAGCTGGATCGTCACGCGCGGCGATGCGCTCGCCGGCGATGTCGTCCGCGCACTTGCGACCGCGCTCGACGTCGCCGCCATCGACCGCATCCGCGACCGCAGCCGGCTGCACGGTCTGGTCGATTCCACGACGGCTCCGGTCTGGACGCACTTTGCCGACGAGGTCGCCGGGCACGTGGCCCGCGCGCTCGAACGGATCGCCGCGCAGCGGCCCGAGCTGCGCGTCTCCGACCTAGCTGCAGCTCGGCTAGGAGGCGAGCCTGGAACGGGTGCCTGGTCGCGCGACCTTCGCGCGGGGATCACCTCGACGGTCGTCCTGGGAGCGATCGGCGGCCCGACCGTCAGCTTCGTGCACGCGCTCGCGAGCGCGTTCGCGGGCAGCCGGCACGGGGCGTACATGAAGCGCGAGCTGGGAGCCGATCTGCAGTCGCAGTTCTTTCCCGCGCTCGAACGGGATATCGCCGCCTTCGTCGCCGAGCTGGCCGGCCACATCGACGGCATCTACGAAGATCTGGCCGAGCGGATCGAGCGCGAGCGGCAGGTGCTGCGCGCTGAGACCGTCGACCCGATCGACCGAGCGCTCGCGTGCGCCGAAGCGCCCGCGACGCGCCAGGCTGCGCTCGCAGGTCTGCAAACCGCGAGCGACTCACTGCGCGCGATCGAGGCCCGTCTGCGCGCCTTGGGGTCGCTCGAACCCTCGCTCGAGACCGAACCGGAAATGCAGAAGGACGCTGCCGTGGGAGGACCCTTCCGTTCGCTCCAATTCGACGCGGAGACATACGGCCGCGGTCTGCGCCCGCAGCGCTACCGCGTCGTCATCCTCGGCGCGCTGCGGCGCGGCAAATCGAGCTTGATCAATGCGATCGCGGGCACGCGGCTGTTGCAGGACGAGGGCGGAGCGGAGGCGCTCTTCCCCGTCCACGTGCGCTACGGGGAGCACGAGCGAGCCTACGCCCTCGAGGCCGAAGGGATCTGGCGCGAGATCGCGCCGGCCGAAGCGATGGCGCAGGCGGCCTGCCGGCCCGTGCTGATCGAGATCCCCTGGGATCTGCCGCCCGAGCTCGTGCTGGTGCACGCGCCGGCGTTCGATTCCGGCAACGCGCAAGCCGAAGAGATCGCGCTGACCGCGGCCGGCGCCGCGAGCGAGATCCTCGCGCTATTCTCGCGGCAGCTCTCGGACCGGGAGCTGGCGCTCTACGAGCGGGTCGGCGCCTTGAAGCGGCCGATGCTTCTGGCGCACACGATCGCGGATAACGAAAGCTCCGCCGAGCGCCGCAACGTCGTCGAGCTGGCGACGCGCTATCTGCAAGAACGCGGCATCGACGCGCAGCGCATCTTCACTATTTCGGCCCTCGACTTCTTCGAAGCTCGCCAAGTCGGCCGCGCTCCGGCAGCCTGGAACGAGCTCGGCGCACTACGCGAGACGCTCCAAGCGCACGCCGAAGAGCACATGCGACGGCTCGCCGAGCGCGAGCGGCGCATGGAGAAGTTCGAGCGCTATGCGCCGCCGCACAGCGCGCCGGTTAGTTCGCGACCAAACCTCCGCAAGGCGCTCGAACGCTTTCTCGGGCGCGGCGGCTAGCGAAGAGCAGCGAGTTCGCCGGCGACGCCACGACGGTGCGGCCGGGACGCGCCCCCGACGAGCAAGGTCGAGGTTCGTTCCCCGGCGGCCACGAATAGGCTGACGGTGGTGACTTCCTATATCCTCGGTCCGGCGCGCCTGGCAATCGGCACTGGGGCACTGCAGTACGGACGCCTCGCCGTCGAACACGGCCGCATCATCGATGTTCTCGTGGGGGCAGGCCCAAGCGACTTCATCCTCCCGGAAGGCGCCACGATCGCGCCCGGCATGATCGACGTCCACACAAACGGCGCCGACGACATGCTCTTCAACCGCGACCAAGGCAACGCCGTCGAGGTCGCCTCGCACTCGTACGCGAGCCAAGGCGGCACCGGCTTCGTCGCCGCGATCATGACCGCACCCTGGGAGTCGATGCTGCACGCGGCGAGCGAGGTCGCTGAAGCCGCGCACGCGCTGGCCGAGAACCGGACGCCGAGCGGAGCGCGCTGCCTGGGCATCCACATCGAAGGACCGTTTCTCAATCCGAAGTTCAGGCGTGTGCACCGTCACGATTGGCTGCTGCCCGCCACGATCGCGCGCGCCCGCGCGTTGATGGAGGCCTGCCACGGCGCGCTCGTCATGGTGACGATGGCGCCCGAGGTCGAAGGCGGCGCCGAGACCGCACGTTTCCTCTTCGACGAAGGCATCGTTTGCTCGGCGGGACACACTTCGGCCAAGTATCGCGACGGGATGCTCGCTATCGGCCTGGGCTTTCGTTCGCTGACGCACGCGTTTAACGCGATGCCTCCGCTCGACCACCGCGAGCCCTCGATCCTAGCGGCCTTCATGCAGGAGCCGCGCACGACGGTTCAGCTCATCTGCGACGGATATCACGTCGCGCCGGTGATGGTCGACGTGCTCTACCGGACGCTCGGCGAGCGGCTGGTGCTCGCCAGCGATTATATGCCGCCCGCGGGGGCCGGTTATCGCATCGAGGGCGGCGTCGTCCGCGCGGAAGACGGGACGATCGCGGGTAGCGCGCTGCACGCCGACCGCGCCGTGCGCAACTTGATGCTCTATGCCTCGATTCCGTTCGAGCGCGCGATCATCAACGCGACCTCGGCACCGGCGGGGCTGCTCGGGCTCGAGAGTGAGTGCGGCACGATCGGCCGCGGCAAGCGCGCGGACTTGTCGATCTGGAGCGATCAGTACGAGATCCTCGCGACGATCGTCGGCGGTCAGCCCGTTTACGGAGCGCAGCACTTCACGAGCCCCAAGACTGCGATCCCGAGCTAGCCGCCCAGGGGCGCGGCGCGAGGGCGGTCTGGTTAGGCCGCTCCGCCGAGATACGCGGCCCGCACGGCTTCGCTCGACATCAGGTTCGCGGCCGTGTCCTGGAACGCGATCTTGCCGACCTCGAGCACATAGCCGCGCGAGGCGATGCTCAGCGCTTGGCGCGCGTTCTGCTCGATCAAGAGGATCGTCGTTCCGGCCGCGTTGATCTCTCGAATGACGCCGAAGATCGTCTGCACTAGGATCGGCGAGAGCCCGAGCGATGGCTCGTCGAGCATCAGCAGGCGCGGCCGCGACATCAGCGCGCGCGCCATGGCCAACATCTGCTGCTCGCCCCCCGAGAGCGTCCCGGCTTTCTGGGTCAGCCGCTCCTGCAAGCGTGGGAAGATGGTCAGCACGCGATCGAGGTCGCTCTTGATCTCGGCCGCCGATTTGCGAATGAAGGCGCCGAGCTCAAGGTTTTCGCGCACGGTCATGCGCGAGAAGACGCGCCGGCCCTCGGGTGAGTGTCCGAGGCCCAACTTGACGATCTGATCGGGCGTCAGCCGCATCAGATCCCGGCCGTCGAAGCGAATCGAGCCTTTGCCGGGCCGCACCAGCCCGCTGATCGCGCGCAAGGTCGTCGTCTTGCCGGCACCGTTCGCCCCAATCAGCGTGACGATCTCGCCGTCTTCGACCTTGAGGCTGATCCCCTCGAGCGCGCGGATCCGGCCGTAGGAGCACTCGATCTTGTCGACTTCGAGCAGTGCCATCTACCGTGCCGCCTGCGAAGCAGTCTTTCGCACCTATGCCGCTCCTTCGGCGCGGCCGAGGTAGGCCTCGATCACGCGCTCGTCGTTGCGAACCTCCTCCGGCAGACCCTCGCAGATCTTCTCGCCGTGGTCGAGGACGGTCACGCGCTCGCTGACGTTCATGACCAAGTTCATGTCGTGCTCGATGAGGAAGACGGTGATCCCCGTGTCGCGGATGCGCCGGATGAGCTTGATGAGGTCTTGCTTCTCTCTCGGGTTCATGCCGGCGGCCGGCTCGTCGAGCAGCAGCAATTTCGGCTCGCTGGCCAGCGCGCGGGCGATCTCGAGGCGCCGCTGGCTGCCGTAGGGCAGGTTGCGCGCGTAGCTGTCCGAGACGCGCTCCAAGTCGACGAAGCGCAGCAGCTCGCGCGCCCGGTCGCGCACGAATTTCTCTTCCTTGCGCTGGCGCGGCGTATGGAGCAACGAGTCGAAGAGCTTGCAGTGCATGCGCGAGTGACGCCCGGTCATCACGTTATCGAGCGCCGACATGAACGCGAACAGGCGGATGTTCTGGAACGTCCGCGCGATGCCCAGCGCCGTCACCTTGTCGGTCCGCAGCCCGTTGATCGTCTGGCCGTCGAGCTCGATCCGGCCGTTGGTCGGCGTGTAGATGCCGGTGATCAAGTTGAAGACGGTCGACTTTCCCGCCCCATTGGGGCCAATCATCGCCACGATGCCGCCCGGCGCAATCTCGAACGAAAGGTCGTTGACGGCAATCAGTCCGCCGAACGCCTTGCGCACATCGGTTAGCTTGAAGAATGCCATTAGTGTGCCGGCTCCGAGGTAGGGTTACACCAAGCGAGAGCGATTTTTCGTCGATGCGAGGAGCGACGAGCGTGGAATGACAGCGTCATTTGCCCGTCCCCGAGCGAAAGCGAGGGGGAGCGAGGAGCGACGAAGCAGCGGCGGAAAAGCGCCGAGCGACTGTAAGGCTATCTCGGAGTCGGCACACTATACTATACCGACAATCCCGGTCGCTCTTCATATTCTTCCTGCTCTTGCGCCGCCAAGTGCGGATCCTTCATCGCTTCCTTGAACTCGGCCTTGCGCTGGCGGCTGGGGATGAGGCCCTCCGGCCTGAACAGCATCATCGCGACCAAGATGCAGCCGTAGAGCATGAAGCGGTAGTTCGTGAAGTCGAGGTGTAAGCCGATCGATTGCGCGAGCGCGGTCGATTGCGGCAAGAGGAAGCTGTTGATGAACGAGAGGATGAAGCTGCCGACGATCACGCCGACGATGTTGCCCATGCCGCCGAGCACGAGCATCGAGAGTACCAATACGCTGACGTTGAACTGGAACTGATCGGGCGAGACCAGATCCAGCTTGGCCGCGTAAACGCAGCCCGCCATGCCGCTGAACGAGGCGCCCAGCGAGAAGGCGGCGAGCTTGGTCGTCGTCGTGTTCACGCCCATGTGACGGGCGGCCAGCTCGTCTTCCCGGATCGCCATCCAGGCGCGTCCCAAGCGGCTGTTCTGCAAGTTACTGGCGAGCAGAACGGCGACTGCGATCAAGGCGATGATGACGTAATAGTACGGCGTCGCGCTGAAGCCGAAGGGGTGACCGAAGAACGACGGCTGATCGAGCGAGCTGATGCCGTTGGGTCCGTTCGTCCACTGCGAAAGGTTCAGGAACGTCTGCGGAACGATCTCGCCGAAGCCGAGCGTCACGATCGCCAGATAGTCGCCGCGCAGCCGCAGCGTAGGGGCGCCGAGCAGGATGCCGAAGACCGCGGCGATTCCTGATGCGAGAAACAACATCACCCAGAACGGGATGTGGATGTTGAACTGCTGGCTCGAGAGCAATGCGAAGCTGTACGAGCCGATCGCGAAGAACGCGGCGTAGCCGAGGTCGAGCAGCCCGGCGAAGCCGACCACGATGTTGAGCCCCAGCGCCAGCAAGATGAAGGCGCCGGCGTTCGTCATGAAGTCGACGTGCGCGTTGTTGTGGTCGATAAACGGATAGGTCAGCAACAAAAGCCCGAGAACGCCCAGCCCGAGGCCCTTGAGGATGCGCCTGTCCAAGGCTTACACCTTCTCGGGGAGAGACTCCCCGAGCAGCCCCGAGGGCCGGAAGACGAGCACGAGCACGAGGACCGAGAAGACGACGACGTTGCTCCACTGCGCGCCGGAGGGAATGTACTGCGTGGCGATCGCCTCGATCAGCCCGATGAGGAACCCGCCGAGCATGGCGCCCGCGACGTTGCCGATGCCGCCCAGCACCGCGGCCGTGAAGGCCTTGAGGCCCGCTTCGAAGCCGTTGAAGAACCACGTCGTGCCGTAATAGATGCCGCTCACGAAGCCTGCGGCTCCCGCCAGCGCGCTGCCGATCAAGAACGTGACGGCGATCGTGGTGTTGATGTTGATGCCCATCAGCTGGGCCGCGTCGCGGTCCTGCGCGGTGGCCCGCATCGCCTTGCCCATCTTCGTATTGTAGATGAAGAGTTGCAGCGCGATCATCATGGCGATGGCAACAGCGATGACCAGGACCGATTTGGCCGAGACCTCGACGCCGCCGAGCTGAAGCGACGGGTTGGGGAAGAACTCCGGCAGCGGGACGGGCGACGGGCCCTTCCACAGCTGCATGACGTTCTCGAGGATGAACGAGACGCCGATCGCCGTGATCAGCGGAGCCAGCCGCGGCGCGTTGCGCAATCGTCGGTATGCCAGCCGCTCGATAAGCACGCCGGTGATGCCGCAGAGCAGCATCGAGGCAACGACCACGAGCACGATGACGCCGATCAGCTGGAAGCCGTGCAGCTCGCCCGAGACCCCGATTCCGGTCAGGATCGCGAGCGAGAAGAACGTCCCGAGCGTATAGACGTCACCGTGCGCGAAGTTGATGAGTTCGATGATCCCGTAGACCATCGTGTATCCGAGCGCAATCAGCGCATAGATGCCGCCGAGTGACAACCCGTTGATGAGTTGCTGGAGAAAAACATCCAAATCTACGGGATCCTTAATCGAGAGAGCGAGTTACTCGGAGCTCTCGGAGACCTGGTCGAGGAACTTCGCCTTGCCGTCCACGATTTTGTAGACGCTGAGGATACCCGCCGTCGTGTCGCCGTTCTTGTCGAACCCGACCACTCCGATCGGCGTGCCGAGGCCCTTGGTGGCCGCGATGTTCTTGAGAACGTCGGCTCGGGTGGGCAACTTGCCACCGCCGGCCGTGATGGCCTTTTCGACAGCCGCGATCTCGATCTGCGCGACCGCGTAAGCATTGGCACTGTACGGTCCGACGTCGCTGCCCCAGCGTTTCTTGTACTGGTCGATGAAAGACTTGGCACTCGGAAGCTTGGTCACGTCGGGCGCGGCCACGGTGTAATAGCTGCCGTTGGCCATGCTGCCGGCCGTCGAGAGGAACGTGTCGTCGCTGATGCCGTCGCCGCCGAAGTAGGCGACGTCCTTGAGGCCGACGTCGGCCATCTGCTTGCGCAGAAGTCCGCCGCCCGTGACGGTCGTGCCGCCGTAGAAGATCACGTCGGGCTTGAGGCTGCCGGCCTTGGTCAACAGCGCCTTGAAGTCGGTCTGTCCCTTGGTCAGATGTTCGTGTCCGAGAACTTCTCCGCCGTCCTTTTTGAAGTCGGCTTCGAACACGTCGGCCAGCCCCTTGCCGTACGTCTCGTCGTCGTCGACGATGAAGGCCTTCTTGTAGCCGTACTTGCGAGCGAACTGCGCGCCCGCGGCGCCCTGCCGGTCATCGGTCGTGCAGACGCGGAAGTAGGCGTTGACGTCGGGATGCGACGTGCGCAGCTTCACGGCGTCGGGGCCCTTGGTGAGCCCGGGGTTCGTGTTGGAGGGCGAGATTTGAGCCAAACCCGCATCGTTGGTGATGGGGATCTCGGCCTTGGCGACGTTCGAGTTGAAGGGCCCGAGGATCGCGAGGACGGCCGGATCCGAAACGAAGGCTTTGATGTTCTGGGCGCCTTGAGCCGGGTCGTGCGCGCCCTGGACGGCGTCGTCCAGATCGTAGACTTGGAACTTGAATCCACCGGCAACGCCCTTTGCGTTCGCCTGTTCGACCGCGAGCACGAAGCCGTTGCGCGTCGGGATTCCGTTCGAGGCGTCGCCGCCCGAGAGGGGAAGGTCGACCCCGAGTTTGATGACCTTATCGTCCGCGAGCGTAGCCATAGGGAACGCCGTGCTGATCATCGCTGTGATCAACGCGACGGTCGTAAGGCGCACGCCAGCGCTAAGATGACGCATCCTGACCTCCAAAGTCATGAGATGAGAAAGGGAGAAAGCATGAAATCATAACGTCGCGGGACGATACTGCCGTTCCGCAATGCAGAAAAGTCCTGTACGGCCGAACGAGGCGCCTTCCCTTCGACCATATGACTCAACCATCAGACCAGATGACTCAGCCGCCGTCGTGAGGCCTTGGACTATTGCTGCATTGGTCGTCGGCGCAGCCCTGTATGCGGCCGCCCTGAGCCAAGCCTTTTACGAATTGACCTCGCCGTCGTACCTTTCATGGCACGTCATACTGCGAAAGGCCTATAGCGTGGGCGCGTTTGCGACCGTCGGCTACCTGCTGCGGCGCAGCCTCGCGGAACACGGCCGCGACCACGTCGTCGTGGCCTGCGTCGCCGGGCTCGCATTGTACAGCGGACTGATCGAAGCGGGGCAATTTCTTGCCGGCAGCCGCGAGGGCCTGGGCTGGAACGCGTTCGACGTGGCCTGCGGCGCCCTCGGGGGGCTGATCGCGGTCGGGGACAGATTGAGCTTCAGACGAGCCAAAACGCACCCGGCGGCGAAGGCCTGAACCTATGCTTATTGACGCACGCTCGGTTTCCGCGGGAAGCGAGTTCCTGCACGACGTCTGCGTGGTCGGCTCGGGGCCGGCGGGCATGGCGGTCGCCGAGCGCTTGCGCGGCTCCGGCTTGCAGGTCTGCCTGCTCGAGAGCGGCGGACGGGATCCCGAGCTCCGCACGCAGCGCCTCTACGGCGGCTCGAACGTCGGACACCCGTATTTCCGGCTCGACGCCTGCCGCTTTCGCGTCTTCGGCGGGACCAGCAACCGCTGGGGCGGCTGGTGCCGCCCGCTACAACCCGTGGACTTCGAGCGCCGTGATTGGATGCCGTATAGCGGCTGGCCGATCGATGCGCAGACGCTGAGCCCTTACTACGAGGAGACGGCGCGGCTCTTCCAGCTCGTCCAGCCCAGCTTCGCGCTTGCGGATTGGCAGCAGCGGCTTCCGGCGCCCTTCGCGTTGGGCGACGAGACCTTCGAGAACGCGATCTTCCAGCACAGCCCGGAAACGAACTTCGCGGAGATCTACGGGCCGGCGCTGCTCGACGACCCGAACGTCACGACCTACCTCCACGCCAATCTGACGGCAATCGAGCTGGAGCCAGGCACCAATCGGGTCGGGCGCCTCCGCGTGCAAGCGCTCGGACGCCGTCCCTTCAACGTTCGTGCCAAGGCGACGGTGCTCGCGGCCGGCGGCATCGAGAACGCGCGGCTGCTGCTCGCTTCGCAAGCCGATCGCCCCGACGGACTCGGCAACGAGAACTGCAACGTGGGCCGCTTCTTCATGGAGCATCTGCACGTACCGGCCGGACACATCGTTTGCAACGGCCGCGCGCCGGACCGCAGCTTCTACCGCAAGGCCACCTACGACGGCGCGATCGTCCGCGGCATCGTGACCCCGAGCGAGGCGGCGCAACGACGCTACCACCTCTCTTCGACGTCGATCTCGATCGAACGGTACTCATACGCGTTCGGCACGCCCTACGTCGGCTGGCCGCCGCCGCTGACGTTCGGACCGATCCGGCTCTATCGCGCGCTGCGCCGCCGGGGCTCCGGCTTGGCTGGGCCCTTCAAAACGGCGCTCGAGGGCGCCTATAGCGTCCGGCGCCGCTGGAGCACGCTGCAGGCCTCGCGTGCCGCCCTTGCGCGCACGTCGCCGGACGCGAACGGCGCGCGCCGGCTCTACTCGCTGTATTTCCGCGCCGAGCAGCGGCCCACTCGGGACAGTCGCGTCTTCCTGGGCGAGCGGCGCGACGCGTGCGGCGTCCCTAGAGCGCAGCTCGACTGGCGGGTCGACCCCGCCGACACGCAGAGCATCCTGGCATGGCTCGCCAGACTCGACACGACCCTCGCGGCGGGCGGCATAGGGCGCGTCGTCATGCCCGACGCAGGCTGGGACGAAGGGATCATCGGCGGCCCCCATCACATGGGCACGACCCGCATGTCGGCCGATCCCAAGAACGGGGTGGTCGACGAACACTGCCGCGTCCATTCGGTCGACAATCTCTACGTTGCGGGCAGTTCGCTGTTCGCGACGGCCGGCTACGCCAATCCGACCTTCACCCTGGTTGCGCTCGCGCTACGGCTGGCGGACCACTTGCGCGGCCGCCTGACGTAGCAGCCTGCTAGGCGCGGACGAGCTCGCGAACCGCGGCCGCGTTGAAGTACGCCGCTTCGGGATGATGGATCACCAGCGCCGCGGTCGACTGTTCCGGCACGATCTGAAACGCTTCCGTCAACTCGACCCCGATCGCGCGCTGCGCGTCGAGCAGCCGCCAGACGAGCTCGTGCTGCGAGAGGTCCGGACACGCACCGTATCCCCACGAATAACGCTTGCCGCGTTGCGGTTCGAGCCCGAGCTCGCGGCGGACGCGCTGGTGCGTGAGCTGTGCCAGCGCTTCGGCTGCTTGCACCGCGAAGCCGTGGACGTAATAGCTCTCGCTGTAGTCGCCGGCCGCCTGCGCGGCCTCGGTTCGTTGCGAGGCGGTGTGACCGACCGTCACCACCTGGAAGGCGATCAGATCGCTTGCGCCGCCGTCGACCGGTTCGCGCAGATAGTCGGCCAGACACAAGTGCTCGCCGCCGGCTTGCCGCGCGAAGGTGAATCGTCCGAGCTCGCGCGAGGGGGCCGCGGGATCGTAGACGATCACGTCGTCGCCCTGACCGGCGGCCGGAAAATAACCGTAGACGGCGCGCGGCTCGAGGACGGGCTCGCGCTCCGCCAAGGCTTGATAGCGCGCTAGACGCGGCTCGAACTCTTCGCGCAGCAAGCGCTCCCACTCGGTGCCCTTGACGTTCGCGCCGCCCCACGACAAACGGAACAGGCTCTTACGGTCGAAGCACGGCCAGAGCTCGCCGAGCTCGAACGAGTCGAGCGTCCGCGCGCCGAGAAACGGTGCGCGCGGCACCTCGGCGACGGCTAGCTGCGCGCGAGCGGTCGGGCCGCCGGCGGCCCGCACGGGGACGGGTGCGCGCGGGTTGTCCCGGGCGTGCACCGCCTCGTCACGAACGCGCTGCACGAACGCGTTGCGGCGCTCCGGCGGGGCGGTCAACGCATCCATGATCTCGAGACCTTCGAAGGCGTCCTTCGCATAGTACACGCCGGGCTCGAAATAGCGCGCCGCGGCGTCGCCCTCGGGGGAGGCGACATACGCGATGCGCCGGCCGAAGTCGCGATTGATCGCGGCACCGCCGACGAGCACCGGAAACGCGAGCTTGCGCGAATCCTGTTCGGCCACGCAGATCGGCATCTGCTTCGAGGTCGAGACCAGCAGCGCCGAGAGCCCGATCGCGTCGGCGTCGACCTCGACGGCCTTGTCGAGGATCGTGCTCATCGGAACCTGTTTGCCCAAGTCGTAGACCGTGTAGCCGTTGTTGGTCAGGATCGTATTGACCAAATTCTTGCCGATGTCGTGCACGTCGCCGAAGACGGTCGCCAGCACGACCTTCCCTTTGGTGACGCCTTCTTTCTTCTCGAGAAACTGCTCGAGATGGGCGACGGCCTTCTTCATCACCTCGGCCGACTGCAGCACGAAGGGCAGGATCAGCTCGCCCGAACCGAACTTGTCGCCGACTTCCTTCATGGCGGGCAACAGGACGTTGTTGAGCACGTCGACCGGGTCGCGCCGCTCGAGCACCTCGTCGATCTTCGCTTCGATCCCGTCCTTGCGGCGCCGCAAGATCGCGTTGTGAATGCGCGTCTCGACCGGCGCGTCCGAGTCGTCGTCGAGCGGCGCGGCCGCGCCTTTGGCGGCCGGCGTCTTCGCGTCCCAATGCTCGATGACGCGCTGCAGCGCGTCGCTGCGCCGGTTGAGAACGAGATCGTCGCACAGGTCGCGCTCCGTTGCGTCGAGCTCGCCGTAGGGTGTGACCTCCTTGGCGTTGACGATCGCCATGTGCAGACCCGCTGCCACGCAGTGGTGCAGCATGACCGAGTTGAGCGCGGCGCGCGCGGCGGGTTTGAGCCCGAAGCTCACGTTGGAGACGCCGAGCGACGTCAGCACGCCGGGGAGCTCTGCGGTGATGAGACAAATCCCTTGGATCGTCTCGACGGCGGAAGCGACGAACTCTTGGTCTCCGGTGGCAAGCGTGAAGGTCAGCGCGTCGAAGATCAGCGCGCCCGGCGGAATCCCGTATTCGCCGACCACGATGTCGTAGATGCGCCGGGCCACCTCGAGCTTGCGCTCCGCGCTCTTCGCCATGCCGCTCTCGTCGATCGTGAGCGCGACCACGGCCGAACCGCTCTCTTTGACGAGCGGCAGGATCTGATCGAGCTTCGTGCGCCCGTTCTCGAGATTGATCGAGTTGACGATCGCGCGGCCCGCGTAGATCTTCAGCGCGGCTTCGATCACCTTCACCTCGGTCGAGTCGAGCATCAGCGGTGCCTCGACCGATTGCGCCAAGCGCTTGACGATCGTCGCCATCTGGCGGTCTTCATCGGTGCGTTCGGTCAACGCGGTGCACACGTCGAGCACGTGCGCGCCGCCCTCGACCTGCTCGCGCCCGATCAGGACGATCTCGTCGTAGTTCTCTTCGAGCAGCAGACGCTTGAGCTTGCGCGAGCCTTGCGCGTTGATGCGCTCGCCGACCAGCAGCGGGCTGCCGTCCTGTTTGAGCGCGGTCGCCGTCATCGACGAAGCGGCGAACTGCAGCGGCTTGGGCTCGGGAATGCGTCCCACCAGGCCGCGCACGGACTCGCTGAAGGCGCGCACGTGGGCGGGCGTCGTCCCGCAGCACCCGCCGATCGCATTGACCCCGAGCTCGCGCACGAACGCGCCCAGCTCGCGCGCCATCTGCTCGGGACTCTCGGGGTAGATCGTCTCGCCCTTGGGCCCCATCAGCGGCAGGCCGGCGTTGGGGATGACGCTCACGAAGCAGCGCGAGTTGTCGACGAGATAGCGGACCGCGTCGCGCATGTGCGAGGGTCCGGTCGAACAGTTCAGCCCGATGACGTCGATCGGCAGCGCGTCGAGGGTCGCGCAGACGGCGCGAATGTCCGTGCCGAGCAGCATGCGGCCGGTCACGTCGAGTGTCGCCTGGGCTTGGATCGGGACGCGCCGCAGTCCCCGGGCGAACTCGCGGGTGATGCCCGCGATCGCGGCCTTCATCTCGAGCAGGTCCTGGGCCGTCTCGATGAGCAGCAGGTCGACCCCGCCCTCGACGAGGTGCCGCGCCTGCTCGCCGTAGAGATCCGCCAGCTCGTCGAAGGTGATCTTCGAGAGGCTCGGATCGGACGACGAGATCAGCATTCCGGTCGGCCCGAGCGACCCGGCCACGAAGCGCGGCTGCTCGGAGCTGGCAAAGCGGTCGGCTGCTTCCCTGGCTATCTCGGCTGCGCTTCGGTTGATCTCGGCGGTCCGCTCGCCCAGCCCGTACTCCGCAAGTTTGAGGCGCGAGGCCGTGAACGAGTCGGTCTCCAGGACGTCCGCGCCCGCCTCCAAGTAGTGCTCATGGATCGTCCGAACGAGGTCCGGCCGGCCCAGAACTAGCGCCTCGTTACAGCCGTGGTAGGGCGCGCCGCCGAAATCGGCGTCGGTCAGGTGCAGCGCCATCAGCTCGGTGCCCATCGCACCGTCGAAGATCAGCACGCGGTCGCGGAGCGCTTGAAGATACGGGTCCATGCACCGGACGTTCGAGCACGCTCGCCTCGGTCGCTGCTTAAGAATGTCCAAAATGCGTTAATTCGTGTTTGTTGGACACCGATCGCGAGTTCGCTTCTCTGTCCACGAACTGGCAAAGACGCTAGACTGGACACGTGACCGCCTCCCAGACGCTCCGCAGGCTGGAGGAAGCCATCGCCCGCGAACGCGTTCGAGGCAACCCGCGGGCTGTGCCGTCGTCCCGAGAGCTCGACCGCCTTTTCCTCGACGAGATTGCTGCGTCGACCGCGCTCGCGGGGGCGCCGCTGAGCCTTCCGGAGGTCGAAGCGCTCGTTTTCCGAGGAATCGTTTCGCGGCCGCAGCCGCTCGAGCGCTGCCTCGCGGTCGCCGACTACGCGGAGGCGGTCCGCTTCCTGCGGGGCGCGCCCATGCCGGCCGGCTGGCGGCCCCACCTGCGGCTCGAAGAGATCGTCGGGCTCCACGCGCGCGCGTTGCGTCGCGCCGCCGACGGCGAGCCCGGAACCTGGCGTTCGGTCAACCTCGGGCCGCTGCCCGGTGGGATAGTGCCGCCGGGCCCGTCCCTCGTGCCTCGCCAGATGCTCGCGCTGGTCGAACGGCTTAGTGCGGGACCACCCAAGGGCGGCTCGGCCCTGCTGTGGGTCGCCGAGGCGCATCTTCGCTTTGCCCGCATCCACCCGTTTCGCCGCGGGACCGGACGCACGGGGCGGCTGATGGTGAATCTGCTGCTGCGGCGCCTCGGGCTGCCGCCGTTCGCGCTGCGCGGCCGCGCGGCGAAGCGCTATATCTCAGCGCTCGGCCAAGGCGGTGCGGCCGATCCGCTCGTGCCGGCACTGATCCTGGCGCGAGCCGTGCTCGCCGCGACGAGCAGCCTCTCCGGCGCGGCCGGCACGAGCGGCGAGCTTGCCCCGCTCGCGTCGCTCTCCACCGGCCCGGGGAAGGATGCCCTCTACAAGGCCGCGCAACGCGGAAGGCTGCGCGTCGTGCGGCGGCACGGCGCGCTCTTCACCACCGAAGCTTGGATCGCCGAGTACCGCTTGTCGCGGCGCGCTCGCTGACCGGAAGGACAAACTCCCGTGCAGCTCGGCACACGCCGCACGATCCTGATCCTGTTCGCCTTGCTGGCCATCGCGGCCGCGGTAGTCTTTCTGGCGCTCTCTCTCGATCGCGGCATCTACGCGCCGGGCGCCGGCGCCGGTCATCTGCACGCGGGGATCGGGTTGTACGACAAGCTCTCGCCGCGGGCGCAATTCGACCTCTCGAACCAGCGCGTTCTGCGCAAGGTCTACAGCGTCGTGGCCTTCGCCATCGTCGGCTTTCTGGTCGCTCCGTTCGCGCCGCCCGAGCGCCGCGCGCTCACCTGCACCGCGCTGCTCGCGGCGTACAGTTTGGTCATCGAGGTCGCGCAGAAGCTGGTCCTCCAGTCTCCCGAAGGACTGCTCTCAAACGCTTTCGACATCGGCTGCGGCGCCCTCGGCGGCTGGCTCGGCGCGCTCGCCTGCGAGCGGCTCGCGCGCATCGCCGCCTCCCGGACCTCCCGCTCGCGCTGAGCGCGTCCGTCGAGACGCGCGGTCGTCTTACTGAACGACGGGACGATCCGCAAGGGTCCCCGAGCTCGGCCATTATTTTGGCGAGATCCCGGTATGAGAGTGTATAGGCGAGGTACCAACTGACGCACAAGACGATGATCTCGGCATCGCAATGGCGGCCCTTGAAGGGGTCGCCTTGCTTTGGGTGCAAAAGCTCCCGGCAGACGCATCCGACGTTTGCACGGGTTTGCGCGCGATTGATTCACGAAAGCTGTATCGACACTTTCTGCTGTCCCTTTGGAGCGTGCCGAAAACTCGCATTGCTGCGTATCTCAGTCACCGAGCGCTGGCGGGCTTGCTTTGCTGCTCGGAGTGAGGGTAGGAAGATCCTGGCCGGCAAATCGCTCGACTCGGATCGGAAGACGTCCCAGAGTATCCTGAAAATTCGCTCCTGACGCAGCCACGCGGTTTCCTACCGGGAGTTTTTGCACCAAAAACACGGCGACCCCGAGGTGATCGTGGTACTGCGAAGGTTCCCGCCACTCCGACCGGTCGATTTTATCATCGTCGCCGTTCTAGGCGGCGGATTCTTTCGATTCTACGATCTCGATCGGAAGGACCCATTCGGCCTCGGCGTACCTAGAGTTCGCAGCCGGAGCGTCCGCGCCAGAACCGTGCTCGCGAAGCGAAACATCCACTCTTGATCGGCGACTGCCAGATCGTGGACGCTTTATCGCTGAGCAACTACCTCGAACCGAGCGTTCGCATCGAGCTGCGGCCTCTGCAAGACGAGTCCGGCCGACGAGATCCATGCAGACGCCGCTGCGTGCGCGGGAGGGCTCACGACACGGCTGGTCGATGCCCCGCTCGTGATCGACTCGACTCGAGCCGCGGTCCTCGAAGCCGCGTTCAAGATCGACGCGCGCGACGAGCCCATCGAAAAGCCTGCGGTTCGGCTCGGCTTCGTAGGCATGCTCCAGCCCCATCTGACGCACGACCGAGATCGAGACGCATGAGGTGAACATGACACTGCGAGGTTTCCAGACACTCCTTCCGCGCTGGTTGACGTACCTTATCGTCATCGCGGTAGTCGGCGGCATCTTCTTCCGGTTCTATAATCTGGATCGCAAGGTTTACTGGGACGACGAGATTTGCACCTCACTGCGCGCTTTGGGCTCTACCGAAACCGAATGGATCGAGCGATCGCACCAAGTTGCCAACGTCGCGGACCTGCGTTTGCTCTTGCACCCAGGTGCCTCCCAGCCCGACAGGGGCGTTTCGGCGACGGTTAGCGGCTTAGCGAACGAGGACCCGCAGCACTCGCCGCTCTACTATGCGGCCGCGCACTACTGGGATCGAGCCTTCGGCGATTCGACTGCTGCTCTAAGGAGTCTGTCCGCGGTGATCGGGGTGCTCGCGCTTCCCGCCGCCTACTGGCTCTGCATCGAGCTCTTCGAATCCGCGGCTGCGGCCTGGATCGGCGTTGCGCTCTTCGCCCTTTCGCCCGTTCTGGTGCTCTATTCACAGGAAGCGCGAGAGTACAGCCTGTGGTCTTTGGTCATCTTCTTGATGGGCGCATCATTTTTGCGCGCGGCGCGATTGGGCAGCCTCGGGGCTTGGGCTCTCTACGCGGCGGTGTTCATCTTCGGCTTGTACGTCTATCCGCCGTGCGCGTTTCTGGCGTTCGGCCAGGCCGTCTATCTCGCTGTGCTCGAGCGCGGCCGGCCGCGAGCCCTGGTCTATCCGGCCCTCGCGATGCTCCTGGGAATCTTCTGTTTCTCACCGTGGCTAATCGTCATGGCCAAGGGCTCGGGACAGATCCAGCGCGCTTGGCACACGGTGATCGCAACCAAGTATCCCCAAAGCGAAATTCTGCGGCAGCTCGCTGCGAACCTACGAACGAATTTTCTCGATTTTAACTTGCTGAAATCGGCTCGCATGAACGCGCTGATCGCGCTGCCGGTTTTCGCCCTCGTCGTCTACGCGATCTATTACCTCTGCCGCCGTACCGCTCCGCGAGTGTGGGGATATATCGTGGCCACGATGTTCTTCGCTACCTTACCGACCGTCGTCCCGGATCTGTTGTTCGCCGGCGACCGAACGGCGAACGTTCGCTATCTGTTCCCGTTGTTTCTGAACGTCGATTTAGCCATCGTCTACCTGCTTTATTCGCAGATGAACGCGCCGGCCGGCCATTGGCGCACCGCCCGTGTATGGCAGGGAGTTTTCATTGCGATCCTCGCCGGCCGAGTCGCTTCCTGCGCGGTCAGCTCGCAAGCGGAGACTTGGTGGAACAAGGTTAACGAGAAAGCGATCTCCGTCGCGCGCGTCATCAACAGCGCGCAGCGTCCCGTCGTGATCAGTGACGATTATATCATCTACGCCTTGTCCTTGAGTGACCATCTCGATCCGAACATCGGGGTCGAACTCCGGCCGCGATGCTATCTCTGCACGACGACCCCGGGCGGTACGATCGATTCGAACGCCATTAAGCGAGCGAGCAGGTTCGATGAGGTCTTCCTTCTTGGGCCTTCGCGTGAACTGCAACAGGAGGTCAAAGAAGTGGTCGTCGGGACGGAGAGTCGCTTCCGATGCATCGACGTGCGCAGCAACTGCACGAGCAACTTGACGCTGTGGTAGGCATCGGGGCGAGGTGCCCCGCGCTCAGCGCGTGTGGGCATCCCGGAAGAGAGGCACGTCAGCCGATTGCTTGCGAGCGCTCCCAGCCAGGATAGAAGCGCCAACACCCTCATCACTGGCGAGACCCGAGCCATCCAGTATAGCGCAGGCCGACTGCAAGAAATCGCCGGGAACGCCCGTCAGGTTTTCTATCGCGGTAGGGACGCATATTACTATGCGCCCCCCGCACAAATCCCGGCGAGCCCGATTCGGGCACCGGGCTTCCACCTTGGGTGATTGACGGCAAATCTGTCGTGTGGCCACGGATGCGTGATGCGCGGCTCAGGCAGCCAGCGAGCGGCCAGGTCGTACATTCGCGCCCATGTCGATCCATCGCGTTGGCTCCGGTGCCGAAGCGTCTTTCGCCAGATTGCGATGAGATGATGGCGGAAGGCCGACAAGGACGAGTAGTTCGTTGGGATCGCGTGATAGGCGAAGTACCCTCGC
>JBKQHO010000009.1:0-3877 GCA_052267165.1 Vulcanimicrobiaceae bacterium | reverse complement strand
GTCACTCCCTGAACGCAAAAGGCAACTTCTGCTTCGATCGGGTCATCCGGAACTGGCGGCGGAGCGTTCCCGTACTTGACTTACGACGTAAACGGTAGTATTCTTATGTCGCATGGCGCGCTCCACCAGCACGCAGAAGTCCGAGCGGATCAACGCCGCACATCAGCTCCTCGCACGCGGGCTTCGCGTCGCGGAAGCGGCCGACTTGCTCTCGCGCGACTTTGCGATATCGCTGCGCCAAGCATACCGCTACGTCGAAGAGGCTCAGGCGATCCGACGCCCGTTGCCGATTGCCGAGCCTTCGGCGCCCATCACGTTCAAGATTCCGGGCGACGTGATCCGCCAGCTGCGGGCGTACTCATCCGCCAGCGGCATGACCTTGAGCGAGATCGTGACGCGAGCGCTCAAGGCATTCTTGGCTGCTGCGGCGCGCAGGCATGGCTGAGCGGAACAGAAGATCGCTTCGTGACGTCCGCCTCGACTACGTGTTCGACCGTCTGCTGTTTGCAAAACTTCAGCAGACCTATGAGATTCTCGTTCCCGACCGCTTTCGAACCGCCGGCGATCCATCGTGCGGCAGTCCATCGTGTCTGATCGGAGATGAACATGAGAATTGCAGCAATTTACGCTCGGGTCTCCTCGGAGAAGCAGAGGGAAGAGCACACCATTGCCAGCCAGACCGCCGCCTTGATCGAGTTCGCCGAGAGTCGGGGCTTTAACGTCCCTAACGAGTGGATCATCGAGGACGAAGGCTACAGCGGCGCGAGTCTCGTGCGTCCTGGTCTTGAGAAGCTGCGTGACCTTGCCGCGGAAGGCCACCTTCAGGCGGTGTTGGTCCATTCCCCGGATCGGCTAAGCCGGAAGTATGCTTATCAGGTTTTGCTTATAGAAGAGCTAGCCCGTCACGGCGTTGAAACGGTTTTCGTCAACGCGCCGCAGACGGCCACACCTGAGGACCAGCTTCTGGTGCAATTCCAAGGGATGATCGCCGAATACGAGCGTGCACAGATGCTCGAGCGGTCGCGTCGCGGTAAGCGCTTCCGCGCTCTCAAGGGAGAGGTCAGCGTTTTGAGCGGTGCACCCTACGGATATCGCTACGTACGAAAAAGCGACGAATCTGCGGCCTATTACGAAGTCGTTTCGGCGGAGGCGCGGATCGTGCGCATGGTCTACGAGCGGTACACCGTGAAGGGGATGAGCGTTGGGGCGATCACGCGCTGGCTGAATGAGCGAGGCGTTCCGACGCGCAAGCGCAACGCGAGGTGGGAGCGTTCAACGACGTGGGCGATGTTGCGCAATCCGGCCTACAAGGGAACGGCCTGCTTCGGCAAGACCAAGTCGACGTCGCGGCAGCGCATCACGCGGCCCCTTCGTCTGCGCGGCGGCGTCGCTCAGCGCGACAGCGCGGGCCACGAGCGCCCGAGAGCCGAATGGATCGAGATCGCCGTGCCGGCTATTATTAGTGCTGAGACCTTCGCGCTTGCGCAGGAGGCGTTGGAACACAACAAGATTCACGCAAAGCGGCGCACCGTCACACCCAGCATCGTGCAAGGCCTCGTATCGTGCCGCAAGTGTGGTTACGCCCTGTCGCGTACATCGACGCGGTCCAGCGCGCGTACGATTCACTACTACCGTTGCATCGGCTCCGATGCATGGCGCCGTTTGGGAGGCCCCGTGTGCAACAGCCACCCAGTGCGCCAGGATCTCCTCGATGAAATCGTCTGGCGCGAGATCATCAAGCTGTTGGAGAGCCCGGATCTCATCCGAGCGGAGCTCGACCGGCGCTTAACGGCCGCACGAGAGGCTTCCCCGGCCAAGCACCGAGAAGAAGCGCTACGGCGGGAGCTCACGCGCACACGCAAAAGCATCGATCGGCTGATGACAGCTTATCAGGAGGATCTCATGCCCCTCGATGAGCTCCGCAGCAGAATGCCGGTGCTACGACAGCGAGAGCAGGCGGCGCAATCGGAGTTGCAATCAATCGTCGACCAGGTCACAAGTCGTGCTGCACATCTGCGTCTCGCGGAGACCCTCTCGGCGTTTCTTGTTCGTGTGAGGACCGCGGCGGAAACATTGGATGTCCATGACCGCCCACTACTGTCCGGTTAAAAATCGAACAAAATCAACTGTTTCCGCTCATCGCGCAGATCTTCGTCACTCAATTCCGCCCGGAACGCTTGTGACATAAGGCTTTTCTCGAAAACGGAGACCGACAAAATCTGTAATATGTTATAGAGCGAGCCCTCCAGCTTCAACTCCTTCTTGATGATGGCGATGAGGACGTAGGTCGATACGGCGCACCAGATTTGTGTCTTCACAGAATTTTCGCTGGTGCCGAGGAATCTCTTGATGCGGAGATGCTGCTTGATCCACTTGAAGAACAGCTCGACCTGCCATCGGCTCTTGTACAAAGCGGCAATGGTCAAGGGCGGCAGGGCAGTATTGTTCGTCAGAAACACCAGCGTCTTGTCCAACTCCCGGTCATTGAATCGGATGCGACGCAAATGCTCGGGGTAGCCCTTGGAGGCATAAAACCCGTTGAGGGCAATCGTCTGATCGCAAATTACCCCGCTATTCCGGTCGGTGGGAGCGGAATACACTCGGCGGGCATCCATGCCGCGCTTGGCACGCGTGACGAAGAACGCGCCCACTTGATGCATCCTGTACAACCTGGAGAAATCCAAATAGCCGCGATCCATGACGTAGAAAGCACCCGCCTCGATCGGCATGAAATCCAGGACGTTTACGTCGCCCATTTTGCCGTCGCTCACGTGGATAAACGTGGGGATGTTCCCGCGTAGATCGAGAAGCGTGTGCATCTTAATGGCCGCCTTTGTCGAACGAAACAATGCCCAATCGAACAGGCTCAGACACAGATCGATGGTCGTGGAATCCAACGCGTAGACAGTGTTGCTCAGGTCCAGCCCGAGATCGCACTCGCTGTAGAGCTTGCGAGCACGACGGATGAGCAAAGCAGCAAGATCTGACCAAATGTGCCAATCACGGTTTTCGTTCGCATCGGCCAGCGTAGAGCGGCGTATTTCATGCCGCAGCCCTATCGCATAGCGCTTATGGCTGTTTGCCGCCAGCGTTACTTCGATGTCGCGTAAGCTTTCGCGCCACGTTAGTTGGGCAAACGCCATGACGCGAAACTGCTCGGCGCAATTCATACGTCGAACGCCGGCATTCCCTCCATAGCGATCTACGATGCGGCCGAAGCTCCTCCATGGAACGAAATCCATGACCTGTGCGAAGAGCGTCTTGCCGACATTCATTCCGTATCTCCCAGGGCGTTGACCCCGGGCAATTCAACAAAAATAGGCGCCCGCGGTAAGGCACTCTGGGAATTCGGTCAGGCAAGCAGGAGGAGGCTGATCCTGCAGGAAGTCGTTGTCCGCGATTTCAAATCGACGGCACACGAAATCGAGCGCAATGCCTTGCAAATACTAGGTTTCTCGAACTTGACCGACGATTTAACCGGACAGTAGTGATGACCGCCAGCGGATCACTCGGCTACTCGTGAAGGATATCTTGATCGGTGACGACGCGATCACGATTCGGCACTCGATCCCTATCCCCGCCGGACCGGCTGACGGCAGCACCGCGACCCCACCCGAAGGCGGTCAGGCGGCCGGCACCGCAAGTTACCTTTTGCGTTCAGGGAGTGATTGCCGCACCCTGCAAGGACACTATGCGTATTACGGTCGGCCGCACAATATTCGCGCGCTCGCGCTTTTCCGCCGTCGGAAATTGTCAAGGGGTTTGACACCAGTGTTTCTGAAAATCCTGTGAGCAACTACGCTGCCGCGTCATCCGTGGACGGGCGGTTGATCCAAACCTCGCCGGGCAGCTTCTTGCAGACCGGTTGACCGTTGAC
>JBKQHO010000008.1:0-24853 GCA_052267165.1 Vulcanimicrobiaceae bacterium | reverse complement strand
AGCCTGTCGGGGTATCGGCCATGCGTCCAATGCGCGGCCTTCGGCCTCGCCCGATTTCGGCGATTTCTTCGTTGCTCGTCGCTTAAATGGCGCTGCCATTCAGCGCTCCTCGCTCCTCGAACTCACCAAAATCGGTCGGCATTGGCCACACGGCCGATAAACCCGACAGACTCCTAGTCTAGTGGTCCCTCGAGCTGTCGCTGGGCGGCGGCAGCCTCAAATCGGGATCGTAACGCTCGCCTCGATCACCTGGACCGCGCTGCCGCCGACCTCGACCGCTTCGAGCTCGTTACCGCGCACGTGCAGGATGCCGTGGATGAGGCTGCGGCGCTTCATCTTGACGCCCTGTTCGTTGGTGAAGCGAACGCCCTCGCGTTTCTCGATGAAGCCGTATTCGGCAAGGTAAGCGCCGAGCGGCCCGGTCGCGCTGCCGGTCGCCGGATCTTCAGGAACTCCCGACATCGGCGCGAACATCCGGGCGTAGACGCCGTCCGGTGCGGGGGCGAACACGAACACGCCGGTGGCCGAGCCGGGGGGCAAGATCGCTTCGATCGCGCGCGCGTCGAGCTTGGCGCGGTCGACGCGCGCGGCGTCGAGCAGCGGAACGTACAGGAACGGGTTGCCGGCGCTCACGAGTTGGACGGGCCGTTCGGGCAGCAAGTCGGCGTCGCCGAGGCCCAGCGCGCTCGCGATCGGCCCGCGCTCGAAGCGCTTGCCGAAGGCAACCGGCGGCGTGGTCAGCCAAGCCAAGAACGGATCGGCCCGGCGTTCCAAACGAATCGGAATCGGGCCGACGTTCTCGGCGAGCGTGAACGAGGAGGTGCCCTCGGGAATGCGTCCCAACCTGACCAGCGCGTAGGCCGTCCCGATCGTCGGGTGACCGGCGAACGGCACCTCGATCCCGGGCGTGAAGATGCGCAGGCGCGCCACGCTCGCCGCATCTTCGGCGGGAAAGACGAACGAGGTCTCCGACAGGTTGAGCTCGCGCGCAAGCGTCTGCATCTGCAAGTCGTTCAGACCCGCTGCGTCGGGAAAAACGGCGAGCTGATTGCCCTCGAACGGCGTCTCGGTGAAGACGTCGACGGCGAGGTAGCGGTACGTCTTGGGCGTGGCCAACGTGGTGCGCTACATTCGGTGCGGCGGCAGCCCCGCGCCTGCCCGGCGCGAGCGGCGCTTCACCGGCTCGGGCATGGGCCCTGATCCGTGATGCGCGATCATCACGTGCCGCCGGCGCATGCGCGCGGGCAAGATGTCGATCTGCGGACACACGACATTCGCCGCCTTGAAAGCCAAGCGCAATTTGCGGCTGCCGGGGATCAAGAAAATCGGATAACCGCGCCGAATCACGGACTCGAGCGCCCGGGCAAGCGACGCGATGCCTTCGGGGCTCGCGTCGGAGAGGTGCTTGCAGTTCACGACGAGGTCGCCGCCACCGAGGGAGGCTTGCACCTCCAGCGTCCCGGCAAGAATTTCGGCCAGCGTGGAGTCGAGGTCACCCAAGAGATCGATGACGACGAAAAATCCCGGGTCGATCGGGGAAGGGGCGATCGCGTTCGCGAGAACCATATGGCGAGTATCGTCTCCGAGCCTGTGATGCGCCTTGGAATCGGCCGCCGGCGCGCAAGCCCTTCCGTGTGTTGGGTCCGGTAGATGTCGCGGCCAAGCCGGTGGTTCCCGCTGTAAGCAAGCGGAGTCGGAAAAATTAGCGTCCTCAGGACTGTCTCAGCAAGCGGTCGTAGCATCGAGACATGGTCCATGCACCTCCACGCATTTTGGTCGTCGACGACGAACGCCACATCCGCGAGCTCCTCGAAATCGGGCTCGGGGACGAGGGGTACGAGGTTCGCACCGCGCCCGACGGACAGGTCGGCTTGCAGGTCGTCCGCGACTGGAGTCCCGACGCGATCGTCCTCGACGTGATGCTCCCCAAGCTCGACGGCGTGTCGCTGCTGCCGCACTTCCGCAAGCTGACCGAAGCCCCGATCCTCATGCTTTCCGCCAAGGGCGAGACGGGCGACAAGGTCCTCGGACTGCAAGGCGGAGCCGACGATTACGTCGCCAAACCGTTCGAGATGGCCGAGTTGCTCGCGCGGCTGGACACCGCCTTGCGGCGCCCCCGCTTGGCGAAACCGCAGGTGCTGCGCTGCTCCGACCTCGAGGTCAACCTTGAGACGCGGCTAGCCACGCGCGCCGGCCGCCAAATCGCCCTCTCGGCACGGGAATACGACCTGCTGATCGAGCTGTTGCGCAATCCGGGGCAGGTCTTCACGCGCGACCAGCTGCTCGACCGCGTCTGGGGGACGGAGCGCATGGTCGGACCGGGCGCGGTCGAGACGTACATTTCGTACCTGCGGGCCAAGGTCGACAGCGGCTTCTCGAAGCGCATGATCCGCACGCACCGGGGCGTCGGGTACTCGCTCAGCGACGGTTAGTGACCGTCCGTCACGTGGCCGGACTCTAAGCGTGTTCCGTTCGCTCGCGACGCGGTTGACCGCGATGTACGTCTTGGCCGCGGTCGTGCTGGTCTTGATGGTCGCGACCGCCGTCACGGCCTTTGCGCTCTCGACCTTCGGGCTGACCTCGCAGGAGACGGTCGACGCGGTCGCTCGCACGGCACCGATCGTCGTGCGGCTCGAACTCTCCCGGCACCGCACGCTGGCGCTCGCGGCCCCCGACGTCGCGCGCAGTCTCGGGCGCCCCGGCGTCCACGTCGCAGTCTTGGGGAGCGCCCCGAAAGGTCAGCCGTTCGAGTTTCTGGCCGCGACCGGTCACACGAACCCCGACGGCAGTTTTCAAATCGTGACCGGGCCAGCGCGCCGGTTCGGCCCTCCTGGGCCGGCTGAACTGCCCCAGGCCCCGCCGGCCCGCTCCGGCCAAATCGCGCCGCCTTCGGTTCCCCTCGGCGGCGAACGGTTTCGCGACTTCGATCGCATGGCGCCGTTCCCGTTCGGGCTGAACCAGCTGCTGCGGCTCGAGCCGAAATACGTCGACGTCCCAGGTGGCCGAGTTGCGATCTTTCCCGATCCGGGCCCGCTCGGCCGGACGATCAACGAGTTCTGGCAGGCAGTCCTGCCGGCGCTGGCCCTGGCCGCGCTGGCCGCGTGGCTGCTCGGGCGATACATCACGGGGCAGGCGCTGCGGCCGCTCGTCGAAACGACGGCCTCGCTCAACCGCTTTGCCGGCGGCGACTTCACGCCGCGCGCCGTCGTGACGAGCGACCGCAGCGAGATCGGCGAGCTGGTGAAGGCGTACAACGGCGCGGCCGCCCAGGTGAGCGCCGCGTTCGAAGAGCGCAAGGCGGTCGAGTCGCAGATGCGGCAGTTCATCGCCGATGCGGGCCACGAGCTGCGCACCCCGCTGACCGTCATCATGGGGTTCATCGACGTCTTGCGCCGGCGCTCCGCGGGCGATCCCGGCAGCGCCAAGATCTACGAGACGATGCTGGCGGAGAGCCGCCGCATGCGCGCGCTGATCGACAAGCTGATCGTGCTGGCGCGCATGGAGAATCCGCAGATCCGCGAGGTCGGGACCGTCGACGTCGCGGGCGTGGCGGGAACCGTCGTGCACGCGCTGCAGATGCTCGCGCCGGCCCGCACGATCGCGCTCGACGTGCGGCCCGGCATCCTCGTGCGCGGGTCGGAGACCGAGCTGCACGAAGCGCTGTCGAACCTCGTCGAGAACGCGCTGAAATACGCGCCGAATTCGCCCGTCGAGGTAACGGTGCGTGCCGAAGGCGGCTTCGTCACGATCGAGGTCGCCGACCACGGTCCCGGCGTCGAGCTCGAGGATCAAGCGCGCGTCTTCGATCGCTTCTACCGCGGCAGCAATCGCGGTGAGTCGGAAGGCTTCGGACTTGGCCTCGCGATCGTGAAGCGCGTGGTCGAGCGCGCTGGCGGGGAGATCACCCTCGAGAGCCGGCCCGGTGAAGGCTGCCGTTTTCGGATTCGGCTGCCGCGGATCGCACGCGGGGAGCGGGCCGCCATCGCCGTATAACCGCCCGGTGGATCAACGGGGAGCGATCCGGCTCCTGGACGAGCTGACCGTCGGACAGATCGCGGCGGGCGAGGTCGTCGAGCGTCCGGTCTCGGTCGTCAAGGAACTCGTCGAGAACAGTCTCGACGCGGGCGCAACGCGGATCGTCGTGACCGTCCGGCAAGGTGGCCTCGAGTCGATCGAGGTCGGCGACGACGGCCAAGGCGTCGGGCGACTCGACTTGCAGCTGACGCTCGCGCGTCACGCGACCAGCAAGCTCGCCGCGCCGGGCGATCTCGAGCGAATCGCGACGCTCGGCTTTCGCGGGGAAGGTCTGGCGAGCATCGCCGCGGTCGCGCGAGTGCGCTTCATCTCGCGCGTCCCAGGCGAGGAGATCGGCTTCGCGGTCGACGCGCACGGCGCCGAGATCGGTCAACCCGAGCCGCTCGCCGCGCCGCCGGGGACGCGCGTCGTGGTCCGCGACCTGTTCGCCAACGTGCCGGTGCGACGCGAGTATTTGCGCTCGCCCTCGGTCGAGTTCGCGCGCATCTCCACGTTTCTTGCGACGCTCGCGCTCGGCTACCCGCAGGTGACGTTCTCGCTGGCGCACGACGGGCGTGCCCTCTGGGTCTTTCCCGGCAGCCCGTCGATCGAGCAGCGCCTGGCGCACGTCTTCGGACCCCAGCCCGCCCGCGAGCTGGTCGCCCTCGACGAACCCGAAGGGCACGCGCCGCCCAGCGTGCGCGGCTTCGTCAGCCAACCCGGCGCCGATCGGGCCGACCGCCGCATGCAGCTGCTCTTCGTGAACGGACGGTTGCTGCGCTCAACGCAGCTGGCGGGAGCGTGGTCCGCCGGTTACGCCACCTATGCGCTCGCACATCGCCAGCCGTACGGCGTGTTGTTTCTCGGCCTCGCTTCCGACCACGTCGATCCCAACGTGCACCCGACCAAGAGCGACGTGCGCCTGCGCCATCCGGAGGCCGTCCACGACGCCGTGCGCCGCGCGATCGCCGGCACGCTGGCACGCAACGCCGCAGGCCGCTTCGCGGCGGCTCTTTCCTTCGCTCCGCCCGGGGTCGTGCGCGCGGAGAGCCTCGAGGCGTTCGCTACACCGCAGCCGTTCGCGGCGGAGCTTCTGCCGGAGGCCGTCGGCAACGGCGCGAGCCCGAGCGCCAGCCCCGAGCTGCGGATCCTCGCGCAACTCGACGACACCTACATCCTCGCGACCGACGGGCGCGCGCTCGTGCTGCTCGATCAGCACGCCGCCCACGAACGGGTCGCGTTCGAAGCGATCTCCGAGCGGGCGCGCGCCGGGGCTCCGCTGCGCGAGGCGCTGCTCGTCCCGTACACGATCGAGCTCGATGCGGAAGCCGCCGCGCGCTTCGAGGCGTCGCGCGCCGCGCTGGCCGAGGCCGGGCTCGAAGCCGAGCCTTTCGGCGAGCGCGCCTTTCGCATCACCGCGACGCCGGCCGGATACGGTGCGCGCGCTTTCGACGTGCGAGCGTATCTCGAAGACGTAGACGACGAGACCCCGAGCCTCGACGCGCGCGAGCGCGTCTGGGCGTCGCTCGCGTGTCACTCGGTCGTGCGCGCGGGCGAAGCGCTCGAGCCCGCCGAGATGTCGGCGCTGGTCGCGCGGCTGGCGCGCTGCCGCAATCCGATGCACTGCCCGCACGGGCGTCCGACCATCGTGCGCATCGAAGCCGATGCGGTAGCGCGCATGTTCAAGCGGACGTAGCGTCGGGACGCGATACGCGCGCGTGAACGGCACGGTCCTGATCCTGGGCGGCCCGACGTGCTCGGGCAAGACGGAGCTTGCGCTCGAGCTGGCCGAGCGCCATGACGCCGAGATCGTCGGCGCGGACTCGCGCCAGATCTACCGCGGCATGCCGATCGGCACGGCGGCGCCGAACGCCCAAGCGCTGGCGCGCGTGAGCCATCACTTGGTCGGCTTTCTCGATCCGCACGAGCGCTATAGCGCCGCGCGTTACGCGCGCGACGCGCTTGCGGCGATCGAGCAGATCCACGCTCGCGGCAAGCGCACGATCGTGACCGGCGGCACCGGCTTCTACATTCGCGCGCTGGCCGGAGACGTCGCGCTCTCACCGGCATTCGATCCCACGCTGCGGGCGCGGCTCGCACGGGAAACGCGCTTGCACCCGCCGGAGGTCTTGCACGCTTGGCTCGCTTCACGTGCACCGCTGCGGGCCGCCGCGCTTCCGACCGGCGACGCCTATCGCATCGCGCGGGCGCTGGAGATCGCGCTCGCGCCCGAGGGCGGCGGCGCGCATCCGTCGTTGCGCGAAGCCGGAATCCCGTTCGTCAAGTTGGTGCTCGAAGTCGAGCAGTCCGAACTCGAGCATCGCATCGCCGTGCGCGTCGATGCGATGCTCGAGGCCGGCCTGGTCGCCGAAGCCGAACGCGTCGGGCCCGATGCCGTCGCCGCCGACGCCGTCGGCTATCCGCAGGCGCTCGCGTTTCTCGCAGGCTGGCTCGGCGAGCGCGACCTGGCCGCACTGTTGTTTCGCGCGACCCGCCGCTACGCGAAACGCCAGCGGACGTGGTTTCGCAGCGAGCCGGGGGTGCGCTTCGTGACGCCGGATGCGGTTGCCGACGCGGCCAGGGAACTCCCCGGGTGGGCGTGAAGGCGGACGGATGTCGCAACGGGACGGCCTGGTTTCCGGTGGCCGCGTGCTACCGTTACAAGATACGTACCTCGCAGAGGTCAAACGCCAGGCCATTTCGGTGACGGTCTATCTCGTCAACGGCTTTCAGCTGCGCGGCATGGTGCGCGGTTTCGACGCGTTCACCATCGTGCTCGAGTACGAGCACCGTTACCATCTGATCTACAAGCACGCCGTCTCGACGATCTCTCCGCAAGCGTCGTTCACGGCTGGGCTCGACAGTGCGCCGGATGCGTCGGGAGCCGCGCGTCCCTAAGCGGTGTTTTGAGATGCCTGCCGCCGCCCGTACCATCCCGGCGCTCAAGATGCACGGAACGCACAACGAGTTCATCTTGATCGACGAGCGTCCGCCGCGCGTCTCGGGCTACGAGGCGCTGGCGCGGCGCGTTTGCGATCCCGCGAGTGGCTGGGGCGCGGACGGCCTGCTTGTCTTGACGGAAGAGCCGGGTGCCGTCGCGCGGATGCGCATCATCAACGCCGACGGAAGCGAAGCGGAGATGTGCGGAAACGGCGTGCGTTGCGCGGCCCGCTACCTGGCCGAACGCGGTGCCGGCGAGCGCTTCACGATCTCGACCCTGGCCGGCCCGATCGAGGCCGCGATCGTCGCGCGCACCCCGGAGTTCTTGGTGCGCATCGACGTCGGCGAGCCGAGCTTTCCCTGCGACATGCGGCCGGAAACGATCGAGGCTGCGGGCACGGCCTGGACCTACTACGCGGTCTCGCTCGGCAATCCGCACGTCGTCATCTTCGTCACCGACGTCGGCGCGGTCGATCTGCGGCGCGCCGGCGTCGAGCTAGCGACGCACCCACGCTTCCCGCAGGGCACCAACGTGCACTTCGTCGAGGTGCTGGGCCCGAGCGCACTCCGCGTGCGGCACTACGAACGAGGCGTGGGGCCGACGCAGGCATGCGGGACGGGCGCCGTCGCGAGCGCCGTGGCCGCCGTTCGCGTGCGGGGAACGCGCCCGCCGGTCGCGGTCAACGTGCCGGGCGGGCGCCTCGAAGTGGCCTGGGAGCCCGGGGGCCGCGCGAGCTTGACGGGGCCCGCCGAGGTCGTATTCGAGCGCGCACTCGAGTTGTCAACTACCCCGGCCTGAAGGCCGGAGCTTGTCGCTAGAATCATGCTGCGCACAAATCTGCAACTATGGGCGCGTTGACAAGCGCCCGGGACCGGATATTTTTGGCTGCGTTAACGTCGGCGTTAGCGGCATGACTGCACTCGCCGCAAACGAACTCGGCTTGCGACTTGCGGTTGGCTTTTGCCTCGAATCCGCACTCGTTGCAGGTTCGCGCTGTTCCGCGCGGGTCGACGATACGCAGATCGACGCCTGCCAGGATCGCCTTGTACGTCACGAAGGCGCGAAGCTGGAAGAACGCCCAGCCGGACATCTTGGCTCGTTGCTGCTTGCGAAACCGGGTCCGCTCGCGGATGTATGCCAGCTCTTCGCCTGCGAGTTCGCGAGCGGTGTCTTGAGCTTCTGCAACGAGTTGCTTGGAGATACCGTGGTTCACGTCGCGCCGGAAACGCGCTTCGCGAGCCGAGATGGCTTTAAGTTTACGACGGAGCCGAATCGCTCGCGCAGCGGCGCGTAGTGCGTCTTTTGAAGCGCAATCTTGTTGCCCGACTTCAACGCAAAGGCTTCGCCCGCGAGCCAATCCGCCGCCTCGTTAAAGCGTCGAACCGTGGCTTCCAGTTTGGCAGCAGCCTCCGCAGCCGGAAGCAACTGCAATTGCAGCGTCACCTTCACCGGGAGATTATAGCCGAACTGCCTCACGCCGCCAAGGGCCATCACGCCCTTCCTCCCCGCCCTGAAAGACGGGGCTTCCGGGCTAATCCTTGGTGAGGGCGGGTCTCGCCTACTGCGACGCGCGGGGGCGGATCTTCTACGACGCGTCGCGCGCGCCGCTGGCGGATGCCGGTAATCCGCGCGAACCGCTGGCCGGCGAGTTGATCCCGGCACCGCCGGGAACGGTTACGACGATGCTGCCCGGGCGCTCGCCCGCGCTCGCGGGCGGTGCGATCGCGACGCGGCGTACGGCTCTGGCGGCGCTGCTCCCGGCCGGGTACACGCGCCTCCTGTTGCCGGCATATCGTTCGCACCCGGGCGCCCCGCCGCTGCCCCTCTTCGGGTATACCTTCGCCTGCGCCGTCGAGGCCGAGTTGTACGTCGCTGCCGCCGCGACCGACGCAAGCGACGACTGGGCACCGCGGGCGTTCGCCGAAGGGGAGCTCGAAGCGCTGGTCGGGGCTCGCTGCGCGCGCGATCCGCGCAACCGGGTGCTCGCGCAACTCGCGCTTTGCGCGCGCGAGTACGGCTGCTTCACCGCGCAAAACGTGTTCCTCGAACGCGGCGAAGCCGCGCTGCCGGTCTCGCCGAAGTGTAACGCTCGCTGCGTGGGCTGCATTTCCGAGCAGGAAGAAGACGCCGGTTTTCCATCGCCGCAGACGCGGATCACGTACGAGACGACGCCTGACGAGCTCGCCCGGATTGCGCTCGCGCACCTCGAGCGCGTGCCCGGCGCGATCGTCTCGTTCGGCCAGGGCTGCGAGGGCGAGCCGCTGCTGCGAACGGCGACGCTGGCGCGCGCGATCGAAAAGATCCGGGCTGCGACTTCCGACGGAACGATTAACCTCAATACCAATGGCAGCGTGCCGAAGGCGCTGGGGCGTCTGGTCGACGCGGGGCTCGACGCCGTACGGATCAGCCTCAATTCGTTCCGGGCCGAAGTGTATGCGGCATACTATCGCCCGCGCGGCTACGGACTCGACGACGTGTTCGAGAGCGTACGCCACGCTTCCGAGGCGGGCTTGCGGGTTTCGCTCAATTTGCTGACCCACCCAGGAGTCACCGACGATGCACGTGAAGTCGAAGCTACCGAGACCTTCCTTGCCTCGGTACGCGTCGATATGGTGCAGACGCGTACGCTCAACATCGATCCCGAGCGTTATTTCGCCGTTGCCGGAAGGCCGCTGCATGCGCTAGGCATGCGTCACGCGTTGGAGCGGTTCGAACGGCTCGGGGTCCGCTTGGGGAACTTCACGCACGTCCATTAGCGAAATCGAGAGACGCGCGTTACGTTTGCGTCGGCCGCCGCAGCTTCGAGCTGCGAGGCGAATCACGGCCTTTCGAAAAGACATCATAACACTTCTTCGTTCGGCCTTGCGCGACCGATGGGGAAAGCATGGAATTGTTCTCCCGCGGTACATCTCGAGTCGCAGGTGCGCTGCTCTCGGCGTTACTCGTTGCAGGTTGCTCGGGCGCCGGCTCATCCTCTTCACCTAATGGCTCATCCTATTCACCTAATTCTGTAAGCCAGCTCACTCCTTTGGTCGCGAAAAGGAGCGCTGCCGCCAGCGGCCCTTATTCCTCGCTGGTGTTAGCGGACAATCCCGTCGCCTACTATCAGCTGAGCGACACCGGCGCGACGATGAGCGATTCGGGGCCCAACGGGTTCAACGGCACGCTCGGCTCGAGCGTCGTTCACAACGTGCAATCGATGACCTCGGAACCGAACTTTGCGAGCGGATTTCCGGGCGGCGCCTACAGCACGAACGGCATCGGCTCGGTCACGCCGAGCACGAACATGCAGACGAGCAGCCTTTCGATCGAGACGTGGGTTCAACAGAGTTCGCTGAACTCGACGCATACTGACATCCCCTTCGTGGCCTACGGCAGCAACCCGTCGTACACCTACGAACTGATGATCAGCTCGACGAACGGGATCCGCTTCCGCATCCATACGGCGAGCGCGATTGCGCTCTATTCGGTCTACGGCAAAACCGTGCTGCAGCCGGGCAAAGTGTATCATGTTGTCGCGACCTATGACGGAACGACCGCGAGCGTATACGTCAACGGCGGCCTCGACGGCAGCACCAGCGCGACCGGCGCGTTGAAATACGTGACCATCATTCCGGGAGCGGGCGGCCTCGTCGCCGGCGGAGCGTTCGGTGAGACCGGCACGCTGTTCAACGGCGACCTCGAGGACGTGTCGATCTATCAAAGCGCCCTGGCGGCGAGCGACGTCCTCGCGCACTACAACGCAGGCTTGGCGACGCCCGCGCTCCACGAGACGCCCGGGCAGTCCGACGGGTTCGTCGACACGATCGGCGTGAACACGCACTTCCATTACCAGCAGTCGGCGTACTACTCGCAGTACTCCGCGATCGAGCCGCTGCTCGTCGCGTCGGGAATCCGGCACATCCGCGAGCAGTTGGTGGAGCCGAACTGGCTCGGCTATTACACCGAGCTCAACCAGCTTGCCGCCGCCGGCATTCACAGCCTGCTGACGATGTCCCTCAGTAATACGCAGGCCGACGTGGCGACGCTTCCAAGCCAGTACTATTCGAGCTCGATGGAAGCGTTCGAGGGGCCCAACGAAGTCGACGAAAGCGGCGACCCCAATTGGGTTACGGACTTGCGCACCTTCCAAGAGATGGCGTACCCGACGCTCAAGGCGAACCCGGCTACTGCGAAGCTTCCCGTCTATGCGCCCAACATCGTCAACCCCGGCAACGCAACCACGGAAGGCAGCCTGGCCAGCTACGTTGACAACGGGAACATCCACGACTACTTCGGCGACTACAATCCCGGTAACCCCGGCTACGGCAGCATCGGCCCCTTCGGGTATTACGGCTGCGTCAGCTACTTCGAGAACTTCGAAGCCCAAGTCAGCGGTTCCAAGCCGTTCGTCTCGACCGAGACGGGATATCCGACGGGCGGCGTGACCCCGATGTCGACTCTGGCCGACGACAAGTACGGCCTGCGCACCTACTTCGTGCACTTCAACGACGGCGTGCTGCGCACGTACCGTTACGAGCTGCTCGACGAGATGGCGCCGACCCCGCCCAGCCAGGGGATCAGCGGCTTCAACTACATGGGTTTGCTCGATTCGAACCTCCAGCCCAAGCCCTTGTACAACTCGGTCAAAGGCCTCATCGGAACACTCTCCGACAAGGGCACGGCCTTCAGCGCGACGCCGCTGACCTACACGCTCGCTGGAAGCATCACCAATCTCGACCACACGCTGCTGCAAAAGCGCAACGGCACCTACATGCTGGCGCTGTGGCTCGAGGTGCCGAGCTGGAACGTCACGACCCAGACCGACATCACCGTCCCTGCGCAGTCGGTGCAGCTCCGGCTCCCGTTCAATCCCTCGAGCGCGTCGGTAACCACCTTCAACAGCAGTGGGAATCCGTCGAACACGGCGCTCTCGTTCACGTCGGGGACCGCGAGCGTCCCGGTGGCTGACCAGATCGTCCTCGTTCAGTTCCACTCGTAACACCTAAGCACCGGCTCTGCTGCGGCCACGCGCTCGGGACAAGGAGGTCCCGGGCGCGTCGCCGTTTTCCGCCTCGCCCTGCGTCGCTCGGCGGCCTCGAGGGCGAAAAAAAGTTGCCACCCCCTAGAAAATTCGAGCTCGGCACGTGATTAGGGTGTCGAGGAACCACAGCGGAGGCTCTCCGGCGCCGGTTCCCGTCCATTGAGCGAGGACGACGATGCGAATTGATGACGGCGGCGGTGCGGGTTCGCCGAGCTCGACCGCTAGATGCGCTGGAGCCGCTGATTCCGCAAGGCCGGCTCGATCCGAACGCGTCGATCGTCGAAAACGGTTTCACCAGCCAAACCGACGAGTTCGGCCGCTTGAAGACGATCGAGGGCGATCTCTCGCTCACGCCCGGCGTGCGCGACGGGAACGCGCAACGGACCGTCGGCTGGGAAGACCGATTGTCGACCGATCAAGGCGGGCACGGCGTCGCGACGCGCTTCAACGGGCCCAGCGGCAACAACAACCTCAACGCGCAGGAAACCTCAACAACAGCGCCTACAAACGGCTCGAGAACAAGCTCGCAAGCCGCGTGGCGGCCGGCGACGACGTCAACATGAAGGTCAGCTACCACTACGATGACGGTGGCCTGCGGCCGTCGCACATCCAGGTCGATTCGAAAATCAACGGGCGCAGTCGGCAAGAAAGCCGTGAGTTGGATCGGCAGTCTATTCTGAGGCAGGGGGCATCAGCGTGAGCAGTCAGGATGTGATCCCGGCGGAGTTCGGGAAGATCTACAGCAAGCTCGGCAACGACGTGGCGGCAGCGCTCCCGCAAGGTTGGCATAAGGCTTGGGTCCAGGCGGAGATGGACACCGATAACGGGATGGTCGCGTGCTACTACGCGACCGCCGCGCAGCCGAAGCCGCAGCAACTCGACGACATGCCGCTTTCGATCTACAAGGATTTTCGCGCCCTGCAAGACGCGGCGCGCCGGTTCGAACCAGCCAACGTGTGGACCACGGCGACGTTCATCCTCGGCTCCGACAGGAAGTTCAAGGTCGAGCTGGGTTACGAACCTATCCCGATCGAAGATCAGTACGAGCGCCGGATCGAATGGGAGAACAAGTACTTCGCGGACGGCGCCTAATGCCGCAGGGTCGACTCAAACCTTAGGCCGGGACCATGCGGGTCAGTCGCCGCGCGCGATAGTACAGTCCTTCACCTTGTCCGATTGCGAGCAGTCCGGCAAGCAAGTGCAGCAGCTGGACGATCCAGTGCGCGCCGCCCGGGACGAGCTTGGCCTGCGTGAGGCCGAGCGCTAGGACGACGAAACCCCAGAAATAGACGAAGCCGACGAAGCCGGCAACGACGCCGGCGCGCCCGGCTTGCCAAGCTAGACCCCAAAGCGCGAGCACGAGGAGCAACCCCAGCAGCATGTGCAGCGGCACGAGCGCGGTTGCGTGGCCGGTCCAGAACGTGATCCCCAGAGCGAGCAGCGCTAGGCCGACGTAGCGGACGGTGGAGTGGAGCGCATCGAGCGTCATGCTGGTGGTCCTCCGTAAGGGCGCCCTATTTATTTAGACCGACTGATTAAAAATGTCAAGCCCGGCCGGTTGGCGAAGCCCGCTGCCGATGAGCCCGCGCCCGTACCGGCAAGGTGCCAAGCGCCAGGCGGCCACCGAGAAGACGCGCGCGCGCATCATCGACGCCGCTCGCGCCTTGCTCATGTCGGACGCGCCCGGCGCGTTCTCGATCGATGCGGTTGCGCGTGGGGCGGGCGTCGCGCGGATGACCGTCTACTACCAGTTTGAGTCGAAGGCGGGCCTGCTCAGCGCGCTCTTCGACGACCTGGGCGCGCGCGGCGAGATGTTCCGGTTGCGAGAAGCATTCATGCAAGACGACCCGCTAGAAGCGCTGGCCCGCTTCATCGACGTCTTCATGATCTTCTACGACCGGAACCGCGTTTTCGTGCGGCGTTTGAACGCGCTCACCGCGCTCGAGCAAGCGATGGCGGAACGCGCAGGCTGGCGGCGCGAAGGCTTGCGCACGCTGCTCGAGCGCTTTACGCAACGATATCACAAGCCGCGAGCGGCGATGAGCGAGCACGTGCTGGCCGTGCTTCATTCGCTCATCAGTTTCGACACGTTCGACTCACTCGCCGGCGGCGAACGCACGCCCGAACAAACCGGAAATCTGCTCTTCCAACTTGCCCGCGCAGCCCTCGACCTGGAGGCGTGAGCGGAATGCCCTACTTCGTCGTTACGCTCGAGTGCGGACCCGCTTGGGACGCTGCGCGCTCGATGCGCGAACAGGAACGCTGGGACGAGCACGCGGCGTATATGGACGGCCTCGTCGAGGAGGGCTTCATCGTTCTGGGAGGCCCGCTCGGCGACGGCCCCAAGCGGATGCTCGTTGTCAAAGCCGAGAGCGAAGAGGCTATCGAGCGACGCCTCGCGCCCGATCCGTGGCGGAGTATGCAGCTGCTGCGGACCGTCAGCGTCCAACGCTGGAAGATCTTGCTCGGAGAACCGAGCGCGTAGCCGCGCGCTCCGACTACGCTCGATCTCCGGCCGGATGAGACGGAGCGCTGCGGCGCCGCTGTCACGCATCCCGGCATCGTTCTCGCGCATGCCGTAGTCGAGTTCGAGAACGGCGTGGTAGATCGCGCGATAGCGCGCGGCGCGCCAGGTTCGCCCGTCGATCGGTCCGTACGCCTCGCGGAACGCGCGGTGCGCGTTCGGCGGGAGGACCAGATGAGCGATCGCGACGTCGAGCGCGGGGTCGCCGACGTGGATGTCACCCCAGTCGATTCGGCGCTTCGCCGGCCGTAGCGGGAGAGGCGGGTGCGTTTCGAGCCACGCGGTGAAGACGTCGGGGCGTTCGACCAGGCCCGCCGCGACGAGTCCGGGCAGGCGTTCTCGAGTCATCGCGATGCGCTTGGCGTGATCGAGCCGGCCGATCTCGTCGGGCGGGAGCCCGCGCGCTTCGAGCGGTGCCGAGTCGATTGCGTGGAGCGCTCGCAAAAAGCCGCTGAGAGGTCGAGCCAGGGCAGCGCGCGTGGCATCCGGCAGAGCTACCGAGCATGCTGTCGAGCCCGTGATGAGCTCGTAGCCGGCGAAGACCCAGGGATATTCAGCAGTCGCCGCACCGACGAACGACGGCGCGGATATGGCGAGGGGCAACCGCGTGGCGATGAGCGGAAGAAGCGCGGTCTCGCGTTCGATCAGACACGCGACGGCGCGGCGCCGTGGAAATCGAAAGACGAGCCGCCCGCCGACGAGGAATGCAGCGTTGTCCCAACCGAGGCCGAACGGCTCGACCGCGGCCCTCGAGAGCTGCGGGAACTGCTCCGCAAGCAGCTTTGCCGCGAGCGACGCATCGACTTCAATGTCGGCGGTCCAGAGCGGTGGAGTCATTACGCTTCGTTCTCTAGGCGACCGCTTCGGCTTTCCGCAAGGTAGCGAACTCGCGCCGGCGCGCTCCCGTAGCCTTAGCCGCTCGAAGCGCCTCCAAACGGTTCATCCATACGGCGTCTTGCGGCTTGATGAGCTGCGCGGTTACGATCGATTCATGCGCGCGCAAACAGCTTCGCCGTTAGAAGACCGGAACGCGAGGCCGCAGGACCCCATGTATGCTCTTGAAGACCATCTCGCCGCGTGCCGGCTGGAGGCCGACATCGTGCTCTTTGGCGTGCTCCACGTGAGAGCAACAGACGCTGATAGCACAGCCGTGACTGTACTCGGCCCAGTCAGCGTAGCACTAGACCCATCCGATCCCGATGGTCGCTGCGCTCTTGCAGCGATACGGGTCTCTTAGTTCTAAACTCTGCACGAAACAGCACAAAGTCCGCGTAGACGCAGTTGCCGAAGCTTTTCGAGGTTTTGCCGGATGTACAGCCAGAGGGTCAAGCCGGTGACGAGCTCTACGGAACGCCGAGTCGTCACTCCCTTCAAGCGTTCTTCTGAAAGTGAATCGGCGTTTCTAAGCGAGCCCGACGATTGGCGTCCCGGCCGGGTCTCGCAAGAGGAACGCATCGCGGCGGTCTTGATCGTGGTGTTGCTGTCGATGCTCGTCGCCACGGGTTGCTTCACCTATTTCCTCAACCGTGAGAACACGCGCGCGGCCGGCAACGCACGTATCGTCACCGTCGGCGAGCGAACGAGCACGCCGTGAACCAACTTTGGCCGTGGCTGAACGCCGCGGGTCTCCTGCTGATCCTTACGCTCCTGGTGCGCCCCTTGGGCGGCTACATGGCCGCGGTCTTCACGGGCCGCCCGACGTTTGCGGCGCGCCTCGTCGGCCCGCTCGAGCGCGCGATCTATCGTCTTTGCCGAATCGACCCGAGCGAAGAGATGCGCTGGCCGACGTATGCCTTCGCATTGCTTGCGTTCACGCTCGCGAGCATCGTCGTGACGTACGCGGTACTGCGGACGCAAGCGTGGCTGCCGCTCAACCCACAGCACTTCGACAACCTTCCCCCGGACCTCGCTTGGAACACGGCGGTCAGCTTCGCGACGACGACGGACTGGCAATTCTATTCGGGCGAAAGCACGATGAGCTATCTGTCGCAGATGCTCGCGCTGGCCTGGCAGAACTTCTTCGCGGCGGCCGTCGGCCTGGCGAGCGCCCTCGCCCTGATTCGCGGCCTTGCCCGCGATCGCAGCGCGACGGTCGGCAACTTCTGGCTCGATCTGACCCGCGGCGTGCTCTACGTGCTGCTGCCGCTGAGCGTCGTGTTCTCGCTCGCCTTCCTGTGGCAGGGCGTGCCTCAGAACTTTACGCACTATCTCGACCTCAAGACGTTCGACGGTGCGACCCAAACGATCACGGGCGGCCCGATGGCCTCGCAGGAGAGCATCAAGCTGCTGGGCGGAAACGGCGGCGGCTTCGTGGCCGCGAACTCCGCCTCGCCGAACGAGAATCCGACCCCGCTTTCCAACTTTCTGCAGCTCCTGGCGATCTTGCTCGTGCCTGCGGCGCTCACGTATACCTTCGGAAGGCTCGTGGGCGACGTCCGCCAAGGCTGGGCGCTCTATCTAGCGATGCTCGTGCTGTTCGTCGGTGCGGTCGTCATCGCCACGCCGGCCGAACTGCACGGGAACCCGCTGATCCGGCAGCTCGGTGTGGCGGGGCCGAACCTGGAGGGCAAAGAGGTCCGTTTCGGGGCTTCGAACGCGGGGCTGTCGCTTGCGGCGGCCAGTCACTCGACGACCGGCGACAGCAACTTCACCTTCGACTCGCTGACGCCGCTCAGCTTGCTGGTCGCGATGGTCGACATGCAGCTCGGCGAGATCGCGTTCGGGGGGGTCGGCAGCGGGCTCAAAGGCATGCTGGCGTTCGTCGTGCTGACGGTCTTCATCGCCGGCTTGATGGTCGGCCGCACGCCGGAATATCTCGGCAAGAAGGTCGAGCGGCGCGAGATCCTGTTGACCCTGCTTGCCATCTTGGCGTTTCCGCTTGCGATCTTAGTGCCGTCGGCCGTCGCCTGCGTCATCCCGCAGGGCACGGCTACTTTGACCGGCACCGGTCCGCACGGCTTCTCCGAGATCCTGTACGCGTTCACGTCGTCGGCCGCGAGCAACGGGAGCGCCATGGGCGGTCTTGGGGCGAACACCTTCTATGACGTCGCGCTCGGCATCACGATGCTGCTCGGCCGCTTCGCGGTGATCGTGCCGCTCTTGGCGCTGGCCGGGGCGTTCGCCGGTAAACCACGGATTCCGATGACCCGTGGGACCCTGCGGACCGACACCGGCCTCTTCGTCGGACTGCTGGTGGCGACGGTCATGATCGTGGGAGCGCTGACGTTCCTGCCGGGCGACGCCCTGGGACCGATCGTGGAACAGCTCCGCATGCTCGCCGACCGGGCGCTCTGAGCTCGAACCGAGCCCGCGAAGAGGCTCCTGACGACCCTGCGACTCCATCTGCGCGGCGGCCCATGTCGCAGCTACGAGTCCGACATCATGATTGCAACCGAGCACAGCAGCCGATACGCCGACGTCGTGGTGACCTGCGACGAGTGCGATCATGCCCCCAGGACGGTCGCGCTGCGCTATCCGAGGCTCATCGTGGAAGTGCTCTCGGAGTCGACCGCGGCCGTAAACCGCGGCGAGAAACTCGACGAGTACCGCACGCTCGAAACACTCGAGGAGTACGTCCTGATCGACTCGCGAAAGCGCTGGGCGGAAACCTACCGGCGGCTCGAGGCCGAGTGGACCGCCTCCATGCCGCTGGTTCGTGGAAAGCTGCGCCTTGCTTCCGTCGATCTGACCCTCGATCTCGACGAGCTCTACCGCGAAAGCGGTGTCGGCGTGAGCTTACCTCCTCCGCCGCTCGCCACGGACTAGCACGCGCCGGCCGGGCGCTTCCGCCGTCGTCGGAGCGATGAGCCAACGCGTAAGCCGTTCATTGCTTCGCTGTAGCAGCGTCATGGAGACCACGATTAGCCTTCGGTCGCATTTCCCGCGCGAAGGCAAGCCGGGCCAAAGTCCCGTTCCCGGGGCCGTCGGGCAAATCAGGTGACAGTCACGGTCCGCAGCGAAAAGGCAACTCGAGGCAACGGGAGCCCCCGAGGCCACCCCGGGAAACGCAGGACAAGAAAAACGCGAAAACCGTGCAAACAAAGGCCGAAGCCCGCGCTCTGTCTTGCACGGGCTGCGCTTCTATTGCTTTCGGTTGTGCCTCATTCATCCATCCGGACTATCCGTTCGGCGGCTCCCGCGACTCGCTCTCCCCTGCTAGCATTCGAGGCGCAATGATTGTGCTTGAAATTGCGGTCCTCGGGCTGACCTTGCTCGCCTTCGTCGTCTTCGACGCGTACACACGAGCCTGCGAGCGCATCTGAGGTTTCACGATGTTCGACAACGTCCTAGGTCTGGTTCTCACCGTATTGAGCCTCGTGTATCTGACGTACGCGATGCTCCGTCCCGAGAAATTTTAGGAGCGGTTTCGTGACCATCTACGGCTGGCTCCAAGCGGGGCTATTTTTCGTGCTGATCCTGGCGCTGACGAAGCCGCTGGGTATCTACATGGCGCGAGTGTTCAGCGGCGAGCGGACCTGGCTTTCGCCCGTGTTCGCGCCGATCGAGCGGGTGTTCTACCGCATCTGCCGGATCGATCCGTCAGCGGAGATGACTGCGTCAGGCTACCTGTTCGCGCTTTTCGCGTTCAGCGCGATCGGCCTGGTCTATCTCTACGTTTTGCTGCGCACCCAGAAATGGCTGCCATTCAATCCACAAGGCTTCGACAACCTCACGCCCGACTTGGCGTGGAACACGGCCGTCAGCTTCCTGACCAACACGAATTGGCAGTTCTACTCGGGCGAAAGCACGATGAGCTATCTTTCGCAGATGGCGGGCCTCGCCTGGCACAACTTCGTCTCGGCTGCGGCCGGTATCGCGGTTGCGATCGCGGTGATCCGCGGGGTCGCGCGCACGGACGGCAAGGGGCTGGGCAACTTTTGGGTCGACATGACCCGCGCGTTGCTCTACGTGCTCGTGCCGATCAGCGTCGTTGGTGGCCTCGTGCTCGTTTGGACGGGGATTCCGCAGAACTTCCATTCGTATCTCGACGTGTCGTCGCTTGAGGGCCTCAAGCAGTCGATCACCGGCGGGCCGATGGCCTCGCAGGAGATCATCAAGGAGCTCGGCACCAACGGCGGCGGCTTCGTCAACGCGAACTCGGCCTCGCCCAACGAGAATCCGACTCCATTCAGCAATCTCTTCGAGATGCTGGCGATCTTCCTCGTCTCGGCTGCGCTGACGTACGTTTACGGCCGCTACGTCAAGGATCAGCGACAAGGCTGGGCGCTCTTCGCCGCGATGAGCGTTCTGTTCGTCGGTGGCTTCACCACCGCGTACGCCTTCGAGTCAGCCGGCAACCCGATCGTCCACGCGCTGGGCGCGCAGGGCGGTAACCTCGAGGGCAAAGAAACGCGATTCGGGGTGGGTGCGTCAGCCCTGTTCGCGACGGTGACGACCGATACGTCGTGCGGCGCGGTCAACTCGATGCACGACTCGTTTACGCCGCTGGGAGGCCTCGTGCCGCTGGCCGACTTGCAACTCGGCGAGGTGGTCTTCGGGGGCGTCGGGACTGGACTCTACGGGATGATCCTCTTCGTCGTGCTCACGGTGTTCATCGCGGGCCTGATGGTCGGCCGCACGCCGGAGTATCTCGGGAAGAAGATCGAGGGTCGCGAGGTCAAGCTTGCAATCCTCGGGGCGCTGGTGCTGCCGGTCTTCGCGCTTGTTCCGACCGCAGTCTCCGTGCTGCTTCCGGCAGGTCTGGCGACGCTTGGCAACAACGGCGCGCACGGCTTCTCCGAGATCCTCTACATGTTCGCCTCCACCACCGAGAATAACGGCAGCGCCTTCGCGGGCATCGGTGGCAACACGTACTACGATCTCTTGACGGGCGTCGCCATGATCTGCGGCCGTTTCCTCTTTATCATTCCAGCGGTCGCGCTGGCCGGGTCGCTCGCGGGCAAGAAGAGCGTCCCGGCGACGGTCGGCACGTTCAGCACGTCCACGCCCATCTTCGTCGTGCTTCTGATCGGCGTCATCGTCATCGTCGGCGCACTTACGTTCTTCCCGGCCGACGCACTGGGGCCGATCGTCGAGCACCTGCAAATGCTCAAAGGAAAGACGTTCTAATGATTCCGGCTCGCCGCCTCGAGCGCCGTCCCAAAGCGCGCTCCCTCTTCGACCGGGCAATCCTGACGCGCGCGGTTCGCGATTCGTTCGTCAAGCTCAATCCGCGCCTCCAGGCCAAAAACCCGGTCATGTTCATCGTCTTGATCGGCGCGTTAGTCACCTCGCTCTTTTTCTTCCGCGACCTGGCGTTGCGGGGCGGGAAGGGTGCGGGCTTCGACCTCGCGATCTCGGTTTGGCTCTGGTTCACGGTGTTGTTCGCGAACTTTGCGGAAGCGGTCGCTGAAGGGCGCGGCAAGGCGCAAGCCGAGTTCCTGCGCCGCACGAAGACCGACACGGTGGCCCGCAAGCTCGTCAACGGGCAGCTCGTAACGGTCAGCGCCACCGACCTGCGCGCGGGGGACGTCGTTCGCATCGAAGCCGGCGAGCTGATCCCCGGGGACGGCGACGTGATCGAAGGCGCAGCCTCGGTCGACGAGTCCGCGATCACCGGCGAATCGGCACCGGTCATCCGTGAATCTGGCGGCGACCGGAGCGCCGTCACCGGCGGCACGCGCGTGCTGTCGGATCACATTCTGGTGCGCATCAGCTCGAATCCGGGCGAGACGTTCCTCGACCGGATGATCGCGCTGGTCGAAGGCGCCACGCGGCAGAAGACGCCCAACGAGATCGCGCTTTCGATCTTGCTGGCGGGCTTGACGATCATCTTCGTGATCGCGGTCGCGACGCTCGGGCCGTATTCGATCTACGCCGGAGTCGTCCCGAACGTCACCGTTTTGATCGCGCTCCTCGTCTGTCTCATTCCGACCACCATCGGCGGCTTGCTCTCCGCCATCGGGATCGCCGGCATGGACCGCGTCCTGCAGCGCAACGTGCTCGCGATGAGCGGTCGCGCGGTCGAGGCGGCGGGTGACGTCGACACGCTCTTGCTGGACAAGACCGGAACGATTACGCTCGGCAACCGGCAGGCGAGCGAGATCATCGTGGCCGAGGGCGTCTCGGCATCCGACGCAGCGCAGGCCGCATACCTCTCGTCGCTGCCCGACGAGACGCCCGAGGGCCGCTCGATCGTGGCGCTGGCGCAGCGCGACAGCGCGGTCGCAGGCAACGGAGTCGTGCCGGCCGGCGCGCAGTTCGTGCCATTCAGCGCGTACACGCGCATGAGCGGACTCGATCTTCCAGATGGAAGCGCAATCCGCAAAGGCGCGCCGGACGCGGTTCGCGCGTGGGTCCGCACGCGCGGCGGCGGCAGCGCCCTGGCGACGGCGAACGACGTGGTTCTGACCGCCGAGGTCGAGCGGATCGCGCGAGCGGGCGGCACGCCGCTGCTGCTGGCGCGCGACTCGACGGTACTAGGCGTCATCTACCTCAAGGACATACTCAAGCCGAACATGCGCGAGCGCTTCGACCGCATGCGGGCGATGGGCATTCGCACGGTCATGGTCACGGGCGACAACCCACTGACCGCGAGCGCGATCGCGCGCGAGGCCGGCGTCGACGACTTCTTGGCCGAGGCGACGCCTGAAACGAAGATGTCGCTGATCAAGCGCGAGCAGACCGCCGGTCGGCTCGTCGCGATGACCGGCGACGGAACCAACGACGCTCCGGCGCTGGCGCAAGCCGACGTCGGCGTGGCGATGAACTCGGGGACGCAGGCCGCCAAGGAAGCCGCCAACATGGTCGATCTCGATTCGGATCCGACCAAGCTGATCGAGATCGTCGAGATCGGCAAGCAGCTGCTCATGACGCGCGGCGCGCTGACGACGTTCTCGATTGCCAACGACGTCGCCAAGTACTTCGCGATTCTGCCCGTGATGTTTGCCACCGCTTACCCGGAGATGGAACGGCTCAACATCATGGTGCTCAACCCGAACAGCGCGATTCTCTCAGCGGTCATCTTCAATGCCCTGATTATCGTTGCGCTGATTCCGCTCGCGCTGCGCGGCGTCGCCTACGTGCCGCGCGGGGCGAACGCCGTGCTGCGCGACAACGTGCTGATCTACGGTGCCGGCGGGATCGTCGTGCCCTTCATCGGGATCAAGCTCATCGACATGATCATCGCCGCGCTGCACCTCTCGTAAGGACCGAACATGAAAAGCTCGCTCACGCTCGACAGCTCGCTCTCGGCCGCGCGCCAGGAGCGCTCCAACGACAGCACGCTGCGCCATCTCGGAACCGCCGCGATCTATACGGTCATCAGCGTGGTGTTGCTCGGCATCGTGTATCCGCTGGCGATGACCGGGGTCGCGCTGCTGCTCTTCCCGCAGCAAGCCAATGGCTCGCTCGTGGTCGTGGACGGCAAGACCGTCGGGTCGCGAATCATCGGCCAGCTTTGGACGAAGCCGCGGTATTTCCAGGGCCGTCCGTCGGCCGCGGGCAAAGGCTACGATCCGACCCAAACGGGCGGGACGAACCTGGCGCCGACCTCGAAGAAGCTGATCGACGCCACGCGTTCCGCGATCGCCGCGCTGAAGAAGGAGAACCCCGATGCGACCGGCCCGATCCCGATGGATCTGGTCACCTCGAGTGCGAGCGGCATCGATCCGGATATCACGCCCGAGGCCGCATACTATCAAGTGCCGCGCGTGGCCAAGGCGCGAGGCTTGTCAGCCGCGACGGTCTCCACGCTCGTCGCTGCTCATGTCGACGCGCGCCAGCTCGGCGTTCTCGGCGAACCGCGCGTGAACGTGCTCGAGTTGAATCTCGCCCTCGACGAGGCCAAGAAATAGGGGTGTAATTACGAAATGCTGTTGGGGGCCACGTTGCGGAGCGGTGTTGTTGACTTTTCCGCCCAGCAAGCGCAAGGCCGTGATGGCAACGAGCGAGACCAAGGCGATGGTGAGGGCGCCCCGTCGCGGCGCTGCGTCCTGGCAGACGCCTCCGCGTTGAGCTCAGTCAGGTTCCACGTTGTCATGTGGCGATCTTTGTAGATGGCACCAAGGAACGAAGCGAGCTCTTCCGTGAAGACGCTCCCACCTTCCTTGGCGAGCAGCCTTCAAGAAGTTGCGTGAGCCGCACGAGAGGCCACACCGACACTTCCATGGCCGTCAAGAAGCCGGGAAGCGAAACGTCGGTAACGCGTCCGTGCAAGTCTTCTTTGGGCGCAAATGCGATCGAATGGATCAGCACGTTCAGCTTGCCCCACCGCTTCCCAAGCAAATCAGCAACGGCGTCCATCTGGCCACTCGCGCGAACATCGCAAGGTAGGAACAGACCCGGCGGCACGTCGAGTGCTTGGGCCAGCTCTCCGGGTGTAGCTGCAAGTCTTATCGTCCAAGTGCGTCATGGCGACGTCGGCGCCGAAACCGCGCAGCGCTCGCGCGATGCCGTACGCGATCGAATCACGATTAGCCACACCTACGACTAGTGCCGTCTTCCCGGTTTTCTCAGCCGTACAAATTGTTCATACCCTCGAGAACGGGCTTCTGTTGAAAACCGTACAGATGGATTCTCCTTGTGGCAGCTATGCTTTAAGGGAGGCTCTTTGTCATGAAGATGAGCGCTGGCTACGGCATGCCGTTGTACCGCTCGCTCAAGGGCGCGGCTATCGCGGGGGTCGATCGAGTCGACGACTACGCGGACGGGGTTCTGCTCCGCAAGAAAGTCGCGAAGGGCTGGGAGTACGCCGTCGTGCTGCACCCACATCTCCAAGATACTTACAGGTGATCATTACGAGCCCTCGTCAGTGCTTTCTGCTAGCCCGCGCAGGCAGTCGTGTAAGTGCATGAGTGGCGGTCCGAATCTCCGTGACGACGCCATGGTTTGCGGCGGTGCATTGAGCATGAGCATCGTGAACTCACAACGTCCGTGCCCGGACATCGCAAGCCGGGGGAGTCATTGCCCAGACGCCGGGCCACAACCATGAACTACTTATCCCATGATCACATTCACGGGACCTGGCAGCATCCTGCTGTAAAAACGCTGATCACGCCGATTGCCTTCACGGCGCCATCTTTAACAGCATCGATGCCGATGACGTGGAGACCGGGAACACCGGAGGAACTAATATGCGCGAATCAACACAATTCTACCGAGTTATCCTTTCCAACAGTCAAGTACTCGAGCTTCAAAAAGACGACATTGACGTGCTAAAAAAGGCGTTAGCGGATGAGGAGAAGTCAGCCGAGGTAAGACTGCCTGGCCGAGGCGATAACAAAATGACGATTTGCGTTGGACATATTGTTTCAATTGAGGCAAGTGGTTTTGTTCGGCTAGGAATAGGATTCATACCAGCCGACAATGGGAAAAGATGAGTCAGTCCTCGCAAAAATTGTCGATACCCCTG
>JBKQHO010000007.1:0-208132 GCA_052267165.1 Vulcanimicrobiaceae bacterium | reverse complement strand
CGCTCCGCCAACGTACACGCCGGAGCAGTTCGACGAGCTAGATCGACTCACCCAGACGTGGGTTGAGGACCATAAGCGGCAAGCAAAGGCGCCTCGGAAAGGGTCGAGAACTCGCCACTCTTGAGTTCCGAGATCTATTTGGTGGATAGCGGCGGCCGGCTCGTATCGCTTGTCGACTGGACTGACTCTCCGGGCTCGCTCGCCGCCGACCTGCGAAAGTCGCTGTCCTGAGCTGAGCTCGCCGAGAGTAACGAAGGCTGCGGCTCCGAGTGCAGGCCGAGGGCCGAAGCGGACTTGGCGATCCGCGGCTTGGCCGTCACGACGGGGAAAAGCGACGCGGAGCCGCCGAATTCCCGGCCCATTCGTTGGATACCGGTCGTATGGAGCACATAGGATGCGTCGTTTTGGTTTTCTCGGCACGACTGCCGCACTCGGCTCGCTCGCGGGGCTGCAGGCCGCGTCTGCTCAGGGTATCGCGACACCGCCGGCCACCTCGTCGCCGGCTGGCCCGTCGCCCGCAGCGCGACGGGTGGCGAGCCAAATTTTTAAAGGCTCTTCAGGAGTTGTGGTGGGTAGCGTAGAGGTTTCAGCGGCGGCCGCGTCGGCGGTGGAAGGCGTGAATCGTCCGGATTCACCCCTGCCACCGCCCTACTGCGACGACGACTTCTGAAGGGAAGCCCAAATTCAACCAGCCAGTGAATATTGCGTTTCAGTCCGCTATCTGCGCGGATGTAGATTGCTACTCCCGTTATCGCCATCTCGGTCGATCTTTACTTGGCGTTTCAGTCCGCTATCTGCGCGGATGTAGAGTGCTACCTACAGACTAACAGTTAAGGCGAGCAGCCAGATAGCGGACTGAAACAATTTCGAAATCGCGAATGCCGGGAAGTCCACCAAGGTAGCACTTCGCATCCGCGCAGATAGCGGACTGAAACGGTTTGAGTTCGCGCGAGAGGGCTGAAATGGCTTGTGTAGCACTTCACATCCGCGCAGATAGCGGACTGAAACACCTCGTGGTTACCCTTCCCCATCCCCGTGAGGACACGTAGCACTTCACATCCGCGCAGATAGCGGACTGAAACACTGAAACCACGAGAAGCAAAACCGCATCGACGGGGCATCGCGAATGTAGTCGGCCACGCGTTAGTGCCGCTGGACTTCGCAAGCGGAATGCTTACCGATTTGCCGGCCTCGACGCGAGCCACGAACTCGTCGAGGTCCCGCCCCCGCTTAGCTTTTTCGGGACTAATTTTCGGGACACGCGAACCCGCTTCACGCCTGAGTCCTCGAATCATCCCGAAAAGGATCCCTTTCGAGCAAGCTCGTCTACCTTATTGCCACGATACGAACCTGCTCGCCGAGTCGGCGTCATAATTTCATCATGACGCCGAACCACCTGCGCGCTTATGCTGAAGCGGTTCCGGCGGTTTTCGCCGGACATTCGCAGCAAAGGAGACCGCAATGCCGTTGGTTCAGGTGAGCGTGATTAGGGGTGTGTTCTCGGCCGAGCAAAAAACGCAAATGATCTCCCGTTTGACCGACGCGATGGTGACCATCGAAGGGGAAAACATGCGCAGCGTCACGTGGGTTAAAATCGACGAAATCGAGAGCGGTGACTGGGGGATCGGCGGGCAAGCCCTGACGACCGAGGCCGTGAAGGCCCTCGCTGCCGGGAAAACGCCTGTCGCCGCAGGGTGATCGCGGCCGAAGCGCGCCACGACGAACCGCCGCTCGTCGGGCGTAACGAGGAGCTGGAATTCCTCGAACGCTGCGATCGTGCGCGAAGCGTTGCGCCCGCTACAGCTGCTCGATGGCGGCGCATTGGCGACAGTTCCGCCGGCGACCCGCAGCGGCAAAGACGATGAAGGCGGGCGCCGCGGAACATAAAATACTTCAACGGCAATCGGCAGCGTCGGCCGCGCGGTTCGCGCTCCCGGCGGCCCAACCTGCCCTTGCGACCGGCTCCAAAGATCCTCGCGGCACGTTCTCAGGACGCCGCGCGGACGCCGCGCCGCGTACGATGACCGTATCACTCTGCTCGTTCCGGCAATTCGCCGGACGCTCCATCCAAGAGAGGATACCGCAATGGAAAACTCATCCGCTCCTATTGCGACGCGGCTCGACGGCACGGACTTGTCGTCCGTGCAGGCCGGCCTATCGTCCGTGATTCCCGCCGTGCCGCTCTACACGTTTTCAATCCCGTCGCTGGTCATCGATAATACGCGGTCGCTGCACGAAGATACCGACTACGTGTCGTTGACCCTCGCCGTCGGCACCAATCCGCCGCAGACCAAGACGCTGAAGATCGGCAACGTCAACAACGGCACGCACACCGTCGGGCTCAGCTTCGATGGCATCAGCGTGCCGGCCGGCCAAAACGCCGTGCTTACCTACGCCGTCGTCAACAACGGCCATGCCTCAGAAGCCGACGTCGAGAGCGCGCTCGAGAAAGCAGGCGATGCTCTCGGCCAGAAGGCCGCCCAAGCCGCGGCATCAGCTATCGGCGGTTTGGTTGGAGCCGAACTGGGCGCATCGATCGGGACGGCCGCCGTCCCAGTCCTGGGCACCGCCCTCGGTGTGATCGCCGGGTGGCTGGTCGGCGAACTGAGCGGGATCGTGTTTGCGGACTGCGATGGACCGGTGGCCGCGGGCGTCCACATCTTTACGGCCGCGGACCTCGCCGGCGAAACCGCAGGCGGCGCCGTCCTCAGCGCCACGGACCATTCACCTGGAACCAACTCGGCCTGGGGTTGCGGCAGCAATTCCGACTATTACGTCACATGGAGCGTGAACGCGGGCGCCGCACCGCCACCGACACCGAGACCGATCGGCGGCGGACCCGGACTGCCCGAACCCGGACCGGGAAGGCAATTAGAATAGGCGGACGGATCCGACCGGCCCGGCGGCGAGCGCGCCGCGTACACCCCCCGCCGGGGACCGTGCTTTTAAAAGGGCTCTTCAGGAGTGTGGTGGGTAGCGTAGAGGTTTCAGCGGCGGCCGCGTCGGCGGTGGAAGGCGTGAATCGTCCGGATTCACCCCTCCCACCGCCCTGCTGCGACGACGACTTCTGAAGGGAAGCCCAATGAGGACGGCCGTTTCAGCCTTGCCGGCTGCAGCAGCGACAGGACTGACCCTGCCCTTCAAAGCCGTGCCCCCGTCGGGGCGCTCGGCCATCGCTCCGCTTGGTCGCCCACCACAAGTCCCGAAGCGCCTTTTTAAAGATGCTCCGATGAACCTTATTTTTCTGATCGTGCTCGGCGCGGCATACTTCGGCGTCGGGGACGCCGGCACGGTGCTCGCGATGATCGACCAGGTGGAAGACGGCAACTCCACGAGCGCATTTGCGGTGCTGACGAAATACGGTACGCGCGCGCTTCAAGCGGCCGACGCGGCGCTGGACGCCGGCCACCGCGCCTCCGCCCGCTGTCTCTATTTGCAGGTGTCGAGCTATATCTTCGCCGCGACCTATTTCTGCGATGGGATGGGTGCGCCGGAAAAGATGTTGCCGGCGTGGCAGAGCAGCCGGCATCGCGATTCAAGGTATCAGTCAAGGCGGCTATTGGGCGCCGCGTGCAATGGCCTTCGAACACCGCATCGCCGCCGGGATTGCCGACCCCGGCGTCTACGACGTTTCGACCGTATGGTACGCGAGTTTACCGCCGCCGCTCGTCGCGATGATCGACGCCGGCCAGAATACGGCGTTCGACCGCGTCATGACCGCTAATCCCAAGGCGCTCGCCGGCTACACGTTCCGCGCGCGGCCGTTCGGCATCAATTCGCCGTTCGACGTCTATACGGCCGTAAAGAAATACACGCTCGCCGGGCTCGTCGACAAGATCGCGGCCCCGCTGTTGATCGCAAATCCCGATAACGAGCAGTTCTTTCCCGGCCAGCCACAGCAGCTCTATGACATGTTGCCGGGACCGAAGGCAATCGTTTCGTTCACGGTCGCCGAAGGCGCCGACCGTCACTGCGAACCGGCAGCGCCGGGGCTCCGGTCGTTGAAGGTATTCGACTGGCTCGATGCAAGGCTCGGCCGGCCGAGCTCGTGATCTGGCGAAGCGGAGCTCCGAGCCGCTTTGCGGCGGACAGAACGAACGTTACCAGCCCAAGGCACGGTCGGCTGCCCGCCCGGCTTCGCGGAACCAGTCGATCGGCGTGTTCCGGCGCGACGGCAAGCATAGTGCTAGCGGCAAGGGTTTCTTGGGCACCATCGTAAAGGCGGCGAGACGCAGCGCGCACGGGCCGTACGGGGACGTTTTCCAACGCGGAAGTGCGAGCCTATGCTACGGGAAGCGGTGCGGCGAAGAGGCGGCTATGAACGACGACATCCGTAAAGAACAGGACGACACCCACCTCCACGTGCACGAACATCTCGATGGTATTCGTCACGCCCACAAGCACCAGCACGGCGATCACGATCACGACCACGAGCACCACGAACACGAGGGTCAGGTTCATAGCCACGAAGATGATGCTTTGGGGCACTCCCACGGCGACGGGAAGACAAATTAGTGGGGCGCGCGCGAGGCTCGGGCTCGATGGGCCCCACCCGCTCGCTGCGTTTGCCGCGAGCGCTCGACGAGTGGTTCAATGAACGGCTCGAACGGCATCGCGAGCGCTCCCCAAGCGAGGTGCTCGTTCAACTGGTTCACGGCGGATTGCGCTTGCGCGAGGGATACATGGCGATCCATCGTCGCACCCTCGAACAGTTCGTCTCGTCCGGGGAGACGGAAGTCTACGCGGCGTACGTGCGGTGCCTGACGGACACGTTCAGCGCCGAATACGTCGCCCATCTCGAGGACTGGCTGGCCGCCGAGCGCATCGACTGGAGCGACGCTTCGTCAAGAAATGGTCGCAGCAGATGAAACCCCAGAGCCGGGGGCTCAGACTAAGCGCCTGCTTTGCTGCGCGACCCCAGGATTCTATTTGTATACATTGAATACAAATAAAATGAGTACTGAGAAGCACGCCCACGAGCACGAGCATCCTGGCGGGGTGGCCCACGCTCACCCGCACGAGCACGTCCAGCACGAGCACGAGCATCGCCACAACGACGGGACGGTCCACGTCCATTCCCACGTTCATGCCGAGCACGAGCACGCGAACGACGGACAGCAGACACACCTCGCGCACGAGCACCAGCATTAGCCGCGGCGACGTGCCGAAACTCGCCTGAATGCAGGGGGCGCGTCACGACGCGGGCGAGCGTAGGCGTTAGGTTGTGATGTCCGTTGGGGCGGGGTGGTTTGACTCGTCGTAGCGGCGCAGTTTATAGATCAACGTCGAGACGGCCCAACTCGCCAGGAACACGCCGATGATCGCGAATCCTAGCGCGCCGAAGTTGCCGCTGAGGTTCGCGAGGCCGTCCCAGACGCCGCCTGACAAATGAAGCTGAGCGGCGACGATGCTGAGAGCCTCGATAGCCCCGACGATTAGGGCGACGGCGATCGAGACCAAAGTGATGGTCATGTTGTAGAAGAGCTTGCGAACCGGCTTGACGTAGGCCCAACCGTACGCTCCCAACATCAGGATGCCGTCCGTCGTATCCAACAGCGACATGCCGGCGGTGAAGAGCAGCGGGAAGATCAGAATGTCGTAGATGGGCAGCCCGTTGCCGCCTTGCACCGCCGCAATTCCGAGGAGTCCGACCTCGGTCGCGGTGTCGAAGCCAAGCCCGAAAAGCACGCCGATCGGGTACATGTGCCAGCTCTTGCTGACGACTTTCATCAGGGGCCTGAAGAAGCGTCCGAGGAGGCCGCGGTCAGCCAGGAAAGCATTGACTGCCTCTTCATTATAGGCACCTCCACGGCGAACCCGGCGGAAAGCTTCGTACACGTCGAGGAAGACGACGACATTTATCGCCGCGATAGCGAAAAGGAACGCCGCCGATATCGCCGTGCCGATCAAGCCTCCGACGTTCTCGAGGTTTGGCATCGTCGATTTCACGACGCCGGCACCGACTGCAATCGCGATCGTCAATAGGATGACGATCGTCGAGTGGCCGAGCGAGAAGAAGAAGCCGACCGCAACCGGCCGCTGCCCGTCCTGCATCAGCTTGCGCGTCACGTTGTCGATCGCGGATATATGATCCGCATCGACTGCGTGGCGCAATCCAAAGCCGTAGGCGACGAGCGCCGTTCCGAGGAGCAAGGGCCGCGTCGAAAAGGCCGCTAATGCCAGAGCCCAGGCTATGAGCGTGGTCGCTATGAGTACGACGTAGATGGTAACGACCTTCGCCCTAACGTCCTTTGCCCCGTCATCGATGACGCGAGCCAAGGCGGCGACTCCGAAGGGAGCCGGTTCGGCCGGTCCTTTCATTCGGCCGCCGTTCAGAGCTTTCGTGCGTACGTCAAGCGAACGATGCGCCGCTCCGCGGGGTGAAAGTGATAGTCGGCGACTCCCGCATTCCCGTTGATGTTCGCACCGAGGGCCGGATCGATCGCGGGGTTGTTCGCGTTCGCGGGGTTCTTTGCGTCATACGGCAGCCATGAGTTGTAGTAGTAGGTGACGTCGGGCACCTCTGCGTTGAAGAGGTTGAAGAGGTCGAGCGAGAGCCGGCTATCTTGCGCCATTTTCGCCGTAAATTGAAAGTTCCAGATCGTCGACGGAGGCGACTTGGCGTCGCCCTGCGTGTCGAGCGTTCGCGGCCCGAAGTAGCGCATGCGCAGGCTCGTCGAATAACGTGGTTCGTCAACGGTAGCCCCGAGGGAAACGACGCCGCTCAGTGATTCCGGAACGCCGGTCCCGGAGTGCGTGGGGTCGTCAAGGAAGCGCGCGGTCGTCGTGACGAGGTCGGCGTCGAGCGTGAGCCGGTTGGTGGGCGTGTAGTAGTTCGTGAACTCCACGCCTTTGCGCTGCGTTGGGCCGCCGAGCGACGTCGTACCATGGTCGCCGTCGAAGATGAGCTCGTCCGCCTGATACAGCTCGAAGAGAGAGACCGTGGTCGTCAAGCGGGGGTTAGTGTAGCGGTATCCGACCTCTTCCCCGACCGAACGGTTCAACAGGGGATTGCGGCCGACGGGCGCGCCCGTCGAGTCGAACGGGGCGTGGGTCTGCGGGTCGTCGAAATACGTCGTGCCGCGAACGTCGTTCGAATGGAAGCTGTCGCCGAAATCCATATAGAATTCGCTGCGCGGGGAAAATGCGTAGGCGAGGTTCATCTTCGGATTCACCATCGCAGCGCTGCCCGCGCCGCTGTTGTTCGGATCGAAGGCGGCGTCGTGAAAGGTGTAATAGTCGAAGCGAATGCCTGGATCCAAGCGCAGCTTGTGCCCGACGCGCAATTCGGACTGGATGTAGATATCGCTGCCTCGTTCCACGACGTGATCGTCGCTCAGAGTGCCTCCGGGAAAGCGGTTGCGCGCCTGGTCGATGAATAAGCCGAGGGTGGAAATGTTATCGTTGCGCGTGTCGACGCCGATGGTGGTGACGGTTCCCGGCGTGACGAAGGTTCTCGAGAAATTGAAACCTGAAATGAAGCGTTTGTCCTCTTGCTCGCGCTGATCGCCGCATTGGAAATTGTAGGGCGTCGGCGTCAGCGAGTGGGGCGCGGCTCCGGCGGCCGCGGTATATGCCGGGCAATACGACGAATAATTGGGCGCGCGCAGCCCGCTCGATGGATTGGGCGAGCAGGTCGTGAAGGCGACGTTACAGGTGATCGGATTGGCCGTCTCGTTGTAGTAGTTGTTGGCATCGTACAAATAATACGTGAAGTTGGAGAAGAGGTCGAGGAAATAGTCGACCCCATACGCGTTGAACTTCGTCGTTCCGTTTGGATCTTGGTGTTGCCATTGCGCGGATAATGCGTAACGGTACGTATTCCCGCCGTCGGTTGGGTCGACGTAACCGTACGGGCTGATGATGCCGGCGTCGACCAAGCGTTGCGGGATCTGGTCCGTCGAATTGAAGGCGCCGTCGTAAGCAAAAGCGTTGACGCCGAAGCTGTCATTCCCTCTGGAGAGCGTGTAGCGCGCCATGGCGTTCAATTTATGGTATTCGTCCGGCTTCACGAGCGTACCGTTGTCGTGATAGATCTCGACCCCGTAGAGCAGGTGACCGGCACCGAGCTTTGGTGAGCCCGCAGTGAAAAAGCGGTCGTAGCCGTAGTCGCCGAGTCCAAATGACATCACCGGCTCGATCGTGTCGCGAAAGTAGAGATTATAGGAGCCGGCCGTTGAGAAGTCGCCCTGGTCGGCGTAGTACGGACCCTTCTTGAACTCGATGTAGCTGACGAGTTCCGGCATGAGCCAGTTGATGTCGGAGTAGCCCTGGCCGTGCGCGTGTGAGACCATGTTGATGGGGATGCCGCCGATGGTGCTTTCCAAATCGGTCCCGTGATCGAGCTGGAAGCCGCGCAGGTAGTATTGATTGGCCTTGCCCTCGCCGCTGTGTTGCGTGATGACGAGGCCGGGGATCGCTTCCAGAACCTCGCCGGGTCGAAGGATGGCCCGGTCGGCGATCTGCTGCCGACCGATCGTTCCCTCCGATGCGGCTTGAGCGATGCCAACTAAATCCGCTTTGCGGCCGGCCACCGCCACGTTCGCGATCGTCTTCAACTGTGCACCGCAGGGCGCGGGAGAGGCCGGTGGAGCGGCTCCGGCAGGCGTAGGCGTGGTCGAAGGGCAGGGTACAGGAGACGCAGATGTGACGACGGCGGTCGTAGGGAATGCCGTCGCCGGTGCGGCGCTCGCAGCGGCGATGCTCGAGCTGGGCGATACGAGCGGCGCGACAATAGCAAGAAGAAGCGTCGTCAACATCACGTAACTCCTGCGACGGATGCCGTTAGCGTGCGAATGCCTGACATCGATGGACGGTCGGTAACTGTCGGGACGTTGCACGGCGGTAAGCCGGATTACTCCTGCGCCGCAAATTTGTATTCAGTGATTACGTTAGCGATGAGGCCTGCGCGAGGCGTTGCGCGCAATCTGCACGTGAGTGCCGCGCGTTATTCGCGCAAGTCGCTCGTTGTGACGTATCAGTCCGATGGAACGACAGACCGCTCGTAAAAGGGGAGACGATGCTCAACCGATTTACCGTGCTCGTTGCGGCAGACGTCCTCGGCCTCGCCGGTCCCGTCGGCGCCGATACCATGGCGGGCTCGGCCTCGATGAGTTCCATGCATCCCGATCCAATGGTCGGCGGCGCGGCGATGTACTTGAACAAGAACATCGTTCAGAACGCCGTGCAGTCGAAGGACCACACGACCCTAATGTCGCTGGTCAGACAGGCGGGCTTGGTCGAGACGCTCGAGGGTCCTGGGCCGTTCGCGGTCGTCGCGCCGACGAGCGAAGCGTTCGCGAAGCTTCCGAAGGCCACGGTCGACAAGGTCACCTCCGACGACGTCTTGCTGAAGAAAGGTGCTCACCTATCACGTGCTCGCGGGCCACGTCACGCTGGTCGACATCGAGATGCAGATCACCGGCGGCAACGGCACCGCCCACCTCAAGACGCCCGAGGGTGACGACCTGACCGCGACCATGGACGGCGACAGGGTTCGGCTGGCGGGAGTTGGAGGCGGCTCGGCGGAGATCACGATTCCGAACGTTTTTCAGTCGAATGGCATCATAGCGGTCGTGAACGGGGTCCTTTTGCCCTAACCCTTCCTGTCGTTCCTTAAGGAAGGCTTAGAGTTGGGATGCTATACGTCTCTTCGACACGCGTTCGAAAGTCGAAGAGAGGCCATCGATGAGAGGATTGATCTCGTTCTGGTGTTCGGTGCTCGCCAGCGCACTGCTGGCCGGCTGCAACGGGAACTCGCCGGTGCCGAACGCACCGTCGACGCAAATCAGCCAAGCTCAGCAAAGGATCGCGCACGTCGTGGTCATCTATGAGGAGAACTGGAGCTTCGACGGGCTGTACGGGAACTACCCGGGCGCGAACGGTAGCGGCGGCGCGACGTCGGTCCAGCAGCTGCAATGCCCCGTCGGCGGAGCGTCCGACACCGTCGCACTTTCCGGAGCGCCACCCGCCCTGATCGTCGCGGGCAACCCCACCGGGCCGTGGCCGTGCGGCTGGCAGGGGCTCTCCGGCGGCGCGACCGACACGAACGTGCCGGTCGGCTCCACGATAGCGCCGTTCAGCATCGACACGTACGACCCGCCGACGACCAAGACGGGTGACCTGTGGCACGTCTTCTGGCACGAGCAGCTGCAGATCGACAACGGAGCCCTCGAACCGTCGAACGGCTCGATGGACAAGTTCATCGAGTACTCGAGCAATCCGGGGATGGCGTTCAGCTACTACAACGGCACGATTCTGCCCGAAGGCAAGATCGCACAACACTACACGATGGCCGACGAGACGTTCCATAGCGCATTCGGCGGCTCGTTCCTCAACCACCAGTGGCTGATCTGTGCGTGTACGCCGGTCTGGAATCAAGCGCTGCCGACCAGCAACGTGAAGACGTTCGAGTCGTACTGGGATCCGACGACGAAGACGCTCAACGACGGCAAGCTGACGACGATGCCGACGCCGCAGACCGCGCCGGGGCCGCAGACCGGCGCCAGCTATTACGACGTGAACACGACGTACTCGCAAAACCTCCCGGCTCCGGGTACGTCCCCCGATCAGCTGCTGGTCCCGATCTCGCCGTCGACCAAGACGATCGGCGATCTGATGACCGACGGGTTCCCGCCGGTCTCCTGGAAATGGTACTCAGGCGGCTTCGCGCAGGCGCTGGCGAATCCGACCGCGGCCAACCAGTGCGCGTATGCGTCCGCCGCGAATCCGACCAACAACGTCCCCGATAACGGTCCGTGCTTCCAGTGGCACCACCAGCCGTTCGTCTATTACCGGCGCTGGGGAGGAACCGGCGGCAGTGCCTTGGCGACGAGTCCGTATCTGCAGGACGACTCGAAGTTCTACAGCGATCTTGCCGCCGGGACGCTGCCGCAGGTCTCCTTCATCAAACCGGTCGGCATCGACAACGAGCATCCGAGCTATTCGGCGCTGGCCGAGGGCCAGGCAAACGTTCAGAAGTATTTGCAGGCGCTGTGCAGCTCGAACTACTGGAAGAACACCGCGGTCTTCATCACCTATGACGAGAACGGCGGCCGCTGGGATCACATGACGCCGCCAAAGATCGACCAATGGGGGCCGGGCACGCGCGTGCCGATGATCATCATCTCGCCGTACGCGAAGGCGGGCTTCGTCGATCACACGCAGTACGAGACGGTCTCGATCCTGTCGTTCATCGAGAAGCTCTTCACGCTGCCCTCGCTCGGCTCGCGTGACGCCAAGGCCGTCCCGCCGCTGAACGCGTTCAACTTCCAGCAAGCGCCGCTCGCCTGCCAGTCGTCTTGACCGCGAGGCGGCTCTGGCCGATCTTCCTCTCGCTGGCCCTTGCCGGTTGTGCGCAGGCCAGCGCGAGGATGACGGCAATGAACGCACCCGACCTTCCGACCCTGCCCGAGGTGCACAGCCTCGGCGGGGTCGCCTCCGTTTCGGTGAGCTCGAAGCTCGATGGCGCGGGCCGCCCGGCGTTCTTCTGGAACGGCGCGGAGGTCGCGCCGACGATCCGCGTGCGGCCGGGAGACACGATCCATTTCCACTACGAGAACGGCTTGCCCGAGACGTGCGGCTTCGGCTTGGTCTCGCAGTCGAATCTGCACTTCCACGGGCTCGCCTCGGAGCCGAAGGCACCCGGCGACGACGTGCTCACCACCAGCGTGCGACCGGGCCGCTCGTTCGACTACGTCGTGAAGATCGGCCGCGAGCAGCCGCCGGGCCTCTACTGGTACCATCCGCATCCGCACGGTCTCACGAATTGGGAGCTCGGCAACGGCATGGCGGGGGCGATCGTCGTGGAGGGCATTGCAGACGTCGTAGCGGGTCTGGCCGGACTGCGTGAGCGGGTCATCGTGCTGCGCGACGTTCCGAAAGATCCCTCGCTCGGCGCAGCCCTGGCTCCCGACGCGAAACGAGTGATCCCGTCGCCCGCGAACCAGCCTGCAGGCGACCAGGACGACCAGTTCGATGCGCCCTGCGGCGTCGAGACGACGTCGCAGACCACGATCAACGGGCTGCCGGCCGCGACGCTGGGCATCCATCCCGGCGAGCGACAGCTGTGGCGCGTGCTGAACGCCTCCGCTCATCGCCACTTCGACTTGCAAATACCGGGCGTACCCGTCCAGTTGGTTGCGCTTGACGGCGTGCCGCTGCGCTACTATCACGGGGCCGGTGCCAGCGAGACGCGCTGGCACGTCCTCATTCCACCCGCCGGCCGGGCTGAATTCGTGATCGTCGGCCCCAAGCATCCGCAAATGCTCTACTCGCTGTGCTTCGACACGGGTCCGGGCGGCGACGAGAATCCGGGGGCGATTCTGGGCGAGCTCGACGACGAGTACGCTTCGGACCTGCCTCGCGTTTCGCCGCCGGCGGGCCTTGCCGTGCCGGCGCTCTATTCCATCGCGCCCGCTGCGCCCGTCCGAGCGCGCACCATCCGGCTCAGCGAGGACGCCAGGCGCTTTTTCATCAACGGCGTCTCGTATCGGCCCACGCAGGCACCCGCGTTCACAGCGCGCGCCGGGACGACGGAGGAGTGGACGATCGAAAACGACAGCGACGAGGTCCATGCCTTCCACGTTCACCAAGTCCACTTTGCGCTCGAGTCGCTGAACGGAACGCCGATTCGCGATCGCCACTGGGTCGACGTCGTCGACGTGCCGCAGGCGAGGCCCGGTATCGGCGGGCGGCTCCGTCCGTCGCGCATTCGCATCCTCGTCGACTTCCGCGACCCGCTCGTACGCGGCGTTTTCCCGCTGCACTGCCACATGGCGGATCACGAGGACAACGGGATGATGGCGACGATCCGCGTCGTATAACCTTCGAACGTCTCCGTCGAGGAAAGGTCCGATGCACAAGCCCTCCGTCGCGCTCGTCACGTTGGCCGCCGTCCTTTCGCTCGTTGGCGCGCGAGGCGCCGTTGCAGCGCAGCCGCTGGGCGCCGACGACTGCGACGTGACGGGCGAGCTCACGATCAAGGGCGTTACGAAGTCGGTCTCGTTCCCCGTTCACGTCGAAGGGCGCGCTATGCGTAGCGTATGACTCGGAAATGCTGACGGTGTCCGCGCGTGCTCTGATGGTGCTTGGGACGGCGTCTCACGTCGGCAAGTCGCTGATGGTCGCAGCGCTGTGCCGCATTCTTCGTCAGGACGGCATTCGCGTCGCGCCCTTCAAGGCCCAAAACATGGCACTTAACTCGGCCGCCACGCCCGACGGGTTGGAGATCGGGCGCGCGCAGGCACTGCAGGCGGAAGCCGCGGGAGTGTCTGCATCGGCCGACATGAATCCGATCCTCATCAAACCGAGCTCCGAATGCGGCGCGCAGATCGTCGTGCAAGGCCGCGTGTGGGGCGATTCGTCTGCGAGCGACTACCATCGGCACCGCGTGAAGGGGCTCTTCCCGCTCGTTTGCGCCTCGTACGAACGACTCGCGCAGGCTTACGACTTCATCGTGCTGGAAGGCGCCGGCTCGCCGGCGGAGTTCAACCTGCGTGACAGCGATATCGTCAACATGCGTATGGCGCAGGCCGCCGATGCGCGCTGCGTGCTCGTCGGCGATATCGATCGGGGCGGCGTCTTTGCCGCCATCCTGGGAACGCTTGCCCTTCTCGAGCCGGAGGAGCGGGCACGAATCGCGGGCTTCGTCATCAACAAGTTCCGCGGCGACCTCGCGTTGCTTGCGCCGGGAGTGGCCGAGTTCGAGCGCCGAATCGGGCTGCCGTGTTTCGGCGTCGTTTCATATTTGCGCGACATCGGGCTCGACGAAGAAGACAGCGTGTCGCTCGAGGCCGAGCCTGTGGCACGGCGCCCTGCCTGGCGCGACGCCGAGGGACCCGCGCGGCGCTTGCGGATCGCGGTCATCGCACAGCCCTATCTGTCCAACGCGACGGACTTCGACCCGCTGGGCCGCGAGCCTGACGTCGAGCTCGTGTATTGCGGTACCCCGGAGGCGCTGTCGGGAGCCGACGTCGTCATCCTCCCCGGCACGAAGACGACGCTTGCGACTCGGAGCTGGCTCGAGAGCGCCGGCTTCGATCCAGCGATCCGTTCGGCGCCGCTGGTCTTCGGAATTTGTGGCGGCCTGCAAATGCTGGGAGAGCGGATCGATGATCCGATGGGCGCCGAGGGCGGCGGGTCGACGCGCGGGCTCGCGCTTTTGCGCTTGCGCACGACGTTTGCCGCGACGAAGGTAACGATGCTCGCGAGCGGCCGGCTCACCGGCGATCTGTTCGGCACTGATGCGCGCGGAGTGCCCGTTCGCGGCTACGAAATTCACGTGGGGGAGACGAGTGCTGAAGGCGATGCGCCGCCGTTCGCTCTGATCCAGCGCGCCGCAGACGAGGGTTTCCGAAGCGACGGCGCCTGCTCGGCGGACGGACGCATCGCAGGGACGTACTTGCACGGCATCTTCGACGACGACCCGTTTCGCCACGCGTTCATCTCGGCAGCGCGCAAGGCGCGCGGTCTCGCGCCGCCGCTCGCCCTCGCGTCTTTGCGCGAGGAGCGCGAACGGCGCATCGATCGTCTGGCGGCGCACGTCCGCTCGTCGCTCGACCTGACTGCCCTGATTGCCTCCCCGCCGCACGTGGCCCAAGCTGGGGCGCAGAAGGACAACCTGCCCATGCCGTGAAGGACGGCTCAGCGTTCGCACGATTAGGAATCCGGTGTAATTCCGGAACGGTCGCGCCACTGTGAGCGGGGAGCCGCTCGAAGTCACTGCCCGAGGGTGGGAAGGCTTCGAGCACATGGCATCGATCCGCGAGCCAGGATACTGAGGCGAACGCGGCACTCGACCTCGCGAAAGGGTTGGCAGTCCATGATTTCGAGATTCGTTCGCTCGTCCTTGGTGATGCCGTTCTCGCTCCAGAGCCGCGAAGCGCAGCGCGCCTGGCAGATGATTATCGCAGCGGCCGGCGCGGTGATGACGCTCACGCTGGCGTGCGTCGTCCCCTTCCCCGCCATGGCCATGCTTGCGTCGCGCACGCTTTCGCGGCGCGCCGGCACCGTCGCGCTGCTGTCGGCCGTCGTGACAAACCAAGCCGTCGGCTTCCTCGTGCTCGGCTACCCGCGGACGCTTGCGACCGTAGCCTGGGCGCCGGTCTATGCCGCGGCGACGCTGGCGGCGTTCGCCGTCTCCCGTCGCGTCGCGAATCCGCTGCTCGCCCTCGTCGCCGCGTTTGCTGTCTACGAAGGCGTGTTCGCCGCGTTCACCTTGGCAACGACGCACTCGCTGGCCGACTTCGCGCCGCGGATCGTGGCTCAGGTTGCGCTCGGGAACGTGCTCGGCTTCGCGGTTCTCGGCCTGCTCTACGTCGGTGTCGTTGCGGTCGAACGCGGGACGTCGCGGCGTGATCTGCATGTCGCGCAGTAGTACGAGGTCGATCGCGACGCGCCGCGGTGACGACGGCACGACCGGAGTGGCCGGAGGCGCGCGTACGAGCAAAGGCGATGTGCGCATCGAAATCACGGGCGCGATCGACGAGCTCAACGCTGCGCTCGGCGTCGCGCGCGCTCACTGCGGCGACGCGGAGATGGCGGCTCGGCTCCTGGCCATTCAACGCGAGCTCTTCCCGCTCGCTTCCGCGATCTCGCGCAAGGACGGCGGTCGGGTTTCGCCGCCCGAGATCGGCGATGCCATGGTCGGTCGACTGGACGCGTTCGTCACCGATCTGGAGGCACGGCCCGGACTGATCCTCGACTGGACGGTGCCTGGAGCGCTGCGCGAGTCGAGCTTCTTCGAGGTGGCGCGGACTGTTTGCCGGCGGGCGGAACGTGCTGCAGTCCGGCTTATGGCGAGCGGCGAACCCGTACAGAGGAACGTTCTCGCTTATCTCAACCGCCTCTCGGACGTTCTGTGGCTCTGCGCGCGTGCGTTGGAAGCGGCCGCGGGCGTCGACGCGCGTCTGCGCGACGAGCGGTTCCCGGGGCCCCCCTGGTCGCAAGCCTGGTGAACCCGATCGCTTTCGCTGCTGCGGGAGCGCTCGACGCGTTGGCCGGAGATCCGCGCTGGTTCCCCCATCCCGTTCGGGCGATGGGGTTCGTCATCGGCCGGCTCGAACGGCTCGTTCGCCGCTGCGCGCGCGGCAATGCTACGGGCGAGCTCGCCGGCGGGGGTTTGATCGTGCTCGCCGTCGCCGCCTGCAGCGCTGCGAGCGCTAGCCTAGTGCAACAGACCGCGGGCCGCTTCGGCTCGCGCAGCCGCACGGCGACGGACATGTTGCTCGCCTGGTCGTGCATCGCCGCGCGCGACCTGGTGTCGGAGGTGAACGGCGTCCTGGGCGCGTTGAACGCCGGCGGGCTCGAGGCGGCGCGGCTGCGCCTGAGCCGCATCGTCGGGCGCGATACCGCCGAACTGGACCGAGCGGGCATCGCGCGCGCACTGATCGAGACGTTGGCCGAGAGCCTCTGCGACGGAATCGTCGCGCCGCTGTGCGCGCTTGCCATCGGCGGGCCGCCGCTGGCTTTCGCCTTCAAGGCGGCAAGCACGATGGATTCGATGATCGGACACATCGAGCCGCCGTACAGGCACGTCGGTTTCTTCGCGGCAAAGCTGGACGACGCGCTGTGTTACGTCCCGGCACGCATCGCCGCGCTTGCCGTCGCAGCATCCGCACCGCTGGCGATGGGTTCGCCCTCCGCTGCACTTCGTTGCATGCGGCTCGACGGTGCGAAGCACGCCAGCCCCAATGCAGGCCGAGTGGAAGCGGCGATGGCCGGTGCGCTCGCCGTGCGCCTCGGCGGCTCGCTCACGTACGACGGCGTTCCCGTGACTCGCGCGTTGTTCGGAGGCGTCTACCGCGCTCCCGACGACGACGACGTGCGTCGCGCACGGCTCCTCGTCGTCACGGCGGCGCTGCTGCTCTTCGCCCTACTGTCAGGCGCTCTCGGTCTTCGCAGCGGCCGGGATGAGCGCTGAAACGACGCAGCAGCAGGTGCTCGCGGCGCATGGCGGCGACCGCGACGCAGCGGCGGCGCGTTACGGCGTCGATCCTTCGACTCTGCTGGACCTCAGCGCAAACATCAACCCGCTGGGTCCTCCAGCTGCACTCGTTGCGGCCCTGAGCGACGCGGCCGCGGACCTCGAAACGCTCCAGCGATATCCCGATCGAACGTATCGGACTCTCCGCGAGCGCATTGCCGGGGAACTGCGGATCGACGCCGATTCCATCGTCGTCGGCAACGGTGCGGCCGCGCTTCTCGAGGCTGCGCTGAGACAGCCGGCCGCGTCGCGCTGCGTCTTGCCCGTGCCTGCCTTCAGCGAGGATGCACGCGCCCTAGCTGCGCTGAAGATCGACGCGATGTCCCTGCAGCTCGCGGCCGACGTGGATTTCGCACTTGACCAAGCGAGCCTCGTCGACCGAGCGAGGACGAGCCGCGCCGAGGTCGCGCTCCTAACGAACCCGCATAATCCCTCGGGCGCGCTCGTGCCTCGCCCCGCGATGTTGGGGATCGTCGACGCGCTCGCCGCGCTGGGCTGCCGCACGATCGTGGATGAGGCCTTCATCGACTACGTACCGGAGGAAAGCGTCGTCGACGTTGCGGCCCGAAGCACGACCCTCACGTGCGTTCGTTCCCTAACGAAGTTCTTCAGCGTGCCGGCGCTGCGCGTCGGCTATGCGGTTTGCACGCCGGCCAACGCGGCTGCCTTACGCGCCTGCCTTCCGTCGTGGCCCGTCACGACGCTCGCCGCGCAGGCGCTCGCGGCGGCCGTCGGCGACCGTGACTTCGCGCGCCGGACGCTCAGGAGCAATGCCGTCGAGCGGATCTGGCTGAGCGAACGGCTCCAGAGTCTCGGCTGCCGGGTACTCGCTTCAGCGGCGAACTTCGTATTCGTCGGATTGCCGCCGCCCGCGACTTCCGAGGCCGTCACCTCGCGGCTCGTACGCGAGTTCGGCGTGTTGGTGCGCGACTGCAGCTCCTACGAAGGCCTCGCCGGCGAATGGATCCGGATCGCGGTAAAGACGCGCCTGGAAAGCGAGCGCGTGGCCGACGCAATTAAAGTAGTGCTTTGAGCCTCGACGGAACGGAATGCAACTGTCCCGCGTTGCTCGTCACGGCGCCGGGCTCCGCTCAGGGAAAGACGACGATCGCAGCCGCCCTCGCGCGGCTGCATGCGCGGGCGGGGCGCCGCGTGCGCGTCTTCAAGTGCGGGCCCGATTTCCTCGACCCGCAAATCCTGGCGGTTGCGGCGGGGTCGCCGGTATACAACCTCGACCTTTGGATGTGCGGCGAGTCCGACGGTGCGGAGCGCCTGCACCGTGCTGCCGGTGAGGCCGACCTGATTCTCGTGGAAGGCGTCATGGGGCTTCACGACGGCACGCCCTCGAGTGCCGACCTCGCGCGCCGTTTCGGCCTCCCCCTGCTCGTCGTGATCGATGCGAGTGCGATGGCCCAGACGTTCGGCGCGATCGTTCACGGCCTGACCGAATACGTGCCCGGACTCACCTGCGCCGGCGCGCTCGCGAATCGGGTGGAATCCGACGGGCACGCGGAGCTTCTGCGGCAAAGCCTCCCCGCGGGGACCAAGTGGTTTGGTCATGTCAGCCCGAACGCGGAAGCCGCGTTGCCCGAAAGGCATCTGGGGCTCGTCCAGGCGAGCGAAGTTCCTGATTTGCTCGCGCGCCTCGACAGGCTCGCCGACGCGCTGGCCGCGACCGATGCCGATTCGTTGCCGCCGCCGGTCGCGTTTCGGGAAGAACGCGTGCCCGCTCCGCCACCGCTCCTGCGCGGGAAGACGATCGCGGTCGCGCGGGATCTGGCCTTTGCGTTCACCTACCAGGCGAACCTCGATTGCCTGGAAGACCTCGGAGCTCGCATCCGCTACTTCTCACCGCTCGTCGATCCCGATATCCCGGCCGCCGACGCCGTGTGGCTGCCCGGCGGTTATCCGGAACTGCACGCGGCAGAATTGTCCGCAAACCGCTCGATGCTGGCCTCTCTTCGGCGACACGTCGGGGTCGGGAAGCCGATGCTGGCGGAGTGCGGCGGCATGATGCTCTTGTTCGACCGACTGCTCGATGCCACCGGCGACGCGCACGCCGTTGCGGGCGTTCTTCCCGGTTCCGTCTCGATGCAACCGAGGCTCGGCGCGCTCGGCCTGCAAAGCGTCGATTTCGGCAACGGAGCGATTCGCGGTCATACCTTCCACTACTCGCGGGTCAACACGCCTCTGACACCGCTGACCCATGCCGAGCGCTCCGGCGGCGGACACGGCGAGGCCGTCTGGCGGCTGGAAGGCCTCACCGCCTCGTACGTGCATCTCTACTTCCCCTCCAACCCCGTGGCGACCGCCGCACTCTTTCTGAGCTGAGCGTGACCCTCGACGGAGAACGATTCTCTTGATCACTTCAGTTGGAAAACACGTTCGTCGATGCGCGTGCGGCGGCGTCGCTCATGCGAATCGTTAGCCTCCTGCCCTCCGCGACGGAGATCGTCTGCGCGCTCGGTCTACGTGAGGCGCTCGTCGGCGTCACGCACGATTGCGACTTCCCGGCGGAGGTGCGCGGCCTACCGCGCGTCACGAGGCTCCTCCTCGCCGGCGGACGCGCGCGAGGCGAGAGCCGTTCGGCCGCAATCGACCGCAAGGTGAAGGAGACGCTCCATGCCGGTGCGAGCCTCTATCACGTCGACGTCGACGCGATCGAGCGGCTCGAACCCGATCTTATCGTCACTCAACAGTCGTGCAGCGTCTGTTTCGTCGCTCCGGAAACCGTCGCGCTGGCGACCGACCGGATGAAGGGGCATCCCCAGGTCGTCTTCCTCGAACCGCGTTCGCTCGCGGATGTCTACGCGAACATCCGAACCGTCGCCGTGGCCGCCGGAGTAGCGCAACGAGGTGAGGCACTCGTTTCGGCACTGCGAGCGCGCGCCGAGGCGGTCGTGCGGCTTACGTCAACGCAGGCGAAACGGCGGGCCACGGTCCTGATCTGGACCGATCCGCTCATGGGAAGCGGGCAGTGGACGCCGGAACTCGTCGAGCTCGCGGGTGGTGTGCCGGTCGTCTCGTTCCCCGGCGCGGACGCCCGCGCGATCGCGTGGGAGCAACTGGAGTCGGCCGACCCCGAGGTCGTCATCGTCGCACTGCCGGGGATGCGTCCGCGAGCGGCTCGGGCCGCGGTCGAGGATCTGCGGCGCACGGCGCCGCGTTGGGAGGCGTTTGCCGCGCGGCGCCGCGTCGTGTTGATCGACGGGCACTGGTACGCCAACCGCCCAAGCCCCCGTCTGATCGACACCATCGAGCTCTTCGCCTCGGCGATCCATCCAGAGGTCGTCGACGCTCGCGGCCTCGACGCGCTCGCGATCCTCTGAGGGCGTCCAGGATGGCTTCCGAACCGAGGCGCGGTCGAAGAGGGATCCTGTATCTAGTGGTCGTACCCAATTTCTAGCACTATATATAGTGCCTCTCTCCAGGTGACGCCTCGGCGTCTGAAAAGGGAACCCGGTGCGAATCCGGGGCTGCCCCGCAGCGGTGAGAGGGAACGAAAGCCACCGAAAACACTGGCCTGGAGGCTGGGAAGGGGTGGCCGGTAGGCGGCCCTCGAGTCCGAAGACCTGCCCGGTGAGATCGACACTTCGCCCGAGGGAGGCGAAAGCGTCTCCGATCGTCGCCGGCCGCATGCGTCCCGCGCCTTGGGAGGCCCCTTCCTTCGGGCCTCGTCCGAGGGGGCACCATGCTCGTCGATTCGATCCTGACCTCAGAGGCTGCCACCGCGCTCGCCGCTCCGCCTGCCCCGCGCAGTGCCGCACCTCCGGCGACGATCCATAAGCGCGACGGGACGACCGCTCCCTTTGACGCCGAAAAGATCGTGCGCGCCCTGCAGCGTGCCGGCGCCGCGACCGGCGAATTCGCGATCGAGGAGGCGCGCCTGCTTGCGGCCCAAGTCGTCAAGGTCCTCAGTCACAGGTACGCGACCGAAGTCCCGGACGTCGAGCGCATCCAGGACGCCGTCGAGCAGGCGCTGATCGCCGCGAACCATTTCGCGACGGCGCGAGCGTACGCCGTCTATCGAGAGCAGCGCGCCCGTCTACGCCGCGACAAGGCGACGGTCGTCGACGTCGCCGCCTCCGTCAACGAGTATCTCGACCGGCAGGATTGGCGCGTCAGCGCCAACGCGAACCAGGGGTATTCGCTCGGCGGTTTGATCCTCAACGTCTCCGGGAAAGTCGTCGCGAATTACTGGCTCAATCACGTCTATCCGCCGGAGGTCGGCCACGCTCACCGCAACGGTGATCTGCACATCCACGATCTCGATATGCTCGCCGGATACTGCGCCGGCTGGTCCTTGCGAACGCTCCTCGCCGAGGGCCTCAACGGAGTCCCGGGCAAAGTCGAATCGGGCCCCCCGAAGCACCTGACGAGCGCGGTCGGCCAGATCGTGAATTTCCTCGGCACGTTACAAAATGAGTGGGCGGGCGCGCAGGCGTTCAGCTCCTTCGATACGTACATGGCGCCGTTCATCCGCAAGGATAACCTCGCGTACGACGAGGTACGCCAGTGCATCCAGGAATTGATCTTCAACCTGAACGTCCCCTCACGTTGGGGGACGCAGACGCCGTTCACCAACCTGACGTTCGATTGGACCTGCCCCGAGGATCTCGCCGAGCAACGGCCGATCATCGGCGGTGAAGAGATGCCGTTCACCTACGGCGATCTTCAGGCCGAGATGGACACTATCAACCGCGCGTACATCGAAGTCATGACGCGGGGCGATGCAAAAGGGCGCGTCTTCACGTTCCCGATCCCCACGTACAACATCACCAAGACCTTCCCGTGGGATTCACCCAACGTTGAGCGGCTCTTCGAGATGACCGCGAAGTACGGGCTGCCGTACTTCCAGAACTTCATCAGCTCGGATCTCGAGCCGAAAATGGTGCGCTCGATGTGCTGCCGCCTGCAGCTCGATCTGCGCGAGCTGCTCAAGCGTGGGAACGGCCTCTTCGGCAGCGCCGAGCAGACGGGTTCCGTCGGCGTGGTGACGATCAACTGCGCGCGCTTGGGGTACGTCTGCCGCGGCAATGATGCGGCGCTGTTCGAGCGGCTCGACTCGCTGCTCGAATTGGCGAAGATCAGCCTCGAACTCAAGCGCAAGGAGATCCAGCGCCACATGGACGCCGGGCTCTTCCCGTACACGAAACGCTATCTCGGCACGCTGCGGAACTTCTTCTCGACGATCGGCGTGAACGGCATCAACGAGATGATTCGCAACTTCACGAGCGACGAGCACGACATCACGACCGAATGGGGGCATGCGCTCGCGCTGCGCTTCCTCGATCGCGTGCGCGACCGGATCACGGCGATCCAGGAAGAGACGGGACACCTCTACAACCTCGAAGCGACGCCGGCCGAAGGGACGACCTACCGCTTCGCGCGCGAAGATCGCAAGCGTTTCCCGGGGATTCTACAAGCCGGGACGGCTGCAATGCCGTACTATACGAACTCATCGCAATTGCCGGTCGGCTTCACCGCCGATCCGTTCGAAGCGCTGACGCACCAAGAAGGGTTGCAGCGCAAATACACCGGCGGCACGGTCGTGCATCTCTACATGGCCGAGCGGATCTCGAGCGCGCAGGCTTGCAAGCAGTTGGTTCGAAATGCCCTGAGCCGCTTCGCCGTCCCGTACCTCACGGTGACTACGACGTTCTCGATCTGCCCAAACCACGGCTACCTCGCCGGCGAGCAGTCCTTCTGCCCGCAGTGCGAAGCGCTCGGCGAACGGCAGCCGTGCGAGATTTGGACGCGCGTCATGGGGTATCATCGGCCGACGTCGTCGTTCAACACCGGCAAGAAGGGCGAATTCGCGGAGCGCGTCTGCTTCGCGGAACCGCCGCAAACGGCGCTCGCGTGAGCGCCGCGGCCGCGCTCCCGATCGGTGGATTGATCCCGTTCAGCACGGTGGATTACCCGGGCGCGCTCGCCGCCGTCGTCTTCTGCCAGGGATGCCCGTGGCGTTGCGGCTACTGCCACAATCCGCACTTGCGCGCGGCGCGCGGCGCCGAGACGCTTTCGTGGCCGTCGCTCGCGGCCTGGTTGCGCGAGCGGCAGGGGCTGCTGGATGCCGTCGTTTTCTCGGGCGGCGATCCGACGATCCACGCGAGCTTGCCCGCTGCGATGCGGGAGGTGAAGGACCTCGGCTTCCGCGTGGGGCTGCACACGGGCGGCGTCGCACCCGGCCGGCTACGCGGCGTGCTCTCGCTCGTCGATTGGGTCGGCTTTGACGTGAAGGCCCCGCGCAGGCTCTACGCGCGCATCACGTCGGATGCGGGCGGCGCGAAACGCGTGTGGGAGAGTCTGCACGCGCTGACGACGAGCGGCGTCGCGCACGAGCTGCGGACGACGGTCCATCCGAATCTTCTCTCGCGGGACGACGGGATCGAGCTTGCGGCAGAACTCTCCGCGTTGCAGGCGCGCGAGTGGACGATCCAAAGCTTTCGAGCGGCGGGCTGTGCGGACGCAACGCTGCTCGCTGGCAAGCGCTCCTGGTCCCAGGCCGATCTGGACGACGCGGCGGCGGCATTTTCCGGCACGACCCGGCTTCGGAGCGCCTAGCGCGGCCGTTGCAAGAGGAGCGACCGTGCAGGAGGAGCGTTCATGCGGTCAGCTTTTCGGTCAGGCACTCACGGCAGAGGCACCCGGCGCCTTCCCGATCGGGCGCGGGGATGATATTCGGGAGAGCGGCGCACCAACAGTTGCCGTCGACCGTGCACGTCATGGGCGCGCGGCATTGCGAGCAGAGAATCTCCATCGCAATCATTATAGCAGCGATTTCCGTCCCGTGGTCCATGGTTGCGCTAGACGATGCGGGACGCCCGAAGAGGTAGCGGTCATTCTCGAACCGGACGACTATTATCTCGAGGACGGTTTGATCGTGGTGACCAGACAGTATCACCTCAAGCGCGGCTAGTGCCGTGGGACTGGGTCCGCACGCAGCGATCAGGCGAGGTTCTCGATGATACTGCGGCCTCTGCGCGCTGCGGCGACCATCGCCCGAAGCGCGGCCTCGGTTTCCGGCCAGGCGCGCGTCTTCAACCCGCAATCGGGATTCACCCAAACGCGTTCGGCCGGAATGTGTGCGACCACTCGCTCGATCAGTTCGACGATCTCCGCCTCGCTCGGAACGCGCGGCGAATGGATGTCGTACACGCCCGGGCCGATGTGATTCGGATACTTTCCGCCGGCCAGTCCTTCCAGGAGCGCGAAGCTCGAACGCGACGCCTCGATCGAGATGACGTCGGCATCGAGCGCGACGATCGCATCCAAGATGTCATTGAAATCAGCGTAACACATGTGCGTATGAAGCTGCGTCGCGTCTTCTACGCCCGAGGACGCGAGCCGGAACGCGTCGACCGCCCAGCGCAGATACGCGGCACGATCCGACTCGCGGAGCGGCAGCCCTTCGCGCAAAGCTGGCTCGTCGATCTGGATGATGCGTATCCCCGCGGCCTCGAGATCCGCAACCTCGTCTCTGATCGCGAGCGCGATCTGCGCGGCGGTGGTCGCGCGGCTCTGATCGTCGCGAACGAACGACCATTGCAGGATGGTCACGGGGCCCGTCAGCATGCCCTTGACCGGCTTCTTCGTCAGCGACTGCGCAAAGCGGGACCATTCGACCGTCATCGGTTGCGGGCGCACGACGTCGCCGAAGATGATCGGCGGCTTGACGTAGCGGGACCCATAGCTTTGCACCCACCCATGGCGCGTGATCGCGAAACCGGCGAGCTGTTCGCCGAAATACTCGACCATGTCGTTGCGCTCGAACTCCCCGTGCACCAGCACGTCGAGGCCGATCGCCTCCTGCACGCGGATCGTGCGCTCGGTCTCTTCACGCAAGAACCTGTCATACGCCGCACGGTCGATGCGATGCGCGCGGAAGTCGGCGCGCGCCTTACGGACCTCGCTCACCTGCGGAAACGAACCGATCGTGGTGGTAGGAAACAAGGGCAAGTTCAAGCGTTTGCGCTGGATCTTGGAGCGCACGGCGAAGCTACGATGCCGGGAGAGAGAGGCTGGGTCGACCGATTCGAGCCGGCGTGCGACCGCGCGGTCGTGCACCCGCGTCGAGCGCTCGCGCGAGCGCACGGCTTCGGCGCTCTCCTCGAGCTCCACGGCGATCCTCGCACGCCCAAGGTTGATTCCGTCGGTGAGAAAGCGCAACTCGCGCAGCTTCTCCTTGCCGAAAGACAGCCACGAGCGCAGCTCGTCGTCGAGTTCCGTCTCGTCGTCGAGATCGTGGGGAACGTGAAGGAGCGAGCATGAAGGCGCGACGACGACGCGCTCGGTCCCGACGCGCGCGGCGACACCTTCGAGCACGGCGAGCGCCTTGGAGAGATCGGTTCGCCAAACGTTGCGCCCGTCGACGATGCCGAGCGAAAGCGTCACGCCCGCGCTCAGGCCGCTCACGATCTCGTCCATCGGTTGCGGGCCGCGCGTGAGATCGAGATGCAGCGTATCGATCGGCAGCGCCAGCACCGTCGCGAGCTGCCGGACGGGAAGCGGGTTAAAAAAGGTCGCGAGCGTGACGCGCAGGCCGGGGGCGGCATCGGCGAGATCGCGATAGACCCGCCGGTACGCTTCCAACGCCTCCTCGTCGAGATCGAGCACCAGGCACGGCTCGTCGAGTTGGACCCGCGTTACGCCGCGTCTGGGCAGCCCGCGCAAGAGCTCCGCGTACGCCGCTGTGACGCCGTCGAGGGCCGCGAAGCGTCGCACGCTGTCGACGTGCTTGGCCAGCATCACGAACGTCACCGGTCCGACGAGTACCGGGCACGCGTCGATGCCGAGCGCTCGCGCCTCGTCGGTCTCCGAAAGGAGCTTCGAGGGGTCTGGCTGCGCGACGAACGGCGTCGCGAGCTCGGGCACGATGTAGTGATAGTTCGTATCGAACCACTTCGTCATCCCTAGCGCGCTCAGGTCGCGCCGCTTATCGCCGCGCGCGATGGCGAAGTACGCGGAGAGGTCGTCACCGCCGCGATAGCGTTCGGGCACGGCCCCGACGGCGACGGCCGCGTCGAGGACATGGTCGTAGAGCGAGAAATCGTTCGCAGGGATACGGTCGATTCCGGCGGCACGCTGCGCGAGCCAGCCTTCGCGCCGAACATCACGCGCGATCGCGCGCAACGCTGCCGCGTCGATGCGACCCGACCAATACGCTTCGAGCCCGCGCTTGAGCTCACGGCGGCGCCCGATACGGGGATAGCCGAGATTCGCGGCGATTGCCATGGATGAGCGTCTCCTTGCCGCCGGCGTGCGGCAGCAGCGATATAAATAGCGAAGCAGCGACCGGGCGCGGACGCGCCGGGACGATCGCCGGTGGAGTAAGGCAGGCGGACGCCAAGCACGCCGCGAGGCGCGCCGCGCCGGCGCCGGCTAGCGCAGCAGGGGGAACGAGTTCATGAGAGCCTGCCCTTCATGCGAGGTCGAGGAGGAGATGCGTCCGCTCCAATATCCTGACTTCGCGGATCCCCGCCGTATGCGCGAGCCTTCCCCTCCGAAAAGAGTGACTCGAGCGACTCCCCGCTCACAGTGGCGCGACCGTGCCGGATTTGCACCGGCTTCCTGGGCACAGACTCGATATGTTTCTCGTGTCCTCTCCCGAAAGCCTCCGGCCTGCTGCTGGCGCTCGAGGGCGAGCCCGTCAGCGAGCGATAGACGACGCCGCTGCGCAGATGATCGCTTCCAGCTCAGCGACTCCGTCCGTGAGCGCCGCCGGTCCGGGCTGAAGGATGAGTGCGGCCTTGATCTCGTGAACGCGCCCGCTGCGAACTGCAGGGACCGCACTTCTTGCCGCACCAAGAGCCGACGATGACGTCGGGCGCGCGGCGGATCACCTCGTCAGGTGCGACGATGCGGTCCTTGGCGGACCTGCGGCCGGCGAGCTCGGGAAAGATGTCGACGCCCCCGGCGATATCGATCAACTCGCTTACCCATGAAACAACGGTATAGCCGGAGACGCTCACGATGCGGTGCTGTTCGCCCAGCAGATAGAGGGTCTCGGTGGTCTCTTCGGTCAGGCAGACGATACGTGCCGGCGGATGCATGCAGCCCGGTCAGACTCGCCGCGGAAAGCGTCGCCGTCAGCGCGTCGCGAACTCGACCGCGAAACGCCGCCCGACCGCGGGATAACCGAAGACCGGCGCGGATTGTTCGTTGCCGAGGTTGTAGCCGCGTACGCTGAGGATCGCATCGGGGGCGAGCTTGTAGCGGACGTAAGCGTCGAGCGAGCTCCAGGTGTCGTAAGTGCTCGCCAGCGGCGGCGTGACGTTGCTTGCGTCTGCCCCGGTCGAGCCGACGACGCCGTAGCGCACGCCGAAGGCGAGGCGCTCGCGGCCGAACGGGTGGGTGAGTGAGAGCGTGGCGCTGCCCACCGGCGAGGACGGCAGGCGCAGGCCGGTCGTCACGTCGAGCGCCTCGTACACGTCGGTGTAACTCACCGACGCGACGAGACCGGCAACCTCGTGCGAGCTAGCGGTCACGGCGATCCCGGAAGTCTGCGCACGCTGCGCGTTGAACGGGATGAACGTAACGGGATCGAACGCGATGAAGTTCGAGCCGCTGCGGCCGAACCAGCCGAGCGAAAGATCTGCCGCGCGCCCCTCGTAGGCGAGCGTCAGGTCGGAGTTCGAAGAGCGCTCCGGCACGAGGTTCGGATTCGAATAGCCGGGATAATAGAGATCGTTCAGCGTGGGCACGCGGAAGGACTCTCCGATGTTGCCTGCGACGCGGAACGTCCCGAGGTGCACGACGCCGCCGAGCGAGGGTGCTAAGACGGAGCCTTGCGGCGCGTCGTGCTCGGCACGCAAGCCTGTGGTCAAACGCGTGCCGCGCAGCGGCGAAAACCCAAACTGAGCGTAGGCCGCCACCTGCGACTGCGCGGCGCCGAGCCCATAGGCGGGGATCGGCGGGGCGCCGGGCGTCGCGTAGTTCGGCGATGACGGGAACGCGAAGACGCCGCTCTGGCGCGACAGATCGACGCCGACGACCGCGTCGCTGCGCGAGTCTGCGATCACGTCCTTGAGCGAAAGCTGGCTGCGCCCCCAGTACACGTCGCTCTCGCCGTTGTTGTATAACGGATCGTAATAGAGCTGGCGTTGCTGCGCGCCGCTCGCGGTCAGAGAGTAGGTCGACGCGCCGGCGACGCGCTCGAGCTCGACCTGGGCGCCGCTCGCGGCATCGCCCTGCGAGGCGTCGGGTGTCAGCGAGTCGAGCGAGCCGGGCACGCCGATGTCGATCGAGGAGAGGTTGGCGCGGGCGTGCACCGTCCAGCGCGCATCGATCGGAAGATCGAGCGCGAGCCGCGTCGCGGACTGCTCGCCGTAGGCGTTCGTGCGCGAGCCCGCTGCGAACGTGCACGGCTGCACGGTGCCGTACGCGCACGAGCCCAGGCCGTACTTGAACGCCGGGTACGGATACGCATCTGTTGCGACGTGACGCTCGTACGAGAGGCCGAGCCGCCCGTCGCCGACGCCGAGGCGCAGATCGCGATCGGCGAACGAGCCGTCCGAAGCCTCGAGATAGGTGCCGCGCGGAACGCTCGTGATGACGTTGACGACGCCGCCCACGGCGCTCGTTCCGTAGAGGGTCGAGGTCGCGCTTTCGACGACCTCGATGCGCGAGACGCCGACGGTCGAAAGCTGACCGAGGTCGACCTCGCCGGTCGTCGGATCGGTCAGCGGGACGCCGTCGACGAGCACGAGCGTCTGTTCTCCGAGCGCACCCCGGATGCCGGCGGTCGTCAGCGCACCGAATGCTCCGTAGGGCGTCATGGTGAAGCCTGGGACATCTTGCAGCGCATCCGCAACACTGCGCGCGCCGTACGCCTCGATCTGCGCGCCGTCGACGACGAACGTCGGACGCGTCGTCGAGCCGATCGGCTCGACGCGCCGGTCAGCCGTCGAGACGCGGCCGATCTCGTGAGGCTCGGCCGAGGGACTCGGCGAAGGCGCCGGCTCGGCGGAGGGTTTCGGCGAAGGCGCCGGCTCGGCGGCGTTCGCCGTTCCGAACGCCAGCACGACCAGCGACGCTGCGAACGCGCAGCGATATAGGAATGATCCAAACACGGTAGCACCGACCTTTTCGCGAGGTGGAGAAACCGCGTTCGCCTCAGTATCCTGACTCACGGATCATCGCCTCGGTGCTCGCGGCCTTCCCGCCGTCGCCGGCAGTGACCGAGAGCGGCTCCCCGCTCACAGTGGCGCGACCATCCCGGATTTCCACCGGGTTCCTGACGCGCGAACGCTTGGCTCTATCTATCTACGCGACCTCAGCCCGCTCCTCTTGGACGGGACGAGCGGCCACGCTACGCGTTCAAATTCGATAGCGTAAGCGCAACTGCACCGAACGGCCCAGCGGATAGCTCTGCGGCACGTAGCCTCCGGTGCCGTATGTCCAGGGAACCGACTGCGCCACGCCGTCGTTGGTTGGCACGCCGTTGCCGAGCGTGTACGGCTGCGAGTAGCCGCCCGCGGCCTGGTAGGCGGCTGAATACGCCGGATTGCCGCCGGTGTAGCCGGGCGGGCCGATGAGATAGGGATTTCCCTGATACGCGCTCGGCGAGAAGTTTCCGAAGAGGTTCACCAGGTCGAGGATCGCCGTCAGCCGCGGCGAGAGATCGCCCTCGACGTGCAGGTTGACGATCGTCTGCGGCGGGGCGTGCAGCGTGTTGGGGTCGTTTCCCTCCGGCGTTCCGAGCGAGGCGATGTATGGGTTGCTGGCGGCGTTGAACGGCTCCGCCGGATTCGCGAGAAAGTAGTAGTTGTAGCCTGGGTTGTAATAATTGTCGTTTGGAACTTGAACCGGCTTATTGGTGACCGGATCGAAGATCCAGATCTCTTTCCCGTTGCCGTATGGATAGCCCGACTCGAACGAGAGTGAGGGCGTGATGCGCAAGTGCTTGCCAGGCGTATCGTATTCCCAAGCCAGCGTCGCGGAAAAGTTCGGGAGGTAGCTGACCGGGAAGAGATGGCCTGCCGCTACGGCCGCGGCGTTGAGATCGTTGTACGCGAGCTGTGAAGCACTCGAGGAGTAAGCTCGTATGTAGTCGGCGTCGAGCGTGAAGCCGCCGTTATGAAGCCAGAGCTCGGTCCCGCGCGCCCGTAGGTCCCCGACGTTGGTCGGGACGCCGACGCCGTTCGGGTTTAAGCCCGAGGCGACAGCGGAGCGAAAGTTATACGGCAGGACGTCGATCAGGTTCTGATCGTTGTTGAGGAAGTAGGTGAGGCGGAACTGCGTGCGGCCGCCGCCTTCGAGCGAATAGGTGAGGTTGTTCGCGGTCTCGGGCGCAAGCTGCACGAAAGGAGCCGGGTTGCCGTTCTGGTCGACGTTGGTCGAGTCGGTGCGATCGGCTTCCAGCGGCAGCGGAGCGACGGTAATGTGATCGTAGGTTGCTCGCAGCGCGAGATTGTTGCCGAGCCGGTAGGCGGCCGCGATGTGCGGATCGAGCGCTCCGACGTCGTAGATGGAGCCGTTGCTCGGGATGATGTGCGTGTCGGTGAGGCGAGCCGTTCCGGCGAGCTCCAGGTGGGGGGTGATCCTCCAGCTGTCGTTGAGATAGGCGAGATAGGAGATCAGCGTCGGACGCGAGCTGATGAACTCCCCGGCCGTCGGGACGACTTGCTGGAGGAACGACGTGTTGGTCCGGTACTCTGCCCCAAAACGAAGGTCGTGTCTGTCGCCGAGCAGATCCTCGCCGTCGTAGCCGAGGCCTTCCTCGCGCGCGCCTTGCTGTTGCGAAAGCGAGATCGTTCCGTCGGGCCAGCCGTTCTCGTCCCAGAACGGGCCTCCGGCGGACGAACCAACCTGCGACTGGTAGAGCTGAACACGCGAAAGCGAGTGGGCACCGGAGTGCAGCCATTGCGCCTTGAGGATGCTATACGTGCCCCGGATGCCCGATGCGTAGTTAACCGCTGCGTTGGCGTTCGTTTCACCGGGATAGGTCACGGGCGCGCCGGTCGAGGGGTTCGTGCCGTCGAATTCGCCGACCGTCTCGCCGGAGTAGGGCGAGCCGTACTGATTGTAGGTCGCTTGTCCGGCCAAGACGAGAAGCGAGACGTCGTCTTTGGAGCCGAGCTTGTAGTGCACGTTCGATTCGAGCGAGTAGTCGCCGCGGCTTTGGATCGCGAGGCCGTACGTCCCGGCTTCCGCCGGATAGAACGTGCGGCCGTCGCCGTAGCTGAAGTATTGGCTGCCGGCCGTCGCCGCGAGCGCGTAGCGCAGGCGCAGGTCCGGCGTCGCACCGAGAATTTGCAGTGAGTCCTCGCGGTACTTCCCGCCCGCCAGGCCGTACGCGGTGTCCAGCGTTGCGCTGCCGGGATACGTGCCGACCGCCGGGATCTGGTCGATCACGCCGCCGAGCGCGTTGTTGCCCTGCGAGGTGTAGCCCGCGAGCGTGACGCTCGTCGAAGCGACGCCCGTCGTCGGCAACTGGGCGCCGACGATGTTGCCGCCGGGTTCGGCGACCAAGCCTTGTGGAATCGGCACCGAGTCGTAGTCGAAGATCGCGTCCGAAACCTTGCCGCCGCGCAGGATCGCGTTAGCGAACTCGTCGAGGACGACGCCGGGGACGGACGCGACCGCGCCTTGTACCGTGTTCGAAAGGTAGTTTGCCAATCCAGACGACGAGACGGGCGGGCTCTGAGCGCGTGCCGTTGCCCCGCTGATAGTGAAGTCATCACTCGGAGCGCCGACGGAAAACGCCGAGGTGCTGGCGCTGACGTGCCCGATCGTCGGCAACTCTGGGCGCAGCGTAAAAGCGGCCTGTTGCCGCCCATTCGGCAGCACGGTCACGCCGCCCTGAGTGACGCTTTGAAATCCGGGCGCTTCGGCCGAGATCGTGTACGTGTCGGAGACGACGCCGAGGATCGAGAAACGCCCGCGCGCGTCGGTCGTCGCGGAATACGTACCGGAAGGCGAGGCCGCGGCGATGCGCGCGCCCGCGACCGGCTTACCGCTCGCGTCCGAAACCGAACCGATGATTGCGCCCGTCGTCGCCTCCGCCGCGAGAACGGGCCGCGCGGTCGCGCTCAATGCGCCGAGGACGAGCAAGATTAGCATCAATGCTCGATGCATGAAACTCATTGGACCCCTTCCACGAGGCAGGCACGCCTCGACGCGGATAAGCCTTGAGTTGCTTAGGCCGGCGTCAGAAGGAGGGGCGGCGCCCTGCCGCCGGCGTGCCGTGCGGGCAGCGCTTGCGCGAGAACGGGGGACGGCTCGCGGCGCCTGCGCCGGAACACCTCGGCGCTTGCGCGAGCGCGCGTGACGAGAATGCAGTCCACCGCAAACGCGATCAGGGAGCAGAAGGTCCGCAGCAGCACGCGCGCGAGCCGGCCGACCACATACAGGCAGCCCGCGCCGATCAGCGCGTGCACGCACAAGCTAAAGAGGACGGGGCCGCCGAGCCAAGCCGTGCCTCCGCTCAGCCGGCCGCCGAACGCGAGCTGCTCGATGCTTTCCATCAAGAACAGGGCTACGAGCTGAAGCAACAGCACCAAAGGTAAATCGCGAGCGAAAGAGCGAGGGCAAGCTCGCGTGGCGAGTTCGGCGATCCAATTCCGCCGGCCGGGTCCGAGTAGCCCACACGTTCCCAGCGCTCGCAGCAGCGTGACCTCGAGGGCCAAGACCGCCCCTGCCACCAACGCCGGGATGACGCTGGTGTGGTTGTTGTCCGCGTATCCGCCGCCAAGGATCCCGGTGTTCGCGACCGTTTCGACCAAGGGGTCGGCTAGGGCCGCCGCAAGGATCGCGACGGCCAGCAGGAACGGCAAACGGAGCAGTGCGGGTCGGACCACGAGGCTGGGAGCGTTCCGCTAGCTCGTACTGACCGCCTGCGTTCCACGATCCGAAGCCCGGCTTTCCGGCCGCATCCCCTACTCCTTGCGGATCTGGGCGGCGAGGTAACGCTCGTAACCGAGCTCTTCGATTTGGTGCAGCTGCGCCTCGAGCCAATCGACGTGCTCTTCCTCGTCTTTCAAGACCCGCTCGAACAACTCGCGTGACACGTTGTCGCCTTCCGCCCGCGCCGTTTCCACGGCGCGGTTATACATCGCGACCGCGCCGATCTCCAGTGCGAGATCGCTGTTGAGCTGGGCCCTGACGTTCTCGCCGATGGTGATCTCCATGGGCGCCGTCATGTTCGGGGTCGCATCCAGGAACAGGAGCCGTTCGATCAGGGACTCCGCGTGCTTCATCTCGTCGATCGACTGCTTCATGATGAAGTCGCCGAGCTTGTCGTAGTGCCAGTTCTCGCACATTTCCGCGTGGATGAAGTACTGGTTGATCGCGCGAAGCTCTTCTTTCAAAGCTTCGTTCAGCGCGTCGATGACCTTGCGGCTTCCCTTCATGCGTAACAAACTCTTTTCGGGAATGTGATTTTCGTCGTAGTTCTGCACGAGGGCCGGGGCACCTCGACGAGGCGTGCGCGTGGCGTCACCGTGCTGCGCTTGCGCGGTCGAGGATCGTTCAGCGCTTGGACGATTCGAAGGAACGCGATGTCCTGCCGGCCGATTCCCCGTGGGAGGGCACTCGCGCGGCCTGCGTTCGGCGAGCTGAGAACGGCGCTCGATGTCTGCCTCCGGCAAGGCGCCCTGGGTGCCGCTTTGATTCGACGGCAGACCGCCCGATATAGATAGGGGATGAGAAAAGCCTTCCTCTCGGCGTTCGCGCTGATCGGCATGATCGGGGCGGGATTTGGGCTTGGCCGAGCGGAGACCGTGCCCGTCCCCGTGGCCACGCCCTCGGCGACTCCGGCTGCCGCCTTGGGCGCCGTTCATGAGATCGCCCGAGTCAAGGCCGTTTCCCGCGCGGACGCGCTCTGGACGATGCCGGCGGTCACGCGCACGGTGGCGGCGCAAGCGCTCCAACAGGAGAACGCGATACGCCTGGGCGATGCGCTCGGCAACCTTCCCGGGGTCGACCGAAGCGGCGACACGGCGGCCTTCGGCGACGACGCCTATATCGACATCCGAGGTCTCAAGCCGAGCGAATCGCAGGTCCTGCTGGACGGGCATCCGATCGGGCCGATCGGGATCGGGGTGACCGGACCCGACGCTGACGGGCTGACCGAGGGCTTCAACTTTCAAGTCTCGCCGTACTTCGCTCTGGACGGTGTGGACGTCACCTACGGCGCGGGAGCCGCGGGGCTCTACGGCGGCAACGCGATCGGCGGAACGATCGATATGCGCACGCTCGCACCCACCGCGCAAAGCCTGTCGTCGGTGAGCGAAGGGATCGGGAATCAAGGCAGCAGCTTCGCCTCGTTGCGGGCGACCGGTACGCAGGGCCGCCTGGGCTACGCGTTGGTCGACGGCGTCGAGGGAACGCATGGGCCGTTCCCGGAGAGAGACGTAACGCAGACCGGCTTGCGGGGCACCGATTTTACGACCGGTACGCTCCAGCAGCTCACCTACCCCGTCTCCGGCGACTATCTGATGCGCGATGCGCTAGGCAAGCTGACGTACAGACTCTCACCGGTCACACGCGCCGCTTTCACCGCATATTCCGCGACCTCGTGGTCGGATAAGACGGGAAACGGCGACAACGATTACAATTCGCCGGCCTACATGCTCGCCAATGCGCCCGTCGGCAACGATCCCGCTTGCCCAGGCGGCGTTATGGTGCAAACCAACGGCGGGCGGCAGTGCATCTCCGCGGCTCAGTATGCGAAAGAGGCCTCGGGGCCCGCGGGCGGCGGTCCCGGCGCGTGGCAAGCTTTTCGTAACAACGACTACCACGCGCGGCTGACGAGCGCTGCGCGAAACCAATCTCTGCTCCTCGACGCCTTCATGGACGACTATGCGTTCACGTACAATCGCGACGCCTCGTTCGTCAATGGCCCGCTCTCGGCATTCTTCGACCGCTGGTCGACGCAGGGCGTGTTGGCGAGTGACGACGTCTCGCTTTCGCGCAATCTCCTCGGCTTCGGTTCATATTTCCAGCGACAAACGCTCGCCGGGAACCAGACCGTTTCGGACGCGGCGAGGAATCCCGTCCTGCAAGACAACGCTCCCGCCTCGCGCTCGGACGCCGCGTACTTCCTGCGCGACACCTTCACGCCGACCAGCCGTCTCTCGCTCGTCCTGAACGCGTGGTACGACAAGGCGAGCATCGATCCGCAAGCGCACCTCAATCCGCGCGCGTCGGTGATCTACCGTGCCTCGCCGGCCGACACGTTCCGCCTAACCGGCGGGCGGTCGGTGGACGAGCCGGGCTTGCAGCTCGATCAAGTCAGCTTGACGCCGGTCGGCGCGTTGAATCCGGACTGCGGCGCCATCAAGAACGCGACCTCCGGCGACCCGGCCTCGGTCAACGTGGGCACCGGTCCCGCCTCAACTCTGCGGCCCGAGAAAGCCAGCGACGTCGAACTGTCGTACGGACACCGTTTTGCCGGCGGCAGCGATCTGGCTGTCACCGCGTACGACATGAACCTCGTCGATCGCATCGTCTCCGGAAGTCTCGCGGCGGGAACGCTTCTCCCGGCGAGCACGACGGCAAGCGTTCTCAACCGCATCAGCACGTTCTGCGGCTTGACGCCGAATCCGGCCGTCCTCCAATATACGCTCACCCAAGCCTTCAACGCCGCTACGGCCCGAGCTCGCGGCATCGAGCTCACCGGACGCGTGCGTGTAAATCCGCACCTTTCCTTCGATTATGCCTACGACGTCCAATCGTTGATCGACAACGATCTTCCGTCGACCGTGTTGAGTAGCGACCCGACGCTGGTCAACGGCATTCAGGCCTTCCAAGTTCCGTTGCACAAGGCCAGTCTGGGCGTCGACTTTTCCACCAACTCGGGTTTCGAGGGAAGGTTGGACGGACATTTCGTCAGCATCAACAACCCACAACAGCTGCCCGGCTACGTCTACGCCGACGCTGCGTTGAGCCAGCGCATCTCGAAGCGCTTATCGCTGAACCTCGGCGTGCAGAACGTGTTCAACAGTCACGTGAGCATCTACAATCAGGTCGGTGCGGGCGTGCCGTATCCTACCAACGAGGAGAATGAAGGGTTGAGCGCACCCTTCGTCCAGCCGTTCAACACGCAGTACGGTCTGATGCCGACCTCCGCGATGCTCAGCGCGGAGTTCAAACTTTAGGTTCTCGGACGACGACGCGCTTCTCAGCGACTTCGTTTCGGCAGCGCCCAGGAAGTGCGGGCTCGCACCCCCGCTGGCCCTCTCATCCTGCGCTGTGCGGGCAATCCGCGGACCGTTCACGGTGATCGCGCCGACCAACGAAGCCTTTGCGCAGCTTCCGAAGGCCACGGTCGACAAGGTCACATCCGACGACGCCTTGCTCAAGAACGTGCTGACGCATCATGTGCTTGCGGGCCGCGTCACGCTAGCCGACATCGAGTCACAAATAGCCGCCGGCAACGGCACGGCGCATCTCGAGACGCTCGAGGGCGATGAGATCACGGCGATGATGGACGGCAACAAGGTCGAGCTCAAGGGGCCGGGAGGCGGAATGGCGGACATCACGATCCCGAACGTCTTCCAGTCGAACGGCGTCATCCAGGTTGCGAACGGGGTCCTGCTTCCGCTGGGAGAACGTGGCGGGGTGCGCCGTACCGGCGCGCCCCAAAGCCGCGTTTCGCTCTACGCAGGCGACGGCCGAACGGTAGCGAGCAAGCGCACTCGCTATTTCGGTTGAAACGGAATCGCTTGGGAGGTCGGCGCTTTGAGCGGCCAGTTGCTCCCGTGTTCCCACGAGAGTATCCTTATTCGTACGGGGTCCGCTGAAGGAGGCTGAAAATGCTAGCCTCGCCGTCTTACGTTAACGTCCGGTCCGCACCATTCAAAGCCCGTGGCGACGGGATCGCAGACGACTTTCCGGCGATTGCGGCGGCGATCGACGCTGCTCTCGCCTCGGGAGGCGGGATCGTTCACTTCCCGACGGGTCGATACGTCCTGCGGTCCGGGCATCTCTCGCTGGGCGGCTCCGGGGCTTGCAACCTCACGCTTATGGGCGAAGGAGCGACGGGCAGCGTTCTGATGCTCGGATCGGCCGGTGCGTGCATTCTCGACTGGCCCGGCGGCCGAAGCGTCGGCCTCGAGATCAAGAATCTCGGGTTCGACGCCGCTGGCTACTGGGCGAGCAGCTGCATCGCACTGGCGACGTTTTCGGGCTTGCGCATCGACGGCTGCAGTTTCGGCGGAACGGCGAGCCAGCCCGCGCTCAAGCTCGGCAGAGCGCAAAACTTCTATGGCGATCCGAGCGGCCCGGCGCTCAGCCGCGACGTGCGCGTGACCAACTGCCGCTTCCCGCGGCATCGCGGCGCGGGCGCGTACGAGGCCGTGCGCTTCGCGGCGGTCGACGGCGGCGTGTTGAGCGGCTGCGAGTTCGACGACTTCGACTGCGGCGCGGTCTTGCTGCATACGTACTGCTTCAACTTCAGCATCACCGACAACGTGTTTCGCGACGCGCATCCCGGCGCATTCGACGTCGTGGTCGAGAATTCGGGAGCCGAAAGCCCCGATAAAAGCGTGCCCAGCATCGTCATCGCGCGTAACCGGCATGTTTTTTCCAGAGGCGGCTCCAAGTCGATCGTGATCGGCAATTCGGTCAACGTTCTCGTCGAGAACGAAACGATTCGCGGCACGGTCGCGCAGGGCGAGGCCCCCAAGGGCATCCTGGTGCTCGACTGGTGCGACGGGGCCGACTCGCACCCGCTCGTCAATCCGGATTCGCACGATATCGTCATCCGCAGGAACGACGTCAAGGACACGTACGAAGGCGTCGGCATCGCGCCTAGCCTGCGCAGTCACAACCGCAGTTTCCGAATGTGGGGAATCACGATCGAAGACAACACGTTCTCCGGTCAGCTCGGCCCGGTCATCCAGATCGGCTGTCCGACGGTGCAGGACGTTCACCACGTCAGCGTTCTGCGCAACCGGATGGAGCTGCCGCGTTCGCCGGCCGCAGCGGCGATCGACGTCGTCGGCAACCCGGGCTATCCCTCGATCGTCTTGCAGCAAGACGTCAAAGGGACTCCATCGCTGCATGCGAGCCCGAAAACGGTCTGGGTCTCCGAGGCGGAAGGGACCGTCGACGGAGAGCGCCTGGAGATCGGCAGCGGCCCGGAACGCGAGACGATCGAGATCCGGGCGGTGAGCAGGCGCAAGATCACGACGCGTTTCTGGAAGGATCACCGCGCCGGCGAAAAGCTCCTCCCGTCGGTAGACGGCAACGGTGTCTCGGACGTTCGTCTCGTCGGCAACGTCGTCGCCGTCGGCCGGGCGAGCCAGTCCGACACCGCGATCTCGATCAAGGACGCGCCGGTCGAGGAGATCTTGGGCAACGACCTCGGTGCAGCGAAGAAGAAGCTGATTCTCTTGCGCGGCGGCAGCGCGGCAGCAACCGATATTCGCACTTGACGGCGTAAGCCGAGTCGTTACGGCGAGCCGAGCTCGAAGCTGAGCGACTCGAGCAGCGCTTCACGCGACGGCGCGCAACGTGTGGATCACGAATACGCCCGACGTGCTGACGGAGACGACGGCCGACTTGGCTTGGGCGCTCATCCTCGGCGCGGCGCGACGCATCGGCGAGTCGGAACGGTATCTGCGCGCCGGCAAGTTCACCGGTTGGACGATGCTGACGCTGCTCGGCGCGGACGTCCATCACAAGACGCTCGGCGTCGTCGGTTTCGGGCGGATCGGACAGGTCGTCGCGCGCCGCGCGCGCGGCTTCGCGATGCGCGTGCTGTACACGGGCCCGGCGCGCGCGAGCGCGGAGACCGAGCGCGAGACCGGCGCCGAGTACGTCGACAAGGCGACGCTGCTGCGCGAGAGCGACTTCGTCACGCTGCACGCTCCGCTTACGCCGGCAACGCGCCACTTCATCGGCGCGCCGGAGCTGGCGGCGATGAAGCGAACGGCCTGTCTCGTCAACACGTCGCGCGGCCCGCTGATCGACGAAGCCGCGCTCGCTCAAGCGCTGCGGGAAGGCACGCTCGCGGGCGCCGGGCTCGACGTGTTCGAAGCCGAGCCGCAAGTGCATCCCGCTTTGCTCGCGTGCGAGAACGTCTTGATCGTGCCGCACATCGGTTCGGCGACCGTCGAGACGCGCGAACGGATGGCCCCGATGGCCGCCGAGAACTGCGTCGCATATGCAAGCGGGCGCCGGCCGCGCACGCCCGTCAACGAATTGCCCTAAGAACGCGCGCGAACGCGAAGCCGAGAGGGCGGCTTCGCAACGGGTCGAACGACTGCGAACCTTGATTCGGCGCCTCCGCGCGCAGCAGAGCACGCTTGTCCTCGCTTCGCTGCGCACGGATAGCTACCGGTTCCGGAAGATGGAGACCGATACGATGCACTGGCCTCTCGAACAGCAGGGCTCGACCGGCGAGAACGTTCGCACCGTGCAGTATCTGCTCGACGCGCAAGGCGCGACGCTGGCCGTCGACGGCATCTTCGGGCCGCTCACCGCGGCCGCGGTGAGCGCCTTTCAGACCGCGAACGCGCTGGTGGCCGACGGAATCGTGGGCGATCTGACGTGGCCGGTGCTGATCGTGGGCGTCTCGAGTGCGACGTCGGGCGACGCCGTTCGCGCAGTGCAGAGTCAGATCCATGCGCGCAGCGGCTGGCTGACGGTGAACGGCACGTACGACGCGCAGACCGAGAGCGCGGTGAAGTTCCTCCAAGGCGACCTCGGGCTCACGGCCGACGGGATCGTCGGGCGCCGCACGTGGCACGGTTTGGTCGACGGCTACTTTACGAAGCAAGGCGCCGCGTCGGCGCTCGCGTTCTTCGACGCATGGACCCACGACGACCGGGCTGCGGCTGCGAAGGACGGCACGCCTTCGGCGGTCGCCGCGCTGTTCGCGCGAAGATGGCATGCGAGCGACGGTTGGGCGTTCGACGGCTCGACTGCGGCCGCGGGTTCGTTCTTCTGTACGTGGACGCGTCCCGGACACAGCTTGGTTTTGCGCGGCAACGACAACACCGGCGCGCCGTTCTATTTCGTGGAGGACGCCACGTTCTCGCCGTGAGCGCGCTCGGCGAGCTCAGCGCCGGGCGAACAGCCCGAAGACCAACGTCAGAACGAGGCTGAGCAGAATTGACGTCGCGAGCGGGACGTAGATGCGAACGTTGCCGTTGCCGAAGGTTAAATCGCCGGGAAGCCGTCCCAAGCGCAAGCCGGGGGCAAACTCGATCAGCAGCCCGGCGGCGACCAGGACCAAACCCAGCGTCAGGATCGCTCGTCCGGCAGTCATACGGACCTTTACGAGGGAACGGGGACGTCGAGCCGCGTCGAGAGTTGCGCGAGCAGGTGCTGCTCGTTCTCGCTGACCAGCTTGCCGCCGAATCCGAGAAAGCTGCCCTCCTTATCGGCACGCGCGACGCTGTTCGCGATCTGCATGAGGAATTGCCTGAAGCCCGCGGCCTCTTCCGGCGTCGCCTTTCGCTCGACGAGCGCGAGCGCTTCGTGCAGCCGGGTCATCACGTTGCGCGTGTAGTTGGCGGTTTGCTCTTGCGGCGTCCCTTCGCCCATCAGCTGCTGCGAGCTGGGCATGGCGGGGATGCTCTGATCTTGCGCAAGGAACGCCAGCAGCTCGTTCTCGGGATGCTCGGCCACGAACTCCTGCGTCACGCGGCCGACCGCCCCGGCCTCGCGCAGCGGGCCGAGGATGCCGCCGGGCTCCGCGATCGCGACCGCGCCGGCGACGAGTATCGGCATCGAGCGAAGCAGCGACCATTCGTCGCTGTCGAAGGCGGCACGTTGCATCACGCTGGTCCTCCGAATTATGCTTACGAGACGGCGAGGCACGTAATGCATCCTAGCCGAGGCCGGGGCAGATGTCGAGCTACCCTCCGATCAGAGGGGGTCAGTGTGCGTTACTTGGGGACAAAAGGACTAACCGACTAGGAAAAGACGTACACCCAAGGCCGTTGAGGAAGGCGAAGCTCCTAGAATCGCGGTAATCACTGGGTCCAACGGCCAGTAAGCGGGCGGTAGACGCCCGTCTCGTGTTCGATTGGAGGGATGCCCAGTGAACGGTAAATATCACAATCCGGTCAATGCGAACAACGGTGACGCCGACGTTGCGCTCGCGGCTTTAACCGAAGCGCAGCGCCGCGCGGCCGAACAGCGTCAGGCCGCCGAAAGGCTCGCCGAAGACGCGCGAGCACTCGAAGCGCGGCTGGCGGCCGAAACCGAGAAGGCTCGGCACGCCGCGGACCACGCGCAGGCGGTTCGCCTCGAGCAGGCCGTCGAACACGCTCGCACCATCGAGGCCGAGGCCGCCGAACAGGCCGAGGCGTGCGCGGCCAAACAGGAGCGCAAAGCTCACGACCGCGCCGCTGCCGAGGATCACAAGAACGCTTGTCAGGGTGTGCACGAGCGTGCCGTCTCCGAAGTGGCGCAAGCGGAAGCGCTGCTCGCCGAGGCCCGACAAAAGTTGGAAGGCGTCAAGGCTTCGATCGCCGAGGCGCACGAACGGGAAAGCAAAGCGATCTCCGCGGAGGACGCGGCGCGCGTCGAAGCGTCGGAGTCGGCGCAGCTGCTCGTCGATCGCCGCATGGCGCGCGAGAACCTCGAGCAGGAGCTGCAAGTGATCCGCGAGCGCTACAAGGGCTTTGAAAACGACGTTCCGTCCTTGGCCTCGATCGATCAGCTCGACGAGCTCGAGACACGCCGGCAGCAAATCAGCGAAGCGGCCCGGCGGATTGCGGAGCGTCGCGCAGCCGACGCATCCCGCCGCGCGCTGAGACCCTAAAACCGTGGTGAAGGGCATCGAGAGCACGTGAGCAAGGGCGTCTGTCATACCAAGACCTGCTCGCAGGCCATGAGCGGCGAGCCAGTCGACCTCTATCCCGGCCCCGGCGAGTTTTGCCCGGAGTGCGGCGAGCCGCTCGAGCCGGTCGTGCTCGCATCCGACCTGCTCGCGAGCGCCCTCGCGCAGCCGCGCATCTCGGCTCCCGGCAAATCAAAAAGGAAATCGGCGGCTCAGCCGCCGGTTAACCTCGCGAGCCCCGGCCAAACCGCGCCTGAGCCCGCCGCAAAGCCGGTCGTCAGGCCGCAAGTGCCCCAAAAGAAAGCGACGCCGCCGAAGCCCAAGGGTCGAGGCGGCATTCCGGCCGCCGCGCTCGCCTTTGCCGGAGCCGCGCTGCTGTTCATCATGGGAGCCCTCTTCCTGCTGCGGCCCAGCTCGTCGACCGCGCCCAGCAGTACCGCCGTGCGGGTCTGCGCCACGAGCATCACGCAGCGGCTTGCCGGCGACATCGTCACCGCCTACGAAGCCAAGACCGACGCGCCGCCTTCGGCATTTGACGTCGTCGGCGCCAACGGCAGTCAAGTCCTCTGCGACGTGCGCTTCATGGCGCGCGCCATCAAGAAGCCCGACTGGACCGTGGGACACGACGCGATCGTGGTCGTCGTCAATCCGGCGAACCCGATCAACCGGATCACCCCGGATCAGGTGCGCGGGATTTTCTCCGGCTCGCTCAACAACTGGTCGCAGCTCGGCGGCACCCCCGGCCCGATCGTCGCCAAACTTCCGGACGAAACCGGCGACGAAGCGCAGCTGCTCTCGACGACGCTGTTGGGCGGCGTCAAGACCAGCCCGGACGTCGCACGGCTGCCTTCGAGCAGCGACGTCGTACGCGCCGTCTCGAGCGCAAGCGGGCGCAACATGATCGGGCTGGTGGCCTTCAGCCAAGCCGTGCCGGGGAAGGTCTTGGCGCTGGGCGACTCGCCGGTTCCGAGCACGTTGACGATCGCCGACCACAGTTATCCGCTTTCCGTCACCGTGTTGGTGACTTCGGACGACAACGCGCCTGATGCCAAGGCCGCCGGCCTGATCAAGTACGCGCGCTCGGCCGACGTTCAATCACTCGTCGTGCACAGTGGACTCGTGGCAAAGGAAGGGTTGTAAATGTTCATGCTCTCCCGCCTCATCGCGATCGTCGTCGCGTTTGCCTCGACGGTCGGTCAAGGCGCTGCCCAAAGGCCGACGATCCTCTTCGGGTCGCCGATAGCCCTCACCGGATCGCTTGCGAACGAAGGCAAGCTCACGAAAGAGGGCTACGACTTTTGGGCGCAATACGTCAACGCGCACGGCGGCCTACGCGTCGGCTCGACGAGCTACGATGTCGCGATTCGCTACGCCGACGACGGCTCGGACCCGCACAAGACGGCCGTGCTCCTCGAGGACATGATCGTCAACGGTCATATCAATTTCATCCTCAGCCCGTACGGGTCGGCGGCGGCCTTCTCCGCATCGGCCGTGGCCGAACGCCACGGCGTGCCGATGGTGGTCAGCAGCGGCTCGGCGGAGCGTATCTACAGCCAGGGCTACCACTACATCTTCGACGTCCAGTCGCCGGCGCGCAAATACCTGACGGGCGTCATCGAGCTGGCCGTGCGGCGCACGCCGCGCCCGCAGACCCTCGCGATCAGCTCGGCCAGCGACGGATTCTCCTTGGAAGTGCAGCAGGGCGTGGCCGAGTCCGCCAACGATCACGGCATCCACGTCGTGTACAACGACCATTACGGCGACGCGCCGGACGCCGTCTCGGCGACGGTCACCGCGATCAAAGCCGTCAATCCGGATATCGTGCTCAACGCGGGTCACCTCAAGGACGCCCTTGAGATGCAGCGCGACCTCAAGGCGCAGCACGTCAGCGCCAAGATCTACGGCTACACGGTCGGTCCTGACTCACCGGCGTTTCGCCAGACGCTGGGACGCGACGCGGAAGGCGTCATGGGCAGCTCGCAGTGGTCGAGCGCGGTCACCTACAACGGCGAGCCCGGCTTCTATCAGAAGGCCCAGGACTATGCTGCCGCGTTCACGCGCGCCTACGGCCACGCGCCCGACTATCACGACGGCGAGGCATCCGCGGCCGGCTTGGCCTTCCAGTATGCGCTCGCGAACGCGGGGACCTTGGACCGCACCGCCGTGCGCGACGCGCTGGCCCACTTGCAGGTGGAGACCTTCTTCGGCGTGCTGAAGTTCGACTCGCGCGGCATGAACGTCTACAAGCCGATGGTCATCAACCAGATCCAGAACGGAAACCTCGTCACCGTCTATCCGTACCGACTCGCCAACGCGAAACCGCTCTATCCGGCGCCGGCCTGGAGTTACTGAGCGCCACTCGTTTCATAACGGGAACCGGAGCTTTTGCGCCGGTGGCCAATCCCGTGCGCAATGAAGAAGCCCCCGCCCTCGCCACAGTCGTTCTATCTGCGGAAGAAGAGCAAGGTCGTCACCGCCAAGGATGCGGTGCGGCTGATCCGCGACGGCGACACGGTGGCGACCGGCGGTTTCGTGGGCAGCTCCGTTCCCGAAGGGCTGTTGGCCGCACTCGAGAGCCACTTCCTCGAATCCGGAAAACCACGCAACCTGACGCTGTTCTACGCGGCCGGACAGGGTGACGGCGGCGCGCGCGGGCTCAATCACCTCGCCCACGAGGGGCTGGTCAGCCGCGTCATCGGCGGCCACTGGGGGCTGGTGCCGAAGATCGGGCAGCTCGTGCTCGAGGGCCGCGCCCAGGGGTACAACTTCCCGCTCGGGGTGCTCGCGCACTTGCTGCGCGACATCGCGGCCCACAAGCCGGGAACGCTGACGCAGGTCGGCCTCGGCACGTTCGTCGACCCGCGTTTCGGCGGCGGCAAGATCAATCGGATCACGACCGAGGATCTCGTCGAGATCGTCAATCTCCACGGCTGCGAGTATCTCTTCTACAAGGCGCTGCCGATCAACGTCGCGTTCTTGCGCGGCACGACGGCCGACGCAGACGGCAACGTCACGATGGAGAAAGAGGCCGTTCTCCTCGACGGCTTGGCCATCGCGACCGCCGCCTACAACTCGGGCGGCATCGTCATCGTGCAGGTCGAGCGTCTCGCCGAAGCGGGAACGCTCGATCCCAAGGACGTCAAGATTCCCGGGCTGCTGGTCGACTGCGTCGTGGTCTCTCAAGCCTCGGATCACTGGCAAACCTTCGCCGAATCCTACAGCGCGTCGTTCAGCGGCGAGCTTCGCATGCCGGTTGGCTCGATTGCGCCGCTGCCCTTGGACAAGCGCAAGGTTATTGCGCGCCGCGCGGCTTTGGAGCTGCGGCCCAACAGCGTCGTCAACCTCGGCATCGGATTGCCGGAAGGCGTGGCGAGCGTCGCCAACGAGGAGAAGCTGCTCGAGCTGCTCACGCTGACGACCGAAGCGGGCACGATCGGCGGCCTGCCGGCCGCGGGCCTCAGTTTCGGCGCGTCCTACAACTCGCAAGCCGTGATCGACATGCCCGCGCAATTCGATTTCTACGACGGAGGCGGGCTCGACGTCGCCTTCCTCGGGCTTGCCCAGGCAGACGGCGAGGGCAACGTCAACGTCAGCAAGTACGGCGGCAAGCTTTCCGGTGCGGGCGGCTTCATCAACATCACCCAGAGCGCGAAGTCGCTCGTGTTTCTCGGTACCTTCACGGCGGGGAAGATGGACGTCTCCGTGGAGAACGGCAAGCTCAACATCGTTCGCGAGGGCACGCCTCGCAAGTTCGTGGATGAAGTCGAGGAGCGAACCTTCAGCGGCCCGCTGGCGGCGGCCAAAGGGCAATCCGTTCTCTTCGTGACGGAACGCTGCGTCTTGCGGCTTTCAAAAGACGGTCTCGAGCTCGTCGAGATTGCGCCGGGCGTCGACCTGGAACGCGACATCCTGGACCAAATGGATTTCCGGCCGCTGATGAAACAATCACCCCGGCTGATGGATGCGCGGATCTTTCGGACCGACCCGATGAATCTGCGCGACGACCTGCTGCGCATTCCGCTCGCGGACCGGTTGTGGTACGACCCGCGCCGCAACCTGTTCTTCATCAATTTCGAAGGGCTCGAGATCAGCTCGAACGAGGACGTCGACGAGATGAGCCGGATGGTCGAGTCGCGCCTGGGGCACTTGAACGCCAAGGTCCGGGCCGTGGTCAACTACGACAACTTCATCGTTCCGCTCGGCCTGGTGGACTACTATCTTGCTGCGCTCAAGCGCATTTGGGAGCGCTACTACGCCGACGCGACGCGCTACACGAGCACGGCGTTCCACCGCATGAAGAACGACGAGGCCGCCGAACTTCGTTAACGGCCCGAAGCGCGGCCGCCCGGCAGCGCGTAGGCGGTGAGCATGCCGTCCTCGTCGCAACAGTAGAGCCGGCCGTCGGCGACGATCGGGCTCTGCCAGTGAATCGCGCCGATCGTTCCGCCGACGCTCGGACGCGTGCTGTTCCAGAGCTCGTTCCCGCTCGCCGCGTCGTAGGCGTGGAGCGCGCCGCTGACGGCCGCGAACACGACGCCGTTGCTGACGACCGGCGAAGTTGCGCCGGCGGCCGTGCTCCAGGCTCGAACCAGCCGGCTCGTCCCGTGCAGATCGGTAACCAGCCGGTATGCTTGCAGTTCGTTCGCGAGGCCCACGAAGACCCACGTCGTGCTCTTCGGGTCGCGCCAGACGGCCGGTGCCGAGAAGAGCATGTCGCCGAGCTCGATCTCTTGCAGCTCCTTGCCGACGCCGGGGAGGTGTGCGCGGTCGAGCAGCCGCAGCAGCTCGTCCTTGCCGCCTTGGACCGCGAGCAGCGGCGTGCGGCTGTGCTCCTCGCGCGGCAGCAGCGCCGGAGCCGTGCTGCCGAGGTCCGCGTCTTCAACTTGAAGCTGGTCGTAGTCGTCGGGCGTGTACGAGCCCAGCAGCTGCGCGCCGTCCGCGCTGAGCGCGAGCAGCGAGTCGCCGTAGTCGTGGCCGCCGGCGTTCGCGTCGAACGCGCCGTTCCCGGTGGCCGCGTAGACGCGCCCGTTCATCTCGGGATCGGGATCGGGATCGACGACGGCGCCCGCGCGCGCCCAGATTCCAGCCCGTTGCTGCGGACACGAGTCGCGCGTCGGCAACGCGGTCCCGTCGCTGCAGAGCGCGTTGAAGACGTGCGTCGAGCCGTCGCTCAAGCGAATGCTGACGACGTGCCCGACGTACGGCGGCGCGTCCCCGATATAGCCCGAGGTCACCGCGTAGAGGTAGCCGTTGGCCACGTTGAGCGCCGACGCGTTCTTCTCGGTGCGCGCCATCTCGGTGATGCGAACCGGAAAGCCGTGCTCGCGGCGTTCGGCTCCGGTCGCCGGGTCGAGCGCGTGAACGGCGCCGTCCACGCCCGGGACGTAGAGCGTGCCGCCGTCGGCCGCGGGCATCGAGTTCGTGATCTTCGGACCGCGGGTCACGAAACGCCAGCGGATCCGGCCGTCCCGCGCGTCGATGCCGTAGGTGGCTCCGTCGCGGGCCGTTACATAGAGCATCGGCGTCGGCCGGCCGCCGATCGTCACGCGCGACAGGTAGATCGGCGCCGAGTCGGCGACCGCGCCGAGCCGCACGCGCCAGCGTTCGTGCAACGCGCCGGCGTTGCGCGACGAAAGCGCGAAGTCGCCCGCGTCGACGCCGCTGCGGCTCGGATCGTGTCCGAAGAGCGGCCAGTCGGACGCCCGCGCGGGCTGGGCTGCGGTCGCGAAGAGCCCCGCCGCCAGCGCGGCTGCGCACGTGAGACGCAGGGTCAGATGAAGTGCTCGCGTCATGCGAGGTCCGCCAAGATCAGACTGACCTCGCGGGTTTCGCCGGCGCGTTCGACGCGCAGGGTAACCGCGGTTCCGGGCGCGGCAGCGAGGGCGGCCCGCACCTCGCCTAAGGACGCGCCGTCGACGGGTTCGCCGTCGAGCGCGAGGATGCGGTCGCCCGGGACGAGCTCGGCGCGGTCAGCGGGGCTGCGCTGCAACACGTCGACCACGGCCAGCGCGCCCGCGTTCCTGCTCAAGAACAGCCCCGAGCGATCGTAGGCGTCGTCGGTGGCGCGCCGGTCGGAGAACGTGACCCGGCCGTCCGGGACGTCGAAGGTGACCGTGAACTGCTCGCAGATGCCGGTTCCGATGCTGCCCGCAAGCCGTTTGCTGGTGAAGAATCCGCCCGCGACCGTCGGAATGCGGGTCAGCGGCTGCGCGATCTCGAGGCTTCCGAGGTCGAGCCTGCCGAGGCGCGTCACGTATCCCGTCACAGGGCCGCCGAATCCCCAGCCGGTCAAGCCGACGACCTTGGACGGATACGTGCCGAGCACGTCGTGCGCGGATGCGAATGGTTCCATCAGCGTCAGCGGGACGCGATCGCCGGTATCGATGACGAACGAGCCGCCCTCGCCGTCGACGCTGGCCCGGATCGCCGGCGTGCCGTGTTTTCCGAGCAGCGGCAACGTCACGCCGGCGGGATCGGGGGTGTAGTTCGCGGGCAGCCGAAGCGTGAGCTGCTGCTCGGCGTAGTCGATTCCGACGACGTAGCGCGCGAGCAGCTCGCTGCCGATCAGGCCGTCGAAACGGGGCAGCGCGGTGACGCGTCGCAGCTCCTCGAGCGAGACGACCGTGGTCGGAACGTCGTGCAGCACGATCCCGGCCCCCAAGTCGAGCGAGCGGATTCGCGACGGTGCGGCGCTGACGTGTCCCGAGCCGGTGCCGCCCATCTCGAAGGCGCGGCCGGTCCGCAAGTGGAGCGCGCGAGCGTCCTCGCTGGCCAGCGTCGCGCTCGCGCCGCTGTCGAGGATGACGGTGTACGGCCCGGCGCCGTCGATGCGGACCTGGAGCGCGATCCGGTGGTCGACGAAAGCGAACGGCAGCGTCGCCGGCTGCGCGGCTCGGGCGCCGCCCGGCGTCTGAAGGAGAAGGGCTGTGACAGCGAAGGCCACGGCACCTGCGAGTGCGTTCATGGCCAAGTCGTACCCGGCTCGGGTGCGCCTGACCGCCTCGGGTCAGCTGTGGCCGTTGGTGTCCGCGGAACCGTGGGCGATAACGACGCGGTCGCGTCCGGCGTGCTTGGCCTCGTAGAGCGCGCGGTCGGCGGCGGCGGTCAGCCCTTCCGCGTCGAGGCCCGCGCCTGGGTAGGTCGCGACGCCGGCCGAGGCCGTGATCTGGTCGACGCGGCGGCCCTCCGAGATGATGACGATCGTCTTGATCGCCTCGCGCAGCATTTCGGCGCGCTCGTAGGCGGCTTCCGAATCCATCGTCGGAAAAACGAGCAAGAACTCTTCGCCGCCCCAGCGGCACACGATGTCGTTCTTACGCGAGTGACGGCGCAGCGTTTCGGCGAGCTCCTTGAGCACGACGTCGCCCGTCTCGTGTCCGTAGACGTCGTTGAAGTGCTTGAAGTGGTCGATGTCCAGCATCATGAGCGAGAACGGCTGACCCGTCTGGCTCGCGCGAGCCAGCTCGAAGGCGAGCACTTCGTTGAGGAACCGCCGGTTGAAGACGTCGGTCAGCGGGTCGCGCACGGATTCAGTCCGCAGACGTTCCCGCAGACGCAAATTACCCAGCGCCAAGCCCAGCGTGTCCGAGACGAGCATGAGCTTTTGACGGTCGCCTTCGTCGAGGTCAGCCGCGCTCTGATCCGCCTCGAGATAGATGACGCCGATGACCTCGGCTTGCGACATCAGCGGAACGCACCGGGAAGAACGCGACGCACAGCTCGCCGCGTGCGGGCACAACTCGGCATCGGCTTCGGCGAAGAAGTACGCTTGCCCGTGGCAGGCGGCGAAGCATTCCTGGACCGGAATGCTTTCGGAAGCCCACTGCGGCGAGTTCCAGGTCGCGCATGCTTCGAGCGACGTGCGTGATTCGTCGAGGACGTAGAGGCAGCCCGGAAGCTTGCGGATGATCTGCGGAACGAAGCGCTGCACGACCCCCGCGAATTCGCTTTGGTCCTTAACGGTTGCAAGCTGTTCCGACGTCTGCAGCAACAGATTCATCGTTCGCTCGCGGTCGCTCAGTTCGAGGTTGCTGGCGACGAGCGAATCTTCGGCGAGGCTGCGCTCGGCTTGTTCGTGCGCCAATCGCTCGACCATGTGGTTGAAGGCGGTGACGACGCTGCCCAACTCGTCGCTCGGCGCGGACGAAATCGGTTTGGGATGAGCGCTCAAGCTGACCGCGGCCATGGCCGCCTGCAGCGTCGAGGTGGACCGCTTCACTTGTCCTGTCACCAGCCGTATCGTCACGACGAGGAAGATCAGCACCAGCGGGCCCGCCAAGAACATGTAGCCCCACAGGACCCGGTACAGCTCGTTAGCGGTCGCGGCCCGCTTGTCCAAAGTCAGCTTGAGGGTTTCCGCGGATTGCTCCGCGAGCTTGCCTGCTTGATCCATGAACCGCTCGTCTTGGCCGCCGGACGCGAGCGCGAGGGCTTCGGAGCGCCGACCGGATTCTTGCAGCGTGATGCCGCGGTCAAGATCGGCGAATTCAGAAGCGACGGCCGCGCTCAGCGCGCTGACGGCGGGCTTGATCGACCACGACGGGGCCAGCTCTTCCAGCCGCTCGAGGTGGCCGAGCGCGCCGTCCTTCGCGCCGGCGTAAGGGCCGAGATAGCTGGAGCGCTGGGTCAGCAGGTAACCACGCTCGCTGCTCTGCGCCGTCTGAAGGTCTTTGAGCAATGATTCGGAGTGGGCCAAGACGGCTTGTCCATTCGTGCGAAGGCTTTCGACCTCGCGATACGACTGGAAAACGAAGACTTCCGCAGCATTGTGAATCAACAGCACGAGGACGATGATCGCCGTCGCCAGCCAGAGCCGGCGTGCAATCGTCATAGGGACGCCGCTAACTCCAGCGTCGGAACCGAACGTTTGCGATCCCCGCTCGCCGTGAAGTTCATAAAAAAATCCTGATCGTGCCTACACTTCCATTGTCGGCCGCGAAGAGCGCGCGCTTAGCTCATCACACCTAACCAAGCGCGCGCGCAGCGCGCTCCCCGCCGGTGGCCGCTCGGGCGGCGATCCGCCGGCAGGCCACTGTGACTGGCCACACCCGGCTGCTCGCTTTCAGGCAAGCGCGAAGCGCGCGTCGAACTGGCCGCGCTCGCCGGCCTGGCCGCCCCGCGCGATAAGCTCTCGACAGCGCACGGTCTCGGGCATCGGGTCGGCGTCGAACTCAGACTTTAGCCGGAGCGAGAAGTCCCGGAAGTAGGAGAGGGCGCCCGCGCGGTCGCCGAGGCGGTAACGCAGCAGCATCAGCTCGCGCAAGGCGTCCTCGCGCCACGGATCGGCCTTGAGCAGCAGCTCGACGTAACGCAGCATGCCGAGCTCGTCGGACTCGTCGCGGCAGCGCCGGATCGCCTCCTCGAGACAGCGGAACCAGCGCCGGCGCAGCCGCTCGCGGATCGCACCGGCCCATTCATCGTCGACGAACGACAGGAAATCGCCGCGGTAGAGCGCGATCGCGCGCTCCATCGAGGCCGGGGCCTTGCTGAGCCGTTCGAACTCGAGTGCGTCGACGGTCGTCTCGCCGGCGGCTCCCCAGCGTAGCGTCTTCTTGTCGGCGACGATCAACGGCTTCGGCGAGGCCGGCAGATGCTGCGCCAGCCGGTAGAGGTGGCGCCGCAAATTGGCACGCGCCTCGGCCTCGCTACAGTCGGGCCAGAGCGCGAAGGCGACGTCCTCGCGCGTGAGCCGGTCGTTCTGGCGGCATACCAACAGCGCAAGCAGCCGCAGGGTTTGGGCCGAGAGCCGCGATTCGATGCCGACGCCGTCGCACGTGATGCGCGCTGTTCCCAAGAGCCGTACGTCGATCTGCATTTCGCGTTCCCCCAAAATCCGCTGCGGTGTGTCTTCGATTCTGCCGATTCGACCGCAGCGGGTACAGCGACACCCGCACAACTTACCCACACAAACTGCTGCCAGGGGCGCCGCTTGCGGCCAAAGCCGCGTGGGCTGCCTCGAGCCGCGCGAGCATCGCGCCCGAGGCGTAGCGCTCGAGCGGGACCGCCAGGCTCAGGAACGCCGCGCCTTCCCGCAACATCAAGCGGCGTGCGACGAGCCGTTCCAACGACGCTTCGATCTCGTCTCGCGGTGCCGCGCGCGAGCCCGGCGCAAGCGACTCGGCTCGCAACTGCTCGACCGTTCGAATCGCGTCGCAGGCGACGTAAAGCGCACGGTCGAGACCCTCCAACACCGCGAGCGGAGCCGGCGCGACGGGCCGGTAGTCGCACACGAGCGCCGTCGTGCCGTCGTCGATGAGCGTCAGGTCGGAGGTCGCATGGACCGCTTTCCAGCCGTCGATCGCGGCCAGCAAGCCGGCGTATCTCTCCGGCTCGAGAGCGTCGCGGCAGCGAAACGTAAAGTAATACGCAAGTTTGCTCAGCGTCTCGCGGGGCAGCCCGTAGACGTGGAAATAGGCCGGGTACGGCTCGACGTCCGTTATGCCGAACGCCTCGGGCCGCTCGAAATACGGGCTGAAGCGGTCGAGACGAACCGGCCCGACGACCGCAGGCGGCGTCAGGTGCGAGATCAGCGGAATGAGCTCGACCATCGCTCGATACTCGGCTTCCGACTCGCCGGGAAAGCCGTAAATCAAGTTCCAGACGGCGTGTACGCCGAAGGTCCGGCACCACTTGAGGGTCTGAAGGTTCTGCAGGGCCGTCACGCCTTTGCGCATGAGTCGCAGGATCGGCGTGCTCAGGCTTTCGATACCCGGCTGGACCGCGTTCACGCCCGCGTCGCTCAGCAGCCGGATATGCTGCCGCCGCAGGTTGGCTTTGACCTCGTAGAAGAGTTCGAGGCCGAGGTTGCGCCGCGCCAGCTCTGGCAGGACCGTCTCCAGATAGCGCCAGTCGAGAATGTTGTCGGTCGCCGCGAGGTTGCGAACGCCATACGTCGTCGCAAGGTGCTCGATCTCGGCAAGGGCCCGCTGCGGCGACTTGCGCCGGAACTGCATCGAGCCGCCGTTGAGACCGCAGAACGTGCAGTGGCTCTTCGCTCCCCACCAGCAGCCGCGCGAGGTTTCGAAATGCAGCCGAAGTTGCTCGTCGTTACGCGCTTCGAGCTGGACGAAATAGTCGCTGAAGTCGGGAAGGGGAAGCGCGTCGAGATCCTGCTGCGGTGCAACGCCGGCGCCCGAGCTCGTTCCGTCGAGCAGGCTGGCTCGGGTCGCGACGCCGGGAAGGTCGCGGGGGTCGACTCCTTGCGTCAGACGCGCGAACAACTCGCCGACGACCGACTCGGCTTCGCTCGAGACGACGGCGTCAACGAACGGAAAGGCGCGCAGCGTCGCCAGACCCATCTCGCCCTCGCAGTTTGCGCCGCCGAAAACGATCGGGAGCGCGGGCGCTCGCGCTTTGAGCCGCGCCGCGACTGCCAGCGAGGGAACGTGCTGCGCAAACGTGCTCGTGAAGCCGACGACTGCGGGTTTGCTCGCGAGCACCTGCTCGACGCAGGCCTCGACGAACGGCTCCACGAGCGGCAAGGCCGATTCGAGCACCGCGCTCGCTTCCGGCGCGTGGCGCGCCAGGACGTGCTCGCGATAGAGGGCGGCTTCGTCTTCGCGAATCGGCCGCAGGGCGCGTGCGAACAGCCACTCGCCGAGCAGCGCAGTCGTCTCGATCGTCGACGCGATCGCGTCGTAGTGGCGCGGCCCGACGAGCGACGCGAAGCGCAGCGACGGATAGAGGACGCGAGACGCGATCCCTTGAGAAGCAAGCGTGCTCTTGAGCAGGCTAACGCCCAGCGCCGGAGAATTTCGATCCGCGAACGGCATGACGACGAAGACGAATCCGGCGCCGTTTTCCGGTTGTAGACCTTTCAAAGTGCGCGCGATCCTTCCGGAGGTGCCATGAGCCCAGAAGACATCCGACGGTATGCGCAACGCTTGTTAGGCGTCGTTCTCACCGATCCGCAGGCACTCGAAGAATTGCGGGACGCGCCGATAGACGATGTGGAACGCTTGCGCTTGGTTCTGTTGAAGGTTGCCGGCATCGACGTGTCTCCCGAAGAAGCGCGAGATGTCGTCGACAAGACGAACGAGTTCGTCGGCGACCTGGGCGAACGGGTCAAAGGCTGCGTCGTCCATCACTTCATGATCGTCAACGGACCTCACGGGCCCTAGCGCTCCTGCGGCTTCTCATAGGCTGCTTTGAACCTGCCGATCGAGGCGTGAGCATCGCGTTTGGCAAGCTCGTACCCGAACGCGTAGTGCTCTGCGAACAGCGTCTCTCCAAGCACTCGGACGGCGGCGGCACGATGGCGTTCCTGTAGCGGCATCCAGTGCCGCCACAGCGGGGCCGCACATAGGTCTCGAAGCGCCTGCGCCGCGCCGAAGAGCTCGGCGGCGAACTCCATCGATTCCATCTCGGCGCCAACGTACGCCAGGCCTTCGGCGCACTGCGCGAAGTTGGCCAAGAATTGAAATGAGACCCGCAGCTCGGCGCTCTCGACGAAGAGTGACGAGCTGAGCTGCGCACTCTCGAAGAAGAGCGCCGCGGCTTGCGCAGCCTCGTCGAGTTGCAGCTTGGCCAGCCCGAGCTGCGCCGCCGTTCCGCCGAAGTCGTACGGATCGCCCACGCGCCGGGTGATCTGCAAGGCCGTTTGCAACAGGTTGGCAGCGCGCGGAAAGTCGGCGTCGCGCAGGGCCGCCAACCCGGCGGCAAAGTAGGGAAGTGCGGGCCGACCGGTTTCCATGCGCTCGACCAGCTCGAGCAACTCAAGGTGCGTCTCCTTGACGCCGCTCGTCTTGGGAGCGTAAAGCGCCGCGAGCGCCGCCATCCCGAGCGCCCGCAGATGGGTCTGCTCGTCGGCCGCCGTCCGGGTCAATTCGACCGCGTCTCTGGCGCACTTCCAGCCGGCGTTGAAATCGCGGCGCTGCATGAAGAGTCCGGAGAGGCTGATCAGCGCTTTGGCGCGAAGCCGCGGGTCGCCGTCCTCGGCGCGCTCGAGCGCCGACACGATCGCGCTGTGGGCCTCGTAGAAGTTGTTTCGCACGAACCAGTAGCGCGAGATGGCGGAGACCAAGCGCAGCGGGTAATCGGTACGCTCGATGCCCTGCAGCGCCGTGTCGAGCGCCGACCGAATGTTGTCCATCTCGCTGCCGATGAGCTGCAACGCCTCCAGCTGACGCTGGTCGAAGAGCAGCGGCTCCGTCTCTTCGACGAACGCGGTATACCATTCGACGAAGGCGCTGCGTACGCGGCGGCTCTCGGCTGAGGCGGCGAACTTTTCGAGCGCATAGGCGCGCACCGTCTCGAGATAGCGAAAGCGAGTGACGTCGCCTTGCGGCTCGGCTTGCACGAGCGACTTGTCGACCAGGTTCGAGAGCAGGTCGAGCACGCTGCCTTCGTCGATCCCCTCGCCCGAACAGATGTGTTCCGCCGCTTCGAGCGTCCAGCTGCCGGCAAAGATCGCAAGCCGCGCGAACAGCCGGCGCTCGGCGTCGTCGAGCAGCTCGTAGCTCCAATCGATCGCAGCGCGCAGCGTCTGGTGGCGGTTCAGGGCGGCTCGTTCGCCGCCCGTCAGCAGCCGGAACCGGTTGTCGAGCCTTGCCGAGAGCGTTTCGAGCGACATCACTTTGGTGCGCGCGGCCGCAAGCTCGATGGCCAGCGGAATTCCGTCGAGGCGCCGGACACTGCTCGCGACCAGTGCGTCGTCGGCCGTGGTGAGCGTGAACGACGGCGAGAGCGCGCGGGCCCGTTCGACGAAGAGGTGCACGCCGTCACGCACCCCGAGCGGAGCGAGCCGATAGGTCACCTCGCCGCCGATGCCGAGCACGGTGCGGCTGGTCGCAAGAATATGAAGCTTCGGACAGGCTTGCAGCAGCTGGCGGCACAGCAGCGCGCAGGCTTCGCCGACGTGCTCGCAGTTGTCCAAGAAGAGCAGCGTCGAGCGATCCTTGAGATTCTCGATCAGCGTCGTCTCGATCGGACGGCTGCCCTCTTCACGCAGCGAGAGCGCTTCCAAGATCGCGTAGGGCACGAGCGCCACGTCGGCGACGGGGGCCAGCTCGACGAAGCAGATGCCGTCGTCATAGCGCTTCGCCATTCCCGATGCGAGTGCGATGCCGAAACGCGTCTTCCCAATTCCGCCGATTCCGGTAATCGTCAGCAAGCGTGCGGTGAGAAAGATCGCGGCCACTTCTTCGAGCTCGGGTTCGCGTCCGAAGAAGGCGTTGAGCGAAGCCGGCAGGTTGTGCCGTCCGGGAGCAAAGCGCGAGCCGGCGGAATGCACGAACGCGCCGACCGCTTCGCGCGGTTTCGGCGTTCGCACCGCGGCGGCTTCGAGCTCGCGGCGCTGCGATTGGTCGAGGTCTAAAGCTTCGACGATCGCGAGCAGCGTTTGGCGCTGCGGGGCGCGGCGCACCCCGCGCTCGAGCGCGCTGACGGCCTGAACGCTGATCCGCGCGCGTTCGGCCAAGGTCTCCTGCGCCAGTCCAGCCGCCAAGCGAAGACGCCGTAGCAGCGCGCCGAAAGCGGGCGGCGCGGCGTTCGCGCGATGAGCCTCAGGCTCGGTCACCGGCCGACCTCACGTTCGAGCGATCGCGACGAGCATCGCGTAGGCGATCTCGTCGCGGCAGATGTCGCCGTGGCTTTGGATGATGGCGTCGCCGTTGAGGTTGTTGGGAACGCCGTCCTGCAACGCGTAAGCCGAGCCGGCCGGTTCGAGCAGGGCGTTCGGATCGGCGACTTCGGGCGTCTTCTGCGCGCCGTTGCGACCCATGCCGCCGAAGGGATCGTTCGCGTCGCCGAGGGCGCTGGCTTGCTGGTTGAAGATGCGCGAGGCGAGCGGGTAGGCCAAACCGACGGCGAGGTCGTGCACGCTGTGCGAAATGAGGATCGGCCCCGAGACTTTGTGGTTTGCCAGCACGGCGCGGAAGAAGCCGTCGTGCTGTTGGCCGTCATAATTCTGCGCGAGGCCGTAGTGCGAATAGGCCGCCTGAAGCAGCGAAAGCGTAGCGACCGGCGCTGCGGTTGCCGCGGCGGCCGCCGTGACGAGGCGGCCTCCGAAGCTGTGGCCCGCAAGGTGCAGCCGCACGCTCGGGGCGCCCGCGTGCACGCCGTCGAGGACCGGCGCGACGCCGGCCCGGCCGACGATGCCGGCGCGATCCTTCATCGTCGAGTACGTGACCACGTTGAGCAGGCCGAGCGCAGCGTCGCCGATCGAGTTGAAGATCCCGCCGAGGCCGGCGGCTCCTCCTTCCGGCGGCCCGGCATCCGAGTCGGGAAGGTCGGCTGCGCCGCCCGAATCGGAACCGTCCGGCGGCGAGACGACGCCGACCCGCGCCCCCTTGAGCGCTTGCAGCACTTCGTGTCCGCCCGGGCCGCCGAGCGCCTGCGCGAGTCCGTCCATCCCGATGTCCGGTTCGGGTGCGGCGCTCAACAGGCCGGCGGCGATCGCGACAAAGCGGTCTTGCGCGGTTTCGCTGTTTTCGAGGTTGTCGACGAGCGTCTTCGCTTCCGCGAGCTGCGCCGCCATCCCGCGCGCGGCGAACAGATCGGCAAGGTTGTCGAGGGTTTGCGAGAGCTGCTCGGAGCTCGCATCGCCGGCCGCGGCCGCGCCGCCCGGGATCGCGCTTTCATCGGTGAAGCGCTTGGAGGGCCAGTAGATCGCCGCGATGCCGAAGGCGCGCCCGGCCAGGCCTGGGATCGCGGCGCCGAGCTGACCGCGGAGGTGCGCGAAAAAACTCGTGTAGAGCGCGCTCGCTTCGGGGATGTTGTTGTTCCAGCCGTGCGAGATGGCGACCAGATCGGTGACGCCTTGTCCGCGAAGCATGTCGAGAACGGCGCCCGGGCTGGCAGGATCGACTAGCTTCGCGTTCTCGTCGAACATCACGTCGACCGACGGGAAGCCGCCGTAGCTCACTTGCGACATGTGGATTGCTCGCCTTTCAGACTGACTGGATCGCTCGCATCAAATCGACGAGGCCCGCACCTTGAAAAGAGCGGTCTCGCTTGAGGTCGGTTGCGGTCGAAAGAAGAATCGCCTTGAGGGATTCGGGCTGGCCGATGAACTCGCGCCGGATGGAAAGGAACGCCGCGACGATACCCGAGACGTGCGGCGCCGCCATGCTCGTGCCGCTGTCCTCGACATAGTCGATGGAGGGCGGTGCCGGGGCGGGCGGCGACGCGGGCTGCCCAGCCGGCATGGCCTGCGCGGGGAGCGCCTGGGCGGCGACGGGCGGTGGATTGGGCGGAGCAGGTGCCGAGCCGGCAGTCCGTTTTTGGCCGGCCGCGCACGATATGATACGTTCGCCCGGAGCGACCAGATCGGGCTTGCAGCGGCCGTCGCCAGTCGGACCCTTTGAGGAGAAGTAGGAGACACCGTAGGTAAACGGCATGTCGCGATGGGTCGAGCCGACCGTGATCGCGAGCTCCGCGTTGCCGGGGTCGTTGATGCTCAGCGCGAGCCCGGCGGTGACGTTGCCGCGCTGCTGCGTCGCAGTCCAGCCGTAACCCGTATTCCCCGCCGCAACGACCACGACCACGCCGCTGCGGACGAGGCGGTCGACTTCGACGCACAACGGGCTCTGTCCGCAGGCGAACCATTTGGGGTCGAAGTCGTAGCCGACGCTGAGATTCACCCCGTGGACGAGCAGGCGGCGGCCGAAATCGTTGAGGCGCTGAACCTCCTCGAGCGCGTCGATGATCATGCTGACGCGGCCGTGCCCTCTGTCGTCGAGCACCCGCAGGCTGACCAGCGCGCAGCGCGGCGCCATGCTGCTGATCTTTCGAATCTCGGTCGTGCGCGTCAGCGTGTCTCCGCTTTCGTTGCGAAAGCGGGAAATGGCGAGCCGCGGCGGGTCGTTCGCGCCGGCCATGAAGGCGCCCGCGATGATGCCGGCGACGTGCGTTCCGTGCCCGAACGGATCGCTGAGCGGTGCCCCGCCTCCCGTGAAATCCTTGTGCTCGATCGGTTTGGGCGGCTCGAGGTTCTTGAAGGTCGTGAAGTGGACGTGCTCGCGTTCGATCCCCGAATCCAGGACCGCCCAAACGATGTCGGTGCCGAGCGCGCTGTAGGCGATCTGCGCGGCGTCGGCTTTGACGGTCGCAATCGAGCGCGTGATGAGGGGATGCACCTCGGCGTCCTCCCAGACGCGGTAAATGGCACCGCGGGCCGAGGGGATCTGACCGCTCGCCGTGATGCGTGCTTGCGGCAGCGTGTCGCGGTCCTGGGCGACGATCGCTTTGATCGTCGCGCCGGAGAGCTGCGCGAAGACGTACGGGTGCGTCGGATCGCCTTGAACCGCATCGTGCTGGATGACGCCCTCACCGAGGCCTTTGTCGGCCGACTCGGCCCGCACGGCGTCGATCAAAGCGAGGACGGTGCGGCGCGCGTCCAGCCGGCCGCCGGGATAGTCGAGGTTGAGATCGATGATCACGTAAAAGAGCTGCGCGTCGCTGCCGGGGATTCGCAGGTCGTAGAGCAGCGGCGGCGTGATGACCATCCGGTCGAGCTCCTCCGGCCGGAAGCCGCCGTCCGTTGCGCCGTCACGCTCGTCCTCGAAGGCTTGGCCTGGTGCGTCGTCCACGAAAGACCCCCTGTCAGAGGTTGCGCTCTTTTCTCGTCCCTTCGCGGAATGCGGCCGAGGCACCGGCGTCCCACGGCGAAGGCGCCCGCAGGGCCGACGAGGTCCTCAAAGGCGATCGCGATTGCGCCGGCGACGGTCCCTGCGGTGCAAAGCGGGAGCAGCTATTGCCGGGTAGGTCGAGCAAACGCGCAAGGTCGAGCCGAGTCAAACATGCTGCGGATGTGAGCGACGAGGCAAGAAGGACACGTCGCAACGGTGTCGGCCCAAATGGCCGTGCGCTGTATTGCCGAGGTGTGCTCCGCGTCCAAACGCGACAGGAAGATTCGCCCGCACTTTCGGCCGTTTGCCGCCGTGCCGTACGATCGGCGCCTTCCGGCGACGGACTTCATCGGTCTGGATTTCGGCGTCGTCAACATCGCGAGGACCAGTGACGGGAAGCAGCACTCCGGCGAGGGGATCGAGGCTTGCCGCACGCGTTATTCCCGACTGCGCCGGTCCTTGCATCAGGAAGCCAGGCTCAACCGGTCAGCCGCAGAGCAAACTCGACCGCTGCGGGCGGCCAGCTTTTAGTGCGCGCAGTCCGTTGCGCTGTGACGCGTCCCGTCGGGCGCGACGAAAGTCTCGTCGGCGGCTAAGCGCGGAACCTCGCACCACATGGTCGGGAACACGGTCAGCAGGTCGCCGCGGATGCGTAGCGCGTAGAGGGCGACTGCTCGCTGCCAGTCGGCCAGGGACGTATACGATTCCGGATAGGGTTTGATGATCAGCGTCGCCAGCGTGTACGCTTCGAGGCCGGCCTGGTAGGCTTCGGTTCGATAGGTCGTGCCGAACGTCTGCTCCCCGCCATGCAGGTAGACGTCGGAGAGCAGCCACTCGTCGGCGGCCTCGTACATGCCGTAGAGGTCGGCAGCTTGCGAACCCGGTTGCTGAGATTGCCGCGACTGTTCGTACGACGCCGTCGACGAGCGGCAGGCGTCGGCGGCGCGCTGGTAGTCACGGTTCTCGAACGAGTCGTGGCACAGCTTCGAGTGGGGATCTGAAGGGGGATAGCTCTGATCGGCGAGAGCGGGCGTCGCTAGCGCAAGCAACGCGGGGAGGGCGGCTGTAGCGCAGATTTTCGTCATCGATGCGGTGCCGTTGTTTTCCCGTTCGAGGCACTCGATAAACCGCGTGGAATTCACAGAAACCGTGCTTCCGAGAATCTTGGAGATGAAGATGAACGTCCGTCGTCGCGCTCGAGTGCTTTCGTCTCTTGCCGCCGCTGCGCTGCTCGCGGCCGGATGCGGCGGCTCGAATTCAAATCCTCCTCCGACGTGCGCGCCGCCGACGGGCACGACCACGGTCCTGGTCTATCCCGCGCCGGGTTCGACCGGCATCCCCGATAGTTTGGGTGCGGTCGTTTTCGGAAGCAACAAGGCGTTGCCGGTCAGCTACGATGCTTATGTTCTCAACAATACAACCGGAAATGCATGGTAGTACAACACGCTCGGTCCTGGGCCCAATCCGCTGCCCTCGCCGGCGGCCACGCCGACTTTTGCGAACCCGGTCTATCAGGCGAGCGGCAATTCCGGAGCGCTCTGGTTCGGCGGCAGCTTGTTGACCGTCTATCTCAACGACACGGGCAGTAACTGCACGCCGGGACTCGTCTTAGGTTCGTTCCACGTGCAGTGAGGCGGGAAGGCCGGACTCTTGAGGTCGCGGTAGCCCGCTGGCGACGGGATCGCCGGCGAGGGCGTCGCGATAGAGCTGCGCGTAGCGGCGCGCGGGGCGCCGCCATGAGACGTCCGAGCGCATGCCGTTGACGGCCAGCCGCTTCCAGGCAGCGGGAACGCGGAAGAGCGAATGCGCGCGGGTGAGCGCGGCCTCGAGCGCTTCGCGTGAGGGCGGCCAGAATTGGATGCCGGTCGCGACCTCGGCTGCCAACGCCATCTCGTTCGCGTCGATGATGGTGTCCGCCAAGCCGCCGACGCGGGTCACGACCGGAACGGCACCGTAGCGCAGCGCGCAGAGCTGGGTGAGCCCGCACGGCTCGAAACGCGAGGGCACGAGCAACGCGTCCGAGCCGGCTTGGATGAGATGCGCCAGCGACTCGTCGTATCCGATCACGCAGCCCACGCGCCCCGGATACTTCCGGACGGCCTCGCTGAAACCGGCCTCGAGCGCCGCGTCGCCCGCGCCGAGCAACGCGAACTGCAGGCCCGACGCGAGCAAGCTAGGCAGCGCTTCGAGCAGCAGGTCGAGGCCCTTTTGCCACGTCAAGCGGCTGATGATCCCGACCAGCAGCGCGTGCGCGTCGCTCTCGAGCGCGAGCCGCGCGCGCAGGGCGACGGCGTTCGCGGCACGCGCCGAGAAGTGCTTCGCGTCGTAGTTGACGGCCAGCGTGGAATCCGACTCGGGATCCCAGACGTGCTCGTCGATGCCGTTGAGGATACCGGAGACGACCGACGCGCGCCGTCGCAGCACGCCGTCGAGGCCCATCCCACCTTCGGGCGTCATGATCTCGGCTGCGTAGGTCGGCGAGACGGTCGTGATGCGGTCGGCGAACTGCAGCCCCGCTTTTAGATAGCTGATGCTGCCGTAGTACTCGAGCCCGTTGACCGAGTAGGCCTCGGGCGGAAGTCCGAGCGAGGGCAGCAGTTTAGGCGAGAATACGCCCTGAAAGGCGAGGTTGTGAACGGTCACGACGCAGATCGGTTTGCGCCCGCCGCCGTAACGCAGAAACGCCGGGGCGAGCGCCGCTTGCCAGTCGTGCGCGTGCACGACGTCGGGCCGGTAGCCCTCGAGCGCGCCTTCCGCGATGCGGGCCGCGACCTTGGCGAGCGCGGCGAAGCGAAAGGCGTTGTCGGGCCAGTCGACGCCGCCGGCGCCGGTGTAGATGTTCCCTTCGCGCGCGAACAGGTGCGGCGCGTCGAGCACGTAGAGGTCGAGGCCGGAGGCGCTTCCGGCGAGCACGCGTCCCGTTCCGCCGAAGAGCTCGGCCACGGTCAAGACCGTCTTCGCTTCCGTGCCGAGGGCCCGCATCACCGCAGGGTAGCCGGGCACGAGCGTTCTGACGCTGACGTCCTCGGCCGCGAGTGCCTTGGGCAGCGCACCCGCGACATCGGCGAGCCCGCCCGTCTTGATGATGGGAAAGATCTCGGAGGCGACTGAGAGCACCCGCACGCGTGACGCCATGGCTTCGTTCGTACGCCGCGCGCTAGAGCCGGTCGATCATCGCCTGCGTGATCAGGCAGATGCCGCGCTCGCTGCGCCTGAAGCGCTTGGCGTCGAGCTCGCGATCCTCGCCCACCACGAGGCCTTGCGGAATGCGAACGCCGCGGTCGATCACGACGTTGGTGAGCCGCGCCGAACGTCCGATGTCCGCGTACGGAAGGACGACCGCGCCTTCGAGCTGCGCGAACGAGTTGACCCGCGAACCGGTGAACAGCAGCGAACGGTGCACGCCAGCGCCGGAAATGACGCAGCCGCCCGAGACCAGCGAACTGATCGCGTGTCCGCGCCGTTTCTCCTCGTCGTGGATGAACTTGGCGGGCGGCGTGATCTCGCCGTACGTCCAGATCGGCCAGCCGCGGTCGTACAGGTCGAGCGCGGGAACGAAGTCGGTCAGGTCGACGTTGGCCTCCCAATACGCGTCGATCGTGCCGACGTCGCGCCAGTAGGCTTCCGCTTCGGTGCTCGAGCGAACGCACGAGCGCTCGAAGCGGTGCGCGATCGCGCGCCCGTTGCGCACCATGTAGGGGATGATGTCCTTGCCGAAGTCGTGGCTGGAGTTGGGGTCGGCGGCGTCGCGCTGCAGCTGTCCGAAGAGCAGCTCGGTACGAAACACGTAGATGCCCATGCTCGCGAACGACACGTCGGGACGGTCGGGCAGACCGGGCGGATCCTTCGGCTTCTCGAGCCACGAGACGACGACGTCGGATACGTCGACGCCGACGACGCCGAAGCCGCTGGCCTCTTCCCGCGGAACCTCCAGGCAGCCGATCGTGACATCCGCGTTCTCGTTGACGTGCTGTTCCAACATCTGCTCGTAGTCCATCTTGTACACGTGATCGCCTGCGAGCACGATCATGTATTCCGGACCGTAGCTGTGGATGATGTCGATATTTTGAAAGACCGCGTCCGCGGTGCCCAGATACCACTGCTCTTCGGAGACGCGCTGGCTCGCCGGCAGAATGTCGAAGCTCTCGTTGCGCTCCGGCCGAAAGAAGTTCCAGCCGTTCTGTAAGTGCCGGATCAGGCTGTGCGCCTTGTATTGCGTGGCCACGGCGATGCGCCGAATGCCCGAGTTGAGCGCATTCGAGAGCGCGAAATCGATGATGCGCGACTTGCAGCCGAAATAGACCGCGGGCTTGGCGCGTTTGTCGGTCAGCTCCATCAGCCGGGACCCGCGGCCGCCTGCCAGGACGTACGCCATCGTGTGGCGACTCAGGGGGCCACCGGTGCTGGACCTCGCCATTGTCGTTATCCTCCGTCGTCGTGCGGCTTGGATGGAAGGATGCGCCATCCCCCTGAAAGTCGATTTGGTCCGCCCCGAATGAACGGTTTCCGGGCATCTTCTGCGAAGGACGGCATGCTACACGTGGACGTGGAAGGGGAAGATAGGATGGCGCTCTCACCGCTTGCAGGCAAACCAGCCCCGACCGACATGCTGGTCGATCCGGCCCGGCTCGAGCACGAGTATTATGCCCGCCGGCCCGACATGGACGACCCGAGCCAGCGCGTCAGCTTCGGTACCAGCGGGCATCGCGGCAGTTCGCTGCTGGGCGCCTTCAACGAAGCGCACATCCTGGCCGTCACGCAAGCGATCTGCGAATATCGCAAAAGTGCCGGCATCGAAGGGCCGCTGTATGTGGGGAAAGACACTCACGCGCTCTCGGGGCCGGCCCAGCGCACGGCCCTCGAGGTCCTCGCGGCCAACGGCGTCACGACCTTCATCCAGCGCGACGACGGGTTCACGCCGACCCCATCTATCTCGCGCGCCATCCTCGCGCACAACCGCGAGCGCACCAACCACTTCGCTGACGGCATCGTCGTGACGCCGTCGCACAATCCGCCCGAGGACGGCGGGTTCAAATACAACCCGCCCAACGGCGGCCCGGCCGACACCGACGTGACGAAGTGGGTGCAGGACCGAGCCAACGGACTGTTGCGCGCGCAGAACGCGGGCGTCAAGCGCATGTCCTACCTTGCGGCCATGGCGGAGGAGACGACCCACGAAGTCGATCTGATCGGGCCCTACGTCGACGACTTGCGCAACGTCGTCGACATGGAAGCGATTCGCGTCGCCGGCCTGTCGCTTGCGGTCGATCCGCTGGGAGGCGCGTCGGTCCACTACTGGGAGCCGATCGCCTCGGCGTACGGACTCGACATCACCGTCGTCAATCCGCGCGTCGATCCGACGTTTTCGTTCATGACGGTCGATCACGACGGCAAGATCCGCATGGACTGCTCGAGCCCCTACGCGATGGCCGGGCTCGTCGGCCTCAAGGACAAGTATGGCTTAGCCTTCGGGAACGACCCGGATGCCGACCGCCACGGCATCGTCACGCCTTCGGTCGGGCTGATGAATCCCAACCATTATTTGGCCGTCGCGGTGCGCTATCTGCTCGGCAACCGTCCGCACTGGCCGGCGACGGCCGCGGTCGGCAAGACGCTGGTCAGCAGCACGATGATCGACCGGGTCGTCGCGGATCTCGGGCGCCGTCTCTACGAGGTGCCGGTCGGATTCAAGTGGTTCGTCTCGGGGCTGTTCGACGGCTCCGTCTGCTTCGGCGGCGAGGAGAGCGCGGGCGCGAGCTTCTTGCGGCACGACGGCGCAGTGTGGACCACCGACAAGGACGGCATCATCCTCAACCTGCTGGCTGCCGAGATCACGGCTCGCACGAACAAGGACCCGGGCGAGCACTATCGCGAGCTGACCGCTCGCTTCGGAACGCCCTACTACACGCGCATCGACGCGCCGGCGAGCCCCGAGCAGAAAGCCAAGCTGCAGAAGCTCGCCCCCGAGGACGTGAAGGACGCGGAGCTCGCGGGAGAACCGATCTTGCAAAAGCTGACGCGCGCTCCCGGGAACGACGCGCCGGTCGGCGGATTGAAGGTCATCTCCAAGAGCGGCTGGTTTGCGGCTCGTCCTTCGGGGACCGAGAACATCTACAAGATCTACGCCGAAAGCTTCAAAGACGAGGCGCATCTGGAATCGATCGTGGAGGCGGCCAAGGAGATCGTGAGCAACGCATTATCGGTCGGCGTCGCGCACTAACCCAGCAGGGTGCGGCGTTACCCGACCCGCGTCGAGCAATGACCTTCGCGACGAACGTAGGGACGCTTGCGCGTTTCGTGCGTCGCTAGGCCGGCGCGTCGGGGAGCGGCGCTCCGAGGGCGATGCCGGCCTCGGACAACGCTTTGCGGACGCGTTCGGAGAGCTCGCGGCGCAGTTCGAATTGGCGCAGCGGCGCCGTCTTCATCGAGGCTCGAATCACGACGCCGTCGCGGCTGAGGCTGCTGACGCCGATCCACTCGACCGGCTCGAGGACCGCGCCGCGCAGCGGCCCGTTCTCCGCGCCCAGCCCTTGCATCGCGCTTCGCACGATGTCGAGCGCCTTCGGAATGTCTGCGCCCGGATCGACCGAAACGCGGAAGTCGACGCGCGACCAATTGCGCGACTGATTGATCACGTTCGTCACCGAGCTATGGGGGATCGTGGTCAAGTCGCCGGACGAGTCGCGAATCTGGACGATGCGCAGGGTGAGGCGCTCGACCAGGCCGCTCTGCCCGTTGATCGTCACGTAGTCGCCCACGACGTACTGGTCCTCGAGCAGTACCAAGAGCCCGTTGAGGAAATCGCGCACGAGGTTCTGAGCAGCGAGCGTGACGCCGATCGCGGCCACCCCGCCGATCGTGATCACCGAGAAGACGGGAATTCCGATGATCCCGAGCGAGGTCAGCAGGGCCACGAAGACCAGCACGAACGTCTTGAAGCCGGCCAACGCTTGCGCGACGGTCGGGATGCGCAGGAGCTGGCGGGCGCGCTCTTCCGACGAGGAAAACGCTCGGGTGCTCCAGGCGGCGGAGAATCGCGCGATCAACACGTCGCCGACGCGATCGAGCAGCAAGGCCACGACCCAGGTGACGGCGATCCCGTTCGCGTCGTGGAAGATGTGCCTGCCCAGCGGCGTCGTCTGCGGAAACAGCGAGAAGGCCCATGTCAGCGCGCCGAACCACGCCAGGAGAAGCGCGCACCAGAGCACCACGACGCTCGCGCGAAGGACCACGAGGCGTCTCGCCGGAGTGACCGTGCGCAGCGCCGCGGCCAAGAACGCTCTGCGTCGACTGTGCAGATCGGCCCCCGCGGCGTTGCTCTGCACGCCCCCCGCGGCGGCGTCGTCGCGCCGCGCCTCGAGCTGCTCGGCGAGCGCGTCGATGCGCCGTCGCAGGGATGCGGCGATGCCGCCCACCAGCAGGGTGGCGACGATCAGCGCCGCCGCGACGCGCAGGATCGCGTCGAGGCTCTTGCGCTGAAACGCCGGCTGCCGCTTGAGCAGCGATTCCTCGACGTCTGCCTGGAGGATGGCCTGCCACTGCGCTGCGAGCCCGATGACGCTCAGCTGGTGGTATTTTGCGTCGGTGGTGGTCACCGTTACCACGGGGACCGGGTCGGTGTGCTTGTCGTCGGTCACCTCGAGGAACGCGAGACCGCCCTCGCGCCGGAGGCGAACTTTGAACGAGCCCGGATCGTAGGAGGTTGTCGCGTGAGCGCCGCTTCCGCTCACCTCCACGACCTCGTTGAGGACGCTCTCGACGTACGTCGCGCGAACGTTGACCGGCAACTGGTCGGGAGGCGGATTGACGGGCTCGGCGAGCCGGAAGAGGAAGCCGCCGTCGAAGATGACCGGCGCGGTCAGGTAGATCCCGTCTTGGCGCACCGGCGGGGGGCTGGGCAGCGTCGTTGAGAACGGCAGTCCCGGGATGGTCTGTGCCGACGCCGCGACGCAAGCGAGCAACAGCCACACAAGTGCCGCCGCCAAGCTGCGGCCAACTGCCCGGCGGCTGCCCTCGAACGCGCTCTGAAGCTCCCCCGCCGTATCCATCCTCATCTGGCTGACGCGCTTCGCGAAACGCGCTCGCCTTCACCGAGCATTCGAGCGTGTTGCCCAAGCGAGCCTCTTCTCAAACGCACCGGCGCTCGCCGCTCGACGTTTCGCGTGGCATGGCAGACTCCGCCTCGGCGTGAACTCTTGCTCATGTCGTGCGGCCCCCACCAGTTCTCGCCGAGTTGGATCGGCGTTCGCGCGTAGGCGGCGATCCTCGCGTGGCCTTCGAAATCATCGGCGCGCGTCGGCTCCTCGATGCAATAGAGTCCCTCGTCGTCGAGGACGCGAATGCGGGCCGTCGCTTCGGGGACGCTCAAGCTCGGATGGTTAGGCGAGTGCTGATTTCCAGAATGGCGTTAACCTCCGTCGCGCCCCGCTTCGACGCCGCACGGAGCTACCGCTGGTGGGGGCTCGCCCGTTCGCCTGGGCGATTCCTAACGGAACAAACTATCCGGCAGATTGGAATTGACGACGAGATCCCGTATCAGGTAGCGTTCGACGAGCGTGTCGCCTTCGTAACGCTCGCGTTCCACCACGTAGCCGCTGTCGCGCGACACGTAGAGAACGTCGCGTGTGACCGCGCGATCCTGGGAGGAGTCGTCGGGACACGCGCTGCCTCCGCGGTAGTCGAGAGCGATCGCGTCGCTCGGCGCCCCGTCGACTGACGGTCCCGCGGACTCGCGAACGTTTTGCCCGTGCGCGGCGAAGCAGTCGAGCACGTCGCCCAAGTTCGGCGTGAGGATGCCGTTGCCGCGCGGCGACGTGACGCGCGCGGACGTTACGCCGGCAACGATCTTGAAGAGCAAAAAGCCGCGCTGGTAGGCGACGACTTTGGGGCCGCCTCGCCAGACCAGGACGGCCCCGCGTCTGGGACCTGCGACGACCTCGAGCCGCGCCAGGGCCGGCTTGCGAAAGGCATAGCGCAGGACTTCCTGGACAGCCGTCCCGCGGGTCCATTCGGTCGTTTCGATCGTCATCGAATAGTCGTCGAGCAGCGACCAAGCCGCGCTCAGACGCGCGAGCGGCGAGCTGCGCTCTTCGCTCCCGCGAGCTACGCTCGCTGCGAGGCAGGCGAGCGAAAGAAGGGCAAGCGCCAGGAGGCGCGACGGGCTCATCGCTGCACTGTACCCGTCAGAGGTGAAGCGAATCTGAAGCATGACTTGCGATTGGGCGGGCGAAGCCAGCGAGCATGATCGACCTTCGCAGCGACACGTGCAGCCGTCCGACGGCCGCGATGCGCGATTCGATGGCGCGCGCGCCGGTCGGCGATGACGTCTACGGCGACGACCCCACGGTCAAGGAGCTGGAAGCGATGGTCGCGGCGCTCCTCGGCAAGGAAGAAGCCGTGTACATGCCGAGCGGAACGATGACCAATCAGGTCGCGATCCGGACGCACACGCAAGCGGGCGACGCGATCCTGGTCGACCAGCAAGCGCACGTCTATCGCATCGAAGGCGGCGCGCCCGCAGCCTACTCGGGCGTGTTGCCGATCGGTCTGCCCGGCGTGCGCGGAATCTTCAGCGTCGACGACGTACGCGCCGCGGCCGGCACGCGCCACCATTTCATGCCCAGCACCGTCCTGCCACCGGTTACGCTGCTCTGCCTGGAGAACACGCACAACGGCGGCGGCGGCAAGATCTGGCCGCTCGACGAGTTGCAGGCCGTGACGACGGCGGGGCGCGAGCTAGGGCTCAAGCTGCACCTCGACGGCGCACGCATTTGGAATGCCAGCGCCGCGACCGGCATCGCCGAGCGCATCTACGCGGCGCCGTTCGACAGCGTCAGCGTGTGTTTCTCCAAGGGTTTGGGCGCGCCGGTCGGGTCAGCCCTCGTCGGGTCGCGCGTGTTCGTCGCTCGCGCGCGGCGCTTCAAGCAACAGATCGGCGGCGGCTTTCGGCAAGCCGGCATCATCGCCGCGGGCGCGCTCTACGCGTTGGCCAACAACCGCACTCGCTTGAGCGAGGATCACGCTCACGCCCAACGCTTTGCCGAAGGGATCGCGCACCTCGCCGGCATCGAGCTCGACGTCGCGACGGTCGAGACGAACATCGTCCGCTTTCGCGTGACGGCGCTGCCCGCGGGCACGTTCGCGGAGCGCTGCTACGAGAAAGGCTTGTACGTTCTGCCGAGCGGCAGCGACGGCATCCGCGCGATTCCGTACCTCAACGTGACGACCGACGACGTCGACGCCGGGGTGCGCATCGTCGCGGCGGTCCTCGCCGAAGCGAGCGTTCCGGCGTAGTTTCGCGCGCCGCCTACACCGCCGCCGCGACCAGCGGAAGATCGGCCAGCGCCGCGTCGAGCAAGGTTTGATCGAACGTGACGTCTTGCAGTTTGCCGGCGAAGTAATCGGTGTACGCCTGCATGTCGAAGTGCCCGTGTCCCGAGAGATTGAATAGGATCGTCTCGGATCTTCCTTCGGCCTTGCAGCGCAACGCTTCGTCGACGGCGGCCTTGATCGCGTGCGTCGACTCGGGCGCCGGCACGATGCCCTCGTTGCGCGCGAACGTCACGCCCGCGGTGAAGCACTCGACCTGCGCGTAGGCGCGCGCTTCGATCAGGCCCAGCTCCTTGACGTGGCTGACGAGCGGCGACATGCCGTGATAGCGCAGGCCGCCCGCGTGGAACCCGGGCGGGATGAAGCTCGACCCGAGCGTGTGCATCTTGACCATCGGCGTCAGGTGCGCCGTATCGCCGAAGTCGTAGGCGTAGTGCCCGCGGGTCAGCGTCGGACAGGCGGCCGGCTCGACCGCGATGAGGCGGGCCTTCGAGCGGCCCGCGATCTTTTCGCGCAGATACGGAAACGCGAGGCCGGCGAAGTTGCTGCCGCCGCCCGCGCAGCCGATGATAACGTCGGGCTCCGCCTGCGCATCGCTCATCTGCAGCATCGCCTCTTCGCCGATGACCGTCTGGTGCAGCAGCACGTGGTTGAGGACGGAGCCGAGCGAGTACTTCGTGTCGTCGCGTTGCGCTGCGACTTCGACCGCTTCGGAGATGGCGATGCCGAGCGAGCCGGTCGAGTCGGGAAAGCGCTCGAGGATCGCGCGGCCGGAAGCGGTGAGCGGCGAGGGGCTCGGCACGCAGCGCGCGCCGTACGTTTCCATCAGGGCGCGGCGATAGGGCTTCTGCTCGTAACTGACCTTGACCATGAAGACGTCGACTTCAAGCCCGAAGAGCGAGCCCGCGAAGGCCAGCGAGCTGCCCCATTGGCCGGCGCCGGTCTCCGTCGTCAAGCGTTTGACGCCGCCTTCTTTGTTGTAGAACGCTTGTGCCACGGCCGTGTTGGGCTTGTGGCTGCCGGCCGGGCTGACGCCCTCGTACTTGAAGAAGATCTTGGCCGGCGTGTCGAGCGCGCGCTCGAGGCGCCGCGCGCGAATGAGCGGCGAGGGCCGCCACATTCGGTAGACCTCGCGGATCGCCTCCGGAATCTCGATCCAGCGCTCGGTCGACACTTCTTGCAGGATGATCGCAAGCGGAAAGATGGGCTCGAGATCGGCCGGGCCGATCGGCCCGCCCGTGCCCGGGTGCAGGACCGGGGGCGGCGGCACCGGCAGGTCGGCTACCAGGTTATACCAGGCTTTCGGAATACGCTCTTCGCCCAACAAGTACTTAACCGACGCGTCGCTCATGGATGCGTCGTTACGCCCGCACGATGCCGCCGCCCTACCCCTTACAGCCGTGGTCGCGACCGATGGGAAGCCCCGTCGAGGCCGTCGGGCTTTCTGCCGATAAAGCAGGGGACATGTGGCACACCGCTCTCAGCTTTTGCGCGCTCCTCGCCGCCGGAGTGTTCGGCGCCCTGCTCCAGGAGCCGACGGCGGAGTACGCCCGAGCCTTGCTGCGCAAGCGCTAAGCTAAGGCCCCGGCGGTTCTAGACGATCTCGATCGTCAGCGGCTGGAGCTCCCCGCCTTCCGCTTCGATCGTCCAGCGCTCGCCCGGCGCGATCGCCGGCACGCGCGTGAGCGAACCCGTCGAGACGAGCTCGCCTTCGCGCAGGTCGCGGCCCAGGCCAGCCAGGTGCTCGCGGAGCCACGATAGCGAGCCGAGCGGGCCGCCCTCGACGTCCGAGCCGCGCCCGCGTTCGACCAGCTCGCCGTCGCGCAAGAGCTGGACGCGCATGCCCTCGAGGCGGGCGCCGTCGTCCGGCGCGAAGGGACGCTTCGCACCGATCACGAGCGCGGCGTGGAGCCCGAAATCGGCGATCGCATCGACCCAGCCGAAGTTCCACTCCGGAACGTGGCTCTGCACGATCTCGAAACCGAACGCGGCCCAGGCCACGCCGCCGGCCTGCACGCCGAGCACGACCTCCGGCTCGATACGCGGCCCGAGCAGGCGCCCCGCCTCGATCTTCGGTTCGGGCGCGAGGGTCGACTCGTAGACGGTCGCTGCGAGCATTCCGTCGGCCGAGAATTGGGCTCGGACCGCGGGGTTGGTGAACCCGACCTTGTAGCCCGCGGGCCGGTCGCCGCACGCGATTCGCAGCTCGCGCAGGCGCTCCGCGACCGCCAACGCGTGGGCGGCGCTAAAGCCCGGCACGCTGCGGCTCGGCGCTTCGAGCAACGAGCGCTCGCGCCACGCTCGCAAGAGCTCCGCCGCGATCGTCTCCGGCTGGGTCGGTGCGTTCATCGCGACCTCTTCGCAGCGACCGGGTTCGGCTCCGCCAGCCGGCGGCGGACACAGGGGCGCCCCCCTTGTCATGGTATTGCTCAGCCATGAAGCTCGACCGTTTTCCGCGCTATCCGCTGCTGTTCGGCCCGTCGCCGGTGCACAAGCTCGAACGCTTGACGAAGCACTTGGGCGGCGCGACGATCTGGGCCAAGCGGGAAGACGTCAACAGCGGCCTCGCCTACGGCGGCAACAAGATGCGAAAGCTCGAGTATCTGTTGCCCGACGCGCTCGCGCAAGGCTGCGACACGCTCGTCTCGATCGGCGGCGTGCAATCGAATCACACGCGACAGGTCGCGGCGGCCGCCGCCGTCGCCGGCCTGAAGTGCACGCTGGTTCAGGAACGCTGGGTCGACTGGCCCGACAGCGTCTACGACCGGGTCGGCAACATTTTGCTGAGCCGGATCATGGGCGCCGAGGTGTTGCTCGATCCGGCCGGCTTCGACATCGGTGTGCGCGACAGTTGGAAGCGCGCGCTCGAAGCGGTCGCGGCCAGGGGCGGTAAGCCCTACGCGATTCCGGCCGGCGCCTCCGACCACCGGCTGGGAGGCCTGGGCTTCGCGAATTTCGCAAGCGAGGTCGCGCAGCAGGAGCGCGAGCTCGGCGTGTTCTTCGATCACGTGATCGTCTGCAGCGTGACGGGCAGCTCGCAAGCCGGCATGATCGTCGGCTTCGTCGAACAGGAACGGTCGCGACGCGTCGTCGGCATCGACGCGTCGGCAAAGCCGGTGAAAACGCGCGCGGCCGTAACCAAGATCGCGCGCGAAACGGCGGCGCTGGTCGAACTCGGGCGTGAGATCAAAGACGCCGACGTCATCCTCGAGATCGCATACGCCGGACAATATTACGGTATCCCGACCGAGCAGACGCTGGCAGCGATCCGGCTGACCGGGCGGCTGGAAGGCATGCTCATCGACCCCGTGTACGAAGGCAAGTCTATGGCAGCGACCATCGACTTGATCACCAAAGGCAGCATCCCCAAGGACGCCAACGTGCTGTACGTCCATCTCGGCGGCGCTCCCGCGCTCAACGCGTATAGCGCGCTGTTCGGATAACCGGTGAGCACGTACGACGGCGACAGCGATCCGCTGGAGACGCGCGAGTGGCTCGAATCGCTCGCCGCCGTCGTGCAATCGGGCGGCTCGGAGCGCGGTCTGTTTCTGCTCAAACGGCTCGAGCGACAAGCGCAGGAGCTCGGCGTCGTCGCGCACGTCCCGCCCTACTCGGCCTATCGCAACACGATCCCGCTCGAGCGGCAGCCGCCCTATCCCGGCGACCTCGTGCTCGAGGAGAAGATCACTTCGATCGTCCGCTGGAACGCGCTGGCCATGGTCGTGCGTGCCAATCGCGCCTACGGCGAGTTGGGCGGCCACATCGCGAGCTACGCCTCGGCGGCCGAGATCTTCGAGGTCGGCTTCAACCACTTTTTCCGCGCACGGGGTGACGCCGGCGAAGGCGGCGATCTCGTTTTCTTTCAGCCGCACTCCGCTCCCGGCGTCTACGCGCGCGCCTATCTCGAAGGACGTCTCTCGGAAGAGCAGCTCGCGAACTTTCGGCGCGAAGTCGGCGGCGAAGGGCTCTCGTCGTATCCGCATCCGTGGCTGATGCCGCACTTCTGGCAGTTCCCGACCGGCTCGATGGGAATCGGTCCGATCAGCGCCATCCATCAGGCGCGCTTCATGCGCTACCTGGACGATCGCGGGATCGCGCAGACCGGCGGACGGCACGTTTGGGGCGTCTTCGGCGACGGCGAGATGGACGAGCCGGAATCGACCGGCGCGCTGACGCTCGCGTCGCGCGAAAAGCTCGACAACCTGACCTTTGTCATCAATTGCAACCTGCAGCGGCTCGACGGTCCGGTGCGCGGGAACGGGCAGATCATCCAAGAGCTCGAGTCGCTCTTCACCGGTGCCGGCTGGAACGTCGTCAAGGTCTTGTGGGGCTCGGACTGGGACGCGCTGTTCGCGCGGGACACGCATCAAGCGCTGTTACGCCAGTTCGCCACGACGGTCGACGGCCAGTATCAAACGCTGGGCGCCAACGACGGGGCCTACAACCAGGCGCACTTCTTCGATTTGGATCCGGATCTGCAGGCGCTGGTCGCGCACATGACGCCGGCCGAGATCGACGGGCTCAAACGCGGCGGCCACGACTTTCGCAAGCTGTATGCCGCCTTCCACGCCGCCCTCGAGCACCCCGATCAGCCGACGGTCATTCTCGCCAAGACGAAGAAGGGCTACGGGATGGGTGGGGCGGGCGAGTCCCGCAATACGGCGCACCAGCAGAAGAAGCTCGACGTCGAGGCTCTGCGCCACTTCCGCGACCGCTTCAGCCTTCCGCTCGACGATGAGGCGGTCACCGAGATGCGCTTCTACCGGCCGCCCGACAACAGCCCGGAGCTCAACTATCTGCGCCGGCACCGGACCGCGCTCGGCGGGCCGCTCCCGGCGCGTTCGAGCAGCGCCGACGTGCTCGCCGTACCGCCGCTCGCGAGCTACGCCGCCTTTGCGCTCCAGGCGGAGGGCAAGGCGATGTCGACCACGATGGCCGCCGTCCGGCTGTTCAGCAATTTGCTGCGCGATAAACAACTTGGGCCGCGCATCGTGCCGATCGTCGCCGACGAAGCCCGTACCTTCGGCATGGACAATCTGTTCCGCCAGGTCGGAATCTATTCGCCCTCGGGGCAGCTTTACGAGCCCGAAGACGCCGGCTCGATGCTCTACTATCGCGAGAGCAAGGACGGCCAGTTGTTGGAGGAGGGGATCACCGAGGCCGGGGCGCTCTCGTCGTGGGTCGCGGCCGCGACCTCGTACAGCGTGCACGGCGTTCCGATGCTGCCGTTCTATATTTACTATTCGATGTTCGGCTTCCAGCGCGTCGGCGATTTGATCTGGGCCGCGGCCGACCAACGCGCGCGCGGCTTCTTGCTCGGTGCGACGGCTGGACGAACGACGCTTGGCGGCGAGGGCTTGCAGCACCAGGACGGGGCCAGCCACGTCATCGCGGCAACGGTCCCGAACTGTCGCGCCTACGACCCCGCCTTTGCGTGCGAGCTGGCCGTCATCCTCGACCACGGCGCGCGCGCGATGCTCGAGCGGCAGGAGGACGCGTTCTATTATCTGACCGTCATGAACGAGAACTACGCGCAGCCCTCGCTGCCGCCGGGAGCCGAAGAGGACATCGTTCGCGGCATGTACCGTTTTGCGGAGCACCGGCCCGAAGCGGCGAAGGGCGCTGTCCGGCTGCTGGGCTCCGGCGCGATCTTGCGCGAGGCGATTGCGGCGGCCGAATTGCTCGCCGCGGATTGGCAGATCGCAAGCGAGGTTTGGAGCGTGACGAGCTTCGGCGAACTTGCGCGCGAAGGTCGCGAGACGGAGCGCTGGAACCGTCTCCACCCCGAGGAGGAGCCGAGACGAAGTCACCTCGAGCGCTGCCTCGCGGGTGAGGTGCCGGTCGTCGCGGCGAGCGACTACGTCCGCGCTTACGCGCAGCTCATCGCGCCCTACGTGGAAGCGCGCTTCACGGCGTTAGGAACCGACGGCTTCGGACGCAGCGATACGCGCGCCGCATTGCGCCGCTTCTTCGAGGTGGACCGCCATCAGATCGCGCTAGCGGCACTGCTTGCGCTGGCGCGCAAGGGCGAACTGCCGGCATCCGCTGCCGCGGCCGCGATCGAACGCTACGGTATCGACTGCGACGCCGCGCCACCCTGGACGCGCTGAACCTTCCGCTTGCAGTAGCTCGCGCAACTTTCGTTCGCTCTCGCTGCCGGGCTTGGCGGTGTGGATGATGAGCCGTTGCTCGGGCTGGTCCGCAAAGGTGAAGGCCGAGTGATCGAGCCACAGCATCCCGACACGTGGATGATCGATCTGCTTTTCGCCGTCGGCGACATGGACGACGTCGTGCCGGTCCCACCACTCGCGAAAGAGAGCGGCGAAGGCGGGATCGTCGCCGTGGTTGCCGGCGTTGAGGCGCGCATTCCGGAGCAGGCTGATCGCAACGTTCTCCCATTGCGGAAAGAGCCGTCGGCGCGAAGTGGTTTTCGAAGCGTGGGACCACACGCTGAGCACCCTCGAGGCCGGCGTCGAGGCCGTCTGGCGTTGCGCCGTCGATCCCCGGCTCGACGGCGTTTCCGGCCGTTACTTCGATGTTCCGCGCGAATCGCGTGCCGACGCCCAAGCGTACGATCCTGCGGCGCGAGCACGCTTGTGGGAGCTGAGCACCCAGATCGGGGGCGTCCCAGGCCCGGAAGCTACATGTCGAAGCCGCCGTTGACCGCGAACACCGCGCCCGTGATGTAGCTCGACTCGTCATCGAGCAGGAAGAGGACGACGCGCGCGACTTCCTCGGGGCGTCCCAGACGCCGCAGCGGGATGCGCTCGACGAACTTCGCCATCGTTTCCTTGGGGATCGTCTTGACCATCTCCGTCTCGATGAAGCCCGGCGCGACCACGTTGACCGTGATGCCGCGCTGGGCCATCTCGAGCGCGAGGCTCTTCGTCAGTCCCGCGATTCCGGCTTTCGAGGCGGCGTAGTTCGCTTGCCCGATGTTGCCGGTTTCGGCGATCGTCGAGCTGATGTTCACGATCCGCCCGGAGCCGCGCTCGATCATATGTTCCAAAACTGCCTTTGTCATGTGGAAGCCGCCGGAGAGGTTCACGGAGATGACGGCGTTCCAATCCTCATCGGTCATCTTCCGAACCGTCTTGTCGACGGTGATGCCGGCATTGTTTATGAGGTAATCGACGCGTCCGTGCTGCTCGAGGGCCTCGGCGACGACGCGACGGCAGTCGTCGACGCGATCGACGCGGCCTTGGTGGATCGACATCGTCGCGCCTTCTGCCTCGAGTTTGGCCTTGAGCTTCTCCGCAGCCTCGGTGCCACGGCTGTATCCCGCTGCGACACGAATGCCGTTGCGCCCCAGCATCGTCGTGATCGCCTCACCGATGCCCCGCGTTCCGCCCGTCACAATCGCTACCTGTCCATCGAACATCATGTCTCTCTTTTCGTAGCAGCGAAGCCTCTCATTACGGGAGGTATCGAACTCTCCTACGAGTGCGCCGTGCCTCTATCTGCATCGTGCGCCGGGTCCGCGTAAATACAGATGGCTCGCTTGCCTGCCCGAAATGATTCAGTGGGGTAACGAGCGGGGTCGCGCGGATCACGCTGCGAGGCGTTCTCCGGCTTGCGCGCGAGCCGGTACGGCCAGCGCGACGCAGAGGCCAAGCGCGACCACGACCGCTCCGACCCAGGTCAGCGCGGCGTAGAGTCCGAGTCGCGCGCTGAGCGCCCCCATGCTGACGATCGGCAAACCGATGCAGACGTAGGTGACGGCATAGAAGCCGGCCGACAAGCGTGCCCGCGAGTTGGGCGTCGCGATCCGATTCACCGTACTCTGCGCGCCGAGGAAACCTAGACCTTGCGCGGCTCCCGCCAACACGCTGCCGACGGCGAACAGCATGATCGAATGCGCCGGAGCGGCGGCGGCGAGCGTCGCGAAGGCGAGCGCGGTGCCGACGAGGCCGCTGCGAACGGCGGTGCGTTCCGCCAGCCGTCGCGCGAGCGTCTGGACGAGCGGCGACACTACGAACACGACGAGCGCGAGCGTGCCCTGCAGCATGAGGTCGTGCACGCCGAGCAGACGCGCGACGTAGGCGGGCAAAAGCGAGACGAAGAGTGAGGCGAGCCACCAGACGATTCCGCTGGCCAGCGCCGCGCTGATGAAGGCGCGGCGGTCGAGCGCGCTGAGCCGCGGTACGATCTCCCAGCGCTCGGTCTGGGCCGGGCGCGTTTCGGGGATCTGCCGTAACGCGAAGAAGACGAGTAGGCAGAGGACGACGTGCACGGCGTAGGGCGCGACCAGCGGCGTCCGCGACACGCGGGCCAGCGCCCCGGTCAAGAACGGCGCGAGCCCGCACGCGAGCGAAAGCGAAAACGTTGCGACCATCTAGCACGCCGATGCTTCAGCCTGCAGCGAAATGAGGTGCCGCGTGAATGCTAAACAAGCAAACGACTGTTGCCCGGCGAGGCCGCCGGGCAACAGGGTGAATGCTCGTGCTTGTGGTTTAGCGGACGACTTGCCAGTCCGTGATCACAAACTGCGCGCCGGATGCGGCCACCGTCAACGTGCCGTCGCCGAACGCGTCGACCGCGAAGGTGGCGATCTGCGTGCTGCCGTTGCTGACGACGCCTAGAATGAAGGTGCTGCTCGAAGGCGCCGCGCTCGAGTTCGTCGTGACGTTGAGCGTGTCGCCGTTGCTGAGCGTCGCGTTGGTGATCGTCAGGCTCGAGATGACGCCGCTAAGATACGTGACGCCGACCGGAATGTTGTACGTTTCCGTCGCCGTGCCGCCTGACAGGGTGAACATCGGGGTCGAGATCGGACATTTCGTGTTTTGCACGCCTTGCACGAGCGAGAGCGAGCCGATGGCGCCCTTGAAGCCGGTTCCGGCGTGCGTTGCGGTCCAGGTCACCGAGCCGTCGCTATTGACCGTGCGGATCCCGCCGGTCAGGATCCCGCCCTGCCAGCCGAACGTCTCGTTCAGTTTGGCGAGGCCCGTCGCGTTGAAGCCGGCGGAGTCCGCGCAATACGAAAGGGTCGTTGCGCCGCTCGAGGAGGCGGCCTCCATTACGAGCTCGTCGTCGGAGACGATCGTCTTGGAGCCGGCGATGTTGAGCACGGCGCTGTTGAGCCGGTCGAAGCCGTCGGCCGCGATCGGAAAGCCGTACTTGTCGAAGGTCGCGTTCGAGATCGCCACCGCGTCGCTGCGCGCGGCGATCGGCGTCGCGTTGCCGAGCGCATACTGCTTGACCGTGCGCGCGACCGTCTCGGACGACCTGCCGGTCGAGGTGTAGATGCGCACGATGTCGCGAGCGATCTGCGTACACGCCGTGTCGTAGAAGTATTGGGTCTGGGTCGAATTGGGATCGCCGTTCTTGTCGGGCGCGAAGAACTCCATGTAGTTCTTGCAGACGCCGAGCGCCTCGGTCGCGCGAGCCGTGCTCGACGTTCCGGCGGTGACGGACGACGAAATGTCCCGTTCGTACGCGCTCAGCGTCTTGAGCTGCGAGCCTACGCCGTTGGCGGCCGAGAGCGTCGCCTCGGTCTGGGTCGTTCCGCCCCCGCCGCCGCCCGCAGGCGTCGACGGAGACGATCCGCCGCCGCCTCCGCAAGCACTTAACGCAAAAGTAGCAGCGACCGCAAAGAATGCGAGTTTTCGCATAGTTCCTCCCAATCTCCCAATGGTTCTTAGGTGTTTTGCCTCGCTGCTAGCCTAGTCTTGGAATAGTCTGGGCGCATTAGACTGGCATGAAACTCGGCTACGCTGCGAAACGAAGGCAACGTCTCTCATCAAGTTTTCATCTTGGTGCAGCCTCAGGACGATGCGAATACATCAGGAACGGCTAAAATGAAGCGTCCGCCGGTGCCGGCGTCGTTCCGTTAGGCGTCGCTCCTGAGAACTAAACTAGAACGCGCGCTTCTTGCGGTCGAGCAGCTGCCAGATCATCGGCGTGAAGATCAGCCGCATCGCCAGGCCCATCTTGCCGCCGGGGCAGACGATCGTGTTGGGGCGCGACATCATCGAGTCGTGCAGCATCGCGAGCAGATACGGAAAGTCGATGCCCTTGGGATTGGCGAAGCGGATGACCAGCATGCTCTCGTCGAGCGTGGGGATGTCGCGTGCGATGAACGGATCCGACGTGTCGACGATCGGCACGCGTTGAAAGTTGACGTGCGTGCGCGCGAACTGCGGAACGATGTAGTTCACGTAGTCGGGCATGCGCCGCAGGATCGTGTCGACGATCGCTTCGTGCGAGTGGCCGCGTGCGTGCCGGTCGCGATAGAGCTTCTGAATCCATTCGAGGTTGATGCTCGGCACGACCCCGATCAGCAGGTCCGCGTGGCGCGCGACGTCGACGGTGTCGGTCGCGACGGCTCCGTGCAGACCCTCGTAGAAGAGCAGATCCGTGCCCGGCGAAATGTCTTCCCAACCGGTGAACGTGCCCGGTTCTTGCCCGTAGGGCGCAGCCTCTTCGTCGTCGTGCAGGTATCTGCGCAGCTTGCCGGAGCCGGTCTCGCCATAGACGCGAAAGAGCGACTCCAATTCCGCGAACAGATTTCCGTCAGGGCCGAAGTGGCTGAGGATGCGTCCGCCCTTCTGGGCTTCGGCCAGCGCTTCGCGCATCGACGTGCGGTCGTAGCGGTGAAACGCGTCGCCCTCGACAACCGCGGGCTGCACGCCCTCGCGCCGGAAGATCTGCTGGAAGGTCGTCTTGACGGTGGTCGTGCCGGCACCGGAGGAACCGGTGATGGCGATGACCGGGTGCTTTGCTGACATGGCTCCTTTGCGCTTACGTGACGGTGCGGAAGAGCGAACGCGTCCTGAACAGCGGCGTCTCGAAGACGAGCTCTTCGCCTCGGTCGTAGGCCTGATGATAACGGACCAGACGCTCCACCTCGCGGCGCGAGCCGAGCATGACCGGGACGCATTGGTGCAAGCTCGCGGGCACGATGTCGAGGATCCGCTCGCGCCCGGTCGATGCGGCGCCGCCCGCCTCCTCGACGATCATCGCCATCGGATTGGCCTCGTAAAGGAGATGACGCCGGCCCTCCTTCGAGCCGTCCTTCGTGTCGCGCGGGCAGACGAACAAGCCGCCGCGGACCAGGATGCGGTTTACCTCGCTTGCGAGCGAATCGACCCAGCGCATGTTGAAATCGACGCCCCGTGCCCCGGCCTGCCCTGCGACGCATTCTTCGACGTAATGGCGTACGGGCGGCTCCCAGTAGCGTTCGTTCGACGCATCGATGGCGAACTCGACGGTCTCTTCGGGAATACGCATGTCGGGATGGGTCAGCGTGTACGCGCCGATTTCGCGGTCGAGGGTGAAGCCGTGAACACCCGCGCCGAGCGTGATCACGATGATCGACGTGGGGCCGTAGAGAGCGTAGCCCGCCGCCACCTGCTCGACGCCGGGACGAAGAAAGTCGGCCGCAGCAGGGTCGGCCGCCCCCTCGGGCGCGCGCAGCACGGAAAAGATCGTTCCGACGGAGACGTTGACGTCGATATCCGAGGAGCCCTCGAGCGCCTCGAACGCGAGCAGGTACCGCCCGCGTGGGTAGCTTCCGGGGATCTGATACGGCGACTCGCCTTCAGGGGAGATCATTCCGTTCAGCTTGCCGCCCCACTCGCACTCGCGCAGCATGATGTCGTTGGCGACCGCGTCGAGGTCCTTGGGCGCTTCTTCTCCACCGCTCGCGGCCGTCCACGCGCCGACCGACTCGAGGGAGCCGCGCGAGACCGCGGAGGCGATGAACTTGCAGGCCGTCTGGATGTCGTTGAGCAAGCCGGTCAGCTCGGCGTCGGGATTGGGTTTGCGCCGCTGCGCCTCGATGATGAACTTGCTGAACGTCGTTCGACGGTGGGCCATGTCCGTAAGCTTCGACGGCTGCGTCATAATTTGCTCTTCCTCCAAGGCAAGCTAGCGTCCCGTTCCAGAGATGCGCCACATGATTCGGGGCGGTTTTTCACCCGTCTCATGGTCGCTCGTTGCTCCCCCTCCGCTTCGCTTCGGGGACAGGCAAATGACTCGTCATTCCACGCTCCTCGCTCCTCGATACGGGCGAAAATCCACTCCCGACTCATGCAACGAACCCTCTGGAAACGAGACGCTCGCGCTGCGCTTCGATTAGTGCAGCTAGTGCAGCCGAACGATCCTGACGATCTTGACGGGCTCGACGAGATGCTCGTCTTGCGCCGGGAGGCGCGCGATCGAGCGCACGAGGTCCATCCCCGAGACGACGTGTCCGAAGGCGGCGTAACCGGGCGGCGTGTCGAGCATGGGCTGTTGGCCGTCGCAGATGAAAAACTCCGAGGAGGCCGAGTTCGGATCGGACGTGCGGGCCATCGAGATGGCGCCGTCCGTATTGTGAACGCCGGTGCTGGCCGGAGGCTCGAGAGAAACCGTTGGGTCGGCCGGCTTCTCACGCGGTTGGTTGCCGCCTTGGATGACGAAACCCGGCACGGCGCGGAAGAACGTCCCGCCGTCATAAAACTTGCTATCGACGAAGTGGAGGAAATTAGCTGTCGTCTTCGGCGCGCGGGACGGGTCCAGAGCAACGACGATATCGCCCTTCGAGGTGACGATCCTCACGCGGACGTCCGGCGGCACCGCGGCGGAAACGGCGACCCGGCCGGTACCCGACGCCAGCAGCAGCGCAAGGAAGGCGAAACGCGTCATTCTCATGGGATGCGCTCGTTTACTTACGCTTCGTGCGAAGTCCCGCTACGGGGAGGCAACCGCGCGCCTCGCGAACTTTGCCCGATGAAAAGCGAGCAGGAAGCAACCGACGTTGCCGCTCCGGACGCCCGGCTCGCTTCGCTTGCGACGGATGCGGAGGGGCGGATCGTCGCGTGGCCCGCAAGCGCAGAGCGCCTCTTCGGCTGGCCTGCCGACGGCGCCCTCGGCTCGACGTTCGCCGGCCTGGGCGTCTTGCGCGGCGAGGACGCCCGCAGCGCTTCGATCGCTTTGGAGCTGGTCACGCGGGGCGGCGGACCGTGCTCGCGCATCGCGCTGACTTTTGATTCTGCCGGAAGCTCGCGCTCGCGCCGGTGGGTCGTCTTCGAGCTGGACGCGTCGGCCGGGGGGCATTTCACGTGGCTCGTCGAGGACCTCTCGCCCGAGCGCGACGACTTGGCGCAGTTGGCTTCGCGCGAGCAATTATACCGCTCGATCTTCGCCACCCATCCCGACGCGATGGCCCTCTATGCCCTCGACGGCACGGTCTTGCTCGGCAACAAGGCCGCGATCTCGCTTGCCGGCGACCACAAGAACGCCCACTTCTCGGAGCATATCGCGCCGGAGTGCCGGGCCGTCGCCTTCGAAGCCGCGGAGCGCGCGCGGACCGGCGAGTTCGTGCAATTCGAGACGGTCTTCGTCGATCGTTCGGGCACGCGTGTCGAAGTGTCGGCGAGCCTTTTTCCCGTCTATGGTTGCGACCGGCTGATCGGGGTCTGCGGCATCGCGAAGGACATCTCGGTCTTACGGCGCGCGCAGAAATCGCTTGCCAAGCAAATGGAATCGCATCGCCTCTTATACCGGGCGACCGCGTCGCATGCCGACACCCTGCACGAGCAGATCCAAGCTTCGCTTCAGTTGGGCTGCTTGACGCTGCGCTTCGATTGCGCCTACGTGACCGCTTACGAAGACGACCGGATGCTCGTCACGCACACGCTGGATTGTGAGGGGCGCCCGGAGGTCGGCGACCTCGTCCCGCGGGCGACGGAAAGCCTGGTGGTGGAAGAGTACTCGGTATTGGGCGAGCCATTCGGACTGGCCGCTTTCGAGAGCCGCCGGCAGCTCGCCGGTCCGTTGTCCGCTTCGGACCAAGATTTTCTGCGGCTGACCGCGCGTTTCATCGGCTCGGCGATCGAACGCCGCGAGCGCGAACGCCGGCTCGACGCCATGGCGTACTACGACGCGCTGACGCGCTTGCCGAATCGCTTTCTCTTGCAAGACCGGCTCCGGCAAGCGATGGCGACAGCCGAGCGCGAGGGTCAGCGGCTGGCCGTGCACTTCGTCGACCTCGATCGCTTCAAACGCGTCAACGACAGTTTCGGCCACGCGGTCGGCGACGAGCTGCTCGTGCAAGTGGCGCAGCGGCTTCGCGCGACGCTGCGCAAGAGCGACAGCATCGCGCGCTTGGGCGGGGACGAGTTCATCGTCGTTCAGCCGAAGGTCGCCCGGAACGAGGATGCGCTGTGCTTCGCCGCCAAGGTCATCGCCGCGCTCGAGGTTCCGTTTTCACTCAGCACGGGGTGCGAGGAGATCTCGGCCTCGGTTGGGATCGCGCTCTTTCCCAGTGACGCGCGCGAGCCCGACGCGTTGATCCGGCTCGCCGACGAGGCCTTGCTGCGCGCGAAAGGGGTCGGTGGCCGCGCCGTGCTCTACCGCGCCGGCGCGTAACGAAGCGTGCTCGCCGCTGCGTCCACCTCGCCGAGCCTAGGAGTCGAGGCAAGCAACGCTTTTGTGGAACGCCTAAGGCCGGCGCGCCCTAATCTCGTAACCGCGAGCACTCTGTAAAAACGTGTACACGCTGGATTTTTGGAAGCGCTTCGAGATCGAGTCCGCTATCTGGTATTTCGAGCCGCTCAACCACGTGACCCTGATCTCGCCTCCCTCGTCGAGCGGGAATACCGCGGGCCGGCGCGCAACCGGCCACGGCAATGGCCTACGTCTACACGATGTACCGGGTCGGCAAGGTCGTGCCGCCCAAGCGTCAGATCCTCAAAGATATCTCGTTGAGCTTCTTGCCCGGTGCCAAGATCGGCATCCTCGGGCTCAACGGCTCCGGAAAGTCGACCCTCCTGCGCATCATGGCGGGCGTCGACACCGATATTGACGGCGAAGCGAAGCCGATGCCGAACATCACGGTCGGGCACCTCGAGCAAGAGCCCAAGCTCGACGCGCAAAAGACCGTTCGCGAGACGGTGGAGGAAGCGCTCAGCGAAGTCCTTGCCGCGCGCAAACGCCTCGAGGAGATTTACGCCGCCTACGGCGAGCCCGACGCGAATTTCGAAGCGCTGGCGGAAGAACAAGCCAAGCTCGAAGCGCACCTCTTCTCACAAGACGGAGATAGCGTCGAGCAGCAGCTCGACGTCGCCTCCGACGCCTTACGTCTCCCGCCCTGGGACGCCAAGATCGCGACGCTTTCGGGCGGCGAGAAGCGGCGCGTCGCCCTGTGCCGGCTGCTGCTCTCCAAGCCCGACATGTTGCTGCTCGACGAGCCGACCAACCATCTCGATGCGGAGAGCGTCGAGTGGCTCGAGCACTTCTTGCAGCGCTTTCCGGGGACGGTCGTCGCCGTAACGCACGACCGCTACTTCCTCGACAACGCCGCCGAGTGGATCTTGGAGCTCGACCGCGGGCGCGGGATTCCTTGGAAGGGCAACTACAGCTCGTGGCTCGAGCAGAAGCAAGCGCGCTTGCAGCAAGAAGAATCCGCCGAGTCCGCCCGTCAGAAGGCCCTCAAGCGCGAGCTCGAGTGGGTTCGAACCGGCGCCAAGGGGCGCCACGCGAAGAACAAGAGCCGGATCGCGCGCTTCGAGGAATTAGCCAGCTACGAACACCAGCGCCGCAACGAGACGCAAGAGATCTTCATTCCGGTCGCCGAGCGTTTAGGCGACTCCGTGATCGACCTCGCGGGCGTGCGCAAGGCCTACGGTGACCGGCTGCTGATGGAAGACGTCAACTTCCGCATCCCGGCCGGCGCAATCGTAGGCATCATCGGCCCCAACGGCGCCGGGAAGACGACGCTCTTTCGCATGATCGCCGGCAAGGAACGGCCCGACGCGGGAACGATCGCACTCGGACCGACCGTCAAATTCGCCGTCGTCGATCAGAGCCGTGAGTCGCTCGACGATTCGAAGACGGTCTTCGAGGCCGTCAGCGGCGGGCTCGACCTGGTCGCGGTCGGGAAGTTTGAGATGCCGTCGCGGGCGTATCTGGGGCGGTTCAACTTCAAAGGCGCCGATCAGCAGAAGATCGTGGGCACGCTCTCGGGGGGTGAACGCGGGCGTCTGCATCTAGCAAAGGCGCTGCTCAGCGGAGCCAACGTCTTACTCCTCGACGAGCCTTCCAACGATCTCGACGTCGAGACGCTGCGCGCGCTCGAGGATGCGCTTTCCGAGTTTGCAGGCAGCGTGCTGGTGACCAGTCACGACCGCTGGTTCCTGGATCGTATCGCGACGCATATCCTCGCATTCGAGGGCGACTCGCGCGTCTATCTGTTCGAGGGGAACTATCAGGAATACGAGGCCAATAAGCGCGAGCGCCTGGGGGAGGAAGCAGCTTCGCCGCATCGGATCCGGTTTCGTCCGCTCTCGTTGTCCTGAGTTTTGTGTCGCGTGGCCCGTCGGGTGGCTGGGGGAATGCAGTGGAGCTTCCTGATTGAAGGGCGCCGGTCATTTCGAGCGGCTGCAGTTCGCCTTTCGCGAGTCGCGTGTCACGAGTTGGTGAATCGGAACGCAGTGGTCTGCTTCGGAGGGCTCTCGGTTGCGGGCGGGTGCTTTGGTTAAGGCGGGGTGCACTGGTTGCAGGGGGGCTCTCGGTTGCGGGCTACGGGGTCCTGGCTTGCAGGTTGGCGTACCGGCGAAGCTGCGCTCCAATTTTGTGCCGTGCGCGGGGTCTCTGGCCGTGGGCCCTCGCGTAGCGAAGTGGTTAGGGGTTTGGTGTGTACTGAGGCGCTTGGCCGGCTGAGGTGGGGATTAGTAGTGACTGGGGTTGCGGGGTGGGGTAGGATGTCGGCATGAGTACGCAGGCGATGGGTTCGGTCAAGCAGACGGTCTTCCCGGCTGTTCGGTACGTGGATGCGCGTGGAGCGATTGCGTGGCTGGAGAAGGCTTTTGGGGCGCAGCCGCACGTCGTTTACGATGGACCGGATGGGGCGGTCATGCATGCGGAGTTGGTGATCGCGGGTAACATGATCATGCTTGGCAGCAGCCGCGACGACGGGTCTCTGGTGCGCTCGCCTCAGCAGATCAACGCGGTGACGGGTGCGTTTTATGTTGCGCTGCCGGACGCGGCGGCTGTCGATGCATTGCACGCGCGCGCGACGGCGGCAGGTGCGCGCATCACGCAAGGCTTGCACGATACGGACTACGGGTCGCACGACTTCGCCGCGCTCGATCTGGAAGGCCATCCCTGGTCGTTCGGGACGTATCGACCCGAGGTGTCCGGCTAACTTCGAGGCGCTGCACGGAAGCGCGACGCGGTCTTCTCGGCTGAGGCGCGGCAAGGCGACACGACCTCCAAGCGCGGCGCAGCCTGGCGACACGACCTTAATTAGGTGCGGAAGTTTGGTGCGGGCTTAGCGTTGCAGGAGTGGGAGTTGCGCGCCCTCGTGGTGCAGCAGCCAGTCTTTCCTTTCGAGTCCGCCGGCATAACCGGTCAGCTGTGCGTTGGCTCCGATTACGCGGTGGCAGGGGATGACGATCGCGATCGGGTTCAGCGAGTTGGCCAGCCCGACGGCGCGGCTTGCAGTCGGGCTGCGGCCGAGGCGCGCTGCGAGCTCGCCGTAGGTAATGCTCGAACCGGGCGCGATGCGGCGTAATTCCGACCACACTTCATGCTGGAAGGACGTGCCGCCGGTCCCAACGGGGATCGGCTCGATCGCGCTGAGATCGCCTTCGAAGTATGCGTTCAGACGCGAATTTATTGCGCATGGGTCGCGGGCGGGCCGCAGCCCGATTTCACCGAAGCGCCTGCGGAGCAACGCTTCCATGCGCGGCTCGTAGCCGGCGTAGTCGAGGGCAAGCAGGGCATTTCCGTCGCTGACGACGAGAAGTTCGCCTACGGGGGAGTCGACTCGGTCGAGCAGCAGGTCGATCACCGCGCGGTCCTCATACCACGGCCTCTTGCGCGCGACGCCATGGCAGTCTTGCAGCCGGTCCGAACGACGACGCGATACCTGTCATATGAGCAAGAAAACATGACCGATCGGCCGCGGAACGTCCCCCGGCGCTGGAACGTCGAGCTCGAGGGCATCCGCTGGCCTTGTCAAAGTTAAAGCCTGGCGCGTCCGCGAATGGAGCGTCGTTGGCGGGGCGAGCGCGGAGCATCCGCCTTAACAAGACGTAGCCGCTCCGGGTCCGGGCCCTGGGCTAGCAAAGCTACGAGCGCGAAGCGCGGTGACGAAGCTACGAGCTCGACGCCGCCGGTCACGAAACTAGGAGCGCGAAGACGCTGTTGATCGCTGCTCGTCGGCCTTGCGCATGCTGGCCAGCGTGAGCCGGATCGCTTCGTCGTACGGTGTCGCGTGGACGGTGCCGAGGAGCCCGCTCAGCGCGGAATCGTCGAGGATCACCGGGTTCGTTTGCAAGTAGTACATCTCGACGAGCTCGCGGAGCAGCTTGTTGAAGATGCCGATCGCGCGCAGCATCGTCTTGTTGACCGTCATCGTCTTGAGCGGCGTACCCGCCTCGGCGAAGATGCGGCGCACGAGTTCGCGCTGCTGGATGACGCCCGAGCCTGCGAAGTTCCAGCTCCGTCCAAAAGCGCGCGGTTCGTTGGCCAAAGCGAGCACGACCGGTCCCACGTCGGGCGTGAACACGTATTGGTGTGGCAGATCGAGCTTGCCGATCAGTTGCGCCGTCTTCCCGTCGAGGGCGGCTCGGAAGACGCCGTACAGCAGACTCCGGTCGCCGTCGGGGCCGAAGAAGTCCGGCAGGCGAAGGATCGTCCCGTGCACGGTCCGCGCGGCGTCGCAGGCCAGCAGCAGATCCTCCTGCACTTTGCGCATGCGGCCTTTGAAGGTCTGCGGCTCGCGCGGGTGGTCTTCGGTCACGCGGTCGCTGCGCGGCAGCCCGAACGGATAGACGGTGCCGACCAGCACGATGTTCGCCACGCCGGCGGCGCGCGCGCCTCGCAACGTCCGTTTCATCAGGATTGGATGAAGCTCGAACTGCCAATAGGGCACGCCGACGAGGTAAACGATCGTCTCGATGCTGTGCGCCGCCGCCTCGATCGAATGCTCGTCGTCGGGATTCCAGGTGACGACCTCGGCCAGCGGGTCCGAGCCGAACGATCGCTGCAACGCCTCGTGGGAACGGCCGACGACGCGGTACGGCGTTCCCTGCGCGCGTAGCGTGGCCGCGACGCTCTTCCCGATGGCGCCGGCGGCGCCGAACAACGCAACGCTGGGGCTCATGAACCGCCCGAGCGCCTAGACGCTCGCGTCCTTCGCTGCCGCCGCGGGCGGGCTTTCGAGCGCTGCGACCAGGCCGCGCGCCGACAGCATGCCGATCGGCGTTCCGGCCGCGTCGAGGACGGGCAAATGCCGGATGCCGAGCGCGACCATCCGCATCGCCACCACGGCGACGTCGTCGGTCGGGCTCGCCGTAACAGGATCCTCCGACATGAAGAGCCCCGCGGTCGTCTCCCGCGGGTCGATGCCGTCGGCGATGGCTTGGACGAGATCGCGCTCGGTGACGATGCCGAGAAGCCGGCCGCCGCTCATCACCGCGGCCGAACCGCAATCCTCGACGCGCATCCGACGCGCAACCTCGGCGAGGCTCGCCTCGGGCGCAACCGAGAGCAGCGGATTGATCGGCAGATCGCTCACTCGCATCGCTCACTCCACCTCGTAGCGCGTCGGCACCATCGTTTGCAGCGCCTTGGGCGGCCGCTCATAGGCCCGCTTTTGGCGCCCCGGTACGACGATCTGTTCGTGCGGCACGGATTCGTACGGAATCAGCGAGAGCAAGTGCCCGATCAAGTTCAAGTGGGCGCTCTTCTTGTTGTCGGTCTCGACCACGAACCAGGGCGATTCTTTGATGTCCGTGTAGGCGAACATCTGATCCTTCGCCTCGGAATAATCGACGTAGCGCGCGCGGGCTTGGAGATCCATCGGGCTGAGCTTCCAACGCTTGCGCGGATCGTTGATCCTAGCTTGGAAGCGGCGCTCTTGCTCTTCGTCGCTGACCGAAAGCCAGTACTTGATCAGAATGATTCCCGAACGGATCAGCATGCGCTCGAACAGCGGACAGGTGCGCATGAACTCTTCGTACTCGTCCTCGCTGCAGAAGCCCATCACGTGCTCGACGCCGGCGCGGTTGTACCAGCTGCGGTCGAACAAGACCATCTCGCCGGCCGAGGGCAGGTGCGCGACGTAGCGCTGGAAGTACCACTGCGTGCGTTCGCGTTCGGTCGGCGCGGGCAGGGCGACCACGCGGCAGAAGCGCGGGTTGAGCATCGCCGTGATCCGCTTGATCATGCCGCCTTTGCCGGCGGTGTCGCGGCCTTCGAAGATGACGACGACTCGTAAACCCTGATGCCGAACCCATTCCTCCAGGCGGAGCAGCTCGATTTGGAGGCGCCGGAGCTCTTTTTCGTACTCTTTGGGCGTCAAAGCGCGCAGCGGCGAAGCGCTGCCGTCGGTGGCCGGTTCTTTTTCGGTCTTGTGTGCTGACATCGACTGTGCGCTAGTATGCTACAAGCGCGTCGCCGATTCCGCCGCGAGGCGCGTTGGGCGTTCCTACCGCGCCAGTTCGTCTGCCGACGACCAGCCGAAGGCGCTGATCAGGCGTGCCCAGCGCAGGCCGTCATCGAGCGAGTGAACGACGTGAAGCCGGTGCTCCTCGGAGGCATGGCGCACGGCCGGAAGGACGTTGCTGTCCTCCGGCACGACGAAGATGAGCCGGCCTTCCGTCTCGCGATGGTGGTGGGCGAGCACGCTCAGCACGGCCTGGTCCACGCGTGCGCAGCCGTCGAAGACGACCAACACCGCGTGTTCGGCGTCGGCTCCGCCGATCGCGAGGTCGAGCTGGCGAATCGCGGCCAGATCGAGCACGCCTCCGATTCGAATCAGCGGCGTATCGTCGATCCGGTAGGACAGTACCATGGCCATTTCCGCGGCCTGACTCCCCTGAATTTAGGGGCGGCTCAAAGTCAAGCGCATTGTACCTGGCCGGCGGCTGCACGTTAAGGTGCGAATCGACCCTACATGCTGAACGCGACTAGGCCGTCTCCGGGGATGCGCTTAAGCGCTTAAGGGTGTGAACAAGCTGGTCCTCGTTTAGGGTTGCGCCGGCCCGAGGACCTTCAGCCCGCTACCCTCTGAGCGGCGACCGACTCGAGCGCTAGCGCGAACTGCACGCGCTCCGACGGGGAGCCGACGCTGACGCGGACACACCGATCAAGCGGGGGATAGCCCGGTTTGCGAACGTGGAAGCCGAGGCGCACGAGCGCCCCTTGCGCCTCGTTCGCCCGTTCGACGCTGCCGAAGTCGAACAGCACGAAGTTGGTCGTTGAGGCCAGCGTCGGTACGCCGAGGCGCTTGCCCAGGGCGGCGTATTCCGCCCTGCCCTCGGCCGTGCGGCGCACGACGTCCTCGACGAACGCGTCGTCGCCCAGCGCGGCGAGGGCGGCGATCTGCGCTATCCGTCCAACGCCATAGAGCTGGCGCAGCGCGTTGAGCGCCTTGATCGCCTCGACCGTGCCAAGGGCGTAGCCGACGCGCATGCCCGCCAGCCCGTACTCCTTGGAGAAGGTCCGCACCCGGATCATGCGCGGATCGAGCGCGCCGAGCGGAAACCGCTTGGGCGCCGGCAAGAAGTTTGCGTAGGCTTCGTCGTGGATGACGAGCGTGTCGTCGGGAAGCGAGTCGAGGAATGCGAGGACGTCGCGCCACGGATACACCGAACCGCTTGGATTGTCGGGATTCGGGAAGAAGATGAGGCCGCCGCCGAGGCGGTGCGCCGCCGCGGCGAAGCCGACGAGATCGAGCCGGCCTTCGGGACGATACGGCACGCGCTCGACGCTCGCGTCGCAGCCGGTCACGTGCATCTCGAAGGTCGGGAACGTTCCGAGGCCGGCGATTGCCGTTCCGCCGGCGGGCACGTAGGCACGCACGATCAGACTCAACAGGTCGTCGATGCCCGCACCGATCGTGATGTTCTCGGGCTCCACGCCGTGGCGTGCCGCCAGCGCCGTTCGCAAATCGAGCAGCGAGGGATCGCCGTAACGGTTGGCGCGCTCCGACTCCGCGCGGATTGCCGCGAGTGCCTTAGGACTCGGCCCGAAAGGCGACTCGTTCATGCCCAGGCGCACCAGCGCGCTGCGACCCACGCTGCGCGCCAGGTCTTCAGCGCCGGCGAGCGTAGTCGCCCCGAGGCCCTGCGAGAGCCCCAGAGGTTGCATCGGCCGCACGTTCCGGCTCATGGGCAATCGGCACTCACTTTCGATAGCTATGCAGAACTTGGATGTAGTTGGCCCGCTCGTACGCGGTGGGGTCGCCGACACGTTTCTGGCTGAGCGCGCCGCGGAAATCGGAGATCGCTCCGAAACGGCGAGCCTGCATCCAGGCCGCCAGTCCGTCGACCAGCACGGCCATGTAGTCGACCCCGTTGCGCAGCAGCGCGGAGGTCGTCATCACGACGTCGGCGCCCGCGAGCAGATATTTCACGGTCTCTTCCCACGTCTCGACGCCGCTGGTCGCTGCCAGCGACACGTCGACGCGGCCGGCGAAGACGGCGGTCCATAGGAGCGGCAGCCGGATCTCCTGCTTGCGGCTGAGCTGCAGATCCTTTTGCAGCGAGAGGGTCTCGAGATCGATGTCGGGCTCGTAGAAGCGATTGAAGAGGACCAAGCCGTCGGCACCGGCCTCTTTGAGTTTGCGCGCGAGCGCCAGCGGCGCGCTGAAGTACGGATTGAGCTTGACGGCCACGGGCAGCGAGACCGTGCTCTTGACGCTGTGCACGATATCGAGATAGCGCTGTTCGACGTCGCCGGCTTCGAGCGCAGCGTCGGCCGGGATGAAGAAGACGTTGAGCTCGAGCGCGTGCGCGCCCGCATCTTCGATCTGCTTGGCGAATTCGATCCAGCCTTCGTCGGTGGTCCCGTTGAGGCTGGCGATGATCGGAATCTCGACGGCGGCGCGAGCCCGCCGGATGACGTCGAGATACGGCTTCGTGCCGACCGTATACGAGTTGAGGCTTGGGAAATAACTCGACGCTTCCGGCTGGCTGTCGCTTCCGGTGCTCAGTCGGGCCTCGACCGCGTCTTGCTCGGCCTCGATCTGCTCCTGAAAGATCGACGGCAGCACGACGGCGCCTGCGCCGCACGCGGCGAGACGCTCGATGTTCGCGACGCTCAGCGTGAGCGGGCCGGCCGAGGCGACGAGCGGACTGGGCAGTGATAGACCGAGGTAGGTCGTTGCGAGATCCATGTCGCCTCTCTGTCGGGAGCGTCGCTGCCTGCGGCAGCGTGCGCGGTGTCGGGTAGGCGATATACCGCTACCCTGTTCGCCGGTCCTCGGACGGGGAGCCGTCCCAGGGCGCCGGGAAGGGGCTCGCATGGCCTGGCTGACCACGACCTATCTGATCGATTCCGAACCCGAACGCATCGAAGCGCGCGCCGAGGCGCTCGCCCACGAGCAGAGCGTCGAGTGTCCGCTCGAGGCGATCGCCGACCGCCGGGTGCTCGAGGAAATCGTCGCGCGCGTTGCCGCCATCGAGCCCGTCGCCGAACGGCGCTACCGGGTCGACGTGAAGATCGCGACCCAGACGATCGGCGACGACCCCGCTCAGCTGATCAACATGATCTTCGGAAACTGCTCGCTGTGGGACAACGTGCAGTTCGTCGGACTCTCGTTGCCGCCGGAGTTGCTGGCTCGTTTTCCCGGTCCCCGTCACGGCATCGCGGGGATCCGCGCGTTGCTCGGCGCGCCCAAACGGCCGTTGACCAACGCCGCGCTCAAGCCGCAGGGTTTGCCCGTCGCCGAACTGACGCGGCTCGCGCGCACCTTCGCGCTAGCCGGCGTCGACTTCGTCAAGGACGACCACGGCATGGCCGACCAGACCTATTCGCCGTTCGTCGAGCGGGTGCGCGCCTGTCAGCGCGCCGTCCGTGGAGCGAGCGACGAGACCGGAAAGCCGTCGTTCTACGCGCCCCACCTCATCGGTTCGCCGCGCGCCTTGCGCGAGCGAGCGCGCATCGCGCGCGAAGAGGGCGTACGCGCCGTCCTGGTCGCGCCGATGGTGATCGGACTCCCGGCCTTCGCCGATTTGGTCGACGAGTTTCCGGAGTTCGTCTATCTCGCGCATCCGTCGTTCGGCGGCGCGACCCGCATGGCGCCCACCCTGCTCTTCGGCGAGATCTTGCGGCTCTTCGGTTCGGACGCCGTTATCTTCGTCAACTACGGCGGTCGCTTCGCGTACGCACCCGAGGACTGCGCGCAGATCGCTAGCGCGTTGCGCGCACCCTGCGGAGCGCTGCGGCCGGCGCTGCCCGTGCCCGCCGGCGGAATGCGCCTCGAACGGATCGAGGAGTTGCTCGACTTCTACGGTCGCGACACGATGCTGCTCATCGGCGGCAACCTGCTGATCGCACGGGAACGGCTGCTCGAGCGCACGCGCGAGTTCGTCGAGCGGGTCGTGGGCTACGGGCGCGCCGCGAGCAGTGCGCCCGCGCGCTAGAGGACCCCGGCCAGCTCGGCCGGCACGCGCTCCGCGACCTGGCGCGGCATGAAGTGCGTGTCGAGCGTCTCCTTGAAGAGCAGCTCACGAGCGCATTCGTCGAGCTTGGCAACGAGCTGCTGCAGCGCTGCGCTCTCTTTCGCGCGGTACGGCCGGCATGCGCTGGCGACGATGCGCTGCAACTCCGGTTCGCTCGCATAGGGATGCCGCTCGCGGACCCGTTCGATTTCGAATCGGACGGCCGAATCGGCCGCGTGTCGAATCTGGGCATACTGCTCGCGAAGGTTCGCTAGCGGGTCGCTTGCAGGGGCGTGCGTGACGCCGTTCTTTCTGGCCATTGGGTGACAACCTCTGGGTGGCTTGTCCATTGGGACAATGAAGTATCTTCTTCATACTATATTTGGCCAATCGACAAAGGTCAATGCGGCAATGGTCATACGGCCTCGCAACGCCAGGTCCACGGCTCGGTCGGCTCAATGAACGAGCGAGCGAGTGCGCGCCTTTCGACTCGGCCGCGTGGAGAGGCTCGTAGCGAACGGCCCAGCAGCCGGAAAGCGAACGAGCGCAGGCCAGGCCGGACGCTTGCTCGGCTCCACCGCGCGAGCTGCTCTAGGTCGAGGCCGTCCTTGGTGCGTGGCGCCGTTCGAAGTGCGGGTCTTGCTTGGCGGAACGATGTCCGCCTGGTCGCCCATGTGTCCACGGTCGGATTGCCGCGCACAGGCAACGCACGCTTTCGACGAAGCCGCCCACTGAGCGAATGCGGCAATCGGGCACGGCGCTTGGCGTCTTCGTATTCCTTAGCGTGTGAACGAAGGGCAGGTCGTTTGCATGTATCCTCAGTTCGCTCTTAGTCGCTCCACGAGGCTAGCTCGTTCGTCAGGGGAGCGTCGTTGCCGTCCGCGGAAAAGGATCGAACATTCTTGTTTCTTTGAAGGGCGAGGTCATGGCAGAGCGCAGCGTTGTTGTCCTGAGCGGTACGCGGACGGCGATCGGAGATTACGGGGGGGCACTGAAGGATGTACCGCCGACGAAGTTGGGTGCGTTGGCGTTGGCCGAAGCGGTGAAGCGTTCGAAGCTGGAACCGGCGCAAATCGGTCAGGTATTTTTCGGTCACGTCATCCACACCGAACCGAGAGACATGTATTTAGCGCGCGTGGTGGGCATCGAAGGCGGCTTGCCGATCGACACGCCGGCGCTTACGCTCAACCGTCTGTGCGGCAGCGGCTTCCAGGCGATTGTGTCCGGAACTCAAGCGATTTTACTCGGCGACACCGACGTCGTCGTCTCCGGCGGTGCCGAGTCCATGAGCCGCGCGATTTACGGGCTCACCGGGCTGCGCTGGGGCGTGCGCATGGGGAACACCGAAGCTCTCGACTGGATGGTCGCCGGGTTGAGCGATCCGTTCGACGCCGTGCACATGGGCATCACGGCCGAAAACGTCGCGGGGAAGTTCGGCATCACGCGCCAGGTGCAAGACGAGTTCGCGGCCGAGAGCCACAAGCGCGCCGCCAACGCGATCGCCAAGGGCTATTTCAAGGAGCAGATCGTCCCAGTCGAGCTGAAGACGCGCAAGGGAACGACGGTCTTCGACACCGACGAGCACGTGCGCTCCGAGACGACGGTCGACACGCTCGCGAAGCTGCGCCCGGCGTTCGCGAAAGAGGGCTCGGTAACCGCCGGGAACGCCTCGGGCGTCAACGACGCGGCTGCAGCGCTAGTGCTGGCTGAAGAAGGCTTCGCCAAGAAGCAAGGGCTCAAGCCGCTGGCGCGCGTGGTCTCCTACGGCCACTCGGGCGTCGATCCGAAGATCATGGGCATGGGGCCGGTCCCAGCCGTGCAGCGCGCGCTCGCGAAGGCCGGGCTCACCATCGAGCAGATGGACGTCGTCGAGGCCAACGAAGCCTTTGCGGCGCAGGCGTGCGCGGTCTCGAATGAGCTTCACTTCGATCCTGCCAAGGCCAACCCCAACGGCGGCGGAATCGCGCTCGGTCACCCGATCTCGGCGACCGGCGCACTGATCACGGTCAAAGCGCTCTACGAGTTGGAGCGGATCGGCGGCCGTTACGCATTGGTCACGATGTGCATCGGCGGCGGTCAAGGCATCGCCGGGATCTTCGAACGCATTTAATTCCCGACTGACTGACATAAAAGAGCTCGCCGGTACGGACTGTACCGGCGAGCTCTTTTTATGCGTTCGGCCGGGCTATTGAACCGTGCCGTTGACCATTCTGCCGACGTAGCGGTCGCCGTCGGGCGTCGTCAGCGTCGCCGGTCCCTTCAATCGACCGTCGTCGAACGTGCCATCGATGCGAAAACCGGTCGAAGCGTATACGTAGGTCCCCGGGCCGCGAAGCGAACCGTGCTGCAGCTTCGCCGAGGCGCGGTCGCCGTTGGCAAACGTGAACGTCGCCGGTGCTTGCAATTGCCCGTGAAGCCACTTGCCGCTCAGCTTTCCACCGCCGGCCAACGTGTACGAGCCACTCCCGTTCGGACGCCCCAAGGCGTCGACCGGTCCGTTGAAATTTCGCAGGTCGGCCGCTTCCTCGTGACCGCGGTTCGAGCCGAAGTATTCGGGGCCGTGCGGGCCGACGAAGACGCCGGGGACTGCGGCTGCCACGAACTGACGCTCGCCTTTGACGGGACCTTGCGCGATCCGGCCTGTTTCCGTGTGGCCTCCCGGCGTAACGCGGGTGACCGCCCCGCCCATCAGGCCGTTACGGTAGGTGCCCCGCAGCTGCGTGCCATCGCGGAACGTGTAGCTGCCCGGTCCCTGAAAGACGCCAGCTGAGATGAGCGTCCCGGCAGCCTTGTCGCGGTTGGGGAAGACGACCGTGGACTTCCCCTGCAACGTTGGGCTCGGCGGCGAGACGTCCACCCTCAGCACCGTTCCATCGCGATAGGTCTCGACCATCGGTCCCGAGAGCAACCCGTCTTGCCAGGTGCCCGCGAGGGTCGTGCCGCCCGCGGAACGCGACGTTCCGTTTCCGTTGGGCTTGCCGTCGCTGCCGAAGCTGCCGTCGAAGCGCGACCCGCCGGCGAGGATCTCGTAGCCGTTGGTCAGCACGCCTTTGCTCCAGGTGCCGGTTACTTCGGTGACCGGTCCGGTCGCCGTGAGCGTGCCCTGGCCGCCGGGAAGCCCGTCCGGGCCGAACGTGCCTTCGTACGTCGGCCCGCCGTCGAACGAGACGGTGCCCTGCGTCGGCTGACCTTGGCTGAAAGCGCCCTTGTAGTCGAACGAGCCGGGCTTGACGTACTCGCCGTCGGGCCCGTCGAGGACGCCGTTGACGAAGGTGCCGCTCAGCGTCGAGCCGTCGGCGTACGTGATTTTACCCTGCCCGTTCATGGTCAGCGAGTAGCCGCGCGAAGGCGGCTTGCCGTTGACGAATTGCACCGAGCTCGTCGAGCTGGCCGGGCTCACGCTGCCGCCTTTCGGGTAACCGACCGTCGCGTCGCCGCTGTAGGTCGTGCCGTTCTTGAAATGGATGTTGACGTCTTCGGGAGCGGCCGTAGCCGCCGCAGCCGGTGCCGCGGATGCGGCCGGCGCTGCCTGCGCGAGTGCCACTCGCGGTCCGAGCGCGAGCGCCGCAAGCGCGAACGAACCCAAAACAAAACGACCCGCCCCAGATCTCATGCTGCCTCCAAAAAGCCGTACCCGCCTAAGAGCTCACTAATACACCTTCGTTTGTTCGCCGGCAAGTGGAGGCCTTCGTTCCGTCGGTTTCGCCGACACCGTGGTTGGCGTCGTTGCCTGGCTGTTTGGGTGGCGCAGGGGGTGCCGGGGCGTCCCCGCGAGCTCTCTGCGACGCACCCACGACCAGGCACCGACTCGACTCACTCCGGCAAGCGTTTCGCACCGAGTGAACCTCGATTCCGTAAAGCGATTTACTAGCTGACAAACCAGGCGAGTCAATGTAACGCACCTTTTTGAGCCGAAGATATTTTTACCGCGCATGGTTCGTCGCACCGGATGCGGCGAGAACTTCTTTGGGGCGTGGAGCGGGGTTTGGCGCGCATGTATCTCGATCGGATTCGCTTGAAATCGCTTTGGGGCAAAGTCACCAGCGCCGACGAAGCGGCCCAGTTCATCAAGAACGGCATGACCATCGGCATCAGCGGCTTCACCAAGAGCGGCGACGCCAAGGCCGTGCCGCTGGCCCTGGCCGAACGGGCGGCCCACGAGGAGCTGAGGATCACGCTGATGACGGGCGCCTCGCTCGGCAACGACGTCGACCGGATCTTGACCGAGGCGGGCGTCCTCGAGCGCCGTCTGCCGTTTCAAGCGGACCCCGTGCTGCGTAACGCGATCAACGCGGGCCAGGTGATGTTCGTCGACCAGCACCTGAGCGAGACGGTCGAATTGCTGCGCAGCCGGCAGATGGGACCGATCGACGTCGCCGTCATCGAAGCAGTCGCGATCACCGAGGACGGAGGCATCGTGCCGACGACGTCGGTCGGCAATTCGGCGACGTTCGCGATCCTCGCCGAGAAGCTCATCGTCGAGATCAACCTCACGCAGCCGACCGATCTCGAAGGCATCCACGACATCTACATCCCGACGCGGCGCCCCTTCCGTGGGCCGATTCCGATCCTCGAGCCGGAGAGCCGCGTCGGGTTGCACTATATCCCGATCGATCCGAGCAAGATCGTGGCGGTCGTGATCACGCAGAAGGTCGACTCGTGCGCCACGCTCCAGCCGGCCGACGTGGGGACGCAGCAGATCGCGGGCCACCTGATCGATTTCCTCGACCACGAAGTCCGGGCGGGCCGCCTGAACCGCCGGCTCCAACCGCTGCAAGCCGGCATCGGTTCCGTCGCCAACGCGGTGCTGCAGGGACTGATCGACAGTCCCTACCACGATCTGAAGATGTACTCCGAAGTGCTTCAGGACAGCACCTTCGAGCTGCTGGACAGCGGCAAGCTCGTGTTCGCGTCGGGCTCGTCGATCACGCTCTCAGAGCAGAAGTACGACGAAGTCATTCCACAAATCGCGAAGTACAAGAGCCGGGTCATTTTGAGGCCACAGGAGATCAGCAACCATCCCGAGGTGATTCGCCGCCTCGGCTTGATCTGCATCAACACGGCGCTCGAGTGCGACATCTACGGCAACGTCAACTCGACCCACGTCAACGGAACCCACATGATGAACGGGGTCGGCGGCTCGGGCGACTTCGCGCGCAACGCGTCGCTGGCCGTGTTCGTGACCAAGTCGTTGGCGAAAGGTGGAGCGATCAGCAGCGTCGTGCCGATCGTCACGCACGTCGACCACAACGAGCACGACGTCGACGTCCTGATCACCGAGGTGGGCCTTGCCGACCTGCGCGGGCTGGCGCCGCGTGAACGCGCGCGTTCGGTCATCGAGAACTGCGTCCACGCCAGCTACCGCGACCGGCTGGCCGACTATTACGAGCGAGCGCTGCGGCGCGGCGGCCAGACCCCGCACCTGTTGGAAGAGGCTTTCGCCTGGCACTTGGACCTTATGAAATACGGCACGATGAACCCCCGAGCCACGAGGCCCGGCAAGGAGGAAGGCGCCCCGGCTCGGAACGGGGCGGCGGTGCTCGTCCGCTAGCAGCAGGTATCTGTCCGCAGCGAAGCGAGGACGGACTACTTCGTCAAGCGGGAGACTGTCCACGGGTGATCGCCATTCCCAAGAACACTGACGACCTTCGCATTCGCGAGCTCAAGGAGCTGACCGCCCCAGCCGAGCTCATCAGCGAATACCCGTGTACGGACCGGGCTTCCGAAGTCGTGTTCGCCGCGCGCGCCGCATGCCACCGCATCCTGCACGGCATGGACGACCGGTCGATCGTGATCGTGGGGCCGTGCTCGATTCACGACCCCATCTCGGCGCTGGAATACGCGCAGCGCCTGGTCGAGCAGCGCAGACGCTTTGCCGACGAGCTCGAGATCGTGATGCGGGTCTACTTCGAGAAGCCGCGCACGACGGTCGGCTGGAAGGGTCTCATCAACGACCCCTATCTCGACAACAGCTTCAAGATCAACGACGGGCTGCGCATGGCCCGCAAGCTGCTGCTCGAGATCAACGAGCTCGAGCTGCCGGCCGGCACCGAGTACTTGGACACGATCACGCCGCAGTACCTCGCCGACCTCATCTCGTGGGGTGCGATCGGCGCGCGAACGACCGAATCGCAGGTCCACCGCGAGCTCGCTTCGGGCCTTTCCTGTCCGGTCGGTTTCAAGAACGGGACCGACGGAAACATCCGGATTGCGCTCGATGCCATCAAGGCGGCGAGCCAGCCGCACCATTTCCTCTCCGTCACCAAGAGCGGCCGTTCGGCGATCGTGCGGACCGCGGGCAACGAAGACTGCCATCTCATCCTGCGCGGCGGCAAGCAGCCCAACTACGATGCGCAGAGCGTGTCTGACGTCTGCGCCGAGATCGGACGCGCCGGCTTGGCGGCCCGGCTGATGATCGACGCGAGCCACGGCAACAGCCGCAAGGTTCCCGAGAACCAAGTTGCGGCGAGCGCCGACGTTGCCGCGCAGATCGCCGGCGGCGACGAACGCATCGTGGGCGTCATGTTCGAGTCGCACCTCGTCGGCGGGCGGCAAGACCGGATTCCGGGCAAACCGTTGACCTACGGGCAGAGCGTGACCGATGCGTGTCTGGCCTGGGATGCGTCGGTCGGCGTCCTCGAAGTGCTCGCCGACGCGGTTCGCCGGCGGCGCTTGGCGCGGAACGGCGACTCGATCTAGGGTTAAGCGAGGTTAGTCCGCTTCTAACGAACCCTTAATGCTGGTGCGCTAGCGTGGGCGACGGACACTCGCGATTGTAAGGAGGAGGTCGTCCATGCCCGTTTCTCCGCGAGCGTTAGCCGCATCGTGTGCGATGTTGGCTATGCTCGTTTCCGGCATTTCGTTACCGGCGTCGGCATTCATCACCGTCGGAGGTCCGCCGCAAGGTCCCGCGCTCGTCCCGACGGGCCTCGTCATCACGGCGACCAAGGCTCCCGGCTCGACCTTCCAGCGGCTGACCACGGGCTTGCGGGCCGACGGCACGGCCGATGGTGCGGAAGCCGTCAACAGCGCGTTGAGCCCCGACGGGAAGACGCTGCTGGTGCTGACCAGCGGCTACAATCTCGGGTTCTCGACGGAATCGGGCACGCCGATCGCCTGGCCGGTGCTCGACCCGAAGACCGGACTGCCGACGGCCACGCTGACGTCGAAGGCGGAGTGGGTCTTCGTGTTCGACGTCACCGGAGCGACGCCCACGAAGATCCAGGAGATCAACATTCCCGACACCTACGTCGGGCTCGTCTGGGACCCGAGCGGCGGTCGCTTCTACGTTTCGGGCGGCGGCGACGACCGCGTCTACGCATTCAAGAAATCGGGCGGAAAATATGTGGCCGACGCGCCGTTCGTGCTGCTCGGCCACGACGACCTGAGTACGACCTCGCCCATTCCGACGCCCGACGGAGGCATCCTCAAGGGCACGCCGGCGGGCTTGGCCGCGCCGGCACTGGTCACCGGCGCGATGGTTGCCGGCCTCGGAATCAGCAAGGGCGGCTCGCAGCTCTTCGTCGCCAACCTTTCGAACGACTCGATGAGCTACATCGATACGGCGACCCGCAAGGTTGTTGGCGAAACGCACTTCACGCTCCCGGGTTCCGGCCTGGCACGCGGCGAGTATCCTTACGACATCGCGGTCAAGAGTGATAGCGCCGGCAAGGCCGAGAAGGTCTTCGTCTCGAGTCAGCGCGACGCGCAGATCGTCGTGGTGAGCGCCAAGAAGGGGATCACCAACGTGATTCCGGTCGGTGACGGCCCGAACAAACTGCTGCTCACGCACGACCAGCGCGTCCTATGGGTCAGCAACGGCAACACCGACTCGCTGACGGCGATCGATACGCGCTCCGAGACGGTCATCGGCTCGGTGACGCTGCACCGGCCGGGCTTCCCGTACTACGGCTCCAACCCCAACTGGCTCGCGCTCTCGCCCGACGGCAAGACGCTGTACGTCACGCTCGGCGGCGAGAATGCTGTGGCCGTCGTGAACGCGCAGACCGGCGCGGTGCTGGGCCGCATCCCGACCGGCTGGCAGCCGAACTCCGTCTCCATCAGCCTTGACGGCAAACGCCTGTGGGTCGTCAATGCGAAAGCGCCGGCCGGTCCCAACCCGGGCAACGCGGACGCGCGCAACACGGCCGCCGGTCTCGCGACCAACACGACGGCGAAGAACGAATACGGCTGGGCGCTCGAAAAGGCCGGCCTGCTGCAGATTCCGCTGCCGATCGGGCCGAGCGAGCTCGCCGACCTTTCGTACCAGGTCGACAAGAACGACGGGTTCTTCCACCACTCCGACCCGCTCGCGTACCTGCGCGGCAAGATCAAGCACGTGATCTACATCGTCAACGAGAACCGCACCTACGATCAAGTGCTCGGAGATCTCCCCGGTACCAATGCCGATCCGGCGCTCAACCTCTTTCCGTATAAAGTCTCCCCGAATCACCACCGCTTCGCGATGGACTTCGCCACCCTCGACAACTTCTACGATCCGGGCGAGTCGAGCGGCGTGGGCTGGAACTGGTCGATGGAGGGGTTTGACACCGACTTCGTCGAGCGGAACCAGTCGGTCGACTACGGCAACGGCGGCGACCGCAACATGACGTACGACTATCAGGGAACCAACCGCAACCTCAACGTCGCGTTGCCCATTTCCGGCGCACCGGCCAACCAATACGGTGAGCGGCTTACGACGGTCTTGGATCCGACGGGCAAATCGACGATCCTACCGGGAACCAAGGACATCGGCGCACCCTATAACGCGAACAACGAGTATCCGGCCGCGATCGGCGGCTACATCTTCGACTCGGCGCTGCGCGCCGGGCTGACGGTCCGCAACTACGGTTGGCAGATCGATCAGACCGCGTACAGCTTGCCGCCGACGAGTCCGCTCTATCCCGCGCTAGTCCGGCACCCCTACGAGAACCACGTCTTGCAGTCGCCGCCGCAGGACGCCGCGCTCAACGCCAACACCGACGAATACTATCGCGGTTTCGACCAGGCCTATCCCGACCTGTTCCGCATCGAAGAGTGGACGCGCGAGTTCAACAACTACGTCGCCAACAAGAACCTGCCCAACCTCGAGACGCTGACCGTTCCGCACGACCACTTCGGCAGCTTCGGCACGGCGATCGAAGGGCTGGTCACGCCGTCGCGCGAGTTCGCCGACAACGACTACGCCCTCGCGCAGCTGGTCAGCGCGGTTTCGCACTCGCCCTACTGGGACAGCACGGCGATCTTCATCGTCGAGGACGATTCGCAGAACGGCCCCGATCACGTCGACAGCCATCGCTCGACTGCGTTCGTCATCTCGCCCTACGTGCACCGCGGCGTGATCTCGCACACGCCCTACACGACCGAGAACGTGCTCGCGACGATCGAATCGCTGCTCGGCATCCGGCCGCTCAGCTTCCACGACGCGAACGCGCTTCCGATGGCCGACATCTTCACGCCGGCGCGCGACGTGTCGGCCTACGATCCCTACGTGCCGGGCATCCTGTGCGGCAAGCCCGACGACGCGCCGCCGAATCCGACGCTTCCCCCCGTGCCGTCCACTCCGGTGAGTACCGATCTGCTCGGAGCTAGCGCCGATCCGACGGCCTGCTCGGGACCTCGCGTCACGGCCGGCGTGACCGAACTTCATGACGGCGCGTGGTGGACGCAGCACAGCGTGGGCTTCGACTTCTCGCGACCCGATGCGGTCGACAGCGACGCCTTCAATCAGCTGCTCTACCTCGGCATCAAGGGCGAAGGAACGTCGGTCGCGAGCAGCACCGCACGCAACTAACGTCCTGAAGCCTCCCCGATAACAGACCGGGTGCCCGAGGCGTGCGCTGCGTTGCGCGCCTCGGGTACCTTTTTGCATTCACCCCAGTGAAAGAACGCCAGATGAACCGACTCGCGATCAGATCGTGCGCGGCCGCGCTGACGGCGGCGCTGTCGTTGCTCTCGAGCGTCGCCGGGCGGGCGCAGGCGACGGCGCTGGTCAGCGTGCGCGCCGAGCTTGCGGCGGGCCAGCCCGCGAAAGCGACGCTCGTCTTCGACAATGGCGTCCCGCAGTATCGCATCTACGGCAACGGGACGAACGAGATCTCGGTCGTCCTGGTCGGCACGACGCGGGCGCCCAACGCGGCGACCTCGATCGCGGGCAAGAACTCGCTGCGCAGCATCACCCTCGAGGCGCTCGGCGACAGCACCAGCGTCGTGTTCCACCTCAGCGAACCGACGAATCTCAATCTAACGACCGGAAGCGGCCAGAGCCTGGTGGCGAACTTGCAGGCGGCGGGCAATGCGCCGGCACCGTTCGGCGCGGCTGCGCTGGCGTCGCCCTCGCCGCAGGCAGCGCCGGCGCTCGCGAGCGGCGCCGACATGGAGGTCGTGCCGCTGAAATACGCCGACGTGAGCGAGGTCGTCGGCCTGCTCGTGTCGGGACAGCAGCTCCCCTCGAACGACTCGTTCACCCCACAACAGCAAAGCTTTGGAGCAGCGGGCGCGTCGGGCTTCGGGGGCTTCGGAGGCCTGAACGGGCTCAGTTCGCCGCTCACGACGCAAACGCTGGCGCAGAGCGGCGGCGCGGGCACGGCGGTGGGACAGCTCGTCAACGACAACATCGGCATCGACCGGCGGCTCAATGCGATCGTGCTGACCGGGCCGCCGGATCTGATCGCGAGCCTCAAAGAGAAGATCGAGAAGATCGACATTCCCTTGCCCAGCGTCGTCCTCGAGACGCAGATCGTCGAGCTCACCGACTCGGCAGCGCACGACATCGGCATCGATTTCACCAACGGAAACGGTGAGGTCGCTTCCGCGACCTACCAGCTCCAAAATCAGAACGGCAGCACTGGCGTTCTCAATCTCCAGGCGGCCGTCTACGCCCAGATCTCGAAGGGGGAAGGGACGACGATCGCGCGCCCGCGCATCGTTGCACAGAACGGCAGCTCGGCTCAGATCTTGACCGGCGACGCGTTGCCGATCGTCACCTCGATCGCCGTCTCGGGCGTCAACGCGGTGTCGCAGCAGGTGCAGTACGTCAACGTCGGCGTCAATCTGCAGATCGAGCCGCGGATCAGCAGCGACGGTTACGTCACCTCGCACGTCTTCTCGGAAGTCTCGAGCGTCACCGGCTACCAGCAAGGTTATCCTACGCTGAGCCAGCGCGAGGCGACCACGACGGCCACGGTCAAAGACGGAGAGTCGTTCGTGATTGGCGGTCTCTTGCAGAACGACGAACTGAGCTCGCTCTCGAAGGTCCCGGGGATCGGCGATATACCCCTGATCGGCTGGCTCTTCCGCGTGCGGCACGACCAGAGCAAGCTGACGAACCTCTACATCATCGTCACGCCGCACATTCTGACGAACGGAAACCCGGTGCCTCCCGGCGTGCCGACAAAATAAGCCCCGAGAGATCGGGTGATGGAAAGCGAGAGCGAGTGTTTTGCGCTACGGGCAAATAGCGCAGGAGACCAAAGTCGGGGCGCTAGGTAACGCGTAAGGCTCGCGCGAATCCGCCGCGAGTTAAGCACGGCCGGAGGTGACAAGCATGGAGAGGCTGCGCGTCGTTCCGCTCGCCGTAGCTGTAGCCGTAGCCGCGTTCGCGTTTGCGTGTGCCGGAAACGCGACGGCGCAGACGGCTCCCGCCGCGACCTCGCCCGCGCCGGCTTGGCCGTGGCCGCCTATTCCAGGCTGTCTTGCCGATCCCGATATCAAGACCGGCGGGACGACGGACTATGGCTCGCTGCTGTGCGCGGTCTACCAGCAGCTGTTCGAGGGCGGCGCGACCGAGATCGAGCTCGAATCGGCGCGGCGCCTCAACGGCGAATTAGGCGGCGTGCTTTATCCCGCGTTCTTGCCGGGGACCGAGGTCGTCCATTTCGTCACACAGCGCTTCGACCGAACCTTCCACGGCGCGACGGGGCTCGTGCGCGTCTCGACCCGGGCCGTAACGGCGCAGAGCGGCTCGTGGTGGACGACCCTCGCGACGGTCAGCGACGGCTCGCGGCTGATGAACGGCGACGCGATTCGCGCCAAGCTCGCGTTGACGGATACGCCGCTCTGCATGGCGTATGCCGCGAGCGTTCACGACGGCGTGCGCGCGTACATGGGCGTCGTCGCGCCGGCGTTTGACGAGCCGGGCGGCGGGCTCGAGTTCTGGTTCCCGTCGGGCGCGGTGGTCGCCGGTTCGGTCGTGAATCTGCCCGGCGCTTCGGGCTGCAGCACTCCCTGAACGGCGCGAAAGCTTAACCGAGGCGCTCGGCGGCTTCGCGCAGGCCGGCGATGATCGCTTGCGGCTCGGGCGGACAGCCGCTCACGACGACCTGCGCGCCGAGCTCGAGCACCGCGCCCCGGCCGGCCTCCGGCGCGTCGCTCCACGGTCCTTCGCCGGCCGCGCAGTCGCCGACGGCGACGACGACGTACGGGCGCGGCGTCGCTGCGAGCGTCTCTCGCGCGGGCTCGCGCATCGCCTGCGTCTGCGGGCCGGTCACGGTCACCACGTCGGCATGACGGGGCGAGGCGACGATGTCCCAACCCTCTTGCGTGATGTCGTAGAAGGCGTTGTTGAGCGCGTTCATCTCGTGCTCGCAACCGTTACAGCTGCCGCAGACGAGGTGCCGGATGCCGAGCGAACGGCGGTAGGCGCTCATCGGTCCACGCACGCGTAGCAGAGGTTGAAGCTCTTGTTGACCAGCGGGAAATCCGGCACGATATTGCCCTCCATGGCACGCACGACGAGCGGCCAGTTGCGGTACGAGGCCGAGATCGCGTGCAGCCGCTCGAGCCGTGCGCCTTCGTCGACGTGGACGGCGAGCAACTCCGCGCCGCGCGGACCTTCGACCACCGAGAGCACGGCGCCGCTGCGGGGCGCGACTTCCCGCGTGACGTTCGCGCTGCCGGGGAGCGCGTCGCCGAGCAGCGAGAGCGCCTCCTCGACGAGCCGAAACGACTCGTGTAGCTCGTCGCGCTTGACCGAACAGCGCGAGAAGACGTCACCGCCCGCGTGGGTTGCGACCGTAACCGGCAGTCGCCGGTACGCGCCGTACGGCGCGAAGCGCCGCACGTCGCGTTCGCCGTGCGAGCCGCGATGCGCCGGGCCGACCGCACCGAACGCGCGCGCGATCTCGTGCGTCACGACGCCCGCGTGCAGCCAACGCGAGACGACCGAACCGTTTCCGAACAGGCCGCCGACGTACCGTTCCACGTCGTCGGCGAGCAGGCCCAGCTCGCGGCGCAGCGCTTCCGGCGCCGCCAATACCCCTGGGCCGAGTCCGCCCGGGACGATCGCATCGAACAGCAAGCGGTGTCCCGAAGCGTTCGCGCAGGCGCGCATCGCGCGTTCCTTCAGTGCCATACCGTTTGCGAAGCCGGGCGCCCAGCCGGCCGCCGAGGCGGAGGCGGCGAGGTCGGCGAGGTGGTTGTAGATCCGCTCGAGCTCGCAGATGACGAGCCGTCCCAGCTCGACCTCGGGTGCAAGCGTGACCCGAGCGAGATTCTCGAGAGCGAGCGCATAGGCGTGCGAGCGGGCTGCGCTGCAGCCGCCGCAGATTCGCCCGACGCGCCGCGCGGCAGCGAGCGCGGGCTGGCCTTCGAGCGCACGTTCGACGCCGCGGTGACCGTAGCCGAGCTGCGCGTCGAGATAGACGACGCTCTCGCCGCCCGAGCTGAAGGTGAAGCGGCCGGGCTCGATGATCCCGGCGTGCACCGGACCGACGACGAAGTGCATCAAACCCGTACCGCTGGCCACGACGGCGGGCGGCATCACGCCGCCGTGCGCGCGAAACGGACGAGCGTCAGGCAAGTCGGTGAAGCGCACCCCGCGCTCGTCGGCCATCTCGCGTTCGTCCCACGCGAAGAGCGGCACGGTGTTGGCGAACGAGTGCAGCGGAGCGCCGAATTCGAGCGGCAGCGAGACCGCGAACGCTCCGCCGGGCTCGAGGAACACGTAGCGCGCGACGCCGGCCGCGGCGTAGGCGCCCAGCGGCATGCCTTCGCGACAGCGAATCTCGATCGCGTCCTCGCCGGCCGTGTGCGCCTGGCGGCGGGCTTGCGTCGACACCCCGAGCGCCTCGGCCTCCGGCTTGCTCGAAAAGATGCCGCTCACGGCGCCTGTCCCGCGACCGCGGTCGCCGCCGAGAGGAGCACGCTGCCGAGCGCGGTCCAGGGCACGAAGGCGGCTGCGAATGCGCCCGCGAGCGCGACCGCGGCCGCACCGGTCGAAAGCGGCGTTCGTAGCGGTCCGCTTTGGGCGCTCTTGCGCGGGTGCGGGTTGCCCGACTCGATCTCGATCGCGGCGCGCGAAAGCGCGGTGAAGGCCAGCGCCACGCCGACGAGTCCGGCCGCCAGCGGAAGCCACTGGCGCGCGATCACGCCCGCCATCACCACCAGCAGCTCGCTGACGAAGATTCCGAACGGCGGCATTCCGCCCAGCGCCGTCATCGTCGCGAGCAGCATTCGTCCGCCCGTGCCCGAGCGCCACAGACCGTGCAGCTCGTTGAGCGACGTCGTCCCTTCGCGGCGGAGCACCAGGCCCGCCGTGAAGAAGGCGGCCGATTTCGCGAAGGCGTGCGCGATGATGTGCACGAGCGCCGCGAGCCGGCCGAACGGTCCGCCGAAGCCGAGCGCGAGGGCGACGATCCCCGCGTGTTCGATCGTCGAATAGGCCAGCAGACGTTTGAGCTCGGTCTGTCCCAGCATCAGGGTGCCCGCGAAGACCGTCGAGAGCGCGCCGACGGTCAACAGGATCGTGTGCGCGAGCGGCTCGGCGCCGAGCACCTTGGCGACTTCGAGCGTGCGAATGATCGCATAGAGCGCGCACGAGACGAGCACGCCCGAAAGCAGGCCGCTGACCGGCGCGGGCGCCTTGGAGTGCGCGTCGGGGAGCCACGAGTGCATCGGAACGAGACCCGCCTTGGTGGCGAAGCCGATCAGCATGAGTGCGACGGCGAGCCGGGCGAGCGGCGGCGGATCGGCGGGCGCATGGGTCGCGATCGCGTTCCACGAGAGGGCGTCCGCGGGCGCGATTCCGGCTGCCAGCGAGACGTGCGCCAGCACCAGCATGCCGAGCAGCGCGAAGGCGATGCCGACGCTGCAGAGCACCAGATATTTCCAGGCCGCTTCGAGCGATGCCGACTCGCTTGCGAAGCCGACCAGAAACGCGGTCGCCAGCGTCGTCGCCGAGATGCCCAGCCACAGCACCGTGAAATTGGTCGCGAGCACGACGAGCAGCATCGCGCTCCAAAACGCGCCCAGCAGCGCGAAGTAGACTGAGACGCGCGACCAGGCCGCGGCCTCGAGCGGGTCGCCGACGATGTCGCCGACGCGATGGGCGAAGGCCGCGCCGCCCGAAGAGAACCATGTCGCCAGCAGCGCGATGATCGAGACCAGCGCGGCGAAGCCGAGCGAGAGTCCGTCGACGCGGCCGACCAACGTCACCGGCAGCAGCGCGGCGACGGTGCTGAGGGTCAGGCGCGCGTTGCGCCGCGGGCCGCCGGGCCGGAAGAACAGCGGGAGCAGCGACGCAAGCAGCGGCGCGAGGATCGCGTTGGCTTGCAGTATCATCCGCGCAATCGCCGTAACGACTCGACGTCGAGCGCGGGATGGTGGGCCGCGAACTCGCGGATCAGCGCGAGCCCGATGAAGGTGCCGACGAGCGCGTCGAAGGTCGCGCCGAGCTCGACCGATTCCGGCAGCTGGGGTGCAAGCGCGGCGCCGGCCAGCGTGACCCCGGCGCCCAGCGCCAGCAGGCCCAGGATGTTCGAGAGAACGTTGCGGTGCACCACGAGGGTCCCCACGCCGCACAGCACGACGTAGGCGACGAGCCGTTGTAGCGGGATCGCACTGAGCGCGGGAATGTGCGAGACCGCTGCCGAGATGAGCGCGAAGCCGATCGCCAGCAGCAGGCGCATGGGCAGCGTGAGCGAGGGGCGCAGGTCCGCCGCCGTCGGGTTGCCGCGCAAGAACAGGATCACCCCGAGCGGAGCGACGACCACTTTCATCAGCGTGGTGACCACGAAGAATGCGAGCGCGACCGGCGAGGCGAGCACCGAGGGAAAGATTAGGACGCTGGCCGTCACCGCCAGCACGACGTAGGCGGCCAGGACGAAGAGGGTGCGCGCGCTGACGATCAGGACGGCGCCTGCCAGCAGCACGAGGAGCTCGACGCTCACGGCATCCCCCCGAAGAAGCGCAGCCCGATGCTGGTCGCGGCGAGAATGAAGGCCGTCCCCAGTACCTGCGGCACCTCGAACAAACGCAGCTTCGCGAGCGCGGTCTCGACCAGCGTGATGCCGCAGGCGATCGCCAGCGCCCAGCCCGCGTGCGCCCACCAGGCCGGCCCCGGCAGCAGCATTCCGGCCAGCAACAGAAAGCCGACCTGCTTGACATAGGCTGCGCCCTGCAACAGCGCCAGCTGCCAGCCGGAATACTCGAGGACCAAACCTTCGTGGATCATGGTCAGCTCGTAGTGCGTCTCCTGGTTGTCGATCGGCACGCGGGCCGTCTCGGCCAGCGAGACGAGAAAGAAGGCCGCGAAGGCCAGCACCGAGGCCGGCGTGAGCGGCAGCGCGGCGAGGGCCGACAGCTTCGTGCCGCCGCCCATCGCCGCGGCGCCGAGCAGCGAAAGCAGCAGCGCCGGCTCGACCAGGGCGCCGAAGGTCGCCTCGCGGCTCGCCGCCATGCCGCTGAAGGAGCTGCGCGTGTCCAGCGCGGCCAGGATCAGCGCAAACCGGCCCAGCGCCAGCAACAGAACGAGCGCGACCGCGTCGGCGAACGAAGCGATGCCGCCGCGCGGGCCGAGCGGCAACGCGGCGACGAAGGTGAGCGCGACGCCGAGCACCACGCCCGGCGCGGCCAGCGTGACGAACGAGACGCCCGCGGGCAGCAGCGCCTCTTTCTGCCAGAGCTTGGCGAGATCGCGGTACGGCTGGAGAGGCGAAGCTCCGGGGCGGCCTTGCAACCGCGCGCGCAGGAGCTTCATCGTTCCTTGTACCAGCGGTGCGAGCGCGACGATCGCGACGACTTGGAGCAGCATCGCCGCGATCGAAATCGCGCTCATCGCGCGGCCACCACGGTCAGGATCAGCGCGCCGACGGCGTAGGCTAGGTAGAGCCGCAGGCTGCCACTCTGCACCAATTTAGAACGGCGCACGACGCGGAAGGCGAGCGCCGCGAAGCGCCGCGCCGTCTCGTCGATCAGATAGCGGCTGTCGGTTTGATAGACGATGCGCTGCGGAAACCAAGGCGAGTCGCCGCCTTCGAGTGTGCGCAGCGATTCGGGGGCAAGCACGAAGGCGAAGATGCGCCGCAAGGGCTTCGCGAAGGCGGTCGCGGTGTAGGCCGCCGCGGGCGTGACGGGCGACCCGCAGGTCCAGGTCGGAACGCTGCGCACGCCGCGCCGCGCGGCCAGCGAGACGGCCGCGAGCGCGCCGAGCAACGGCAGCAACGCGAGCGTCGCGGGCAGGATCGGCAGCGAGGGAAACGACGGCGCCGGCACGTCGAGGACGGACGCCGCGACGCGCCCGAGCGGCCCGAGCGCGAGCCCCGGCAGCACGCCGAAGAGCGCGCACAGCGCGGCCAGCATAACGAGCGCGGCCGCCGGCGCATCGGCGCGTTCCCGCACGGGCGGTTTGGCGTACGCGCGGCGCGGCTTGCCCAAGAACGCGATCCCGTAGACGCGCGCGAAGCAGGCTACCGCAAGTCCGCCGGCGAGCGCGAGACCGGCGAGCGCACCGAGCGTCGCGACCTTGGCTGCGGCGTCGCGCGCGATCAGCTCCGCCGCCAAGCTCTGGAACGTCAGCCATTCCGAGGCGAAGCCGTTGAACGGCGGCAGGCCCGCGATCGCGGCGCAGCCGACCAAGAAGGCCGGCGCGGTCCAGACCATGTGCTCGCGCAGACCGCCGAGCTTCTCGAGGTCGACCGTTCCTTCGCTGTCCGCGACGGCGCCCGCGCCCAAGAAGAGCAGCCCTTTGAAGAGCCCGTGATTGAAGGCGTGAAAGAGCGCGGCGGTCAGCGCGAGCGCTGCGACCGCCGGCAGCCCTTCGGCGCCGGCGACCAGCGCTGCGCCGAGTCCGATCGCGACGATCCCCGCGTTCTCGACCGACGAATAAGCCAGCAGCCGTTTGAGGTCGCGGTCGACGACCGCATAGAGCACGCCCGCGACCGCGCTGGCCGTTCCGATCGCGACGATCGCGATCCCCCAGGCCAGCGGCACCGGAGCTGCCAGCGTCAGGGTCGCGGTCGCCAGTCCGTAGAGCGCGACCTTGAGCATCACTCCCGAGAGCAACGCCGAGGCGTGCGGCGGGGCGACCGGGTGCGCGCGCGGCAGCCAGAAGTGGAGCGGCACGAAGCCCGCTTTCGAACCAAAGCCGACCAGCGCGAAGGCGATCGCGGCGTTGCGGATCCCGGCGGGGAGCAGCGGCGCGCCCTGCGCGATGACGTAGAACGACGGCGAGCCGGCCTGATACGCGAGCAGCACGAGGGAGACCAACACGCAAGCCGCGCCCGTCTGCGAGACGAGCAGATAGAGCGCGGTCGCGCGCCGCACGCTGCGCCGCTCGTGATGCGCCGCGATCAGGAAGGCCGAGAGCAGCGCCATCGTCTCCCAAGCGAAGAAGAAGACCGCCACGCTCTGCGCGCACAGCACGAGCAGCATCGACGCGCTGAAAGCAGCGATCAGGAGCGCGTCGAGCGCGCTCCCGCGCAGCACGCTCCACAGCGCGACGGCCGTATCGAGGAGCGCGAGCAGCACGCAAAAGACCCCGCCCAGCGGCGTTACGCCGAACGTGAGGGCCAACGCCGGGACCGGCCCTTCGTACTCGACCGGCAGCGTGCCGCCGTGGACGAGGGCGAAGGCTCCCAGCACGGCGGCCGCCAGCGCGACGGCCGCCGTCGCCGCCACTCCGAACGCGCGCATCTACGCCCCGCCGCGCAGCTCTTCGAGCACGCTCTGCACGGAGACGAGCTGGTTGTCGAAGATCGTGCGGGCCGAGTCGAGCAGTAGCCAGATCGCGGGGTCGCGCACCTCGTAACGGATCGTGTTGCCCTGGCGAGCCGTAGCGACCAGATTTCTGGAGCGCAGCACCGCGAGCTGCTGCGAGAGCGTCGACTGCTCGACTCCCAGACGGTCGCGCAGCTCGGTGACGTTCAGCGGGCCGCCGCGCAGTTCGTCGAGGACCTGGATCCGTAGCGGGTGCGCCAAAGCCTTGAAGAACTCGGCTTTGAAGACATATCTCATTATTTGAATATGATAGTCTCTTCTCGCGCGTCTCTCCCGCCAAGAGAGCCGACCGCTCTCGCTCGACGCCTGGCAAGGCAGGCGTTCGGCTAACGATGCTCCTCATTATAGGCAGCCTCATGGGACCTTCTCAACTTCCTCACATCGCGGTCCTACGATGCGCGGTGGAAAGTTTCTTCATGTACACGGGGGCAAGACGATGCGGGCGATGCACGACCGGTTTGCAGATGCGATGGAGCTGCCGCCGGATATAGCGCAGCCCAACGTCTTTCCGCTGAGCTGGGAACGACGCACGCCGCAATTCGAAGCGATCTGGGACGCCTCGCAGCGCGACTATTGGGATCCGGCCAAGCTTCCTTGGGAGACGTTCGAGCCCACGCGCTACACGTGGGAAGAACGCGAGGCAATCGCTTACTGGTGGTCGCTGCTCTCGGTCTTCGACGGATCGGCTCCGCCGGTTTTCGCGGAAGCCTTGATCAAGGCGTACGAGGTGCACGAGGAGGATCCGGTGCGCCGCGCGTTCTTCTCACTGGTGCGCGACGAGCAGAATCACGAGCAACTCTGCGGGATGGCGATCGCGCGGCTGCTGGAATCGGGCAGTCCGCTCGTCTACGAGCCGAAGACCGAGCTCGGCGAGAAGGCGCAGCGCAACGTGCGCTGGCTCTACTACAACGGCGCGCGCTACTGGAGCGGCTTCCGCAAAGCCATTTCGAAGTACAGCTTGACGGTGCTCTTCAGCTCGTTCTTGATGGGCGAGCTGGCGGCCGCCACGATCTACCGGCAGATGGTTCGCGGCTGTAACGAGCCGGTCTTCAAAGAGGCGTTTCGCAACGTGGGACGGGACGAAGAGCGTCACATCGCCCTCTGCACCTCGCTGATCGAGCGGGACTATCCGACGCTCTCGTCCGACGACAAGCTGCAGATCACGAAGCAAGTGCGGGCCGGCTACCTCTTCCTGTCCGCCGTGCTCTTCGAGCCGCCGGAGGACTTTTGGGATCTGCCGGGCGACTTCATCGGGGTCCAGCGCCACTGCGAGGAGATCGCGCGAGCCGCGGGCTTCGGCGTCCCGCGCTTCGACCTTAAAAAGGAGAACTGGCGCAGTGCGATGCTCAGGTTCAAGGACGTGCTTGACCGCTACGACGTTCCATTTCCGGCGATCCCCGAGATCGGCATCTCGGGTCTGGATATCCGCCATTTAGACCTGAGCGCGTTCGTCCCGGTCTTTTGAACGGTTCCGCGCGGCGTGCGGGGCTCGTAGTTAGGGGAAGCATTTAGCGGGATATTACCCGTAGTCAAGCTCCGTACAATAAAGTATCTTCTTAATAAGAGCGCGCAAGAGATTTCTTGCTGTCCTCTGTTTCGTTTCTCACGCGCCCTCTCACGAGAGTGCCGCGGATTTTTCCGCGGACAGATGGAGGAGAAGATGCCAAGCGATCCGGGCCTGTTGAGCCGCCGCGAGTTGCTGAAGGGCACGGGGGTGTTGATCGGCAGCATCGCCGCCACGTCGGTGCTGGCGACGCTGGCGCCGAGCCGGGTGTGGGCGCTCGAGATGAACGCGTTGTCGCAGCCCGACGGCGAGACGATCCTGGCGTTCGGCCAAACGCTCTATCCGCACAAAGACCTGCCGACGGCCGTCTACGCGCTGCTGGTCAAAGACCTCGACGCCGAAGCGGCCAAGGATCCGAAGACCGCGGCGCTGCTGCACCAGGGCTGTGCTTCGCTCAACTCGGCGGCCGGCGGAAACTTCGCGAACGCGAGCCCCGAGAAGCGGCTGGCCGCAGCCAAGTCGCTCTCGGGCACGCCGTTCTTCGCGGCCGTCCGCTCGAAATGCATCACCTCGCTCTACAACAACGAGATGGCTTGGGCGCACTTCGGCTACGAAGGCCCGTCGTGGCCGCGCGGCTACCTGCACCGCGGCTTCAACGATTTGGCGTGGCTGCCCAACCCGCCCGAGGCGGCGAGTCCGCCGCCATACTCGGCCAATCAAGCCGCCCTCTGACGCGCACGTATTCGTAGAGCGAGGAGCAACGCATGGCTACCTTCGACCACAACGACGGCTCCGTCGTCGTCATCATCGGCTCGGGCGCGGGCGGCGGCACGCTCGCCAACGAGCTCGCGCAGCGCGGCGTGAACGTGGTGCTGCTCGAAGCCGGCAAACGGCAGTCCAACGCGAGTTTCGTCAACAACGAGTGGGATTCGTTCGGCCAACTCGCCTGGCTCGACAAACGCACGACGTCGGGAAACTGGCGCGTCGCCACCGACTTTCCGAATCTCCCGGCCTGGACGTGCAAGACCGTCGGCGGGACGACGACGCACTGGGCCGGCGCGTCGCTGCGCATCCAAGAGCACGAGTTCAAGGCCAAGACGACGTACGGCGATATCGCCGGCGCGAACCTGTTGGACTGGCCGATCGGGCTGAGCGATCTCGAGCCGTACTACGCCAAGGCCGAGGACAAGCTAGGCGTCACCCGCACCAACGGGATCCCGGGATTGCCCGGCAACAACAATTTCAAAGTCATGTACGCGGGCGCGACCAAGCTCGGTTACAAGGAGTGCCACACCGGCCGGATGGCGATCAACAGCCGTCCGCGGGCGCAGCGCTCCAGCTGCCTGCAGCTCGGCTTCTGCTTCCAGGGCTGTAAGTCCGGAGCCAAGTGGTCGACGCTCTACACCGAGATCCCCAAGGCCGAAGCGACCGGGCACCTCGAGCTGCGCACCGAGGCGCACGCGTTGCAGATCGAGCACAACGCCGCGGGCAAGGCGACCGGCGTCGTCTACGCCGATGCGAGCGGCAATCAACAGCGGCAGAAGGCTCGGGTCGTCGCGGTCGCTGCGAACTCGATCGAGACCGCGCGCTTGCTGCTGCTCTCGGCTTCCAACAAGTTCCCCGACGGTCTGGCGAACAGCTCGGGCCAAGTCGGCAAGAACTACATGCGGCACCTGACCGGCTCGGTCTACGCGACCTTCGAGAAGCCGGTGCACATGTATCGCGGCACGACCATGGCCGGCATCATCCTCGACGAGAACCGCTTCGACCCCAGCCGCGGCTTCGCGGGCGGCTACGAGATGGAGACGATCTCGCTCGGGCTCCCGTTCTTCGCGGCGTTCCTCGATCCGGGCGCCTGGGGCTCGGACTTCACGCACTTCATGGACAACTACAGCAACGTCGCCGGGATGTGGCTGGTCGGCGAGGACATGCCCAGCGAAACCAACCGCGTCACGCTCAACAAGGGCGTGAAGGACCAGTTCGGCCTGCCCGTGCCCAACGTGCACTACGACGATCATCCCAACGACTTGGCGATGCGCGAGCACGCGTTCAAGCAGGGCGAGCTCGTCTACCAGGCCGCCGGCGCGGTCACGACGTTCCGCACGCCGCCCTACCCGTCCACGCACAATTTGGGCACGTGCCGGATGAGCGCCGATCCCAAGCTCGGCGTCGTCAACGCGCACGGCCAGACGCACGACATGGCCAACCTGTTCGTCTCCGACGGAAGCCAGTTCACGACGGGCGCGGCCGAGAACCCGACGCTCACGATCGTCACGCTCGCGATCCGTCAAGCCGACTACATCGCGGACCAAATGAGCAAACAGGCCGTCTGAACGCAACGAGGGAGCCGCGCCGTGTCAGCTCTACGTCCGAGCCGATCCGATCCAATCCAATATGAATCGCGCACGCGCTCGTTGCGCATCCACGGCGTGCTCACGACGTTGCGCCTGGAGAACCTGTTCTGGGACGTGCTCGCGGAGATGGCCGCGCGGGAAGGCTCGAGCACGAACCAGCTCATCGTCAAGCTCCACGACGAACTGACCGAATATCGCGGAGAGACGGGTAACTTCACGTCGTTCCTGCGAGTCTGTCGCCTGCGCCATCTCTCGCTCGCGGCCGGCCGCAACCGCGAGCGAGAGGGTCCCGCCAAAGTTGCCCTCCGCGCCGTAGGCTGAAACGAAGGGTCGCGGCTTAGCCTAGCGGCGGCGCGAACAGTGTACCGGGCGTCTACCGGATTGCCGAAGGGCGGCCCTCGATGAAGGGAACGTGGCGCGCCGACGTGCGCGTCGCCGGGGCGGCTCCGCCGGGCGCGAAGCCGAGCCTCGACTTTACCGTCCGAGACTGGTGAAGGCCGTCCTCAGCAAAGGTTCGGCTGCGTTCTTAGACGCGCGAGCCTTGCTTCGAGGTATTCGCAGTACAGCCCGAGCGTGTGCCGCTCGCGCTCGTCCTTCGCGCGCTCGAGCTCCGACCGAGCATCGTTCAGCAGCTTAGTGAGTGCTTCGGTCTCTGCTTCACAATTCGACATTCCATCCTCCGCCGTGCGACACGGTTCAGTGCGAACCGCGCGGCGGCCCGAGCCCATCGCTCTCCTTCCGGTTCCCGAAACGGGGGACCCACCTCGCACGATGATCGCTCTTGGGTCCACTCTGAGGCAACACGAAGGGTCGCAAACTCGACAATCGTTACGCCCACTTTACGAAAGGCTTACGAAGCGCGTCAACTTCTCGCGGTCGACGCGCGCGACCCGGCCGCGCTCGAGTTCGACCGCGCCGGCCTCCGAAAGCGCCGCCCGAGCCCGGCCGGCAACTTCCTCGAGCGTGCCGGCCACGACCGCGAGCCGATTGTGCGTCATGGCGCGCACGGGCCTTCTTGGGATCGAAGCGGTCGCCCGCAGCGCGTCCGCGAGGCCAGGCCGGCCGCCTCCTGGAGCCGAACCAGAAGGCGTGCAACAGCGATGGGATGCGGCGCTGTACGACGGGCGGCATGCGTTCGTCTACGAGTACGGTCGCGAGCTTGCGGCGCTGCTCGATCCAAAGCCTGGCGAGCGCATCCTCGACCTCGGCTGCGGGACCGGGCACCTCACGCGTTCGATCGCCGACGCGGGTGCGGACGTCGTGGGGGTCGATGCGTCGGCGGAGATGATCGAACGCGCGCGCCGCGAGCATCCGGGCCTGACGTTCGTCGAAGCGGACGCGCGCGCGTTTGCGCTGGCGCCGGCCTTCGATGCGATCTTTTCGAACGCCGTCCTACACTGGATCGTGCCGCCTGAGGCGGTCGCGGCTCGCGTCGCCGCGCACCTGCGGCCGGGAGGCCGCTTCGTCGCGGAGCTCGGCGGAAGTGGAAACGTCGCGGCCATTCTCGCCGCGCTCGGCACGGCCTCGCGCGAGCTGGCAGGCCGCGGCGTCGTCAATCCATGGTATTTCCCGACGGTCGGCGCGTACGCGGCGGTGCTGGAAGGCGCGGGCCTCGAGGTGCGATTCGCGGTGCTGTTCGACCGTCCGACGCGGCTCGAGAACGGCGAGCAGGGTTTCGCCGCCTGGGTCTCGATGTTCGCGGCGGGCTCGGGCTTGAACGAGCTCGACGAGCAGCGGCGCGAGACCGTCGTGGCGCGTGCCGCCGAATTGCTGCGGCCCGCGCTCTTTCGCGACGGAGCGTGGTACGCCGACTACCGGCGCTTGCGAGTCGTTGCGGTGCGCCTCGCGTGATCGACGTTCACACGCACCTCCATCCGCCCAAGTTGTTCGGCGCGATCCGGCGCTGGTTCGCCGAGCGGAGCTCGTGGGACTTGAGCGAGCAGCCGACGGAGCCACACGAGGTCGCGGCGACGCTGCGTGCCGCCGGAGTGGAGCGTTTCGTCTTTTGCAGTTACGCGCACAAGCCGGGCCTCGCTCGTGAGCTCAACGGCTGGCTCGCCCAGGTCTCGCGCAGCTTGGGCCGCTACGGCCTGCCGCTCGCGACGGCTCACCTCGACGACAAGGATCCCTTCGGGGACGTGCGCGACGCGCTCGACGACGGCTGCGTCGGGCTCAAGATCCACGAAGATGTACAGCGCGTCGCGGTCGACGACCCGCGCTTCGATCCGATCTACGAGCTGCTGGCGGAGCGGCGCGGCTTCGTGCTCGCGCACGTTGGACCGATCCCTTGGCAATATCAGCCGCTCCACGGTCTGACGCGCGTCTCACGCGTGCTCGAGCGGCACCCCTCGCTCGCCTTCGTGGTCGCGCATCTCGGCAGGCCCGACACGGCGGGCTACTTCGAACTGATGACGCGCCACCCGCAACTCTACCTCGACACGACGATGGTGTTCGCGCCGCCATCGCCCTTACGGCACGAGGCTTTTCACGACCGCGCGCTGCTGCGCGTTCACGCCCGTAACGTTCTGTATGGAACCGATTTTCCCAACGCCCCCTATCCCTACGACAGCGAACGGCGCGGGTTGCAGGCGCTCGCGCTCGGCTCGACCGCCGAGAACGCGATCCTGCGCGACAACGCCGCGCGCTTGCTGCGCCAGGTGATCGGCAACTGACGGCGCTTCAAAGAATACTGCGGTGCGCGTGGAAAGCGGACTCATGAACGAACGCACGTCCTTCGATTCTCCCGAAAGCGCCGCCGAGGCGTACGGCGTCTCGACCGTCTACGAAGCCGCCGGACGCAGCGGGCTGGTCGATATCGCTTTGATCGCGATCATTCCCGATGCGAAGGTCGCCGGGCGCGCGCGCACCGTACTGTGCGGGCAGGACGACAACCTGATGGTCCCCGCTGCGATCGCTCACGTTCGGCCCGGCGAGATATTGGTCGTGCGCATGCCCGAGAGCCGGCCCGTCTCGATGATCGGCGGACTGTTAGCCGAACAGTGCGTCGCTCGCGGGGTGGCGAGCGTGCTGGTCGACGCGGCCGTGCGCGACGTCGCCGAGATCCGCGCGCTTGGCCTGCCGGTGTGGACGCGCTACGTGCGGGCGCGCAGCGCGGGGAAGAAGATCGTCGGCGCGCTCGACGCTCCGCTCGAGATCGGCGGAACGACGGTCTGCTCCGGCGACTTGGTCGTGATGGATGCCGACGGCGCGGTCGCGATACCGGCCGCCCGCGTCCACGAAGTCCTCGCCGCGGCCGCGGCGCGCGTCGAGGCCGAACGCGTCAAGCTGGAGCGCTACCGGCGCGGCGAGCTCTCGTACGACCTCGACGGCTTGCGCGCGCTGGTCGAGCGCCCGTAAGCAAAGGAGGCCGCGTCCGCGCGGCCGCGAGCTGAAATGCCGGCGCCCGTGTCCGACGTGCTTCTGGTCGTCGTGTTGCTCGGGGTCGCGTTTCTATTCGCGCGCGTGACGGCGAGCGCGGGCCTGCCGGCGCCTGTCGCGGTGACGCTGGTCGGAATAGCGGCCGGCGGCATTCTTCCGTTCTCGCGTCAGATCGAGCTCGGCCCGCTGCTCTTCGGTCTGTTCCTGCCCGCGCTGATCTTCGAGTCGACGTGGGACATGGACGCGGCCGCGCTGTGGCGTGTTCGCGGCACCGTCGCGGCGCTTGCGTTTCCGGGAGTGCTGTTGACCGCCGCGTCGATCGCGCTCTGCGCGCGCGGTGCCGGCGGCGTCGGCTGGGCCGCGGCGCTCACGCTGGGCGCGATCTTGGCGGCGACCGATCCGATCGCGGTGCTCGGCCTGTTTCGGCGGCTCTCGCTGCCGGGCGATCTGCTGACGATCGTCGAGGGCGAGTCGATCGGGAACGACGCCGTCGCGCTCGTGCTGGTTCAGACGCTCGTGCCGCTCGCAGCCGTCGGCGTCGACTGGAGCGCGGCCGGCTTGGCGGCGCTGAAGTTCGTGTATGTGGCCTGCGCCGGCGTCGCCGTCGGGATCGCGTTCGCGTACGTCGCCTCGCGCGCCGCCGCGCTCCTCGGCAATGCGCTCGGCGCCATCCCGCTGACGATCGTCGTCGCGTACGGCAGTTACGCCGCGGCCACGACCGTGAGCGCTTCGGGACTCTTCGCCGTCGCATCGGCCGGCATCGCGCTTCGTTCCCTGACCCGCGGTTCGGTCGGGGCGGCATCGTCGGAGCGGATCGACCGCTTCTGGGACCGCAGCGCGCTGCTTGCCAACGCGGTCGTCTTTCTGCTGGTCGGCTTGACGCTGCGGCTCGAGCGAATCTTCAACGAGCCGGCGCTCATCGCGCTGACGCTCCTCGGCGTCGTTGCAGCCCGTTTTCTGCTGGCGTACCTCATCGCTCGGCCGCCCGTGCGCGGCCCGGAAGCTGCGGGTTGGAAACATGCGATCGCGCTGGCCGGATTGCGCGGCGGCCTGTCGCTCGCGATGGCGCTGCAGTTGCCAGCCGGCTTCCCCTCGCGGCCTGCGCTCATCGATGCGGTCTTCGCGATCGTGTTCCTCACGCTCGTCGTCGCGGGCTGGCTGCTCGCGCCGATCTTGCGCCGAGCCGCGCCCGGGCTCGCTGTCGAACGGAGCTTAAGTTCTTAACAGGGCGGACGGGAACGCTTGCCCGAGGTAGAACTCGGAAGGCGACATGGCGCGAGGGCGTTCGCGCCGGATCACAAGCCATCGGCCTGTAATCAAACGCGCGGCTCGTCGCCCGTCGAGGGGCCGCTCGAGCCGCAGTAGCGCGCCCCGGCTTGGGCGAAGCGGACCGCATGAACGACCGCGACATCCAAGGCCACATCGAAGCGCTCGTCGCCGAGGAGCAGCGCCTGCTCGAAGCGCTCGAGACGAAGTTGCTCGCCCAGGAAGAACAGAAGCGCTTGGAGGAGGTCCAGGTTCAACTGGACCGCTATTACGACTTGCTCCGGCAACGTCGCGCGCGCGAGGAGTTCGGACAGGATCCGGATTCCGCCAAGCTGCGCCCGGCGGAGACCGTCGAGCGCTACCTGCAATAGCTACCTGCAATAATTTCAAGCGAAAGGTACGGGATGGCAACTCAATCGATCCCCGAGCGGGCCGCCGCGGTCACGTTCCGCGGCAGCCCGATGACCCTGGTCGGGTCCGAGCTGCGCGCCGGCGATCCGGCACCGGCGTTCACCCTCTCGACGACGAGCCTCGAGCCCTACACGCTGGAGACGGCGACCGACGGCGGCAAGCGCGCCGTGCTGCTGATCGTCGTCCCGTCGCTCGACACCGGCGTCTGCTCGAAGGAAACCGACACGTTCTACCGCCGCCTGGGCGAATTGCCGGCGGGCGTGGTCGCCGCCGTCGTCAGCCTCGATCTCCCATTCGCTCAAGCGCGCTGGGCGGCCGAGCACGGCGTCGAAGGCCTCGTGTTTCTCTCGGCGTATCGCGAGCACGATTTCGGCGCTTCGTACGGAGTCCTCATCAAAGAGCTCGGGCTGTTGGCGCGCTCGGAGTTCGTGATCGGGAAAGACATGACGCTCGCGTACGCGCACGTCGTTCCGGAGGTCGCCGAAGAACCGGATTACGACGCAACCTTGGCCGCAGCCGCAAAGGCGGCGAAAGCCTAGCAGTAAACGCGGGGGTTCGTCCGGCGTGCGACGAAGGATGAGCCCCAATGAGGTTGCGCGCCCTCGCCTTAGCCGCGCTCCTTTTCGTTGCCGCACTCGCCGGATACCGATATTTCGTCCATCGGCAGAGCAACGTCGCCGGGAGCACGATCACCGTTTACTATTGCAAGACCGACGGCACGACGCTCGTGCCGTGGCAGGTCTCGCTTGGCGCGCCCCGCGACCGTAAGAGCGTCGCATTCTACGCAGCGACGCAGGCGATCGCGGGGCCGCCATCCGGGACGGATGCGATCCGTTTCCCAACCGGAACGATCGCCCGCGCCGTCGACGTTTCAGGCTCGACGGCGACGATCGACCTCGGCGGCAACATCACCCAACCCAGCGGCGGAAGCTTCGCCGAAGACGGCGAGTTCAAGTCGCTGGTGTGGACGATGACGGCGTTGCCGGGCATCTCGTCGGTTCAAGTCACCGTCGACGGCGGACGCGTCCCAACCCTTCCGGGAGGTCACCTTGAGCTTGATGAGCCGCTCACGCGCCAGAGCTGGTAACATGAAAGCTCGCGGCGTGCTCTGTCTCGCCGCTCTGCTTGCCGTGCTCGCCGCCTGGTGCCTTCCGGCCCGCGCCGACCTCGCGCCGCCCAGCTTCTGGTTCTCGGGAACGAAGCTGATCTTCGCGCACCCGGAGCCGAAAGCGGGCGACGTCGCGGTGGGCAGCGACGATCCGGGGCTCATTCGTTTTCTCGCGAAGCTCGGCGCGACGCTCTCCTTCGCGCCGGGTCAGAAATACGCGGTCGTCACCAGCGCCGATCACCGCACCATCTCGTTCGCGCTCGGCGACACGCACCTCGAAGTCGACGGAACGACCGAGACGGCGCCGTTCGCCGCGTACACTGAGGGCAGCGCCGTCTACCTGCCGCTGCTGACGCTGGCCAAGGCGCTCTACGTCACGCCGGTCGACGACGGCGAGGAGACCGTCTTGCAGCCGCAGATCGGCGGGCTCGACGTGCGCACCGAGGGCCGCGCGACCATCGCGACCTTCCACGGCGCGACCAAGCTGCGCTTCACGCGACTCTCGGGCCCCGCCGACGACAAGTTCGAGATCGCCTTCAACGGCACGGCTACGACCCTCGACCCGGAGCGCGCCGTCGGCTCAGGGGTGCTGCGTCACATCTCGATCGGTTTAGACGGTTCGACCCGCAGCCCGCGCACGGTCATCGATTTCGACCTCGCGCCGGGGACCGTCCGCGTGCTGGGTCCGAGCGACGCCCCGAGCGTGATCTCGTTCGCCTTTGCGCCGCCGGGCGTCGTCCTGGGTGGAACACGCGTTCCGGCCGCCGGCGAGGCGACGCTCGGGCTCGCGCCGCTAGCCGTCGGCGCCGCGATGAAGCCGCCCTCCGTGCATCGCTCGTGGGCCGCTCCGCCGCCTCCCGTCGCTCCGACACCCGTAGCACCGCCCGTCGCCGTCGCCCAGCGGACCGCGGCGCCGACGCCGCTGCCGAGCGCCAGTGCCTCCGATCTCGAGTCGCCGGCGCCGCTCGAATCGCCGGCGCCCTCCGCCACGCCGGCGGCGCAGATCGTTTCGCTCACGACCAACCCGGTCGACGAGGCACTCGACGTACAACTCGGCATCACGGGCGACGTCGACTTCGAGTGGCACCGCTTGCCCGACGACCGCTGGTACGTGGACTTCAAGAACGCGCAACTCGCCACGCCGCCGCTCGACGAGCCCGTCGACAGCCCTGCGGTCCGCTCGCTGCGCCTCAAGCAGGTTGGAACCGGGGACGCGCCGGTCGTCCGGCTCGCGCTCACCTTGCCCTCGCCGCGCCAGATCGACGTGAGCGCAGACAAAGGCGGCATCACCGTCCACGTCGATGCGCTCGACGAGCTGGCCGCCGCCCGAACCGGAAGCGGGACGCTGACGGGCGGCGCACTCGTGGCCTCGGCCGCGACCCCGACGCCGCCGCCGCTCGAGCAAGCGCCGCCGGTCAACGACTCGACCTGGAAATTCTCGCCCAATCCGTCGGTCCGGCAGAATCCCCGGCTGATCGTGATCGACCCCGGCCACGGCGGCAGCGACACCGGCGCTATGCACAACGGACTGGTCGAGAAGAACCTGACGCTCGACATATCGGAGCGCCTCAAGGCCGTGTTGCAGTCGCGGGGCTGGCAAGTGAAGTTGACGCGCGAGAGCGACGTCGATGTCTACGCTCCCAACGACTCCGCGCACGACGAGCTGCAAGCTCGCTGCGACGTCGCGAACAACAACGGAGCGCGGCTCTTCATCAGCGTCCACGTCAACAGTTTCACGACGAGCAGTCTCAACGGGACCACGGTCTACTACTACAAGAGCTCGGACTACGGCCTCGCTCGGGTGGTCCACGAAAGATTGGCCACGACCCTGCCGACCAATGACGATGGGATTCAGAAGGCGAACTTCTACGTCATCCACCACACGACGATGCCGGCGATTCTGGTCGAAACGGCTTTTCTCTCGAACCCGACCGACGCGTCCTATCTGCGCTCGCCGGCGTTCCTGCAGAAGATAGCGGCCGGGATCGCCGACGGCGTCGGCAAATACGCGCCGCCGGGGCCGCCGGCACTCGGTTCGGCGAGCGACGACACTGACAACGGGTACTAAACGATCCTCGGCATCTTCGACTCAGGCCTCGGCGGGCTCACGGTGTTGCGCGCGATCCGCGCGCGCCTGCCCCACGAGAATCTTGTTTATCTCGCCGATCAGGCCCACGTGCCGTACGGCGACCGGCCGGCCTCGGAGCTCCGGCGGCTGCTCGCGGACAACGTCGCCTTCCTCGAGCGAGCCTGCGTGGATGCGGTCGTCATGGGCTGCAACACGTCGTGCTCGGTCGCGGCGCGCTATGGCTGGCCCGCGAGCCGGGTGCCGATCTTCGACCTGATCGAGGCGGCTGCGGGCGCGGTCGCGAGCTCGGGCGCGCGCTGCGTCGGCGTGGTGGCGACCACGGCGACCGCGCGTTCCGGCGCCTACGGAGACGCGATCCGGGCCCGCGCGCCGCAGACGGTCGTCGAGGAAGTCGCGGCGCCCGCACTGGTCCCGCTGGTGGAAGCGGGCGTGCTGGCCGGTCCGATCGCCCGCGCGGCGGTCGCTTCGGCTTGCGCTCGTTTCACGCAGCCGCTCGAGGCGCTGGTGCTGGCCTGCACGCACTATCCGTTGCTCGACCCGGTCTTCGGCGACGTCCTCGGAAGCGAGGTGCTGCGCATCGATCCGGCGCTCGCTCAGAGCGAGCGCGCCGTCGCGTTCGTTGCGTCGCGCGGCGCCGGGCACGCGCGCGAGAGCGGCCGCACGCGTTACGTGACGACCGGCCCGCTCGAACCGTTCCGGGAGGCGCTGCGCGCGCTCGTCGGACCGCCCGGCGCGGAAGACGAGATCGCGGCCGGCTCGTTCGCGCGCGCGGCGCAGGCCGAGCGCGCCTGAAGCCTGGCGGCGGTTAGTGTACCGTCTCCGACGTAGCTATGCAGTCGCTCGGCGCTTTTCCGCCGCCGCGTCGCTCGTCGCTCCCCCTCCGCTTCGCTTCGGGGACAGGCAAATGGCGCTGCCATTCTTTGCTGCTCGCTCCTTGCGGCGACGAAAAATCGCTCTCGCTTGGTGTGTACCTACGTCGGAGACGGTCCACTAAATCAGGTGGAAGCAGCGGAAGAACAAGAGCACCGAGGTGGCGCCGAGCACCGTCCCGGCGATGACCTGGAGGAGCGTGTGCGCGCCGAGATAGATGCGCGACCAGCCCACGATCGGGATCAGCACGAGAAACGGCAAGGGCTGCGGCCCGAACAGGTAAATGAGGACGACCAGCGGCGCGGTGATGCCGATGGCGTGCGTCGAGATCTTCCAGTAGCGGGTGATGTACTGGGTCACGAGGGAAGCGGCCGCATAGCCGGCCATCGATGCGGTGATCAGCGTCGGCGCATGTACGAGCCACAACGCAACCGTGCCCAGCGCGTAGAAGATGACGAAGACCCCGAAGACCGATTCGCGCTCGCTGCGCACCGACATATCCAGGTCCGCGATGCGGTCGGTGCTGTACAGCCACAGCACGTAGAGCATCGGCCCGATCGACGTGAAGAACGCGCTGTCGAACAGGAGAAACCAGAAGCTCGGTAAGTCGTGCGCTTTCACGTGCGCCAGCACGACGAACAGCGCGAACGAGGTCAGAAACGGGTTGCAGACGGTCGAGAAGATGCGCGCCAAGTCCGTCAGGACGCGACGTTGCCGGTTCTGGCGAAGCGCTGTCGGGCGCGGTCGCGGATGAACGCCCTGGGGCTGCATCAGCGGGGAGTGCTGCACGGCGGTTGAGTGCCCCTTTTGTCGCCGGGCCGAGCCGCCGGGCGGGGCATGGTGGCGCGCCCGTCTAATGGACGGCGCTATGGTAATCGAGCGAGTCGGCTCGCCCCGCGACTTCAAACGGCTCACGCGTCCCGAGATCGACGTCTTGGCACGCGAGATCCGCGAGACGCTCGTGCAGGCGTGTTCGAAGAACGGCGGACATCTCGCGCCCAATTTGGGCGTGGTCGAACTGACGATGGCGTTGCACAAAGTTCTCGACGCCCCCAAGGACAAGATCGTTTGGGACGTCAGCCACCAGATCTACGTCCACAAGATGTTGACGGGGCGTTACGATCGGATTCTCACGATCCGCACGGGCGGCGGCCTCTCGGGCTTCGCGATGCGTTCGGAGTCGGAGTACGACGTGTTCGGCGCCGGTCACGCTTCGACGTCGATCTCCGCCGCACTCGGCATGGCGCAAGCGCGCGATCTCGCAGGCACGAGCGAGACGGTCGTGGCGATCATCGGCGACGGCGCGTTGACGGGAGGCTTAGCGTTCGAGGCGATCAACAACGCTGGTCACTCCAAGTCCAACTTCATCGTGATCCTCAACGACAACGAGATGTCGATCGCGCCAAACGTCGGCGCGATCGACAAGTATCTCGGCTCGTTGCGCAGCAAACCGCTCTTCAACGCGGCGCGCGAGAAGGCCAAGGACATCTTGGGCCACATCCCGTTCGGCGAGACCGCACGCAAGGCGCTCTCGACGGCGGAAGAAGCGGGCATGCGGTTCGTGCTCAGCGAGCCGAAGGCCGCGGTCATCTTCGAGGAGATGGGCTTTCGTTACGTGGGACCGATCGACGGCCACGACTACGACACGCTCGTCGATGTCATCTCGAACGCGCGAAAGATTCCGGGCCCGGTGCTGCTGCACGTGCGCACGGTCAAAGGCAAGGGCTTCGAGCCGGCCGAGCTCGACAAGCGCACCTTCCACGGCTGCGGGCCGTTCGATCTGGAGAACGGCAAGATCGAATTCAAAGCGACCGCGCGCCCGACGTTCTCGGAAGCGTTCGGCGACGCGCTGACGCGCATCGCCGACGTCGACAAGAAGGTCATCGGCATCACCGCCGCCATGCCCGACGGCACGAAGCTCTCGAAGTTCGCGAAGAAGCATCCCGAGCGCTATTTCGACGTGGGCATCGCCGAAGCGCACGCGGTCTGCTTCGCGGCTGGAGCCGCGGCTGCCGGGCTCAAGCCGGTCGTCGCGATCTACTCGACCTTCATGCAGCGAGCGTACGATCAGGTCGTGCACGACGTCGTCATCCAGAACTTGCCCGTCGTCTTCGCAATGGACCGGGGCGGCATGGCCGGCGACGACGGGCCGACGCACATGGGCCTGTACGACATCGCCTTCCTGCGCACGTTGCCGTTCATGACGATCATGGCGCCGCGCGTCGAGGACGAGGTCGGCCCGATGCTCGAACACGCGCTCTCGCTCGGCACGCCGGTCGCGCTGCGCTATCCGCGCGGCAACTCGCAAGGCAACCATCTCGACGCGCCCGCGCCGATCGTGCACGCCCGCGCCGAGGTGCTGCGCCGCGGCTCGGGCGTCGCGATCCTCGCGCTCGGCAACACCTGCGACGCCGCGCTCGACGGCTACGACCTGCTGCTAGCCGAGGGCGGCCCGCTGCCGACCGTGGTCAACATGCGTTTCGTACGGCCCCTCGACGAGGCGCTGCTGGTCGAGCTGGCCCAGACGCACCACAAGTTCATCACGCTGGAAGAACACTCGCTGGCGGGCGGCTTCGGCTCGGCCGTGATTGAGTTTCTCAGCGACCGGGGAATCGCACTGACCACCGAGCGGATCGGCGTGCCCAACGTCCTGATCCAGCACGACAAACAAACCAAGCAACGCGCCGCCATCGGGATCGCGGGCGAGAGCCTGGCGGCCCGGGTGCGGGTCGCAGCCCCCGCTTCGGCACGGTAGAAGTAAAGCTGCAGCGGCGTCGAAAAGGTTGAAACAGAGGGCTCCCGGGAAATCCCGGGAGCTCGCCGTTTGCCAGTCGAATCGAAGGACTGGGACGGCGCTTCCAGAGGAGTGCGTACCCCCGAATCGTGACCAACTTCTTGGCAACCCAGTTCCTTGCGGCCGCGACGGCCGCGCCGCCGGCCCATGGGGGCGCGGTTCCCAAGACGGCGCCGAGCGCGCTTGCGACCCTCTCGCCGCAATTGCTGCAGCAGTTGCAGCAGTATTCGTTCAACGCGCATAAGTCGCCGCTGGCGATCAAGGCGCCCTGGCTCACTCACACGTTCGCCGGCATCTTCCTAATCTTGGCGGTTTCGCTCGTGGTCCTGCTGGCGGTCCAAACGACGAAGCAGGAAGGGCTTTCGGGAACGATCGGCGGCAAGGTCGAATCGGCCTACCGGCCGCGCTTGGGCTTCGATCAGCAGCTGGCGCGCATCACGAGCTTCGTGGCGCTGGCGATGGTGTTCTTCGGGGTTCTCGTCAGCCTGACGGGAATCTGACGGTGCACTAGCCTTGCCCCTGCTCGAGGTCAAGGATCTGCGCGTCGGCTTCAAGACCGACGACGGCTACGTGAATGCGGTCAACGGCCTCTCGTACGGGGTCGAAGCCGGCGCGACGCTCGGGATCGTCGGTGAGTCCGGCTCGGGCAAATCCGTCAACGCGCTTTCGATCATGCGCTTGATTCCGATACCGCCGGGCCGGATCGAGGGCGGCAGCATCACGCTGCGCGGTGAGAATCTGCTCCAAAAGAGCGAGCCCGAGATGCGAAGGATCCGCGGCAAGGACATCGCGATGATCTTTCAGGACCCGATGACCTCGCTCAATCCGGTCCTGACCGTGGGCGACCAGATCGGCGAAGCGGTCCGCTTGCACCTCAAGCTTTCGAAGCGCGAAGCCGTCGAGAAGACGGTCGACATGCTGCGCGTGGTGCGCATCCCGCTTCCCGAGAAGCGCGTCAACGAGTATCCGCACCAGCTGTCGGGCGGCATGCGCCAGCGCGTGATGATCGCGATGGCGCTTTCGTGCGACCCCGACGTGCTGATCGCCGACGAGCCGACGACGGCCCTCGATGTCACGATTCAGGCGCAGATCCTCGAGCTGATGAATGAGATGCAGCAGCGGCTCGGCTCGGCGATCGTCCTGATCACGCACGACCTCGGCGTCGTGGCCGAGACGTGCAAGAACGTGCTCGTGATGTATGCGGGGAACATGGTCGAGTACGGCACCGCCGAGCAGATCTTTGCGCGGCCTAGGCACCCGTACACCATGGGCCTGCTGGCGTCGTTGCCGCGGCTGGACCGCGAAGACAAGCGCTTGGTGCCGATCGAAGGTCAGCCGCCGAGCTTGATGCGCATCCCCCCGGGCTGTTCCTTCGCGCCGCGCTGCAAGTACCGCATGCCGGTCTGCGATACGCCGGTCCCGCTGTACGATTTCGGAAGCGGCCACGTCGCGCGCTGCTTCTTGTACGACGAACGGACCGCCGGCGAACGCACGTTGCCCGTCGACAGCGTGCCGCAGGTTGCCGGCAGCATCCGCTCGGCGGCCGCGGCGACCTGAACGTGCAGGACGGAAAACCGGCCGGCGAGCTGCTCGTGGTCCGCGACCTCTACAAGTACTTTCCGATCCACGCCGGGATTCTGTCGCGTCACGTGGGCGACGTGAAGGCGGTCGACGGGATCGACTTCGCAATCCGCAACGGCGAAACGCTTGGCCTCGTGGGCGAGTCGGGCTCGGGCAAGACGACGGCCGGCCGGGTCGTCCTGCGGCTCTTGCCCGCGACCAAAGGCGAGGTTCTCTTCGAGGGGCGCAACGTCGGGGAACTCGGCCGTGAAGAGGTGCGCAAGCTCCGCAAGGAGATGCAAATCATCTTTCAAGATCCCTACGCGTCGCTCAATCCGCGCATGACCGTGGGCGATATCGTCGCCGAGCCGCTGCTCATCCACGGGCTCGCCAAGGGGAAAGAGGCCGAGGCGCGCGTGCGGGAGCTGTTGCGCCTCGTCGGCCTGCAGCCATACCACGCCAACCGCTACCCGCACGAGTTTTCGGGCGGCCAGCGTCAGCGCATCGGGATCGCGCGCGCGCTCGCGGTCAGCCCCAAGTTCATCGTCGCCGACGAGCCGGTCTCGGCCCTCGACGTCTCGATTCAAGCGCAGGTCATCAACCTGCTGCAAGATCTCCAGTCGCAGTTCGGGCTGACGTACCTCTTCATCGCGCACGACCTGTCGGTCGTGCGCCACATCTCGACCCGGGTGGCGGTGATGTACGTCGGCAAGATCGTGGAGATCGCCGATCGCAACGAGCTCTACGAGAACCCGCTGCACCCGTACACGCAGGCGCTGCTCTCGGCGATCCCGATCCCCGACCCCTCGGTCGAGGCGCGCCGCAAGCGGATCATTTTGACGGGCGACGTTCCCTCGCCGGTCAACCCGCCCTCGGGCTGCCGCTTTCACACGCGCTGTCCGCTCGCGTTCGACCGCTGCAGAACCGAGGTGCCCGCCTCGCTGACGTACGGCTCGAACCATCACGTCGCCGCGTGCCACTGGGTCGAAGAGCACGGCGGCGCCGCCCCCGAACTGACCTCAGGCTCGGCCGCGGTCGCATAGAAAAAGAAGAGCGATCGTTGACGATCGCTCTTCTTTTGCCGAACCGGCGAAACGTGGGGCGCTAGACTTTCTTCTTGCGCGTGGCCTTCTTGCGGGTGGTCTTCTTGGCGGCGGCCTTCTTGCGTCCGCCGGTCGCCTTCTTGCGGGTGGTCTTCTTGGCGGCGGCCTTCTTGCGAGCGGGTGCCTTTTTGGCTGCGGCCTTCTTACGGGTGGTCTTCTTGGCGGCGGCCTTCTTGCGCCCGGGCGCCTTCTTGGCGGCGGCCTTTTTGCGCGTGGCTTTCTTGCGCGTGGCCTTGCGGCGGGGTTCGGTGGCCGGCGCCTCGGCGCTCGTCGCATCGCCGCTCTGATCTAACAGTTCAGTCACCCAGTATGCCTCCTCGTCCGCAATTGGGACGATCGCGCGTGTGAGGCGTAAACAATCCGTGTCAACGCCTTTTGCTGCATCTTATACTGCAACGCGAGATTATGCAAGATTGGCGCTATTTTTTGTGATCGGTCGCCGCCCGCGCGTTGCGTCGCGAGGACTGAAACGTTGCGAGTGCGCGCATCGTCTTTGCGCTCGCGCGCGGGCGCGCAACGGCACGCGCGGAAGCATTCCGAGCGCCTCCGGGAGTGTCTCCGGGAGCGCATCCGGGAGCGCATCCGGGAGCGCGCCCGAGCGCTCGTTCTGGTCTCCGTCCGGGGCCCGGTCTTTGCGCCCGGCTTGACGGCGGCGCTATACTTAGGGCGTTTTCGCCAGCCGCCGGGACCATGGGCCCAAGGGACGAGGGAGTTTGAAGAAGCCGCTGATCATCGTCGAGTCGCCGACGAAAGCGCGCACGATCAAGAAGTTCTTGCCGCCTCGTTTTGTCGTCAAAGCCTCGGTGGGGCACGTCCGGGACCTGCCCAAGAGTACCCTCGGCGTCGACGTCGAGCACGGGTTCCAGCCCAAGTACCTCACGATCAAGGGCAAGGGCGACATCATCAAGGACCTCAAGAATGCGACGAAGTCGGCGAGCGATGTGTTCCTGGCGACCGACCCCGATCGGGAAGGCGAGGCGATCGCCTGGCATCTGGCGGAGCTCCTCAAGCTCGACCATCCCAAGCGCATCGAACTGCACGAGATCACCAAGGAGGCGGCGCTCAAGGCGCTCGCCGACCCGCACGAGATCGACATGGATCGCGTCAACGCGCAACAGGCGCGACGCATCCTCGACCGGCTCGTCGGGTACAAGATCTCGCCGCTGCTCTGGGCCAAGGTGCGCGGCGGGCTATCCGCCGGGCGCGTGCAGTCCGTCGCCGTCAAGCTGATCGTCGATCGCGAGCGCGAGATCGAGCGCTTCGTTCCGCGCGAGTACTGGACGATTGCGGCGCAGCTCCACAAGGCCGGCGACAGCATCGTCTTTCCGGCGGAACTGAGCGAGATAGACGGCGAAAAGGCCGAGGTCACCAACGGCGGCCGGGCCGACCAAATCGTGGCCGATCTGCAGGACGCGGCCTTCTCGGTCGTCGCGGTCAAGCAGCGCGAGGTTCGGCGCAACCCGGCCGCGCCGTTCACCACCTCGACCCTGCAACAAGAGGCGTCCCGCAAACTCCGCTTCCGCGTGCGCAAGACGATGCAGCTCGCTCAAGCTCTGTACGAAGGCGTCGACCTCGGCGCCGAGGGCACGCAAGGGCTCATCACCTACATGCGCACCGACTCGACCCGCATCTCGGAGACGGCCCGGGAGGGCGCCAAGGCCTACGTCGTGGAGACCTACGGCGAGCAGTACGCAGACGTCGGGCGCCAGTTCAAGTTGCGCGAGGGTGCGCAGGATGCGCACGAGGCGATTCGCCCGACCTCTGTGATGCGCACGCCGCAGTCGCTCGCCGGAATCCTCAAGCGCGACGAGCTCAAGCTCTATCAGCTCATCTGGGAGCGCTTCATCGCCTCGCAGATGGCGGCGGCGATCTTCGATCAAACCTCGGTCGACATCGCGGCGAAGCCGATCCGGGGAACCGCGCGCTACCTGTTCCGCGCGACCGGCAGCGTGCTCAAGTTCGCGGGCTACACGAAAGTATACGTGGAGGGCCGCGACGACGACGCCGTGGCCGAAGCGCCCAGCGGCAAGAATGAGAAGGCGCGGTTGCTGCTGCCGCCGCTCGAACGGGGCAATGCGCTCGAGAAGCGCTCGATCGATCCCAAGCAGCACTTCACCGAACCGCCGCCGCGCTACACGGAAGCGACCCTGGTGCGCGCGCTCGAGGAGAACGGCATCGGCCGCCCGTCGACCTACAGCTCGATCGTCGAGACGATTCAGGCCAGGCACTACGTCCAGCAGATCGAGCGCCGCTTTCGACCGACCGAGATCGGCACCGCGGTCAACGATCTGCTCGCCGAGCACTTCAAGGACATCATGAACTTGCAGTACACGGCGAAAATGGAGAGCGAGCTCGACGGAGTAGCCGAACACAAGGAAGACTGGGTCGAAGTCCTGCGCCGATTCTACGGCGCCTTCGAGCGCGATCTCGAGCAGGCGGAGCGGCTCTTGCCCAAGCTCGAGCTCAAAGACGAGCCGACCGACGAGATCTGCGAGAAGTGCGGGCGTCCGATGGTCATCAAGACGGGCCGCTTCGGGCGCTTCATCTCGTGCTCGGGCTATCCCGAGTGCAAGACGACCAAACCAATCCTCAAAGATACCGGAGCGCTCTGCCCCAAGGACGGCGGCAAGGTTGTCGAGCGCAAGTCGCGGCGCGGCCGCACCTTCTACGGCTGCGCCAACTATCCGGCCTGCGACTTCGTCTCGTGGGACCGGGTCGTTCCGGAGCCTTGCCCGGTCTGCGGCTCGTACGTGGTCGCGAAGTCGAAGCGCGGCGTGAAGACCCTCGAATGCGCGGCCGACCGCACGCACGACGTCTCGTCGCTCGGCGCATCGGGCGCGGCCGATGCCGAGCGGGAGCCTGATCCGGTCGAGGTCTGAAGGGCATGGCCTTGCGCGTCGGCCGGGCTGGAGGGTCGTCGTGACCCCGCCCGGCACTAGCGCATCCTTGCGCGTCGTCGGTGGGGGGCTGGCGGGGTGTGAGGCGGCGTGGCAGGCGGCCGAGCGCGGGCTCGACGTCGAGCTCTACGAGATGCGCCCCCACAAGCGCGGGCCCGCGCACAAGACCGACGCGCTGGCCGAACTGGTGTGCAGCAACTCGCTACGCGGGGCGTCGCTCGAGAACGCGGTCGGCTTGCTCAAAGAAGAGCTGGCGCGTTTGGGGTCGCTCGTCATCTCGGCAGCTCGCGAAAGCGCGGTTCCGGCCGGCGGCGCGCTCGCGGTCGATCGCGAGCGGTTCTCGGCGCTGATCGAAGCGCGCCTGCGTGCGCACCCGCGCGTGCAGCTGCGGCGGGAAGAGGTGACGGCGCTCGATCTCGAGCAGGCGACGGTCGTCGCGTGCGGCCCGCTGCCTTCGGAGCCGCTCTCTTCGGCGCTCGATGCTGCGCTGGCGGCCGTGCCCTGCGACGCGCGCGAGCGCCGCGGTCCACGGCTTCATTACTATGACGCCGCTTCTCCGATCGTCGCGACCGAGTCGCTCGACCGCAATCAAATGTATGCCAAGTCGCGCTACGACAAGGGCGACGGCGCCGACTACCTCAACGTGCCGCTCGACCGCGAGCAGTACGCGACGCTAGTGCGCGATCTGCGCGAGCTTCCCAAGCACCAGCCCAAGGAGTTCGAGACGGACGCGGCCGCCGGACGCGTGCCCTATTTCGAGGGGTGTCTGCCGATCGAGGAGATGGCGGCGCGCGGCGACGACGTGTTGCGCTACGGTCCCCTCAAGCCAGTCGGATTGCGCGATCCGCGGACCGGCAAGCTACCCTACGCCGTCGTCCAACTGCGCAAAGAGAACCTGGCCGGGAGCGCGTACAACCTCGTCGGCTTTCAGACGCGGCTGACGTGGCCCGCGCAAAAGGAAGCGTTCGGCAAGCTTCCGGGGTTCGCGCAGGCCGAGTGGCTTCGCTTGGGCGTCATGCACCGCAACGCGTTCGTCGATTCGCCGCGCTGCCTGCTGCCGGATCTGCGGGTGCGCGGCACCGAGCGGCTATGGCTGGCGGGGCAGATTACGGGCGCGGAAGGTTACGTCGAGGCTGCGGGCTGCGGTGCACTGGCTGCGCTGGCCGCGGTCCGTGTGCTTGCCGGGCTCCCGCCGCTTTCCGTGCCGGAAGAAACGGCGCTCGGCGCGCTGATCGCGCACTTGCAAAACCAGCAGACCGGCGACTTCCAACCGGCCAACGTGACCTGGGCCTATTTCCCGGCCTTGCCAGGCGCCCCGCGCGACAAACGCGAGCGGCGCCGGTTGATGGCCGAACGCGCGCTGGCGAAGCTGGAAGCCTGGCGCAGCGCGTTCGAGACGCCGGCTGAACCGCACGCGGCGGCACGCTAAACGAGGAGCTAGGCGCCGCGAGCGCGCGGCTGGGATGGAACCTCGAGGCACGCGTGGGATACCAAGACGCATGCTGACTCACTCGACGACGATTCTGGCCGTGCGCCGCGACGGGCGGCTCGCGATCGCGGGCGACGGCCAAGTCACGTTCGACAAGACGATCATGAAGCACAGCGCTCACAAGGTGCGGCGCATCGCCGGAGGCAGCGTGCTGGCGGGGTTCGCCGGCTCCGCGGCGGACGGCATCACGCTGCTCGAGAAGTTCGAGAACAAGCTCTCCGAGTACAAGTCGAACGTGGTTCGCGCCGCCGTCGAGCTGGCCAAGGATTGGCGTCAAGATCGCGCGCTGCGCCGCCTCGAGGCGCTGCTGATCGTGGGCAACACCGACCACCTCTTCGTCATCAGCGGAAACGGTGACGTGCTCGAACCCGACGAGGGCATCGCCGCGATCGGCAGCGGCGGCCCCTACGCGCAGGCTGCGGCGACGGCGTTGCTCCGCTTCAGTTCGCTCGACGCCGAGACGATCGCTCGCGAGGCGCTGCGGATCGCCTCGAAGATCGACATCTACACCAACGACGACATCGTCGTGGAAGTGGTGTGACGGCATGCGCGCGTCCGACGGCATGAAGCAAGCAGGCCTGCGCGAGTCGCGGACATTTCCGCCGTCCGCCGAAGCCTCGGGCGTATGATCGTCAGCGACCGTCTCATCGAGTTTCTCCGGGCAAACCGTGACCGCTACCTCAACGAGCTGACGGCCTGGATCGCATGTCCTTCGGTCTCGAACGATCCCGCGCGGCACGCCGAGGTTCGGCGTTCCGCCGAGACCGCAGCGGCACGGATGCGCGCGGCCGGACTCGACGAGGCCCAGGTGCTCGAAACCGACGGGCTGCCGGTTGCCTACGGTTCGTGGCTCAAAGCGCCGGGCGCGCCGACCGTGTTGATCTACGGCCATCACGACGTGCAGCCCGAGGATCCGCTCGAGCTTTGGGAGTCACCGCCCTTCGTGGGAACCGTGCGCGACGGCAAGCTCTTCGGCCGCGGCGCGGTCGACGACAAGGGCCAAGTGCTGATGCATCTCGCCGCCATCGAAGCGCACCTGCGCGTGCGCGGCAAGCTCCCGATCAACGTCAAGGTCGTCATCGAAGGCGAAGAAGAGGTCGGCTCGCCGAACTTCGAGTCGTTTCTCGCCAAGGAGCGCGAGCGGCTCGCGTGTGACGTCGTCGTCGTCTCCGACACCGCCGTCTTCGCTGAAGACGTTCCTTCGCTGACCGTCTCGTTGCGCGGCCTGGTCGGATGGGAAGTGACGGTGCGCGGACCCGCGACCGACCTGCACTCCGGTTACTTCGGGGGGCTGGTCACCAATCCCATCGAGGCGCTGGCCAAGATGCTCGCAACCTTGCGAGGCGAGCGCGGGCAGATCGCCGTCGCCGGTTTTTACGACGGCCTCGGCGAGCTGAGCGCGCGCGAGCGCGCCGAGCTCTCGTGGCTGCCCTACGATGCCGCGCGCGAAGCGCACGCGCTCGGCGTGCGCGAGCTGGCCGGCGGCGAACGCGAGCGGCCGCCGCTCGAACGCGCCTGGTTTCGCCCGACGCTCGAGTGCAACGGCATCTGGGGCGGTTACCAAGGCCCCGGTTCGAAGACGATCGTGCCGAGTTACGCCAAGGCAAAGCTGTCGGCGCGGCTGGTCGAAGGCCAAGATCCCGAGCACGTCAAGCGCGTCGTGAGCGAGCACCTCGAACGCGTCGCTCCGCCCGGCGTCAGCGTGACGGTCGAGTCGCACGGCGACGTGCGCGCGGTGACCACCTCGCGCGAACACCCCGCGGTCATGGCCGCGGCTCGCGCGATGCAGCGCGGCTTCGGCAAGCCGCCCGTCTTCATCGGCAACGGCGGCACGATCGGCCCGGTCTCGTCGTTCGACCGGATCCTGCACCTGCCGCAAGTGCTGATCGGCGTCGGCCTTCCCGACGACGCAATTCACGCGCCGAACGAGAAGTTCGACCTCTCGCAGTTCTTCGGCGGGATCGAAACGATGGCGTACCTGTACGACGAGTTGGCGGAGGCTCTGGCATGATGACCGCAGTGGAGCTGACGCCGCGGCAGATCGTCGCGGAGCTCGATCGCTACATCGTCGGACAGGCCAAGGCGAAGCGCTCGGTGGCGATCGCGATGCGCAACCGCTACCGGCGCGACCGCTTGGGCCCGGAGATGCGCGGCGAGATCATCCCCAAGAACATCCTGATGATCGGGCCGACCGGCGTCGGCAAGACCGAGATCGCGCGCCGGCTGGCTGCACTCACGGGCGCTCCCTTCGTGAAGGTCGAGGCGACGAAGTACACCGAGGTCGGCTACGTCGGGCGCGACGTCGAGTCGATGGTTCGCGATCTGGTCGAGGCCGCGGTGCGTATGTTACAGGAAGAGCGCCGCGCCGAAGTGCGCGAGGCGGCCGACGCGGCGGCGGTCGAGCGCGTCATCGACCTGCTCTTTCCCGAGACGCGGCCACCGTCGGCGCAAGCGCCGATGAACGCGTTCAGCGCAACGCTCGGCTCGATCTTCGGCAACGCTTTTCCACAGCAGCCCGCCGCGCAGCCGCAGTCGGCGCAGACCGCGACGTTGCCCGAGAACGCGCGCGCCATTCGCGATCAGGCGCGCGAGGACGTGTTGCGTGGCTTCTACGACGTGCGCCTGGTCGACGTCGAGATCGAAGAAGCGCCCTCGTTGCCGCTCGGCATGATGGGCGGCGGGATGGATCCGTCGATGGGCGGCGGCGTCGACATGGGCGAGATGCTCGGAGGCCTGTTGCCCAAGAAGCGCAGCTCAAAGCGCGTGACGGTCGCCGAAGCGCGCCGCATTTTCGCGCAAGAAGAAGCCAACAAGCTGATCGACATGGACGCGATCAAGCGCGAAGCGCTGCGCCGCGCCGGCGAGAACGGCATCATCTTCATCGACGAGATCGACAAGGTCGCGGGACGCGAAGGCGGTCGCGGGCCCGACGTCTCGCGCGAGGGCGTGCAACGCGACATCCTGCCGATCGTCGAGGGCAGCAACGTCACCACCAAGTACGGTCCGATCAAGACCGATCACATTCTGTTCATCGCGGCCGGCGCGTTTCACATGAGCAAACCCTCGGATCTCATTCCGGAGCTGCAAGGGCGCTTCCCGATCCGGGTCGAGCTCGACTCGCTTTCGATCGACGACTTCAAGACGATCCTCACCCAGCCGAAGAACGCGCTGACCGAACAGTATCGCCAGCTGCTCGCAGTCGAAGGCGTCGAGCTCGAGTTCAGCCCCGACGGCATCGAGCAGCTCGCGATGTACGCGATGCGCGTCAACGAGCAAAGCGAGAACATCGGCGCGCGCCGGCTGCACACGGTGCTCGAGCGGCTGCTCGAAGACGTCGCGTTTGCCGCGCCCGAAGAGGCCGGACGCGTCGTCGTCGATGCGGAGTACGTCAAGACGCGGCTGGCCGAGATCGTGCAGAACGCGAATCTGAGCACGTACATTCTGTAGCGATCCGCCGGGTTACGTGAGCGGGCGAGGCGCCGTGCCGGAGTTAGAAGGGTCCGCCCGCCGTCGCCGGCTCGTCGACGCGATGCGCCGGCGCGGCGTCTTGCGTTCGCGGCGCGTCGAAGCGGCTTTCATGGCCGTGCCGCGCGAGCTGTTCCTCCCCGGTCTGCCGCTCGCCGAGGTGTACGCGGACCGCAGCGTCGTGATCAAGACGTTCGGCGACGAGGTGCTCAGCACGTCGTCGCAGCCGTCGATGATGGCGATCATGTTCGAGCAGCTCGCGGTGCGCGAAGGCGACCGCGTCCTGGAGATCGGGACGGGAAGCGGCTACAACGCCGCGCTGCTGGCGACGCTGACCGGCCGGTACGGCTCCGTGACCTCGCTCGACATCGACCCCGAGCTCGTCGAAGCTGCCCGCGCGCGGCTGGCCGGTCGCGACGGGGCCCTGACGCTGCTCGCCGCCGATGCCGAGCGGCTCGACGAGCTGGTCGAGTCGTTCGACCGAATCATGGTGACCGTCTCGGCGTCCGAAGTGAGCCCGCAGTGGTTTGCCTCGCTGCGCGAGGGGGGGCGGCTGGTCGTCCCGCTCGAGCTCGGCGCGCTTCAGCTGTGCGTCGGCTTCGAACGCCGCGGCGAGACCTTGCTCAGCAGCTCGTGCGCCGGCACCGCCTTTATCCCCCTGCGCGGCGCGGCGCAGCACGCCACTTGCAGCTCCCGCTTGAGCGATGCGCCGTTCTTCGTTCGCACCGCGTCCGCCGGCGGCCTGAGCGCGGGCGAGGCGTGGCGCTTCCTGCGCGCCGGGCCGACGAGCGACCGAGTCGCCTCGGTCAGCCTGGCGGAGCTCGACGACGCGGCTCACTGGGTCGACGTTCGCCGGCCCGAGTTTTCCGTGCTGACGGCTTTCGGAAGCGCCTTCGAGTCCGGGATCGTCCCGAGCGTGATCGGCTGGGGAGACGAGCCCGCGGAGAGCGCGATGACGTTTGGGTACGCGGCCCCGCGGGGCCTTGGCCTCTTCGTGCTGGGCCCGCTCGGCGAAGTCCGGATTCGCGGATACGGAGCAAGCGATCCGGCGGCCAGGCTGTGTGCCGACCTCGACGGCTGGAACGCCGCGGGGCGCCCTCCGCTCGGGCGCATGCAGGTCACCGTCGCGTTCGAGCGAGCTCCGGGCCTCGCCGGCGACCTGGTCCTCGAGCGCCCGCGCAGCACCATCCGGCTGCGCTGGCTCTGAAAGCTCACGGGAAGGGTCGCAACCAGTTGCGGCCCGCTTTGGTATACTTTTCTCGTGGCGTACCTCCGCGAGATCATCACCGACGGCCATCCGACCTTGCGCAAGGTCGCGAAACGGGTCGAACCGAGCGAAATTCTCGATCGGCTCTTCCAGCAGCTCCTCGACGACATGTTCGAGACGATGTACGACGCGCCGGGGATCGGGCTGGCCGCGCCGCAGATCAACGTCTCGAAGCGCGTCTTCGTGGTCGACTTGCAGGACGACGAGCATAAGCACGGGCCGCTCGTGGTCGTCAACCCGAAGTTCACCGTGACCGAGGGCGAGATCGAGTCGATCGAGGGCTGCCTCTCGGTCCCCGGAATGATCGGCGACCTCACGCGCTTCGAACGCGTCGTCTGCACCGGCCTCGACCGGCGCGGCCGCAAGATCGAGCTGGAAGGGACGGGCCTCTTCGGGCGCTGCTTGCAGCACGAGATGGACCATCTCGACGGCATCCTGTACATCGACAAGGCCAAGAACATTCGTCCCGCGGTCACGGAAGAAGAGAAGGCCGTGCTGGAAGCGGCGCGGGCCGAAGGCGACGCGGTCGAGCGCAGCAACGCCCCCAGCACCGCCTCGGCTTAAGAAAGACGTCACAGCTGCGCGGAGTCTTTTTCGGCACGAGCGAGTTTGCCGTTCCGGCGTTGCGCGCGTTTGCGGGCGCGTTGGATTGCGCGCTGGTCGTTACGCAGCCGGCGCGGCCGGCGGGGCGCGGGCACAAGCTGCAGCCCACTCCGGTGGCGCTGGCGGCACAAGAGCTCGGCATCGCAACGCTTACGCCCGAGCGCTTGCGCGAGGCGCTGGAGCCGCTGCGCGCGACGGGCGCCGACCTCTACGCGGTCGCGTCGTACGGCAAGATCGTGCCGCAGGCGATCCTCGCTCTACCCGCGCGCGGCGCGCTCAACGTCCATCCCAGTCTGCTGCCGCTCTACCGCGGTGCGACGCCCCTGCAGTCGCAGCTGCGCGACGGCGTCAGCCAAAGCGGCGTTACGATCATAGTGATGGACGCCGGCATGGATACGGGCGACATCGTGCTGCAAAAGCGCAGCCCGATCGGTCCGGCCGAAACGTACGGGGAACTGCACGACCGGTTCGCGCGGCTCGGCGCTGAGCTGCTGGCGCAAGCCTGCGCACAGGCCGCAGCCGGGACGCTGACCCGAACGCCGCAAGCGGGACTCGCCTCCGAGGTGGAGATCGCGCGCACCCTCACGCGTCCCCTGACGAAGGACGACCTGCGCGTCGCCGGCCCGAAAGGGGACCGCGGCCGCGTGACGGCGGCCGGCATCGTGAACTTGGTTCGTTCGCTCTCGGCCGAACCGGGGGCGCGCGCGGAGCTTCCGGGTGTCGGCAGCACGAAGATTCTGCTCGCGCACGCGCTGCACGGCGAGGGGCCGGCCGTGAAGCGCGAGCCGGGCGAGGCACTGTTAACCCGCGCGGGGCCGCTGCTGCGCGCGTCGGACGGCTGGGTCGTCGTCGACCGGCTCGTCCCGCCGGGACGCAAAGCGATGAGCGGCGCCGAGTTCGCGGCCGGCTCGCGGCCGGCGCCGGCCGACGTGGCGGAAGCCGCCGAGCTCGAACGTTGGTGGAACGAACGCGGCGCGCTGCTCGGCGTCGCGGCGGCGGCACGATGAAGACCGCTGGACCCGTCGCGCGCAGCTCGGCGCGCGAGGTTGCGCTGACGGTCGTGCGCGACGTCTTCGGGCCCGAGCATCGCGGCGCGCAAGCGGCGTTCGACGTGCGCACCCGCCGCGCCGGCCTCGACCTTCGCGACCGCGCCTTTGCGGCCGAGCTGGCCTACGGCTCGATCAAACAACGGCGGCTGCTCGATTGGTACTTGGCGCCCTATCTCGCCGGCCGCGCGCGCCCCTTGCCCCCGACGATCGTCGAAGTGCTGCGCTTGGGGATCTATCAGCTGCGTTTCATGGGCGGCGTCGACGTTCACGCGGCGGTCTTCGAGACGGTGAAGCTCGCCTTGTGCCACGGTCACCGCGGGACGGGCGGGCTCGTCAACGCCGTCCTGCGCCGTTTCATCGCCGACGCTCCCGCCGCGCCCCAGGCCGACGACTTTCCGAGTGAAGACGACTTCGCGGGCACCGCCTATTCGGTGCCGACCTGGATCGCCGCGCAGTGGCACGAGGCCCTCAACGGCGCGCGGGACGCGGCGCTCGCCGGGATCAATGCGGCGCCGCAGCACGCGGTCCGCGTCAACACGCTGCGCGCCTCGCTCGACGAGGTGCGCGCTGCTCTGGCGCAGGCCGGCACGAGCGTGCGGCCCTCGCCGTTCGTGCGCGAGATTTGGCTGGCGGAAGGCTCGAGCGTCGCCGACGACCCCGGCGGCCGCTGGACGGTGCAAGGCGAGTCGGCCGCGATGCCGGTCGATCTGCTGGCGCCGCAGCCGGGGGAGAGCGTGCTCGAGCTCTGCAGCGGCCGCGGGAACAAGAGCGTTCAGCTGGCGGCGCGCCTAGGCGCGAGCGGTTCGCTGGTCTGCGTCGAGTTGGAGACGCGTCGCGCGCGTCGGCTCGAGGAAGCGCTGGCGCGCGCCGGCGCGAGCGGGGTCGCGGTCGTGCAGGGCGACGCGCGCAGCGCCGCGCCCGAGCTGCGTGCCGACGCCGTACTGCTCGATGCGCCGTGCTCTGGGCTCGGGGTTCTCGGACGGCATCCGGAGGCACGCTGGCGCAAATCGCCCGACGACGGAGCGCGACTGGCGGAGGTCCAGGCCGCGCTGCTCGCAGCCGCGGCAGAGCGCACGCGCCCCGGCGGGCGGCTCGTGTACAGCGTCTGCTCGACCGACCCGCGCGAAGGTCGCGACCGGGTCGAAGCGTTCTTGGCGGGCGCGCCGGAGTTCGCGCGCGCCGAGTTGCCGCCGCGCTACGCTCCCTTCGCGAGCGCGGGCGACGTCGTCGTTCCGCCGGGCATCGAAGGCCGCGACGGCTTCTACATCGCCGTCCTCGGCAAACGCTAGTGGTACGCTAGTGCGCCGGATGGGCCGCTGGGCGCGATGAGCGTGTTCGCGCGGCTCGAGGCCGCCTGCGCGAGCGCCGTCGAGCGAGCCTTCGCGCTGGCCTTTCCGAGCGCGCTCGAGCCGGTGCAGATCGCGCGTAAGCTGGTCGCGGCGTTCGAGGCCGGCGGCGCGCCCGACGGGCGCGGCGGGCGTCGCTTCACCGTTCTGCTCGCGCCGGGCGATCTGGTGCGCTTCGAACGCAATCGCGCTTACCTCGAGCGGCAGTGGTCCGCGATGCTGGCGCGGCTGGCCGAACGCTCGGGTTTTCCGCAACGCGCGCCCGAGGTGACGATGCACGCCGATCCCTCGGTTGCCGCGGGCACCGTCGGCATTGCCGTCGAGCCGTTGCCCGAGCCGACCCGGCTTTCGCTGCGCCTGCGGCGCGGCGTGCCGCCGGGCGCCCAGGTCGCGCTGCGCGCGCCGCTCGTCGTCGGGCGCGACGCGACGTGCGAGCTCGCGTTGCTCGACCCGCGCGTCTCGCGCCGCCATCTCGCGCTCGAGATGACGAACGAGGGCGCGGTGCGGTTCAGCGATCTGGGCTCGTCGAACGGCACCTATGTGAACGGACGCCGCGTCTCTGACGGAACGCTGCGCTGCGGCGACGTCGTCGTGCTCGGCGACAGCGAGCTCGTGGTCCAAGCCGATGAGGAGGCCGCGCCGTGAACGCGGGCGATGCTCGCTTGGCAAGCCTGGAAGTCGTCGCGGCCGCGTCGCTCTTCTTACTCCTCGCCTTACCGCGCCGGCACCGCCAGCGCGAAGATGCCATGACGGCGATGCAGGCGGTTGTGCTGCGCGTGGAGGAAGATGCTCGCACGCGAACGGTGTGCGTTCCGCCTCCGATTACGATCGGGCGCGCCCCGTCCGCAACGCTGGTCATCCCCGACGCGCAAGTGAGCCGGCTACACGCACGAATCGACCTCACCGACGGAGCCCTGAGTATCCGCGACCTCGACAGTCGCAACGGAACGCTGGTGAACGCGCGGCCGATCGACGAACCCGTTCCGCTGCACGACGGTGACGAGATCGACATCGGCACGACACGAATCGTCTTTTGCGGGGTGGGGCCGTGGAAGTAGCAGTCGGTTCCGAACTAGGGCTGTGGCAGCGGCAGCAGAGCGACGCGTACGCGAGCGAGTCGATCGCGCCCAACGTCACCTTCCTCGGAATCGCGGACGGGTTCGGGTCGCTCGGACGCGGCACGACCGCCTCGCTCGCGGTCTCGACGGTGCGTGACTATCTGCGCCGCCGCCATCGCCTCGGCGCCTTCGGGGGACGGCAAAGCTCACCGGCGAACCTGCGCGCCTTGCTGCTCTCCGCGCTCGATCATGCCAACGCGCGCCTCTTCGCGCAGAGCGGCAGCCATGAGGATTTCGTCGCCAGCGGCTCGTCGCTGACGGCGGTGCTGGTGGTCGGCCGGCACGCCTTCGTAGGCCACGTCGGCGACGCGCGCGCGTATCTGTTGCGCTTGGGTCATCTCGAGCCGCTGACGGTGGACGACGCGCTGTTTGCCGACGCCGCCGTGACCAGTGCCAAGACGTCGTTGCCGGCCCGTCCGCGCACGCGCGGCGTGCTGTGGCGCAGCCTGGGCACGCAGGCCAAGCTGGAGGCGAGCATCGCGCACGTCGAGTTGCTCGCAGGCGATCAGCTGGTGCTCTGCACGGACGGCGTGCACCGTTGCGTCGACGGCGAGGAGATCGGCGACGCCCTGCTGCACTGCGACAGCGCCTCGGAGGCCGTGACGCGCATCCTCGCGACCACGCGCTCTCGGGGAAGCGTCGACAACGGCACGCTGATCGTCGCCCGCGAATTGCTCGTCGCCTCTTTCCCGGCGGCCACCGCGGGCGCGCGTTTCGAACGCCGCATTCGGACGCTCGTCGCGGTCGTCTTGTTGCTGGTCGCGGCGATCTCGGTCGGCATCTACGTGTTCCGCTTCGGTTTGATCGATCATCCGCCGGTCATCGTTAATTCCGATCGTTCTTAAGCGCGTCGCCCCGATGGCGGCGGCGCTCGCCGTCGGTGGTTTCGCGTTGTCGTTGGCTCCGCGCAGTGCGCTCGGGCCGTCGTGGGTGCTGGCGCTGCTGGCGGCCGGCGCGTTCGCCTGGGTCCTTCGCTCTCCGCTCGACGTGCGCCGCGACGACGTGCTGCCGGCGCTCGCGGTCTTGATCTCGTGCTTAGGGCTGACGATGGTGGCGCGTCTTTCGAGCGTGCTCGCGCAACGGCAGGAGCAGTGGCTCGGGCTCTCGCTCGCGCTCGCGCTCGCGGCCGGTTTCGTGTTCGATCGCTTTCGCCGGTTCGCGGCCTACAAGTATATCTGGGTCTTGGGCTCGATCGTGCTGTTCGTGTTGGTCGCGCTCTTCGGCCAGGAGGTCAACGGCGCGAAGCTCTGGATTCGGATCGGCCCGATCCAATACGAGCCGATCGAGTTGATCAAGCTCTTCATCGTGCTCTTCATGGCGGCGTATTTGGCGGAGACCGCCGACGTGATCGCGGCCGCCAAGCCGTGGTCGTTCCGCGCCAACGCGAAATATTTGGGCCCGCTGTTCCTGGGCTGGGGCGCGTCGATGGCGATCCTCGTGTTTGAACGCGACATCGGCATGGCGACGCTGCTGCTCGCGACGTTCGCGGCGATGCTCTACGTCGCGACCCGGCGCGTCGACTTGATCGCCGGAGGCTTCGGACTCTTCGCGCTGGCGGTCTGGTGGGCCGTGCGGCATTACAGCTACGTCGACGCGCGCTTCGCGGTCTGGCGCGATCCCTTCGCCGATCCGCTGGGACGCGGTTATCAAGCGCTGCAAGGGCTCTTTTCGCTGGCCGCCGGCGGTCTGTTCGGAACGGGATACGGCCTCGGGCACCCCGATTACATACCCGCCGTCAGCACCGATTACATCTATGCCGCGCTCAGCGAAGAGTTCGGCGCGCTTGGCGGCATCGTGTTGGTCGTGGCCTTTCTCGTCTTGCTCCTGCGCGCGCTGGCCGTAGCGCAGTCGCAGCCCGACCTCTACGCGAAGCTGTTGGCGACCGGACTCGCGGCGACGCTCGGCTTTCAGGTTGCGATCATCGTGGGCGGCGTGCTCGGCCTGTTCCCGCTCACCGGCATCACGCTGCCGTTCGTGTCGTACGGCGGAAGCTCGCTGGTCGCGAACTTCTTGCTGGTCGCCTTGATTTGGGCCGCGGGCAGCGAGCGCCGGCGCGTCAAGATCGAGCCCTCGGCCGCACAAGCGGCCTGACGTTCGCGGGTCCCGGTAGCCGCGCTAGCGCTAGCCGGCGCTGCGCGCGCCGAGCGTCTGGGCGAACAGCTCGGCGACGAAGTCGTGCATCGGCCGGTCGACGGCGGCCAGGCGCACGCGGGTCGCTTTGGGCCACGGCGAGTGCGGATCGTTGACTTCCACGTACGCGCGCAGCGACTCGGCGAAATACTCGTCAAGGCCCGTCGCAGCGTAGGGTGTCACGAACTCGCGGGCCCGCGCGAACGCGCGGCGGACGCGCAGATCGTAGCCGCTGCGGTAGACCCCGCCGCCGAGCGCGCAATCCAGCGCGTGGCCGAACTCGTGCGCGACCGTCATCGGGCTCGGCTGGCGAAGATACACCGTGCGCTCTTCGACGACGAACAGTCCGGCCGGCGGAACGGGCCACGCGTCGACGTCGACGCCGAGGCGGCGCAGGGACGCGGACGCTTCGCGATAGCGTTGCGCGCCGTCGAGCGGAACGATCGCGATGCCGTGCGCGGCGGCGAAGGCAAGCGCTGGCTCACCGAAGCGCGCTAACGCTTCACCGATCGCCGCTGCGATCGCGGCCGAACCGCCGCGAATGAGGATGGCACTCGAATCGACGACCGAAGACATCCCCGCATCGTGCCACGCGCTCGTGAACTCGACGTATCGCGAACGTTACCGGGTTCGGCCGTCGTGTCGAAGCGGAAGCGCAGCGGCTGCGCCGCCGCCTCGACGGAGATTCCGCGAAGGGGACCGTTAGACTTAGACAGCGTTAGCGCGGGCCGCGCTCCATCGGAGCGAAGCTCGCCATGCGCAGCAGAATGCGGCCGGCGTCAGGCGTCCGGTGCTCGTGCCGCTTGCCGTCGGGCGGCGGTCCGCCGGGTCCCCCCGGTCCTCCGCGGCCGGGTCCCATATTGCCGCCGGGCCGAGCGCCGTGCTCGCGCGCGCCCTGCATTAGGCTGCGCATCTGCGTGTGGGCGTTCTCTTCAGCGGCTAAGACCGCTTTGCCCTCCGACGGCGACAGGGCCGCATCGAGCTGACGGGCAGCCGCCTCGGGGTCGGGGTTCGTCGAGACGGCGAGCTGGCCGACCACCTTGGCGAGCAGCGCGCGATGCTCGGGCGTCAGGGCGCCGAGCATCTGCGAGCGCGCTTGCAGCATGATCTTGGCGATCTGCGCGTGGTCCTCACGCATGCGATTAAAGAATGCGTGCTGGTCGCCGGCCGGTGCGCTGGCACCGGGTGGGGGCGGTGGGGGCTGGGTATCGTCCGCCAGCGCGGCGGCCGGCGGGAGGAGGAATGCGAGACTCAAGAGTCCCAGGGCGTACTTCATGTGTCCATGGTAGCGGCCGATCCTTTGGATATGCTGAGATTGCGGCATGCCCTGGCGGTCCTTACGATCGCCCTGGCTTGGTCGATGCCCGCACGCGCTTTCGCCGATTCGAGCGCGGCGGCGGCACGTGACCTCCCGTCGCTTGCATTGGTGTTAGTCCGCAGCGGCATGGTCGTGACCTCGCTCACCGGTGTCGTGGTCGCCTCCGATCCGCACGGCTCATATATTTTGGTACCGAAGGATCCGCTGGGAACCGCGGCCAGCGTCGACGTGTTCGTCGGCGGAGCGCATGCGCCGGCGCTGGTCGGACGCGTCGCGGCTCGCGCGCCGTCGAACCTCAACGCCGCGCTGATCACGGTCGATGAACCGCGCCTGCCGCCGCTCTCCGCGGCGCTCGGCCGCGTGGCGCCCGGCCAGCCGGTCGCGCTGGCCACGCTTTCGACCGGCTCGCGCGTGCACGTGCGCGTCGAAACGGCGACCGTCGATGCGGTTGCGCCGGCGAGTTCCACCTTCACGCTCGCGCGCGGTTCGCGCGGCGGCCCGTCCGCCGCGGTCGTCGACGCGACCGGCTCGGTCGTCGGTTTGGCTTCGAGCGCTGAGGTCGGCGCGCCGACGACCGCGATCGATCTGGCCGGCCTGCGGGATTTCCTGGTCTCGGCGGGGGTGCCGCTCGCGCCGCGAACCGCTCAGCGGTGAACGCAACATCGGGGCCGGGCGGCCCCCGGATCGAACTTGACGGCCAGGCGCTGCGCGCCAACGCGGCGGCCTGGCGGGCCCGCGCTGGCGCGGAATTGCGCGCCGTCGTCAAAGCCGACGGTTACGGCTGGGGTTTGGCGCGCATGATCGACGCGGTCGACCCTGCCGTCGACGGCTATCTCGTAGCCGACATCGCCGAGTTCGAGCGCGCTCGCGGGTACACGCAACGGCCAATCGCGACCCTGGCCGACGTCGCCGCCGACGACGTGCGCGTCGTGCTCGAGCGCGAGGGTATTCCGAGCCTGGCCGAGGCCGCCGCCTTCGGCGCGGCCGGCGGGTGGGCGCTCGCGCACGGACGGCGGGCGCGGGTGCGTCTGGGCGTGCGCAACGCCGCGAGCTGGGGCGGGGTCGACCCGGACGCCGTTGCGGTCCTGGCGCGCGTGATCGCGACCCTGCCGCTCGACGTCGAGGTCTGGACCCATCTGACCGACCCGAGCCTGGCGGCCGCGCAGCGCGAGCGCTTCGAGAAGGCCGTTGCGGCCTTGCGCCGCGCCGGAGTCTCGGTGGTTGCGACCGACGTCGCCAGCACCGTGCCGCTGGCGGAAGGCGCCGACGGCGCGGGCGTGCGCCTGGGGATCGGGCTGTTCGGATTCCGTTTCGGCGCGCCGTTGCCGGCCGTTGCCTCGGCCTTGCGGGTGCGGGCCGATATCGTTCGCGTCGTCCCGGCCGCCGGGCAGCTGATGAGCTACGGCACCGCCCTTGCGCCGGAGGGCGGCTGGCTGGTGGTGGTGCGCTGCGGCTACGCCGACGGTTTGCCGCGCGTCGCCGAGCGCGGCCTCGGCATCCTCGCGGTCGGCATGCAGTATGCCGTCGTCCACCGCAGCCTTCCGCCCGAGGAGCGTTCCCTCGCGTTGATCGACGAGACGACCGATCTCGATCGGCTGGCCGCGGCCGCGCGATGCGGCCCGCACGAACTGGTCGTGCGGCTCGGTCACGCCGCGGCGGCAGCCAGGTTGCGGGCGACAGAAGCGAGAGCATAGGCGTCGCTCGCCAAATAGACTAATACAGAAAGCCGCAATATCGCGCGTTGAGATCCCGGTCAGGGATGGGTGTATGAAGTCATCTGCTAAAGCCTCTGCTGCCGCAGCCGCCGTCGGGCTGGCAACCTCGGCGTATCGTTTCGTCGTGAGGCCGAAGCTGCTCACGTGGGGCTCGGACCCGCGGGACCTCGATCGCGAATGGCCGGGAGACGCCTTCACGCCTGTTCCGCATTCGATTGCGACGCGCGCCATCGAGATCGACGCGGCGCCGGCGGACATTTGGCCGTGGATCCTGCAGATCGGTCAAGACCGCGGCGGATTCTACAGCTACACCTTGCTCGAGAACCTGTTCGGTGCGCAGATCACGAACAAGGAATCGCTCGAAGCGGACCTTCAGAAGCGCAAAGTCGGCGACACGGTTTGGCTCGCTGCGCGCAAAGCGTACGGCGGACGCGCGCGCATGCTGATCGCCAAGCTCGAGGCGCCGCACGCGATGGTGCTGGTCTATCCGAACGACGCGGAGACGTTCATCGGCGAAGGCCGGGCGCTCTACGGCACCTGGGCGTTCATCCTCGATCCGATCGACGAGAATCGCACGCGCCTGGTGATGCGAACGCGCTCCGGCGAGTGGGATTCGACCGCCCGGCGGCTCTTGGACTTTGCTTTTTGGGAACCCGCGCACTTCCTGATGGAGACGCGCATGATGCGCACCATCAAGGAGCTGGCGGAGCGCTCGAAGGTTCAGCCGGCTTCCGTCACGCCCTCGTCGGGCGTGAACGGAGCCCTGCCGACGGACGCTCAAGCTCTACAGAGCTCGTAAGCGAAGCGACAGGGGGTCGGCGGTCAAGCTCCCCCAAGGTCGTTCGCATCGCATCGAGAATCGATCTTCGCCCCCGAGATAGGAGCGACGAATGTCTGAACGCGCGCGGGATATGACGCCCGTCGTGGACCTCACGCGGGAACAGGTGACCGGACCTGTTCGCCACCAGCGACCCATCTACGTCGATCTGCTGCCCCCTTGCAACAACGCCTGCCCAGCCGGTGAGGATATTCAAGGCTGGCTGGATCTGGCGCAGGCCGGGCGCTTCCGCGAAGCCTGGGAACACCTGATTCGCGACAACCCGCTGCCGGCAGTGCACGGACGCGTCTGCTACCACCCCTGCGAATCGAACTGCAACCGCAAGGATCTCGACCAGGCGGTCAGCATCCACGCCGTCGAGCGCTTCTTGGGTGACATGGCCGTCAAGGAGAACTGGCCGGTCCCGCCGCCGGCGGCCTCGTCGGGGAAGCGCGTGCTGATCGTCGGCGCGGGCCCGAGCGGGCTCTCCGCCGGGTATCACCTGCGCCGGCTCGGCCACCACGTCGAGATCCGCGACGCGGGCCCGTTGCCGGGCGGCATGCTGCACTTCGGCATCCCGTCCTATCGCATGCCGCGCGCCGTGCTCGAACAAGAGATCGCGCGGATCCAGGCGCTGGGCGTCAAGATCACGCTCGACCACAAGGTGACCGACATACTCGCGGAACGCGACGAAGGGAAGTTCGACGCGGTCTTCATCGCGATCGGCGCGCACCTGGCCAAGCACGTCGACATCCCGGCGCGCGATGCCGGGAAGATTTACGACGCGGTCGCGCTGCTGCGCGGCCTCGAGACCGAGGAGCCGCCCCAACTGGGACGGCGCGTCATCGTCTACGGCGGCGGCAACACCGCCATGGACGCGGCCCGCACCGCCAAGCGGCTCGGCGCCGAAGAAGCGCTGATCGTCTACCGGCGCGACCGGGCGCACATGCCGGCCCACGAGTTCGAGGCCGACGAGGCGCTCGCCGAGGGCGTGAAGATCAAGTGGCTCACGACGATCAAGGAGATCGACGGCTCCGACCTCACGGTCGAGATCATGCGCCTCAACGACAAGGGCTTTCCCGAGCCGACCGGCGAGTACGAGACGCTCAAAGCCGACGCGGTGGTTCTGGCGCTCGGACAGGAGTCCGACAGCGGCTTTCTGCGCAAGATCCCGGGCATCTCGTTCCAGCGCGACGGCACGGTCATCGTCGCACCCAACATGATGACGGGGCGCGAGGGCATCTTCGCCGGCGGCGACCTGGTGCCGTCGGAGAAGACCGTGACCATCGCCGTCGGGCACGGCAAGAAAGCCGCGCGACATATCGACGCCTGGCTGCGCGGCTCGTCCTATCACGGGGATCCCAAACATCCGGTCGTCGACTTCGCCAGCCTCAATCTGCCGATCTACACCGACGCGCTTCCCTCCGGACAGCGCGAGTTGCCGGTCGAGGAACGCACCCTCGGCTTCGAGGAGGTCGTCGCGGGCCTCAGCCAGCGCGAAGCGCTGCACGAGGCCAAACGCTGCCTCTCGTGCGGGAACTGCTTCGAGTGCGACAACTGCTACGCGGCCTGTCCCGAGGACGCGATCGTCAAGCTTGGAGCCGGTAACCGCTACCGCTACGATTACACGCGCTGCACGGGGTGCGCCACTTGCTTCGATCAGTGCCCATGCCACGCGATCGAGATGATTCCGGAGCCGGCCTGATGGGCAAGCGAACCACGATGGACGGCAACACCGCCGTCGCACACATCGCCTACCGCGTCAACGAGATCTGCGCGATCTATCCGATCACGCCGTCCTCGACGATGGCGGAGCTGGCCGACGAATGGTCTTCGCAGGGCAAAACCAACATTTGGGGACGGATCCCCGTCGTGCAGGAGATGCAGAGCGAAGGTGGCGCCGCGGGCGCGCTGCACGGCGCCCTGCAGTCCGGCTCGCTGACGACGACCTTCACGGCCTCGCAAGGCCTGCTCCTAATGATCCCCAACATGTTCAAGATCGCGGGCGAACTGACGCCGACGGTGTTCCACGTTGCGGCCCGCGCCCTGGCCACCTCGGCGCTCTCGATCTTCGGCGATCACTCGGACGTGATGGCGGTGCGCTCGACCGGCTTCGCGCTCTTCTCGTCGGGCTCGGTGCAGGAGGCGCACGACTCGGCGCTGATCGCGCACGCCGCGACGCTCGAGTCGCGCATTCCGTTCCTTCACTTTTTCGACGGCTTCCGGACCTCGCACGAGCTCAACACCCTCGAGCTCGTCGACGACGAAGACATCCGCACGATGATCGACGACGAGCTCGTCCGCGAGCATCGCGGCCGTTCGCTCAGTCCCGAGCATCCCTACATCCGCGGCACGGCGCACAACCCCGATACGTACTTTCAGGCGCGCGAGGCGGCCAACGCGTACTACACGCGCGTCCCCGGCATCGTGCAGGCGCAGATGGACAAGTTCGCGGCGCTGACGGGCCGTCAATACCACCTCTTCGAGTACGAAGGCGCGCCCGACGCCGAGCGCATCGTCATCCTGATGGGCTCCGGCACGGAGACGGCGCGCGCGACCGCCCGGGCCTTGACCGCGGCCGGCGAGAAGGTAGGCGTGCTGCAAGTGCGGCTCTACCGCCCGTTCTCGGCCAAGGATTTCCTGGACGCGATCCCGCCCTCGGTCAAGGCGATCGCGGTGCTGGAAGAGACGAAGGAGCCCGGCGCGACCGGCGAGCCGCTCTACCTCGACGTGGTCACCACGCTGGCGCAAGCCGGCACGAACGGCTCGAAGCGCGCGCTGCCGAAGATCATCGGCGGCCGTTACGGCATCTCGTCCAAAGACTTCACGCCGGCCGGCGTCAAAGCGGTCTACGACGAGCTGCTCAAGCCCGAGCCGATGAACAGCTTCACGATCGGCATCAACGACGACCTCACCCACAAGAGCCTCACCCTCGATCCGAACTTCACCATCGAGCGCGACACGGTGACGCGCTGCGTCTTCTACGGCCTGGGCGCGGACGGCACCGTCGGAGCGAACAAGAACAGCGTCAAGATCATCGGCGAGGACGCCGGCCTGTTCGCGCAAGGCTACTTCGTCTACGACTCACACAAGTCGGGCGCGGTGACGATCTCGCACTTGCGCTTCGGTCCCGATCCGATCAAGGCGCCGTACTTGATCGCGTCGGCCGGCTTCGTGGCCTGCCATCAGTTCGAGTTCCTCTTGCGGCAGGACGTGCTGCGCCTCGCCGCGCCGGGCGCGGTCTTCCTGCTGAACAGCCCTTACGGACCGGACGAGGTCTGGGACCACCTGCCGCGTTCGGTGCAGCAGGTGATCATCGACAAGAAGCTGCGCTTCTACGTGATCGATGCGACCAAGACGGCGCGCGACCTCGGCCTCGGCGCGTACACCAACACGATTCTGCAGACGTGCTTCTTCGCGATCTCCGGCGTTTTGCCGCGCGACGAGGCGATCGAGCAGATCAAGAAGGCCATCAAGAAGACCTACGCGCGTAAGGGCGAGATCGTCATTCGCCAGAACTTCGCGGCCGTCGACGGAACGATCGCGCGGCTGGGCGAGGTCACGGTTCCGGACAAGGTCAGCAGCAGCTTCGACCGTCCGCCGATCGTGCCGCTCGACGCGCCGGAATTCGTGCGCAACGTGACGGCCGTGATGATGGAGGGCCGCGGCGACGAGATTCCGGTCAGCCTGATGCCGGTCGACGGCACCTTCCCTTCGGGGACGGCGGCGTTCGAGAAGCGCAACATCGGCGACCTCGTCCCGAAGTGGGAACCTGACCTGTGCATTCAGTGCGGCCAGTGCGGCTTCGTCTGCCCGCACGCGGTCATCCGCGCGCGCTACTACAACGAGGACAAGCTCGCCGGCGCGCCGGCCTCGTTCAAATCGGCCCAAGTCAACGCGCGCGGCTATCCGGAAGCGCGCTTCAGTCTGCAGTTCTACGTGGAAGACTGCACCAGCTGCGGGCTGTGCATCGAAGCCTGCCCGGCGCAAAGTCCGAGCGATCCGACCTTCAAAGCCATCAACTTGGCCGACAAGGCGCCGATGCTCGAGGACGAGCGCAAGAACATCGAGTTCTTCGAGCATCTGCCCACCAACGAACGGGCGCACGTCGACTTCGCCAACGTGCGCGGCGTGCAGTTCCTGCAGCCGCTCTTCGAGTTCCCCGGCGCCTGCGCGGGCTGCGGCGAGACGCCCTACATCAAGCTGCTCTCGCAGTTGTTCGGCGACCGTCTCCAGGTTGCCAACGCCACCGGCTGCTCATCCATCTACGGCGCGAACCTGCCGGTCACGCCGTGGACCAAGAACGATGAGGGGCGCGGTCCGGCCTGGTCCAATTCGCTCTTCGAAGACAATGCGGAATTCGGGTTAGGCTTCCGTCTCGCTGCGGACGATCACGTGAGCATGGCACACTCGTTCTTGCGGCAGCTCTCGCCGTTGGTCGGCGAGTCGCTCGTCGAATCGATCGTGAGTGCGCCGCAAACCCAGGAATCCGAGATCCGGGCGCAGCGGATCCGGGTCGCCGAGCTGAAGGTCAAGCTGCTCAAGCTCGAGGACGAGCGGGCGAAGGACCTGATCTCGGTAGTCGACCACCTCGTGCGCCGCAGCGTCTGGCTGATCGGCGGGGACGGCTGGGCCTACGACATCGGTTACGGTGGGCTCGATCACGTGTTGGCCTCGGGCCGCAACGTGAACGTGCTGGTGCTCGACACCGAGGTCTACTCGAACACCGGCGGACAGTCGTCGAAGGCGACGCCGCTCGGCGCGGTCGCGAAATTCGCCGCGGGCGGCAAACGGACGGCGCGCAAGGACCTCGCCTTGCAGGCGATCGCCTACGGCAACGTCTACGTCGCGCAAGTCGCGATGGGCGCCAACCCGCAGCAGACGCTGCAAGCCTTCCGCGAGGCGGAGGCCTACGACGGTCCTTCGCTGATCCTGGCGTACAGCCACTGCATCGCGCACGGCATCAACATGCGCAAGGGCATGCTGCAGCAGGAACTGGCGGTCAAGAGCGGTTACTGGCCGCTGCTCCGCTACAATCCGGCGTTGCGAACGGTCGGCGCGAATCCATTCCGGCTCGACTCTCCGCGTCCGAGCATTCCGTTCAAGGAATATGCGTACAACGAGATCCGCTACACGGCGCTGACGGCGAGCAAGCCCGAGGTTGCCGAGACCTTGGCGGAGATGGCCCAGAGCGTCGTCGACGAGAAGTACCGGCAGTACGAAGAACTAGCCGGCCGTGAGGGCAGCCGCTTCCATCCGCCCTCGGAGCGCCTCGCCACCTAACCGTCGAGCGCGAGCACGGAAGCCTCGCGAGCCCGGCGTCGAGCTTCCGCTCGGCGCCGGGCTTGCGACATTTATCCCCTCGCGAGAACCGCGCTTAGGGCGAGCCCGGCCTTCGCGACGCTAGCTAGTCTACGTCGGAGACGGTACGCTAGTCGTGGGTTTTCGCGACGTCGCGCTGGCGTTGCGCAAAATCCTCGAGGAGCCGGCCCATTGTCCGGAAGCTGTCGCGGACCGCGAGCGCCGCATCCTTCTGCTCGGGGTGGATCTCGGTCGCTTTGCGCCGGCCGTTCTCGGCGTCGACCAGCGAGGCCGGTTTGTTGTCGGCCACCAGCCGGTCGCCGGGGACGCCCAGTTCGACGCGGACGTGGAACGGATTGCCCTTTTGGTGATGCCCCGAAGCGAGTTCGATCGTGACGCGGCAGCTGATCGCGTCGCCGTAAAAGCGCTCGAGCTTAGCGGCCTCTTCTTCGACGAGCTCGCGGAGCGCGGGCGAGGCGTCCAGACCGCGAAACGTTACTTGGACGGGAATCTTCATCGTGGCAACGGCCCTTTTCTGAGAAATTCAGCTATTCTCGCGAGACGCCCCAGACCATGCCGTCGGTCCCGTGCTCGAAGGCGATCCGGCCGCCCCCGCTGCGCTTGGCCCGGTACATCGCCGCATCGGCCGCGCCGATGAGCGACTCGTATTCCGAGTCGGCAAGGACCCGCGCCGCGCCAACGCTGGCTGAAATCGCGGGCAGGTCGGCCTGCAAAAAGCCGCGCGCGGTCCTTTCGATCGTGTGGACGATCGCGTTGGCCACGGCGCGCATCTCGCGCTCGCCGCCGTTCGGCGTCAAGACCGCGAACTCGTCGCCGCCGAGGCGCGCGACGACGTCGCTCGAGCGCAGCCGGGCGACGAGCGCCTTGGCGATCGCGGCCAGCAATTCGTCGCCGGCGTTATGCCCGAAGGTGTCGTTGACGGCCTTGAAGCCGTCGAGGTCGATGACGAACAGCGCTCCGCGGCCACCGTTGGCGCGCAGCTTCGCGATCCGATCGGTGACGAGCCGTTCGAGCGCGCGGCGATTGGGGATGCCCGTCAACGAGTCCGACTCCGCTTGGCGCCGCAGATTCTCTTCGGAGCGTTTGCGTTTCGAGACGTCGACCAGCGTTCGCAGCACGTACGAGGGAGAGCCGACGCCTCCGTCGAGCAACTTCACGCGCACTTCGCACCAGCGCCACGAGTTGCGTGAAAACAGGACGCGCACGTCGCACTCGTACGAGTCGCATCGCCCAGCGACGAGGTCGTCGAAAAGCGCGTCTTCGCGAGCGCGGTCGTGCGGGTGCACGAGCTCGGCAAAGCGCGCGTCCCTGCCGATCGCGTCCGAGGCGTGCTTGCCCAGGTCGTGAACCAGGGCCGAATTGAGCTGGATGAGCCGTCCGTCGACCTGTGCCGTGCACATCGCGGTCGGCGATTCCTGAAAGATGATGCGGAAGCGCTCCTCGGCTGCGCGCAGCCGGCGCTCGGCGAGCTGTTCGGCCGTGACGTCCTCGAGCTGACAGAAGAACTCGACCGGAACGCCTTCGGGGTCGCGCAGTATCGAAGCGTGCAGACGCGTGTAGATGGTGGCGCCGTCGCCACGGATGAGGCTGAGCATACGCGTGGCGGTTTCATGTCGGCCTGCCAGCATCCGGCGCGCACGCGTCAAGAAATCCGGCAGGTCGTCAGCGTGAACGAGCTCTTGCCATTTTCGTCCGACGAGGGCTGCGACGTCGCGGCCCAGCATCTTCGCTCCCGCTGCGTTGGCGCAAGTGATGCGGCCGGTGCAATCGACGGCGAAGAAACCGACCGGCGACTGCGAGATTCCGCGTTCGAGCAGCTCCTGCGCTTCCCACTGGGCCGTCTCGATCGCCTTGCGCTCGGTGATGTCGCGAAGCGTTCCAGTGACGCCGCAAACCGCCCCGTTCGCGTCGCGGGTCGCGCGCGCCCAGCTCTCGACCCAAACGCAACCGCCGTCGGCCTGCCGCACGCGCACGTCGTGACGGCTGAACGGCGTCCGGCCGTCGAAGACGTGGCGCAGTTGCTGTTCGCTAAAGGCGCGATCCTCGGGCGCGACGACATCGTAGCAGAGCGTACCGAGCGTCGCCTCGACGGCGAACCCGGTCAGCTCCGTCCACGCCGGATTCAGATACGTAAAACGGCCGCCGACGTCGAGTTGAAGCACGACGTCCTTGACGTGTTCGACGATCGAACGGTAAGGCTGCCCTGCAGCTTCGGCGGCAGTGGCGCCGCGCTCAATGCTCATGCTTCCCTTCCTACAATCGGCAGAAAACGGCCTGGGGGCGAGCGCCCGGAACGTGACCGAGCGCGCAGCCGCAGCGCCGTGAACGGACGCGCTAGTGTACCGTCTCCGACGTAGCAATACAGTCGCTCGGCGCTTTTGCGCCGCCGCCGCCTCGCTCGTCGCTCCCCTCCGCTTCGCTTCGGGGACAGGCAAATGGCGCTGCCATTCTTCGCTCCTCGCTCCTTGCGGCGACGAAAAATCGATCTCGCTTGGTGTATACCTACGTCGAAGACGGTAGACTGATTCGTCAAGCGCTGAAGCGCTCGCGCAGGTGGGGAGGTGGGCTTGCCGAACGCCGCCGGGCGCGACTCCCGGATCGGGTCGCGGGGGAGGGCGAACGTGAAGAAGGTCAGTCGGCCGTTCGAAGAGAGTGAGGCGTTGCCGGGGTCGATGATGGACGTTCCCCTGACGGTTCGCTGGATCTACGAGCACGTCGCGCGCAATCACGCGCGCCGCGAGCTCGTCTCGCGCAACGAGGACGGCACGCTCTTTCGCTGCACGTACGGCGACTTCGTGAAGCGCGTCGCGCAACTCGCGGGAGTCCTCGTCTCATTTGGCGTGCGTCCCGGCGACCGCGTCGCGAGCTTCGCCTGGAATACGCACCGCCATCTCGAGCTCTACTATGCGGTCCCCATGCTCGGCGCCGTGCTGCACACTACCAACATCCGGCTCTTTCCGGAGCAGGTCGAGTGGGTGCTGCGGCACGCGGAAGACCGGTTCGCGTTTGTCGACGCCTCGCTCGAGCCGGCACTCGCGCGTGCGCTGCAGCTCTCTTCCGACCCGCCGCGAACCGTCATGCTCGACGAGCGCTACGACGCGCTGCTTCACGACATTCTGCTCGCATAGGCGCGTCGTGGACTCAGAGACTCGCGTGACCGAGGTGCCAGCCATGCGCCGGACAGGGATACGGCGCGAGTCCGACGCTCGTGCGCGGGATCGCGCGCTCGGCCAGCTTCTTGGTCGCGAAGGCGCTCTTGGGCGAGCCGTTCTTGTTGTAACACGAACGCGAGCCGCCGCGCTTGCGAGGTTTTTGCCCCTCCATGGCCGAGCGCGTTCGGGCTCGCTCGGACGTTCTCCAGCTACGTAATGTTCGCGAAGCGGCCGTGTGAGGAGAACGGATCGCCGCGCGCGGCGCGGACGCCGCCCGCGGCCGCCGGCAGCGCGGTGTTGCTGGCCGCGATCGTCGGCTCGGGCATGGCGTTCATCGACGGCACGGCGGTCAACGTCGCGCTTCCGGTGCTCGAGCGCGATCTGAGCGCGACCTCCGCCCAAGTGCAGTGGGTCGTGGAGGGGTACTCGCTCTTCCTCTCCGCGCTGCTGCTCGCGGGCGGCTCGCTCGGCGATCGCCTGGGAAGGCGGCTCGTGTTCGCGACCGGCGTCGCGCTCTTCGCGCTCGCTTCGCTTGCCTGCGGTTTTGCGACCGGCATCGCTCCGCTCGTTGCGGCCCGCTGCGTCCAGGGCATCGGTGCGGCGCTCGCCACTCCGGGGAGCCTCGCGCTGATCAGCGCGAACTTCGGCGAGGCCGAACGCGGTCGCGCGATCGGCACCTGGTCGGGATTCTCGTCGATCACCGCGGCGCTCGGGCCGTTGCTCGGCGGATTCTTCGCGCAGCACGTCTCCTGGCGCGCCGTGTTCTTCATCAACGTGCCGCTGGCGGCGGTCGCCTTGGCCGCGCTGCTGCGCGTGCCGGAATCGCGCGATCCGGAAGCAGGGCGCATCGACGTGCCGGGGGCCGCGCTCGCGACGGCCGCGCTCGGCGCGCTCGTCTACGGGCTGATTCGTTTGCAGTCGTCCGCCGCCGACGCGGCCGGCGCGTGCGCCGTCGGCGCGGGCCTCGTGCTGCTTGGCGTATTCATCGCGGTCGAACGACGCGCGAAGGCTCCGATGGTTCCGCTCGAGCTGTTCGCCGATCGAACGTTCAGCGTCACCAACGCGTACACGCTGCTGCTCTATGCGGCGCTCGGCGGCGGCTTGTTTTTCATACCGTTCGATTTGATCTTCGTGCAGCGCTATTCGCCCGCGGCCGCGGGTGCCGCCATGCTGCCGTTCATCGTCATCATGTTTCTGCTCTCGCGCTTCTCGGGCGGTTTGGTGGTGCGCATCGGAGCTCGCCTGCCGCTCGTCGCCGGCGGCCTGGTCGCGGGCATCGGCTTCGCGAGTTACGCGCTGTGCGGCGTCGGACGGCCGTACTGGGTCTCGTTCTTTCCGGCGGCGGTGCTCTTGGGATTGGGAGGCGCCGGCTTCGTGGCGCCGTTGACGACGGCAGTCATGGGCTCGGTCGATGCGGCCCGCGCGGGCACGGCCTCGGGGATCAACAACGCGGTCTCGCGCACGGCCGGCCTGCTCGCGATCGCCTTGCTCGGCATCGTGCTGGCGATGAGCTTCGACCGTCAGCTTCCGCAGGCGCTGCAGGCGGCGCACGCGAGCCCCGCGGCCGTCGCTAGCGCGCAACGCGAGCACGCGAAGATGCAGTCGGCCGAGGTTCCCGCCGACGTGCGCGGGCCGGCCGACCGGCAGGCGCTGCGCAGCGCGATCGACACCGCCTATTCGGCGGGGTTCGACGTGGTGATGCTGGTCTCGGCCGCGCTGTGCTGGGCGGCAGCGCTGCTCGCCTTCGTTGCGTTGCCTGGCGACTCACGGGGTGCCGCGGCGGTGCCGCGCGCCGTCGAAGGCTAACCTTCGCAGAACGAGAAAGCCGGCGCGTGGACGCGATACGCCTGATCGCCGAGCAACGCATCGAGGACGCGATCGCCGACGGACTCTTCGACGACCTTCCGCAGCGAGGCTACATCGATTGCAGCCTCAGCGGCGAAGGATTCTTCGCGGAATGGTTCGCGAAGAAGCTGGAGCGCGAAGAAAGCAGCGAATAGCTTCGCTTGGCGTTACGAGGGCGGCGCTGGCGCTCGATCCGGAGCTTTCGCCGTGAGCTGCTTTTCCAGCACGACCATCGTCAGCTTCGGCGAAACGAGTTCTCGGCGGAGCTCGCAATAGCCATGCTTCGCATAGAGCCGCAGAGTAGCGGGGCTGCGCTCGCCCGTGAACAGCGCGAAGCGCTCGGCGTCGGGAAAGGCTGCTTCGATCGCGTGCAGCAGGCGTGATCCGATGCCGTGCTGCCGTAGTCGCGGATGGACGACCAGGCGCCCTACCTCGATCTGTCTGCCTCGCGTCAGGCCGCGAACGGAGCCGACGATCTCGTCTCCGCAGCGCGCGACGAGGACAACGCCCTCGTCGACTGCGCGGACGACGTCGGCGTAGGCTTCACGCAACGGCGGTATCGACCAATCATCGTACAGCTGCGCCTCGCTTCGATACGCGAGGCAACACGGTTTGAGGACCGCGTCCGCGTCGCTAAGTCGCGCGGTGTCGATGCGTACGTCCACAGGCGCGCTCCCGGTCAGCGCGGCGAGTCGCCTTGCCGTTCCACGGCCTCCGCGCGTTCGAGGAAATAGCCTCGAACGCCCTCGGGCCATCCGCAGACGAGCGCGCGGAACGCTCCCCAATTGCGAGCGTACAAGGCCCGCGCGGCTTCCTCGAATCCTGGAAGATCGCCGGCGACCGCCGACATCACGCGGTACGTCGCATCGACCGCGGAACGCTCGCTTTCGTCGGCGGATCTACCCTTCATCGCTGCCTCGATTAGCCCGCGCAACACCGCCGACGCGCCCTTGGGCTGCCCAGCGAGCCATTCCCAGTGCCGCGGCAGGAGGGTGATCTCGCGGCCGACCACGCCCAGGCGGGGCCGCCCGACCACTCGCGCCGCGTCGCCCTCGGCAATGCGGCCCATGACGTCGTGCAGGCTCCCACGCAGGTCGAAGTCGACCTGCCGGCCGGTCTCCTCTTCAAAAATCGCAGGCTCCCCGGCCTCATGGGCGCGACTTTCGAGGAGCAAGGCCGCCAGCACGTCGGAGAGCGGTCCGGCTGCTGCCAGCCTCGTTCCGCGGAAGGCGGCGTACGTCTTTTGCCGAGCTGACACTCCGGCATTATATTACCAGGGTAAAAAGCTGTCAATTACGCCAGGGTAAATTTACGAGCGAAGGAACGACCGGTGAGCAAGTGGTCTTTGACACCTTCGCGCGCCGAAGGCAGCGGGCGCTACGCTTGAGTAACCTCAAACCCTGCCACGAGAACCTTCCCGATCGGCAGCCTTCCCACGCAGAGTTGCTGCTTCCACAGGGAACTCGCCGCATTGGACTCCGGCTAAGTCACCCGATAAAACAAGGGGCCAACGAATGCGCCATCCGCCGTCAAACGCTGGCTCGAGGGAGGCTTCCGTAACGTGCGAGTTACGCGGCGTTCGATACGCTCCTCATTCGGCGCGACCGACGTTCGAGTGGCGGCGCGATGACGGTCTCAGCGCCCGGTGAGCTGCTCCAGGGGTCACGAGAGAATTCGGATTATATAGCACGCTAAGGGTCTGACGCTCGTCGCAGCGGTCGGGAAGCGCCAGTTTGCGCCCGCTTGTTTTGCCGCCAGACGTAATCGCCGGTCAGGTTGATGTGTTCCCATCCCAGCGGCGAGAGATGAACGAACTGCGCGTTGATAGATCGGCCGAGGCCGCCGAGTAGGTGTCAGCGGATGTGCCAGGCTTGCAACCACGAGAGCTTGGCGTAGGTGGTTCCGGGACACGAATCGGTCATCTTCGTGAGACCCAGCTTGATCGCGTCGGCGAGGATCACGGTCAAGAGTAGGCGCGATCCGCGGCGCTCTCGCCGGTTTTGACATGAGTGAAATGGCGCGTGAATCCGGTCCACGCATCGACTTCCATGAGTAGCTCGGTGATTTTGACGCGCGGTAAGAGCGCGTACGCTTGACGCGCGAGTTCATCCACGTCGGCTGGGACGCTGTTGGTGAGGGGCGTGACCTTGAGACCCGACTCCGTGATCACCGCATCGGGAAGCTCATCGGCGGCGGCGAGCGCATTGACGACGTCGAGTCGCTGTTCCAAAAGCGCGAGACGATCGTGAATGTATCGGTCGCCATCGATCTCGATGGGCAGCGCCAACGCTCGGCTTTCCTTGAGCACCGAGAACTGCTTGGCCGAGAGCAGATACTCGTTGAAATCCTTGAACTGGCGGGAACCGCGCACCCAGATATCACCGGAGCGTAAGGCGTTCTTGAGTTCGGAGAGCGCACACAGTTCGTAGAATCGTCGGTCGACGCCGCCATCGGTCAAGACCAGGCTCTCCCAACGCTTACGCTCGAAATCGGTCGGCGCGTCTTTGGGTACGACGCGCTGACCGCCGGCATTCATTGCGCGCAGCACGTTGACCGCGTCGAGCACGTCTTGTGCCGCCGGTGCCGCTCGCAAATCGGGCACGTCGAGCAGCTCCGGGGTGTAGCGGCGCATCGGCAAGTAGCCATCGCCGATGTAGCGCAGATAGTCGAACTCTTCGGACTGCCCGAGTTTTTCCGCTTCGGTCGCGCTCGCGATGAACGCCTCCCAAGGCAGTACGCTCTCGATCGCGGCGAATGGATCGGCACCGCTCTGCTTAGCTTGCATGAGCGCGTTGCCGATGCGCCAATAGAGCCGAACCTTCTCACTGATCGCCTTGCCCGACCGAGTGAATTCGCTCTCGTGTTTGTGCTTGGCGCGATTGAATACTGCGACGAGTGCCCGATCGTGTAGGTCAATGAGTTCATCGATGACCGTCGCGGTCGCTTCGATGACCATCGCCGCGAGTGTTGCGTGCCGCCGTTCGGGCTCGAACTTGGCCAGGTTGCGCGAGGTCATCTGCGCCCCCTCACGGGCAATCTTGAGCAGGCGATTGCGATGAACGGCACTCTCAAGCTCGTCGGGAAGCCCAACGGCGCGCAAGTCTTTGAGGCGGTCGATATGCGTCACAATGTGCCGCGCCGTTGATGCAGCCGGCGATTGGCGTAACCACGCCATCGTGGTGATCGCCTTGTCGGTACCAGCAGATTAAGATTCTTCCGCCATACGCTTGGCAGCCCATCGTGCCCATTCGGCCATCATCGTTTCCGAGCGGAGACCCATCTCGAGCATGATCCGACTCCATCGCGTTGCGGCATCGGGTTCGGGCGGAAACATCTTCATGATCTCGCGATGCCGCGCGAGATGATAGGCTTCTTCGCCGCGCAAATATGCGGCCCGTTCTTACGGTGAAAGTATCCGCAAGAAAAAAAGTTCGTATCCGGTCATCGGTTCGTCCGCAAGAAGACCGAGTAGCGCGTAGGCCAGCGTGCCGAGCGTCTCGTTCGCCTCGCTTCTTGACTTCGGCAGGTCGCAACGAAACGTGATAATCTGATGGTCGATCTCAAAGACTTTTTCGCTGCGAGCGTCGGTGCAGCGGCGGCTCTTATCGGCTTGTTGTTCGTCGCGATCACTTTCGCGCCGGAAAAGATCTTCGGCTCGAAGGCCGACGCACAGAAGCAAGGCCAGGCGAGTGGCGCGTTTATCGCGCTTGCGAACGTCTTCTTCGTTTCGCTGGCCGCGCTTATTCCGCGCTTTAGCACTGAAGTGATCATTGTCATCGCACTCGTCTCCATCTGGCAAATCCTTCAACAGGGTGGAATGATGAGCCAGCGTTTTTCAGCCCTTCGCGGACGTCATCGATTTGGACTGATTTCACTTGGGATCTACGTGCTCGAGTTGTACATCGCCGTGCGCTTAAGACTGAAAGTGGCACCGGCGGACGGTTTCGTTTACACGGTACTCGGCCTCTACGGCTACGCACTCGGCACATCGTGGGCTCTCCTCGGCGCGCGCGATGACGGCCCTCGCTAAAGAACGGTTGCATCCCGTCCCGAAATGAACCCGGCTCCTTTTATGGAGCCGGTTCCGGCGCCGGCTGTCGCGCGGCAGGTTTGACGCAGACCTCGAGCGGTCGTCGAGCAACTCCGCAACGACGGACACCCCATCGACGAGGCGCTACCCCCGCACCTCTCGCCTCTGGGGTGGGAGCATATCAACCTCACCGTCGACTATACGTTGCTGCAGAGCAAGCGAATGGAAAAGGGCTAATTCCGGCCGTCGACCAGGGCCCGATTCGCTTTTCGAGCATCCTGCGTGAAGCGAGGCAGGCTACTGCGGAAATCGGTACTGTCGAGCGTCGTCGTTTCGTCGATCTTTCCCGTGAGGAAGCCCTTGCCCAGCGGACTGTAAGGGACGAAACCGATTCCGAGCCGCTCCAGTTCCGGCAATACCTCCGCTTCCGGCGTGCGCCACCACAGCGAATATTCGCTCTGAACGGCGGTAACAGGCTGGACCGCATGTGCGCGACGGATCGTCTGAGCGGCCGCTTCGGAGAGCCCGAAGTGTTTGACCTTGCCTTCCGCAATGAGGTCCTTCACTGCTCCCGCGACCTCTTCGATCGGGACGTCAGGATCGACGCGATGCTGATAGAAGAGGTCGATCGCGTCCACTTTGAGCCGCTTGAGCGATCCTCCGCGACCTGTTTGATGTGCTCCGGACGGCTGTTCAGGGCGACCCACTTCGCGCCGCTTTTGGGATCGAGCTCGAAGCCGAACTTGGTGGCGATCACGACCTGCCCGCGAAACGGTGCGAGCGCTTCGCCGACGAGTTCTTCGTTCGTGAGCGGCCCGTACACCTCAGCGGTGTCGAAGAAGGTGACGCCGCGTTCGACGGCCGCCCGCAGGAGCGACGTCATCTCTTGTTTGTCCTTAGGGGAACCATAGCCGAAGCTCATCTCCATGCAGCCGAGCCCGATGGCGGAGACTTCGAGGTTGCCGTTCTGGCGGCGCTCGCGAGAAACTGAACCTTTGCGCTCGTGAATTCTGAACCCCGTCCCTCATGCTTTGCGCCCCTTTGCCGAGCTTCCTTGGCGGCTCCGGAGGCGGTGGCTCTCCCCGCTAAACTCGAAAACTGAACCATGATGAATCAGTCGATCGATGACTGCACGAGCAGCCATCGCGTCGGGAAATATCTGCGTCCACTGTTCGAAGGCGAGGTTAGTTGTTAAAGCGATGCTCGATCTTTCGTAACGTTGCGAGATAACTTGGAACAGCAGGTCCGTCGCCTCCCGTTCGAAGGGGACGTATCCTAACTCGTCGACGAGGATGAGCTCAAAGCGATCGATCCATCGTAGCTTGCGTGCAAGGGTCCCGTCGCGTTTCGCGTCGAGTAAACTCGTTAGCAATCCCGCAGCAGTCGTAAACAAGGTGCGATAGCCGTTCGTGCACGCCGCGAGACCGATCGCTATCAAGCAATGAGTTTTGCCGGTACCTGGTGGCCCATAGAAAACCAGCGTACGTCGATCGCGAATGAACGCGCCATCGGCGAGTTCGAGGATCTTGAGTTTCGGTACGTTGGGTTGCAGCGTGAAGTCGAAGCTCTCGAGCGTCTTAAGCGTTGGTAGGCGTGCCTCGCCAATACGGCGTTTGATGCTGCTTTCGTGTCGGCGTTCGATTTCGGCGGCAAGGACGTCGCCGAGATACGTCAGCGGGTCCTTGGCTTGTTCAGCCAAGCGCCGGTAGTGAGTGAGTGCGCCGGGAAGTTTGAGGGCGCGAAGATGCTCCTCAATTAGTGCGGTGTTCACAGCGAGCCCTCCACCAAAGCGGTCATGCGATACGAGTCGAGGCTGACGACCTGCGCTTGCAACGCGGGAGCGCCCTGGTGGTGGGCGAGATCGAGCAGCGCGGCCGCACGGGCATGGCGCTGGTGTAAGATGAGCGATATGGCCTCCGGATCGAGCGTTCCGCTGGCCAGCGCGATTGAGGTGGCGTCACCGAGTTCCGAGAGCGAACTCTTGAGCGCCAGCTGCAGCACTGCCATCCAAGTCTTGGTTGCCGTTGGTCCATCGCGTTCGAGGAGCCGATCACGCAGCACGATCAACGGCTGCGGTAACCGTTGGTCGGCAAAGGCCAGCGCTCGTGTCGCCGAACGATGCTTGCGCGCGACGACCTCGATGAAGTGCATCGGATCTAGGATAAACTCGTTTTTACCGCGTCCCCGCCGATGTTCGGCGACGCACTTATCAACGACAACCCGCACGGTGTTCTCGTAGATCTCGACGATCGCGTGGCGGCCGACGTACCGTGGTGGCACCGAGTAGTGATTGGTCTCAGCCGTCACTTCCTGGAACTTGTTGACTCGAGCATACTCAAGGACGCAGGGTTCGGGCAGCCGCTCGGGGAGCGCCCGTAATGCGCATCTCTCACGATCAAAGCGATCGCCGATGAGCTCACGATGTGTCGAGTTGATGTTGCTCAGATTCGCGACACTCCAATGTGCCAACTCGATGTTGAGCGCCTCAATGCTCGGGTACGACGGTGTCGGCCGAAAGACGTTGTCCTCGATGTACCCCATCGCGCCTTCCACGCCGCCCTTCTCGTTGCCGCGGCGCGGCGCCGCAAACTCCACTTTCAGCACCAGCTCGCCGCAAAAGCGCCGAAACTGATCGTTCTCGACGCGATTGCGGCCGCGCAAGATACGTTGCACGGCGGTTTTCGGGTTATCGAAAATCGCGACACGCGGCAGACCACCGAAGAATTTGATAGCCGCAAGCAGTCCGGCAAAAAGCGCAGGCCGATCTTCGGTGAATGACGCGCGGACAAAGAATGCGCCGCTGTAGCTCAGGCGCATCGCGAAGACGTGCACGATCGTGAGCACGCCGGCGATAATAACCTCCATTGGCGAAAAGTCAAATTGAGCTTGATCCGCTGGCACGTGCTGCGCACGTACGAAGGCTTCCTTGGGATTAAGCTCGCGCCGCCGACGAGCAACGTATTTGCGTAACGCCGCCTCGCTGATGCCCAGCTTAGGATCGTACTGTTGTTGAATGATTGCGCCGATGCGCTTGGCGGTGATCTTCGGTGTCGATTCCAGCAACGCGTCGATCACCATGACGAAGGGGTCGAGTTTGCTTTGCCGCTCGTAGCTCGGCGGCTCAGGAGCTTCCATTTGGGCGCAGTACTTGCGCACGGTGTTGGGCGAAAGGCCCAGGTCGCGGGCAACGCGCTTTTTTGGTTCGCGATCGCGAACGCAGCGCAGCCGAATGTCCTCCCAATGTTTCATCGAAATCATCCCTCCGCGGGCCTCCTTCGGTTGGGGTTTGCTCATTACGAACACCCGTTCGAGGGAGGTCCCGCTCAGCTTGCGGAGGGGTTCAATTTTGGCGAGCGGAGGGGGTCAAAAGCTCGCGAGCGTTACCACCGTTCCCCTGTTTGCGCTTTTGCATGTTCGTTCGTTATCTCTTCCCTTGTGGTTACGGGATCAGCCCTGATGATGCTCGTCGCTGACCTCTTCGAGTCAGTCGACAATCTTGCCGGCGAGCTGCTTGGTGATTGCGATGTGGGCCGGGCCTTCGTGTGCCACGCAGTCCGAGTGGAGGGCCCAAACTTCACGCCGGCGACGAGCTCCCGACCGAATCGGCGGGGTCCCGTGGCGGAGGGCTGGGACCCGCACGGTGTGCCACCCGAAGGGCCTACCGTAGCCGATCCTCTGTAGGAAGAGGCTCGCCAATGGTAAGAAGAATACTGAAACTACGACGTGTTTGGGAGGCGGTTTCGCGCTTACGATGCCCCTTCAGGACCGGCTTGTAAAGTCTCGGCTAAGCTTGGAACATGTCTCCGCGACGCGCGGTCTGAATGAGCATGAGACGTTCACGGGCAGCCCTTGTGTTCGACCAAGTCGCCGTGCAGGAAGCTCGCGCGAAGAAGGTGCAGCGCGCCGACCCGGTGCCGACCTCGAACGAGCGGATCGCGACCCTCGCGATCCGCGCCAAGCGCGCAGGCTGGTAACACGCAAGGCGGCGCGCGCGCAGCGGCGTCGGCTACGGAGTTCCCTGGACGAGTGCCCGGCGTCGAGCGCGAGTGTTCGTGTGCCGGCGTCAAGAGAAGAGCTTCACGACGAACGCGAGTGTCCTGCGTAACATCATCCTCGTGTCTCGGTCCCAAAGTCCTGAACACCGCTACCAGCAAACCCTACAGCAGCCCGCAAAGCAGCCGACCCCCAGGAACGAAAAAGCCCGTGGTTACAGGCTTTTTCGCGGCTAAATTGGTAGCCCCAACGGGATTCGAACCCGTGTTACCGCCGTGAGAGGGCGGCGTCCTAGGCCTCTAGACGATAGGGCCGCAGCGCTCCCGGGCATGGATTCGAACCACGATAAGCAAGTTCAGAGCCTGCTGTCCTACCGTTAGACGACCCGGGACCGTTTGGCGGAGGACGTTCATTAGCCGGATGGGTCTTGACCCCTCCAAGGCGGGGCGCGTCCGTACCGCGGCAGAAACCATCTATGGCAGAAACCATCTATACCGTAGGGGCATCCGAGCCCCTTCAAACCGGGATATTTTGGGAATGACCTAGCTATGGGAAGAGGAAGCGACCTGCAAGCGATCGTTCTAGTCGGCGGCGAGGGAACGCGGCTGCGGCCGCTGACCTACGGAACCCCGAAGCCGATGGTCCCCCTGATGGGGGTCCCCTTTTTGGAGCGGACGCTCTCTCGGCTCCACCAGGCCGGGATCGACGACGCGATCCTGGCGGCCGGCTACATGCCCAAGGCCATCACCGAGCACCTCGGCGACGGCTCGCGCCTGGGCATGCGCCTAACCTATGTGATCGAGGATACCCCCCTCGGCACGGCCGGAGCGCTGCGCAACGTCGCCGACCGGATGCATGGCCCGTTCTTCGTCCTCAACGGCGACGTGCTGACCAGCCTCGACTTGCGCGCGATGCTTGCCTTCCACCGTGAGAAAGGCGGGGCGGGAGTCCTGCACCTGATTCGGGTTGAAGACCCTTCGGCGTTCGGCTGCGTCGTTCACGACGCGGACGGCCGGGTCCGCAGTTTCGTCGAGAAGCCCGGCCGAGGCGAGGCCCCGACGAACGAAGTCAACGCGGGAACGTATCTGCTCGAACGCTCGGTGCTCGACGCGATTCCTGCAGGTCGTAACGTCTCGATCGAGCGCGAAACCTTCCCAATGCTGCTCGGCGCTGACGCGAAGCTCTATGCCTTCGTAACCGACGATTATTGGCTCGATCTGGGCCGGCCCGAACATTACATCCAAGCGCATCGCGACGTGCTCGCAGAGAAATTGCGACTCGCCCCGTCGGCCGATCCGCTTGCTCACCGTGGTTCGCTCGTATCGGAGGCCAACGGCGCGACGGGCTCGGCGATCCGGCCGCCGGTGTTCGTCGGCGAAGGCGCGAAGATCGATCCCAGCGCGGTCGTCGGACCCTATTCCGTGTTGGGCGAGAACTCGTTCATCGGAGCCGAAGCCGAAGTGCGCGGCTCGATTCTGTGGGACGGCGTCGTCGTCAGCGCCGGCGCGCGCGTCTACGATGCGATCCTTGCGAGTAACGTGCGTATCGGGCGCGGTTCGGTCGTCGAACCGGGCGCAGTCATCGGACACGGCGTGGAAATCGAAGCTGGTTCGATCGTCGAAGCGAATGCACGCATCGCGGTCGAGCAGCCGGCTGAGACATAAGTCTGCGCAACTGGAGCCGACGTTTGCGGGTAGGCAGAAATGGGTATACAGAGAACCCCTGCAAGCCAGGAGGTCCGTTCTTGCATAATGGTACGTCGCAGCTAGCCCTCAGTTCCGTGCCGCCCCACGCGCTTTTTATGGGATCGTATCCTCCGCGTGAGTGTGGAATTGCAACGTTTACGCGTGATGTCGTCGAGTGTTTCGATCGAGCGTTCGGTACGACGAGTTCCGTCGTCGCCATCGACGAACCCGGCGGCGAGAACCGTTCGCACGAGCGCCGCGTGTTCGCGCGCCTGCAGCAGAACGACCGTTCTTCCTACCGGCGGGTGGCGCGGGCCGTCAACGCGCACCGCGCCGAACTAGTCAACGTCCAGCACGAGTACGGACTCTTCGGTGGTCCGGACGGCGTTTGGTTTCTCGATTTCTTGGAAGCGCTCGAAAAGCCGGCCGTCGTCTCGATGCACACGGTGTTACCCGAGGCGAGCGAGTCGCATTGCGACGTGACGCGCCGCATCTGCGATCGCGCCGACGCGGTCGTCGTGCTCTCGCAGACCGGCAAGGACATCCTGGTCAACAGTTATGGTGCGGATCCTGGGAAGACGCGCGTGATCCATCACGGCGTTCCGGACGTCCCGTTCCGCTCGACCGAGAACGCGAAGGCTGCGTTCGGCGTCGGGCAGCGCACGGTCATCTCGACCTTCGGGCTGCTCAGCCGCGGTAAAGGTCTGGAGTTTGCGATCGAAGCCATGCGGCGCGTCGTCAAAAGCCATCCTGAAGCGCTGTACCTTATTCTGGGCGAGACGCACCCTTCCGTGCGGCGCCACGAAGGTGAATCGTACCGGGAGTCTCTGGTCGCGAAGATCGCTGAGTACGGGCTGCAAAACCACGTGGCGCTCGTCGACAAGTATCTCGAGTTCGAAGAGCTCATGAACTACTTGGGCGCGACCGACATCTACGTGACGCCGTATCTCAATCCGGTGCAGATCGTGAGCGGCACGCTGGCTTATGCGGTTGGCGCGGGCAAAGCGATCGTGTCGACGCCGTATCTGTACGCCCAGGAATTGCTGGCCGAACGCCGCGGCTTTCTCGTTCCCTTCCGCGACGCCGACGCGCTCGCCGAGCGGCTGGAGATGCTGCTCGACGATCCCTGGCTGTGCCGCGCGACCGAGCGCCGCGCCTACCGCTTCGGGCGGCAGATGACTTGGCCGCACGTCGCGCAAGCCTATGGCAAGCTGTTTGCCGGCGTCCTGCCGGCGCCGATGTACGCGCCCGCGACGCTCGTCCAACCGGCTTGAGCGTGGTCGGCGCGCGCATGCCTTCGCTCGAGCACCTCATCGCACTGAGCGACGACGTGGGTATCGTGCAGCACGCCGCCTTCGACGTGCCGAATCGTTCGACGGGCTACTGCACGGACGACGTGGCGAGAGCGTTCATGGTCGCGCTGGCCGCGGCGAAGCTTGGTCCGCAAAGGGAACAAGCGTTGAGCCTCGCCCGGCGCTACTTGGCTTTTCTGTTCGACGCGCAGCTGCCCGACGGCCGCTTCCACAACTTCATGAGTTACGACCGCGCCTGGCTCGACGACGTGGGAACTCAGGATGCCAATGGGCGGGCGATTTGGGCGCTGGGCTACGGCGTGCGGTTCGCCCCGCGCGAATCCTGGCGCGAGGTCTGCCGCGCGGTGCTGGAGCGCGCCCTGCCCCACGTTCCCGACCTCGATCACGTCAGATCGCGGGTCTACGCAGCGCTCGGTCTGGCGCACGCCGCTGAGGCGAGCGGTGGCCGCCCGGCGGAATTGCACGAGCTGCTGCGCCTGCTGGGCGAGGACTTGCGCGAACGCTACGAACGGACCGCGGCGCCCGCCTGGGATTGGTTCGAGAACTCGATGACCTACGACAACGCGCGCTTGCCCGAGGCCGCTCTGCGCATTGGTATGGTCCTCGAGGATCGCGGGCTCATCGATCTCGGTCTGCGGACCCTGCGGTTCTACGAGTCGATCGTGATCGAGGACGGCCTGTTCGTGCCGATCGGTAACGCCGGCTGGTACGTCCGGGGCGGCGCCCGCGCGCGTTACGGGCAGCAACCGCTCGAGGCGACATCGCTGGTCGATGCGGCACTCGCCGCGCAGGCAGCCTGCGGCGACGCGCACTACGGGCTCTTGGCCTCGCGCGGCCTGGCATGGTACTCCGGCCGGAACTCGCGCGGCATTTCGATGGTGGTCGCCGGGGGCTGCTGCGACGGCCTCGAGGAGGACGGCCTCAACCGGAACATGGGAGCCGAGTCAACGCTCGCGTACCTCGCAAGCGCGCTGGCCCTTGCCGATCCCGCGACAAAGGTCGCGCGCGTCGCGCGCAGCGAGGTTTTCAGCATCTCGTAGCACGTCACGGACGTCCGAAAACGAGCAGGAATCCGCGCGCCGAGGCGCGTGGGCCCTCGATGGCGAAGTAACGTCGTGATGGCTGTTCAGATTGACGAACTCAGCGGTGTCCAGCGCGACGCCGTCCGGCATACCGATGGGCCGGTCCTGATCTTCGCCGGCGCAGGGAGTGGAAAAACTCGGGTCCTAACGCACCGGATCGCTTACCTGCTTAACGAGAAGCAGGTATTCCCAGACCGAATCCTCGCCGTAACCTTCACGAACAAGGCGGCCGGCGAGATGAAGACGCGGCTCGAAGACATGGTCGGCGCGGTCGCGCGCGATCTGTGGGTCGGCACCTTTCACGCGATCTGCGTGCGCATTCTGCGGCGCGACGGCAAGCGCGTGGGCATCGCTTCGAATTTCGCGATCATGGACGAGACCGATCAGCGAGCCATCATTCGGGACGTCCTGCACGACCTCGACTATGACGAGCGGCAGATCTCGCCGGGCGCGGCGCTCGACGAGATCAGCAAGGCGAAGAACGCCTTGCTCTCGCCCGAAGCCTACGAGGCTCGCAACACGTCGTTCTTCGGCGAGCGCATTGCCAACGTGTACCGCGAGTACGACCGGCGGCTGCGTGAGTCGAACGGGCTCGACTTCGACGATCTCATCGCTAAGGCGATCGAGGTGCTCGAGACGGTCGACGACGTGCGCACCCGCTATCAGAACAAGTTCCGCTACATCCTCGTCGACGAGTACCAGGACGTCAACTTCGCGCAGTATCGCCTGTGCGCGATGCTGGCCGGCGAGCACAAGAATCTGACGGTCGTCGGCGACGACGATCAGTCGATCTATGCTTGGCGCGGCAGCGACTACAAGAACATCCTGCGCTTCGAAGAGGATTTTCCGGGCACGGTCGTCTTCAGGCTCGAAGAGAACTACCGCAGCACGCAGCGTATCCTCGACGCAGCCAACGAACTCGTCGAGAACAACAAGTCGCGCGCGCCTAAGAAGCTCTTCACCAAGCGCGAGAAGGGTGAGCCGGTCACGGTCTACGGCGCCGAGACCGAGCGCGCCGAAGCCCGTTACGTGATGGAGAAGATCAAGGAGCTCGTCCGCGAAGGCGCCGCCTATCGCGATTTCCTGGTCCTCTACCGGACGAACGCGCAGTCGCGCGTCTTCGAGGAAGGCTTCGCCAGCGAAGGCATCCCCTACCGCGTGGTCGGCGGCGTCGGCTTCTACGCTCGCGCCGAGATCAAAGACATGATGGCGTACCTGCGCTACATCGTGAACCCGTCCGACGCGGTCGCGTTCCGGCGCATCGTCAACGTGCCGCGCCGCAGCATCGGTCAGCAGACGATCGCGAGCCTGGTCGAAGCCGCCAACGCGGCCGGCGTCTCGGTCGGCCAGACGGTCTTCGACAAGGACTTGCTGCGCCGCGCCGTCCCCAAGAAGCAGAAGGAGCTGGAGCGCTTCGCCGAGCTCATCGTGGCCTTGCGCGAGCGCTTGGCCTCGTACTCGATCTCGGATCTGCTGGTAGCGGTCCTCGAGGAATCGGGCTACTTGCGCGAGCTGCAGGGCGAAGACACGGTCGACGCGCGCGCGCGTCTCGAGAACGTGCAGGAGCTCATCGGTGTCGCCCGCGAGTTCGAAAGCCAAGAGAACGCGGGAACGCTCGACGACTTCCTCGCCAACGTCGCGTTGATCAGCGACATCGACACGCTCGATCCAGGCTCGTCCTACGTCACCTTGATGACGCTGCACGCGGCCAAGGGCCTCGAGTTTCCGGTCGCGTTCCTGACCGGGCTCGAAGAGGGCGTGTTCCCGCACAACCGGGCGCTGACGGACATGACGGAGCTCGAAGAAGAGCGCCGCCTGGCGTACGTCGGCATCACGCGAGCGATGGATCGCCTCTACCTCTCGCACGCGATGCGCCGGACGCTCTACGGCAACACGTTCGCGCATCCGAAGTCGCGGTTCTTGGAAGAGATGCCCAGCGTCGAGGCGATCGGAAACGTCGTCGCCCTGCCCCGCCCGGCCGGCGGCCGCTGGCGTGAAGTGTCGATCCACGAGACCGCCGGCAACGGGGTCAAGCTGGGCCTCAAGGTCGGCGACCGCGTCCGTCATCCGAAGTGGGGCGAGGGGCTCGTCTCGAACGTAGCGGGTGCGGGCGGCGACGGTCTGCTCACGATCAGCTTCCCCAACGTCGGGGAGAAGATGGTGATGCTGAAGTACGCTCCGCTCGAGAAAGTGTAGATCGGGGCGAGAGCAGATGGGTTTGAAAGTTGCCGTCGCCGGCGCGCTCGGCCGGATGGGGCGTGTCGTCTGCGCGACGGTCGCGCTGCAGAGCGATCTCGAGCTGGTCGGCGGGTTCGATCAGACGTACGCGGGCGAACCGCTGGCGCAGACGCTGGGTCTGCCCCGCCCCTGCGGCTCGCTGTACGACGACGTCGTCGAGCTGTACCGCAGCGCCAAGCCGGACGTCATCGTCGATTTCAGCGTCCATCCCGTGACGGTCGAGGTGGCGCGGACGGCCGTGGCGCACGGCGTTTCGCCGGTTATCGGCGCGACGGGCTGGACTGCGGCGGAGCAAGCCGAGCTCGCCGAGGCGTGCCGGAGCGCCGGCATCGGCGCAGCGCTCGTCCCGAACTTCGCGATCGGGGCGGTGCTGATGATGCGTTTCGCCGAAGCGGCGGCGCGCTTTTTTCCCACGGCCGAGATCATCGAGCTGCACCACGACGCCAAGCGTGACCGCCCGAGTGGGACCGCCAAGCTGACCGCGGCCCGTATGTCGGCCGCCAACGGCGGCAACGAGGTGCCGACGCACAGCGTCCGCTTGCGCGGCCTGGTGGCCCATCAGGAAGTGCTGCTGGGAGGCGAGGGCGAGGTGCTGACGATTCGGCATGACTCCCTGTCGCGCGAGTCGTTCATGGCCGGCATGCTGCTGGCGGTGCGCAACGTCCGTTCGCGGCACGAGCTCGCGATCGGGCTCGACTCGTTTCTGGGCTTCGACGCGCCCGTGCGAGAGCGGGAAACCGTCGCGTGAAGCTCGCGGTCGTCGGCGCCACGGGCGTCGTTGGGGAGATGATCCTGCGCGTCTTGGACGAGCGCAACGTTCACGTCGACGAGCTGGACGCGTTCGCTTCGCGCGATCACGCCGAGCCGTTGCAGTTTCGCGGCCGGACGGTCGCGGTGCGCAAGGCGACGCCCGAAGCGCTCGCCGCGGGCCGCTACGACGCCGTCTTCTTCGCGTCGAGCGACGATGCCAGCGCGGAGCTGGCCGAGCGCTGCGTGGCCGCCGGCTCGGTCGTCATCGACAACAGCGCGACCTTTCGGATGGCCGACGGCGTCCCGCTGGTCGTGCCGGAAGTCAACCCGGGCGACGTGCATCCCGAGCACGCGATCTTTCCGGTCGCCAACTGCACGGCGATCGTACTCGTCGTCGGTCTCGCACCGGTCTTGCGGTCAGCCGGACTGAGCAGCGTGCGGGTCGCGACCTATCAAGCCGTCAGCGGAGCCGGACGAGCCGGCCTCGACGCGCTCGATGCGGAGGAGCGGGCCGACGACGACGTCGACCTGCGCTCGCCGTTTGCCGCCCCAATCTTCCGCAACGTGATCCCTTTGATCGGCTCGCTCGACGAGCACGGCGACACCGGTGAGGAGAAGAAGGTCGTCGCCGAGACCAAGAAGATGCTGGGCCGGCCCACGTTGCACGTCGCTGCGACGACCGTGCGCGTTCCCGTGCGCTACGCGCACAGCGAGGTCGTCTTCTTCGAGACCGAGCGCGACACGAGCGTGGCCGAGCTGGCCGCGGCCTTCGAGAGCGCGCCCGGCGTCGTCTTTCACGCCGAGGGCATCGTCACGCCGCGCGACGTCGAAGGTCAGGATCTGGTCCACGTCGCGCGACTGCGTGCCGAGGGCGAATCGCCGCGGCACTACCAAATGTGGGTCGTCGGCGACCAGGTTCGCAAGGGCGCGGCGACCAACGGCGTGCAGATCCTCGAGCTGCTCGTCGAGCGCGAGCACTTCAAGGCCAAGGCACAGGAGCGAGTCGGTGCCTAGTGACACGAGCAACCAGGGGGGATCCCCCGATTAAGACGGTCGTACAAAAGTTCGGCGGTTCGTCGCTGGCGACGCCGGAACTGCGTGAGATCGCGGCTTCGCGCGTGCTCGAAGCGCGCGCCCGCGGCGTCTCGCCGGTCGTCGTCTGCTCCGCGATCGGTCGCGCTCCCGATCCCTACGCGACGGATTCGCTGCTGGCGCAGATCGGGCCGACGCGCGGCGGTCCCAACCGCGACTTGCTGCTCTCGTGCGGCGAGGCGATCGCCTGCGCGGTGTTCGCCGAGCTGCTCAGCACCTGGGGCGCCGACGCGCAGGCGATGACGGGCGGCCAAGCCGGGATCGTCACCGACAACAGCTTCGGCGACGCGCGCATCCTGCGTGTCGATCCGGCGAATTTGCTGGCCGCGCTCGAGCGCGGCGTCATTCCGGTCGTGACCGGTTTTCAGGGGGTTAGCGAGTCGGGTGCGGTCACCACCTTGGGGCGCGGCGGCAGCGATCTGACCGCGATCGCGCTGGGCGATGCGCTCGGCTCCGAAGCGGTCGAGATCTTCACCGACGTCAGCGGCGTGATGACCGGTGATCCCCGCCGGATCGCGGGCGCGCACACAATCGACCGCGTCAGCTATGCCGAGATGACCGAGCTTGCGGCCGACGGCGCGAAGGTGATGCACGCCAAGGCCGCCGATCTGGCGCGCGTCACGCACCAGCCCTACGTCGTCAAGGGGCTGCGCAGCAACTTCGGCACGACCATCGACGAAGGCCACACGCCCGACGCGGCGCACCCGGTCTCGGGGATCACCTCGCTGCGCGACGTGACCTTCGTGCGGGTCATCCAAGGCGAGATCGACGATCTCGAAGCGCGCCGCCAACTCGAGCTCGAGATCTTCCGGCGGCTGGCCGAGCACGGCATCTCGGTCGACATGATCAACGTCAACAACGCCGGCATATTCTTCATCGTCGACGGCCCCGACATCGACCTCGTGCGCTCCGAGCTGCGCAGCCTCAACCTCGCGTTACGCGTTCGCGCGCACTGCGCGAAGCTCTCGATCGTCGGCGCGGGGATGCGCGGAACGCCCGGCGTCATGTACCGCGTCGTGCAGGCGCTCTCGGGCGCCCAGATCGAGATCATCCATTCGACCGACTCCAACATCACGATTTCGGTCCTCGTCCCCGAGGAAGAGGTCGCGGCGGCGGAACAAGCGATCCATGACTACTTCCGTCTCGGCCGCGGCGAACAAGCGACGCCGCGCGAGATGACCGCAGGAGTGACGCGATGAGCAGCAACGGACGCGCCAAGATCGGCGCGCTTCTCACGGCCATGCTGACCCCTTTCGACTCGGCCGACCACGTCGATCTGGCCGAGGCCGGGCGCCTCGCCCGCTATCTGGTCGACGAGGGCAACGAAGGTCTCGTCGTCTCGGGGACGACCGGTGAATCGCCGGCGCTCGAAGACGACGAAAAGCTTGCGCTGTTCGGCGCGGTCAAGGAGGCCGTCGGCGGACGGGCCGCGGTCGTCGCCGGAACGGGCGGAAACAACACGCATCACTCGGTCGAGCTGACGAAAGAAGCGGAAGCGGTCGGCGTCGACGGCATCCTGGCGGTGGTTCCGTACTACAACAAACCCACGCAAGATGGAATGCTGCGGCACTTCGGCGCGATTGCCGAAGCGACGCGCCTGCCGATCATCGTCTACAATATCCCCAGCCGCACCGCCGCCAACATGTTGCCGGCGACGCTGCTCGAGCTTGCACGGCGTCATCCCAACATCGCGGGCGTCAAAGAGTCGACCGGCGACTGCGCGCAGTTCTCGGCGATCTTGCGCGAGCGCCCGGCGGGCTTCGGCTTTTGGGTCGGCGACGACTACATGTACCTGCCCTCGCTCGCGCTCGGCGGCGACGGCTTGATCAGCGTCGCGGCGCACCTCTGCGCGCGGGAGTTCCGCGAGCTGCGAGAGGCGTTCGTGCGCGGCGACGTCGCCCAGGCCGCGTCGATCCACCGTTCGCTCAGCCCGCTCTTGGCGACGCTCTTTGCGACGACCAGCCCAATCCCGGTGAAATGGGCGATGAATCAGCTCGGCTTCGCCTGCGGACCGTGCCGCTCGCCGCTCGGCGTCATGCCCGATGCGCTGGCCGCGACGCTTGGGCCGCTGCTCGAGCCGTATCGCGAGCGCGAGCGCGCGCGCCGGGCGACCCTCGCGCCGGTCTCCTGACCGGCCAGCGCGCCGCCGTGCAGCAGGCGAGGATCCTCGGCTGCCGGGTCGACGCGCTCGGCGCGGCGCAAGCCGTCGAACGCATCGTCGATCTGGCGCACGGATCGCAGCCCTCGCTGGTCGTAACGCTGGGGACCGAGATGGTCGTCGCCGCGCAGCGTGACCCGCGCTTCCACGAAGTCGTCGAGACGAGCGCGCTTTCCCTGTGCGACACCGTCGGCGTGATGTACGCGGCGCGCTTGCAAGGCGTGCGCATCCCCGGACGAGTCGCCGGCGTCGATCTGATCGGTCCGCTGTGCGCGCGCTTTGCAACCGAAGGTTTGCCGGTGTATCTGTTGGGAGGCCGCGGCGACACGCCGCAGCGAGCGGCAAGGGCCTTGCAAGCTCGCTACCCCAGCTTGCGCGTATCCGGCGTGCGCGACGGCTATTTCTCGAGCGCGGAAGATGCCGGCGTCGCAGCCGCAATTGCGGCGAGCGGGGCTCGCGCCCTGTTCGTCGGCCTGGGCTCACCCCGTCAGGAGCTTTGGATCGCCGAGCATTTGAAGGAGACGGGGTGCTCGGTCGGAATCGGCGTTGGCGGTTCCTTTGACGTCCTCGCGGGTAACGTCGAGAGGGCGCCCGCAGTGTGGCAAAGGCTGAATTTGGAATGGCTCTATCGCCTTTTCAAAGAGCCCAGCCGCTGGCGGCGCCAGCTCGCCCTCCCGAAGTTCGTCTGGTTAGCCGTTTGCGAACGTGTCGCGGGAACCCGACCCGGAGGTCCTTAGGTCTTGAAAGCGATGATTCTCGCCGGCGGTATGAGCACGAGGCTCTATCCCTTGACGAAGTCGGTCCCCAAACCCCTGGTCCCGGTCGCGGGTGAGCCAAACACCGCCCACGTGATTCGGTACTTGCGCTCGTTCGGCATCGAAGACGTGGCGATCAACGTTCACTACCACGCGGAACAAGTCGTCGGCCGTTTCGGCGACGGCTCGGATTACGGCGTGAACGTCACCTACCTTCACGAGAGCCAGCTGAGCGGCAGCGCGGGCGCCGTCAAGGGAATGGAAGACTTTCTGCGCGACGACACGTTCGTCGTGGTCGGCTGCGACGACTTGACCGATCTGCGGCTCGACGCGCTGGTCGACTTTCACCGCGAGCACGGCGCGCTGGCCACGATCGCACTGGTCCACGCCGAGGACGTGACGCAGTACGGGGTCGTCGTGCTCGACGACGACGGACGCATCGTCGAGTTTCAGGAGAAGCCTGCACGCGGCTTGGAGAAATCGAACCTCGTCAACACGGGCATCTACGTCTTCGAGCCTGGCATCTTCGAGCGCATTCCCGCCGACACGTTTTGGGATTTCGGCAAGAACGTCTTCCCCGAGATGCAGCTGGACGGAGCCGACTTTTACGGCCTGGAGATGCAAGCCGCGTACTGGACCGATATCGGCACGCCGACCGAATACCGGCGGGCCACCAACGACGTGCTGGCGGGGCGCGTGCGCCTGCTGGGCAACGCGCGGTCGCGAGGAATTCCGCCCGCCGCCCGCTTGGGCGACGACGTGCGCATCGAGGGCGACGTGCGCGTCGGCGAGCGCGCGAGCCTGGGCGCCGGCGTTCGGGTCATCGGTCCGAGCGTCGTCGGCGACGACGTGACGATCGGCGCGGGCGCGACCGTCGAAGGCTCGATCTTGTGGGACTGCGCGCTGATCGGCGCGGGCGCTCACGTCAGCGACTGCATCGTCGGCAACGGCTACGTGGTCGCACCGGGGGCGACGCTGCGCGGGGCGATCGTGGCCAACGAGCCCGAGCCGGAACCGGCCGCCCGATAGAACGGCCGCGCGGGCACTAACCCGCGTGGAATGCGTGCGCACGGCTTCGATTGGGATTGGTGGCGCCGTCTGGCCGACCACGGCCTGAGCTTCGGCGCGGGCGGGCTCGGACTGGCCTTGCTGATCGCGGGGGGCATGCAGCTCTCGGGGCCCGTCGTTCCGCCTCCGCCAGACGCCGCTTCACGGGTTGCCGCTGGGCAGGTTGCCGCGCTCCCGCGTGCCGCACGCTCGGTGAGGTCGACGTCTGCTGGACCCGCGCGTCGCTCCCCGGCGGCGGCGTTGCCGCCGCGTCATCGCCGGCCGCGAGATACCGAAGGTGCCGCTGGCGCCGACGCCTTGGCGCCGCCGGCGGCCGGGCACGGCACGCCGCCGGTCGGGCACCCACCGCTGACAGCGCCCATCGCTACGGCATCGGTCCGGCAGGTTGCCGCAGTTTCGGTTCGGCGCGCTGCGATGCCGGGCGTTGCGGCGGTTTCGACGCCGCTGCCGCACGGCTGGGGTGTCCGCGTGGTCCAGCTTCCGAAGCGGCGCTTGTCGAAGCATTTCAGTTGCCGGACGAGACTCGTTTCGTTCTCGATCTCTGACGCCGAGGATCCCGTCAGCGCGCAGGTGCTGCCGGTGCTGCGCTCGCGCACGCGCCGCTGAGCTCGGCTTTGGCCGAGCTGCTCGACGCGCTCTTTCCGGCGGCCTGCGCCGCTTGCGGCCGCAGCGGCGCGGCGCTGTGTGAGGCTTGCCGGCCCATCCCGGGAGCGGCACTGCGGACCTCGGACTCCGGGCTCGAGTTGTGCTCGCTCGGGCCGTACGAGGGCTCGCTGCGGCGCGCGGTTCTCGCGCTCAAGGCCGGGCGACGCGACGTCGGTTCGTTGTTGGGAGCATTGCTTGCCGAGCGCTGGGGCGGAGGGCTGCCGCCCGGCGTGTTGCTCGTGCCCGTGCCGACCACCCGCGGCCGCAAGCTCGCGCGCGGCTTCGATCAGGCCGCGCTGCTGACGCAGGTGCTGGCGAACGAGACCGGTTGCGCCGCGGCCGCCGCCTTGGGCCGCGCGCGCGGCGACATACAGCAGGGCCGCTCGCGCAGCGAGCGGCTGCAAGCGCGCGGCCGGTTTGCATGCGCCCGCAGCGTTTGCGTGGCCGGGCGGGCAATCGTGCTCGTCGACGACGTCGTCACGACCGGTGCCACGCTGGCGGATTGTGCCGCCGTTCTCCGCGAGGCGGGCGCGGCGGTCGGCACGGCGCTCGTGGTCGCGCGAACGTGCATCGCTGCGCGAGAGCGCGGTGTTCTGGGCAGAGCATCGAACGAGGGAGCAGCGCATGCCCAAGGCCGTCTGGAACAACGCCGTCATCGCCGAGAGCGACCACACGGAAGTCGTCGAGGGGAACCACTATTTTCCGCGTGAGAGCGTGAACGACGCTTGTTTGCGCGTGAGCCAGACGCACACGGTCTGTCCCTGGAAGGGTACGGCGAGCTATTATTCGGTCGTCGTGGGCGAGCGCGAGAACAAGGATGCCGCTTGGTATTATCCCGAGCCCAAGGCGGAAGCGAAGGACATCAAGGACTACATCGCGTTTTGGCGCGGCGTAAAGGTGGAATCGTAGCTGAACTCGCCTCGCCGCGCGCCGTCGATCGCGTCTTTCTGCGCCGGGCCTGCGAGCTGGCCGCGCGCGGGCGCGGCAGCACGTCGCCCAACCCGGCCGTCGGCGCGGTCATCGTGCGCGGCGCGCGGACGCTGGGCGAGGGCTACCATCACGTGCGCGGCGCGGCGCACGCGGAAGTCGAAGCGTTGCGCAGTGCGGGCGACGCTGACCTGCGCGACGCGACGCTCTACGTCTCGCTCGAACCGTGCGATCATACGGGCCTGACGCCGCCCTGCACGCGGGCCGTGATCGAGGCCGGCGTGGCGCGCGTCGTCGTCGGCGCGCTCGACCCGAATCCGAAGACCGCCGGCGCCGGCGTCGCGCGGCTGCGCGAGGCCGGTATCGCGGTTGACGTGCTCGACGAGCCGTCGGCACGCGCGCTGATCGAGGATTTCAGCGTCGCGGTGCGCGGGCCGCGCCCGTACGTCCAGCTCAAGCTCGCCGCCTCGCTCGACGGTTACGTAGCCGCGGCGCCCGGCCCGGCCTGGCTGACCGGCGCGCGAGCGCGCGAGTACGTTCGGGAACTGCGAGCCACCCACGACGCGGTGCTCGTCGGGGCGGGCACGGTGCGCATCGACGACCCGCTGCTGACGGTCCGTCCCCCGCGCGCGCGCCGCCGTCCGTATCTGCGCGTCGTCGCCTGCGAGCGCGCGCCGGTCGCTGCGCAACGCCGAGTGTTCGAGCCCCTCGAGGGCTACGCGCGCAGCCTCGTGCTCGCACCGGCCGGTTTGCGCGACGGCTTCGGCGCGCTCGAAGCGGTCGCCGACGTGCTCTATTGCGGCGCACCCGATGCGCGCGAGCTGGATCTCGCGGCTGCGCTCGTCGCGTTGAAGGACCACGGCGTCGCGAGCGTGCTGTGCGAGGGCGGCCCGACCCTTGCCGCGCGGCTGCTGGAAGGCGGCTTGGTCGACCGGCTCGACTGGCTGATCGCGCCGGTGCTGCTGCGCAATCCGCAGGCCGTGCCGGCCCTCGGCGACGCCGACGTGCGAGCGGGCATCGCGGCGCTGCGCTTCGAACGCGTCGAACGGCTGGGCGACGATCTGCTCGTCTCAGCTGCGCTTTCCGGAGGATAACGATGTTCAGCGGTTTGATCGCGCACGCGGGCCGGATCGTCGGCCTCGAACGCGATCCTCGCGGCGGCGCGCGCTTGCGCGTTGAAGCGCCGGCGGCGCTCGCCGAAGGCGTCGCGCCGAAGGACTCGGTCGCGATCGACGGCACGTGCCTGACGGTCGTGGCTTGCGACGCGCGCACGATGGAGTTCGACGTGGTGCCGGAGACGCTCGCGCGCACAGCGCTCGGCGCGCTCGGACTCGGCGGCCAAGTGAACGTCGAGCTCTCGCTGCGGCTCGGCGACCGGCTCGGCGGGCATCTGGTCTACGGCCACGTCGACGCGACCGCGCGGATCCTCGCGAAGGAGCCCGAGGGTCAAGGCCACCGGCTGGCCATCGCGACACCGCCCACGCTCGCGCCGTACATCGTCGAGAAGGGCTACGTCGCGGTCGACGGGGTCAGCTTGACCGTCGCGGCCGCGCCCGACGGCCGCTTCGAGATCGCCTTGATCCCCGAGACCTCCCATCGGACGACGCTCGGCATCAAAGGGGCGGGCGACGCGGTGAACCTCGAGATCGACCCGGTCGCGCGCTACGCGCTAGCCGCCGCCGCTCGCTACGGCACCTCGGGACCGTCAAGCGACGAGCTCTCGTGGGCGTATGAGATCTGACGGCGAGGCGCCCGCGGACGCGCCCTTCGAATACCGCGAGCGCGTCCGCTGGGCCGACATCGACCTGGCCGGGATCATCTACTTCGGAGCCTACGCCCGCTTCATCGAGATCGCCGAGATCGAGTTCTACCGCTCGATGGGCTTCACGTACGACCGCTTCAGAGAAGTGGGCGTCTTCCTGCCGCGCGTCCACCTCGAGTTCGACTTCTTCGAGCCGGCGCTGCTCGACGACGAGCTCGTGCTGCAGACGCGCGTGGCCGGCGTGGGCGCGCACTCGGTGCGGCTGCGCATCGACGTCTTACGGGCACGCGACCGCAAGCCGCTGGCGGAGGCCAGCCTGGTCGCGGCCTGCGTCGCCCTCGGCGGCAAGAAGAAGGTGCCCGTCCCCGAGCCGCTGGCGAGCGCGTTGCGTTCCCGCCTCGAGACCAGTCCGGACGAGACTGGGGCGCGAGGCAATCGCGGCGGGGGTTAAGCAGCGCCGACCTCGCGCAGCACGGCGGCTCCGAGACGTTCTGCGCGAAATCAACGCCCGCGCGGTGCAGCTCAGCGCCGCGAACCCGCTGAGTCAGGAATGGGAGCGCGATTGGTCGGCCATGAAAGCGCGCCGCGACCGCGAGCCCCGGGAGCTGGCGATCGAGTACCGCGCAAAGGTCGCCGACGCCGGCGACGACGTCCAGCAGAAGAAGACGCTCCGGCACGAGCAACGCAAGCACCAGGCCGCCATCGTCAAGGCGCACGCCTCCGAAGAATTCGATGTCTGGCTGCATCGCCGACGCGAGCGCCATGACAATGCAGGACAGGCCCCGGCTACGAGGAAACCTAAGCGTTCGGTTCCGTGTCTTCCATTATCGAAGGCCCTTCCCGGGCTGACGGGTCGGCGCGCTATCTCGATGTTCAAGGACGCGTCTCGAATCGAGACATCCGCCGCGCAAAAGCGGCCATAGAGAGAAATCACGCGGCGCTGCTTGCGAAGTGGAAGGAATATCATGGCGACGAAACTTTTAACCAACGAAGAAATTGAAGCCGGGCGTCGTCGCGGCCTGCTCCGTGCTGCGCAAGAGCCGCGCGCCGTCGCTGCGTTCTATGACGTGAACCGGGACCGGATCGTCGTTGAGCTGACAACCGGGCTCGAACTCGCAATACCACGTCGGATGCTGCAAGGGCTCGCGGATGCGACGCCGGCGAAACTTGCGCGCGTAAAAGTACTGGGGCTCGGCACCGCTATTGCCTGGGATGACCCCGACGTTGGCTTTACCGTCGCTGGCCTCGCGAGCAACGTCTTCGGCACAAAGGAATGGATGGCCGCGCTCGGGCGCATCGGCGGATCAGTCACGTCGGAACGCAAGGCGGCCACGTCGCGCGAAAACGGAGCAAAGGGAGGCCGGCCGAAGACGGTCGGGTTGACTTCGTTCAGTGCGACTCCGTTGGGGGACAAGCCCAAGCAACTATCTGCGAAACCGGCAAAGAAGATTGCGACAACGTATAAAGTGGCGATGGGCGGCGGTACAAGGACGAGGAAGAAGAAGGGCGCGAGCGGGGGCACGAAGCGAACGCCGCGCCGCAAGTAAGGCGGTCGCCGGGTAAGCGCCGCCGGTTAGGTGCCGGGCGCATCCTCGAGCAGCCGCGCCTTGGCGCAAGGCCAGGTCTGCGACGCGCGGTCGCATACGACGCACACGGGGACGGCTATGCCCTCGCGATCAACGCGAAGGTGCTGCTGGTGGCCGCAGCGCTCGCAGCGGCTTCGGCCGGCGCTCGCGGCGCTGAACGGTCTGCGCGCGACTGCAAGCGGAGGTTCTCGGCCAAGGTCGGCACGATCCGGCCGCTCGATCATGCCGAAGACCGTGGCCTAGCCTTTCGCCGAGTCATGTGGCCCTTCGTGGAGTTGGCTCATCCTCCACAACTGGAGGATTCGAGTGCGCGTCAGGTCCCTCCGCGTTGACTGGCACGAGCCGCGGCCCCGAGCCTTCCCGGACAGTGGGGAGCGTTGAGCATTGACGACTGTTAAGACGAAAGTCGAAATCCCGAGCGACTCCAGGGTGCGCCACGTGTATCCTCCCCGCGATTGTCAACTCGCGATGGCGGGGTTGACGCTCGTTAAGGCGAAGATTTACGCGCTATGACAACGTTTGCCGACACCTTGCGTCTCTCGATGGACCAGGCTGGCGTTACGGCCGCGGAACTGGCCGCAAAGTCGGGCCTGACCGAGGGCGCGATCTCGTACCTGCGCTCGGGCCGGCGAACGCCCTCCTTCCGGTCGATTCAAGCGCTCTCGAAGGCCATGCCCGAGCTTGCCGCTCGAATGGCCGATAGCCCCATCGAGGACTCGGTCTTCGACTGCATCGAGGACGCCGTCGTGGACATTCGCGCCGGCAAGATGGTCATCGTGCTCGACGACGAGGACCGCGAGAACGAAGGCGACCTCGTCATGGCGGCGCAGATGGTCACGCCCGAGGCGATCAACTTCATGCGCAAGGAAGCCGGCGGCTTGATCTGCGTTCCGCTCATCGGCAAGCGCCTCGACGAACTGCAGATTCCGCAGATGGTCTCCGAGAACACGGCGCTGCACGAGACGGCCTTCACCGTCTCGATCGAAGCGCGCAATCGCACGACGACCGGGATATCCGCCTTCGACCGGGCCGCGACGATTCAAGCGCTGCTCGATCCCGGCGCCAAACCGGGCGACTTCCTGCGGCCCGGGCACACCTTTCCGTTGCGCGCTCGCGACGGCGGCGTCTTGGTGCGCGCCGGACAAACCGAAGCCGCAGTCGATCTAGCGCGGCTGGCGGGCTTTTATCCGGCCGGCGTCATCGTCGAGATCATGGACGAGAACGGCACGATGATGCGCTTGACCAAGCTGCGCGAATTCGCGAAGAAGCACGGGCTGCGCTTGATCACGGTCAAGGATCTCATCGCGTTCCGCATGCGCAACGAGAAGCTCGTACGGCGCATCGCGGAGTTCAAATTGCCCACCACGCACGGTATCTTTCGCGGCGTCGCCTACGAGACCGAGATCGACCAGGTCGCGCACGTCGCGCTGGTGATGGGCGAGATCGGCGACGGCAAGAACATCCTGGTGCGGGTGCACTCCGAATGTCTGACCGGCGACGCGCTGCACTCCGTTCGCTGCGACTGCGCGGCCCAGCGGGACGGCGCGCTCGAGCAGATCGCCCGCGAAGGCCGCGGCGTATTCCTCTACCTGCACCAAGAAGGGCGGGGGATCGGCTTGGCCAACAAGCTGCGCGCCTACGCGCTGCAGGATCGCGGGGCCGATACCGTCGAGGCCAATCTTGCGCTCGGGCTGCCGGCCGACAAACGCGACTACGGCTTGGGCTCGCAGATGCTCGTCGATCTCGGCGTTAAGGAGATGCGCCTGATGACCAATAACCCCAAGAAGATCGTCGGACTCGAAGGCTACGGGCTGACGATCGTCGACCGCGTGCCGATCAACACGCCGCCGACGCCCCACAACGCGCGATATATGGAGACCAAACGCGATAAGATGGGGCACCTCATGGCCCCCGGCGACGGCACCGGAGCGGCCGCGTCGTGAAGCTGACCGCTTCCGGCGAGCGCGCGGAGCTGCCCGACGGGCATGGGAAGCGCGTCGCCATCGTCTCGGCGTCGTTCTACGAAGATTTGTCCGCCTGGCTCGAGGACGGTGCGCGGCGCGCGCTCGACGATTGCGGCGTGGCCGCCGACGCGCGCACGTTCCAGCGCGTCCCCGGCAGCTTCGAGCTGCCGCTCGCGGCGCGCCGCTTGATCGACGCCGGCTACGACGCGGTCGTGGCGCTCGGGGTCGTGATTCGCGGCGAGACGCCGCACTTCGACTACGTGGCGGGCGAGTGCGCGCGAGGCCTGATGGACGTCATGCTTGCGACGCGCGTCCCGGTCGGCTTCGGCGTGCTCACGACCGAGACGCTGGCGCAGGCCGAAGACCGGGCCGATCCGGCGCGAGGCGACAAAGGCTACGAGGCCACGGTCGCGGCGCTCGCCGTGCTGGCGGTCGGCTGAGCTTGAGGCGTAGCGGCCCCTCCCTTGCCTTTTGATTAAGGGTTCTCTATACTCGCCGTACGGTAGCAGTGTGGCGCGGCCGTTTCGCTACTATTGGGGGCTCTGGTGCAAGACAAGACCCTTACGTGCAAGGACTGCGGAACCGGATTCGTCTTCTCGGTACGCGATCAGCAATTTTACGCCGAGAAGGGGTTCGAGAACGAACCGCAACGCTGCCGCGACTGCCGAACGCAGCGGAAGAATCAACGCTCGCAGCCCAATGCGACGCGCGATCAGTATGACGCGGTTTGCGCGCAGTGCGGCGTGCAGACCACGGTTCCGTTCCGCCCGCGCGGCGATAGGCCGGTCTACTGTCGCGCCTGCTACGCGGCTGCGGCCCCGGCCCGCGTCTGAGCGCACCCTAAGGCCTACCGCCCGAAAGCAAGGCTCGCCCGGCGCGGCGTGCGAAGCACCTTTGCATGCCGTTCTTCGAAGAAGCGCCCCTCGACGTCGTTCGTTGGGAGGGTGATGCCATTGCGTTCGTCGATCAGCGCCGGCTGCCGCTCGAGCGGCTCGAGGCGCGGGCCGTCTCAGTCGACGACGTGGTCGAGGCAATCGCGACGCTCGCCGTGCGCGGGGCGCCGTGCATCGGCGTCTTCGGGGCCTATGGGGTCGCGCTCGCGCGCCGCCTGTACGCCGACGACGGCGCCTTCGCCGCCGCGGCCGCGCGCATTCGGGCCGCGCGGCCGACCGCGGTCAACCTCGCGTGGGCCGTCGACCGAACCTTGGCCGCGGTCGACAAATTAGGCGAAGCTCGCGCGATTCACGCCGAGCAGCGCGCGGTCGATCACGCCATCGGCGAGCACGGCGTGGCGCTCATGCCGCAAGCGGGCAGCGTGCTCACGCACTGCAACACCGGCCCGCTCGCGACTGCGGGCGAGGGCACCGCGCTCGGCGTCGTGATCGCGGCGCACCGCGCCGGAAAGCGGCTGCACGTGTTCGTCGACGAGACGCGTCCGCTCTTGCAGGGCGCGCGCTTGACGACGGTCGAGCTGGCCGACGCCGGCCTTCCCGCGACGCTCATCGCCGACGGCGCCGCGGCGCTCACGATGCGGACCAAGGACGTGAAGGCCGTGATCGTCGGCGCCGACCGCATCGCGACCAACGGGGACACGGCGAACAAGATCGGAACGTATGCCGTCGCGCTCGCCGCGGCGCATCACGGCATCCCCTTCTATGTCGCAGCGCCGCGCTCGACGATCGACTTCAGCCTCGATTCCGGTGACGGGATCGTGATCGAAGAACGCGGCCCCGACGAAGTGCGCCGTTTCGGCGGAGCACAGAGCGCGCCGCTCGACGTGCCCGTCTTCAACCCCGCCTTCGACGTGACGCCGGGTCACTTGATCGCCGGGATCGTCACCGAGTTCGGCGTCGCGCGTCCGCCGTACAGCGAGTCGATCCCCGACCTCGCGACGCGGCCGAGCTTTGCGGCGCTGCTCGCGCTCAGCGCGCGGTGAAGTTTTACGACTTCCTCGACAAGGCGCCGGCGATCGGCAAGCTCGTCGTCGTCGAGGGTGTCGAGCAGCTGTTCGCCGAGCGCGCGATTGCGACGCTCGTCGAACGGCTGCTGACGCCGGCCGAGCGCGACCTCAACCTCGACCGCTTCGTCGCGACCGAGCTTTCCTCGTTCGCGCCGGTCGAAGCGGCCGTCTCCGCGCTGCCCTTCCTGGGCTCGACGCGCGTCGTCGTGGTGAAGGATGCGCACGAGTTACGGGCCGAGCCGCGCCGCGCGCTGCTCGCCGTCGCCGAGCGGGTACCGGCCGGCAATACGCTGGTCATCGAAGACCTCGTTTCGCCGGCGAGCAAACGTCCCGAACCGTTGGGAAAGCTGCTCGGCCGAGCGGCGCTGCGCATCGACACGTCGCCGGCCACCGACGTGCGCGAACGCTTCGTTCGCGAGACGCTGGCGGCACTCGACGTAAAGGCCGAGCCCGCCGCGCTGGCGGCGCTGATCAACGGTGACGCCGACCTGGCCGGCATGCGCACCGACTTGGAGAAGCTCGCGCTCGGCGGCCCGAAGATCACGCTCGACGACGTCATGCGCGAGACGCTGGTGACCAGCGATGTACGCGCCTACCGCTACGCCGCCGCCGCGGTCTCGGGCCGGGTCGCCGAGGCGCTGGCGCTGGCCCACGAGTTGTTCTCGACGGATCCGCGCGGGGCCGCGGTGCCGCTGCTGGCGGCGCTCGCCGCCGAGTACGGCCTGGTCTGGGAGGCCGCGCGGCCGGGCGGCCAGGTACCCGCGCGGGCTCGCTGGCGCGAGCGCGAACTGCGGCCGGTCGCGCTCCGTTTGGGCGAGCGCCGCGCGCGCTTGGGCTTCGAGCGCGCGGTGCGCGGCTTCGAGTCGATCGTGACCGGCCGCGCCGACGATCCGCGCACCGTCGTCGACCTCGCGACGGCCGCCGCGGCTTATCCCCAAGGCCGCTGATTCCGGGGGAGAGAACGAGGCAAAACGCATGGATGAGAAGACCTACGCTTCGCCGTTCTCGTGGAGGTACGGGCGCGCCGAGTTGCGCGAGCTGTTCTCCGAGCGCGAACGGCGACGGCTGTGGCGAGCCGTCTGGGTGGCGCTGGCGGCCTCGCAAGAGCGCAGCGGACTCGTCACCCGCGCCGAGCTCGAAGACCTGCGCGCGCACGCCAACGAGATCGATCTCGCGGCCGCGCTCGAGATCGAGCGGGAGATCGGCCACGACCTGATGGCCGAGATCCGCGTCTTCGCCTCGCAGGCCAAGATCGGCGGCGGAAAACTGCACCTCGGCGCGACTTCGATGGACATCGAGGACACGGTCGAGATCTACCGCATGCGCCGCGCCCTGGCGCTGGTCGGCGAGAGTCTGCACGCGTTGCTTGCGGCCTTTTCCAAGCGGATCGCACAGCTGGCCGATTTGGCCTGCATGGCCTTCACCCATCTCCAACCCGCCGAGCCGACGACCGTCGGCCACCGGCTCGCGGTGTACGCGCAAGATCTGCTGATCGACGAAGCGCAGCTGCGCGCGGCCTACGACGCACTGACTGCCAAGGGGATCCGCGGCGCGGTCGGCACTTCGGCCTCGTACGAGCGGCTGCTGCGCGGCAGCGGCCGGCGCGCGCGCGACCAGGAAGCCGACGTGCTGACCCATTTCGACCTGACCGCGCGCGACGTCAGCACGCAGACGTATCCGCGCAAGCTCGACTATCTCGTACTCTCGTCGCTGGCCGGCCTGGGCGCGTCGCTCTCAAAGTTCGCGGCCGACGTGCGGGTGCTCTCGTCGCCCGGTTTCGGCGAATGGTCCGAGCCGTTCGGCCGCAAGCAGGTCGGCAGCTCGGCGATGCCCTTCAAGCGCAACCCGATCCTGTGCGAGCGCATCGACTCGCTGGCCCGGCTGCTGCCGGGCTATGCCGACGCCGCTTGGCAGAACGCGGCGACCAACTATCTGGAACGCACGCTCGACGACAGCGCGAACCGGCGCACGATTTTGCCCGAAGCGCTGCTCTGCGCCGACGAATTGCTGACGCTGGCGCGTAAGGTCATCGGGGGTCTGCGCATCGACGAGCGGCGCATCACGCAAAACTTGCGCGCCTACGGTCCGTTCGCCGGCACAGAGGTCGTCATGCTGGAAGCCGTCAAGGCCGGCGGCGACCGCCAGCTCTTGCACGAGGCGCTGCGCGACGCGGCGATGGCGGCGCACGACCAGCTGGCTGCGGGCGGCGACAACCCGCTCGGGCAGCTCCTGGTCGACGACGAACGGCTCACCGCGCTACTCGATCCGGCCGAGATCCGCCACCTGCTCGACCCGAGCGACCACCTCGGCGACGCGCCCGAACGCGCCCGCGCGCTGGCTGCCCGCATCGACGAACTGCCGCCCTTCCCCGCGCCTCGCGCGCTTCTGGAGACAGCACCGTGAACAAAGGCCTCGAGGTCGCTCGCGGCAAGACGAAGATCCTCTACGAGAAGCCGGGCCAGCCCGACGTGCTCGTGGTGCAGGCGCTCGATTCGATCACCGCGGGCGACGGCGCGCGACGCAACGAAATCCCGGGTAAGGGGCGGATCGCGGCCAAGACGACGGCGCGCGTCTTTCGCCTGCTGAATCTGTGCGGGCTGCCGACACACTACCGCGCCGGCGGCGAGGACGACGACGACAACGAGATGCTCGTCAGCCGCTGCACGATGATTCCGCTCGAGGTCGTGGTGCGCGGCGTGGCGGCCGGCTCGCTCGTGCGCCGCCGGCCCGAGATCGCGCGCGGCTCGATTCTGGTTCCGCGCATGGTCGAGTTCTTTCTCAAGGACGACGCCAACCACGACCCGCTGATCGAGCCCGACGAGATCGTGCGCGGCGGGATCGCCTCGCCGCAAGAGATCGGCCTGATGAGCGAGATCGCCCGCATCACCTTCGAGATTCTCTCGCACGCCTGGCGTCGCCGCGAGACCCTGCTGGTCGACTTGAAGGTCGAATTCGGCCGTCTAATTGGCGGCGAAGGCCGCGGCAGCGTGGTGATCGCCGACGTCATCGACAACGACTCGTGGCGCATCTGGCCGCAAGGCCGCGAAGACCAGATGCTCGACAAGCAGCTCTATCGCAATCTCACCGAGGTGACGCCGGCCGACCTCGATCGGATTCACGACAACTACGAGCAAGTCGCCGACCTCGTCAACACCTTCTTGTCGACGCGTCAGGGCATGGTGGCGCTCGTCGCTGACGGCCCGCAGAGCGTCGGAATGCTCGATCCCGTGCTGCGCGAGCTCGCTCAGTTTCCGGTGCAGACGATGCGCCGCATCGTCTCCTCGCACATCTTTCCGAACTACGTGATGCAGCTGCTGCAGCAGCTCGATGCGACCTTCCCGCGGCTGACCTACGTCGCCTCGGGACCGCAGCTCGCCGCGATGGTTTCGGCCGCGACGACCGCCCCCGTCTTCGACGCGACCGAGCTCGAGGCCGACGAGCTCGCGCTCGCGCTCGCCAAGACGTTCGCGCTCGACGACACGATCATGTTCGGGCGCGTCATGCTGGCGCAGGCCGGCGCGCGCTCCGCGATCCTCCAGGCCGACGCACAGCTCAACGCGCCGGTCGCGCCGCCGAACGGCACGCTTGCGTAACGCGCCGCACGGCGGCGCGAGCCTCGCCGCGCCGGCCGTGCTCGCGGTCCTCGGCGCCGACGACGCCGCGCTCGAACGCGAGGCGCGCGGACACGGTCTGGCCCTCGCGCTCGACGAGCTACGCCGGATCGCCGAAGCGCTGGGGCGCAACCCGACGCTGGTCGAGGCGCACGGCTTCGATGCGCAGTGGAGCGAGCACTGTTCCTACAAGAGCTCGCGCCAGTATCTCAAGCGCTTGCCGACCGAAGGCCCGACCGTCATGCAGGGCCCGCAGGAAGACGCGGGGATCGTGCACCTCGGCGAGTGGCAGGGCGAGCGCTACGGCATCGTCATCGCGCACGAGTCGCACAACCATCCCTCGCAGGTCGTGCCCTTCGAGGGTGCGGCGACGGGGATCGGCGGCATCGTGCGCGACGTGCTCTGCATGGGCGCGCAGGTGATCGCGGTCGCCGACCCGCTGCGCTTCGGCCCGCTCGACGAAGCCCACTGCCGCTACGTCGCGCAAGGGATCGTCGACGGGGTCGCCGCCTACGGCAACGCGATCGGCGTGCCCAACATCGCGGGCGACGTCTACGTGCACGAAGGCTTTCGCGACAACTGCTTGGTCAACGTCGTCGCGCTCGGGCTCGTCAAAGAGAGCGAGATCGTCCACTCGGCGGCGCCGGCGGGCTCGGCGGGCTGGGACATCGTGCTCGTCGGAAAAGCGACCGATCGCAGCGGCTTCGGCGGCGCGGCGTTCTCGTCGCTGGTCCTCGACGAAGCCGACGCGGAGACGAACAAGGGCGCCGTCCAAGTCCCTGACCCCTTTCTCAAGAACGTCATCATGCGCGCCTCGTACCGCGCCTTCGAGGTGCTGCGGGCGCGCGGCGTCACCGTCGGCTTCAAGGATCTCGGCGCGGGCGGCATCATGGGCTGCACCGCGGAGCTCGTCGCGAGCGGCGGCTTCGGGGCGGAGATCGATCTCGACCGCTGTCCGACGTCGCAAGCGAACTTGCCGGGTCCGGTGATCGCCGTCGGCGAGACGCAAGAGCGGCTGGCGTGGGTCGTGCCGCCCGAGTTCACGCCGACGTTGCTCGCGATCTACAACGAAGAGTTCTCGCTGCCCCAGATCGCGCGCGGCGCGCAAGCGGCGGTGATCGGCAGCGTGACGGAGCGCCCGCACTACGTGTTGCGTCACCACGGCGAGACCGTGATGGACGTGCCGATCGACTTCCTGACCGGCGGCGTGCGCTACGACCGGCCCTACGTGCTCCCGCAGCCGCCCGGCGAAGCGAACGGATCCGCGCACGACGCCGCGTTGCTCTCGCAAACGGCGCCCGAGGTCTCGCAGGCCGAGCTGTTCGCGCGCGTGCTGGCACATCGCGACGTCTGCTCGCGCAAGCCGATCTACGAGCGCTACGACTCGGTCGTCCGTGGGACGACCTCGATTCCGGCCGGCTACGCCGACGCCGGCGTCATCGTTCCGATCCCCGGGGCGCCGCTCGCGGCGGCCCTCGCGGTCGACGGCAATCCGCGCTACTCGCGTTGCGACGTGCAGCGTGCCGCCGAGCTCGCCGTCTGCGAGGCGGTGCGCAACGTCGTCGCGGTCGGCGCGCGGCCCGCGGGGCTGACCGACTGCCTCAACTTCGGCAACCCGCAAGATCCGCGCCAGATGGGCGAGTTCGTGTCGGCGGTCGACGGCATTGCGCGCGCGGCGCGCGCGCTCGAGGTGCCGTTCGTTTCGGGCAACGTGAGCCTCTACAACCAGTCGGCCGGCGGAAACTCGATCCCGGCTTCGCCGATCATCGCGGCCCTCGGCACGCTCGCCGACGTCTCGCGCTCGGCGACGCTCGCGTTCAAGCGCGCGGGCGCGACGCTCTTTCTCGTGGGAACCGTGCAGAACGCGGCGGGCGGCTCGGTCGCCGCCGAGGTCTTGGGCGTCGACGACCAGCCTCTGCCGCGCATCGACTATGGTGCGCTCGGGCGCGAGCTGACGGCGCTGCTCGCGGCGCACGAGCGCGGCTTGGTCGCGGCCGCTCACGACGTCTCCGACGGCGGATTGCTGACGGCGCTCGCCGAGATGGCCTTCGCGACGCTCGAAGGCACGCCGCTCGGCGCGCGGCTGCTGCCCGTCTCGGCCTGGGCGCCGGAACACGTAGGCGCGCGCGAAGCGTACTTCGGCGAGGCCGGCGCGTTCATCGTCGAGGCGACCGACGCGAGCGCCTTTGCCGCGCTCGTCGCGGAGTTCGGCGTCGCGCTGGTCGCCATCGGGGAGACGAGCGACGTTCCGGCGATCGTGACCGCCGAAGAGCCGGGCGGCCACGCGCTGCACGCGCTGTACGAAACCTGGAGCGCGCCCCTGCGCGACTTCTACGAAGAGGTGCCTCAGTCGTGAGCCGCAGGATGCGGCGAATGTCCGCGCGCCCCGGATGGGCGCGGTGCCGCGGATGAGCGCGCGCGTCGGCGTGCTGGTGTTTCCCGGCACGAACTCTGAGGACGAAACGGTGCGGGCCTGCCAAGCCGCGGGGCTCGACGCGCGGCTCGTGCACTGGAACGCCGAGCTCGACGCGGTCCGCAAGCTCGACGCCTACGTGTTGCCCGGCGGATTCGCATACGAGGACCGCGTGCGCGCGGGCGCGATCGCCGCGCACGACCGGCTGATGCTCGCGGTGAAAGAAGGCGCGGCGGCGGGCAAACTCGTGCTTGGCATCTGCAACGGCGCGCAGATCTTGCTCGAAAGCGGACTCGCGCCCGGGCTCGATGGCGACGTCCGGCCGCAAGCGGGTTTCGCGAAGAACGCGCCGCTCGGAAAATTTCGTTCAACGCACGTGCACGTCAAGCTGTCCGTCGCGCCTGCGCGCTGCGCGATCACCGCGAGCCTGCCGCCCGAGGCCGTCTTGCCGGCGTGGGCCTCGCATTGCGAGGGCCGCCTGGCCGCGCAGCCCGCAACGCTGGAGCGTCTCGCGCGCGAAGGCCACGTCGCCTTCGTCTACTGCGATGCGCGCGGTCAAACGACGCCGGCGGCGGTTCCGAACGGCTCGGCGCTCGGTGCCGCCGGACTCACCAATCGGGAGGGGAACGTACTGGCGCTGATGCCGCATCCCGAACGCGATGGCTGGACCTTCATGCACCACGACGCTCGACGCGAGGCCGCGCGCGGCGCGACCGCTGCGATGCTCGCGCCTTCGGGCGGCATCGCGCTCTTCGAAGGCTTGGCGAGGGCGCTGTCGTGAGCGCGCCGCTGGCGATCGAAGTCGCGCTGACGATCCCCGACAACGAAGCCGGAACGGCGCTGGCGACGCTGGCGCGCTTAGGCGTTCCGCTCGGCGGCCTCGAGCGCGCGGACCTGTACCGTTTCGAAGTCGAGCCGGGAGCGCAAGAGGCGCTGTTCGCGACGCTGCGCAACCTCGAGACGATCTACAATCCCAACAAGCACGCGTTGCGCGTGCGCGCAGAGCCTTCGCCGCAGGCCGGCGAGTTGTGGGTCGACGAAATACATCCGGCCGCAGTTCCCACTGCACGCGGACCGGTCCGCATCGCCGGACGAACGCTCGCCGGCGTCAGCGCCGTCGAACGCTTCGTCGCTTGGCGCGTCTTCGACGCTGAGGGGCGCCCGGCGGCTGCGGAGGTCGTCTCGCGCGCGGCCGAAACTTTGCTCTGGAATCCCGCTTTCCAAAAGGCACAACGCGCATGATCGCACCCGATCTTCTCCCGACGCCCGGGCAGCAGAAGTCGAGCGACTTCTACACGATCGCGACGCTCGGTTCGCACTCCGCACTGCAGATTCTCAAAGGCGCGCACGACGAAGGCTTCAACACCCTGGCGATCGCGAATTTCGAGACCGAGCGGCTCTACCGCTCCTTCTCGTTCGTCGACGAAGTGATCGTCATCGATCAGTACAAAGATTTCATGCGGCTGGTCCCGGAGCTCGAGCGGCGCAAGATCATCATCGTGCCGCACGGTTCGTTCGTAGCGTACCTCTCGCTCGAGGACCACAAGTACATGCAGATCCCGTACTTCGGCAACAAGGCGGTCCTCGACTGGGAAGCGAGCCGCGAGCTGCAGCGCCAGTGGCTGACGCGCGCCGGGCTGTTGATTCCGCGCCAGTTCACGACGGGCGCCGAGATCGATCGTCCGGTCATCGTCAAGTTCTACGGCGCCGCGGGCGGCAAGGGCTACATGTTCTTGCGCAACCCGGCCGATTTCGAGAAGCGCGCGGCCGAGCTCGCCCGGCGCAACTACATCCTACAAGAGTACATCATCGGGGTTCCGGCCTACATCCACTACTTCTACTCGTCACTGACCGGCAAGCTCGAGATCATGAGCATGGACCGGCGCTACGAGACCAACGTCGACTCGCTGGGACGCATCCCCGCGGCAGCCCAGGAAGGCATGAACGTCGAACCGAGCTACGTCGTCGTGGGCAACTCGCCGCTGGTGCTGCGCGAGTCGATGCTCGCCGAAGCGTACCGGATGGGCGAGCAGGTCGTGCGGGTCAGCCAAGAGATCTGCCCCCCGAAGGGCCTGTTCGGAGCGTTCTGCATCGAAACGATCATCACGTCCGAGGCGCAGTTCTACGTGATGGAGATCTCGGCGCGCATCGTGGCGGGGACCAATCCGTTCATCGACGGTTCGCCGTACTCGTACTTGAACTACAGCGAACCGATGTCGACTGGGCGGCGCATCGCGCGTGAGATCAAGAACGCGCTGCTCTCGAACAACCTCCACGTCGTCCTCGATGATTCGAGTCTTGCGAAATAACGCTGCCGGCCTGACGCTCCTGGCGCTTGCGGCGACCCTTTTCGCCTTTCCGCTCGCACCGACGAGCGCCGCAATCGAGACCGATCCGAACGAGCTCTACCAGACCATGCGCAAAGCCTACGACGAAGGCAGCGCCAAAGGCTGGCCGTTCGCCTCCGAGCTCTATTACGAGAGCACGGTCTTCGACGCGGGCCGGGCCTACTCGCTCTTTCGCTCGTCCGACCCCGCCTACGGGGAGGTCGCGCAACTGGCGGTCGACGTCGCTAGCCAGCTGCACTACAATCCGCTGACCAACAACGACGCGGCGCTGTGGTACGTGCTGGAAGCCTCGAATTACGTGGTGCAGCGCGGCGACGCGCAGCACCAGAGCGAGGCGCGGGCACTGCAGCAGCGGCTGCTGGCCGGCGCCAACGACAACAAGGTGCTGGCCCAGCAGGCCGCTTACGACGCCGCGGCCGACGTGTCGGCCTTCGGCGGCGATGGCGACGCACGGGTCATGCAAATCATCGCCGACGTTCGCGCCTACAACCTCACGAGCGATCCGGAATATCGCAGCATGCTGCTCGAGCACTCGGCCGACCCGTCCACGCCGCTGGTTCGCGTGCCGGATCCCGAGTACGCGCAGATGTTCGCGATCGCACAGAGCGCGCTGGCCGGACCCGGCTTTAGCGAGGAGGACCGCGCTAACGCTCGCGCCATCGCGTACCGCCGCGAACATACCCCCGAGCTCAAAGTCATTGCGCGCGTCAGCGCGATCCCGCACGAGCTGCGGCTGACGCGGACGGCGCCGGCCGACGAGTACTTCGGAAACCTGCGCTATTCGCCACTGGGTGTCCACAACGAGCTGGTCCGTATCACGAAATATCTCGACAAGGGCTGGGGCTACCGCATGGAGGCCGACGCCCTGCAAGTCGACTCGTCGGTCGAGGACTGGCAAAAGCAGTACCCGCGCGACCTGACGCTGCCCGAGAACCTGCTCGCGACCTATCGTCTGCTCAAGAACGTGGGCACGCCCAAGGCCGAAGCGGCGGCCGTGCGCATCAAGAACATTCTGCTCGTCCAATACGCGGACTCGCGCGAGGCACAGCAAGTCGTGGCGTCGTAGACGCCGCGGTGCTCGAACCACGAATCGCGGCAGCGCTCGAGAAGTACGACCGCTCGGCGCTGGCTCTTTGCTCGGTCGGAAGCCACTCCGCGCTCGACATCGCGTTCGGCGCGCGCGCGCAGGGCCTGCACAACGTCGTCGTGACGGCGCGCGGACGGGAACTGACGTACACCCGCTATTACCGCCGGCAAACCGGCCCCGAGCGCGGCTGCGTCGAGCTCACGCTCGAGCTCGCGGCCTTTGCCGACATCCTGCAGCCCGAGGTTCAGGCGCAGCTGCTGGCGCACAACGTGCTCTTCGTCCCGAACCGCTCGTTCGAGGTCTACCTGCGCGAGCGCTATTCGTACGACCAAATCGAGCGGGAGATGGCGGTTCCGTTCTTCGGCAACCGTCGTCTGCTGCGCGCCGAGGAACGCGACGAAGCCGACAACCAGTACGCGCTGCTCGCGAGCGCCGGCATCCAGCACCCGCGCCTCTTCGAGGCGCCGGCGCAGATCGACCGGCTCGCGATGGTCAAGGCTGCGCACGCGCAGGTCGGCTTCGAGCGCGCGTTCTTCTTGTGCGGCTCGCCGGCGGAGTACGACGCGCAGGCGAACCGGCTGCTCGAAGCGGGCATGCTCACGCGGGCGGGCCTGGCCGCAGCCCGTATCGAGGAGTACGCGCTCGGGCCGAGCATCAACCTCAACTTTTTTTATTCGCCGCTGCTCGATGAGCTCGAGCTGCTCGGCACCGACACGCGGCGCCAGACGAATCTCGACGGCCTGCGTTCGCTGCCGCCGGGCCAGCTGCAAGCTGCCGCCGCGATCCCGGTGCGGATGGAAGAAGCGGGCCACATCGCGACGACGCTGACCGAGTCGATGCTCGAGAAAGCGTTCGAATTGGGCGAGCGGTTCGTGCGGGCCGCGCGCGAAGCGAATCCGCCCGGCGTCATCGGGCCGTTCGCGCTGCAGTGCGTCATCGTGGCGGGGCCGCCCAAGGGCTTCGTGGTCTACGATGTCTCGCTGCGCGTGCCGGGCTCGCCCGGCACGCGGTACACGCCCTACAGCGCCTATCGCTGGGGGCGCGACGTCTCCGTCGGCGAGCGCATCGCGATGGAGGTCGTGCTGGCCCGCGACGCCGGCCGTTTGGCCGAGATCGTTACCTGATGCCGGTATCCGGGAAGGCGGCGTCCGGGAAGGCCGTCTCGATCGAGACCCGCTCCCAACTCCCGACGTCCTCCTCGAGCGCGGCGATCTTCGAGCGCACGCGCGCGATCGCGTCGGCGCCGAGGACCAGGCGCATCGGCGTCTCCGGCGCGCGCGTCACGGCGTAGATCGCCTCGGCGGCCCGCGCGGGATCGCCGGCCTCGCGTCCCTCGAACTGGCTTGCGGCAGTGCGCGCGCGGCCGCTGGTCGCCGCGTAGTCCTCGATCACGTTGGCGGCCGTGTGCAGCGAGCCCGAGCCGAGGTGTCCCGTCCGGAACATGCCGGGCTCGACGATCGTGACCCGCACGCCGAACGGTCGCAGCTCCTCGGCCAGCGCTTCGGAGAGCCCTTCGACCGCGAACTTCGTCGCGTTGGAGATGCCCCAGCCGGCGTGTCCGTCGATGCCGCCGATCGACGAGAGGTTGACGATGTAGCCGCCGCGCTGCCTGCGGAAGTGGGGCAGCGCGGCCCTAATGACGGCGAGCGTTCCGAAGACGTTGGTCTCGAAGCCCGTGCGCAGGTCGGCGTCCTCGACTTCCTCGATGGCGCCGAGTACGCCGAAACCGGCGTTGTTGACGAGCACGTCGATGCGGCCGGCAAGTTGCCACGCCTCGTCGACCGCCCGCGCAATGCCTTCGTGGTCGGTGAGGTCGAGCTGCAGCGTCTCGATGCCGACCGCGCGGAGCTCTTCGTGGGCTTCGGGGTGACGCGTCGTGCCCAGGACCCGCTCGCCGTGACGCAGCGCGGCTTCGGCGAGCGCACGCCCTAGGCCGCGCGAGACGCCGGTGATGAGCCAAGTTCGAGCATGTGTCGTTCCACGTCGCGAGTGCATAGCAGTGCTTCCCTACGTCACCGAAGTGCGCGGTAACTGCTATTCGCGCAAACTGTCACTCCAAAACGATGACGGCCGCCCCGTCGATCGCGTCGCTCTTGAGCGCCGCCAGGGCCTCGTTCACGCGCTCGAGCGGAAAGGTCGTCGCTTGCGGCCGTAAGGCGATCTCCGCGGCCAGCGTCAGAAAGTCGCGCGCGTCGGTGCGGGTCATGTTGGTCACGCTGCGCAGCTCGCGCTCGCCCCACAGCAGCGAGTCGTAATCGAACTCGGGGATGCAGTCCAGGTGGATGGCGTTGATGGCGACGACGCCGCCCTTGCGCAGCGCGCCGAGCGCGGCGATCACCACGTCGCCGGCCGGCGCGAAGGTGATGGCGCGGTCGAGCTGCTCGGCAGGCCGCTCGAGCGGACCGCCGACCCAGCCGGCTCCCAATTGCTTTGCGAACGCTTGGTGGCGCTCGCCGCGGGTCGCGACCGAGACCCGGCAGCCCCAATGGCGCAGCACGGCCAACGTCAGGTGCGCCGAAGCGCCGAAGCCGTAGAGTCCGACGTGCTCGCCCGGCTCGACGCCCGCGACCCGCAGCGCGCGGAAGCCGATGATCCCGGCGCACAGCAGCGGTGCGGCGTGCAAGTCGTCGAGCGACTCGGGGAGCGGGAAGACGAAGTCCGCCCGAGCCAGCGCATATTCGGCGTAGCCGCCGTCGACGTCGTAGCCGGTGAAGGTCGGCGTGTCGCAGAGATTCTCGCGGCCGCGTTTGCACTGCGCGCAGGTTCCGTCGGTTCCGCCCAGCCACGAGACGCCGACGCGCGCCCCGGGCTCGAGCGTGACGCCGGAGCCGCAGGCTTCGACGATGCCGACGATCTGATGGCCCGGCACGACGCTCGGCCGGTGCGGCGTCAGCTCGCCTTCGACGATGTGCAGATCGGTGCGACAAACACCGCAGGCCCGGACGCGCAGCAGCACGTCGCCGCTGCCTGGGTCCGGAATCGGATGCTCTTCGATCCGAAGCCGGCGCGGGCTGACCTGGCCGGGCCGGTGCAGGACGGCGGCGCGCATGTGTTCGCTCATGGTCGTTCTCTCGTCTTTGTCGGGCGCAGGGCCGACTCCGGCCGAATGGAACAGCGAGTCACGAGATGGCGACGGCAACGGCGGTGATTCTGGATTTCGGCGCGCAGTACAGTCAACTGATCGCGCGCCGCGTGCGCGAGGCAAACGTGTACTCCGAGATCCTCCCGCACGATGCTCCGTGGAGCGAGATCGCGCGGCGCCGGCCGGCGGCGATCATTCTGACGGGCGGCCCCGAGAGCACCCTCGCGCCGAGCGCCCTCGGCGTCGATCCGCAGGTGTTCACCTCGGGAATTCCGCTGCTCGGCATCTGCTACGGCATGCAGCTGATCGCGCGCGATCTCGGCGGAGAGCTCGTTCGCTCGCAGCACAGCGAGTTCGGCCCGACCGCACTCGAGATCGTGACGCCGTCGCCGTTGACCGCGGGCGCGCCCGAACGCAGCCGCGCCTGGATGTCGCACGGCGACACGGTCGTGGCGCCGCCGCCGGGCTTCACGCGACTGGCCGGCACGCCCAAATGCGCGATCGCGGCCTTCGGCGACGTCGCGCGCCGCATCTACGGCGTTCAGTTCCATCCCGAAGTCGGGCACACCGAAGCCGGCAAACGGATCATCGCGAACTTTCTGCACGAGATCGCGCAGATTCCGCCGAGCTGGGAGATGGAGTCGTTCGTTGATCGCTCGATCGCCGAGATTCGCGGGCAGGTCGGTGAAGGGCGCGTCATCTGCGCGCTCTCGGGCGGCGTCGATTCCGCCGTCGCCGCCACGCTCGTCTCGCGCGCGATCGGCGAGCATCTCACCTGCATCTTCGTCGACACGGGACTGTTGCGCGCCAATGAAGCCGTCGGCGTGCTGGCCGCGTTTCGCGAGGTGCTGCACCTCAACGTCGTCAAGGTCGACGCGAAGCAGCGCTTCCTCGAGCGGTTGGCGGGGGTGATCGATCCCGAGGAGAAGCGCATCCGGATCGGCCACGAGTTCATCGCCGTCTTCGAAGAAGAAGCGAACAAGCTCGCCGACGTCGAGTACCTCGTGCAGGGCACGCTCTACCCCGACGTGATCGAGTCGAAGACGCCCGGTTCGAAAGCCGGACACAAGATCAAGTCGCATCACAACGTCGGCGGACTTCCCGAGACGATGGTGCTCAAGCTCGTCGAGCCGTTGCGCTCGCTCTTCAAGGACGAGGTGCGCGAGGTCGGACGCGTGCTCGGGCTGCCGGCGCCGGTCGTCGAACGCCAGCCGTTCCCCGGTCCGGGCTTAGCCGTGCGCGTGCTGGGGGAAGTGACCGAAGAGCGCTTGGAGACGGTGCGCGCCGCCGACAAGATCGTGACCGACGAGATCGAGGCGGCCACGCTCGAGCCCCGCCCGTGGCAATACTTTGCGGTGCTCACGCCGCTGCAAAGCGTCGGCGTGATGGGCGACGGCCGCACCTACGCCAACCTGGTCGCGGTCCGCGCGATCACGAGCGAGGACGGCATGACCGCCGACTGGGCGCGGCTGCCGCACGACTTGCTCGAGCGCATCAGCACGCGCATCGTCAACGATGTACCCGGCGTCAACCGCGTGGCGTACGACGTGACGTCTAAACCGCCCGCGACCGTCGAGTGGGAGTGAGCTCGCCGAACGCATGCGCCGGACGCATGCGCCGCGCGCGGCGTCAGCGACAGGTAAAGCGCACGATTCGTACGAGTCCGGTTTGCTTGGCGAGGTTGTGCTGCACGTCGCCCACAAGCGAGGACGCCGGATGCGAAGGGCGGCCATTAAACGGGGATCGCCTCGGCGAGTCGCGCCAGCTCGTCCATGATCGCGTCGACGTCTTGGGGCGTCGTGCGCAGATTCATGAAGCAGGCGCGTAGCCCGAAGCGGCCCCGCACCGCGGCGGGGCCCAGGAAAGCGCTGCCGCCGTCCACCAGGCGCTGCAGCACCGTTCGATTTCCGTCGTCGTCGAGTGCGCGCAGCCGGAAGCAGACGCAATTGAAGCCGACTGGGGCCAGCAGTTCGAACTCGGGCCGTTCCTGCACTATTCGCTGCATGTGGGCCGCCAAGTCCGCCATGCGTTCGATGGTCGCAGCGTACGCGCGCCGGCCGTAAAGGCGGAGCGACCACCACACTTTCAACGCGTTGAAAGCGCGTGAGAGCTGCGGCCCGTAATCGGCGTAGTTGATCAGGTCCGGATCGACCGGCATCGCAAGGTAACTCGGCGCGAAGCGAAAGGCGTGCTGCAAGTCGGCCGCGTCCTTGACCAGGATGCAGCCCGCCTCGAACGAGGCGAACAGAAACTTGTGCGGATCGAGCGAGATCGAGTCGGCTTCGCCGATCGCGGCGAGCGGCCCGGCGTAGCGCTCGCTCAAGGCCGCCAGTGCGCCGTACGCACCGTCGACGTGCAGCCACAGTCCTTCGCGCCGGCAAAAGGCCGCGATCTCGGCGAGCGGATCGAACGCGCCGGTGGTGACGCTTCCGCCGTTGGCGACGACGCAAAAGGGCGAGCTCCCCGTCGCGCGATCGCGGGCGACGGCCTCGGCGAGCAGATCGAGGCGCAGCCGGAAGCCGCCGTCGCATGGAACGTGGCGCAGATTGTTCGTTCCGAGTCCTAAAGCGGAGACGGCCTTGTCGATGCTGCTGTGCGTCTCGTCGGAGGCGTACATCGTCAGCGGCGAGCTCCGCCCCTGAAGCCCTTCGGTGCGCGCCGAAGCCCCCAGGAAGCGATCGCGCGCCGCCGTCAGACCGATGAGGTTTGCAATCGATCCGCCGCCCGTGATGAGACCACCGGCGGTTGCACCGAGGCCGAAGAGCTCGGTGAACCAGCGAACGACGGTCTGTTCGATCGCGTTCGCCGCCGGCGAGAGCGTCCAAAGGTTGCAGTTCTGATTGAGCGCGGAGGTGACCGCCTCGGCACACGGTGAGATGCCGTTCGGCGAAGGCTGCACGTAAGGCAGAAAACGAGGATGCGCCGTATGGGTCGAGTTGGGCACGACGACCGTGTCGAGCTCTTCGAACAGCGTCTCGATCGAGCAGCCGTCCTCCGGCAGTTGCGCGGCCATGAGGCTGCGCAACGCCGTGCGATCGATCACGGGAAAGACGTGCCGGCGTTCGACGGTTCGCTGATAGCGTTCGATGAACTCGCCGACCAGTGCGGCGGCGCGCGCGTTCTCCTCCGGAGTGAATGACAGAGCCGCCATCGTTTGCGCAGTCCTCGCTTTTACGGTAAGCGGCACCTTTGAACCGCGTTCGCGCGAGTTCCTAGTGGGGCACGAGCCGCTCGCGGCGGCTCGCGGGCATAAGCACAGCAACGCTTTGCGCACGACGCGAGGGGCGTTGCGCGACGGCAGGAAGCGACAATTTAATCGAGCAATGAAGGGCTTCAGGTCGACCTTCGAGTGGGAGTGATGCTCGCGTGCGGATCCTGATCGTCGGAAACGGTGCGCGTGAGGACGCGCTCTCGTGGGCTTTGGCGGGTTCGCCTTCGTGCAGCGCGATCTTCGCTTCGCCCGGCAACGCCGGCACGGCTTCGCGCGGCACGAATTGGCCGGTCGCCGCGACCGACGGCAAATCGCTGGTCGCGCGAGCGCGCGAGGAGAAGATCGACCTCGTCGTGATCGGGCCCGAGACGGCCTTGGCTGCAGGCGTCGCCGACCGCTTGCGCGAGGCGAAGATCTCCACGTTCGGCCCGAACCGGTCGGCGGCGCGGCTCGAGTCGAGCAAGATCTTCGCCAAGCGTTTCATGGAGCGCCATCGCGTACCCACGGCAAAGTCGCGGGTCGCGCACTCGCTCGCCAACGCGGAACGCGTCTTGGCGGATTGGCATGGCGCCTGCGTCGTCAAAGCGGACGGCTTGGCCGCGGGCAAAGGCGTCGTCGTTGTGCCCGATCCGGCGGTCGCGCTCGGCGTCGTGCGCGAGTGGTACGGCTCGGGCGGAATGCCCGGCGGCGGCGGCGACTTGTTGCTAGAAGAGAAGCTCGAGGGTCGCGAGGTCAGCGTGTTCGCGATCGGCGACGGCGACGGCTTCGTTCCCTTCGCTTCGGCCTGCGACTACAAGCGCGCCGGCGACGGCGACACCGGTCCGAACACCGGCGGAATGGGAGCCTATTCGCCGCCCTCCGGCTTTCCCGAGGACATGCACGAGATCGTGCGCGAGCGCATTCTCGAGCCGGTTGCGCGCGGGCTCGCGGCCGAGGGCGAACGCTATCTGGGCGTACTCTACTGCGGCTTGATGTGGACCGCCGACGGGCCCTCGGTGATCGAGTTCAACGTGCGCTTCGGCGACCCCGAGACGCAAGTCTTGATGCCGCGCGTGCGCGGCGACTTCGCGCGGTTGCTCAAGGGCGCCGCCGACGGTGCGCTCGATCTGCGGGAGGCGGACTTCGCCGGCGATGCATGCGTCGGCGTCGTGCTCGCGACGGCCGATTATCCGCGCTCGAGCACCCCGCTGCGCGATCTCAGCGCCGACGTTGCGCTCGGCGAGGGGCGCGTCGCGTTTTGGGGCGCGTCCGCGCGCCGCGACGGGGTCGTCGACGCGAGCGGCGGCCGCGTGCTGACGGTCACGGCGCTCGGCGGCGATGTCGGCGAAGCGCGCCGCAACGCTTACGCCGCGGTCGACGAGCTCGCGCACCGCATCGGGACCGGCCTCGCCCTCACCTATCGCAGCGACATCGCGAAGCTCGGCTGACGCTCGCACGCGCGAGCGGGGCTCGCCTCAGTGTGCGGTGACGAGGCGCGCGATGAAAAAGGCGACCGTCGCCGCTATACCGCCGATGAGCACGGTCTGGATCGCGCTGTTGACCCACGAGACTCCGGTGAGCGCTCCCTTGACCGCTCCGAAGATCGCGAGTGCGAGCATCGTCGCCGCCGACGAGAAGTAGAGCGCGCGGGCTGCGCTGTCGACGAGCATGTACGGGATGAGCGGCACGAGGCCGCCGATCACGTAGGATCCGCCGATGGTCGCCGCGCTGACCGGGGCCCGGCGCCGGTCCGGCTTCTCGAGCCCGAGCTCGAAGCGCATCATGAAGTCGACCCAGCGCTCGCGGTCCGCGGTCAGCGCCGCGGTGACTTGCTGCGCCTCCGCCGCTCCCAAGCCGTAGTTGCGGAAGATGTTGTAAACCTCGCGATGCTCCTCGCCGGGCAGTTCCTCGACCTCCTCCTCCTCGCGGCGCTGCTCGCTCTCGTAGTGCTCGGCGTCGGTGCGGGCCGCCAGGTAGCCGCCCAAACCCATCGAGATGCCGCCGGCGGCAAGCTCGGCGAAGCCCGCGGTGACGACGATGTGCGAAGCCGCGATCGCGCCCGAGATGCCGGCGGCCAAGGCGAAGGGCACGGTCAGCCCGTCGGACATGCCGATGACGACGTCCCGAACCGTCTCCGACGCGGTGAAGTGCTCTTCGACGTGCTTTCGCCGGGGGAGGCGGCCAGCTGTTCGCATGCGTTCTAGTGTACCGTCTCCGACGTAGCTATACAGTCGCTCGGCCGCCGCCGCGTCGCTCGTCGCTCCCCCGCCGCTTCGCTTCGGGGACAGGCAAATGGCGCTGCCCTTCTTCGCTCCTCGCTCCTTGCGGCGACGAAAAATCGCTCTCGCTTGGTGTATACCCACGTCGGAGACGGTACACTAACGAAAACCGCCCGGTGCGGTCATCGAGAGTTGCTCCCCTTTGCCCGCCA
>JBKQHO010000006.1:0-21317 GCA_052267165.1 Vulcanimicrobiaceae bacterium | reverse complement strand
AACCCTCGACACCGGATATCACCAGGGAACCCTCGACACCGGATATCACCAGGGAACCCTCGACACCGGATATCACCAGGGAACCCTCGACACCGGATATCACCAGGGAACCCTCGACACCGGATATCACCAGGGAACCCTCGCGACGCGTCACCACTCCTAGACCTCATAGGAAGAAGCGCTTAAAGAGCTCCGCCTCCTCGCTCGCGACCGTCGTCGACGTTGTGAGCTAGGACACAAAACGGTTCGGCCGACTCCGTCGGCTTCTCAAGAGCAGGTTTACAATTTGCGCTGCCGATAATCCATGGGAAGTGTCTGTTCGTTTCATGGATGTATAGTCGTGCACAACCGGGTCGTTCAGCTCAAGCCGAAAGCAGTTCCATATAGCGAAGCGGTATTGGCCTACCGCAACGCCGAGTATGATGCTTGCCTCGACGCCCTGGAGTTTCATACCGGTCCGGAGGCTCAGGCGCTTGCGGCTCGTGCGCTCATACGCACGGGACGCTTGGAAGCCGCCTTGGAGTTGTGCTCTGACGTCCATTGCAGCTCCCCCTCGGCAAAGGCCGAATTCTCGCTGCTCCGAGCGAATGCGCTGATCCGGTTGGGGCGAATGGAGCAAGCCGAGGCTGAACTGCTCACGGCTCGCGTCTTTGCGTACTCGAGCTGCTCGGCCGCGATCGAAGCCGACTACGAGCGGACCGAAGCGCACTTTTGTTTCTATCAGAAGGATCTCGTGGGAGCATCGGCAGCCGTCGATCGAGCGCTCGCGATCGCTCCCGCCACGCAGCCCTGGCTGCACAGCTCGGACTACTTCCTGTCGCTCGGAATCATCCGGGCGAGCCTCTTCGACCTTCGCGGATTGTTGGCGCGAGCCAAGGAAGGCCTCAAGGCTCAGCTTCACTGGACACAGATGGCGCTGGTCGAGCTGGACGCGGATCCGGCCGAAGACCAGTGGCTCCGGGCGACGTTGCTCTCCAATTTCGCCGTACTCGCGCTCGACATCGGCGATCCATCCCTGCTCGTTGAATTGCGTCAGCGCTCGTCAACCGTCGACTGGGCGAAAAGCACGAAGCTCTCTCAGTTCAACGTAGTGCGCGCAATCGGGTGGTTGAGCGCTCTCAACGGAGACCATCTCAACGCGTTTCGCGAATTCCGGGCCAGCTCGGAGCTTGCTCCGTCTCGCGCTTGGAGGCTTCACTCCGTGCTCGACCGTTCGTTCCTCGCGCGCGAGCTCAATCAGGCCGTGTTCGCCGATGACGAATTGAATTATGCGATCGAGCTCGCCCGCGAACTCGAGGTCTCGTCGACGCGCGACGCGACCGCGCCGTTTTCGGCGTTGCTCAAACTGGCCGAATTGACCGCCGAACGCGACCCGGTTGAAGGCCGTGCAATCCTCAACCGCTACCGCGCCGCGCGCTCGAAATGTCCGGCAGCGCTTTTCGACGGCAGCGACCGTCGTTGGCAGGCCAGCGAGCTGATGGCGGAAGCCATGGTGGCCCGCGCTGAGGGACGCACGCAGCTGGCGATCGACCTGCTCGTGAACGCCTTCGACGCCTTCGACAAGATCGGCAGCCGCTGGCGAGCCGCCCTTGCCGCGCTCGAACTCGCCGCGATGACCGGGCAGCCGTTCTTCTACTGCTATGCGGCCCGCGAAGCGCGAGACCGGCCGCAGTCTTGGATGGCTCGCCGCCTCGCGGCTCTTGACGCCGGGCAAGCGGAAGCGGCCTCTCCGTCAAACTAGAGGGGTAGCCGGCAGCACTCGCCGCCGCGGCGCCGTTTCATCGAACGCCCTCCAGCTTCGGGCGCTTCTGGCTAGTCACCTCGACAAAACACCTACTCGCCGCCCTCACGTAGGTTTAGGTGAGTCATGACCTTGGGTTTGGCCAGCTCGCTCAAGGTTGGGGCTTTAGTTATAAGTTGCTTGCTCCATCAGCCTTTAGGGTCTATGGAAGGATTGAGCAGAAAGCCCTGGCGATTCACATAGCAGTGTACGATTAGGTCACCTGTCCTACCTTGGTTCAATAGGTAAGCGAACGACCACACTCCCCCACTTTTAAAGGAGCTTATCGATTCAATGAGTCTCAGTATCCTACTTTCAGCCCTATTGGCGTTCTTCTCGTCCGGCTTCGGCGGCGGTCCGTCGACTCTCGAACATGCGTACTCCTCGCCCCTCGAGCACGCCTACTCCTCGCCCCTCGAGCACGCCTACTCCTCGCCCCTCGAACACGCCTACTCCTCGCCCCTCGAACACGCCTACTCCTCGCCCCTCGAACACCCCTACTCCTCGCCCCTCGAACACCCCTACTCCTCACCCCTGGAACACCCCTACTCCTCACCCCTGGAACACGCCTACTCCTCACCCCTGGAACACGCCTACTCCTCACCCCTGGAACACGCCTACTCCTCACCCCTGGAACACGCCTACTCCTCACCCCTGGAACACCCGTACTCTCCACCCCTCGGGCAGGTCAACGCCTCGCCTCTGTAAGAGTTCGCGACACACTGATCCAAGAAGTCAGACGTAGCTCGTCGGCAATTTCGGCACGCCGTCCGGCTAGCTCGTTCGCTCTGCCTGTGATCTCGTTATGAGCCTGCTGAGCCTCCGGCAGGCCAACCAGTCAATCGCATACTCGCTTTGGCTGCAGGTTTTGACTGCAAAACTGCCGATTAATGTAAGTACCGTGGGCCCTTGAACCCAGTCCGAGGTATTCGTATTTGCAGAACCGCGTCGTTCGGCTGAAGCCGCGAGTCGTCGAATTCAGCGAAGCCGTATCTGCTTACCGGGCTGCTCGTTTCGACGACTGCGTATCGGCCCTCGGCGGACACAGCGACAGACAGGCGAAGCCTTTGCTCGCTCGAGCCCTCCAGCGGCTGGGCCGTTTCGAGGCAGCCTTGGATGTGTGCGCCGCCATCGACGATCGCTTGTCCGATCTCGAGCAAGGCGAGCTTCTCATCCTCAAAGCTCAGGCGTACCTCCGCCTCGGGCAGCTCGACGAGATCGAAGAGCTCCTACTGGGAGCTCGCGTAGCCGCCTATTCGAGTTGTTCCGCGGCGCTCGAAGCGGACTATGAATTTTTTGAAGCGACCGTTCGCTTCTACTCCCGGGACCTCGACGCAGCATCGGCCGCCCTCGAACGGGCTATGACGGCCGCTCCCCCGGCACAGCTGTGGCTGAAGCGCCAGCAAGAGTACTTTCTTTCACTCGGCTTGGTCCGCGCTCGCGCGTTCGACCTCCGCGGACTGCTCGCGCGTGCTAAGGAAGGCTTGCTCGCTCAGCTCGAGTGGGCCAGGCTCGCGCTGTCAGAGCTGGACGCTCAACCGCTGGAAGACCATTGGGTGAGCGCGACGCTGCTCTCGAATTTTGCATCGTTTGCGGTCCAGGTCGGCGAACCGTCACTGGCCGACGAGTTGCGCCAGCGCTCGGCCCACATGAGCTGGGTCGACAGTACCAAGCTCTGCCATTTCAACGTCGTCCGCGCCGTTGGCTGGTTATGCGCCCTCGGCGGCGATCATGTCGGCGCTTTTCGTGAATTCCGCCGCTCCGCTGAGCTTGCGCCGTCGACCGCGTGGAGAATCGAGTCGATCCTCGACCGCGCGTTCCTGGCGCGCGAGCTCGGCCAGGAGATGTTTGCCGACGACGAGCTCAACTATGCGATCGAGCTCGCTAAGGACGTCGATTTGTCGCCGGCAAAGGGATCGTCCGTCGAGTTCACCGCGCTCGTCAAATTGGCCGAGCTTACCGCCAAACGCGATCCGAATGAAGGCCGCGCAATACTCAACCGCTTCCGGACGGCGCGCTCGAAATGCCCGGCCATCTTGTTCGATGGGATGGACCGCGGCTGGCAAGCCAAGGAGCTCGTTGCCGAAGCAACGGTCGCTCGAGCCGAGGGCCGTCAGCAACTGGCGATCGATCTGTTCGTCAACGCGTTCGATGCGTACGACAAGCTCGGGAGCCGCTGGCGCGCGGCGCTCGTCGCGCTGGACCTTGCGGAAATGACCGAGCAGCCGTTCTTCTATGGCTACGCGGCCCGCGAGGCGAATTGCCGGCCCAACTCGTGGTTGGGCCGCCGCCTCGCGACGCTCTCTTCTAAGCAGCCTGAATTAGCGCTCGGGTAACTTCCGCGAAGCTCGCGAAGGGTTCAAACGGAACGCCTCGCTGTGTCAGAAAGCGTTCGAGGTGCCCGTTGCGCTTGACGAACGCGCGATCGGCGGCCAGCGCGGCTTCGTAATCGGAACGCCCGTCGCCGATGAAGACTGTGCGCGCCCCTAGCGCGCGGGCCGCCGACACGACGGCAGCCTTGTCGGTACCGTTACCGATCGGGTCGCGAAAGCGCAGGCGCCAACCCGTCGACAGCGCTTCGACGGCGTTAGCGATGACGGTCAGCCGTTGCAGGCCTTCACGCTCGAGCGCGCGGCGAATCAATGGCTCGACGCCGGAACTGACGATCGTTACCGGAATGCTATGCGCTTCGCACGCCTCGACGAACGCTGGAAAGCTTGCGTCGAAGCGCACTTGGAGTTCGAGCAAGTCCGCCGCTTCGTCGAGCGTCAGACGAACCAGCTCCGCTTCCCGCACCAGGGCTTCGCGCAGCGACAGTTCGCCACGGTGGAGACGGCCCTCGATCTCATTCCAAGGACCGTCTCCCGCCAGACGCCTGACGAGCACGTCGAACGTGTCCGCGTCGGTGATCGTTCCGTCGTAGTCGACGAACACGGCGGTCGACACGTGGACTAGTTGACGCTCTTCTTCCGAGTCGTCGCCGCCTTCTTGCGGGTCGTGGCGGCTGCTTTGCGGGCCGGCGTCTTCTTTGCCGCCGGCTTCTTGGCCGGTGCCGCAGCCGTGGTCGTGCGCCGCTTCGCCTTTGCCGGCGCCTTTGCGGCGGACGGCTCCTCCACCGCCTTAGTGCGACGAACACGTTTTGGCGCCGCCGCCACGGCGACGTCGACCGCAGGCGGAGCGCTCGCAACCGGAACGACCGCTTCGGCAGCGGGCCGCGCCTTCGGTGGCCGGCCGCGACGTTTCGGTGCCGGTGCCTGCTCCGTTGCGGGCTCCGCGGGTGGCGGGGCCGGCAATGCCGCCTGTGCCACCTCGAGGTCGAGCTGCGCGTCATCCTTGGTACGCCGGCGCCGCGCAGGCTTGGCGACCTTGGCCGGCGCGTCCGGCAGGGTGAGGATCGGCGGCGGGGGTTCGACGGCGACCGGCCCCCGTTTCGACTCGACCCGGGCGATCGCTCGAACCGGTTCGGGTGGAGCCGTCTCTCCCGTCGCTTCGGTCGTCCCGTCCGTGTCGACGCGGAAGATGTGGCGTTCGGGGACCGAGCCCGGCTGTGCCGCTCCTGCGGCGGGGGGCGTCTCCGCGCCAAGACCGCGGCCGCGACGGCGGCGGCGCCGGCGGCGACGCTTAACGGTCCCGTCTTCGCCGACCATCGGAACGCCGGCGTCGGCGGACGCGGGCGCGTCGTCTTCCTCGTCGGCTCCCAGACCGGCGCTTGCTTCGGCCTCGCTGTTTTGCGTCGGGATGCCGACCAGCGGCGTAACCTCGCCCCCCGGACCGCGAGCTGCGCCGCGGCGTCGCCGGCGCCGCCGGCGACGGCGAATATCGGTCTCACCGCCATAGCTGGCGTAGGCACGCTGTTCGCCGTTGGGCTCGACCGCGGCATAGTCGGGGACGGGATGGAGCGGGGTAACGGTCGCCAGCGGCGGCGAGCTCGCCGTGTGTTGACGTGCCTCGATCTCCTCGGCTTCAGCCTCTGCGCTCGAGGAGATGCCGATCGCCGGCCGGCCGCCCAGACCCTTGGCGGCTTCCTCGGCCAGCTCGCGCAGCTGTTCTTCCTGCTCGGCCGGTGTGAGCTCGCGCTTGCGGCCGCGGCCTCCGCGACGTCGGCGCTTTTTCTCGGCCGGGGCCGCGACGACGGGCGCGCGAGGCTCGGCGAGGATCGTGCCGTCCTCGTCGACGTCCAGAACCTTGATCTTGATCGTCTGGCCGGCCGCGTTGGCGGCGTTCTCGACCTCGACGAGGCGGTCGCCCACGACGGCGAGCGCCGAGGTCGGGACCGGCAGCTTGACGTCGAGCAGGTCGACTTCCAGCTCGTCGCCGACCCGCACGCTCGAGGTGGCCGTATCAGCGCCGTCGGGCAGCGGCAGAACCCTGGTGCGTTCGGGATGGAGTGACGGGTCGACGCGCACCTCGATCTTCGTCTTGATCTCTTTTTCGAGCGCGGACAGCTCGTCTTCGTACCAGTACTCGATCTGGGTGCCGACGGTCGGCGCCGCAATGACCTCGATCGGCCGGTGATCGGCGCTGCCGTTGAGGTGCTCGTGGCCGAGGCGCCGGATCTGGCGGAAAGCGTCGATCGCGACGGACTCCGGCGACATGACCGAGCCGAGCCCGCTGCAAGTCGGACACGCACCGCGCAGCTGGGCGGAGAGATCTTTGCCGACGCGCTTGCGGGTGAACTCGAGCAGCCCGAGCGCGGAGAACGACTGGATGGTCGTGCGCGTGCGATCCTTGCGCAGGCCGTTCTCGAGCGTCGCGATGACCTTGTTACGCGCGCCCTCGTGCGACATGTCGATGAAATCGCAGACGATGATGCCGCCGATGTCTCGCAGCCGCACTTGGCGCGCAATCTCGGCGGCGGCTTCGATGTTCGTCTTGACGATCGTGTCTTCGAGATTCTTGCCGCCGGTGAACTTGCCGCTGTTGACGTCGATGACGGTCAGTGCCTCGGTCGTCTCGATGACGATCGAGCCGCCCGAAGGCAAGTTGATCTTGGGCAAAAGCAGCTTACGTACTTCGTCGTCGACCTTGTAGTCTTTGAAGAGCGAGCGGCCGTTGTTGTAGTGCTCGATGCGGTCGACGTATTGCGGCCCGAGCAGGCGCATGAAGTCGCGGACCTTCTCGTACTCCTCGGCATCGTCGATGAAGACTCGGTCGACTTCGGGGGTGATGAAGTCGCGCGCCGCTTTATAGACGAGGTTCATGTCCTTGTGGATCAAGGACGGCGCCGGCGCTCGCTTGTAGCTCTCGAGGATGCCGTGCCACATGCGGATCAGCACGCCGAGGTCGGCAATCAATTCCGCTTGGCTGACGCCCGCGGCGGCGGTTCGCACGACGGTCGCCATGCCTTCGGGGCGGATCAGCTTCATGATCCCCTTGAGCCGGTTACGTTCCTCGGCGCTGTCGATCTTGCGCGAGACGCCCGAGTACTTGCCGGTCGGCATGAGGATGAGGTAGCGGCCGGGGAGCGAGATGTTGGTGGAGATGCGCGCGCCCTTCTGGCCGCGCGGCTCCTTGACGATCTGGACCAGGACGTCGTCGCCCTTGGAGATCTTCTCGGTGATCGTCCAGCCGGAGCGTCCCGAGGTGATCTCGACGTCGCCGATGTTCAGCGGCGTCTTGTTGATGTCGTCAACGTAGAGGAAAGCGTTGCGGCCGAGCCCGATGTCGACGAAGCTGGCTCCCATACCCGGGAGCACGTTCATCACTTTGCCCTTGTAGATCGATCCGATGACTTTCTCTTCGCGCTCGAAGTAGATCTCGGCGAGCTGGCCGTCCTCAAGGACTGCGACCCGGTTCTCCCAGGGGTCGCTCGAAATGAGGATCTCTGTTGGCACGTAGTTGCCTTTCGCGTAGGGCGGCGCCCATTCGCGCCGCATATCGGGGTTTTGCCTGCCCGCGACCGGGCGGCGTCCCGAGCGCTACGTCGTCGGCACCAGGCGCCGACGCATGGCGCGGCGCGGAACTCGAGAGGACGAATCGCTCGAAAATAGTTGGATCCGAAAGCACATACTGCGAACGCGGGACGACCTGGCGCCGCATCGCGCACGCAAAAATTCCAAATCGGATGTGGCGTGTTTCCCGCCCTCCGGCTTCGGGTCCTTTCGGCACTTGCAGGGTCCACCTATCAAGCGTTCGGCGTGACTGCCGTTCGGATAAGCAGCGTGCGGAAAAACCCCCGTGCCACAAAGCAGCGTGGATTTTTCGCTGGATTGAGGCGGCTATGAAGAGCCGGCGGGAAAGCCACGTCGCGACTGGTGCGGGGGTTTTTCCGCAGCCTGTTAGTTTAGGGCTTCGACTCGGTGACCGCCGGCAGCGTCGCCGAAGTCGAAACGACCAGGTAATCCCACATGCCGCTGACGCCGTGCCCGGGTACACCACAGAATATCCAGTACTTGCCGGGGGTGTCGGCCACGAAGTCGACGTCGTCGCTTTGCCCGGGGTCGAGCCCCGGTACGAGGTCGACCGTCTCGGCGCCCGAGAAGGCCGGCGGGTCGACGCCTTGACTGGGGATCGTCTCCGAGACGGGCACGACCTCGAGCGAATGCGGGATTGCGCCCGCACCGGCATTGACCACGTGCATGGTGACGTGCCAGCCGGCCGGGACCGTGAGCGTCAGCGCGCCCTTCGCATAGCCGTTGAAGTTCAGCGTGCCGTTGTCACCGTTCTCGGCCATCTTGATGTCGAAGTGCACGGACTTGTGGGCCGCATCCACCTGCATCCAAGACGGCGCGTCCGCCGTGGCCGGCGACGCGGCAAGAAAAGAGACGGCCGCCGCGAGGGCGACCGTCGCTCGGGATATCATGCGTACTCCTTGGTAAGCTGCTAATGCGAGAGTTTGAAGACGTAGAGCGAGTCGCCGTAGGGGGTCGAGATCTGGAAGCTGCCGCCCGAGGCGACCGCGACGTATTCCTGACCGTCGAGTTCGTACGCCATCGGCGCGGCGTTGACGCCGGCCCCGGTCTGGAACTGCCACAGCACTTTGCCGCTCTTCGTTTCGACCGCATCGAAATTACCGTTCGACTCACCGACGAAGGTGACGCCGCCGGCCGTCGAAACGCTCCCGCCGATCATCGGATAGTCGACCTTATCCTGCCAGGCCACTTTCCCCGTGTTCGTGTCGATCGCCGACAGCAGACCGTACTGCGGCTCGGTTCGAATCCCGGTAAACGCGCTGCCGAGCCAGAGCGAGCCCGGCGCTAACTCTTGCGGCTTGGCCGCGTACGTCATCGGCTGGTGCAGCGCGGAGATCACGACCAGATGCAGGTTGGGATCGTAGGAGACGGGCGACCACTCGTTGCCGCCGTTCGCGCCCGGCAACATGCGCACGCCTTGCGCCGTCGGCTGCGCGAACATGTTCTCTTGCGGGACGAAGGCGTCGGAACGCCGGATCAATTTCCCGGTGTCGCGGTTGAGAACGTAGAACCAGCCCGTTTTCCCGGCTTGGCCAACCGCCGCGACCTTATTTCCGTTCGCGTCCACCGTATCGAACAACACGACTGGCGAGACCACGTCGAGATCCCAAACGTCGTGCGGAATCTCCTGATAGTACCATTTCAGCGTGCCGGTCGAGAGGTTGAGCGCGCAGATGCTGTCGGTGTAGAGATTGTCGCCGGGGCGCACGGCGCCGAGCAGGTCGGGCGCCGGGTTGCCGGTCGTGACGTAGAGCTCGCCGCGCGAAGCGTCGATCGCGGGGGTCATCCAGGTGGCACCGCCGCCGACCTTCCAAGCGTCGGCGTGCTGCGCATACGCGGCTTTCTCTCTCGCGATGTCGCGGTGCAGGTCGGCCCCGTCGGGCGTCGTGGTCGCCCACGTGCCCGCCCAATGCTCCGCGTTGGTCGAGTACCAGCGCCAGACTTGATGGCCGTCGCTGCGCGCGTAGGCGGTGACGGAGCCCCGAACGCCGTACTCGCCGCCCGCTCCGCCGACGATCACCAGATCCTTATACACCAGCGGCGCCATCGTCAGCGAATAGCCCGCGTTGTTGTCGCCGGCTTGGACCTGCCACTTGACCTTGCCCGAGTCCTCGTCGAGCGCGACGAGCTTACCATCGAGCTGGCCGAGAAAGAGCGTGCCGTCCGCGAGAGCCACGCCACGATTGACCGGGCCGCAGCAGAAGATCGTCTTGCCGAGCTTGGCTTGATAGTGCCACAGCTGCCTGCCAGTCTTCGCGTCGATGGCGAAGGCATGATCGTAAGCGGTGGTCAAGAAGAGCTTGCCGTCCGCGGCGAGCGGCGTCGTTTCGAACGGTGCGGCGACGCCCGTTTGAAAGACGAACGCGGGCACGAGCGACGCGGCATTCTCCACCCTGATCGCGCGCAACGGCGAGAATCGCTGGTTGCTGTAATCGTGACCGTAGGTCGGCCAGGACGAACTCGACTGTGCCTGCGCCAAGTCGATCGCCGATATCCGCGTAGGGCCGGCCTGTGTGGCGGGCGCGGTCTGCGCGCCGGCGGCAACCGTAACGAACGCGAGTGAAAGCATGAGAGCGGTCAAAACGCGCATAGATGCCTCCGCATTGATCAATGCGAGCAGAAAGTTTTTAGCGTTGCACTCGCTTGCGGCCAACCCCTTTTCATGCAGGCGAACCCTATCCGAAGGAGCTTAACTATACAGGAAGCAAGCTTAGCCGCAAGGCGTGAATGCGGCGCCCTTTTCTACATGGTGGGGCGCGCCTTTCCAGGCATGGCCTGCGCTTTCTTCTGGCGCTGCGCGACCTTGTACAGCTCCGTGCGCGCGCGCTCTTCAAAGACGAGTTTATCGCGTTGCAGATAGATGTTCAGCAACACGCCGATCGCGGCGAAATCCGTGATGATCGCGCTCCCGCCGTACGACATGAACGGTAACGGAATGCCCGTGATCGGCATGATGCCGATCGTCATGCCGATGTTGATGGTGATGTGGAACGCAAACATGGTCACGATGCCGACGGCGAGCAGGAAGCCGAAGCGGTCGCGTGCCGCCAGCACCGCTCGGATCGCGCCGAGCAGAATCATCGCATACAGCACGATCAGCGCCAGCGCGCCGACATAGCCCAACTCTTCGCCCACGACGGTGAAGATGAAATCGCGCGAATGCTCGGGCACGAAGTTCAGCTGCGTCTGCGTTCCGTGGTAAAGGCCCTTACCGAAGAGCTCGCCACTGCCGACCGCGATCTTGGACTGATTGAGATTCCAGCCCGCGCCTTGCGGATCGGAGTTCGGGTGAAGAAAGATCAGCAGACGGTCGCGTTGGAACGGCTTGAGCAGGAGGTTCGTGCCGACTACGATCGCGCTCAGCGCCAGCGTCCCAAGCGCGTAGGCGCTGAAATAGACCGTCCTCGAGACGCCGAAAAACAACTCGGCGCTGAGAATCGCCAGGATGACGAGGGACGTCCCGAGGTCGGGCTGCTTGAGGATGAGCAACGCGGGCACCGCGACGGCGGCGATCGTCAAGCCCATCTCGCGCCAGCCGACCGTCGTCATGCGCGCCAGCATCGTCGCGACGACGATCGCCAGAATCAGCTTGGCGGGCTCGGACGGCTGAAACGTCCCGACGGGACCGAGCGAGATCCAACGCTGCGCACCTAGCGCGCTGTGCCCGCCGCGCATCACGATTCCGAGCAGAACGAGGTTGAGGACGTAGAGCTGCGGCGCCCAGCGCTGCCAGCGGTGATAGTCGACGGACGCGAGGAGCGCCATCAGCGCCGCGCCGATCGCAGCATAGAAGATCTGCTTGTGCCATTCGCTCGCCGCCCCGGCATCGTGAAGCGTCGCCGAATGGATCAGAAGGACGCCGCAACCCGCCAGGACGACCGTGGTGACGGCCATCGTCCAATTGAACGACCGGTACCAGGGGCGCTCCATGCGCCCAGTTTTATCGAGAGCCGGGTGCTAGGCCTGGGCGGGTGAACCCAACGACTGACCGCCGAGCCTCGTCTGCAACATGACGGCCCGCGCGGCTTTGCGCCTCCGTCGGCGGCGCGCGGCCTTCCCGGTCGCCGGCGGAAGATGGAAAACACCGGCCTCCGTTTGCTCGAAGGCGAGCGGCTGCACCGGCTCAGACTCGGCCGAGCCAAAGGATGCCGCCGCGGGCTCGGGCTCCGCCTCGACGACGGCGGCCGAAACGTGCGACGCGATCTGCTCGACGACCGCCGTCCCGGGCTCGTCCTCTGCTCCGGATTCGGCGCGCGGCGCGCTCGTCTCGACCTCGACGTCCTCGACCGGCGCGGCTTCGAGGGCCATCGACCCGACGGCTGACGCCTCGACCGGGGCCGGCTCAATGGCGGCAGCAGGCGCCTCGGCGTCCGGGGCCGCGGGGGCAGCCGGTTCCGCGCGGCCGCGCGGAGGTGGCGGCCCGGGGCGACCGTCACGCAAGCCGGTGATCGGGACGCTGGCCAGCATCGCGATCTCGTTTTCGCGGTGCTCGAACGTAACGTCGGCGCTGTCGGAGTCGATCTCGACGTAACGCGAGATCACCGAGAGCAAGTCGGCTTTGAGCGATTCGATGATCTCGGGCGAAAGTGAGATGTGGTCGGAGAGGAGCACCAGACGAAGGCGCTCTTTGGCCGTCGTGCTCGAGGGCTTCTCGGGGCGAAAGAAAGACTTGAAGAAATCGAACATCAGCGCCCTCCGAAAATCGCGCTGAGAAGGGCCAGCAGCCCGCCGCTTTCGGCTTTGGGATACGGTGCGGGAACGTTTTTGCCGTTGAGCTTCGCCGCAATGGTCCGGTAGGCGGCTCCGACCGTCGAGCTTGCGCGGAAAGCGATCGGCTCACCCTTATTGGTCGAGACGATCACCTCGGCCTCGTCCGCGATCACGCCGAGCAGGGGCAGATGCAGAATACCGTTGACGTCGTCGGTCGAAAGCATCTTGCCCTTCTTGACGAGCTGCAGTTTGACGCGGTTGATGATCAGTTCCGGACGCCAGTCGTTGGGGAGCAGACCGACGACGCGATCGGCGTCGCGCACGGCTGAGACCTCCGGCGTGCACACGATGACGGCGTGCTGAGCGCCGATGACGGCGTTCTTGAAGCCCATCTCGATGCCGGCGGGGCAATCGATCAGCACGAAATCGAACTGCGTGCGCAAACGCTCGATCAGGGCCTTCATCTTGGCGCTGTCGACGTCTTCCTTCTCGCGCGACTGTGCGGCGGCCAACAGGTAGAGCCGCTCGCAGCGCTTGTCGCGCACGAGCGCCTCGTCGAGCTCGACCTTTTCCTCGAGCACGTCGAGCAGATGGTACTTCACGCGGCTTTCGAGCCCGAGGACCACGTCGAGATTGCGCAGCCCGACGTCGGCGTCGACGAGCACCACGCGCTTACCGCCGACCGCAAGCGCCGCTCCGACGTTCGCGGTGGTCGTCGTCTTGCCGACGCCGCCTTTGCCGCTCGTGAAGACGATCGCACGCCCGAGCGTCGCCGGGACTTCCGCCGCGGCTTCCGGCTCCGGTTGTAACGCCGCGGCTTCCGGCTCCGGCTGTAACGCCGCCGCGTCCAGCGCCCCCATCCTCTAACCAACCTTCCATAGCGTGAAGATCTTGTCGAAGAATCCCGGCGGCTCGAGCGTGGTGAACGCCACCTTCTCGCCGTCGAGCCGACGCGCGATCTTGTTGTAGATCGAAGCCAGACGCCGGGTCGAATCGAGCACGATCGGTTCGCCCCGGTTGGTCGTGTCGACGACCTCTTCATCCTCGGGGATGATGCCCAAGATCTCCGTCGCCAGTATCTCGCGCACGTCCTCACCGGACATCATCTGGCCCGACTTGACCATCTCGGGTCGCAAGCGGTTGATGACGAGCCGCATCGAGAGGCCGCGTTCCTTGAGCTTGCCCACGACCCGGTCTGCGTCGCGAATCGAACTGACCTCGGGCGTCGTCACGACGATCGCCTCGCGCGCGCCGGCGATCGCGTTGCGGAAGCCGTGCTCGATCCCGGCCGGGCAGTCGATGATGACGTAATCCGCGAGCTCGCTGAGCTCGTCGATCACGCGCGTCATCTGCTCTTCCGAGACGGCCGTCTTCTCGCGCGTCTGCGCGGCCGCGAGCAGCGAGAGCGAGGCGAAGCGCTTGTCTTTGATCAGCGCCTGGCGCAGCTGACAGCGTCCCTCGACGACCTCGACCAGATCGAAGACGATGCGCTTCTCGACGCCGAGCACCAAGTCGAGGTTGCGCAGTCCGATATCCGTGTCGACCAGGATGACCTTCTTGCCGCGCTTGGCGAGCGCGGCGCCGAGGTTGGCCGTCGTCGTCGTCTTGCCGACGCCGCCCTTGCCCGAGGTGACGACGATCCGCCGAGCACTCATCGATTCATTCCCACCTTTGCGAACGGAGCGATCGTGATACGATCGCCGGACACGAACGCGACTTCCGCTTCGGTGCGCCGGCGCTGACCGTCGTCGATTGCGATGAAGGTCGCAATACGCAGCTGCGTCGGAGCGAGCTCGAGGGCGGCGACGCGCGCGTTCGCGTCGCCCTGCGCGCCGGCATGCGCCGTCCCGCGGAGTGCGCCGAAGACGAGGATGTCGCCGCTGGCCACGAGCTCCGCGCCGGGGTTGACGTCGCCGACGACCACGATGTTGCCGAGCTGCTGCAAAGCCTGGCCGCCCCGCAAGGTGCCGCGATGGTACAGCGTTCCGGGCTCGGGGGGCGCAACGCGGACGCTCGGCGGCGCGCTCGGGCGCTCGCTCCGCTCGACGCCGACGAGCGGCTTCTTCACGGAAGCCTCGCCCCGCGCTCGGCGCTCGGCGATGTCCGCCCGCGCGCCCGCGAAATCGGCTTGCAGCGACCGCGCCGTATCGCTCAACTTGACCGCGCGGGCGGCCCGCTTTCGTTCGAAGCTCGCAACCCGCGGACGCGGCGGCGCGCCGAGGTATGCCAGCTCGAAACGCTCGGCAAAGCTCGTCAGCTCGTCGCCGCCGTAGATGCCGCGCAGCTCGATCCCGTAGGCCGCGACGGCGCTCAGGAAGCTCGCGAAGGCTTCCTCGTCGGGCGCCGCGTCGTCGAAGATGGCGGTCGCTTGGCTGCCGCGATAGAAGCTGGGGCGCTCGGCCAGCCGCTGCGCCATCTCGTCCCAGGCCTGCGCGAAGGGCGCCGCCCCAAACGCGAACTCCAACCCTGCTGCCGTCCCGCGCAGCACGTCAGCGCTCGCCTCGCTGCAAACGCACGCAAAACTCGGTCATCACCCGCGAGCGTTGCCACGGAACGCGGCAGCGCCCCTCCCCTGTCCACATTCGATTCACAACAAAATGCGCCTTATTCACATTCCATGCACTGGGCGGGCGCCACGCCCGGCATCGCCTGGGCGCGGATGTTCCTTGCCGCGAGCCGTCGAAAGGTGTGCGCCCTCCACCGCTTCGAGGTGAGCATGCCGTTCCGCAGGATCGTCCCGCTTGGCCTGATCGTCGCACTCCTGTGTGCCAGCATCCCGGCACCCGCGGAAGCCATGTCGACGGCAAGCGAGATCCAGCAGGCGAAGCAAGACGACAAGCAGGTCATGAACCAGTACAACGTCGTCACGGATCCGCTGCTGAACCGGTGGGTCAACGACGTGGGAAACAATCTGTGGGCGCAGACGGCGCGCAAGGACGTTCCCTATAATATCAAGATCCTCGACACCCAGGACATCAACTCTTTCACGATCGGCGGCGGCTACATCTACGTGAACGAAGGCCTGGTCGACTTCGTGCAGTCCGAGGACGAGCTCGCCGGCGTGCTCGGGCACGAGACCGGGCACAACGAGCGGCGCCATACGGTGACGCTGCCCGCCAAGGCGCAAATCCTCAACTTGCTCTTCGGGGTCGCCTCGATCTTCTCGCCCATCGTGTACAACTTTGGCGGGTTCGCGGAAGCCGGCATCATCGCCAAGGCCCAGCGCAGCGACGAGCTGCAGGCCGACCAGTACGGTTTGCTCTTGATGTCGCGAGCGGGCTACGATCCCGACTCGATGGTTTCGTTCATGAATCACCTCGGCGTCCTCGAGGGCTCGAAATCGAGCCTGGTCGATGCGTATCTCGCCGATCATCCGGGGTTCCGGAACCGCGTCGCGCATCTGGAAGGCTATCCCGAGCTCGACCCGACGAAGCGCACCACCGATCAGATCTTGGTGCAGGCGCTGCACGATCAGGCCGAGGGCCGCTACAGCATCGCCTCGATGAAGCTGGCCCAAGTGCTCAAGGCCGATCCTACCAATCCTTCCGCGCTGCTGCACCTGGGGCAAACGCAGATCGCCTTGGGTCAAACCGAGAAGAGCCAGCAGACGCTGGCCGAGGCCGCCGAGAAGGGCACGCCTCAAACGCGCGTCACCGCACTTTCAAACATCAAAGAGCTCCGCCAGGACCAAGCAAAGTTCAGTCTCACCAAGCCGAATCTGGCTCCGCTGCGTCAAGAGATGGCCGACGCGCAAAGCCGCGAAACGTTGGCGGTCGCGACCCTCGCCGTGCGCCATGACGCCGGGCGCGATCAGGCGAAAGCGGTCAAGGCGCGCATCCAAGATATCACCTACGGCGTGCCCGATCTCTCGCGCGTGCAAATTCGCCCGGGCAGCCGGCTCGAAGCGATAACCAAGAACTTCAACGCGATGGCCAAAGCGATCGACGCTTCGTTCAACAAATCGGAGGAAGCAATCGACACGATCGGCTCGCTGGAGAAGAACAAGGAGAGCGGGCTGGTCAAAGAAAACGCGGACATTCTCAAAGGCATGAGCGCGACGCTCGCGGCCGACCCGGTTCCGGCGCAGTCACTCGCCCTGTTGCCCAGCTATCCGCGCATGCTCGACGACATCGCGCTGACCGACGGCGACATGATCCGTTCTCTCGACGCCGCGCGGGGCTCGCTCGCGATGCTCGACGTTTCGCTCGGCGCTCTCAACGACTTCATCGAACATCTCTCGCGCTCGCAACTCGACATGTCCGGCGACATTTCGCTGGTCGACTACAACGCGCTCGTGCCGATCATGCAGAAGGCGATGGACGGCCTCTCGCGCGCCGCCATCGCCGGCTCGCAGTCGCAGCAGCTCTACAATCTGGCGCGTGCGCGCCAGCTGCAGACGCGGATCACGCTGACCGGCGTCGGCTATCCCGAAGACCGCTATGCGACGCTGCAATCCGCGCTGGAAGCGCTGGTCAAGAACGACGGCCTCGATTATACGGCCATGGAGCACGACGACTTGACACCGGGCGAGGTCGCGACGGCATCGATCGTCGCAGCCGATACGAACACGACGCCGCAGGCCGTCGTCCGAGAAGCCGTCGCCACGAAGCGTTCGCTGGTCGACGTGGCGAACGCTCGCGGCATGCACTCCGAGGCGCTCGAGATTTTCCTGGGCCTGGTCTACCTCGACTATACCGACGATCCGGTGCAGGAAGCGAAGGGCAATCATTAGCGCGAAAGCCGCCTCGCTCGGTTCAGCCGATGTGCTTGCGCTCGTTCGCAAGCGGCTGCTGACGGGCGAATTGCGCGCCCACTCGCGCAAACCGTTCCGCTTCCTCCTTTGCGGCGACCCTCGCCTCGTCGCCGAACTGCGCGCGACCTTGCTGCACGCACATGCCGACGCCAACGTTCCGCCTGACGCGCCGGCGACGCTGGAAACGATCGACCCGATGCGCAGGCCCACGGTCGTCGGCCCCGACGCGCGCTGCATCATCTTCCTCGGCGAGCCCGGCGACTTGGCCGGAGCGAGGCTCGATCTGCTCGAGCAATTCAGCCTGCCGATCTTTGCGCTGACGGTCGGCGGCCCGCCGCCGGAGACGCATCCGGTCATCGCACCGCACGCCGGGGAGACGGTCGAGTACGTCGTGCCGCGGATCGATCGCGAAACGCTGCGCGTGCGCTTCTTTCCGCATCTGATCGAGCGCTGCAAAGGCATCGAGGTCGCGGTCGGGCTGCGGCTCCCGCCGCTGCGCGAAGCGGTCGCCTCCAAACTGACGCGCGATGCCGCGATGTCGTCACTGAAGGTTGCCGGCGCGAGCGCCGTCATGGACAACGTCCCGGTCTTAGGGCTCGTGTTGGGCGCCGTCGCCTCGGCCGGCGACATGGTGGCGATCACGGGCATCCAGATCGTGCTGATGATGCAGCTCGGCGCGACCTACGGCAAGGACCCCGACGTGCAGCGCGTTTGGGAGTTGCTGCCGGTCGTCGGCGGCGGCTTCGGCTGGCGCGCGCTATCGCGCGAGCTGTCGGGTTTCATTCCCGTCGCCGGCGTCGCGATCAAAGGAGCCATCGCGTATGCCGGAACGATCGTCGTCGGCGAAAGCGTCGCGTTCTTCTACGAACACGGACGCCACATGACGCGAACGCAGGCCGCGCAGATGTACGAGGAGCGGAAGCGCGCGGCGATCGCGTTCGCGCGCGACCTCGTCGACCGGATCCGCCGGCGAGAGTAGCGGTTCGGCGCTCAGGAACGGAGGCCGTTCCGCCGGCGCGGGCAGCGGTCGGCTGCTAGGAGCGGCGAGTCCGCGTAACGACCCGGTCGCCCGTGAAGCTCAGCGCAGAGGCCGTGAGCATCGCGCCGACGAGCGGCAGGATCGCACAGTTGAAGACGTCGAGCATACCTGTATTCGCATGCGAAGCGGTTACGAAGCCGAGTGCGCCGACGACCGCGTTGAAGAAGGCGAACGGCGCCAGAAAGGGGACGATCTTCGCGAAGGGCTGAGCTCCCAGCACCTGGCGCAGGTCGCCTAGGCTACGCAAACGCCCGTTGAGGACCAACCGCAGGCCGGTCCCAAGCGCAAAAGCCCAGACGATCGCGTCGAGGTTCTTACTAAAGTCGTAGGTTGAGACGAGATCGGTTAGGGTCATGCCACTCCTTCGGCGCTCGATCGCCTACGGTTGAGGCATTACGAGTGGCCAAAGGATTTGCGAAATGTAGAGCGACGGCCTCCTCCCAACAGGCCATCTGGCCAAAAATAGTGCCTGCGGGCGTCCCGGCTTGGCTGCCTGGCCGGAAACCTAGGTAAGGGCGGTCTGAGCGAGGTGCACGAGCAAGTCGTCGTCGCTCAGGTGCTCGAAGGTCGCGCCCAGCTTGGGGCGGACGAGCGAGGCGATGTTTCCGGCGACGGCCGCTCGAGCGGCGTGGTTGAGCGTGCCGCGACGCGCGGCGTAACTTCGGATGAGGTCGCACTCCGCGGGCGAGAGCTCGCGAACAACGGGGTCGTCCCGTTCCCGCCCGCGCGGCGCGATGGCCGAGGCCCGTTCGAAGCGCGCGTCGCGCACGACCAGCGTGCCCGCCGCCATGTCGCCGAGGCGACGGTTACGCGGCGAGAGCAAGACGATGACGGCGGAGACGGCGTAAAAGCCCAGCGAAAACTCGAGGATGCGCACGACGTTGCGAATGACGGAGCTCGTGAAGTCGAGCGGAAAGCCGCCGTCGCGCACGACCCGGATGCCGACGAGGCGCTTCCCAGGCGTGCGGCCCTGCCACAGCCACTCGAAGATGATAAAGTAGCCGAAGAATAAGAGGAAGGCTGCGATGACCGCCAGCGCCACGAGCAGCGAGGCAGCGAGCTTCCCGGCCGGCGCCGTTTTCCCGTGAGAAACGCTCCCCGGCACGAGCCAAACGGCGAGCGCGATCGCGGCCGCCGCGACGGCGAGTTGCAGCGAGAAGTCGAGGAACACGGCAAAGAAGCGGCTCCCCAAGCCGGCGAGTTCGTACGCGAAGGCCACGCTTTCGCCGGTGGCAACCTCGACCGAGCGCTCCATGAAATGTGATTGGCTCCTGGAAGGCGGGAGGCGAGTCCTGCGAAAGAGCGTCAAAGATGCGCGAGCAGACTTTCGTGACGCGGCGACAAACGGGCTGGGAGCGTCTCGACGCGCTTCTCGACGCGGCCGACCGCGGCGGCTTGCGCCGCCTCGATTCCGCAGCCGTGCAGGAGCTTGCATTACTCTACCGCTCCGCCACCTCGGACCTGGCCGCGGCGCAGAGCCGGTCCTATTCTAATGCGCTCCGCGGCTATCTCAACCGGCTCGTCGCCCGAGCGCATGCCTACGTCTACGTCGAGAGCGCCAGCGGCGGGTGGTCGCGGGTCGCGCGTTTCTTCAGCGAGACGTTTCCGCGCGAAGTCCAGCGCTCTCGCCGTCAGATTCTCGGCTGCACCGCGCTCTTCGTGGCAGCCTGGATCGTGGCGTACTGGCTCGTCTCCCGGCACACGCTCAACGCCTACGCGCTCCTGCCCGGCGACGAGATTCCGTTCATTCAGAAGAGCCTGCACGATTCCAACTTCGGTTTCGACCGCACGTTCGCGCCGGCGATCTCTGCCGCGATCATCACCAACAACATCAAGGTCGCGATGCTCGCATTCGCAGGAGGCATGAGCGTCGGGCTGATCACGCTCTGGGAGATCCTCAACAACGGCCTGATGGTCGGCGCGTTCGGCGCGCTGTTCGCCGCGCGCGGCTTCGGCACCGACTTCTGGGCGACGATCGCGCCGCACGGTGTCATCGAGCTGACCTCGATCCAGATCGCCGGCGGCGCCGGGCTCCTGCTCGCGCAGGCGATCGTCGCGCCCGGCCGGCTGCGCCGAATCGACGCGCTGAAGGCCAACGCGCGCCGCGCCGGCGTGCTGATGATCGGGGTGGCCGGCCTGCTCGTGATCGCCGGGACGATCGAGGGCTTCATCACGCCCCAACGCACGTCGCTCGAGTTCCGCTTCGGGGTGGGAGCGCTCACCGCGGTCCTGCTGTCGCTGTACCTCTGCTTTCCTCGTCGCGAGTCGCAACCAGCCGCCGTCGGGATCTCGGTGTTCGAACCGTAGGGTACGTCGCGACTTACCGCTTCCGGCAGCCGGCTGGATTATTGTGACCGGTCTACTGTCCGGATGCGTTTACGGAACCGTCCGCTGTCCGGACGCGCTTACCGAACCGTCCGAGGACGTATGTCGTCGCATTCTGCGAATCAACGTCAGAGAAAGCTCCGTCTAGCAAACGCCGCTGTAGCTGGCTCACGGCGTACCACTGTTACTCCGTCGCGTGGACTGGCGTCCCAGGTCCGGCGATGGCTTCTCGGCACAAGCGAAGCTAAAGCAAGCCGCGGAGACAGCAGCTTCCCACTACGGTAGTGCCCACAATTCGGCTTCCGCATCCACTCTTCACACGAGACGGGGCCAACGTTCCCAGACTTGCCGACCGTGCCCTGAGGACAGCCTACACTGGCTCCGCGGGAATTCAGTCATGACGCCCCTAAAATGGGCTCGAACTTAAGTTGTTGTATCTCACACTCTCGCATCTCGCTAATCCAGGCCCGCTATCGCAGTTCCAGCTCACCCTCGTCCGAGGAAGAAGCGTTTTCGATGACCTCTCGCGCGATCGATCCCCGCCTCTTGGCCGGCATCGTCCTAACTGCGGCCATTACCGCATGCGGAGGTGGAAGTGGAGGTGGACCGAGCGCACCGCAAGCAACGGCGCCACCTCCAATCGTCGTAACGCACACGTACCCGCCAAATGTCGCCGCCCCCTCAGGAGGCGGCACCGCCTGGGACATCACGCAGGTGACGACGACGCTTACGGATCTCAATCCCGGCGTCACGGGCCAGCTCTATGACACGCTGCAGATCGACATGACTTTTCAGCAA
>JBKQHO010000005.1:0-50893 GCA_052267165.1 Vulcanimicrobiaceae bacterium | reverse complement strand
CTTCACCGGCGAGAGCTATCGCCTCCGTGGCCGCTCCCCGGGAAAACCCTCCAAGCCTGACTAATACCCCCGAGGGTTCAATTTGAGAATCCCGCTACGGGTGCAATTTGAACGTCCCGTTACCACCGGGCGGGCTCGCGGTCGGCGACGTGCTGCGCCGCTCGCCGCGGTTCTGACGCAGCGCGCACGATGAAGAACCCCTCGAACGGCAACGCCGACGGCTTCGGCGGACCACCTCCGACGGATGAAGATTGGGAATGCGCGGTGCTAACGACGGCAATCTTCGACGAGGAGCCTGGTCCGGCCGAGATCAGGGGCAGCCCGCGAAACAGCTCGCGTGGTGCATCGACTACGCGCGCCGGCACGGGGTCGAATGGCGCAAGCGCCACGAGGCGCAGGACGGCCCCGGATGCCCGGTGCCGATTTACCTTCAGTGCCGCGAGCAGACGAGCGAAGATAGCCTGGAAAGGCTTAAAGCGGTGCTCGGCATGATGGGATCGGAGCACCTGAAGAGCTTCGAGAAACTGCGGCAGCGGCTTGCGAACATAACGCTGCCGTCGTGGTATGCCGAGCAGGAGCGCGCCGAGCGCGAACTGGCATCGCGGTCGCCGCCGTTGACGCAGGCCGAGATTGACGATCCGGAACGCATCGCGAGGGTTGCGGAGTCGATGGAGCTCTGGGCGAGGCTAAACGAGCCACCTTCTCCGGAACCGCCGCTGAACTGAAATCGCACTCGCTATTTCCTCACGAAGACTCGTTCGCTGCCACCCTTGCGCTCGGGCCCGCCCTTGCCGTCGCCGCGCATCGGATCCACGGCTTTCCCCGGCGGCGCCATGACGTCGTCGTCGTCGTCGTCGGACGACGTGAGCTCGCCGTGCTCGTCGAGGATGCCGCGCGCACGGCCAGCTATGGCGTCCAGGCGCGCAAGGTCGGCGGCTGCATGTCTGTGACCCGCTTTCGCGGCGTCGACGAACTGGCCGCTGAGGATGTCCATTTCGCGTTGCCGCTCGGCGAGCAGCGTCGACGCGCCCTTGGCCGCCATCTGCCCCTGGATCTCACCCGCCGAAACCGCGCGCCGGATGTCGGGCGCCGCGTCGACGAGCTGGACAGACTTGAAAACGTGCAGGTCATCGGCACTCCCCAATGCCTTACGACGCAATCGGCTGAGCCGCTGACCTTTGTCAAGCCAAAAACCCGATTCATCGAGGTGCCCTTAAGCGGCCTCGAGCACGCGATCGAGCGACGCGATTTCGGCCGCGTCCTCGGCGTCGTCGGGGTCGGCGAGCGCCTGCAGGGCCATGCGTTGCGCCACAACGGACGCGAGAAACGCGCGCTGCGAGGCGAACGGATTGCGATTCACGGCGCGATCCAGCGGTCGAGTTTGCGCGACGCGCGGCCGGCGAGGCGGTAGATCGGGCGGTTGAGCACGCGTGGATCAGCGGCCGGGGGTTGCCCTCGCCGAGCTTCTCGATGCCGCGCAGCCACGCGCTGACACGCGCCAGCTTGTAAAGAAAGTTCGTCATCCTTTGCCTCTTTCGTCGGCCACAGCATCGGCCAGGTTATCGGGTGCGGCCACGCCTGAACTCCGCGACGAGCGCGGCGGCGTGTTCCCATTCGCCGAATCGCCGTGCGAGGCGAAAAGACCGAGCTGTGCTTCTTTCACAGACACCTTACCTGGAAGAGACAAGGTGCGAGTGCACAGACCGTCGAGAGGAAAAGAGCGCACGCGCCTGCGGCGTAACACTTTTGCGCGGCGATGAACTGTCGCGTGCGACGACTGATCGCCGCATAGACGGCGTCCTTCTCAAATGGTGAGTGTAGCGATTGGTCCTGCGCTGGTGCCTGCTCCGGCGGCTGTGCGCTGGTCGCGACGATGATGCCGGCAACCTGGAGTCCGAAGCCCGCAAACGCCAGGATGAGGCAAACGATGCAAAGCGGATCAAGGTGCACGTGGACGTGTCTTCTTTCTTTCGGCCGTATCGGCCAGGTTATCGGGTGCAGCCACTCCGCGACCTATCATCATTGAGCAATACCCATGCAGCGAAACACTGTACCAGGCGGGAGATCTATGCCGTGGCTTATGCAACTGTCAAACTTCCAGGGGCCGCTCTGCTTTTGCCAGACCCCTGCGGGGTCTTTGATCTGCACGAACCACCAGTAGTCGACGGGTGGCGCAACGACGAGCGGATACGTCGTCGCTGTTTCGCCTCGCCGCCAGATTTGCGCGCTTTTCGACCGCCATCCACAACGACCGATCCCGATGCACGGTTGTATAAGAAGAGCGCGGGTAGCGAAGCGAAACTGGGCTACTTGGGGCATGTGATGACCGAGAATCGCAATGGGCTAGTCGTCGATGCTGTCTTGACCCTGGCGACGGGGACGGCCGAGCGCGAGGCGGCGCTGGAAATGGTGGGAGGCCTTCCGGAAGGATCGCGCGTCACGCTGGGCGCCGACAAAGGCTACGACGCAGCTGAGTTCGTTGCAGAGCTTCGGTCAATGAACGTGACGCCGCACATTGCGCAGAACGATACCAATCGGCGTAGCGCCATTGACGGTCGAACGACACGCCATGAGAGCTATCTCACGAGTCAACGCAAACGCAAGCGCGTCGAGGAAGTGTTCGGCTGGGGCAAGGTCGTCGGTACGATTCGCAAGGTCCGCGTTCGTGGCCGGGAGCGGGTTGGGGGGCTGTTCACCTTTGCGATGGCGGCCTACAACCTGGTTCGGATGCGCAATATCTTCGCGCGCGCCGCTTGACGACGGGATAAGTGTCTCCAAAAACGCCAAAACAGCGTTGCGACACCTCCGATTCGAGGAAAAACTGAGCGCAATCAGGCAAACATAGGTCGATGACTCGAGGTAGGACAATCAAAGAGCCGGCTTTTTCAGCAACCTGCTAGAGCCCGTTTCGGCCTGCGCGATTGGCTGAACGGCGCGAAGCTCGCGGCGCACGTTCGGGAGCGACTCGCGGCCTTCGCCGAGCGCTTCGAGCGGCTCCGTCGGCGACTAGGCCCGCAGCGCTCCGTCCGCCTGCGCGGCGTTGAGGAAGGCGTCGCACTCGGGGACGCACGACTCGCAGAGGTTCGTCGTTCCGACGTTCGGCACGATCTCGTAGAGCGCGACCGGATAGCGGGGAGTCGACGGCTCGCGGCAACCGTCGCAGCGCCCGGTGCCATTCGACCGCAAGAGGCGGAGCAGCGAGGCGTCAGAGCGCACCCTGCGGGGCGCGAACAGCAAAAGTCTTGACTGTGCTCGCGTCCTCTTCTCCCTGAATTAGCAAACGCCACTCGTAAGTTTGCCCAGGAGTCAATACCAAGTTTACGACATTGAAAGCTAACTCGAACGGCAATTCGCTGCCAGCAGGGGTGCCTGGCGCTGGAGCAGTCTCAAATTCAGCCTGCACTTCCATTGGCGCCTGACCCAACGGCGTTTGCACCATGAACGGTCTGCCATCGCCGTCGTAAAGGGCTACTTTCAGACGATTCTTCCTGCTTCGCTGATCCCATGGGATCAAGACCTCGACGGCGACACCCATCGTCACGGGGCCTGGTCCTGTTAAATTGATCCCACCGCCTACAAGAAATAGCTTTCCGACATGAACTTGCGCATAATCAGCAAGCGTAATCCAAGCCTTCACGTAGCCGCCGGTTCAGGAGACATATCGAAAAACGAACTGCGAGACTGAATCCAGAATGGCGTCGCGTTTGATGCGTTCAGAATATACGGCAGCATCGCATCTTCGACGTGCTGGACATACGTACGATCAAGGATGACGAAGAAGTCATAACCTTCTGCTTTAGACGGGTCTGGAAGTGGCGTCCCATCCTCGATCATGCCTGCAACGTGCCACTGAACCGCACGATCGAGCATTTGCGCTGCTTCCGCTCGTGTGCCCGCCACGACGGCGACACCAGGCATGTCCGGAACGTACGCACCAACGCCGCCGTCGTCGGCGTCCTCGAACACGACTCCGTAGATCATCTCAACCCCGCCTGCTTTAGTATTCCGTTCAACGTGCCCGGCGGCACGTCACGCCCATTATTCCCAGCGACTGTCACTCGGCCCAATTTCTCCGGATGTCGGTACTGCTCATGACTGCCCTCTTGTCGACAGAGATACCAACCGTCATCTCGCAGCAACTGCCGAACCTGTCGGAACTTCAACTCTCGCGGTTCATAGCACGTTTCGTCCGATTCGCTTGGAGCGGCAACGCCCCCCTGAGACTATCGGCCCGGTGCAGCGCGGAATTCAGGGTCGCCGGGCACCGAAGAGGAAGCAGGCTTGGCGCGCTCACCCTCGCCAGGCGCTTCGGGCCCACTTCTGGCCCACGTTCGCCGATTTTCAGCTCGAAAATCCTTTGTTTACAAGGCTTTTCGCTATCGGGATGACAGGATTCGAACCTGCGGCCTCACCCGCCCAAGGGGCGCGCTCTACCTGGCTGAGCTACATCCCGGCCGGGGCTTGTGTTCCCGACGTTCCCGGGCAAATCCGTCAGTGGCTCGCCTCCGAACGGCGGGCGCCGTAGGCGTCGAGCAGCGCTTCCACGGCCAGGGCCCGATGGCTGACGGCGTTTTTCTCCTGCTCGGCGAGCTCGCCGAAGGTGTGCCCGCGCGGCTCGCACATGAAGATCGGATCGTACGAGAAGCCCTGCTCGCCGCGCTCCTCGGTCGCGATCCGGCCGGGCAGGTCGCGTTCGACGGCCAGTTCCGAGCCGTCCGCGTCGATGAAGTGGATGGCGCATACGAAGCGGCCCCGGCGTTCGCCGTCGCCGGTCGCCGCCAGCTCGCGCAGCAGCGCGTGTCGGCGCTCGGACCAGCTGGCGCCCTCGCCGCCGTAGCGGGCCGACAGGACGCCGGGGCGTCCGCCCAGCGCGGCGACCTCGAGTCCGGAGTCGTCGCCGATGACCGCCGCATGGGTGCCCGCGGCGAGCAGCTGGGCGCGCAGCGCGCGCGCCTTGAGCGCGGCGTTCTCGGCGTAGGAATGCTCGCCTTCGGCGACGTCGACATAGCCGGCGAACGTCTCGAGCTGCCAGCCCGAACGGGCGAACATCTCGCGCAACTCGCGCAGCTTGCCCGCGTTCTTGGTAGCGACGTAGACCAGCACTAAAGAACGGTCGCCCTGAGGCGATAGTTGGTGCCGCGGAAGAGCGCGAGGACCGCGCCGTCCGCGCCGCTGATCGTGACGTCGTACGTTCCCGTCCGGCCGCCTTGAACGCGTTGGACCGCGACCGCCACCAACTCGTCGCCTAACCGCGCAGAAGTGGTGAACGAGATCGCGCACTGCAGCGCGACGTTGCGCTCGTTGCTCGCGTTGCAGGCGTACGCGAAGGCCGTGTCGGCGAGCGTGAACAGAATGCCGCCGTGACACAGGTCGTAACTGTTGAGCATGTCTTCGCGCACGCTCATCGTCAGCTCCGAATAACCGCGCCGCACGGCGCGCAGGCGAATGCCGAGCAAATGCGCGGTGCGGTCTTTGGCATACATCGCTTCGGCTACGCGGTTCGCGAGCTCGTCGTCGGCGACGCGCTCGGCGGAGGCCGTTCCGTCGTTCATCGCCCGACTGCTTCAGAGCCTCGGTCGCGGCGCCCTTCGCGCGCTACGAGCGAACGATGACCCGCACGGCTTTCGCTTCGTAGCGCGGCAACGCGCCTTCGGGATGAACCTCGACGCGCACGCGGATCCCCAAACGGCCGTGGATCGCGCGCTCGACCGCTTGCCGCACCGCCTCGGTATCCTCGTTCGAAGCGTCGCGCCGTTCGACGGCGACGATCGCTTCCTCCAGGACGCGATCCTCGCGATCGATGTAGATTTGCCAGGCTTCGTTCACGGTCGACGGAAGCGAGGCGATGCAGTCTTCGATCTGCGACGGAAAGACGATCGTCCCGCGCACCTTCAACATGTCGTCACTGCGTCCGACGATGCGGCCGATCAACGGGAACGCGCTGCGCCCGCACGGACACTCGTAGGCGCGCTCCGCGAGCTTGACGAGATCGCGCGTGCGCCAGCGGACCACCGGCGACGCTTCCCGCTCGAGTGTCGTGAACACGATCTCGCCGGTCTGGCCGGGTTCGACCGGCTCGAGCGTCACCGGGTCGAGGATCTCCGTGAGGAGCGTGTCCTCGTTGATGAGGTGCATCTCGTCGCGGTCGTGCGACCACGGACACGAGATCGCGTGATTGGGCCCGCCCGACTCGGTCGAGCCGTAGATGTTCGCGGCCATGAAGCCGGGCGGCATCGCCGCTTCCAGCTCGTCGCGCAGGGCCGCCGAGACCGATTGGCCGCCGAACAGACCCAGGCGCAGTTTCCAATCCCGCTTGGGGTCGATGCCGTGGGACTGGGCCACGTTGACCAGCGTCATGAGCCAGAGCGGCGACATCGTGCAGACCGTGTACTCGTGATCGCGCAGCCACTGCACGACCGCTTCGGCGCGACCCGGGCCCACGCCGAAATTCGTGCAGCCGTACGCGAGCAGTCCCCAGTCCATCACGACCCCGCCGACCCACAAGCCGTAACCGTAGCCCTGATAGACGCGCTCGCGGGACTGCACGCCGGCCGCGCACAACAAGCGCTGCATCTGCGCGCTCAGGTTCTTCACGTCGGACTGCGTGTAGCCGAACATCACCGGGAGCCCGGTGGTCCCCGAGGTGGCGCAGAAGCGCGCGACCTCGCGCATGTCGACGGTGAGAAACGGGAAGGGATAGCGCGAGCGCAAGTCCTTCTTCTCGAGCGTCGGCAGGCGGCGCAGCGAGACGCGGTCGACCAGCGCTTCGGGCTTCCCGCCGAACGAGGCAAAATACTCGACCCACTGGGGGCTGCGCCCCAGACGCCGGCCGAGGGCGCGCAGCTTGCGATCTTGGAGGGCGCCGAGGGCAGCGCGGTCAAGCGTCTCGATCTCCGGATGCTGATAGACGACTTCGCTGATGACGGCCAATTCGGCTCACCTCCGAACGATGAAGAGCCAAGACTTGCTCGGCCGGCCGAGCGAGTCCCAGGGACCAGGCGAGTGATCGTCACGCTGACCGGACGCGTGCAAGGCGTCGGCTTCCGTCAGCGCGTCGCAGCCCTCGCTTCACGGCACCCGGTCGCCGGGACCGTTCGGAACCTCCGCAGTTCCGAGGCCCTGGAGATCGACATCGAGGGCGAGGAAGCGGCGCTGAACGCGTTCATCGCCGACGTGCTGGCAAACCCGCCAACCTTCGCGCGCATCGAGCACGTGGTGCGGCAGCGCGGCGAGGCCCCGCGCGCAGCGCAGGGCTTTCGCATCGCATCCAGCCTGTAACGTCGGCCTTCTTCAGAAGAAAAGGGCCGCGCCGCCAAAGTCGACGCGACCCTTTTCAGACCCAGAGTTGCGAGGGAGACTAGCTCCCGACGGCCCCACCTGAGGCCGGCCTGCCGACCGGCGGGAAGTAGGTTGGCATCGGGTCGATGCCGTGGATCGCGAGATCCCCGTCCTCGACCTCGGCATCGCTGGCTCGCAGCGGAACGACGAGCGAGACGATCTTGAGCACGATGAAGGTCGCGATCGCATCGTACACGATGATGAAGAGCGCGGCCCCGATTTGAACGAACAACTGGTGTGGATCGTGAGAGCCGTAGAAGAGGCCGGTCGCCGAGACCGGTGACGTCTTCTTGTCGATGCTCAGGTACTCGAGCATGTCGGGGTTCGAGAACAGCCCGACGCACATGCCGCCCATGAAGCCGGCAACGCCGTGGGTGGCCCAGACGCCGAACGTGTCGTCAACTTTCTTGAAGAACGAGAGTTGGCCGACCTTGTTGAGCGCGAACCAGGCGACGCAGCCGCACACGAGGCCGACCGCCATGGCGCCGAAGCCGTCGACGTATCCGGCGCAGGGCGTGATTCCGACCAGGCCCGTGATCATACCGTTGATCATCGAGACTGCGTTCGGTTTGCCGACCGCGAACATGTCGAGAACCAGCCACGAGAGCAGCGCGACCGCGGTCGCGATGTTGGTGTTGAGTACGGCCGCCGCCGCGTCGGCATTCGAGAAGTATGGGTCGCCGCCGTTGAACCCGTTCCAGCCGAGCCAGAGCAGACCCGCGCCGGCGAGCGCCATAATGAGATTGTTAGGTTCGAAGTCCTTCCGGTCTTCGAGGAGTCGCGGCCCGACGACGGCCGCCGCAACGAAGCCCGAGACGCCCGCTGCGAGATGGATGACGTACCCGCCTGAATAGTCGAGTGCGCCGAGCTGTGAGAGCCAGCCGCCGCCCCAGAGGGCGAACGCGCCGACGGTGTAGACGCACGTCGTCCACAAGGGAACGAAGAGCATCCACGCTTTGAAGTTCATGCGCGCGAACACCGAGCCTGCGATCAGGATCGGCGTGATGGCTGCGAACACGAACTGGAAGAAGATCATCGCCGAACCACCGAAGTGCAACGGCGGCATGCCGCTCGCTGCGAGTGGAATGGTCGCCTGACCGATCTCGAAGTCGGGCGTCGTGGCCCAGTGCGGAATTCCAAGAAGCGACGAGGCCCACGCCGGGCCCGGCATCGTGATGGGTGCGCCGAACGACATGTTATAGGCCCATAGCATCCATACGATCAGCACGATCGAGAACGCGTAGAAGCACATGACCGCTGAGTTCAGCGCCCACTTTTTCTTGACGAGCCCTCCGTAGAGGATCGCCAGGCCTGGGATGCTCTGAATACCGACGAACGTCGCGGCGGTCAACTGCCATGCGTTGTCGCCGGGATTCAGCCATGCAGGCGCAGAGATATACGGGTTAGCGTCTGCTAGAAACAATAAAGGTCCCCCACTTGACGGAGCGGTTTCGATACGTCAGCATAGCCCTCGCGGCGTCGCTCGGGCATTAGACAACCGGTGTACCGACCCGACCAGGCGTTGTGCATTTACCGGGGCGGCCGTTGAAGGTCGCCTGTTAAAGTAGGGTGGGGCTGTGCAGCCGCGCGATGACGGAGCGGATGCGCGCCGGCGGCACAAAACCCGATCGCGCGTCGCTGACGCGCGATCGCTCAGAATCCTTCCTCAACCTTGCCGTAGCGCGGAACCCGCTCCCCAAGCCTGGCGGCCCCAAGCCGGCGCGCCACACTAGAAGACCGGGATGATGTCCTGCGGGCCGATGTCGCCGACGTCGACGCCGTCGAGGTCGAGCTCGGGGATCGCAGGAAATGCGATCCCCCAAGCTTCGACCATCGCCCGCACTCGCGCGAGCGCGACGCGCCAGTTCTCGGCCTGTTCGTCGAACGTCAGAACGCCGAGACCGCCTTCGCGCGCGTACTCGACCAACACGCGATGGTTCGGTAAGAAGTAATCGGGGATCTCCCAAAACTGGTTGGGCGGCTCCCACAGGATCATCGAGAGAAAGACGAACCCGGCGCGCAGCTGCTTGGTGATCAGTGACTTGTACTCGTCCGACAGCCCGGGCCAATCCTTTTCGAGGATCGTGAGACAGATCGCGAGATGGCGCGCTTCGTCTTGCCCGACCCGTCGAAAGATCTCGCGGAAGACCGGGTGCGTCGCCTTCTTCGACATCCCGAAAAAGAGCGTCGAGCTCGCGACCTCGCCCATCATGAACGACGTGAAGAGAACCGAGAGCGGATATTTCTCGAGCGAAGCGCTGTAGCCGGACCAGTAACGGCCGCCGTTGTGGTAGAGCCACTCGATATTGTTGATCGCCGCGCGTTCGAGATCGGTCTGCGGCGTGAAGCCCAGCGGGCCGCCGGGAACGAGCTTCTGAATGACGCGCTGGCAGCACTCCTCGTGGTTCACCTCGTCGCGCGTGATCGAGAAGAAACACTTGCGCACCGGGTCTTCGCTGTGCATCTCGAACGCGTGGATCGTCGCTTTCGCGAACACCGCGGGGCCGGAGCCGTCGAAGTTGGCCAGAACCGCATACCAATACATGATGCCGATGCGCTGCTCGGGCGTGAAATCGGCGGCGCGCAACTCGTCCCACGGAAAGTCGGACGGGTTGTAGACCTGCCGCTTGCTACGTTCGTAGATCTCCGCGAGTTTCGGCGTCTCGACGCGCCACTCCATCGGAAAGATGTTCGGCTGAGGAACGGGCGGAGCCGGAATCAAGCCGGCGGCGGGAATGACGAGTTTCGGTTTGCCGGCAACAGCCATACGTGAGCTCCTACCCTGTGTGGTACCCAATCGACGCTGCGCGGCCCGGGTCCGGGCAAGCAACCAACCGGTTTACCAACCGCAGGCCGCTCGACTTCTCCGGCATGAGGCCGCGTAAAATGCACGAATGCCGCCCCAAGGCGGCATTCGCGTATGACTATTCTCTCAAGCAGTTGCGCACCATCCTGTAGCGGATAACTTCCGCGTAGGCTGGAGGTCCGCTACGCGGCCTCACGGCTCAGGTGCTTACGCACGCCCCTGGGTTCTGCCCCGGTGGATCTTGCGAGGTCAATCGCCCTCCTTGCCGGTCTTGCACTCTGTCTCGAGACACTCATAGCATAGCGCGTGCGAGCGCGCTTGTAAAGTGGTTGACGGTCACAACGAAAGTGGCAACGCCGCCACTCGTGGAATGACGGCGGATGCATTCCGAGCCGCACGAACCGGCCGCAATCGAAGGCGAACTCTTGCGAACGCTTCTTCGTAACATGCTGCTGCAACGAGCAGTCGATGGGCGCGGCTTCCAACTCAACCGGCAAGGCAAAATTGCCATTGCGATGGGTTCGGAAGGGCACGAAGCAGTGCAAGCTGGGACCGGTCTGGCATTCGTCCGCGGCCGTGACATCGTGTTCCCGTACTATCGGAACACCGGACTGGTCTTGGCGTGCGGCTTTCCGCTGCGCGATCTCTTTCGCTCGCAATTCGCCCGCGTTACCGACCGATCCAAGGGCCGTCAGATCATCAACCACGTCAGCGCGCGAGAGCTCGGCATCGCCTCGTTCAGCTCGATCATCGCGACGCAGTGCTCGCATGCCGTTGGGGCGGCCTTCGCGATCAAAGCGCGTCGCGAGCCCGATCGCGTCGTCTTCTGTCAATTCGGCGAAGGTGCGACGAGCGAAGGCGAGTGGCATGAGTCGCTCAACTTCGCAGCGGTGCAGCGTGTTCCGGTCGTCTTCGTCTGCGAGAACAATCGCTGGGCGATCTCGACGAATCAGAGCAAACAAATGGCGAACGCCGACGTCGCGGCCAAGGCACGCGGTTACGGCATGCCCGGCACGATCGTCGACGGGTTCGATCCCGTCGCGGTCTATCACGCCGTACGCGAGGCGCGCGAGCGCGCGACGCAGGGCGACGGTCCGAGCTTGATCGAGGCGAAGTGCTACCGCTTTCTCTCGCACACGACCGACGACGACGATCGCACCTACCGCTCGCGTGAAGAGGTGGCGGCGGAGCGCGCTCGCGATCCGGTTCCGGCATTCGAGCGGCGGCTGCTCGAGGAGGGCCTCATCAGCGCCGGTGAGCTCGACGCGCTGCGTGACGAGATCGTCGCGACCGTCAACGGGGTTACCGACGAGATCGAACGCGAAGCGCTACCGGAGCCGAGCGACCTTTACGGCAACGTGTATGCGGAGACGGAAGCGCCCTGGGTCTGAGCGTCCGCCGCGGCCCGCTTGGCGTACATGGCGAGGTCGGCCTGGTGGAACAGCTCCCGCGTATCGCTCGAATCGTCCGGATAGAGAGCGACGCCGAAGCTCGCCTGGACGCTGACCTCGCGCCCGTCGATGAGGAACGGCCGGTCGAGCGTCGCCACGATACGGCATACGGAGCGTTCGGCGGCCTCCCGCGAAACGACGCCCTTGAGCAGCAGCCCGAACTCGTCCCGGCCGATCCGAGCGAGCGTGTCGCACGAGCGCAGCGAGCGGCGCAGCCGCTCGGCCGACTCGCGCGGCACGAAAAATCGCCCGCGGCGTGGCCGAGCGCATCGTTGATGAGCTTGAATCGATCCAAATCCAGCACGGCGAGCGCGAATCGCGCGCGCCGCCGGTCGGCGCTTGCGACTTGACGCGCAAGCCGCTCGGAGAGAAGCATCCGGTTGGGCCTTCGGACAAGCTGTGCAGCACCAGGTCGCCGAGCAGGCCGCGGCCGCGCGCGCGGATGACGCCGAGCAGCGCTTGGCCGGAGCGGGCGCGAATCGGGTAGATAATGCGTGCACCGGCCGTCCTCGCCGAAGACCGGCGAGATGCGGATATCGCTCCAGAACGGGCTGCCGTCCTTGCGTTAGTTGATCGGCTCGGCCTCGACCGGCTGATACGCGTCGATGGCCTCGGCGAGGCGCCGGGTGACCTCACCGCTCGTCCAGGGGCCCCGGAGCACGCGCCGCGTCATGCCGACGAGCTCGTGGCCTTCATAGCCGGTCAGTCGCTCGAGCGCCTCGTTGACCCACAGGATGCGCCGGCCGCCCTCGCTGCGCTGGGCCTCGGGCATCATGACCCCTTCGGTCGGATCCTTTACGAAGGTCTCGAACAGCGCAAGCGGGCCGACGCGGGCGCCCCGCCGTCTCCCATCGCGTCCTCCAGCGGTTCGTCCAAGAGGCTCTCCGTCTCTCCCAAGGTGCGCTTTGCCTTTGGGGCGTTCCGACTTCAAACCGAATTGCTTTGCCGGATGCCGAAATCGTGCTCCTCATCACCTCTTTCGGCCGAAGGGGTCGAGCACCCGAGTATTTCGGCTCACTTCTCCTCGAGGCGCAGGACCGCCATGAACGCCTCCTGCGGCAAATCGACCCGCCCCACGCGTTTCATGCGCTCCTTGCCGACCTTCTGCTTCTCGAGGAGCTTGCGCTTGCGCGTGATGTCGCCGCCGTAGCACTTGGCCAGCACGTTCTTACGCATCGCGCTGACCGTCTCGCGGGCGACGATCTTGCCCCCGATCGCCGCCTGAATCGGCACGTCGAACATCTGGCGAGGAATCAGCTCCTTGAGCTTTTCGACCAGCGCGCGGCCGCGCGAGGCCGCCTTCTCGCGAGCGACGATGAACGAGAGCGCGTCGACCGGCTCGGCGTTGAGCAGAATCTCGAGCTTGACCAAGTCGCCTTCGCGATAGCCGGTGGGCTCGTAGTCGAGCGAGGCGTAGCCCTTGGTGCGCGACTTGAGCTGGTCGAAGTAGTCGACGATCAGCTCGGCCAGCGGCAGGTCATACGTCAAGATGACGCGCCTGTCGGCCAGATACTCCATGTTGCCGAGCGCTCCGCGCTTGGCTTGCGTGAGCTCCATGATCGTGCCGACGTACTCGGGCGGCGAGATCACCATTGCCTTGACGTACGGCTCCTCGACCAGCGCGATCTTGTCGCGCGCGGGGAGCTTCGCAGGGTTGTCGATCGTTTCGACCGTTCCGTCGGTCAACGTGACACGAAAGACGACCGAGGGCGAGGTCGCGATCAAGTCGAGCGCGTAGTTGCGCTCGAGCCGCTCCTGCACGATTTCCATGTGCAAGAGGCCCAGAAAGCCGCAACGGAAACCGAAGCCCAGCGCAATCGAGCTCTCGGGCTCGTAGTGCAACGCCGAGTCGTTGAGTGCGAGCTTCTCGAGCGCGTCGCGCAGCTGCGAAACCTCGACGCCCTCGTTGGGATAGAGGCCGCAGTACACCATCGGCACGATCGGCTTGTAGCGAGCCAACGGTTCGGGCGCCGGCTTCGCCGCCTCGGTGATCGTGTCGCCGACGTCGATGTCCCCGAGCGAGCGGATGTTGGCGATGACGTATCCGACGTTGCCGATATCGAGCGACTCGGTCTTGCGCATCTCCGGCTTGAACACGCCGAGCTCGGTGCACTCGTACACCTTCTTCTGCGCCATCGACATGAAGCGCGTGCCGGGCCGCAAGCTGCCGTCGACGACCCGCACGTACGAGACGACGCCGCGGTACGAGTCGAAGGCCGCATCGAAGACGAGCCCGCGCAAGTGTTCCGTTCGGCCGCGCGGCGGCGGGATGCGCGCGACGATCGCCTCGAGGATCTCGTCGATGCCGATCCCTTCCTTGGCGCTGGCCAAGATCGCTTCGCTGCCCTCGATGATCAGCAACTCCTCGATCTCTTTTCGCACGCGCTCCGGGTCCGCGGCGGGCAGATCGATCTTGTTGATGACGGGGATGATGGTCAGCCCGTTCTCGACCGCGAGATGGTAGTTCGCGAGCGTCTGCGCCTCGATGCCTTGGGCCGCGTCGATGACCAGCAACGCGCCCTCGCACGCAGCCAGCGAGCGCGAGACTTCCGAGGAGAAGTCGACGTGGCCGGGCGTGTCGATGAAGTTGAGCTCGTACGACTGGCCGTCGCGAGCCACGTAGGCCAGCGTGACGGGGTGCATCTTGATCGTGATCCCGCGCTCGCGCTCGAGGTCCATCGCGTCGAGCATCTGCTCTTCCATCTGGCGCCCGGCGATCGTCCGCGTCACTTCGAGCAAGCGGTCCGATAGCGTCGTCTTGCCGTGGTCGATGTGCGCGATGATGCAGAAATTACGGATGTTGGCGGCGATTCGCTCGCCTGCCGCGGCCGGCTGCCTAGCGACTGCCATCTACGTCAGAAACGAGCAGAGCTGGAAATTTCCGCCGTAGGGAATGCGGTTCATCACGTAGCCGACCACGATGATGACGACCAAAAACGAGAGGTCGAAGCCCCCCAGCGGCGGGATGACCGCGCGCAAGGGCACGAGGACCGGCTCGACGATCCGCGCGAGATAGGCGCTCCAGCGCCCTTGGAGGCTGGGAACCCAGGAGACCAGGGCGTACAGCAGCATCGCGATCCAGAACAGCTTCAGCACCCAGTAGAGAACCGCCCAGGCCTCGCACGAAAGAAGACTCACGTCCGCCTCGGTTCGGCGTCCGGAGGCGCGTTTACTTGAGGCTCGCCAGAACCTTCTGCGGAACCCCGGTGAGATACGGCGCAGGGTCGATCGGCTGCCCGTCGAGCATGATCTGATAGTGCAGGTGCGGGCCTGTCGCGTCGCCGGTCGCGCCCGCGAGGCCAAGGTGCTGGGCCTTCATCACGTACTCGCCCGGGTGCACGTCGATGCGCGAGAGGTGCGCGTAATAGGTGTGGTAGCCGTTGCCGTGGTCGATGTCGACCTTGTTCCCGAAACCGCCGTCGTAGCCGGCGCCCACGACCGTTCCGGCAGCTGCCGCGCGGATCGGCGCGCCGTAATCGGCGGCCAGGTCGACACCCTGGTGGAACTCGGGCCACGGGGTGCCGCGCCAGCCGAACGGCGACGAGATGTCGAGGTCGCCGGTCGGACTGATCGAGGGAACCGAGGCGAGCACGCGGGCGCGCGCGAGGTCCTCGAGACGCCGCATGTTGAGCACGTGGAGGGCCAGATTGCGAATGTTCGTCCCGTCGTTCGAGATGCGGCGCGAGGCGCTGCGCAGCGCCTCGATTCGCGCCTCGGCAACGTCGAACGCGTCCGCGTCGGGCAGCATCGAGGTGCTTCCGTCCTTCGCGTCGCCGGCCGGCTGCGGCTTCGAGGGCGCCGGCCTGTCGCTCTTGGCGTCGCTGCCGATCATCTTGCGGATCCGGTCGTTTTGCTGCTGCAGCGTGCGCAGCTCGTTATCGAGCTCCGCGGCCTGTGCATCGATTCTCTTCAAGCGCTCGCGCTGGTCGATCGTTTGACTGCGCAGCTCGAAGACTCTGGCTTCCGCGTGCCACAACGTGTAGCCGTAGTAGCTTGCAACGCACAGGAGCGCCAGCGCGAGCGCGGCGATCGCCGCGAAGATGTGGCGCCGCGAAAACTCGAGGCGGAAGACACGATAGCCTACGGGCGGAACGATCTTGACGAGATAGCGGTTCTTCAGCGCTCTCATGGAACCGGCTCGGCCTCATGCGCCTGCAAGATCGCCGCCTGCTCTTCCTTGGAAGCGCCCTGCTGCGGGACGAACTGCTTCACGGATTTGCCGTAGGTTCGTGTTTCTTCTCGCGAATAAATACTCGTGACCACGACACCGTCGCCTTCAGCGTTCAAGAGCGCGAGCGAAAACGACTGATCCGAACCTACATCGCAAAATGAGTTGTAGCGAACGAATCCGACCCGGTGCACGTCGCGTCGCGCGATGGCTTCGAGTTCGTCCAACCGCTCGTTCGTCCTCTTTGCGAAAGAAGTCGCATTCGTCCGCAACCGCGCGAGCGATTCCGAGGCGGCTCCATCACCTTCACCACTTAAGGTTCGGCTAATCGAACGCAATCGCGGGCCTACGACGACGGCATGATAGACTCCCAGCGAAAGTACCGCGAGTCCCAACGCCAAACTCGCCAGCGCACCGGTGGGCATCTGGAGTGGAATATCTCCTCCCATGGCTGAACACCCTCCAGGCGTCTGGGCCAAGGAAAGGTTCCCGGTCCGCAGTGGGCAAGCCGAACCTCCCGGGGGCCAGGTTGTCCGCGGCACACGCGCGGGACTGCGTACCGTTGCTACCTTCCGGTCCTGGCGGGGTTGGCAGACGGGCGTTGCGCGAAGCCCAACCCCCGGTGAGGCGAAGCCGATTATACCACAGCACCTTCAGACGAAAGGGGGAGTTTTCTCGCAGTGAAATCGAGTAGGTGGTCCCTTGTCTGTAGTCTTGCCATCGCCGTGTCGCTCCCCCTCGCTGCCCCCGCCCTCGCCGGACCGCCCGCGGATAGGCCGGATTACGTCAATTATCAGCTGGGAGCAGACGAGATTCGTGCCCGTTGCAGCGCGGAAATCGCCCGCGCCACGCGAGCCGCGGCCAAGCTGGCCGCCGTCTCGGTCCGTCGGGCCGACTTCACAGGGGTCATTTTGCCCCTCGAAAACCTCAACGCGGACCTCAACGACCGCCTGATGCCTGAAACGCTGCTCTCCAGCGTCTCGCCCGACGCCGCCCTGCGCGAGGCCTCGAATCACTGCGTCGATCAGGTCAACGACTTCCAGACCGCGCTCGAGGCGCGGCCCGAGCTCTACCGCGTCGTGGCCGCGGCGGCGCGCCGCAGCAACGGGCGCAGCCCGGCCGACCGCAAGCTCGCAGCGCTCTGGTTGGTCGCCCTGCAACGCTCGGGCGCAGCGCTCTCCACGACGGACCGCGAGGAATTCGTCCAGCTTTCGCAGCGCCTCGGCAGCTTGGAGACGGCCTTCGCCGCAAATCTCGCGAACAGCAAGGCAGCCATTACTATCGCCCGCGCCCAAATCGCCGGACTGCCCGGCGATTTCGTCGCGACCTTCACCAAAAAGCGCGGCGACGACGTCGTCCCCGTCAACGAAAGCACCTACGCGCGCTTCATGCAGAACGCGCGTAATCCGGAAGCACGGAAGTCGTTCTACTTCGCCTACAACAACGTCGCCGTTCCCGCCAACGTGCATCTCTTGCGGCAAGCGATCTCCATTCGCGACCGGCTGGCGCACCTGATGGGCTATCGCACCTGGGCCGACTACGTGCTGGCCGATCGCATGGCCGGTTCGCCGCAGCGCGTCAGGCGCTTTCTGGCGGATCTCGACGCGCAGCTGCGTCCCAAAGCCCAAGCCGAGATAGCGCGGCTCGCGGCTCTCAAAGCGGCCGACCTCGGTCCGACCGAGGCGACGATCGAGCCGTGGGACGTGCAATATTACGACAACCAGCTGCGTAAGACGCAGTACGCGGTCGACGACGACCAAGTGCGGCGCTATTTTCCGGTCGACCACGTCGTGCGTGCGGTCTTCGACATCTATTCGAAGCTGTTGGGCCTGCATTTCGCGCAGCGCGAGCCGGCCAATGCTTGGGCGCCCGGCGTCACGCAGTGGGCCGTCAGCGACGCCGCCGGCGGGCGCTACATCGGCGATTTCTACCTCGACCTCTTTCCGCGTCCCGGCAAGTACTCGCACTTCGCGAGCTTCCCGCTGCTGCCCAACCGCCGTCTTCCCAATGGCCGAATGCGCCCGCCGGAGGATGCGATCATCGGCAACTGGCCCGAGCCCGCGGCCGGCAAACCGGCGCTGCTCTCTCACGACGAGGTCGAGACGTTCTTTCACGAGTTCGGCCACGACATGGCGACGATGCTCGCCACGGCGCCTTACGAAACGCTCTCGTCCGGTTTCCGGCAAGACTTCATCGAAGCGCCTTCGCAAATGTTGGAGAACTGGGTTTGGGATCCGGCGATCCTCAAAGAGCTCAGCGCGGACGCCGCGACCGGTAAGCCGCTGCCTGCCGACTTGATCGAGAAGATCCGCGCGGCGCGCTATGTCGACGACGCGCTGCACAACACGTCGCAGATCGCGTTCGCGACGATCGACATGGACTATCACACGCTCGGTCCGAAAGTCGACACGACGGAAGTCTGGGCAAAAGCGGTAAGTGAGATGACGCCGCTCGAAATTCCCAAAGGCGTTCATCCCGAAGCCGGCTTCGAGCATCTGATGGGCGGTTACGACGCCGGGTACTACGGCTATCTGTGGAGCAAAGTCTACGCACAGGATATGTTCACGGCATTCGTGCGCGACGGACTCGAAAGCCCCGTGGTCGGCGCCCGCTACCGCCACGACATCCTCGAGCCGGCGCGCGAGCGCGAACCCGACGAGGAAGTCCGCGCGTTCCTCGGCAGACCGATGAGCCCGGCGGCGTTCTATACCGAGTTCGAAACGCCGCCGAGCCCCGCCCCGAATGCTTCCTCTCCACGCTAGTGTGCCGACCGGCGCACTGGAATGGTTCGTTAGCGTACCGTTTCGGAGAGGTCGCCCAGCGCGTCGCCGAGCGAAAGACACGCTCTGCCGAGCGCCCGCACCGCGCGGCTTGCGCAACGCCGCAACGCGCCGACGCGGCGCGGACGGTCACGCCGCAGGCTGCGAAGGAGCTCCGCTTCGCGCAAGATCTCTTGCTGGCGACTTCGCGCCAGCGAGCTTGCTATCCAGAAGTGCACGATGGCCTCCAGTTCGGCGAAAGTGACGAAGTGGGAGCAGAAAAAAGGCCCCCGCGATTTGCGGAGGCCGGATCGGCGACGACGCCTAGCGCTTCAACGCGCTAGGTTCGTGCGAGCCCGAAGCCCCGCAAAAGGAAATAAGCGGCACGGTTGCGACCGAGAATGCCCGCAGGCCGCATCAACCCAATATTCATGCCGGTCATCATCACGTAGCTCGCTCCTTTCCTAAATTCTCGAACAAACGAAAGCGCTACTGCGGCTTACCTTATCACGCGGTCGGGGAGCGCGTCAACTCCGCGCGCTAATGCGGCGGCGGGATCGTCGGGACGTACGGCGTGTAGGGCGTCGGCGTCGCGTTTGGATTGTACGGCGTGGGCGTCGCATACGGGTTGTTCGCCGGCGCGCTCGCGTACGGATTGGGGGCCGCGCCTGCCGGCGGCGGCGTCACGAACGGATTATTTCCCGGCGGCGGATAGCTGCTTCCCGAAGCCGGTGCGGCGGGCGCGAGTTCGTCTCCGTACAAGAGGAACGCGTAGCCGACACCTTTCTTGAGCGGAATCGAACTCGGCGACGCGGTCGCGCTGATCGTCGCGCCCGACAGCGCCGCGTTCGTATCCCAGGCGACCAGCCGGTCGTGATGCTTCTTGGATTGATCGTAAACCGCGACCGTAAAGCCGCGGTTGGGCGTCAGTTCGCTGGAAGGAATCGTGAACCGCACCGCGCCCAATCCGTACAGCGTCAGATCGGCGCGGGAGAGGACGAAGCCGCGCACGAGCGCGACGCGCTTGAGATAGGTTTGCACGTTGCCGGTCGGCGCCGGTGTCGGAACGGGCGGGGCGTCCTCTGGATAGACCGTCAGCTTTGTGTCGATCTTCGCGCCGCTGGGCGTCGGGCTCGGGGACGGACCGCTCTTGTTGCCACGCCCGCCGCCCCGCAGCGGCGCGCTCGAAGGCAACGAACTCGCCGCGCCGGAAGGCGCTGGGCTCGCGGCAGCGGAGGGGAGGGGGCCGGCACTCGGCCCCGTCGTGACGGCGCCCGAAGGCGAACTGGCCTCGCCGCTCGGCGCGGCGCTCCCGGCGGCGTTCGGAACGTCCGCCAGGGCGGGAACGCGCTCGGACGTCTTGGTCCGCAGCGACGTGACGCTGGCAGGGGCGCTCGGTGAGGCGGGGCCGGTGCTGGCGCCGCTCGAGGCCGGCGGGGCACTAGCCAGATCGAGGGTAATCGAGAAATCGCCCAGCGTAGGAAGCGGGATCTCCCCCGTCTGCGGGGTGAGATAGACGGCCCCTTCGACGACCCGCTGGCGCGACTGAGAGCCCGCCCCCCCGGCGCCGCTTTGACCGGGCGCTACGCCTTGGCCGGGGGCCGCGGGCAAACCACTGCCCGTCCCGATGTTTCCCTGGCATGCGGCCAGCAGTGCCGCGGCTGCGAAGGCCGCCAAGCACGCTGCGTTCCGCAACGAGTGAACGCTCATTACGGCGCGCTTCGCCGCCGCGCACGCGCACTCATCGCCGTCCGAGAGCCCGGCCGCTCGGGCCGTTCTCCGGCCCCTGACCGCTCGCACCGAGCCCCCGCCACGAAGGAGTGCGCTCGCGCGCACCACATAGACGCGGACGATGCTGCAACTGATCGTGGCCGGGCTTAGCGTAGGCAGCGGCTACGCGCTGGTTGCGCTGGGAATTCACATCATCTTGCGCGCGACTCGCGTGGTGAACTTCGCTCAAGGCGAGTTCGTCATCGTGGGAGGCTTGCTCGCGTACAGCATCACGACATGGCTGCACGCGAGCGTTTGGGTAGCGCTCGCGGGTGCGACCGTGCTGGGGTTCGTTCTCGGCCTCGCCTACGAGCGTTTCGTGCTGCGACCGGCGGCGCGCGTCGGCGAGACGGCTGAGACGATCGCAACGATCGGAACCGTGTACGTTCTGCTGTACGGCCACGCGTTGATCTGGGGAAGCCTCCCGCAACCGCTGCCCTTCTTCAGCGGCGGCGAACGCGACCGGCAGTTCGCGCTCGGCGGCGTCGAGATCGGCGCTCAACAAGTCTGGGCGCTGCTGCTGCTGGCCGCGGCGCTGCTCGCGCTGCGGCTCTTCTTCGAGCGGACCACCTACGGCAAGGCGATCCGCGCGGCCGCGAACAATCCGCTCGGCGCGCGTCTGGTCGGCATCGACGTGAACCGCGCGCGGACCGTGAGCGTCGCGATCGCGATCGCGCTGGCCGCTTTCGGCGGAACGCTGATCGGTCCGATCACGCTGGTCGGCGGGGCGGGCGGCATCGCGATCTCGATCAAGGGCTTCGTCGGAGCGATCGTCGGCGGCCTCGACTCGCCGCTGGGCTGTGCATTCGGCGGTCTGTTTGTCGGCGTGCTCGAGAAGCTGCTCGAAGGCCGCTACGGCTACGGCATCGCTGAGCCGATCGTCTATTCGCTCCTGCTGCTGGCGCTGCTGGTCCGTCCGTCGGGCTTGTTCGGCTCGCGCCGGGCGGTCCGAGCTTGAGGGACCGTCTGCGCGCCGACGCGCGCCTCTTGCCCTTCATCGCGGCCGCCGTCGTGCTCTTCGGGACCCTCTTGCGCGGCGACGCGAATTTGACCCAAGCCGCGACCTTCGCCGCAATCGACGCCGTCCCGGCGATCGGGCTCTCGCTGCTCTTGGGCAACGTCGCGCAAATCTCGCTCGGACAGGCCGGCTTCTTCGGAATCGGAGCGTACGCCCTCGGCGTGCTGACGACTCAGCTCGCGCCGCCGGGAACGCCGCCGTGGCTCACGTTCGTGCTCGGCACAGCCGCCGGAACGCTGTTGGCCGCGGCCTTCGGGCTCATCCTCGGCGTGATCGCGCTGCGCTTCCGGGGCCACTACCTGGCGATGGCGACGCTCGCGTTCGGCCTAATCGCGGCCGGCGTCTTTCGCGAAAGTCCGCAACTCGGCGGCGCGGGCGGAATACAGAACATCCCGTTTCCGCAGCTCGGTCCGTTGACGATCGCCGGCGGCGCCGCGTTTTGGTACGCCTGGGGAATGGTCGCACTCAGCGCGTGGCTTGCGAGCAATCTGCTGCGCGGCCAAAGCGGCTGGGCGTTCGAGACGATCCGGAACGACGAGCTAGCCGCTGAAGCGATCGGCGTCCCGACGCGGCGCTACACGATCGCGGCCTTCACCTTCGCGGGCGGCCTGGCTGGATTCGCGGGCTCGTTCTACGGCGCGTACCTCGGCACGATCGATCCGAGCGCGGTGGGCGTCTCGCTCTCGATCGATTTCCTCTTGATGGTCGTGCTCGGCGGCGCGGGCGGGGTCGCGGGCGCGATCTTGGGCGCGACGCTCATCGGCGTGGCCAACGTCTACGGCCACCAGCTCGAGAATTGGCGGCCGGTCGTCTACGGCGTGCTCGTCATCCTCGTCGTCGTCTTCTTCCCGGGCGGCTTGGCCGGGCTCGTGCGCCGCTCGCGCCGCCGAACGTCCACGGCACCCGACGGCAGCGCGCTGCGCGAACGCCTCGAGGCGTCCCTACCGCCGGCGCTTCCGCCGGCGCTTCCGCCGCCGGCCGAGCCGGAGTGCTGGCTCGCGGTCGAGGGCCTCTCGAAGTCGTTCGGGGGCTTGGTGGCCGTCGACGGGCTGAGCTTCGCATTGCAGACGGGGACGTTCACCTCGCTCATCGGGCCCAACGGCGCGGGCAAGACGACGGTCTTCAACGCGATCTGCGGGATCGGCGGGGTCAGCGCCGGTCGGATTCTCGTGGCCGGGCGCAACGTGACGGCGTGGCGGCCGCACCGGATCGCGGCCCTGCGCGTCGGGCGCTCGTTTCAGAACGCGCGGCTCTTCGGCGAGATGACCGTGCTCGAGAACGTCGCGGCCGGTGCGCTGGTCCTCGAGGGCGCGACCATCGCGTCGGACCTCTGCGGGCTGCCCGCCTCGCGACGCTGCGTGCGCGCCGCGCAAGCGCGCGCCTGGGCGGTGCTGACGCGGCTGGGGCTCGAGCCGCTGGCGGCGACTTACGCGAAGGACTTGGCCTTCGGCGACCGGCGGCGCGTCGAGCTGGCGCGCGCGCTCGCCGCCGAACCGCGTTTGCTGCTGCTCGACGAGCCCGCCGCGGGCCTCAACGCGGCCGAACGCGCACGGTTGGGCGCTGACCTGCTCGCGCTGCGCGCGCAGGGCTTGACGCTGCTCCTGATCGAGCACGACATGCGCTTGGTGATGGAGATGAGCGACCGCGTGATGGTGCTCGACTTCGGCAGGCTGATCGCCGACGGCGCACCGCGCGCCGTCCGCGCCGACTCGCGCGTCGTCGCCGCGTATCTGGGAGCGGCAAGCGCATGAGCGACGGAGCGCTGCTCGAAGTGCGCAATCTCTTCGCCGGTTACGACGGACTCGCGGTCTTGCATGACGTGTCGCTCGATGTCCGCGCCGGTGAACTGGTCGCCGTGCTCGGACCCAACGGCGCGGGCAAATCGACGCTGTTGCGCGCGCTCTCGCGCGTCGAGGCGACGGTCACCAGCGGCACGCTGCGCTTCGCGGGCGACGACCTCGTTCGCTTGGGGCCCGAGGCGGTCGTGCGCGCCGGGCTGGTGCACGTGCCGGAAGGACGCGAGCTGTTCAGCGAGCTCAGCGTCGACGACAACTTGCGCTTGGGCGGATTCGTCCGGCCGTCCGCCGAGCGCAACGCGCACGCTGCCGAGCTCTACGAGCGCTTCCCGGCGTTGGCCGCGCGCCGGGCGGCGACGGCCTTCTCGCTTTCGGGCGGCGAACAGCAGATGCTCGCGATCGCGCGAGCGCTGATGGCCGAGCCGAAGTTGCTGCTGCTCGACGAGCCCTCGACCGGATTGGCGCCGCAGATCGTGACCCGCATCTTCGAGATCGTCGCGGCGCTGCGCGCGGCGGGGACGGCGGTGCTGCTCGTCGAGCAGAACGCGCACCTCGCGCTGCAGTACGCCGATCGGGCTTACGTCCTCGAAAACGGCAGCATCGCGCTACAAGGAACGGGAGCGGCGCTCGCGCGGGACGAACGCGTGCGGGCGATCTATCTCGGCGGCAGCGTCGCGTAAGCACCGCCTTCCGAAAAGAGGCTGGACATGGCAGACGTCTCGATCACGATTCGACCCGGCGGCCCGTATCTGGTGCGCGGCCCGGTCGCGCTGCGCGACGCCGACGGCAACGTCTTCGATCTCGAAGGCAAAGAAGTCGTCGCGCTGTGCCGCTGCGGCGGCTCGACGACCAAGCCATTCTGCGACGGCACGCACTCGAAGATCGGTTTTCAAGCTGCAAGCAAAGCGGTCGCGGAGACCGAGTGACCGCAGCGCCGGCGCTTGACGCAGGCGGCCGGCTATGGTCTAATGCCTGCATGACGTTTTTCCCGCGTCCACGACCGTTCCGACCGCCCGTGCTCGCCGCACCGGGTGCCGGTTCCATCGTGTAACCGTCACCGGGGTTAGGGAAAGAGCATGGGCGCGCCGTTGATCGGCGCGCTTTTGATTTTCACGGGCAGTAGGAGCGATGGACGATCGAACTCTTGTTTATCTGCGCGCCGCCGAGCGCGGCGATGCGTGGGCGCTGGCGCGGTTACGCACGGCGAGCCTGCTCGAGCTCGAACTGCTCGCGCCGAGCGCCGCGCGCGCTTTCGAGCGCGATGCGTTCCGTGAGTTCTCGACGCTGCTCGTCGACGAACGGCTGACGGCATGGGTGTTGGTCGCCGGCGGTCGCGTCGCCGGCTCGGCCTGCGTCGTCTTCTGGCGCCGGCTCCCCTACCGCGACGGCTCGCTGCACGCGGAGCTGTGCGGCGTCTACGTCGAACCGGCGTTGCGCCGGCGCGGCTACGCGCGCGAGCTGTGCTCCGAAGCGCTGGCCGCCGCCCGCGCCAGCAATGCGCGCAAGGTCGTCGTTCACGCCAGCGACGGAGGCCGGCCGCTCTACGAACAGCTCGGCTTCGTCGCCGGCAACGAGATGCGGCTCGACGCGCGCGCGTCGGCTACGAGTGTCACGAACTCAGCGGTTGCGGGTGCTCGATCGCATGCACCCAGCCTTCGAAATAGCCGTGCGTCGTCTTCATGACCGTGTCGAGTCGGGGCGTCGCGTCCATGACCGAGATCAAGCCCGGCAGCCGCGAACCAAGCCCGTCCCACGGGCGCTCCGAGATGGGCCGCACGTGCCAGTCGAGCTGCAGCAGCGTGTGCGTGCCTTTCTCTTCGTTGCAGCGCCAGCACGCGGTGAGCAGATTCTCCTGATCGTTGGTGCCGCCGCGCTTGATCGGAACGATGTGCTCGATGCTGGTCGCGTAGGTCCAGTATGCGATGTCGGTCTCGTCGCGGCGCCAGTAACGATGCGCTTTGAAGATGCTGCCGTAGAGCGCCGAGATCGCGTACATCACGGGAATCAGAACCGTCCGCGTCTCGCAATACCGGCAAGTGTAGCGGTCGCGCGCGAAGATTGCGGCCTGCAGAGCGAGCGGCGGAGGCGCGGGCCGGTCGGCGCTGCTGCCGAGCCGAGCGATCGCGCTCAGGCGTCGGGCGGCCTCGTCGCTCTGTCGCTCGAGCACGAGGTCGACGACCTCTTCGAAACGCTCCACGAAGCTCGCATCGACGGGTTTGCTGGTAGTGGCCATGCGTGAAACTCCCCGCCCTTTCGCCTGTGCTCCTGCCGCCAAGCGGCTAAGCGAGCAAGCGACGGGCGCGTTCGATCTCCTCGTTAATCTGAACGCCGCCCGGGCGCGACTCCACCACCATGTGACCCGAACCTAGCGCCGAGGGCTATGAGGGATCCGGACGCGAGGATGAGGCAAACTCGGGGTGATCATTGCGGAGATGATCGCGATGGCGCCCGACACCATGCCGACCGTCATGCCGTCGCCCCGATCGCACGCCCCGATGCTTCGTCGCCCGGCGCGGCGCGGACGGCGTGCGCGAAGAGCGCGTGGCTGCCGGCCCGAACGTTCGTCATCGCCACAGGGCCCTCCGAGCTAGACGCGCGACATCGACGAATATACCAGCGCCCAGCCTCACGGCCCCCGCCATGCGCTTGCCCGACGTACAGCACGACTTGCTCGGCAGGGAGACGAGCGCACTCCTTCCGGCGAGGCAGGCTGCGACCCGCGCGCTGCAGCGCATTTCGGCGTTCGGCTGGGTCGCCGTTGCGACAAACCGCCGGCCGAGCGGAACCGGATTGGGGCCCGGCGCCGGCCGTAACGCGCGGAGAGGGACGCAAACCCACGCGTGCAAATTGATTCTCATCGCACACGAACAGCAATCGCCGATCCCGGAGATCTACGTCTCCACCGACATCGAAGCAAACGGACCGTGTCCTGGCCTGTTCTCCATGCTGAGCTTCGGCATGGCGGCGTTCACCATCGAGAAGCAACTCGTCGGCACGTTCAGCCGCAATCTCGAACTGCTGCCCGACGCCGACGTCGACGAACGCACATCGCTGTGGTGGGCGCAAGCCGAGAACGCGCAAGCGTATCAAAAGTCGCGCGAGAACTTGGTCGAGCCCTACGTTGCGATGGCCGCCTGCAAGAGCTGGCTCGAAGAGCTGCGGCGCTTCGGGCGCCCCATCATCTGCGGCGCACCCAGCGGCTTCGACTTTACCTTCATTTACTATTATTTTCAGCGCGAGCTGCGCGAGAGCCCGGTCGGTTTCGCGAGCCTCGATCTGCGCAGCTACGCCGCGGCAGTGATGAAGAGACAGTATCGTCAGGTCGGGAAGCGTCAGTTCCCGCCCGAATGGATCGACGAGGGTCTGCCGCACACGCACGTCGCGCTCGACGACGCGATCGAGCAAGGTTGCATCCTCATCAACATGCTGCGGGCCAACCTCGGCTACCCGCACCTGGCCACGCTCGTCGATCTGCGCGCTTCGGCCGCCTGAGCGAACACATCAGTCTGCCGACCGGCTCGCCGCCGGGGAAGCGGCCGTTTCGGGCACGACTCGATATGCGCCGACCTTACCGTCGGGGTCGACGCGCAGTTGCACGAGCATGATGCCGTTGCTGAAGCTGACGTCGTAGTCGTAGCGCCCCTTGTCGGGCTCGGCACTGCGCTGCGCGAAGCTCTTGATGTCGCCGAGCGCGTGCATCCGATCCGAGATGACGCCGAGTTGGCTGCGCGTGACCACTTTCTTCGTTTGATCGTCGAAGCTCGCGACCGTCGAATCGAGGTCGTTGGCGTACACGGCGCGCGTGATCTTTTCGGCGAGCGCGCCCGGATCCGAGCCCGACGAGCAGGCGGCGAGCCAGAGTGCGCCCGCGAGAAGCGCGCCTCGCGGCGCGCTACGAGCTTGCCGCACGACGCCGCCCGCCGCTATAGGTTCCCCCACCCGTAGGAGACGCCTTGCGGGTGGCCGGAGTCGTCGCGCGCAATTGCGGGCCGGCCGGGAGCCGGCTGCACGCGCGCGGGCTGCACGAAGCCGGTGCTCAAGCCGCCCGCGCGCTGGGCGAGCGTCAGCGAATGCTCGAGCTGCGCGATCTGACGATTCTGCTGCAGCACGACCTTATGCTGGTACGCGTTCTCGCGCTGATAGTCGGAGACGAGTTGCGCTTCGTGCTGGTACGCCTGGCGCTCGGAGTGGTAGGCCGCCTCGGTGTTACTGTTTTCAGCTTGCAGGGCCGCTTGCTGCCGGTCGTACTCGGCGTACTTCTGGTGCACTTTCTTGTTGTGGTTGATGATGAGCAGCGTGCCGCCGGCTGCTGCCGCAGTACCGAAGAGAATGTTGCGCGTGCTCGCGGCGCCGTCGGCGCCCGCCGGCAGGGGCGCCAGCCAAACCAGCCCCATCGCACCCGCCAAGACGGCGCCGGTAAGTCTGCTCGCTGTCGTCATTCGGTATCGACTCCTCATCAAAGACAAGCACCTTCTTCTTTCCCCCGGTAACGCTTGCCTAACCGCTCTGGTTCCTGCGCCAGGAAAGCGTTAGGAAAGAAATCCTGGGGTAAGGGGTGAGACGTAAGCCCCACGGAAGGAGTCCCAAGCGGCCCCCTTCAATTTGAGGGCTTTACGTAGTCAAGCGCACGGACGATTGACTAAAGTAGCAGCTCCGGCGAGCCCACCTAGAGGGAGATAGCTTCGTGAGCGCCAGGTTTGCAGGACCTCTATTTCTCGCTGCCCTTTTCGCCTCTGGCATCACCACGGGGAGCGCCCAGCAGGCGCCGCGCACGCCGCACGAGCGGCCGGCCGATGCGATCGTCCTCTATCAGCATTTGAACCAAGTGCGTTCGAGCGGCGGCGTCGCGTTGCTCGCATTCGACCAACGGCTCGTTGCCGTCGCCCGGCAGCACGCGCTCGACATGATCGCGCGGCACTATTTCGCGCACGAAGCGCCTGACGGCCGCTCACCCTTCGACCGCCTTCGCGAGGCAGGCATTCAATACGACTACGCCGGCGAGAATCTGGCGATGGACGACAGCGCCGACGACGCGAATTCGGCGCTCCTACATAGCCCGCCGCACCGCGAGAACATGCTCGAGCCGCACTATCGCCGCGTCGGCATCGCGGCGGTCGAATCGCCCGAAGGCCAAGAGATCTTCGTCGAAGACTTCAGCGATTAAGTGTCTTCGGTCACAATTATACTTCACTCGCATACCATCGATCGTGTGATCCCGCCCTCAAGTCGGCCACCAAAGCGTGATCGCGGCTTCTTACTTTCGATAATTATGATGAGTGAAAGTATTATTCGTCCTCACACTCTTCGCCTCGATGGCGCTGACCCCGCCGGTCGCGCTCGCGGCCGGCACCCCACCTCAGGGCATCGTGCTCACGATCGCCGCCGTTAGCCAAGCCGAACGGCCCGCCGACGCCGCGACGATGCTGACCGACCTCAACGACGCGCGCGCGAAGGCCGGCCTGCCGGCCCTCGCCGCCGATCCGCAACTCGACGAGGTCGCACGCGACCACGCGGCCGACATGATCGTGCGGCACTACTTCGCCCATGAGACCCCGGAAGGCGCTTCACCCTTCGACCGCATGACGCGCGCCGGGTGCCGCTATGGCTGGGCCGGCGAGAACATGGCAATCGACGTCGACACCGATTCCGCCTTCGCTGCGCTGCTGGCCTCGCCCGACCACCGCGAGAACATTCTCAACGTGCACTATCACCGCGTCGGCATTGCTGCGATCCCAGCCCGGGGTGGCGAAGTCTTCGTTCAGGACTTTAGTGATTAGCGTCCCCTTCCGGAGTTTCGTTGCCGGGCACGAGCGCCGCGTATCAGATCATCAGGCGGTCGTAGCCTACGACGTCTTCGGGCCGCCCCGAGAACGGATCGCGCTCGAGCAGCTCCGCCCCGCTCATTCGCTCGACTTCGCGTCCCGGGGTCATCACGGGCACGCGAACGCGAAATTGTGCGCCGCCCAAGATGGAATCACAGACGTCGACCTCGCCGCCGATTCGCTCGATCATCAGGCGCGCCACGGCCAATCCCAAGCCGGCGCCTCTGGCCCGCACATTCGCGCCACGACGCGCCAGCGTGAAGACTGACTCACGCTCGCAAACCGGAATGCCCGGCCCGTCGTCATCGATGCGCACTTCGACGTAGCGGCTGTCGAGCGCGACGGTCGAGACTTGAACGCGACCGGCCTCCCGGCCGTGTTTGATCGCGTTCTCGAGAACGTTGATGAGGGTCTGCACCAAGCGGTCCGCGTCGATGGCGACGATATGCGTGGCCCCGGCGAGTTGCGTGAGGGTGGTCCTGCGGCCCGCCGCGAACGGCGCGATCGCGTTGATCGAGCTCGCGATCGCCGCACCGAGATCGCTCGACTCGCTGCGGCCGGGGCTCGTGCGCATGTCCAGCATCGAGATGTCGAACATGCCCTCGACGAGACGCCCCATGCGCATCGCTTCCGCCCGCGCAACTTCGAGAAAGCGCCGGGCCGTGGCCGGCTCGAGCTCTTCCTCGAGCAGCGTTTCCAAATAGCCGCGGATCGAGGTCAGCGGAGTCCGCAGTTCGTGCCCGATCGTCGAGAAGAACGCGTAGCGCTCCCGGTCGCGTGCCCCGCGCTCGAGCGCGCGCTCCAACGCGACGGAGAGCCTGGGATCGCCCGAGACGCCATGGACGATCGTCCAGCCGGTCTCCACGCGCATCCCGCCGGAAAGCTCCATCGCCGAGGCCAGCCGGGCCAAGGTCGCGCGGCAATCGGTCGGCGTGGCGACGCAGCCCGTGCCGCGCGTCGGCGAGACCAGGGCCGCGACGAAATCCTCGCTCTCGTCGTCGTGGGCCAGCACGTCGGTGCCGCGTAGCGTCCGCGACGCCGTCTCGGCGAACGAGCGCAGGCTGCGGCGCTCGAGCGCCCGGGCAGCGGGGCGCCCTTCGCGCCAAGCGATCCGCTCGAGGTCCCGCAGGCGCACGACGAGCAGCGGCACGGGGACGTCGCTCGGCAACGCGCGCAGCTTGCGCACGAGCTGCGCGACGTCGTTGATCTCGAAGGCGCCGAAACGCCTACGGCTGCGCGAACTTGTAGCCAAACCCGTGAACCGTATGAAGACACGCCTCGAGCTTGTGCTGTTCCTCCAACTTCATGCGCAGCCGGCGCACGTGCACGTCGACGGTGCGCTCGTCCCCGTCGAAATCGTAGCCCCAAACACGCTCCAGCAGCGTGTCGCGCGAAAAGGCAACGCCCGCGTTCGTGGCGAGTGCCACCAAGAGCGCGTACTCGCGCGGCTTGAGACCGACGTCGCGACCGTCGACGCGAACTTCGCGCGCCGAGTGATCGATCTCGAGACGCCCGAATCGCAAGATCGCCGGCAGGCTTTCAGTTTTCATCCCGCTGCGGCGCAGGATCGCGCGCAGGCGCGCGATGACTTCGCGCGTCGAGAACGGCTTGACCACGTAGTCGTCAGCCCCCAGCTCGAAACCGACTATCCGGTCGACTTCGTCGGCACGCGCCGTCACGATCACGAGTGGCGTGCAGCGGCCTTCGCGGCGCAGCGTGCGGGCGATCTCAAAGCCGTCGATGCCCGGCAGACCGATATCCAGCAAGACTAAATCGGGACCTTCGCGCGCCAGACGGAGCGCCGTCGGTCCGTCGACCGCCTCGACGGCGACGAAACCGTCGCGCACGAGATGGTGGACCAAGAGCTCGCGGATCGCTCGATCGTCCTCAGCCACCAACACGCGAGTCCCCGTCATGACTCGCTCAGTGCCCACGTAAGCGGCAATCCGGACTGTCGCGCCAGTCCAAAGTCCCTGATTTCATTTCCTGATACGTACCTGGACGGTTGGCAGGGAGTTGGCCGCGCGGCCGGAGATGAGGCACGTCGCTCGGACGAAACATGAACCGCACTCACCTCGACGACGATGTTGCGCAAACGGCGAGCTTGCGAACGCGTGCGTTCCTTACGTTGGCAAACGTCGCTTCGAGAACGCCTCGCGTCGGCAATTCTCTCCTTAATACACGCTTCGACGTGAGGGAGCAGTTTCGCGCGAAATGCGCCGCGTGCGAACACCCTTCGCGTTGAGAGCGCATGCGCTGAATAGACGCGCTTCACCTTCAAACTGCGAATGTCACAGTGGGTTCATTGGGGGTGTCAATGACGCTCCTGATGGGCCAAGAGAACTAGCGGCTTTGGGGCCAGAAATGTGTACGCCTTCATCTTTTGGCAGCTTTTTAGTCACATTTCTCTTTGATAATCGGTGAACGCAGAGAAACACACCGTGCACCAGTCGAGGGAGCTTCTCGGTCGTGATTCACCCCGCATTTTTCGAAGAGACATCGAGCGCGGCCTCGCAACAGGGATCGCGCAGACGCAGCGCCGGAGCCGTGTCCTTCTTCGCGACGCCGTCGCCCGAACGCGAGCGCGCCATCGTTTCGTATGAATATCTCTGCCGGCGCGGTGCGCGCAAGTTCCTGCGGTGTGGCCTCGAACGCTCCGATCTCGAGCAAGTCGCCGCGATCGGGCTCATCAAGGCCGCCGACCGCTACGACGTCACGATGCGCACGCCGTTCGAAGCCTTCGCCTGGATCATGATCGTCGGCGAGCTGATGCATTACGTGCGCGACTACGAGCGCCTCGTACGCATTCCGCGACGGTTGTTCGCGCTAGAGCGGCGCTATCTCACCGCGACCGAGACGCTGACGGGCGCGCTCGGCCGCGCGCCCACGGACCGCGAGGTCGCCGCAGCGACGGGCGTCCTCCCCGCGACGGTCGCCGAGCTACGCTGCGCCCGCGAGGCGAGTCAGCCCGCCTGTCTCGACGATCCCGCCGTGGCCGCCGGCCCACGTGAACCGCTCTACGCCGATCAAAGCGGCTCTCCGGTCGAGGACCGCATCCTGCTCGAAATGGCCCTGGCCTCGTTATCGCTGCTCGAACGGCGCATCGTGGTCGGACTTTACCTGCTGGGCATGTCGCAACTCGAGCTGGCGCGGCGCCTCGGGATCTCGCCCAAGTGCGTCTCGCGCCTGCACGGCGTGGCGCTCGGCCGCATGCAGCAGGCATGCGGAGCGGCCGGCTGATGCTGGTTCCGCTGGCTCTGTCGGGATTGCTGAGCAGCTGCGCTCCGCGGGTCGGTCCGGTAACGATGAGCGCGGTCGTCGAGTACGAGAGCGGCGCGCGTCCGAACGCGATCGGCGACAACACGGCGCAGCATTCGTACTTCCCCGGCTCGCGCGAGCGCGCCGAAGGGCTGGCGACGGAGCTGCTCGACGAAGGGCACAACATCGACGTGGGGTACGCCCAGGTCAACTCGACCAACTTTGCGCCCTTTGGGCTGAGCGTCCATAGGGCGTTCGAACCTTGCACGAACATCGAGGTCGGCTCGGCGATCCTGCGTCGGGCCTATGCCGGCGCCGTGCGCCGTTACGGCCCGGGTCAGGTTGCGCTGCTGCACGCGCTCTCTGCCTACAACACGGGCGGCTACTGCGCAGGCCTCGGTTACGCGCACGGCGTCTACGCGACGGCCCGGACGCTGCGCTGGTCGCCGGCGGAAAGTAGGCCGTGACGGAAACCTTGCCCTCACCGACGCAGCGCACGGCCGCCGCGTTGCTCTCGCGCTCGTTCGCGTACGACGCCGACGTGCTGCCGATCTCGTACGACGGCGCGGCGCTGACGGTCGGCGTGCCGAGCGACAATCTCGAGCTGCTCGACAAGATCCGCCATCAGACTCGCAAGGAGGTGCGCACCGTCGTCCTCCCGGTACGCGAGATCCGTGAAGCGCTCAAGGCGCTCTATCCGGCCGTCGCGGCGCGCGACGCCGATTCGCAGGCGGCCGTCTCGCTCGACGAGATCTTTGCGGCCGCGATCGGCAGTTACGCCTCGGACGTCCACCTCGAGCCGTGCGACGGCCGCGCCGGCCGCGTCCGGCTCGACATCGACGGAGTCTTACAGCACGACCGCACGCTCGAGGCCGGCCTTTTCGAGCGCGTCGTGTCGCTGGTCAAAGTCCGCTCGAACATGAACACCGGCGAGTCGCGCTTGCCCCAGGACGGACGCCTGAGCGTGACCTTCGACGGGCGGAGCTTCGACGTCCGTGCCTCGACGATACCGGTCGGGGGACTCGAAAAGGTCGTCCTGCGCTTCCTGCAGCGCTTCGACTTGGTCCCCGATCTCGAGCAGCTCGGCATGGGCTCGGAACTGCTGGCGCGCTATCAGCGCGCGCTCAAACGGCCCGGCTCGTTCTGCGTCAACGCCGGGCCGACGGGTTCGGGCAAATCGACGACCTCGTATGCTTCGCTGCAGACGATTCCGCTCGAGCACCGCAACGTTTGCAGCGTCGAGGATCCGATCGAGTGTCGCGTCCCCGGCATCGCGCAGATCGGTCTCAACGAGAAAGCCGGGATCACGTTCCCAGTGGCCCTGCGCGCGCTCTTACGGCAGAACCCTCACCAAGTTTTCATCGGCGAGCTGCGCGACGCGGAGACGGTCGCGATCGCCCTGCAAGCGAGCTTGACGGGGATCTCGCTGATCACGACGCTCCACGCACGCGACGCCTTGCGCGTCCCGGCACGCTTGGCCGAGCTCGGCGCGAACCGCTCGACGCTGGCCTCGTCGCTGACCGTGGCCGTCTCGCAGCGGCTCATTCGAATGCTCTGCCGCCGCTGCAAGATCAAGACCTCGATCTCTTCGCAGGCGCTGGCCGTCGCCCGGCGTTACGGATTAGCCGTCTCCGCCGACGCATGGGACGCGCAGGGCTGCGATGCGTGCACCTTCACCGGCTACCAAGGGCGGATCGGCGCGTTCGAGGCGCTCGAGATCAAGCCGGAACTGGCGGCGGCGATCGAACGCGCGCAGACGCCGACGGAGCTCGGCAAGATCGCCTTCGGCGTCGGCTACAAGCCGATGATCGTCGAGGCGTTGCGTCACGTCGCCTCCGGGCTCACCTCCGAGGGTGAAGTCCTGCGCCATCTCACCTACGACGACGCGGAGTAGTGCGACGCACATGTTAGCCGACATCGAAGAGGCCATCCGGTGCGCGCGCGAGAGCGTGTTCGCCGCCAGCACCTCCGACCTCCACGTCGAGGGAAACGAGCCGCCCTGGCAGCGCGTCGACGGCGCGATGCAGCGCACGGATCTGCCGGTCATCGAGCCCGAGTCCGTGCGCGTCTTCTGCGAAACGTACCTTAGCAAGAAAGAGTACGAGCGCCTCAACGGGCAGCACGGCTCAGCCGACGGCGCGATCCAGCATCCGAGCTTCGGCGCGGTGCGCATTCACGCGTTTCGAGGGGAGAACGGTCTCGCGCTCTCGTTGCGTCTGTTGCGCGACGGCGTCCCCGAGCTCGATTCGCTCGGGCTCCCCGACATCGTCTCCAGCTTCGCCGACTTTCCGACGGGGCTGGTCCTGTTCACCGGCCCGACCGGAAGCGGTAAGTCGACCGCGCTCGCGGCCTTGATCAACGAGATCAACAAGCGCTACCGCCGGCACGTCGTGACGGTCGAGGACCCGATCGAATACCGCCACCGAAGTAAGAAATCGTTGGTTCGGCAGCGCGAGATCGGGCGCGACGTCAGCTCCTACGCCGAATCGCTGCGCGGAGTCCTGCGGGCCGACCCCGACGTCATCCTCATCGGCGAGCTGCGCGACCCCGACGTCATGTCCGCGTGCTTGCAAGCCAGCGAAACGGGCCACCTCGTCTTCAGCACGCTGCACACATCCGAAGCGGCCGAGACCGTGCAGCGCATCGTCGGCGTCTTCGACGGCGCGCGCCAGGAGCAGGCGCGCATGCAGCTCGCGCAATCGCTCCACGCGATCGTCTCTCTGCGCCTCATTCCGGACGCGAGCGGGCGCGGCCGCAGGCCGGCTTGCGAGATCCTGCTCAACTCGGCCGCGATTCGCTCGCAGCTCATGTCGCCCGAGAAGACTGTGCAAATTCGCAACACGATCGAGACCTCACGCCGCGACGGCATGCAGACGCTGGAGATGGACCTCTCGCGGATGGTCAACGAGCGCTTGATCACCTACGAAGCCGCGGTTGCCGCTTCGGACTACCCCGACCAAATTCGGGTCGCGACGGGGATTCGCTGACGTGTCGATGACGTTTGCGTATCACGCCCGAACGCCGAGCGGGGAAAAGGTCGCGGGGACGATGCGGGCCATCGACCGCAGAGCGGCGCTGGCGATGCTCCGCGAGCGGATGCTCATCCCCTCCAAGCTCGAGTCGACCTCGACGGCCTTCTCGTTCCTGCGCATGCTGCAGCGCTCGAAGCCGCGCGAGCGGCTGGCCTTCTTCCGCGCGTACGCGGCGCTCGAGCGAGCCGGCGTGGACTTCTCGACCGCGTTCGAGCTGCTCGCCGCGCAGGCTCGAACGCCACGCTTCCGGGATGCCCTGGCGAGCATTCGCGCCGACGTCGAGCGCGGAGGCGAAAAGCTCTGGACGGCGATGTCGCACCGTCCCGACGAGTTCACCGATCTCGAGGTCGCGATGGTCGCGGCCGGCGAGGAAGCGGGAAACCGCGAGGACATCTTCGACCGGCTCGCCGGCTTCCTCGAGCGCGATGAGAAGCTGCGCAAGCAGCTCAAGGCCGCCCTCTTCTATCCCGCGATCGTGCTCGTCGCTGCGCTGGCGATCTCGTCGTACCTGTTCATCTTCGTCTTGCCACAGTTCGCTCGGCTCTTCGAGAGCTTCGACGTCGAGCCGACGCCGCTGATGCGGCTGCTTTTGCGCGCCGCCGCGGTCGCCTCGAACCCCTCGACAGTGCTCTTGCTGACGGGAGGGTCGCTCGCCATGACGTTGGTGCTCGTTCGCAGCCTGCGTACGCCCGAAGGCGCACTGGCCTTCGATCGCCTGCGCCTGCGCGTTCCGCTGTTGGGCGAAGCGGTCCGCAAGGCGATCCTGGCGCGGCTGGCGCGCGTCCTAGCGACGCTGCTGCAATCGGGCGTCAACCAAGTGCGCGCGCTCGAGGTCGCGATCCCCGTCGCCGAGAGCCCGCTCTTCGCGCGCGCCATCGAAACGGCGCGCGACCGGATCGCCGGCGGCTTGTCGGCCTCGCTCGAGGAGGCGCTCGTCGCCGGAGGCTTGTTTCCGCCCCTCGTCATCGGGTTCGTGCGCGTCGGAGCTCAAGCCGGCAGCATTCCGCACATGCTCGTCAAGATCGCGGAATACTACGAAGAGGACGTCGAGTCGATTCTCTCCGCGGTTCCCGCTATCATCCAAACGGGCGTTACGATCGGGCTGGGCTTCGTCGTCGCGGCGATCGTCTACGTGGTCTACGTTCCGCTCTCGACCTTGTCGAGTTCGATTCACTAAGCGTCCGATGCAGGAGTCGACATTGACCATGACCGCAGACATCTCACACGCTCGCGAGCGACAGCGCGGTTTTACGCTCGTAGAGCTCATGGTCGTCGTCGCGATCATCGCACTCATCGCATCGATCGTGATCCCAAATTACGTCCATGCCCGCGCTCAGGCTTCGGTAGTCGACTCGATCGCCAACATGAAGCAGATCGCCGTGGCGCTCGAATCGTACTATGCGGACAATCAGTGCTATCCGGGCAGCAGCGGCTGCGCGACCAGCGGGGCGGCCGTCACGCCCAGCCTCTTCGGCGGGTCGCCCAACAACTATCTCAACGTCACGCCGGTCAACGACATGGGCCGCCAGCAGTATACGTACAGCGACTTGAAGACCGACCCCGACACCTACCGGATCGACGACCCCGCAAAGTACGATCCCACGCTGCTCAACAATCTCGTGCAGGCCGACGGCACGCCCTGCGCCGGAAGCTGCACGTTCCTGCACTACACGCCGACCTCCGGCACGTACGGCAGCGCCGGCGCCGGGCAATAGGGCGATGTCGCCCGCGTTCGTTTTCGGCTGCCTGTGCGTGTGGGGAGTGCTCGCCTTCGCTCTGGCGACCCGCGTCGAGACGCGTTACGCGGGCGCGCGCCCGCCCTTTTCTTGGAGCGCCGGCCTCGCCGCTCTGGCCGTCGCGGGTTGGGCCGCGAGCCTGCACCCGTTCGGCGAGGTGCTCGCCGCCGGAGCGGTTTGCATCGCGCTGATCGCCGCCGCGCCGGCCGACGGACGCACCGGCTACCTGTTCGACGCGCTCACCCTGCCGGCGTGTTTGGCCGTGCTCGGATTAGCGATCGCGTTCGGCCTGGAAGCGCGCGCGGCGGCGGGCGTGCTGTTGCTCGTCGGCGCGTTCGGCACCGTCGTCGTCTGCTCGCGCGGGCGGCTCATGGGCCTGGGCGACGTGAAGGCGATGTACGCGATCGGCGCGGCATTCGGCCCGCTCGAGTCGCTGGTCGCCGTGTTCGCGGCGTGCGTTAGCGGCATCCTCGCCGTCGCCATTCGCGGGCGCCTGCGCCGCGGACAAGAACTGCACTTCGGGCCGCACCTGGCCGCGGGCGCGGTCTTCGCGCTGGTCGCCGGCGAGCCGATCGTGCACGGGCTGATGGGGCTCTGACGTGCTGCGCCTCTTCGAACGGCCTGCGACGCTGCCGCTCGGCGTCGACATCGGGCCGGAATTCGTCTCGATCGTCGCTGCCGACGCGGCCGCCGACGGCTTCGTGGTGCGCCAGACCGAATCGCTCGAAGTTCCACAAAACGAAGCCACGCCGCTCGACTTGCGCATCGCCGAAACGATCCGCGGAATTCTCGCTCGTCTCGCGACGCGCGAGCGCCGCTGCGTGCTGGCCGCTCCGGCCGCCGAGGTGACGACGCGCGTCTTTCGCCTGCCGCCGGGCATGCGCCGGCGCGAAGCCGAGCGCGCCGCGTCGCTCGAAGCCGACACGCTGGTCGACTGGCCGCCCTCCGAACGCCTCGTCGCGCTCGATCCGATCCCAGGAAAGAGCGACGAGATGCTGCTGTCGATCGCGCGCAACAGCACGCTCGAGCGGCTCGTTGCGATCGCGCGCGCCGCGGGTCTGCGTGCGGTCGCCGTCGATGTTCCGGCGTGCGCGTGGCGGCGCGCCATCACGTCGGCCGACGCGCTGCTGGACTTGTCGACGGATCGGGCTGCGCTGGTCGTCTTCGGCCAGCCGGTCGGCGTGACGCACATCTTCGCGCCGCGCTTGATCGACGACCGGCTTGCGTCGCAAGTTCGCACCGCCTTCGTCGATGCGCGACGCGACGGCGTCGCCGACGTTCAACGCTTAGCCATCCTCGGCTCGCGCTTCCGCTTCGAATCGCTCGAGGAGCTGTTGCGCGGCGACGGCTATCACATCGAGGCGGTGCGCTTGGGCGGGCTGGAGTCGCCGTCGTGGGCGTTCGCCTACGGGCTGGCGTCGTGGTCGGTCGCGCCGTGCGGGCTCGGTGCGGCGTGATTCGGGCGAACTTGCTGCCCCGTCCTAAGGAGCACGTAAAGCTCGCCGGCCTCTCGCTCGACGGCGAGTACTTGCGTGAAGCGCTCTACGGTTTGGCGCTAGTCTTGCTCGTCGCCGCGCTCGGGGCCGGTATCGAGCTCATTCGCCTGGAGCGGCTGCACGCCGCGGCCGCCGACGCGGAGCAGCTGCTCGCGGTGCAAGCGGCAGAGCGCGCCGAAGCCAAGACGCTCGCGCTCGACGTCGCGCGCTATCAGGAATACTCGCGCGAGGCGCAAGCCATGCGCGACAGCGGAGCGCGAGCCGCCGTTGCGATCGCGCGCATCGGCAACGGAACCCCAGACCACGTTTGGCTCGACTCGATCGCCCCCGCGCACGAGGGATATGGCGTGACGGGCCAGTCCAAGTCCATCGACGCGCTCGGCGTCGCGGTGCTCTCCTTTGGCCGCGCGCTGCCGGGAGAACGCGCCTCGCTCGTGAGCACCGAGCACCACGAAGGTGAAACGCTGCGCTTCACGGCACGCCTGACCGATCCGCAGCCCGACCCCTCGCCCGTAGCCGGTGAACGATGAGCGACAACGAGACGAACGTTCCGCGCCTCATCAAGATCGCAACGCTGCTCTTCGGAATCTTCGCGGGCTCGCTCGTCTATTTCGTCTTCGAACCGCAAGTCGACGTGGCGCAGCGCGCGCTCGAGGACGACGAGTCGATGCTGCGTTCGGACGAGGTCGTGTTCAACGCGGTCCCGGGCCTGCGGCTCAAGCGGGAGCAGCTTACGAAGCGCTACGCGGGCCTCTTCAGCGAGAATCCGGAAGCGGTCTTTCTGCGCGAGCTCAGCACGCTCGCGAAACTGCGTCGCGTCACGGTCGTCTCGGCCTCGCTTTCGACGGACCCGACGGAACCGGGCCATGGCATCCGCACGCTCTTCGCGCGCACGGCGATGCAGCTCGAATTGCACGGCGAGTACCGCAACCTGCTGAGCGCGATCAGCGATCTGTCGCGCGGCGCGGCCGTGGTCGACGTCGGCCTGCCTGCGATCCGCCGCGACGGGACGGCCTTGCTCGCCACAGTGCCGCTCGAAATCGGCGAGCCGGCGCACGAAGGCGGCCAGCCGTGACGCTCTCGATCACGCGCGCGCAGCGCTCGTTGTTGTTCTTCTTCTCGGCCTCGGGCTACATCGCGTGGTGTTCCGGCCTCGACGGACGGCTCGCGGCGCAGATCGTTGCGGCGCCGCGTCTCGCGACGCTGGCCAGCTTGCCGGAACGCCCGCCTCCGCGTGTCTCGTCGATCATTCGGCGCGACCCGTTCGCCGAAGAGCGGGCGGACATAGCCCCGGTATCCGTAGCCGATTCCGGCGGCGGCGACTTGGGCGCGCCTGCCGCGACGGTCGCTGACGACGGTGTCACCGTCCCTAACATCGCCGATCTCCCGGGGGGCGACGCGCCCGTCCCGCAGACGCTCGTCCTCAAGGCGACGATCGTCGGCCCGAACCCGGTCGCGTACGTGCAGGACGGAAGCGGCATGGACATCGTGCGCGTCGGCGATCTGCTCGGCGGCCGGCGCGTACGCCGAATCGATCTGCAAAGCATCGAGCTCAACGACGGCTCGCGGCTCGAATTGCCGGGAATGTTCGCCGCGCCTCCGGCGGCGCCCAATCCCTCACTGCCGGCCGGCATTCCAGGCCGCACCGTGCGCAAACAAGTCGTCGAACAGCAAAGCGCAAGCGCCGCGCCTTCAGCCGTCCCGTCGCCGCCGCCGCCGCAGCCGACGCCGAGGCCCGGCTACCCGTCGCCCGGGCCGCTACCGACGGTCAACCGGAACGGGATACCCGTCGGCGTCAATCCGACCCCCGACCTCAACGCCGCGACCGCATATCCCTATCCCTACCCCTACCCGCCGCAACAACGCTGACGGAAGCGGAGAGCGACCACGATGAAACCCTCGATCCTAGCTTTCGCAGCCGGTCTGGCGACCGCGGTCGCGGCCTGCCCGCTCAGCACGAGGGCTGCCTTGATCTCGCTCGACGTGCGCGATCTCGACATCTACGACGCGGTGCGTCTGCTCTCGACCCAAGGCGCGCTCAACGTCGTCGTCGATAGTTCGGTACCGCACCATCCCGTCACGCTGCGCCTCGTCAACGTCACCTTCGATCAAGCGCTCGAGACGCTGGCGCAATCGAACGACCTCGAGAGCGCTCGCGTCGGAAACATCATCTACCTCGGTCCGGGCGAAGTGATCAACCGGCGCTATCCGCCCGGTGGAAGCGTCGGCACGCGCACCCAAGTCTTCAGCGTCAGGAACGCCGCGCCCGACGAAGTGGCCCGCGGACTCAACGAGGCGCTCCCGCATGGGACGGTCGTCGTCGCCGACCGGCGCACGTCGACCGTCGTCGTCAGCGGGTCGGCGACGGCCCTCGCACGAGCGCACGGTTTGGTAAGCGCGCTCGACCAGAATTCCGGCATGCAGAACGCCTCGCTCGACATGCGGTACGTGCGAGCCAGCGACGCGCTTCGCGCGCTGCAGGCGACGCTCCAGATCGCGCCCCCTTCGAGCGCCTATGCCAGCGACGTCCAGAACGCGATCATCCTCACCGGTTCTGCCGACTTCATCGCGCAGGCCAGCGCGATCGCCGCGCGGATCGACCGCCCGGGTCAACAAGTTCGCTATGAGGTCCGCGTCACCGACATCTCGCCGAGCGAGGCCAGCAACGTCGGCGTGCTCTTCGGCGGCATCGACGTCAACGGCAACCCGACCGCCGGGAGCGGCTCGACGGTGACGACCTTCATCAACAACACCCTGAAGATCAACGCCACGATCAACGCGCTCGTGAGCAAGGGGGACGCGACCATCCTCGCGCGGCCGAGCCTCTCGACGCTCAACAACGTCCAGGCCTCGCTGCTCGTCGGGCAACAGTATCCGATCGTCTATTTCGACGCGCGCACCGGAACGCAACAAGTGCAGTTCATCAACGTCGGAGTCAACCTCAACGTCACTCCGACGATCGGCGCGGACGGCGCGATCACGACCGATCTCGAAACCGACTACAGCCAGGTGACCGGGACGATCTCCAATTTTCCGATCGTCGGTACGCGCAAAGCGCAATCCACCTTGCGCGTCCGCGACGGCGAGACGATCGTCATCGCCGGCTTGTTCTCGGACGTCGACGCGAGCACGGTCACCAAGGTCCCGTTCCTGGGCGACATTCCCGTCATCGGCGAGATCTTCAAGAACCGTCAGCGCTCGCACACGAAGGACGAAGTCGTCTTTCTGATCACGCCGCACCTCGTCACCGACGGCGAAGCGCCGAAAACCAGCCAGCGCTAGGAGCGAACATGCGAATCCCGACCGATCTTCCCGACATCGCCATCGCGCGGGTCCGCACGGACGGCGCGCCCTATCTCGCCGGCGATACGCTTTCGCTCGCCTTCGCGACGCCCGCGGTGGCACGGCTCGCATTGCACGAGCGCGAGCTTGAAGTCAACGACGCGCTCCCAGGCGAAAGCTTCCTTCCCGAGACTATCGCGGTCGAAGTCGTCCTGGCCGGAGGCCCGTTCACCGCCGGGCAGTGCTTGATGCTCTCGTTCATGGACCCACGCATCGCGCGCATCCACGTGGTCGCGCCGGGAATACGCGGTCCGGCCGAGTCAGTCGCGCCCGCCGTAAAGATTGGCGCGCGACCGAGGAACGGCGCTCGCAGCGCTGACGCGGCCGGCAAGATGCCCGTGACCGACGTGCCTGCGGCACCTGCGTGCGCCGTTTCCGCCGTGTCCGCTCCGCCGGCCGTTTCCGCCGAGCCCGCTTCGGCCGCTGTACCCAGCGTTTCCAAAGCAGACTGCGAACGCATCGCGACCGCTGAGCCAGTTGCGAGCGGTGAGCAGACCGTACAGGTTTCGCTCGAGCCGCACGCAGCGGCTTTCGGCGCGGCGAAAGTCGCGGCGTTCGTTGCGAAGCCCGCGTCGGGCGCAAACGAAGCTGCCTCCGGAGAACCGGCCGTAACGATGCAGGCCGAAGCGCGGCTCAAAGCCGCCGAGGCTGCGCCTGCGAGCGTGGTCGACGAGCGGGGCGTGCGCGTACGGCTCGATTGGAACCCCGACGGCGCGCGCCGCTTCGTCCAGCTCGTCGACAAGCTGTTCACCGTCGACCGCCTGGGCTGGTACCGTCACGCGTTCGCGATGCGGCTGCTCGTACCCGACGAGGTCTCGGTTCCCGAGCCCGCAGCCGAGCTCGAAGCGCGGCGCCATCTGGGCGACCTGCGCGCCGCCGCCGTCGAGACGCTGGGCAGACCGCTGCTCGCAGCCTTCATGCCGAATTTCGTCGTGACGCCCGATTGGCTCGACTCGCTCGACGTCCCGAGTGCGGCGCGGGCGCTTGCCGGACTACGCGAGGCGATCCTGCCGCACCTCGACGACGCACCCGCCGAGCTTCGTGTCCGGGCGGGTTCCGCACACAGCATCGGCTCGATCGAGCGCAAGACGTTTCTCGCGGCACCCGCGGGCAGCGTCGAAGCCCTGTTGCCGGCCTTCATCGCAACCGTCTCGGCGGACGAGACGCTTACGGCGTGTTCGAACGAATACCGCCGCGCGTTGCTCGAGCTCTTCGGTCAAACCGCCCAGTCGGCGGAAGCGGTCCGCGTCAAGCAGATGGCCCAACCCAATCACGCGCTCGACGATCGCCTCTGGCAGCTCGTCAGCGCGGTGCAGGCCGCGTTCGGCGAACTCGCGGCGGTCTGACGAGGAGCGTGTCCACTGCAGACTTCACAGCTCGTCCTTCCCGCCATCGCGACGGTCGCTCTCGGCGTCGCGCTGCTCGTGCCACTGCGTGACGACCGGCGCGGACGCCGCGCCACGGTCGAAGGAGATACGCCGCTTCGTCCGCTCTTCGAGAACGAAGAGCGCCCGCGCGAACCCGCGCCGCCGTCGCCGCCCGACCTGTTCACGCTGTTCGACACGATCAAGCGCTATTGCCGCCCGCCCGTGGCGGAACGCCCGGCAACGAAGAACGGTACGCCCCCAAAGATGAACGCGGCGCCGGGTGATCAGCCGTCCGCGCCGGGCTCCGCTGCGGCTACGGACGTGGGAATTCCGCGCGCACAGCCGCCCGTAAATGACTTGGCCGGAGCCGCGGACTCCGCAATCGGCTCGACCGCGGCCTCGTCAGTCGGCGCTCCCGCGGTCACGCCACACGCTGCAAAGCCGCCTGCCAATGCAGCTGCCGCGGCGATGCCGCCTGCCACTTCGCTCCCCGCGGCGATGCCGCCGCCCGACTCGGACGAATGGTGGCGCGCCGAGGAACGCTCGTTCGCGGCGGAGCTCGCGGCGCTGCTCGGAAATCGCAAACCGGCCGCCACATCCCGCAACGGCACCGCGCCCTCACGAGCCGAAGCCTTCGCACAAACAAACTCGGCATCGCAAACGAGCACGTCGTCACAGGCGGATGGAACGCCGCGCGCAAGCGTGCCGCCACAAACAGACACGACGTATGCGCCACGGCAAACGGAAGCGCCGCATCCGACCCGGCAAACGGACGCTCAAAGCGGGACGTTTCCGCAAATAAAAGCGGGACCATTCTCGGCTTCGAGCCCGCAAACCGAAACACCGATGGAACCGGATGCGATCTCGCAAACGGTGGCGACGTCGCAGGCGTGTAGCCAATCGAAATCGGAATCGACCGCAACAACAAACGTGCGACCACAAGCGATCGCTCCGCAAACGGCCGCGCCAGCGCAAGCGGACGCCACGACGCCGCCCAACAGTGATAACGGCGCGCGCGAACGAGCTGCTCGGCTCGACACGTCTGATCCGAAGCGCGCGTCCAAACGCGCAGCAGCACTTCGCGTTAACGATGAGCTCGCAGCGGCAGCCGAGGGCATTTCGAGCGCTATGACGATCGACGAAGCTTCGGAAGCGCGGCCCGCTGAAAGTGAGAGGCTTGCCGGGCGCGAGCCGAGCGTAGCAAAAGCCGCCGACGCCTCCGCGGAGGACGAGTCGACGGAACCTATCGTCGTTCACCCGATCCGTACCCAAGTCGAGCGGTTCGTTCCGATTACCCGTCTGCCGCTGCGTCCGCAGAGCGCGGCGATCGAGTGGCCGCAGCATCTTGCGAACGGCACGAGCCTGGGCGTCGACGATCGTTTCGCATTGCTCCGCGAGCTCGTCGGCGGTTCGCCCACGCCGCACGTGCGAACGGTGCTCGAGCAGGCTTATCACGAGGAAGGAGCCGAAGGACGCGTTCTCGCGTTGCGGGCACTCGTTCGCGGCCGTTATCCGGCACGTGAGACGTTCGTCGACGCGTTGCATGCCGGCACGGATGAAGAACGCTCGCTTGCCGTCGATGCGCTCTTAGGGCTCGGACTTGACGAGGACGTCATTCCGGCCTTCAGCGATCGGGTCGAAGCGATCGCCGCCAAGGCCGCGCTTGGGTACGTCGGCACGCACGCGCGCGAAGACTACCGCGCCGTGCTCGAGCGCTACGTCGACGGCGCTCGCTGCGAGGCCGTACTCGCGTTGCTGGCCGGCGTGCTGACATGACCGCACTCTTTGGCGCGCCGGCTCGCGGCGCCGAGCGAATTCTCACGCTGCTCGAGCAAGGCCGTTCGCGCCAAGCATCCGATCTGCACGTCGAACCGGGACAAGGCGCCGCCTTTCGAATCTACACGCAGATCGAGCGCGTCCTAGGTCAGGCGATCGAGGCCGACGAGATTTTCGCCTTTCTCGACGCGACGATCGATCGGGTGTCGCGAACGCGTTTGGACAAGGTCGGCATCGCCGACGCCGTCTACAGCGATCCGCGGGTCGGACCGATTCGAATCCATGCGTCGCGCGGCAAACACGGGCCACGTCTGGCCATGCGCCTGTTGGCGCGCGCGATACCCGAGCTCGAGACCCTCAACTTGCCCGACATCATCGGCGGCTTCACCGATCTTCGCTCGGGTCTTGTGCTGGTAGCGGGACCGACCGGCTCGGGCAAGTCGACGACAATCGCCTCGCTGCTCGACAGGCTCAACGCCACGTCTTCGAAACACATCATGACTTTTGAGGATCCAGTCGAGTACACCCATAACTGGCTCAAATCGGTCGTGACGCAGTACGAAGTCGGGCGCGACGTCGCGACCTTCGCTGACGGCGTGCGCGGCGCGCTGCGCGCCGATCCGGACGTGCTGTTCATCGGCGAGCTGCGTGGATTGGAGACCGTATCGGCCGCCCTACAAGCCGCTGAGACCGGCCACCTCGTGTTCGCCGCGCTGCACACGCCCTCCGAGACGCCGCTTGCCATCAACCGGATCATCGGGCTCTTCCCCTCGGAGGAACAGGAGCGCGCGCGCTCCCGTCTCGCCGACGCGCTGAGAGCCCTTGTGGGATTGCGGCTTCTTCCATTGCGCGACGGCAGCGGCTTGCGCGCGGCTGCCGAGATCGTCATCGCAAGCGAAGGCGTGCGACGAATCATCCGCGACGGCGCGACCCACCAGTTGCGCGCAACGATTGCGAGCTCGCGCAAAGACGGCATGCAAACGCTCGAATCGCACCTGTCCGAGCTCGTGGCATCGGGCGATGTCGAACTGGGCGTAGCCCGAGCCGCCTCGCTTTACCCGGACGAGATTCGCGAGCTCCCGGCCGGCGGGTTCCGCCGGCGTTGATGCGCGCACCGGAGCTTCCCGAACTCCGCTCGCTCAACGCGCGCCTCCTCGAGCTCGAGCGCGAGCGTTCCGACGCACGCGACGAAGCCCGGCTGCTGAGCGCTCTGTTCGCATCGTTCACGAAGATCGCGACGACGCGAACGCCCGACGAGGCGGTGGCGGCCATGCTGCGCACGGCCTACCACCCGCTCGGCTTCGCGCGAGCGATCTACTTCCGGGTCGAGCGCGAACGCGGAATCGTCGCCGAGCAGCAGCTCGACGGCAGCGACACGGTAGAAGCCAGTCACGAGATCCCCGACCTCCGTCCGGGTAGCGCGCTGCTAAGCGTACTGCGCGACGATCTTTCGGGCAGCGTCGGCCAGGCCGGCGAGCTTTCGGCGCCGCTGGTCGACGTGCGCGGCTGGTACGTGGTCAGTCCACTTTCACACGCGGAGGGGACGCTCGGTGTCCTTTACGTCGACGGGCACCGGGCGCCGCAGCCTCGCGAGTGGGAGGCCGGGCTCGTGCACGCACTGAGCACGATTGCAGCCGTGTCGATTCAGAATGGTTTGCTGTTCGCGAAGACGCAGGAGCTGGCCGCGCACGATCCGCTGACGGGACTCTTGAACCGGCGCGCGTTCGACGAGCGGCTCAGCGCCGAGCTCGAGCGTGCGCGGCAGTCCGCTCGCTCGCTCGTCTATGTCATGATCGACGTCGACGACTTCAAGAAGATCAACGACTCCGCTGGACACGCCTTCGGCGACTCGGTGCTTCGCAAGGTAGCCGAGACGCTGCTGCGCAGCTCGCGTGCCGAGGACGTGGTTGCCCGCTATGCGGGCGACGAGTTCGCGGTGCTGCTCGTCGACGTCGAAGAGTTTCGAGCGCGGGACATGGTGGCGCGGCTTTCCCTCGGGCTGCGCGGGAACGGCCTGCGCTGCTCGCTCGGCGCAGCGCTCTATCCGTACGACGCGCAGGACGGCGCAAACCTCATGATCGCGGCCGACCGCGCGCTGTACGACGCCAAGTCGGCCGGCAAGAACGGCTTCGCCTTCGCCTAAGCGCGAGAACGACGAAAGCCCGCGGGCATCGCTGCCGCACGGGCTTGTCGTTTAATCTGGCGCTGTCCTACTCTCGAGGGACCCTGCGGTCCGACTACCATCGGCGCTGGCGGTCTTAACTGCCGTGTTCGGGATGGGAACGGGTGGTACCCCGCCGCTATCGGCGCCAGAAATCTGATCCCGATCGCGCCCGCGAGCCTCAGCTCGAGCGATGCGCGTCGGAAAGTTGCATAGTGAAGAACCTCAAGTGCCAAACAAACAGCGTAGCGTAAATTAAGTATCCGGGCGATTAGTACCGGTTAGCTCCACACCTTGCAGTGCTTCCACCCCCGGCCTATCAACGTGGTAGTCTTCCACGACCCTTCACCCTTGCGGGATTGAGACCTCATCTTGGAGTCAGTTTCACGCTTATATGCCTTCAGCGTTTATCTGATCCGAACGTAGCTACCCGGCTATGCCCCTGGCGGGACAACCGGTTCACCAGCGGTTCGTTCGACCCGGTCCTCTCGTACTAGGGTCGACGCTCCTCAAGTCTCCTACGCCCACGGCGGATAGGGACCGAACTGTCTCACGACGTTCTGAACCCAGATCGCGTACCGCTTTAATGGGCGAACAGCCCAACCCTTGGGACCGGCTTCAGCCCCAGGATGCGACGAGCCGACATCGAGGTGCCAAACCTTCCCGTCGATATGGACTCTTGGGGAAGATGAGCCTGTTATCCCCGGGGTACCTTTTATCCGTTGAGCAACGGCGCTTCCACAAGCAACCGCTGGATCACTATGCCCTGCTTTCGCATCTGCTCGACCTGTTAGTCTCGCAGTTAAGCTCCCTTTTGCCATTGCACTCGACGGCTGATTGCCAACCAGCCTGAGGGAACCTTTGGGCGCCTCCGTTACATTTTAGGAGGCGACCGCCCCAGTCAAACTGCCCACCTGACGCGGTCCCTGGCCCGGATTACGGGCCGAGGTTAGAGCCCCAGTACGAACAGGGTGGTATTTCAACGTTGTCTCCACCCCGGCTAACGCCGGAGCTTCCCAGACTCCCACCTATCCTACACAATCCGTACCAAAGCTCAACATCAAGCTGCAGTAAAGGTCCACGGGGTCTTTCCGTCCTGGTGCAGCTAACGAGCATCTTTACTCGTACTTCAATTTCGCCGGGTCTGTGGTTGAGACAGTAGGGAAGTCGTTACGCCATTCGTGCAGGTGAACTTACCCGACAAGGAATTTCGCTTGGTCTGTTACTTGAAAACCCATTGAGTCTGCACTCATTCAATGGGCGGGCCGGACGTTTCCGCCGGCCTCCCTACGTCGCCGTAGGGGCCGGACCATCTCTTCATCTCACCGCGGGACGGTGAGATGGTCGGCGTATGGTCTCTGAGGATTCTCAAGACTTCGGATGGCTTTCGATGATTCATCGTTTCTGCTATCTGACCGATCTTGACCAGGCCAGGCCTTGTCAAGTGTTGCCCTCGATCTATCAGATCGATGACTCGTACGAACTTGTCGAAGTTTTCCCGCTTCGAGGTTCGCAGCGGATGTTCCTGGAAAAACGGGATTATCACATCCCGCAGGTCCGCAAATCGCCCGACGTAATACCGGTACAAATCCTCCCGGTGATTATCTTGCCGACGATTCACGTACACCTTGCCGCATCCGAAGAAGCGGCGAAGCTCTTCCAGGACCGCCTTACTGCTGGCTCCCTGCACAACCACAAAGGTTGGCTGGACCTGCCAGCGAAGCGTCATGCCTTGGCTACGAAAGATCGGACAGCTAAAACAGCCCTCTCCCTCGACAAAGCCGACGATCCATCCTTGGTACAGGAGTCTTTCCTGCTGATTTTCCGCATCTCGCACTTTGTCACTGCTGCTCACGGTGCAGTAATACAACTTAGCTGTATCACTACCGTGGACTGCGAGTAGTGGAGAATTCCCCGGTTTTTCCAGCATATAGCCGACTACTCTCCGCGTCGTCACCGACGCGGGGGGCAGCACCTCTTTCCTGCAAAGAGGTATTTCCTACCTTAGGCACGTTGTTACTTCACTCAACCGCTCAAATGAAGCGCCGCGGTTTAGCAAGGCTGGGACATTTCTGCCCAGCTCCTCATGTCGCCATGAGGGTCGGACTATATCTTCACCATCAGCCGCTAAGTATCGTGTACTCGTTGATCTGACGGGCCTGGCGTGTAGTCTCTGAGGATCCCTTTTCAGGTTTCCTGCTGATTGTCCGCACCGGTCGGATTTTCACTGCCAATGTCTTCAACCTCTTTGGTATGGGGTTGATCATCGACTAGTACCGCCGGATACTCGGATGTTCCAGCATATAGCCAGGTTTATTAACAGCCAAGTAGGTACTTAACCGTTATAGTTACGGCCGCCGTTTACCGGGGCTTAGGTTCAGAGCTTCGTCCCGAAGGACTTACCCTTCCCCGTAACCTTCCGGCACCGGGCAGGCGTCACAGCGTATACGTCGTCTTACGACTTAGCACGCTGCTGTGTTTTTAGTAAACAGTCGCTTCCCTCAATTCTCTGCGACCTCCTCGAGCTCCGGACGCGAAGTCCATCACCCTAACGAGGCCCTCCTTCTCCCGAAGTTACGGAGGAATTTTGCCGAGTTCCTTAACCACAGTTCTCCCGATCGCCTTGGTATTCTCTACCCGCCCACCTGTGTTGGTTTGGGGTACGGGTACCGTGCCAGCTCGCTAGAAGCTTTTCTTGGCAGCATAGAATCAGTGACTTCGCCTGGAATGGCTCGGCATCGCGTCTCAGGATTATGGGATCCGGATTTGCCTAGATCCCTCCCTACACGCTTACCCCAGGACAACCAACGCCTGGGCTCACCTATCTTCCTGCGTCCCTCCTTTGCTATCCGCCCCAGGGTTTGTCGGCTCGACCCGAAGGTCATCCCCTTAGTACCCCTGGCTTGGAATGGGCGCGGACACGGTAGTACTGGAATATCAACCAGTTGTGCATCGACTACGCCTCTCGGCCTCGCCTTAGCTCCCGACTTACCCTGGGAGGATTAGCCTTCCCCAGGAACCCTTGGGCTTACGGCGGAGGAGTTTCTCACTCCTCTCTCGCTACTCATACCAGCATTCGCACTCGACCACGCTCCACGACGGTTCACACCACCGCTTCTCTGCGAGATCGACGCTCCCCTACCACTCCTATCAATAAAGATAGAAATCCGCGGCTTCGGCTCTTGACTTGAGCCCCGTTACATTATCCGCGCAGGACCACTCGACCAGTGAGCTATTACGCACTCTTTTAAGGATGGCTGCTTCTGAGCCAACCTCCTGGCTGTCTTTGCGTTCCCACATCGTTTTCCACTTAGTCAAGAATTTGGGGCCTTAGCCGGCGGTCTGGGCTGTTTCCCTTTCGACCAACGAAGCTCATCCCTCGTGGTCTCACTGCCGGGTTCTAGAGCATCGGCATTCGGAGTTTAGTTGGGGTCAGTAAGCTTGTAGGCCCCCTAGCCCATCCAGTGCTCTACCTCCGATGCTGAACACCCGACGCTGCACCTAAATGCATTTCGGGGAGAACCAGCTATCACCGAGTTTGATTGGCCTTTCACCCCTTGCCACAGGTCATCCCCCCAGTTTTCAACCTAGGTGGGTTCGGCCCTCCACGAAGTCTTACCTTCGCTTCAGCCTGCCCATGGCAAGCTCACTCGGCTTCGGGTCTACAGCATGCGACTCAACGCCCTATTCAGACTCGCTTTCGCTTCGGCTACCCATCGCTGGTTAACCTCGCCACACACCGTAACTCGCTGGCTCATTCTTCAAAAGGCACGCCATCACGGCTGACATCCACCATG
>JBKQHO010000004.1:0-13074 GCA_052267165.1 Vulcanimicrobiaceae bacterium | reverse complement strand
CCGACCGACGCTTCGCCCCCGGTCTCGCGACCGACGGCGCACGGCTTGGGGTCGATGTGGTTCGCTATACCTTGCATCGTCAGAGACTTTCACTCCGTATTCCTTGCCGGTTTCTCCGGCGCATCTGGCCACTTCAAAACCGACCACTTTCCGAGCTGCTCGACCCCCAGCAGCAAGGGAGCAACAGCTTTTCCCTCGGGTTCGCTTTCGCCTTGCTCGGCCGCGCCGCGAGGCTGGATTCGTGGAGCCGATAGCTCTTACCGCGGATCTGTAGGAAGTGTCCGTGGTGCATCAGCCGATCGAGAAATGCGGTAACGGCGGGCGTGTCACTAAACATCTTTGGCCAATCTTCGAGCGGACGATTCGATGTGATGATCGTCGATGCGCGTTCGTATCTGCGCGTCACGATTTCGAGTAAATCCTCCGCAGCGCTCGCCGGAAGTTTCCGCATGCCTAAATCGTCCACGATCAATAGTGGAATCTCGGTAAGCACCGCAATGAGTTCTGATCGCTCGCCCGTTGCGTTGGCGAATACAAGTTCTTCAAATAGTCGGTGAGCCTCACGATACGGTACGCGGAAGCCGCCGTGAATGGCGGCCGTCCCAATCGTTTGACGCCGACACAGCGTGAGGACATGAACGTTCCCCCGCGTCTTTCGGCGTGGCGCATTCGTCGCGCTCGAGGAGCGCCCAAACCGAAGGACCCATCGACTCGCGCGCAAGCCCGGCCCGCTCGTACGCCCCGGACCCGCCCCAACGCGGCTCTGGAGTGCGAAACAGGCAGAACCCCTTGCCGGTACTAACGGCGTGGGAGGCTCAAGCATGGTGCACTTCGTCCGTCTGACCCTACTCGTCGCCGCCTGCCTAGCGCTGCTCTTCGTCCTCGCATTCATCATCAAGCTGCTGGTCGCTGCCGCGTTCCTGGCGGCAGTCTTGCTGGCCGGACTCTTCCTTTACAACTTCGCCGCGGCACTCCGGCGGCGTGCCCGCCGGCCAGTCTTGCGCCGCTAACGTCCCGGCCGGAGAACCGGCCGAGGCTTTCGATCCCGCGTTCCGAGAGATAGGCGGAGCAGCACTCCCTGCCCCCGTCCAAGCGAGCGGGGCCGGGGGTGATGACCGTCACCGAGGGTCCCCGACCGGCTCGCTACAGTGAACTGGTCAGAGAGAGGACGCTGCATGACCGAGAGCACCGCCCAACGCCCCCTCCGGTACGTTGCTCCCGCACCCTCGCTTTTTGAGGGCGCCCGCGAGACCGATACGAGCAAGCGCGTTCGGAAGTACTTCGAGACCTCGGGGTTCTCGCGCTGGACTGCGATCTACGGAACCGGCGACATCCCGCCGATCTGGAAGGTCATCCGCGACGGCCACCATCAGGCGATGGAGACGGTCGTCTCCTGGGTGGCGACCGGCAAAGGCCATACCGCTCTCGACGCGGGCTGCGGCACCGGCAATCTGGCGGTCGCGCTCGCAAACCGCGGGTTCGAGGTCGACGCCTTCGACATCTCGTCGCCGATGATCCACTTCGCGAAGTACATCAACCACGGCCGCACCAAGGGTATCCCGCCGCGCTTCCTGGTCGGCGACATCGCCACGCTGGCCGAACGCGACAAGCGCTACGACGTGGTCTGCTGCCTCGACGTGCTCTTCCACTATCCCTACGAAGAGGTCTCCGAGATGCTGCGCAAGCTCGCGGCGCTCTCGACCTACAAGCTCGTCGGCTCGTTTGCGATCCGCACGCCGATGAACGACTTCTGGATGAAAGTCGGCCACCGCTTCCACGCCAAGAACCGCATGACCCGGCTGTTCATGTTCAGCTACGACGAGGTCGAACAGATCCTCTACCGTGCCGGCTTCCGCATGACCAAGCGCAAGCGGATCAAGTTCTTCTTCTACGACTCCTTCGTCTTCGAGGCCGTGCGCAGGGCGTGACCGAGGCGCCCCTGCCGAGTCAGACCCTGCTCGCCCCCCGGCTCTACCGCACCGACATCGACGTGCTCAACGCGCTGTCGATCGATTGGTGCCGCGACGAGTTCGAAGAGTTGCGCCATGATTTCGAGCTGGACTACAACAAGGCGCACTTCAAGTGGGGGCCCGACGCTCTCGGCCTCGACTACCAGCCGGTCTGGGACGAGTTCTACGAGTTCCTGCACCGCAGCTCGTTCGGCGAGTTCTCGGGCTGCCTGCTCTACGCCGACGTCCAGAAGAAGCTGAACGACCCGACGCTGCGCGCGATCTATCAGTGCATGTCGCGCGACGAGGGACGGCACTCCTCGTTTCTCAACTGGGTGATGCGCCAAATGGGGCGCCCCTTCGAGTTGGCCAATCTGCCGAAGCTCCAGAAGATGCAGTACATGCATCCCAAGTGGATCTTCGTGACGACCTATCTGTCGGAAGTCATCGGCTACTACCGCTATCAGAACATCTCCGACCACCTCAAAGCGCATCCCGAATTCCGGCTGCACCCGATCTTCACGTACTTCGACAACTGGTGCAAGGACGAGCGGCGCCACAGCCGCTTCTTCGCGCTGATGATGCGCAGCCAGCCGCACTATTACCGCGGTCGCCTCGACAAGCTCGGCATCAAGTTCTTCACGCTCGCGGTCTACATCACGATGTATCTGCGCGACGCGCAATCCGGGATATATGCCAAGCTCGGCATCGACTGGGAGCGCTACGACACGAAGGTCATCAAAGAGACCGAGATCGCGGCGCGCGGCGTGTGGGGGCTTGCGATCCGCACCGATCGCGACGAGTTCCTGGCGTGCCTGCGCAAGATGGCCGAAAACAACCGGCGCAACAAGCGCGGCCGCGCGGCGAAAGGCCCCGCCAAGGCCGTCGCGAGCGTGACGCGGTATGTGCGCTGGGCCGATCAGATCGTCCAGTACGCGAAGCTGATGGCACAGCCGCACGACTGGGTCGAGCCGCTGCCGCGTTCGCAATGGACCGAGACCTGCAGCGACCCGGCCGACGTCAGCGGCCTCACGCTCGCCGGCGCGACCCCGACGGTCCTGCGCGCACCCGAAGCGTCGCCGCTCGCGCAACCGGCCTAGCCCGGCCCAGACTAGGCTCCATTCGCGGCGGCGATCAGCCGCTCGAGCGAGGATGTCACGGCCTCGGGCGCTTCGTAGAGCGGGAAGTGGCCGCAGTCCAGCACGTCGAGTTGGGCCCCGCGGATGCCGCGGTGCATTTCCTGCGCGCGCTCGAGCGGAACGAGCGTGTCCTTGGCACCGGCGACGATACGCACCGGGATATCGATCTCCTCGAAAAGATCCTCCGACGAAACGCGCATCGCCATGCCACGCAGCATCGCGGCGGCGCCCTTCGGATCGGTCTTTCGGACGACGGCCGTGGCGCGCTCGACCAGATCGGGGCGCTCGCGATAAACCTGCGGCGCGAAGTAGCGCGGGATGAACGATTCGACGACCGGGTCGATGCCTTCGGCCTCGGCGCGGTCGGCCAGCGCTGAGCGGCCTTGGACCGCGGCCTCGTCGTCGGCGGAGGCGCGGCTGCAAATCAAACCGAGCCCGCGACAGCGTTCGGCGAACATGCGGTAAAAGGCGAAGGTCACGTATCCGCCGAGCGAATGGCCGGCCACGACCGCGCGCTCGACCTCGAGCGCGTCGAGCACCTCGGCGACGTCGCTCGCGAGCTGCTCCATGAGATAAGGGCCCGGCGTCGGCGCGGTCGAGCCCAAACCGCGGAGGTCGAAACGAATGACCCGCGTGACCTCGGCCAGCGCCCGAGCCGGCGCGTCCCACGTCTCCTTCGCGAGCGGAAAGCCGTGCAGGAGCACGAGCGCGGGCCCACGACCTTCGTCGAGCACGTCGAAGCACGTGCCGTCGATATCGAGTTGCATAGCAGGGAAGGTTCAGTTCCAATCGGACGAACTCCCCGCCCATGAGCACCCCCGCACGCGCCGCCTATACGCCTTTTCCATTCGCCGCGATCATCGGTCAGGACGAAGCTAAACTCGCTCTGCTGCTGGCCGCCATCAATCCCCGCGTCGGCGGCGTCCTGCTGTCGGGTCCCAAGGGCACCGGAAAGACGACGCTGGTCCGCGCGGCCGGCGAATTATTACCGGCCCTCGAGCGCGCGACGTGTCCGTACGGCTGCGATCCGCACGGCACGAACCTCTGCGCCGACTGCGCGACCGCGCGCGGACGCGGTGAGCCGATCAAAGCCAAGAAGATTCGCGGCGAGATCGTCGAGCTGCCGAATAACGCGCAGATCGACGACGTCGTCGGCGCGATCGATCTGAAGGCCGCGCTCGAGCGCAACGCGATCGACTTCCGTCCCGGCTTGCTCGCGCGGGCGAATCGCAACGTGCTCTACGTCGACGAGGTCAACTTGCTCGGCGACCTCGTCGTCGACGTTCTGCTCGACGCCGCGGCGCAAGGCGTCGTCCACGTCAAGCGCGGTCAGCACGCAATCGACTATCCGTCGCGCTTCACGCTCATCGGCACGATGAATCCCGAAGAGGGCGAGCTGCGCCCGCAGATTACCGACCGCATCGGCCTGCGCGTCTTCGTCCGCTCGGCCCCTTCGTTCGACGAGCGCCTGGAGATCTATCGGCGCAACGCTGCCTTCGCGCGCGATCCCCAGGGGTTCGCCGACTCGTATGCGAGTGCGACGCGTAAGCTGCGCTCCAAGCTCGCCTCGGCGCTCAAGCGTATCGACGCGGTGCTCGTGCCGCCGCAGGCCGAGGCCCTCGCAATCGAAGCGGTCGCGCGTCTGGGCATCGACAGCCACCGTACCGAGTTCGTGGCGCTCGAGTCGGCCGCCGCGTTAGCCGCTTGGGAGGGTCGAGACGAAGCGACGCCCGAGGACGTCGCGCGCGTGCTGCCGCTGGCCGCGCGCCTTCGGCGCAGCCGGCTCAAAGTCGAGGCGCAGTCCGAGCATCTCGCCGAAGATGCGGCGATCGCCGCCGCGCTCGAGGCGACGCTGAGCGACGTCGCGCAGCAGTCCGGCGACGAAGACGCCGCGCCCGACGTGCCGCAAATCGTCGTGTCCCCCGAGCTGACGCAAAAGAAGCCCCTGGCCGCCCGGCCTCAGCGCGAGACCGAAGGACAACCGATCGCTACGCAAGGGCTACGCCCCAATGGCCGGCTCGACGTCGCCGCGACGCTGCTCGACCGCGCGGCCGCAACGCGCTCGGGAATTGCGCCGGAGGCGAAAGAGACGATCGACGCCGCGGCCCCGCCGCGTTTGACGATCTTAGTGGTCGACGCATCGCTCTCCACGCAAAAGAGCTCGGAGATGGTGCGAGCCGCGGGGCGCGAGCTGTTGCGGCCGATTTACACCGAGCGCGAGCGCGCCGCGCTGATCTCTTGCTGGGGCCCGCATGCCGAGGTCGTGGTCGATGAGAACACGGGGCGGAACATCGATCTGGTCGCCTCGCGACTCGACGAACTCGAGCCCGGAACCGTGCGCGCGCTCACGCCGTTGCCCGAAGCGCTCGAACACGCGCGTAAGATTGCGGAGCGTTTTCGCCGCGCCCACAGCGGGGCCGAGATGGACGTCGCCGTCTTCAGCGACGGCCGCGCGAACGTGCCGCTCGGAGGCGAAGCACTCTTGAGCAGCGCGCTCGCGGGTGACGGCGCGAAGCAGCTGGCCGAGCTCGCGGCCGAGCAGTGCCGCCAAATCGCGACCCAGCTCGCGGGCCGCACGCAACTCGTCTGCGTCAACCTCGACGAATACGAAGCATGTCCGCTGATGCGCGAAATCGCGGAACTCGCTCGCGGGCGCTACTACCCGCTCTCGGCAGTTGTTGCCAAAATCCAATAAAGGCTGTATAACAGGAGCAACTACCCTGACGATGTCGAACCGACCGTCGTCAGACGGACGGTTCGCGGAAAGGATGACTACCAAAAGAATGGCAGTCAAGAAGAAAGCGACCCGCAAGAAAGCCGCCGCAAAGAAGACCTCCGTCAGAAAGGCGGCCCCCCGCAAGAAGACCGCGGCGAAAAAGACCACCCGTAAGAAGGCGACGACCGCCAAGAAGACGACCCGCAAGAAGGCAACCGCAAAGAAGACCGTTCGCAAAGCGGTTGCTCGCAAAAAGACGGTTCGCAAGGCCGGCACCCGCAAGAAAGCGGCCCGCAAGACGACCCGCCGCAAGGTCGCCAAGAAGACGGCATAGAGCCTCGATAACCGAAGAGACGAAGGCAAACCGCGCCAGGCGCGGTTTGCCTTCGTCTCTTTGCAGGCGGCTCTCGGGGCCGCTTACGGGGTTGCCAGCGCCGCGAACTCGGCTATTCCGTCGGCGTTCCGGATGCGCCGCCGCGGCAGCTCCCAGGGCCGCGCGAGGCTCTTCACGGTCCCCGGCTCCTCCGTGAACGCCGCGCGAAAGCCCAGTTGCTGCATGATCGTGAGCGTCGTCGCGTCGTATTTTCCGGCCGGATAGGCGTAGGTCGACGGACGGAAACCGCCCAGATAGCGACCAAAGCTGGCGACGCAATGGCCGGCCTCGTGCATCTGTCCGGCGCGGTCGAGCGTCGACAGGTCGAGATGCTCCGTCCCGTGACAGGCGATCTCCATACCCGCCGAGCGCATCGTCCGCAGCTGCCTCCACGTCACGTGACGCGGCGTTCCGACGAAGCCGCTCGAGATATAGAACGTCCCTCGCGCGCCGTATTTCTGCAAGAGTGGCAGCGCCGTCGTCGCCGCGTCGGCATAGCCGTCGTCGAACGTCAGCACGACGGCGTCGCGCGGTCGCTCGCCCCGCTGCAACGCGTCGGCCAGCTCGGCAGCGGTCAGCGTGCGGATGTGATGGGCGCGCAAATACTGCAATTGCGCCGAGAACGCGGCCGGTTCGACCGTCAGATCGCGCCCGACGGGGTCGGTCGGGACGCTTGCATCGACCTTGTGATACATCAGGACCGGGACCCCGGGCCAGTCCGCCGCAAGCGCTACGCGATGAGCCCCCAGGGCCGCGGCACAAAAGGTGAGGACGGAAAGCAGACGCATCACGAGCTCCCAGCAAGCAGAACCGAAGCATGACGAAACGACAGCGCCCCGGCGGCGTGCGCCGGCGCGCCGCTCAATCCGTCGACCGCATACAGCGAAACGAGGACGACTGGCGGGTTGAGATCGGGCGGCAGCACGATCGTGCGCCGCTGCCAGCCGTTCCAGTCGACGCGTTTCACGAGGGTGAGCGAGCGCCGTTCGCCGAAGCGGTTGACGAAGGCCGCACGCACGCCGACTCCGCTGCCGTCGCCGTCGACGTCGAGCGAGAACGCCAGCGGCTCGCCCGGTAACGGATAGTGGCCGTTCGCATATGCGAAGCGCATGCCGCCGTTGAAATCGTACGCGAGTTGGAGTTGCGGGTCGAAATACGGCAACGCCGCAGCGTGATGCCCGACGCGGACCGTAAGGCTCGCGGTCGCGCCGCCCGCGCGCGCGGCGACGACGCCATCACGCTCGCTTGCACGATAGAGTCCGGCGCTGACGAAGGTTCCGCGATCCGCGCTCCAGACGATGGCGTCTCCGAGGTCGACCGCGGCGCCGCTCGCATCGTACCCGAGCGCGCGCAAAGCGACGGTTGCGCCGGGGTCGGGATTGGGACGGTCGGGCTCGATGACGAGCTTAGCCAAACGGTCGACGACCCTCACCGAAACGCTCGCGGACAAACCGTTCGCGCGCACGACGGCGTCACCCGACGATGCTCCCACGCGCAAGTCGTCGCCGTTCTTCGCGTGCGCGTCGCCGAGCGCGTGGCCGGCGGCATCCACGACCGCCAGCCGGATCGGAACGAGGCTGCCGGCGAGCCCGACGATCGGCGAGGGCCGCACCACAAGCGCCTGCGGCGGACCGTACGGCGCATCGCTATAAACGAAGAGCCCGTCGGCGATGCGTCGCTCCTCGCCGTCGCTCGGCGCGTTCAGCACGCTTGCCGAAGCATCGCCCAAGATACGGCCGACCAATTCGGCCGAGCCGCCGGAGTCGAACGCCATCCCTTCGCTCGCGCCGAAACCGAGCATCAGCGCGGCGAACTCGGGCCGCGTCAGCCCGATCGAAAGCGCGGGTTGACGTCCGTCGACGGCGAGCAGCAACAGTTCATCGCCGGCGAGCGCGGCGCCGGAGACAGGCAGACGCCGGTCGCGTTCCTCGGGCGCTGGGGCGTTGGGATCCTCGACGGGATTTCCGTCGGCGACGAGTTGAGGTCCGCCGCCGACCGCCGTCACGACGTCGTCGAGCGGCGGTTCGGTCACGGCATCGATGCTGACGGTATCGCCGGGCGAAGGCGGCGGGGCGATCGATTGCGCCGCCGGCCCGAAGCCGAGCATCGGTCCGTGCACGCTCGCAGCGGTCGCTTCACCGACGGACGTGACGCGATACGTGCCCGCGACCGACGCGGTAGCGGCGGCATCGACCGGTACGAGCGTCGCCAGCGCCACACCGGGCGCAGCTTGCAGCGTTCCGTACGCGGGGGTCAGAAACGAAGCGCCGCCCTGCGGGGGCCACTCGTCGACCGCGGTCAGCGGGATGCTCGCCGAGCCGTAACGCACGGTTCCCCTGAACGCGAAGCTTTCGAAGTGAACGAAACGGTCGCGACGCACGTCCAGCGCGACGCGCTTTGAAGGCGTGCGCACCAGATTGCCCTCGCGCACCACGATTCCAAGCGGTTGGTTCGTCTGCCCGATGTCGAAATAGTCCGCGTTCAAGCCCGCCACCGCGCCGGTGCGCCGCGCCATCGAAGAGAGCGTTTCGCCTTCCGAAATCAACCGGTCCGAGGCGAGCACCGCGTCGAAGTGCAGGCTGCGCTCGCGCGGATCGACGGCGACGACTTCGATGGCGAGCGGTCCGGACGAGGTCTCGAGACGGTACACCCCGCGCCGCACGCCGGGAGCGATCGCTTCCTGCGTCACGCTCTGCGCGACGATCAGCGGAAACGGCGCGGGCGGCGCCAAGCTCGCCGGAAGGGCGGGCGCGATCAAGGCGTCGGCCGCGCTTCCGGAACCGGCGTGGGTGCGGCACGCGGCGCGAGGATCGGCGGCAACGGTGCGGAGCTATACAAGAAGAGACCGTCGGAGACCCAGCGCTCGTTGCTGAAATCCGACGGTACGTTGCGCACGGTGACGGTGGCGTTGCCGGGCGCGCGCGTGACCATCGTGACCGAACCGCCCGAGTCCAGCGCCATCGCGTCGACGACGCCCAAGCGCTGTAGGAGCGCGCCGAACTCGGGACGCGTCATGCCGATCGAGCGTTCGGGATGGCGTCCGTCAACGGCGACGAGCAAGAGGCGGCCGTCGCTTTGCCGTCCGAGCGCGATGACGGGCCAGCGCACGTCGCGCTCGTCGGGCGCGGGCGCGTGCGGATCTTCATACCAGGCGCCGTCGCGCAGCAGAAACGGACCTCCGCTCAAACCCGCGACGGCCCCGTCGACCGGTGGATCGAGCCCGTACTGCAACTCGAGGGTCTCACCCACGTGCAGCTTCGGGTGCGTGAGCGGGCCAAAGGCGAGTCCGAACGTCACCGGCAGCGTCACGTCGGCCGGCTCGACGCGCTCGACGCGATAGCGGCCGTTGGGCAGCGGCGTCAACGGCGCGAAGGTCACGCCCGTGGACGGGGGCAGCGTCTTGCCGAACGCCGGCGTAATGACCGTGACGGCGCCGGCGGGCCAATTGTTGAGTTGCGTCACCGGGAAGGTTGAATGCTCAGCGCGGACCAGACCGCGCAATTTGAACTCCGCGAAGGTCACGTTGTTGTTGCGGTCGATGATCAGCGAAGCGCGGTCCGTCGGCCCGCGCAGCAGCCGGCCGTCGTGCATGAACATCCCTTCGGGTTGGTAGCTGCGCCCGATGTCGAAGTAATCGCCGTTGACCCCCGCCACCGCGCCCGTACGCACGCCCATCGCCGAGGTGCGCTCGCCCCCGGAGACGATGCTGTCGCCGGCGATCGCGGTGTCGAAGCGCAAGCTCGGCTCGTGCGGATCGACGGCGACGACGGAGACGGCGAGCGGACCGTGCAAGCTGCTCATCGCGTATTGCGCGAACACGCTTCCGTCGGCCGGCGTGTCGAGATAGACCGACTGCAGATTCGGTTCGCCCGCGACTTCGAGCAAGAGCCGCTCGAGGTTGCGCAGGCCGTTCGAGCCTTCCAACAACCAACGGAAGCGTGAGCCTAAGTCGTGCACTTCTCCCATGAAGCGCAGCGGGACGCTGCCGTCCAGCGTGCCCGCGAGCAGCGGGCTGGCCACGCCGGCGCTCGTCAAATGGAGCTCGCCGTGCAATCCGCTGACGGCGTGGTGCGAACCGAGCGTGAAGCTCGCGTCTTCGAGTCGCGCGTTTGCTACGAGCGAGCCGCCGTCGACGATCTCGAGATCGCGCAGCCAGCCGCCGGTCGCCTGCAAGTTCGCGTCTTGTGGCAGCAACGCGCCGGCCGCGACGAGCGGGAGCGCGGGCGCGCTCCAGTGATGCTCGATCCGACCCGACGCGCTTCGCTCGGAGCGGCCGGTGAGCGCGACGTCGCCCCCTTGCGCGTCGAGGTGCAGGCTGGCGTCGTACGCGAGCCCGGCCGCGCCGAAGCGCAACGTACCGTAGACGTCGTGAAAGAGCCACGCGAGCGAGGGAACCGCGCCCGCAGCCAGCGCGAGCGTTCCGTCCCGCACGCGCAGCTTGACCGTCGCGCCGCCCCAGGCGTGGCGCAGCTCGTCACCGCGGAAGCGATCGGGCAGGAAGGTGAAGTGCGGCTGCTCGAGCGTGACGTCGTAGCTGCTGCCGCGAACGGCGACCTCGGCCCGCGGCGCATCGAGCAACGCGGCGCCGCCGCGCGAGCGCAGCGTCACGCCTCGCAGCTCCCAGATTCCGCCCTCGTGGGCGAGGGACGCGACGCCGACCGTTGCGCCGGTCGCTGAAGTCAGCCCCTCGAGGAGCATCCGGCGAGCGATCCGTTCGCGTAGCGTGAAGCCGGCGATCAGCGCCAGCCCGCACAGGCACGCGAGCAACAGCACCAGCAGGCGACGCGAAACGCGGCGCGATTGAGTCGCTCGCAGGCGGCCGAAACGCTCGAGCGTCACGTTGTAACCGTCCGCGAAGAGCTCCGAGAAGGTCCTCACGGCAAAGGAGCACGGGCAAGGCGCACGAGGGATTCTCCGCACTCCTTGTAGCAACACCTTTTCGGGATGCTCGGGCGAACCGGATTTTTGCTCGCCGCCCTTGGCGCGCCGTTCCTCTCCTGCGTGCCGAGTGCCGGCGCGCAGGACGCGTTACCGCAGATCGCGGCACGAGGCCGCACGCCATACGTCGTCGTGCTCGTCTGGCACGACGTGGTGCCGGCGAAGGAAGTCTGGTTCGACACGACGGTCGCCACCTTCGAGCAACAGCTGAACGCGATCGAGCGGGGCGGATTCCGCGTGATCCCGCTCGAGCAGTTGCGAGCGCACCTCGAGCGGGGCGCGCCGCTGCCGGCCAAGTCGCTGGTCCTCACCTTCGACGACAACGGTCATGGGATCTACGAGAACGCCTTTCCGCGCCTGGTCCGCAAGCGCTTTCCCGCGACCTTGTTCGTCCACACCAACTTCGTCGGAACGACCACCACCAAGCGCCACAACACGTGGGCCCAGCTGCAAACGATGGAGCGCAGCGGTCTCATCACGATCCAGAGCTTGACGGCCAATCACCCGCCCGACCTGCGCGCACTCTCCGACGCCGACGTCGTGCACGAATTGCGGCTGTCGAAGTTCTCGCTCGAGCATCGTCTGGGAAAGCCCGTCTACGCACTCGTGTATCCCGAGGACAACTACGACGACCGTTTGGCTCGGCTCGCCGCCGCCAACGGCTACGCGCTCGGCTTCACCGAGGATTGGGGGAATGCGGGCGACTCGTCCTCGTTGCTCGAGATCCACCGTTATTCGGTGCTGACGCGCTTCGATCAGGCGCTGGCCGACCTCGCGCGCTAACCTTCTTCTTCCGAGTCAGACTCCGCTATTTCCAGCAGTCGGTAATCGGCGCGACCCGCGCGCTGTTGCCCGTCGGCGTCAGCCGGTACGCGTCTTCGAGCGTGCGCAGCACGTTGTAGTGATCGATTCGCTCGGCGTAGCGTCCGGGCTTGACCATCGGCCCCACGAAGAAGGTCGGGATGTCGTTGGCCTCGTCGTATCCCTCGTCCATGGTCAGCACGATCAGCGTGTCGTTGCGGCGCGACCAGGCGACGAGCGGCCCGAGCTCTTTGCTCAGCCACGCGTCGGCGGCTTCGACCGATCCGTCGTGCATGTCGTGGTCGACGTTGGGAATGACGAACGCGACCGTCGGCAACCGATCGAGCGGCGGAAAGTCGCGAAACGGCAGGCTCAGGCGTCGCGGCACGTTGCTAAAGTGCACCCACGGAACGTGTTTGCGCGCATACGAGCCGGCCCAGCATCCCGTCCAGCCGGGCTCGGGCAACGACTCGGCGTACCCAGCGAACGTGAGATGCGCCGCCAGCAGCTCGCTTGCCAGATTGGGAGCGTCGGCCGGAATACCGGTCGCCGGACAGTCGTCGCCGTTATCGTTGGTGAGCCCAGAGAACAAGGCGAAGTAGTTGGGCAAACTCGGGTGCGTGACGCCGTGGGCGTCGCTGAAGACCGCCCCTTCACGCGCCAGCGCATTGATGAAGGGCGCGCGGCGATTGCCCACGATCTGGGCGAAGGTGTGGTTCTCCTCGACGATGACGACGGCGTGCGCCGGCCGGGGCACGACGGCGGCCGGCGCCTGCCGGCCGAGGCAGAGTGCCGCCGCGAGGCAGGCGAGCACGCCGGCGACGTAGCGCTGAATTACGACCATCTTGGCGATCTTTCCAGCCGCCGCTCGCGTTCCCCCGGGGTAGCCCGCAGGCCGCCGCGGTCCGCCGCCGGCGCGGGGCCGGAGAGGGTTGAGAACTGCTGCACTGCTAGTAGCCACCTATTGCCAAACATACGTTCGCGTGATACGCTTCTGCGGTGAAGTTGGTCGAATGGGCCCGCCGGCAAGGGAAAAGCCATCTGCCGTCGCGCTCTACGCGCGTGTGAGTAGCCACGATCAACGCAAAGATCTCGACCGTCAGATTTCGCGTCTTTCGCAGTATGCTGCGGCACAGAAGTTGCAGGTTGTTGAAGCTG
>JBKQHO010000003.1:0-73755 GCA_052267165.1 Vulcanimicrobiaceae bacterium | reverse complement strand
CCGTGTCGGAGGCCACCCTATCAGCGACGCGTGACCGGAGCGTCGACCTCGTGGCCGGCGGAGTCGAAGGGATGCTAAAGGTCGAAACTATGTACTGCAACGGCAGCGCGAATAGCTCTATGACGTGGGCAGATGCGCTTTGGCGTGCATCGGCGCGGAGCCGCTGTAGCGAAACGTCGCCGCTCGCGCGGAAGTAGCCTTCGGCCTGCCCTGCGAAGGCAGAAGGCATGAGCCGGCAGGGGAAAGCTTCGCGTGCCTGGGGCGTCGTCGCCAAGAGCGAGCCGCGCTGGCCCGCCTCGCTCGCAGTCGTAGTGTGTGCGCTGCTCAACTTGGTCCTGCCGGGCAAATTCACGATGGGCCCGGTGTGGCTGGTCCCGGTGCTGGAAGCTGCAATCCTCTTGCCGCTCTCGATCGCCGCGCCGCGGCGCCTACCGGAGGAAAGCCGCTGGTCGCAGATCGCCGCCGTCGCGCTCATCGCGCTCGTCAACCTCGCGAACCTCGTCTCGCTGATTCTGCTGATCCGCGAGCTCATCTTCAACGGCAAGGACATCTCCGGGCCGCAACTGCTCATATCCTCGGTCGCCATTTGGGTGACAAACGTGATCGTCTTCTCTCTGTGGTACTGGGAGCTCGACCGCGGCGGCCCCGACGACCGACTCCGTCCCGAGCACGAGGCCCCCGACTTTCTCTTTCCACAGATGACGACGCCGGGCTGCGCGCCCGGCGACTGGACGCCCGGCTTTCTTGACTATTTGTATGTCGCGTTCACCAATGCGACCGCCTTCAGCCCGACCGACACGATGCCGCTCACTCCGTGGGCGAAGACGCTGATGCTCCTGCAGGCCTCCGCCTCGCTGATCACGATCGCGATCGTCGCCGCCCGCGCCGTCAACATCCTGAGTTAGCGCGGGGTGGAGATTGTCGAGTGTTTGCGTGGCTACGAAATCTTCGAGGCGCGGAACGCGAGGGCGCTCATGGAACTTGAAAAGCTTCGCCAGCTCTGAAACGGCACGCACGCGCACGAAGCTGTAAAATGTTTGAACGAGCAAGGCTGACCGACCCGTAAAGCGAAGGTAATCGCGTCCATGGGCGGTGCCTAATGTGACCCAAAGGGCGAGTCGCCGCCGACGTGGTTCGTCAGGCTGACGGCGAGCTGCAGGTGCGCTTGGATCGTCGGCAACCATTTGCGCGCGAACGCTTTTGAGTTGCGGAACGGCGCCGTTGTCGGCTTCGGTGTGGGATGCGCTCAGGGCCGCCAGATGGTCTCAGATTTGCTGCTGCCCGAGGGTCGTTCGTGCAGAGCTACGAGTCGGACGAGTTGGAGGTGTCGCTGCTGCTGATCCCGATCGGCGGCTTTCTGCCGACGACCGATCCGCGCGTAGCCGGCACCGTCGCTGCGCTCGAGCGCGAACTGCTGGTCGACGGCTTTCTGCAACGTGCGTCGGCCGATTCCCGAGACCGGCCGGCCGCTCTCGGAGCCAGTCGAGGGCGCTTTTCTAGCTTGTAACTTCTGGCTCGTCGAGGGCTATGCGTTGGCCGGCAAAACGCGTCTCGTTTAGCTCTGCCCCCACTTCCAGTCGCGGATTTCCGGCATGTCCTGGCCGTGCCGGTCGATGTAGTGCTTGTGCTCGATCAACTTGTCTTCCATGGCTTGCTTCAGATAATCGCCCGCGCTGCCCAAGCTCGGGAGACGATCGATGACGTCTAGCACGAGGTGGAAACGGTCCAATTCGTTCTGCACGCGCATGTCGAAGGGCGTCGTGATCGTGCCCTCCTCCTTGTACCCGCGGACGTGGAGCTGCTGGTTGGTTCTGCGGTAGGTCAGGCGGTGGATCAACCAGGGGTAGCCGTGGAAGCCGAAGATGATATGTTTGTCCTTGGTGAAGATGGCGTCGTAGTCGACGTCGCTCAAGCCGTGCGGGTGCTCGCTCTTGGGTTGCAGCTTCATGAGGTCGACCACGTTGACGACGCGGATCTTGAGTTTGGGCAGATGCTTGCGAAGGATCGAAACGGCGGCCAGAATCTCGAGCGTCGGCGTGTCGCCGCAGCAGGCCATGACGACGTCGGGTTCGGCGCCTTGATCGTTGCTGGCCCATTGCCAGATGCCGGCACCTTCGGTGCAGTGCACGACCGCGGCATCCATCGTCAGCCATTGCGGCAGCGCGTGCTTGCCGGCAACGACGACGTTGACGTAGTGCCGGCTGCGCAGACAGTGGTCGAAGACCGACAACAGGCAGTTCGCGTCCGGCGGCAGATAGACGCGCACGATATCGGCCTTCTTGTTGACGACGTGATCGATGAAGCCCGGATCCTGATGCGTGAAGCCGTTGTGGTCCTGCTGCCAGACATGCGAGGCAAGCAGATAGTTCAGCGAGGCGATCTTGCGCCGCCAGGGCAGCTGCGAGGTCACTTTGAGCCACTTGGCGTGCTGACTGAACATCGAGTCGACGATCCGGATGAAGGCCTCGTAGCTGTTGAACAGCCCGTGCCTTCCGGTGAGCAGATATCCCTCGAGCCACCCCTCGCACTGGTGCTCGCTCAACATCGAGTCGACGACGCGGCCGACGGGCGCAAGGAACTCGTCGGACTTTTCCAGGGTCGCTTCCCATTGGCGGTCGGTCACTTCGAAGACGGCGCCCAACAGGTTGGAGAGGGTCTCGTCGGGCCCGAAGATCCGGAAGTTCCGCTGCTCAGCATTGAGCTTCGTCACGTCGCGGAGAAAGCTGCCGAGGACGTGCGTGTCTTCCGCGTCGACGGCACCGGGTGCCGGGACGTTTACCGCGTGATCGTGGAAATCAGGCAGGCGCAAGTCGCGCAACAAGCTCCCGCCGTTGGTGTGGGGGTTGGCGCCCATGCGTCGGTCGCCTTTTGGTGCGAGTTCCGCCAGCTCCGGTATGAGACGTCCGGCCTCGTCGAAGAGCTCCTCGGGCCGGTAGCTTTTCATCCAGCTTTCGAGTTGGGCGACGTGCTCGGGATGCGCGGCGTCGACGAGCATCGGCACTTGATGCGACCGGAACGTGCCTTCGATCTGCAAGCCGTCGACGACTGTCGGCCCCGTCCAGCCTTTCGGCGAGGTGAGGACGATCATCGGCCAGCGCGGCCTCGTCGTGTCGTGATTGCTTCGCGCTCGCTCGCGGATCCGCCGGATATCTTCGATCGATTGGTCCAGTGCGACGGCCATTTCCTCATGCATCATGGCGGGCTCGTGGCCCTCGACGAAATACGGCATCCAGCCGCAGCCGCGCAGAAATTGATCCAGTTCTTCGGTCTCGATGCGGGCCAGGACGGTCGGATTGCTGATCTTGTATCCGTTGAGGTGCAAGATCGGGAGCACCGCACCGTCGGTCACCGGGTTGAGGAACTTGTTGGATTGCCAAGAGGTGGCGAGCGGTCCGGTTTCGGCTTCGCCGTCCCCGACGACGCAGGCGACGATCAGCTCGGGATTGTCGAAGGCCGCTCCGAAGGCGTGGCTGAGCGAGTAGCCGAGCTCGCCGCCCTCGTGGATCGAACCGGGCGTCTCGGGTGAAACGTGACTGGAGATTCCACCGGGAAACGAAAACTGTTTGAAGAGTTTTTGTAGACCGGCCTCATCCCGGCTGATGTCCGGATAGACCTCGCTATACGTGCCTTCGAGGTAGGTGTTGCCTACCAACGCCGCGCCGCCGTGGCCGGGACCGGCAACGTAGAACATGTCGAGGTCATGTTCTTTGATGACTCGGTTCAAGTGAACGTAGATGAAGTTCTGCCCGGGCGTCGTGCCCCAGTGTCCGACGACGAGCGGCTTCACGTGCGAGAGCTTCAGCGGCTCGCGCAGCAAGGGGTTGCCGTAGAGATATATTTGGCCGACCGACAGGTAGTTTGCGGCGCGCCAATAGGCGTCGATTTTGCGCAGCATCTCGGTCGACAGCGCCTTGGCGGCTGTAATCATCGTTTTCGAGGTCCTTTGGGGTGCGGAGAGTCAGTGCGCTCGCCGCCCTGCGCTCACGGCGGCGGGCGACGCAGCTGCATACTGGCGGCATAGAGGCTCCATACGAGCAGCATGAGCGCCGGCAGCAGCCATTGCTTGTACGCGAACTCGGGAACGAAGCCGGCGAGCAGAGCGACCGCTGCGAACGCCAAGAAGGCGATAGTCGCAAGACGTCGGGTCCGCAGCGCGTCCTGTTGCGTCGCCGCGGCGGAAATGTCGCCAAGTGAGGAATTCTTGGGCGCGTCAGGCGTTGCATGGCAGCCGGCGCTTTCGATGCCTGCGAGCAGCGATTGCATCTTGACGGCCTCGTCGTGAGCCACCGCGATGCGACCGGCGGCCGCGTCGACCTCGGCCAGCAGGACCCCCGGAACGCGCCGCAGCGTGCTCGCAAGGTGCGCGGCGACCGATTCCGTGATCGCTCCATCGAGTTGCAGGCTGGTCTGCGTCAGCAGAGCGGCGGACGCCGGCGGAAGGTTCATCGTCACTGTCCCCACTCTACCTCAGGCGACAGCGGCGGGGTATCGTGGAAACTCGGGAAGAGTTCACTTTCCCAGCGCGGCAAGCTCCCCAGCAAGCTCGCCGGCCTTGTGGCAGGCAAGATCGCGGATCTCGCGGACGCGTTCGAGCGGCTGGCCTTTCGGGTCGGGAAGGCCCCAGTCGTCGTCGACGCGCGGCAAGCCTGCCACGTCGCCGCCCATCGCGATGATGCGATCGGCTCGTGCGACGATCGCCGGATCGAGCAACTTCGGCCGAACCGCGGAAAGGTCCATATTCATCTCGGCCATGGCGGCCACGACGACGGCGTCGAGGTGGTCGGCTGCGAACAGCCCGGCCGACGCGATCTCCAAGTCGTTGCCCGCGAAGCGACGCAAGAACGCTTCCGCCATCTGGCTGCGGCCCGCGTTGTCGCCGCACACGAAGAGCACGAGGGGCTTTCCATCGACGGAGGGCATATTCGGCGTATACCCGCCTTGCGTTAACGATTGATTAAGCACGCAGGTTTCCAAGCGAGCTTTCCATCGGACCACGCAACTCGGCACTGCTTCGCCTGTGTCCGTTGCAATGCGCCCATCCGCGCACGAAAGGGACGAGCATGGCCAACCTCGAGACGGTTCAGGCGACTTCTGGAAATGGAACCGGCACGTTTGTGCTCGACTGGGACGCGCTGCGCTGGCAAAGCGCGACGTCGTTCGAAGAAGGGGCCTTCCCATTCGTCGCCGAGGTCCGCGGGAAGCGCTACGAGCTCTACTCCGACGGGGGCTTCGACGAAGAAGAAAACGCCTAGGCCTGGGAGCAAAGCGCGATGCGGCGCTCAACCGGGCGCACGTCCCCCTCGATGGGTTTGAGGCACGTCCGGAAATCGCCGAAGGCATACCGGGACGTAGCTCGCTACCGGGCAGAAGGCTCTTGCGCGATAACCCGCCAGCTCGGTTGCGATATAATCGAACGCGTCGACGATCTGCAGAAGCGACCGCTTGAAACGCGTGGCGGTCTGCCGGCCAAGACGGGTCCCGCGAGTGGTCCGCGCTCCTTCGAAGGGCCGCTAGTGAAGACGATCGATCACGCGGCTCTCCTAGTCGCGCCCGGCCATGACGTCGACCTGTCGCATTTCGATCCTGCCCCATCGGCGGAGGACCGACTCTGGATCGAAAGTCGCTGGGCCATCGGAACCCCCCGCGGGGGCCGGTGAGGGCCCGTCCCCGGTCGCCAAAAAGAAAGCGGGAGGGAGCCTAAGGCTTCTTGCACCCAAAGAGTGACCGTGACGGTGTTTTAGTAGCTGGCGACAGGCTCGGCCGTGCGATTTTCGAGGTTCTTGAGGCCCCTCGACAGATCGTCAAACGTCGTGCTCGCGGTCTCTTTGACGTGCGGCAAGTTGGCCGCGTATGTGTCGAGCAGTCCACGGAAGCTCCCCAGAGCCGTGTCTTGAACCTTCGCGCCCAATGCGAGCAGCTTTTCGGCGAACTCCGCCGACTCGGGTCCTCCCAAGCGCAGCTCATCGACGGTACGATCCGTGATCTGATTCGAGCGTTCGAGGTTCGTCCGGACCACCGAATCGATCGTCACCGGGCTATAGGGGCGTGAGGTGATGTCCCACACGGACTTCCAATAGTTGAGTGCGCGCTTGTCGGTCGACCCGAACGCACAGACGAGCAGGGCGTAGACCTCGTTGGTAAGCTCGACGTAGTTGGGGGCCGCTGTCTGTGTGTTCATGCTGCTCCTCATAACTCTAACTCTCGAAAACCTTCGAAAGTGATTTCGCCGAAGTTGCGGCAACGCAGAAGAACGTCCCAAGTTACCGATCCGCCACCCGGTCAATCCGTACGATCGGCGGCGACGCTGCGGCATTTCGTCCGAACCGCTCAGGAGGCCAATGGTTCCATCACTGCTTACAAGCTGAGCGCGCACGAACAAGCGGGGCTGCCCGTTTGCAGCCTCAAACCGATCGGAGCACAGTCTGGCGATCCCGTCAACGGTGAGCGCGGAGCGCAGAAGAGTCGCAGATGGGCATCGACAGGATCGTCAGCGTTCGGCACGGCACGTGCGACGCGTATCTTGGCCGGATGATGCCGGGAAAGCCGAGCGAGTTCACGTGGTTCGGGAACCCGTTTAAAGTCGACCAGCAGCACTCGCTCGGCGCGACGCTGGCGGACTACGCGCTTTGGCTCACCGAGCAGAACGCCGAGCGCTGGACGCTGCGCGGAGCGCACCTCTGCTTAAGAGCTTAAGACGCGGACGCAAGTCTTGAACGACGATCTGCGCAAGACTTTCGCTCGTCGGTATCCTGGAATGAACCCGGATTCCGGGTCGAGCTCCTTCAAGGAAGCTGCTTAGCTGCGGTGGATGCCCTCCCAACCCATGGCGGCATAGATCACGCCGTGGAGTTCGCGCAGCGTATAGGTTGGCCGGTACGAGCAGGCTCGCCAGACCGTCCGGCGGTTGTCCTGCAGCCAGACCTTCAGCTTTTGGACCGACCCAGACGGCGGCGGTAGTGATGGCACGGTGCACAGATTATTGATTTCCGGCGGTCCCGCCCCCACGGATCTTGATGGTCTCCGAGTAGCGGAAACCATCGTGCCACAACCGCTACAGAAATGTTGCGACGGATAGCAAGATCGAAACGCCGTGACGTACGTGCCCTTTGGGCTCCCTGCATTAGAAGATCGCCCGGCCGCCTGGCATAAGACGGCTCCATGAAGATCGCCATCCTTCACCAAGAGAGCGCCTTTGCGAACGCCCAGTTCGAGAATCTCGCTGCTCGCCTGCGGGACCACGAGCTGGTCGCATGGTCGCCCGGCGAGCCGCCGCCCGCAAACGATTTCACGATTCTCCTTGGCGCGGGCAGAGTCGATCGCGCGCTACTCGAGACGCAACCGCACCTCGAGCTGCTGCAAACGACGAGTGCCGGCTACGAAGGCGTTGATCTCGATGCCGCGACGTCGCTCGGCATATGGGTCTCGTTTGCACCGTCCGGCGAAACCGGGAACGCCGTTTCGGTCGCGGAATGGGCCGTTGCGTTAATGCTCGCGGCATCACGAGATCTGGGTCTCCCGCTCGACGCAATCCGCGAGCGCGTCGCCTTCGCGCTTTCCGGCAAAGCGGTCTGCATCGTCGGGCTCGGCGGCATCGGCCACGCGCTCGCCGATCGCTTGCGCCCATCCGGCGTGCGCCTCATCGTCGTCGACGAACATCCGAAACACGCGCCAGAGGATGCCGACAAATATGCACCGGGCGATCTGAAGGTTGCGGTGGCGAGCGCCGATTATGTCGTTCTCTGCGTGCCGGCCACGGCCGAAAACGAAAACCTCTTCGACGCGTCGATCCTCGCCGCGATGAAGCGCGACGCCTTCCTCATCAACGTCGCGCGCGGCACGCTCGTCGACGAACCGGCGCTGCGCGACGCGCTCGAGAGCGGGCACCTCCACGCTGCTGGCCTCGACGTCGTACGCAATGAGCCCGTCGCGCCGAACGATCCGCTGGTGCGCGAACCGCACGCGTTCGTCACGCCGCACATCGCGGGTCCGACCGACCTGATGATCGAGGGCACCTCACGGTATATTGGAAGTGTCGTTGATGCGTTCGTCCATGGCCAGCGCTGGGATTCGTTGCTCAACGATCCCCCGCACCCGCGCCGCCCGTTCGCGCACGAGTAGCGCTTCGGACTCGTTATCTAGAGTAACAGTGTTCCGACTTAGCGCGGTTGCGCCGCAACTGATGCCGCGAGTCAGTCCGAAATGATAGCCAGTTCCTCGGCTCTCGCGCAATACGGCCCATTCGGCGTTTGCAATGGAGCGGGTAGCGATTACATCGATGCATACGGAAGCGGAGACCCCGGCCCTATTAAAGAGAGGATAAGAATCCGTGGTGTGCTCAGGGTGCAGCGACTCGATTGGCTTTTCGCGGCTTCGGTCGCGGTCTGCCGGGAGAGCATAAAGATCTGTGGGGGGTGGGGTTGAGCGGCGCGATCGCTGCTAGCACCGGCGCAGACCCCAGACGGCAGGGGGGATCGCCCAGCCCCTCTCAGCGCGGATTGCCTCGGCCGTCCTGGCACGATCGTAGCCCCCACCCCACGGATCTTTAATGCTCTCCTACTGGCAGCAGCTCGCCGCTGTCATCATCGAGCGTTGCATCGAGCGAGCGCGTGAACATCGTGCCCTACTCTGAGGTTTGGGGGCATGCCAGCACGATCTTTGTTCCGCTATCCAGGCAATCGAGCACCCTCGCGATCGCAATTCCCTCCCTGGACGCCCCCGGTGCGAAATCGAACAGATTGAGGCCGCTCAATGGGGTACAATGAGTGGACGCTCGATTGCCCCTGCTGCATTCGGAGGGCACCATCCCCGCGTACGCCATCAGCTCACGCGGACTGCGGAAGCGGCTGATGTCCCCGATTTCACTCACAACCGTAGCCGCGGTGAGCAGGTCGCACCCGTCCCGTCATAAGGTTTCACCACGGCCGGTAGCGGAGAGACTCTCAACATGCAGACGATCGAACGGGCCTCCCTCGAGCGATGAAATCGCTCGTCATCTTCGACCTAGACGGTACTTTGGCGCAAAGCAAAACCGCGATTGATGCCGAGATGGCGACGCTGCTCGCTGCGCTGCTCGGGGTGGTGCGCGTCGCCGTCATTTCCGGCGGCGACTTCCCCCAATTCCAAGAGCAGCTGCTCGCCCATCTCCCGGCACAAGCGGAGCGCGAGAAACTATCGCTGCTGCCGACCTGTGGGACACGATTCTTCCGATACGACGGTGCTTGGAATAAACTCTACTCGGAAGATCTCAGCAACGACCAGAAGCAGCGGATCATCACTGCGCTCAACGAGGCGGTGACCGCATCGGGATTTGCCGCGAAGAAAACCTGGGGCGAGACGATCGAGGACCGTGAAAGTCAAATTACGTACTCCGCATTAGGTCAACGCGCTCCGCTCGAAGCGAAGAAGACGTGGGATCCCGACTTTGCCAAACGCAAGGCGATCAAGGCAGTCCTCGACTCGCAACTGCCGGACTTCTCGATTCGATTAGGCGGTTCGACGTCGATCGACGTAACGCTCCCCGGGATCGATAAGGCCTATGGCATTCGCAAATTGCGCGAGATCCTCGGCATTCCAATCGAGGACATGATATATGTCGGCGATGCGTTGTTTCCCGGCGGGAATGACGCGCCGGCGCGGGAAACGGGCGCGGTTTGCATCCAAGTCAGGGATCCTGATGAAACCAAGCGCGTTATCGAGGCGATTATCGCCTGTCTGGCCGGCGGTTCGGCTCCCGCTTAGCCGGCCTCGAGGCTTGGGCGTGACGGAGTGCGCGGCGTCCTTGGCCTTAACGCGTCGCCGAACTGTTGCGTCGTTAGTTCGTAGCATTCGCAGGTCGTCGTCTCGAGGCCGGCGCGATCGAGCACCGTGATGCGGCCTCGATGGTACTTGATGAAGCCGGCCTTCTGCAGTATGGCGGCCGCGATGGTAACCCCGGACCGCCGGGAGCCGAGCATCGTCGCGAGAAACTCGTGCGTCAGCGGGAACGTTTCGTCGCCGACACGGTCCTGGGTCATCAGAATCCAGCGAGCCGCCCTCTCGTAGACGCTGTGCAAGCGGTTACAGGCCGTGAATTGCCCAAGCATGTTCAGGTAGGCTTGCAGATAGCGATTCACGAGATCGCGAAAGAGGGTGCTCTCTTTGAGAAGCGCTCGAAACGTAGCCGCAGTCATTTTCCACGCGTTGCCGTTGACCTGACAAAAAGCGTGGTTCGCGGTCGTCTCTCCTCCCATGATCAGCGGAATGCCGGTCGTGCCTTCGTGACCGATCGTCCCGATCTCGATCATGGCGCCGTCCCGCATGAGGGTGACGACCGAAAGCACGCAATCGAGCGGGAAATAGGCGTGTTCGATCTGCATGTGCGCGTCGTAGACGGTCTCGCGCAACTCGAACGAGCGGATGCCGCCGTCTTTGAGCACTTGAGCTCGATCGGGGCCCGTGAGCTCCCTCAAAATTGCGCTCTGCGAGAGAGATTCTTCGCTCATCGGCGGCCCGATCACGATCCTTTCAATAGCTTTGCGAGCACGAGGCTCCGGTTCGGCGCATTCGTAGAGATGGGCCGCCCACCGGGGAAGCACGGTGCTAGAGAGCTTTACGGCAGTCTGAGGGCGAATTCTTTCACTGCGGCGGACACGTGCTGCTACCTGGCGGGTGGCGGGTGCTGCTAACGTCGAGAGGCGACCCCTTTAGGAGCTCGCTCGCTTTCAGGCCGAGGCTGGTGAAGCGGCGGCTTATGGCTGTGTCCGCGGCGACGTTGACGGCTCAGACGGCTGACGGGCGCGGTCTCGTTACCGGACAGCGCCGATTTCTTCGCCAGCTGCGCCCGTCTCACGCAGGAAGAACGTCAGGAAGAGCGACAGCACGATCGCTCCGATCCAGATGACGTCGGCTTCCCGAAACGTCTGAAGTCCGAGCGGCCCACCGTTGGACAGCCGTTGGAGAGCGAGTCCGAAAATCGGTCCCAGGAACGCGCTGAAGCTAAAGACGAGGAAGTTCATTGCCCCGGCAGCGCTGCCTTTGACGTTGTCGGGATTGACTTCTTTGGCCATGGTGTAGGATATCATCGCCGCGCCGGAGCCGATGCCGAAGAGCAATCCGCCGACGTACGGCGGCAGGAGGTGGGGCAGATACGCTACGCCGATGCCGGAGAGCAGCATGAGCACGATCCCGGCTGCCAGTACCGGCTTGCGGCGCTCCAACCTGTCCGCGAGGTAGCCGAGGAGCGGAGCGCCGATCACCCAGCCGAGCGGGATCATCGAAGAACGCGCGACGGCTTGCGCTGCCTCCACGCCGAGGCCTTGCCGCAAGAAGGGCACGCCCCAGACCATGTCGCCGATCGTCGTCGGCATGAAGAGCAGGCCGGCAACGATACCGCATAGGTACGATTGAGGGTTGCTCAGGATGACTTCATAGGGCTTGAACGTGGCCCAGAAAGAACCGCGCTTCGGAGCGTGGCTTCCCGGCGTTATGAAAAGATAGACCAGGGCGATGAGGCCGGCCAGGCTTCCGGTGTATATCCAGAAGGCTTGCCACGCTATCGGCCCGCGGATCAGCGGTCCCACGAAGAACTGCCCGGCGAAACCGCCCAGGAGGCCTGCGGCTTGCGTCAAGCCGATGACGGTCGCAAGCCAGCGAGCCGAAAAGGCATGGCTTGCGAGATAAACGGCGCCGGTGAAAGCGAAGGCCGCCCCCGCGCCCTGCAAGAGCCGTCCCGTCCCCGCTCCCACCACGCCGCAACCTTCGGCCGGACTGAGGCGCGCGCGGTCGGAGCGGGAACAGGAGCTAGCATTGCACCCCTCCATCGACTTGCAATACCCGATTCTCCAAGGCTTACAGGCCGCTGAAGGAGCGGGAAGCGTGGAACGAGGGGTCCCCGAAACCGGGGGATATTCCAACTCATCAGATTGCGACCGTGACGCCCAGCTCGACGCGGTTCTCCGCGTGAATGCCTAGGTCGTCGGGAAGCGGCCGCGAGTTTCGCTGCAAGATTTTGAACAGCCACCTCTGCCAGCGAGGCAAGCCCCTCTCGGCGGCTTCGATTTTCGGATTCGAATAGAAGAAGAACGAAGTCTCGTCGCGCTTGATCTGCAGCCCCTGTGCGGCACAAGCCCGCAGGATCGGCTCGAGGCGAAGCGGCTCCATATATCCGTAGCGCGCCTGTACGCGTACGAACCGAGGCGCTAGCCGTTCGACGCGCACGCGTTCGATCGCGTCGAGGTAGGGCTTTCGGATCGGCACGAGGTGAAGGGTGACGATGCGCTCCTCGCGCGCGCGATCGCGGATCCAGAGGTGATGGCGCAGAAACGGCACCCCGTTGGGGTCGGGCGTCAGGAACACCATCGTTGCCGACGGTTTGCCATTCGATGGAACGAGATGCCGTATGACGTCTTCGACGGGCGTCTGGTCACGCTCGAGCGCGATCAGGAGACGGCGGCGCCCTTCGAGCCAGGTAAATGCGATCGTCGTCAGCGTCACGCTGATCGCGATGGGAAGCCAACCACCGTCCTGGAATTTTGGAAGCCCGGCCAGCACGAAAGAGCCGTCGACGAAGAGGAACAAGGCAACCAGAGGGAGCGCCACGGCGCGACGCCACCTCAGCGCACGCCTGACGACCGCATAGTATGCGAGCGACGTCGTCAGCATCGTCACCGCGACGGCGAGACCGTACGCTGCCGCAAGCTGGTCGCTCGAGCGGAACGCCACGACCAGGAGCGTCGAGCAGACGGCTAGCGCCGCCGTGACGCTCGGAACGTAGACTTGGCCGTAGACTCGGCGGGAAGTGTGGCGAACTTCCATTCTGGGCGACAGGCCCAGCGCGATTGCCTGCGCGACCAGCGTGAACGCACCGGAGATGAGGGCTTGAGACGCGATGACGGTCGCGAGCGTCGCGAGGGTCACCATCGGCACCAACGTCCAACCCGGAGTGAGCGCGTAGAATGGGTTCAGGAGGCTGCGCGGGTCGGCGATGAGATGCGCGCCCTGGCCGAGGTACGCGAGCACGAGTGCCGGGAAGACGAGACCGTACCACGCGCGGACGATCGGCCGGCGCCCAAAGTGCGATAGGTCGGCGTACAGCGCTTCCACGCCGGTGACGGCCAGCACGACGCCCCCCAGCACGAGAAAGCCGCCGAGGCCGTGGCGGACGATGAACGCGACACCGTGGCGCGGATCGAGGGCCGCGAGCACCTGCGGGCCATTCACGATCGCTACACCGCCGGCGATGCCGATGGCGACGAACCACGCGACCATCACGGGACCGAAGAGCCGCCCGACCCGCTCGGTGCCCCGAACCTGGATCGCGAACAGCGCGACGAGCACGAGAACGGAGAGGGGAACGATCCACTGGTGCAGCGAGGGCGAGATGACGCCGATCCCCTCGATCGCGGAGATGACCGAGATCGCCGGCGTAATGATTCCGTCGCCGAAGAGCATCGACGCGCCGACGACGACGATGAACGTCAGGGTCCCCGCGGCAACGACGTGGCCGCCGGGCAACGGTTTGGACGCGAGCGCCAGGAGTGCAAGTATTCCGCCTTCCCCATCATGGTCGACGCGCATGATGAAGGCGATGTACTTTATGCAGACGACGACGACCAGCGCCAACACGAGTAGCGAACAGATGCCGAGGACGTCCTCGCGGACCGGCTTGGCGCCGCTGAACTGGAAGCAGGCCCGCAGCGTGTAGAGCGGACTCGTGCCGATATCCCCAAACACCACCCCGAGCGCGGCGATCGTAAGCGGCAGGCTTTCACGGCGCTCAGGCATGATCGTCCCTCGAGACGAATGTTTCGCGAACTCGTCACCTGCCATGCGCGCAAAGACGACACCTGCGCGGCGATGCCGTCATTCGCCTTAGAACGATGGCTGTAGAGAGCCGTTATCGTTACAGAGGCGCGCGATTTAGCCGGGGATCGGTGCCGAGACCGCTCGGTTCCGGGTCGGACGAGGCGCACGCAAGGCTACGTGCTTGCGGACGTGTCACCCGGCATCGACGGAGCCGTCCCTGTACGCTTTAGGCGGGGCGCAGTCCTAGGGCAATTGCGAGGACCCACCGGCTGCGCCCGTGCTCTACGACGCCCTTGCGCATGAGATATCCGTCGGGGTGCCCTTCATAGATATGAAAGCCCGCTCGCAGTGCTTCGTCGAGGTTCCTGAACGTCATCGAGATTCTGACCGCAGCGCGATCCCATGTGGCTTCTCACCAGCTCGTTCGAGTGTCATGGGAGCTGCCTGCTCGAGCGACGGGCGGAAGGCTAAGCCGTACCGGACGATCATGTCTATCTCCAGACGCGTGCTTTTCAGGCTAACCATGAGGACGCCGCCTGTCTGTACGGTTGAGCACAGCGGAGCGATTCAGACGCGGATGACTCGGCGCTCGTGAGCGGCAGGCTTCACGGCGCTGCTCAGGCACGATCGTCCGTCGAGACGGATGTTGGGGGGATCGTCGCGCAACCTCAGCTAAGTGGATTCTGCGGAGGTCCCGAATGGCTGCTCCGGACAAAATTATGATCGTGCGCCACGCGGAGAAGCCGCCACTCGCCGGCGTCACTGCCGATGGTGCCGCGGACAAGAACTCGTTGAGCGTGCGAGGTTGGCAACGCGCGGGTGCGCTCGTGCCGTTCTTCACTCGGCCGTCGGCGCCGGGCGTCGATGTGCCTACCTACGTCTACGCGGCGAAGTCCGATGCGGATGACGACGATGCCGGTCATGGCGTGCGGTCGATCGAGACGGTAACTCCGCTCGTCGATAAGCTCGCGGCAACCCACCCGGAGGTCAGCCTCAACACCCATTTCGGCGTAGGCGACGAGAGCGCGTTGCTCTCCGACGTCGAGTCAAGGGCGGGCATCATTCTGATCGCGTGGGAGCATCACCACATCCCGCTGATCGGGGCGAAGCTTTCAAGTGACGTTCCCGACAAGTGGCCGGAAACGCGGTTCGACCTGGTTTGGGTCTTCCTGCGGTGCGGCGGCGGAGGGTACATCTTCAGTCAGGTGCCGCAGCTCTTGCTCGGGGGTGACGAGGCGGCCTAACGGCCGGCGGTGACCGCATTCCCGCTTTGGAATCGCCTCGTTCCAGGCTTTTCGTGAATCCGCCCGGCTGCTAGCGTGAAAGCATGCAAAGCAAGTGTAGAGGCTTCGTCGTCGCCGCGGCGCTTGGCTTGCTGCTCACCGATATCGAGGTCATCTACCCTCGCTTCGCGCAGACGTCGCTCGCCGACGTGCTCGCCATCCCGATCCGAGCCGAGAACGGCGGCATCGTCCGGCTTGGCGACGTGGCCGCCATGACGTACCTTCCCGCGCCGCTCGAGCCGGGCGCCGCGACGCGCGCCTCGCTTGCGATCGTCGTCATCGGTGGACTACTCAGCTCGCTCGTTCTGACGCTGTTCATCGTGCCGATCATGTATCGCTGGATCGCACCTAAAGAGCTTCGGCAGGCGACCAGGTTCACGTCAGACCGGCCCCCAGGTGAGAGCCTGCCGCTGCCTGCACCGGCATAGTCCTGAGCGACCGGTGAACGCAGGCCCCGCCCGCGCCGACTGGGCAGGACGGCCGGCGGAGGCGGTCAGCGAAGCTGCGAGCGGTAGCGCGTGGCGCTAATCCAGATAGCCACGACAGCGAACCCGACCAGCGCGAGGACGTTAGGCCAGATGACCTCGAGCCCGGCTCCCTTTAGGAGGATGTCGCGCAGGATCGTGATGTAGTGGCGCAGCGGGTTGATCAACGAGAGCGTTTGCCAGAAGGGCGGCATGCTCTCGACCGGCGCGAAGGCGCCCGAGAGCATCATCAGGGGCAGCGCGGTGAAGATCGAGATGAGCACGGCCTGCTGCTGGGTCGCCACGAACGTCGAGATGAGGATCCCGATCGAGATCGCCGCGACGATATAAACCGACGAAATGCTCAGGAACAGCAGAAAGTCGCCATGGAACGGCAACCCGAAAACCAGCCGGGAGACGGCGAGCGAAGCCAGCAGCGCGAAGACGAAGAGCACGAAGAGCGGTCCGATCTTCGCGAGCAGCACTTCGAGCGACGATGCCGGCGTCATGAGCAGTTGCTCGAGCGTCCCCTCGTCCTTCTCGCGTACGCTTCCGGAAGCGGACGCCAAAAGACCGGTGATCATCAGAATCGCTCCGAGCAGGCCCGGGATGAAGAACCAGGCCGTGACCAGGCCCGGATTGTAGGCAAAGATGATCTGCGGCGCGAGCGGCGGCCCTGGTTCGCCTCGCGCGTTGAATTCTTGTACGATCGAGCTCGCATAGCCCGCGCCCAGATTCGCGACGAAGCTGTTTACGCCGTCGAACACGAATTGCACGTCACTCGGTGCGCCGCGAGCGCGGTTGCGAGCGTAGTCGGCCGGGATCACGAGACCCGCATCGACCGCTCCGCTCTGCACGGCTCCGTAGACGCCCGCGGCATCGTCGCCGGCGCGCTCCGGCACGAAAACTCCGTTCACCGTGAACGCGTCGATGAGTTGACGGCTGGCCGGGCTCTTCGATTCGTCGGCGACCGCGAACGCCAGGTGGCCGATGAGCGGATTCAGCGCGTAGCCCAAGATCGTAACCTGCACGATCGGCGGAAAGATGAGAATGAACAATACCTGGCGGTTTCCCAGTATTTGGACGAACTCTTTACGTGTGAGGACGAGCCAACGCCGCCACGAAAAAAGGGAGCCCACGATCAGCCCGCCAACTGCATGGGCCGCATGCGCATCCATGCGCCGACTGCGAGGATCGACGCGATCAACGCTAGCGCGAGTATCTCGCTCCCCACGCCCGGCCAGCCCGCGCCGCGAACGAACGCGTCGCGACTAATGTTGATGTAGTGGCGCGCCGGGACGATGTAGGAAAGCCATTGGAAGACCAGCGGCATCGTCGCCACGGGGTACAGGAAGCCGCTGAGCAAGAAGGAGATCAAGGAGTTCATGCTCCCGGCGGCTTGGATCGCCGATGTGACCGTATTCGTCCCGGCGCCGATGAGCAATCCAAGGAGCACCTGGCAGCAGACCATCAGCGGCGTTCCGATCAAGATGGGCAGCGGGTCGCCGGCGAAGTGCAGTCCCCACACCGCGGACCCGATCGCCATGATCGCCAGCGCTTCGGCGAGTCCGACGGTTCCCAGTGCCAGGCACTTCCCCGCGATCAGTTCGGAGGCGCGCAGTCGCGAGGCGTAGGCCTGCACGATGGTGCCGCGCTCCTTGTCGCGCACCATCGCTATGGCGGCGAGTAAGGTTGGATATATCGCGAGGATCACGGCGTAGACGCCCGGCACGATGAAGAGCGCCTCGTTGCCGCCGGGGTTGAACCAGACACGCTCCTGCAGCGCGACGGTCGAGTTGACGGCAGCGGGTGCATATGCGGCGCCGACGAAGGCGCTCGTCGCGGTGAGGATCTGCTTGATCGTCTCCGCGTTGACCACATCCGTTGCGTCGACGAGACCTTGGATCGGCGCCGAGCGCCCGGCCGAGAGGTCGCGTTGCGCTCCAGGAGGGATCACGATCGTCGCGCGCACGTTCCCCGTATCGAGGAGCGACGCCGGCGAGGCATCGAGCGGCTCGGAGATCGCGACGAGCTCTTGAGTCGCGGCGATGCGCGCGATGTAGTCGCGGCTGAACGCAGAGCGATCGAAGTCCTGCACGCCGACCGGGATATTCTGGATCTGCAGCCGGATCGCGAAGCCGAAGATGAACAGCATGCCGACCGGTAACCCAAAGGCAAGAGCGACGGTCAAGCGGTCGCGCCGGAATTGGACCAACTCCTTGATGCACTGCACCCATACGCGCCGGAGGTTCATGCAGCCGGCTGCCGCTCGATCGTCCCGATGAAGGCGTCCTCGAGCGAGAAGGAAAGCGGGCGCGTCGCCGTGACTTTCACTCCCGCTTCGCGCAACGCGTCGGTCGCTCGATCGAGATCGCTGCTGTCGAGTGCGATCAGATGCAGCCGTGTTCCGAACAATGCAACCCGCCAGGCGGGGAAAAGCTTCTCGAGCGTCGGCGCGGCGTGCTCGGGCGCATCGGTCGTGATCTCGAAGAGCCGGCCTGGCTGAGCTGCCTTGATCTCGGTTGGCGAACCTTCTGTGACCATGCGCCCGGCGGACATGAAACAGAGCCGGTTGCAATGCTCCGCTTCTTCGAGATAGTGGGTCGTGATGAGAATCGCCGTTCCGGCACGGGCGCGCTCCTCGATCAAGCGCCAGAACTGACGGCGCGCGAGCGGATCGACGCCCGACGTCGGCTCGTCGAGGAACAAGATCTCAGGATCGTGCATCACCGCGGCACCGAACGCGACGCGCTGCTTCCACCCTCCCGGCAGTTTTTTGGTGAGGAGCTTCTCGCGCCCTCGTAGCCCGGAGATATCGAGCACCCACGCGATACGCGCATCGCGATCGCTCGACTCCAGCCCGTAGACGCCGGCATAAAAGCGGAGGTTCTCGATGATCGACAGATCGTCGTAGAGCGTGAACTTCTGACTCATGTAGCCGATGCGCTGCCGCAGAGATGCCGCGCGAAGATCGCTCGTCTGCCCACCAAGGGCGATCGTGCCCGAGGTCGCCGCGAGCAAACCGCACAACATCTTGATGGTCGTCGTCTTGCCCGCACCGTTCGCGCCGAGGAGTCCATAGATCTCGCCGTAACCTACCTTCAGCGTCACGCCGTCAACCGCGCGGAAGGCCCCGAACTGCTTGGTCAGTCCGTGCGCATCGATTGCAAGCGCTCCGTCGCCGGCGCGCGGACGTGCCGTCGCCGGAAACGGCGTGTACGGCTCGCCGTAGCCGAGTTCGCGCAAGCGCGAAACGAACACGTTTTCCAGCGTCGGCGCCGCGACGTCGATCGAGGTCACGGCAACCGCTCCTGCCGTCAGCGCAGCGCGGATCGTGCGCTCGCCGTCCTCCACGTCGTGGACAAGCGCATCGACGCGATCACCATAGGATTGGACGTCGACGATGCCGTCGTGTGCGCCCTGCAAAGCGCGCTCGGCGCCGGCGGTGTCGGTAGCGCGGATCTCGAGGCGCCGGCAGCCCAGCTGTTCTTCCAGTTCGGCCGGCGTCCCGACGTCGCGGATCGTGCCGTCGTAGATCAAGGCGACGCGATGACAGCGCTCGGCCTCATCGAGGTACGGGGTCGCGACGACGATGGTGACTTCGTTCGAGGAGAGCTGTGCGAGCACGCTCCAGAACTCGCGCCGCGAAAGGGGATCGACGCCGACGGTAGGCTCGTCGAGCAAGAGTACGCGCGGCTCGCTGATCAGCGCGCAGCAAAGCGCGAGCTTTTGCTTCATCCCACCGGAGAGTTGTCCGGCGAGACGCTCGCCGATTCCGGCGAGGTCCATCAACGCAAGGTAGCGCTGACGGCGTAGCGCGAACGCTTCGGGCGGAACGTCGCGCAGTCCCGCAATGTAACGCAAGTTCTCGTCGATGCTCAGATCGTCGAACAAGGAGAATTGCTGCGTGAGGTAGCCGACATTCGTACGGGCGACGCGCGGCCGCTCGCCGAGGAGTAAGATGTCTCCGGCGGTCGGCTCGAGGATGCCGGCGAGAACGTTGAAGGTCGTCGTCTTGCCCGCGCCGTCCGGACCGATGAGACCGAAGATCTCGCCGCGCCCCACCTCGAAATCGATACCGCGCACGGCCTCGGTCGCACCGTAGCGCTTCGTCAAGCCGCGCACTTGCACGTCGCGCGGCGGTGCCTCGATCACGGGGGGCCGACGTCGATGAGGGCGTCGGCCGGCATTCCTGGCTTGGCGTAGCCGCGCGGTGCACGGAGGTCGAGTCGCACGCCGAAGACCTGTTGCACGCGATCTTGCTTGAAGTAGACGTTCTCCGGAGTGAAGGATGCTTGCGCGTCGATCTCGTCAACGCGGGCAGCGAGCGCATGTTTGGGATCGGAATCGAGCGAGACGTGCGCCGTTTGACCGACCCGCACGCGTCCGATATCCCCCTCGGGGACGAAGCCGCGTAAGTACACGTGGTCGAGGTTGACGACCGAGAGCAGCGTGCGGCCCGGAGCGACGACGTCGCCGGGCTCGACCGCGCGGGCGATCACGGTGCCGTCGCTCGCCGCGCGCACGGTTAGATCGCTCAGCGAAGCTTCGGCGCCCCGTTGCAGCGCGCGCGCTTGTTTCGCGTCGGCCTTCGCGGCGGCGATCTGCGCCTGGGCCTGATGTTGCTGACGTTCGAGCGTGACGACTTGCGCCGCGTGGATCGGCGCGTTATAGGACGTGCTCTGCGCGAGGTCGAGTGCACCGAAAGCAGCCGTGGCGTTCCGCTGTGCCGCCGTGCGCGCGGAACGCTGCTGCGTGACCGCGTCGGCGCCTGTGCGGTACGTCGTGTCGGCTTGCTGTGCGCGTTGTAGCGAGACGTCGCCGGTGCGACTCAACGAGTCGAAGCGTGTCCGATCCTCGCTTGCGAGCGTGAGAGAGGACTGCGCTTGCCGGAGTACGGCAGCCGCTTGCGACACCTGCGCCTGGGCGGCGGCAGCGTTCGCACGTGCCTGCGCCACACGGCCGTCCGTGTCGGCCGTCGCCTGCTGGCCGCCGAGCGCTGCTTCATCGATTTGGCTTGCCAACACCGCTAAGGTCGCTTGCGCCTGACGTGCGCGATCTTCGGCGGCGTCCACGGCAGCGGCCGAAGCCACGGTCTGTGCACGGGCTTGCGCGTCATCGAGCCGGACGAGCACCTGGCCTGCGTGAACCTGCGCTCCTTCGCGCACGGCTACCCAGACGACGCGACCGCCGACCTTCGCACCGAGATCGCTTTGGTAGCCTTCGAGCCGGCCGCTCACAGGGAGCTGCGTGACCGGCGCGGCTGGAAACAACGCACGTACGACGAGAAAGGCGACGAGCGCCAGCAACACCATGCCGACCGCGGCGGCGGCCAACACGAGCCAAGGCGCACTCCGTCGCGGCGCGGGGGGAGTCGGGGCGGGTGCGGGTGCTTCCGGCAGGGCGGCGGGTGCTTCCGATCCGGCAGCCGCGTTCGGCGGAGCCGGAGCAGGCGGTGCGGGGGGCGTTGCCGGCGCCGGGATATCGACGTTCGTCGACATTACGGTAGCCGCCGGCGGAGGTTTTGCTTCGCGCGCGACTCGGCTACAAGGTACGCTCGCGCGATCGGCGGACCTTTGATCGACGGTTCACATGCGACGGCCGCTGCGGCGTGCAATTCAGGAACTCCTTGCATTCTTGTCACAGCTGCATGAGCGTAGCAGCATAGAGTTGGAGCAGCCATAGTGGAAACGAGGGATAGCCTAAGTGGAATGAATTGCCACTCAGCGCCGTCCCATGAATTCCACGATACCGCGGTCGACTCACGGTGTGATAGAATGAACCTACCGCCACACACGCTGCCAACTAAGAGTACTGATGGAAGCGACCTCCCGGTCGGTCATACGGCTGCAAGATGACGATGGGGATGCTCTGCCGGGAAGTGCCACATTTGCCAAGCCCCCAACGCCCGATCTTATCGGCATCCGCGTCCATCAAGCCCACGAGCACCGGAGAAAAGCGCAATGAGCGAATCAACAGAATTCTACCGCGTCACCCTCTCCAACGGCCAAGTAATCGAGCTCCAAAGAGACGACACCGAAGTAATTAAGAAAGCTCTCCAGGACGACAAGAAATCGGCGGAGGTGACCCTGCCGGGCGCAGGCGACAACAAGATAACGATTTATACCGAGCATGTCGTTTCAATCGAGGCAAGTGGTTTGGTTCGGCGAGGAATAGCGTTCATAGAAGCCGGCAGTGGGAAGAACTAAAACGCTGCATTAGTCGTGGCCGCGGCATGTCGGTCGAAAAAGGCAACCTCATGAAGAGTCGCAAACTCGGAAGCGTCGGCCTCGTTGTTGCGGAAGTCGGGCTCGGCTGCATGAGAATGACCGGCACATATGGCTCAGCCGACGAAGGCGAGTCGATTCGCACGATCCGGCGCGCGATCGACCTCGGGGTTACGCTGTTCGATACGGCAGAGATCTACGGCCCCTTTCGAAAATGAGGTTCTCGTCGGAAAAGCGCTTGCACATCGACGTGCTTCGGCAATCATCTCGACGAAGTTTGGTTTCGAATTTCCGAGCGACGGCGGGGATAGGTTTTTGAACGGCCACCGCAATCATGTGTTCGAGTCGTGCGAACGCTCGTTGCGGCGTCTCGGCACTGATTACATCGACCTGTTCTATCAGCATCGTCGAGACCCTGGCGTGCCGGTCGAAGAGACCATCGGCGCAATGGCAGAGCTTGTTACACAGGGCAAGGTCAAATATATCGGGCTCTCCGAAGTGGAGAGGGTCCTAACCACATGACGCGGGGCGGCCATGCGAGCTGACCGAACAGGCGATTTCGAGATGCGGCGATGAAGATGCATCGATTCCGAATCATGGGATGGGCGGTACTTCGCGTTTCGGTACTCGGGCGGAGTTTGCCGGGAAAGGCCGATGCGGCACGGCCGGATCGCGATGCGACGTTAGCGCCTCCAACAGTTCTTCGAGGTGGATCGTTGCGAAGGTGCTCGCATAATCCGACATGGCGTAGGGTAGGACGAGTATGTCGTTGTGTACGATTGCGCCGCAGCTGTAGACGACGTTTGGAACGTATCCCTCGCGTTCGCTCTTGTTAGGCGTAAGGAGCGGTACGCGAAGTCGTCCAATGACCTTGGTCGGATCATCGCGATCGAGCAAAAAGGCGCCGATCGCATACTTCCGCGAGGGCCCGACTCCATGGCTCAAGACCAGCCAGCCGGCGTGCGTTTCGATCGGCGAGCCGCAGTTGCCCATCTGCACGAATTCCCAGGGATAGGTCGGCCTGAGCAGCAGTTCCGACTTATACCAAAAATGCAGCGAATCCGAAAACATGAGATAGATGTTTTCGTTATCCTGTCGGCTGAGCATGACATATTGGCCGTTGATCTTTCTTGGAAAGAGCGCGATTCCTTTGTTCGCGATTCCGGGACCGTTTAGCGTACTCATTCTGAAGTTAAGAAAATCAGCCGTTTCCAAGAGCTGAGGTATCACGACCCGTCCATCGTAAGCAGTGTAAGGTGCGTAGTATACCGAAGTGCCATCCTCCTCACGAAAGAGGACGAAGCGCGCGTCTTCCATGCCCGCGATCTCGTTTGGGCCTTGAGGAAAAATGATACGCTCGGAAAGCGATTGGTCGGGCGAGAAGCCTACCGAGTAGTTCGATTGTGCGAGCAGCACTATCGCTCGCAGCTCTGGGTAATCATCGGATTGAATTGCCAGTCGGCGCGAAAAAAAGTTGATCGACGATTCCAGGGCTTCGAAGGAAAAGGGGTCCTTGAGCGGCTTGAGGATCTCTTTGCTCAGCTCGGTATAGGAGCCGATCTCTTGCAGCTTCCTTTCGAACAAGACCTTATCGTACGCCGCGGTGGGGCTTATCGTCGGTGCCGTGACGAACCGGCTCGGGTGTTCAACCTCGACTATGCCTTGAGCATCGACGGATCCGACGCGAAACGTAATCGATGACAAATGACCTTCACCGATTGCCCGCAAGCTTATGATGAATCGAAGGGAGCCCGGCGAGACACCGGATTGGTCCCAGTGCGGAACGAGCGACGGATTGAAGAGAGCCGCCGATTCAAGGGAGTACTCCTGCGTGAAATAAGCTCCGATCAGCAGCTTTCTGCAGTCGCTCAAGGGTTTGTCGGTCACGAGATGCGAACGAGCGGCTTCGAACTGCTCGAGGAAGAATGCCCTGGCCTTCTGATGGCGCTCCTCGAAGTCGGTCAAGACGTCGGCGAGGCAAGCTTCGGCTTCCGCCTCGGAGAGAGACATGGCGCGTGCGACTATCTTGAGTTCGCGCACTGAGTCGAGACGCAACGGCCGAAAGAGCACGCGCGAGGGATCCGGACGCAGAATCAGATGTGCGTGGCGGATCGCGACGATGGAGTTTGGCGCAGTCATTTCGAATCGTCCGGGCCGAGCCGACGGCGCGCTCCGCAGCGAGAGGCCGCCCCGCTTCGTGTTCGTCTTGCGCAGTCGCGGCGATAGCTTCGCATGATGTCCCTCGTGTGCTCATGCTGACAGGACGCCGCGTCGAGAGCTATCCCTAACTTCCACGCTACCGTGGGCTTGGGCGGGCCGGTATGCTCAACGGGTGTCATCGGGCTCTTTCTGGCATCCCTAGGTGGCTCAGTGTAGCAAGGAAAGCAGCGCGGGCGTGATGTTTTAAGAGTCAGGGGCGCGGCGGTGCTCATCTCAACAGGCTTCAGCAGCAAAGAAACACTTGACAGTGCACTGGGAGATCGTGCATGGCGCTCTTTGGGAAGATCTACGATGACTTAGCGCTTGGGGAGGAAGCGTCGATCACGAGGGTCGTCACGCCGGACGATCTGTACGTATTCGCTCACGTGAGCGGCAATCTGAATCCGCTCAACCTTCCGAGGAGTGGTGAATTCAGCGAGGACGATGCCGGCTCGTCGGCGCCCGCAATGTGGATCGGTTCCTTGTTTTCCGCAGTGCTCGGCAACCTGCTGCCGGGACCGGGCACGACGTATGAAGCGCAGGCGCTGCGCTTTCACGCGCGGGCGCTCGTGGGCGATACGCTTACGGTAATGGTTCGTGTGCAGGAGAAGCGGCCGCCGCGCACGGTCGTCCTGCAGACGGTGATGAGTTGCAACGGAAAGACGATCGTCGACGGCTTTGCTGAAGTGCTTGCCCCGGCAACGCGCGTCGCCGGATCGAACATGGAGCTACCGACGCTCACGGTTGCGCGCCACGCTCACGTCGATCGGCTGCTGGCGGCTTGCCGCGACCTTCCCGCGCTGGTGACCGCGGTCGTCGCGCCGGAGGAGGAGATGGCCTTGCGCGGCGCATTGGCGGCCGCGCGCCAGGGGCTGATCGAGCCGGTGCTGATTGGGTGCTCCGAAAATATCCGCGCCGTTGCCGAAGCGTGCGGTCTAAGCCTCGACGGCATTGTGATCGAGGACGTGCCGAGTCACGACGCGGCGGCTGCCCTCGCGGTGGAATTCGTGCATCAGGGTCGCGTGACGGCCATCATGAAAGGCGACCTGCACACCGACGAGCTCTTGCGGCACGTCGCCAAATCGCAGGGCGGGCTGCGCACGCTGAGACGTATCAGCCACGTGTTCGTGATGGACGCTCCCGCGCTCAGCGGGCTTCTGCTGGTGACCGACGCCGTCGTCAATATCGCACCGACGCTCGAAGACAAGGTCGACATCGTGCAGAGCGCGATCGAATTGGCGCTTGCGCTCGGGATCGTGCAACCGAAGGTAGGTATCCTGTCGGCCGTCGAGACGGTCAACCCGAGAATTCAGTCCACGCTCGACGCAGCCGCGCTCTCGAAGATGGCCGAACGCGGGCAGATCCGCGGGGGCTTGGTGGATGGCCCGCTCGCAATGGACAACGCGGTCAGCCTGACGTCGGCCCGAACGAAGGGCGTCGTCTCGGCGGTCGCGGGGCGCGCCGACATCCTCGTTGTTCCAAACTTGGAATCCGGCAACATCCTTGCGAAGGAGCTGACGTACGCGGCGCAAGCGGAAGGCGCGGGACTCGTGCTCGGCGCGAAGGTGCCGGTCATGCTTACGAGTCGTGCCGACGACGAACGCGCGCGGCTCTTCTCGTGCGTGGTAGCCGTTCTGTACGATGCCTGGCGGGCCACCGGACGCAGTGCCGTCCCCGCATCTGCGCGCTCGATGGCAAAGGTATGAGCCAACAGGTCGTTACGCTGAACGCCGGTTCCTCGTCGATAAAGTGTGCAGTCTTCGAGCATGACGGAGGCGAGCCGAGAATGATCGCCAACGGCCTGGCCGAGATGGTCGACTCCGCGCGCCGCGTTCTTGTGCGAGATCGTGCGGGCAACGTGCTGCACGAGGAACGTTGGTATTCCTCCGATACGGGCGCGTTCCACAGCGACGGTCTGCGGCGCCTGCTCGCCTGGCGCACACGAGCATTTCCGAACGTCGAAGTGGCGGTTGCGGGCCATCGCGTCGTGCACGGCGGCGTCCACTTCGATCAACCCGTGGTGGTCACCGCTCGGGTGCTCAAGGAACTCTGGGCGCTCGTGCCGCTAGCCCCGCTCCACCAGCCGCACAGCATCGCCGGAATCGTCGCTGCGCGCGAGGCTTGGCCCGATGTGCCGCAGGTAGCCTGCTTTGACACGGCCTTCCACCGCGGCCATCCGTTCGTCCACGACGCGTTCGCGTTGCCCCTGGAGCTCTATCGCGAGGGTGTGCGCCGGTACGGCTTCCACGGCCTTTCGTACGAATACGTAAGTGGCCGGCTGCGCGCGATCGCGCCGTTGCAGGCAGCCGGCCGGGTGATCGTAGCGCATCTCGGAAACGGCGCCTCGATGTGCGCGATCCGCAACGGAACGTCGCTCGCAAGCACCATGAGCTTCACCGCGCTCGACGGCCTCCCGATGGGAACGCGCTGCGGGCAGCTCGATCCGGGCGTGATCCTCTACCTCTTGCAAGAGAAGAAGCTCAGCCCCGCAGCGCTGGCGGAGCTTCTGTACACGGAATCCGGCTTGAAAGGTCTGTCGGGCATCTCCCATGACATTCGCGAACTGGAGCCATCGGATCGGCCGGCGGCGCGCCGGGCGATCGAGTATTTCGTTTCCCGCATCCGCTACGAGCTCGGCGGGTTAGCCGCAGCGCTCGAAGGCCTCGACGCGATGGTGTTCTGCGGCGGCATCGGCGAGAATTCATGGCGCGTGCGCGAACAGGTGCTCGAAGGCATGAGATGGATCGGCATCGATCTCGATCGCGAGGCCAATCGTGCCGGCGCAGAAGTGATCTCCTCCGAGCGTTCGCGCGTGCGGCTCTTCGTCATTCGTACCGACGAGGAGACGATGATCGCGCGGCATGCCGTCGAGCTGTTGGCACGCCGGGCGGTCGTGGAAGCGGCGTAATGATGCGCCGGCGACACAGAAACGTAAGACGAGTAGCGGCCTAAGAATCAAACGCTGCTCGAGCAAGGAGTAGCCAATGCTACTACATGTTACCAGGTTTACCGAGGCGCTGGACGAGGCCCGTAAGGGCGGCCTCAAGACGCGCTACGGCAATTTCATCGGCGGAACGTGGGTCGATCCGGTGGCGGGCCGATACTTTACCGATCACAGCCCGATCAACGGGGAGAAGCTGGCCGACATCGCGCGCTCGAGTCCCGAAGACGTCGAGCTCGCCCTCGATGCGGCTCATGCCGCGAAGAAGGCGTGGGGGCGCACGTCGTACGCGGTCCGGGCCGATCTGCTGATCGAAGTCTCCGACCGCATCAGGAAGAATCTCGATCTGTTCGCGCACGTCGAAACGATGGACAACGGCAAGCCGATCCGGGAAACGCTCGCGGCCGACGTCCCGTTGGCGGCGGACCACTTCCGGTATTTCGCAGGTTGCATTCGTGCCGAAGAAGGCTCGATCTGTGAGATCGATGACGACACGGTCGCCTATCACTATAAAGAGCCGCTGGGCGTCGTCGGCCAAATCATCCCCTGGAATTTCCCGCTCTTGATGGCAGTCTGGAAGCTCGCTCCGGCTCTGGCCGCCGGCAACTGCGTGGTCATCAAGCCAGCGTCGGAAACGCCGCTGAGCCTGTTGTTGCTCGCCGAACTGATCGCCGACGTCCTCCCGCCCGGCGTCCTCAACGTCGTTACCGGTGGCGGCTCGGAAATCGGCCGCGCGCTCGCCGCCAATCCGCGCATCTCGAAGATCGCGTTCACCGGGGAGACGACGACCGGCCGGATGATCATGCAGTACGCTGCCGAGACGATCATTCCGATGACGCTCGAGTTGGGCGGCAAGTCGCCGAACATTTTCCTCGAAGACGTCATGGACGCCGACGACGCATTCCTCGACAAGGCGCTCGAAGGCTTCACCCTTTACGCCTTCAACAAGGGTGAAGTCTGCACGTGCCCCTCGCGCGCGCTCATCCAAGAATCGATCTTCGACAAATTCCTCGCGAAGGCCGTCGCACGCGTCGAGAAGATCAAGGTCGGCGACCCGCTCGATCCGGCGACGATGATGGGCGCTCAGGCATCCCGCGACCAGCTCGAGAAGATTCTCCGCTACATCGACATCGGCAAGCAAGAGGGCGCGGAGTGCGTCACGGGCGGCGAACAAGCCCACCTCAGCGGCGAGCTGGAGAACGGCTACTATGTCAAACCGACGGTGTTCGTCGGCAACAACAAGATGCGGATCTTCCAGGAAGAGATCTTCGGGCCGGTCCTGTCGGTGACCAAGTTCAAGACTATCGACGAAGCGATCGAGATCGGCAACGATACGGTGTATGGCCTCGGGGCGGGCGTTTGGTCGCGTAACGGCACCAATGCGTACCGAGTCGGGCGTGAGATCCAAGCCGGCCGGGTCTGGACCAACTGCTACCATGTCTATCCGGCTCACGCCGCATTCGGCGGCTATAAACAGTCGGGCTTCGGTCGTGAGAACCACAAGATGATGCTGGACCATTACCAGCAGACCAAGAACCTCTTGGTGAGCTACAGCCCTAACGCCCTCGGTTTCTTCTAATGTCCCGATGAACCCGCCGCCTCGAGTCGTGTTCACGCCGGCAGCGGTCGCGCTCGTTCGGCAACTGAAGGGTCAGCACGGTGCGCTTCTCTTCCATCAGTCGGGCGGCTGCTGTGACGGGAGTGCCCCTCTGTGCCTACGCGAGAACGACTTCCGGGTCGGCTCGCGTGACGTGCTGCTGGGCGTCGTCGAAGAATGTCCGTTCTACATCGGCGACGCCCAGTTCAAAACGTGGGAACATACGCAACTCATCATCGACGTCATTCCGGGCTCGGGCGATAGTTTCTCGATCGAAGTGCAGGGCGGAGTTCGGTTCATCACCGGCTCGCGGGTCTTCAGTGCCGGCGAACGAGCTGCGCTGCGGGCCGCGGGCCCTCCGCCGACTGGGCCGCCGCCTTGGGCGGTGCCGTGAGCGGCGGCCCAGAATCTCACGCGGAAGCGATGAAAGGGCGCCTCGCCGCCAGAGCGCGGCTGACCGCGGAACAAATCGTGGAACTCGACCGGGACGAATGCGGATTTGACCACGATCCGCGGCCGCCGAGACCCGGCGAGTGCGCCTTCTGCACGGGACTGAACGAGCCCGACCAATATTGGGATTCGGACTATTCGGTCATCGAGTACGCTCGTTACATCGCGGCACGCTGCATCGACTGGGCCGAAGCCGTTTACGATTCGCTCTATCACAACGATGAGCCGCTGCGCCTCCAGAAGCGCACCCAGTATGGAGGGCTCATCTGGAAGAGCTTGCCGCTATGCGCAAGGCTCGAAGTCGAGGCTCACTTCATCCGCGAGCACGCGGATGCGAGCGACGTATCGCCACCGAGCTCGTTCGAGGACGCGGCGCTCTGGCTCGAAGACGTGGCGCGCGAGCTAGAAGCTCAGGCGCCACCTGACGAGGAGGCTCGCGCGCTCGTCAGCTAGTGTACCGCCTCCGGCACACTAGCGAGGTGTCCCCGTCGACCGGATCGCGTTCGCGATCTCTTCGCGCATCCCGTCGGAATCGAGCTTTAGGTTTAGGCTTCCGTCGGAATCGCGCACTTCGACCGCTACGGGGAACTCCGACTCGACGAGTTCTCCGTTGCTCTTGCGACCGACGCGACCCTGTGCCCGCACCTGATAGTGTCCGGCCTCGCCCTTCTCATCGTGATCGCAGCGCACGTCAATCTCGACACTCACGCGAACGTTTGGATCGTGTCGTTTGGCGCTGATTGCCACCGTGCCGGCTTCCGAGCCCACGCGCTTCTTGACGGGCGTCGCCCTCGCCGTGGCGCCTTCATCGAAGAACGTCCCCGACATCGCGCCGATCACCTGCGCCTGCAAGGTTTCGAGTGCCTCGATGACGGGCTGGGTGTGCGGCGTCTGCCGCTCGCAGACTTCGCCGCGCGACGCGTCTTTGCGGGGAACCGGCGCTTCATCCAGTGCGCGCGCGAGCGGATCCTGGGCACTCTTCCGTAAGGCCATATGCTTCGTCCATTTCTTTCGGGGCATCCTCGTTTAAAATGCCTGATGACTTCGTTCGCCACGGCCTGGCGTAACCCGTCAATTCAGCGGGAGCCTGCTCGACCACGCTCAGCGCGACCTCCATTCGGAGGAAGGACGCTCGGGCGCAGCGATCGCTGGCCGCCGTCACGGCTTCGCGCCGATAGGTGCCGTCGCGGCGTCCGCGGTGGCAGGTGCCTTGGAAATTGTCTGGGCTGCTATGAGCGACAGCGATTGACGAAGCGCCTTCTTATCAATCTTTCCGACGCTCGTCTTGGGAAGGTCCTCCACGAGGAACACGGATGCCGGAACCGCGTATTTGGGCACGACCCCAAGCTCTGCCTGACGCATGACGTGATCTTTGATATCCGAGGATTGCAGCGTCGCGTCGGCGCGCGGGACGACGACCGCAGCCGGCCGCTCGCCCCATTTGGCGTCGGGCAGCCCGATCACGGCAACCTGCGCCACGCCGGGATGCTGTCCGATGATGCTCTCCAGCTCGAGCGAGGAGACCCACTCGCCTCCCGTCTTGATGACGTCCTTGAGCCGGTCGGTGAGTTGGAGGTAGCCCTCGGTGTCGATCGTGCCGATGGCTTGCGTGTGCAAGTAGCCGCCACTCCACAGAGTCTCGGTAGCCGCCTGATTCTTGTAGTAGACCGTGGTGAGCCATGGTGCGCGCACGACGACCTCGCCCGACGCAACGCCGTCGTGTGCTACGTCGTTCATGTCGATGTCGACGATGCGCAGATCGACCAACGGCAGAGCCTGGCCTGACTTCATCCGCGTCACGATCTCGCGGTCCGGGTCTTCCGGCACGCTGGGGTGCACGGCAGCGACGGCGAGCAAGGGGCAAGTCTCGGACATTCCGTAACCGGCGAAGACGTCGATGCCGCGCTTCAGGGCCGCCTCGCAGAGCGCGCGCGGAAGCGCCGAGCCGCCGATGAGCATCCGCAGCCCGCTCAAGTCGACGTCCTTTGAGAGCGGCGCCGCAAGGAGCATCTGCAAGATCGTCGGCACGCAGTGCGTGAAGGTGACCCCTTCGTCGCGGATCAGCTGCAGCAGCACGTCGGGAAGGTACTTCCCGGGATACACTTGCTTGCATCCGATAAGCGTTGCGGAATACGGGAAGCCCCACGCGTGAACGTGGAACATCGGCGTCATCGGCATGTAGACGTCGTCACGCGAAAGTTGAATCGTGGCGAGCGTGGCAAGCGTGTGCAGCATGAGCTGGCGGTGGCTAAAGGTGACACCTTTCGGCAATCCCGTCGTGCCCGTCGTGTAGAATATCGTGGCTCGAGTGTTTTCGTCGAAATCCGGAAACTCGTGTTTGGGGTCGCCCCAAGAAACAAAGTCCTCGTATTCGACCCGCGGGACGCTGTCGGGGATCGTTTCCGAGTCGCTGATCCAGACGATCTTTTTGACGGTCGTCAACTCATCGCGGATTTTCTCGTAGATCGGCAAGAAGTCGAGGTTGCAGAGGAGCACCGATGCCTCCGCGTTGTTGAGGCAGTAGACGATCTGCTCCGGTTGAAAGCCGGACGTTCACGGTTTGCAAGACGGCGCCGAGCATCGGCACGGCGAAGTAGCACTCGAGGTAGCGGTGACTGTCCCAATCCATCACCGCCACCGTGTCGGCGGGCTTCACGCCAAGCCGCTTGAGCGAGCTTCCAAGGCGGCCGATGCGCTCGCGCAGCGTCCGGTAGCCGTAGCGGCGACCGCCTCGATAGACGATCTCTTGCGCCGTCTCATGCGCCAACGGCGTGAGCAGCAATTGTTTGATGATCAGCGGGAAGTTGTAAGCCGGCATGTCCTTCTCTTTACTTGAAATTACTTCAAACCGAAGCTCGGGTTCGAACAGGCTTCGCTGCGATCGTCTAACGCGGCGCCGCCGGTGCCCCTAGTGTACCGTCTCCGACGTAGCTATACAGTCGCTCGGCGCTTTTCCGCCGCCGCCGCGTCGCTCGTCGCTCCCCCCTCCGCGTCGCTTCGGGGACAGGCAAATGGCGCTGCCATTCTTCGCTCCTCGCTCCTTGCGGCGACGAAAAATGGCTCTCGTTTGGCGTATACCTACGTCGGAGGCGGTACACTAACGGTGTCTGCTGTTGTTGTAGATCGGGTATTCGCTTTCCGGAACGTAGGCTCTCCGTTGCACTACTCTGTGGTGCTGCCGATAATAGTTCGCTTGATCTTGCGAGACATAGTGGCGCTGGTTGTTGTTGATGTAGTACGGTTGGTTGTTTCCGTCGATCAGAAGCGCTCCGACGATCGCGGCTGCGCCGGCGGCGATTGCTATGGTCGAAGTGGTGTTGGCCTGGGCAGCGCCCGAAAGTGAAACGGCTGCTGTCCCCAGGAGCGCGGACGCGACGACGAGGCGCCTGAGAGAATTCCCAACGGCGTCTTTCATGATTATCCTTTGACCGCCAACGATAACGATGGCTGGACTGCAAACGTACCCGCTGCGCGACTCCCTCAATCGTGCCGAACGTAGTCTCGAGAAAGATTCCCTCATTTCCACGATATCCGGCCGCGCTCAGGCGCGCTAGAGTAGGATCGGAGTGTCGCGTGCAGTCGCAGACTCGCGATCCGGCGTCTCGCGCGATTCCGGGGTTTCAACGATACCCCGTTCTCGCATGGTCGGCGGTTCTTTTTGCAGACGGCAGTTCTCCCACGCGCTTAGAAGAACACCAAGCATGGCTCTATCGTCTCGCGACGCGATCTCGCACGGGCTGCTCGACGACGTGCACGCGTCGAGCGACCTGCGGATTCGCGCTCCTAAGTACCGCTTTCCAAATGGGGAAATCGCCGCGAACCATGCTTCTGAGATCGCGCACGACGAGATGATGCGCGACGGCAACGCTCGGATGAACCTCGCGACCTTCGCGACCACATGGGCCGGCCCCGAAGTGCATTGGATCGCGGACGAGGCGATGGATCGCAGCATCGTCGACAAGGACGAGTGTCCGCAAACCGCCGCGTTGGCGAGTCCTACGTTCGGACGCTAAGGGCGGCGCCGAGCTTCGACCGAAACGGTTTATGCGAAGCGGATGTCTTGAGGTTGAGAGTCTCAGAGAAATCGCGTTTTGCCGGAGAAAGTCCGTGCTCGTAAGCGTTCAAACCAGGGCCCTGCCATCCGCCGGCGACGCTGTTGTTGCTCGCCGCCGGACGGCCGCTCAGTGCTGCGGGGTGATATCGAGTCTCGTGCTCGTCGTCCTGGGAATCACGTCCCTACCGGCCGGTGCGCAGCCTTCGGCGGCAGCCCCGACATCGGTACTGGCGTCGCCCTCGCCGCCGCCGGCGCTCAAGGCGTTCGCGAACGCCTGGGACGGCGTCACGGCCTATAGTGCGACGGTCACGACCTTCGAGCAAAAAGGGTCAAACGTCCAGAACATGGTCTTCGACTATAGCTTTCGTAAGCCGTCGAGCGTCATCGTGCGGATTCTCAAGGGGCCCAATACGGGGGTTACTCTGAAATGGGACGGCGGAACAACCATGCAAGCTTCGCGCGGCCGAGGCTTCTTCGCAGCGTTGTTCAAGAGGACCATCTCGCTCCACGACCCGCTCGTAACCACGATCCGCGGCTCGTCGATCAACGAGCTGAGCTATGGTGCGCTGCTCGCGCACGCGGAGCAGACGCCGGGCACCCTTTCGCAGAGCGCGGGGGAGACGATCGATGACGTTCCCACCGAAGCGTTCTCGTTGATACCTGCCGATCCGGGTGCGGACGCCGGATTTACGCGCGAGGTCATGGAGATCTCGAGCGCTACACAACTGCCGATACGCATCCTGGGTTATGAAGGCACGACGCTGGTGCGCAAGGTCGATTTCGCCGACGTTAAGCCGGCCAAGTGATCGCACGTCCCCCAACTGACCCTTGTGGACGGAGGAGCAGCGTGGTAAAATCGTCATACGGGAGTTTGCGCGCGAGTGAACGTCGTGCCCCCGAGATCGTTTCGTTTCGGGCTGAGGCCCGAACAAAGAAGGGCTTTATGGGCGGTTTACTATGGGCGATCATCACGGTGTTGTTCGCGCTGTGGTTGTTCGGATTCTTGATGCACTTCGGCGGCGGGCTGATTCATCTCTTGCTCGTGATCGCCGTGGTGTTGATCGTTGTCAACATGCTTAGCGGACGCGGCGCTCGAGTCTAAGGCAACTGGGGCGCCCAGGCTCCCCAGTCCAGGGCGGCGTCTGGCCGCGGTTCCTCTGAGCAGATTTCCTCGCACCCTTGCGAGGCGGAAAGAAAGCGATACAATGGGACTTAAGGACCAGTTCGACAAGTTCGTCGACAAAGCCAAGGACGTTCTCGATAACGCGAAGGACGCGGTGAGCGAGGGCAGTCATCGCGCAGCAGCGCAGGCGGAGCAGACGAAGCGCGACGTCGAGGGCGATGAGATGTCCGTTACGGACAAGGCCGGCTCGATGTTCAATCAAGCCAAGGACACGGCGCAAGCCAAGATTGACGAAGCGAAGCAAGAAGCCCGCAAGAACACGTAAGCAACGCTTTTGAAGCGAGTTGGACGGGCTTCGAGGGTACTGCCGGTGTCTCGAAGCTCGGCTCGCTCGACTGCCTCACGCCGGCCACGGAATCGAGAGAACGTCCACTCCTCCCACGTATTGCGGGCTGTAAGGGTAAAATGCTGCAAAGTACGCTGCAAATTGAAGCACCCAATAGGAGGCGTGCTTTTCCCAATCCATCAGGTCCCTTGGCTCCGAGAGCAGCCCCCGATCGTGCAAGCCTCTGAATGCAGCTTTGGTGCTGGCCGCCAGCTCGTTGAAGACGTCGGGCTTGATCGAATGGTGAAACCACTGAGGGTCGTACGCATCGGCCTTCTTTTGCAGAACGCTACGCAATAGGCCCGGTGCAACCTCGGCTGAGGGTTGATTCGCGAGCTCTTCGGTGCACCCGAATTCCGGGTTCGCCGGATGATAGGGCCCCTTCGTCCCGCGCATTCCACCATCGTTGGTGATGTGCCAGTATTCCGGGATGACAAGGCCCTCACGCCGGGCAAACGCGGCAAATACGACACTGGACGGTGGGGCCGACCGACCCATCGCCGCCTGAAGCTCGTTTCTTAGGTCGTGCGCTACCAAGCTGGGATCCTCGACGACCGGATGGTGCCTGATGAAGGTTTGTAAGCACGCTTCCATCGTCTCTCCGGCCACTTCCGCGGCCCCTACGTAGCCCACCAGTGCGTGACCGTTGGGCCAGCGATGGATCTTCCGGCCTTCGAACTGATTACTCGGTGCACCATCGGGCGGCAGCAGTCGTATGTTCCGATCCGCCGCGAAGATGATGCCATCCCCAAGGATGTACGCAATGAGAGTTGAGATAGCACTTCCTCCGCCGCGGAAGCGAAATCGCCTCATCGCCGCGTACGCGTTCGAATGCGAGGTCAACGACCTGCATTTCGTTACTGGTGTCCCTGGTAAAACGATATCAGCTTGCCCCGGGAAAGGTAAGCGTGGGACGAGGGGGTATTGTGAGCGGTCCCGTACAGACGGTGCCCGCCCACAAGAGCATGATGACGAGGTATTACGCTGTCAGGTGTGTGTCTTTCATGGACCAGTCTCCAGGCATTCCGGAAACGAGCGCTTTTACTGAAGCGCTCGGCGTCGTCGGATTCAAGCAACCGCGGCAAAGGGAACTCGCCCGATTCAAGCCTGAAAGCCGCGGCGCGGTCTCTCTGCTCCACGTGAGCGGTGAGGTCGACATCTCGAACAGCCAGGCGCTCGATGCGGCCATTACGCGCGCTTCTCTGGCGAACGAAGGAGCAGTCTTGGTGTCGTTCGTCGCCTGCCGCTTTGCGGACTGCTCGTGCCTTGGCGTCCTACTGCGGCAATCCAAGTTGCTCTTGAACCGTCTGCTGATCGTCGCCCCTGTGGGGAGCGGGCTTCGGCAGATCCTCGAGGTCACGTTACTGACACGCTCACTCCCGGTTTACGGTAGCCTGCGCCAAGCGCACCTTGCGATCGCATCCGATCTCTGCGGATCGTTGGGAGAGCTCTCGACGTGGAAATCCCTGGAAGCGGTATACGAGCGCTTTCAGGACGGCGCGATCATTTCGAAGCGGCTTTCCGCGCTGCCGCCGGAAGCGGCGTGCTGAGGACCGTGAAGCTTGCGGATATTCGGCGCGATCTGCGCCGCCCGCTCGGCTAGAGGCTTTGCGCGTTGGGTTGCGACGGAGCGCTCGGGTGCGGACGAAGCAACGGGGCTGAGCTGCACGGTCGGGTATGCGTCTGCACGCGCGGCTACTCGCTGCGCGGAGGTCGTTCGTGCAAGCTCCGCTGCATCGCAGCTACCGGATATCTTGGAGTCGTCGAGAAGCGATGAGACGGGTGAAAAGCCGCTCCGAATTAAGTGACGAATCTCTGGAACGGGACACTAGGGCGGCCGGACTGTCCCTCGAAATCCGAGGTCGCCGAATTGTGGGGAATACCAATGGAAATCAACGGTGGCGCGAGCGTCGACGAGGGTTCCTTTCCGTGAGCGGCGGGGTGGCGATTTTTCGTCGTGCCTGCGGCACGGCTGTGCTGGTCGCTCTGTGCTGCTCGAGCGCCGTGGCCAGGGGTACCGTGCGGATCCATCAGACCGACGGCGCGGTCCAGACATACCGTGACAGCGTCATTCACCTCGTCGGGAACACGGTTCGTGTCTTCAGTCCCGACAATCACGATACGCTGATCGTCGCGCATGCGGCGTGTTCGTTCGTCGGTGAGATTCAACGCTGCCTTCCGTACCGTGTTACGCTTCATCGGAACGGCGCGGACCATCCGATCGCATTCGATCGCGGCACCGTCTACATGAATTTCAGCGGCGATGCGCAAGCGCTTCCGCGATCTTCGACGAGTCTGCCGTCGAACGGTTTGGTGCTGTTCGTGCGAACCGCGCGCGGCACGTTGATCGCGGTTCACGGAACGATCGACAAGGTGGTGCGCTGATGCGCCGGCTCGCATGGATTCTGTGCGCGGCGGCGATCGTCGCAGCGGCGACGCCCGCTAACGCCCAGCCTCGCGGCGGAGAGGCGCACAGCGCGCCGGCACAGCGGTCGGCTGCGCCTCGAGCGGCTGCGCCGCAAATTGCGCCGCAACGACCCGCCGGCACGCCTCAGACGGCGCGTGGCGGCGGCTTCCAGCTCAACCGCGATCTTGCAGGCCCGCCTCCCCACGCCGCAGCGCCGCCGGTTGCGGCCCCGCCTCGTGCGGTCGCCCCGAATGTGCGCGGACAAGCGCCGCAAACGGGGTTTCAGGCGCGCGGCGGCTCGAACGGCGGTCAAGTCTCGATTCAAAATAATCCTGCGCACCGGTTCTCGCCGAACCCCGGAGGCCGGCGCATAAACAATCCGGCCTTCCATGGGGGCGCCTGGGGTTGGAATCGTGGCCAGGAGTGGAATCCGGCTCCGACCTACTGGGGCGGCGGATTCTGGGGCGCGCTCGCTTTCAGTGCGGCCGCCGCGCTCTTCGGTGAGCTCGTCTATTCAGGTCAAAACTACGAGTCGTACGCGGTCTACCCGGACAGTCCCGGCGCGACGCTGCTCGCTAACTATCAGCTCCAGCAAACGCCATGCGGGCCGCCGGATCTCGTCGTCATCTGGGGGCCGGACAACAGTTTGATCTGCGCGATCCCGAACGGCACCGTCGGGCCCGGCGAGTACGACGTCGATCCGTCGACGTTGACGCTCGAGTCGGAAGGTTAGTCAAACGTTAAGCGACTTTAATGTGTCGTAAACATTGCACGGGCTGGAAGCGTTTCGGCTTGGGTCCGCCTTACGGGCCCGCGATCGTTGCGACCAGCGAGCGGCTGACATCGAGCACGTTGGCGGGGAGGGCCACGAAATGGACGCGCTCGAGATAGGTCGGAGCGTTCCCACCCGTCGGATCCGTGGCCCAGTTCAGGAATGCCCGCAAGGTCGCGGCAAGGTCGGAACTCGTTTGTTGCCGGCGGACGATCGCGTACTCGATGTTCACGATCGGATAGCTGTCCGGACCGGGGGCAAACACCAGCGACAGCCGGCCGTCAGCAGGTATCGTACCGGCGCTCCCGCGTACGGCGGCCTCGATCGTTTGCCGGGTGGGTGGGACGAACTGTCCGTCGCGGTTTTGCAACGAAGCGACACCCAGACCGGCGGCTTGGGCACTATCCAAGAGGCTAATTCCAACGTACGCGATCGAGTAGGGCACGCGACGGCACAGCTGCATCACGCCCATGTTGCCGAGATCCTCGATCGCCGAAGGAACTAAGGGCCACTTCACCCTCGTTGCATAGTGCACCGAACCATCCCATTCGGGCGTCGTGCGCGAGAGATACTCGGTGAACAAGTAGGTGTCGCCCGAAGCCTCGGCACGCCGAATCAGAACGATCGGATGGTGCGGAAGCTTTCGGTCGGGGTTGAGCGCCGCGACACGCCGATCGTCCCACATCGCGACGGCGCCGGAGTAGATCGCGGCGAGCAGCGGCCCGCTCAAGCGCAGAGGCGCACCGCTGACCTCGGGGAGATTGTAGTCGATCTGCTGCGCGCTGATCGCAAGCGGAACATCGAGCATCCGGGGCTGCGTCATTTGGTCGTCCCGCAGCGGAGCGTCCGATGCGCCGATCTGGATCTTCCCGGCGATCGCTGAAGCGATTCCCGCGCCGCTTCCGCTCGCGAGCGTTTCGAGACGGACGTCGGGATGGGCCGCGGTGTACGCAGCCGACCAGAGATCCATGAGCGGATAGAGCAGCGTCGAACCGCTCTCCGATAGATCCGTGGCCGCGTGCGCGACCCTGCCTAGCGACACGCAAATCGCCACCGAGAGCAGGACGAGTGCCATGCTGCGTCTCACCGAGTTCCCTCCGTCGAGCTAGAACGCGGCGGTCGTTAGCGAACTGCGGTCGCCTTCCTGCTCAAAAGCGCGTCGCTCTCGCGCGCTTGCGACCTCGTCGTCAGTTCGACGAGCAACGTGATGGCGAGGTTCGGTTTCGGCGAAGGTTAACGCTGCTTGCGGGCAATCGCCTCGGCGAGCTGCTCCTTCGTCATCTGCGACCTTTCGCTGACATTGAGGGCTTTCGCACGTTCGTAGAGCTCTTGTTTGCTGTGGCCGAAGAAGTCGACACCGCGAAAAGACTTCGCGTCAGGGTTTCGCCGCGCGCCACCGAGCGGCTGAGATGGACGTTCGAGACGATCGTGCCGGCTGCTTTCGAGTGGCTTTCGAGTGAGAAGTACGCAGCTCGCGCGACGGCGGCGCGACCTGGCACCTCGCTCAGACGATCGCTTGCGAACACTGACGGCGCCATTGCCAGACGCTAGACCGAATGGTGGGTCGCTAGGCTTATAGGATAAGATGCCGGGCTGGAGCCTGCCTTGAAGCTGCGTCGCGATGCCCTTTCCTCGCGACGATTTTAACGTTTCGCAGTTAGCTGAGTTCCTGCCAAGTTAGTCGCTTTGTCATATCGGGGAGCGTGGCGAGTTGACGCGCCCGGTGACTTCTCAACAATGTCCACACGGCGTCTCCAGCCGTGCGGACGTCGTCCTTTTCCAGCGCCTCACGCTTCTTTTCAAAGCTTCCTCTTGCGGTGTTGTCGGAGGATAGTGTTCTATTTTGGAATTCGAGAAACGCACCTCGCGGGCTTTGCCGAGCCGCAATAAGGTCATGCGCGCGCTTTGGCCGCTCGCGTTCGTCGTAGCGGGCTGTCAAGGCCATCCGGCGAGCGCGCCCATCCCGCTGGTCGCTTCATAAGCCGTCGCGGTAGGGGCCGTTCTGCCGCAAGCGTTCGGCAACCGGAAAATCAACGTCACGACGCATCACTACGATGCCATGCGAACCGGCTGGAACCAAAGCGAGACAACGCTGGTGCCGAGCAACGTCGGGAGTTCGTCCTTCGCATTGCTCCAATCCGTAGGACTCGACGACCAAGTCGATGCCCAGCCGTTGCTGGTTGCGAACCTACGGATCGCGGGCAGAACGCACGACGTCGTCTACGTTGCGACGGAAAACGACAGCGTGTATGTGCTCGACGCCGCGAGCGGCGCGATACTGCTCAGCTACCACCTTGGAACGCCGGTGCCGCAATCCTCGCTTCCAGGCCAATGCAACAACAACGGCCCCAACGTAGGCATCAACTCGACGCCCGTCATCGATACGCCCAGCCAAACGCTCTACCTCATCGCGCACACGTACGAAAGCAGCACGCTGAACAATCAATTGGCGACCTCGGCACGAACAACGCGCTCGCCGCGGTTTCCATAGGGAATTGCTGGTGCGGAGAGTCCTATTTCATGGGCTCGGACGGCGGGCCGCGCGTGGTGAGCAGCGGCGGCAACCAAGCCATCGAGTGGAAAGTCCAGAACACGGACTGACCAATAGCGTTACGTTTCCGAGCATCGCCCCCGGTGCACAATATCCCGGATTCTTCACGAGCGTTTCGTCGAGCGGGACGCAGGCCGGCAGCGCGATCGTTTGGGCCGTGTCGCGACCGCAAAACAACAACCCGGAGCAGTGAGGTCATGATGCATCTCGGACGGTTTTCGCTCTTCGCGGTCGCGCTCTCGGCTGGTCTGTCGAGCGCCCCCGCGCTCGCTCAGGGCCCGTATCCGTACGAGCTCGCACCAGTCCCGCAGGTTCCAGCCTCGCCGCACCGGATCTTCGGGACGATCACCGCGGTCAGCGGCTAGCTGCTGACGCTGCAGACGCGCAGCGGCAGCGTTCACGTCGATGCGAGCCCGGCACTCCAGAACCATCTCAGCGTGGTGCCAGCGCTCGGGACGGCGGTCATGGTGCGAGGTGACTACGACGCGTCCGGCGCCTTGCACGCCAACGTGATCCTGCGTGCCAAGAAGTCTCCCATACTCTGGGACAGCGACAACTGAGACGTTGGCTTCGTCAAGCAGAGCGACCATCGACCTTCAGCGTCTGCAACTGATCATCTGATCGAGGTTCCAGGTCTCGCCAACGTCGCCGACTGCGCCCGCGAGCGCCGGTCGTCGTTCCGGCGGCAGGTAGCGCCGTCAGCTCTCCATATCGCGCGTGATCGAGCTACAAAGCATGCCGAACGCGAGTTCGCACGACTCGACGTAGATCTCACACCATTGGTTCGACATGGACAGAACGCTGGTGAAGAGTGTCGACAGAAAGGGGGCGCTGTGAGCGCGTCGCCGGGAGGCGTGGCGCCTCGCCGGTGCGTTGGTCTGACGGCGCGTCTTCGCGAACTGCCTGCTCGCCAGCGCCGCGTCGTGCGCTCGCCGCTTGTCCGGATGTGACAGCGTCGCATAGGCTTCGTTGAGCAGCGCCGTGAGGCGTTGCGCGTTCGGAGCGCGGTTCACGTCGGGGTGGTATTTTCGGATCGCGGCACGATAGGCCGCCTTGATCTGCGCCGGAGACGCATTCAGCGATACGCCGAGGACGTCGTAGTAGCGCGGTGTCTCTCGCAGGTGCCGGCCGAGCGCGTCGCCCGCCGCCGTCTCATCGTTCATCGTGCTCGAAACCTCGGGAAATCGCGTTCACGCCAGCCTGGGTCATATTATTTGGCGCAAACGCGCCGACGGCCTTTGTCCGGTCCGGAGCTGCGCCTCCGCACGGCGTGCGATGCCACGTTATCGTCGCTCGCGACTGCCTGTCAAACGCGGTTCCTCGCCGGAGACCTCACTCTACGATGCGGCGCTGCCGCTATCGCGGCCGCTCACCCGGCGGGGTGAGGATCAGCATCTGGCGCGCGCCGGCATCGAGCAGCCGCCGCGCGAAGGGCGTGCCGCCGGCCGGCCAGCGCGGTTTGGAGAGTGCTCCCTCGATGGCGATCGTCCCCGCGTTGTCGCGGGCGGCCGCCGCGATCAGCTCCCGCGCGGTGTCGTCGCCCGTCGCCAGGATCCAACGCGCTCGGACGCGGCGAGTCGTCTCTTCCAGGGCGGCGGCGACCCGGCTTGCGCTCATGTCGGCCTTCTTCGCGACGTGGACGACCGTCAAGTCGATTTCGAGCCGCAGCGCGATCCGCGCGCACCGCTCGATCAGCTCGATGTCGCGTTCGCGCGCTTTGACGCCGAGCGCAAGTCGGGCGAACGGCGCTGGGCGCTTCGTGCCGCCGCGCGCCCGGACGATCTCGCGCAGCGCAAGCTCGCGCAGCGCGGCCAGGTTCTCGGTGCGGAAGAAGTTGGCGAGCGCGTCGTCGATCTTCTCGGGCCCGTAAATCTTGCCGGCACGCAAACGTTCGCGCAGCGTGTCGGGCGACGTGTCGATCAGAATGACGTCGTCGGCGATTCCGAGGATGTCGTCGGGGATCGTTTCGCGCACGCGCTGGCCCGTCAGCCGCAGGACCGCGTCGCTGAGGCCTTCGAGGTGCTGGACGTTGAGCGTCGTCATGACCGAGATGCCGGCGCGCAGTACTTGCAGCACATCGTCGAAGCGCTTGGCGTGAAAGGCGCCGGGCGCGTTGGTGTGGGCGAGCTCGTCGATCAGGGCAACCGCCGGGTGTCGCTCCAAGACGGCGTCGACGTCGAGCTCGCTATAGTGCAGGCCCTCGTAAACGAGCTCGAGCCGCGGCAGGACCTCGAGGCCTTCCATCTTCTTGACGGTTTCCTTGCGCCGGTGCGTTTCGATGAACGCGCCCACGATGTCGACGCCGGCTTCCTTGAGCTGGTGACCGCGGTCGAGCATCGCGTACGTTTTGCCGCTGCCGGCCGCCGCGCCGAGATAGATCGTCAGGCGGCCGTAGCCGATCCGCATCCGGTCGCCGGCGGTTTGGGCGTAGCGAGGAAACGCGATTTGGCGTTCGCTCGGAGGCATGGGCGCCGGGTCGACGATGAACACGTCGCGCTCCGAAGGGCGCGCGGCGATGCGCGTGGCGAGCGCTCCGAGCGGGACGGCGATCAGAGTCGCCTTCAGGTCGCTCAGGTGCGGTTTCGCGACGTCGAAATTTTGAAGGGTGACAAGATCCGCGTCGAGCTCTCGAGCGACTTCGGTCACTTCGTCGGCGTTCGCGTGGCCGACGAACGCGACGTCGAGCGCGAGGTCGAGCGCGTCGGCGACGATCGAGATCTTGCGCAGAAACGTGCCGCCGTCGCCGTCGCCGGTCACGAGCGCCAGCGCCGTCGAGGTCTTGTGCGCGATGACGCCGGCCGAGGTGAGCTCGTCGACCGTGCGCAGCATCATCTCGCGCAGAAAGCGCAGCGTCTGCGGCCGGAAGATCGTCTTGCGCGCGCGCTCGATATCGTCGGGCCGCACGACCGCGCCCGAGAGGAGCCGCGCCTCGAACTGCTCGGGCGACGCGTCGAGGGCGATCACCTCGTCGGCCGCGCGCAAGAACGAGAACGGCACGATCTCGCGGATCGGATGGCCGATCAGCCCCTCGGCCGTCGCCGCGACGGTCTCGATGTGCAGGATGTTGAGCGCGCCGCTGACGCTGATGCCGGCCTCGCGCAAGCCCAGCGCGTCCTGCCAGCGCTTGGCGTGCCTGCCGCCCTCGAGGTTGGTGTGCGCGAGCTCGTCGAGGATGAGGTGCTGCGGCTTGAGCGCGACCGCCGCGTCGAAGTCGAAATCTTCGAAGGTCGCTCCGCCGACTTGCGCCGCGCGGGGCGGGATGCGTGGAACGCGCGCGGCCAGCGCGTCGAGCTCGGGACGGCCCTTCGTCTCGATCCAGCCGAGCACGACTCGGATGCCCGACTCCTGAAGGCGGATGGCGTCCTCGAGCAGGCGGCGCGTCTTGCCGGCCCCGGGCGCGCTTGCGAGGTAGACGCTGAGTCGAGGCGTCCCGCCCAGCTCTCGCAGCAGTGCCTCAGCCGAGGGTCTTGCGAGCCGGTCGTTCACTGCGCGGATGTTTCGCGTCGAGCAGCGAAGCGCCTAGCGTGCCTGCACGCTGGATCCGCCCGACGTGTGTCGGGCTTCTCGCCGGGGCTTGGGTCCTCGACATCTTCACGCCGCAGCTCTTCGTGGCGGCGATCCTGCTCAATGGGCCGATCGCGCTCAGCAGCCTGGCCGTCGATCCGCGTTTCACGCGGATCCTCGTGGTGGTCGCGTTGGTCGCGAATTTCACGGCGGGCTATGCGAACGGCGTTGCCGCTGGTAACCACTGGGACACGATTGCAATCGGCGACCGGGTCATCGCTGGGCTGTCGTTTCTCCTGGTCGGCGGGCTCAGCATCGCGGCCCAGCAATCCGCCCGGCAGGCGGGCGAGCTGGCCGCGCGACAGGAGCGTGCCGCGCGCGAGCGCGGCGTGCGCCGCGCCGTCGAATCGATTCGCGGTTCGGTCAACGTCGAGCTGATCGAGCGCGCGATCGTGCGCGAAGCGATCGCTTCGCTCGGCGTCGACGCGGCCCGGCTGTTCGTGTTCAGACCGAGCAGCGACGAGCCGACGAGTTACGTGCGCTCGGCCTCGGGGGAGGTCGAGCTCTCACGTCAACGCCCTTCGCCCGCCGTGCTGTCGCTGTTGCACCGCGTCGCCGGAGGTCGCGGGATCGTATCGGTCGGTGAGAGTGACGCGCTCGGGCGGCTCGTGCTCGAGGCGTTCGGTCATCCGCACGCGGTCGCCGCGCCGCTCGTCGAGCACGAGCAGGTTTTCGGCGTGCTCGTGCTGCTGCGCGCGCGCGAGCCGTTTGAAGCGAACTTCGAGGAAGGGCTGGCGTATTACGTCGATCAAGCCGCGATCGCGCTGGCGCAAGCGGCACTGTTCGTTCAGCTCGGCGAGCGCAACGAAGAGCTCGCGCGCGCCAACGACGCGCTGCGCGAGCGCAGCGACGTGATCCGCGACATCGTGTACGCGCTCTCGCACGATCTGCGCACGCCGCTGGCCGCGGCGCGCATGACGACGCAGCAGGCGCTGGCCGGCGCTTACGGGACGCTGCCCGAAGCGTATCGCGCGATCCTCGAGCGAACGCTGCAGTCCAACGACGAGCTGCAGCGGCTCGCCGAAACGCTGCTCTTGGTTTCACGCTATGAGTCCGGCGAGCGTTCGACACGCCGCGAACGCGTCGAGCTCGCGTCGCTGGCGCACGACGTGGTCGGGGAACTCGACGTGCTCGCGCGCGGCAAAGGGCTCGAGGTCCGTGTCGAGGCGGCGGACGGCGTGGCCGTGATGGCGGATCCGCAAGAGTTGCGCCGCGCGCTCGTCAACCTGCTCGCGAACGCGCTTGCCTGGACGCCCGCGGGCGGCGCGATCGTCGTGCGCACCGGCGAGCACGGCGGCCGCGCCGAGCTGAGCGTCGAGGACACCGGCTACGGCGTTCCGGAAGCCGACCGTCCGCGGCTCTTCCAGCGCGGCGGCACGAGCCGCGGCGCCGGCTCGGGGCTTGGGCTCTACATCGTACGGCGCATCGCCGAAAGCCACGGCGGCGAGGTTCGCTTCGCGCCGCGCGCCGGCGGCGGCAGCACGTTCACGCTGGCGTTGCCGCAGGCGGTCGCGGCGGTGCCGGCGTGAGCGAACCGCGCACGGTCGTCATCGTCGAGGATCACGCGCTAACGCGCGCGGGCCTGCGCACAGCCCTCGAGGCCGACGGTTTTCGCGTCGTGGCCGAGGCCGGCGACGGACTGGCCGGCCTCGAGGCGATCGTCAAGGAACGCCCGACCGTCGCCGTCGTCGACATCGGCTTGCCAGGCATCGACGGCATCGAATTGACGCGGCGCATTCGCACCGCCGCGCCGGAGACGCGGGTCGCGATTCTGACGGTGCACGACCTCGAAGAAGAAGTGCTGGCCGCGCTCTCGGCCGGCGCCGACGCGTACTCGCTCAAGACCTCGCGCCCCGAACTGATCGTCGCCGCGGTGCGCACGGCAGCCGACGGCGGCGCCTATTTCGATCCGAAGATCGCGCACGTCGTGATGCGCCACTTGGGCGCGACGCGGCCGACGGCCGTCGCCTCGCCGCTCACCGAGCGCGAGACCGAGATCCTGCGCATGATCGCCGACGGCAAGAGCAACGCCGAGATCGCGAGCGCGCTCTTCATCGGACTTGGAACGGTGAAGGGCCACATTCGCGACATCCTCGAGAAGCTGGCCGCCGCCGACCGCACCCAAGCCGCGGTCGTGGCCCTGCGCCGCGGCTTGATCTAGCGGCAGCGAGGAGTCCCCTGCTCCGCGGCGGGCGCTGAGCGAGTGTGATGTGGCCCGGCGCCGGCGCACCGCGCACAGCGCGCTCACGAGGCAGAGCGCCGGCGTGGGCAAGCCGGTTCGTGGCCGTCATAGGAAGCGGTGCATCACGAGTGCGTCAACCTCGCCGAAGGTCGCATGCCGGAAGGCCCGCGGGAGACGGCCGACGGTCGCGAAACCATGGCGCTCCCAGAGGGCGATTGCCGTGGCGTTCGTGCTGACGACGAAGTTGAACTGCATGGCCGAGAAACCGAGCTCGCGAGCCGCTTCGAGCGAGTGTCGGCACATCGCGCCCGCTAAGCCGAGTCCGCGAAACGCCGGGTCGACCATGTAGCCCGCGTTGGCGACGTGCGACCCCAGACCCGGCTGATTCGGCTTGAGGAGATACGTGCCGGCGATTCTGCCGTCGAACTCGGCGACGAACGTGCGCGCGGGCGGCGGCGGCATCCACCAGCGCCGCGCTTCATCTGCGGTAGTGGTGGGGTCGAACGCGTAACTTTCGCCGGCGGCGACGACGGCGTGAAAGATGGGCCAGATCGCCGCGAAGTCGTCCGGAACCGCGGCCCGAATCGCGATCTGACTCAGGCCGGCGTCTTCACTCCGACCAGCGCCGAGCGCACATCCGGACGCGACTCGCGCTTCACCATGACGATGACTTGGTCGCCGGCCTTGATCTGCGTGTCCCCGTTGGGAATGAGCAGCTCTTCCTCTTCGCGGTCGACCGCGACGACGATGCTCGAGCGCGGGAAGCCGATGTCGACGATGCGCTTGCCGTCGGCCGGCGAGCCGATCGGGATGGACAGCTTCACCAGTTCGATGTCGCCGTGCTTCAGCTTGGTGATGATCGAGTAGTCGGGCGCGTTGACGCGTTCGTTGATCGCGTCGAGGATGATCTCCGTCGACGAGATCAGCGTGATCGGGTGTTCTCGGTCGATCGATTCGAAGATCAGCTTGTTCTTCGGGTTGTTGACGCGCGCGATGCAGCGCGCGAGCGAATGTTTCTTCGAGATCAGCGTGACGACGAGGTTGTCTTCGTCGTCGCCGGTGTCGGCGACCACGACGTCGGCGCGCTTGATCCCGGCTTGCTCCAGCACGGTCGGGTCGCAGCCGTCGCCGACCATCGTCACGTAGTTTTCGAGCAGGTTCGCCATCCGCTGCGCCTTCGCGGCGACCTTCTCGATGACGACGACCTCGTGCCCCTGGTTCAGCAGCTCGCGGGCGAGGTACGTTCCGACCTTGCCGCCGCCGACGATGATGATGAACACTAGGCCGTCAGCCTGACCGGGACGTCTTGGGCCGCCGAAGCGAAGCGCGCCACGAATTCGGAGAGCGCCTCGGGAGCGACGATCACGTTGATCTCGTCGCCCGTGTTGAGTGCGTCGTCGTCCTTGGCCACGAAGACGCTGGAGCCGCGTCGGACCGCACCGATGCGGATGAAGCCCGGCTTCTCGATCTCCGAGACGAGCATGCCGTTCTGTATTTCCCGCAGGGTGACGGCGAGCGTCGAGAGCCGGCCGAAATCGAAGGACGGCACCGACTCGTAGGGCATGTGCATGAGCTTGTCGCGGATGATCTTCGCTCCGAGCGTCGTCGGGCAGACCGTCTCGATCCCGAGCTCGCGATACAGCTGCCCGCGCGGCGGGTCGTAGATGCGAGCGACGATCTTCTTGATGCCAAACATGCGCTGCGCGATCAAGGCGGCCATGACGTTCCGGTTGTCGCCGTCGGTGACGGCGACGAAGCCGTCCGCTTCCGAAGCGCCGGCCCGGTTGAGGACGTCGTAGTCGATGCCGGTACCAACTTCGACTCGCCCGCTAAAGCGGTCGCCGAGCCGTTTGAACGCAGCAGGGCTCTCATCAATGACGACTACGTCGTGCGATTCAGCCGTCAACAGCTTTGCAAGCGACGAACCGACGCGGCCGCAGCCGACGATCACGTAAACCATAGGTGAGGTAACGATTCGGCGAGGCGAGCCGTTACCATGCAGGAGCGCGAACTGCATCCGAGAACCGTGCGAGGTCCTAGCTGCACGAGGTTATCGTGCCGCGCAGCCGGCGCGGCCGGCCTAGGCCGAGAGATCGGGGCGTAGCTCAGCTTGGTAGAGCGCTGCGTTCGGGACGCAGAGGTCACAGGTTCAAATCCTGCCGCCCCGAGAGTTCGTCACAAAGGCCCCTTCATATTCGTGTTTACCCGTTTCAGCCCGGCGGCAAAGCGCGTTCTCCGCGCGGCCGAGCAAGCGTGCCGGAACTATAACCACTACTACGTGGGCGTCGAACACGTGCTCCTTGCTTTACTCGAGGAGCACGACGCCGGCGTCGACCGCCGCTTGCTCGCGGCAGGCGTCGGATTCGCGGATCTGTACGGCGAGTTGCGACTCGCGCTGAAGACCGGCGAGGACCGTCTCTGGGAAGGCATTCTCGTGACGCCGCGCGCCCGCAAGGTCTTCGCGCTGGCCGCGGTGCGGGCCGGACAGGACGAAGTTGAGCCCGTCCACTTGCTCGACGCCATCACGGAGGAAGGCGGCGGTCTGGCCGCCGAGATTCTGGCTCGCGCGGGAAACCTTCATAACCGTGGCCGGGTAGCCGGCTAGGCGTGGAACACGTCACCCATTTTTTCCTGAGTCTGGTCGATTCGGCCGGCTACTTCGGACTCTTCGTCGTGATGGTGCTCGGCAACGTCGGCGTTCCCATCGGGACCGAGTTGGTGTTGCCCGCGGCCGGTGCGCTCGTCGCAAAGGGCCACCTCTCGAATCTCTGGGTCGCTTCCGCGGTAGCGACCTTCGGTGAAGTGGTCGGGGGGACGATCCTCTACGCGATCGGCTACGTCGGCGGCCGGCCGTTCGTGGCTCGCTGGGGGAAGTATTTCAAGCTCGACGAGCACAAGCTCGACACGTTCCACTCGTTCTACGAGCGATATGGGAATGCGATCGTGTTCGTCTGCCGTTTCGTGCCCGTCGTCCGCGGCATCTCCGGCCTTCCGGCCGGCGTCTCCCGGATGCCGAAGCGGTACTTTTGGGTGTATACCGCGATCGGCTCGGCCTTCTACTGCGTGGGACTCATCCTCTTGGGGAATGCTTTCGATCGGCACCTCAATGAGATTCTGCCCCTCATCCGCCGCTTCTCGATCGCCTTCGTGGTGTTGCTGGCCCTTGCGGTCGTCCTGTTCTTCGTGGTGCGCCGGCGCGCGAACCGCGGAAGTGAACCGGCCTAGCCTCCTCCGCCGCGCCGCCGGCATTGCTTTCATCGTTTTCTCGCTTCGCGCCGCGGTGACGACTGTCGTCCTGCTCGCGCTGGCCTCGGCTTGCGCGGTGAGCAGCGCGGTGCCCGCGGAGGCCCAGGTCGTGCCACTCCCGATGCCGCCGCCGCCGCGACCGCCGCTGCCGACCGGCGGGGTGCAACGCGCCCTCGGGGGCGCCTTTGGGGCGATCACCTCCGTGACCCCGACCAACCCGGCCGTTGCGCAGCAGGCGAACTTCCTGTACCAGTCCGCGCTCGAGCGCTACCGCGCCGGCGACTTCGCCGCGGCAGCCGCCGAAGCGGACGCCGCCCGTGCCATCGCGGGGGGCGCCGGGACGACGCCGACGCCGCTCCAGCCGAACTCGCCCGCGGTCAACCTCGGAACAGTCGGCGCCGGCGCGACGGGGCAGTACGGCACGCCCGCGGGCTCCCAGGTGCCGATTCCACCGGGCGCGGGCAGCGGTGAGCCGGGCCAACCGACGACCGCGACCAACCACCCGCGCGAGCAGATCGCCGCGCCGACCCTGCCCGACGACCTACTCCAAGCGCGCAACGAGATCGAGTTGGCCGGTGTATTGGACGGTCCACAGCTCGAGGAAGCGAAGCGGCACTACCGGGCGGCCCTCAACGCCTACCTCAGCGGCGACCGGAAGACGGAGCGGCGCGAGGCGGGCGCATCCTTCGCGCAGGCGGAGCAGGTTTTGGAACGGCCGCCGAAGCCGTAACTCAAGGACCGTGACCGCAACCGGAAAGACCGCAGCAGCCGACCGCAGCCGACTCGAGCAGACCCTCACGCAGCTTCCCGATGCGCCTGGGGTCTATTTGATGCTGGGCGAGGGCGAGCGGATTCTGTACATCGGCAAAGCCGTCTCGCTGCGCAACCGGGTGCGCTCGTACTTCCAGGACAGCGCCGCCCACGCGCCGCGCACGGTGCGGATGGTCGAGCGCGTGATCGACGTGCGCTGGATCGTCGTCAACAACGAGATCGAAGCGCTCATCCTCGAGGCGAACCTCATCAAGCGGCATCAGCCGCCCTTCAACGTCCGGCTGCGCGACGACAAACGTTACCCGTACCTGAAGGTGACGAACGAAGCGTACTCGCGCGTCATGTTCACCCGCGTCGTGCGCGACGACGGTGCACGCTACTTCGGCCCGTACACGAACGCCCACGGCCTGCGCGAGCTGATCAACCTCGTGCGCGTCGTCTTTCCTTTAAGGACGTGCCGCGAGCCAATCGATGGGAAGCGGAAGCGGCCCTGTCTGCAGTATCACATCAAGCGCTGCCAAGCCCCGTGCGTCGGCTATCAGTCCGAAAACGAGTACGACGAGCTCGTCGACGAGGTCGTGCTGTTCTTGGAAGGCCAGCAGGATCGCTTGTTCGCCCGGCTCGCGCGCGAGATGCAGGAGGCGGCGGACCGTTACAATTACGAAGCCGCCGCGCGCTTGCGGGACCGCATCGTCGCCTTACGCCGCGTTACCGAGGGGCAGATGGTCGTCTGGCGCGCGCGCGTCGATATGGACCTGATCGCCGCGGCGCGCGGGCAGGGCCAAGCCTGCGTGCAAGTCTTCCTGGTGCGCGGCGGAAAGCTGATCGGCCAGGAGCACTTCATCCTCGACGGCGTGACCGACCAGTCCGACGCCGAGCTCTTCGGCGAATTCTTCAAGCAGTTCTACACCGCGCGGGCCGCGCAGACCGGGACCGGCGTAACGAACCTGACGAACGTCTCCGGCCGCGGCGACGGCTTCTCGCCGCTCGCGCTGCGCGAAGCGCGCGACAACGAAGTCCCGGTCGCCGTGAAAGCGCGCGCCCGGCGACCGGCAACGCAGTCGACGATTCCGAAGGAAGTCATCGTCGAGGCGCTGCCCTCGGAGCAGGCGGTGATCGAGGCGTGGCTGAGCGAGCTGAAGGGCGCGCGCGTGCGGGCGGTGCGCGCGCAGCGCGGTCAGCGCGCGGACTACATGCGGCTCGTTCACGAGAACGCCGAGCAGAATCTGAAGGCATTCCTCGCGCACCAGGAGACGCAGGAGACCGCTTCCGCGCGCTCGCTGACCGAGCTCGCCGCCGCGCTCGACCTGCCCGACACCCCGCACCGCATCGAGTGCTACGACATCTCGAATATCCAAGGCACGAATCCGGTGGCGTCGATGGTCGTGTTCGTGGAGGGCCGCGCGAAGAAGAGCGACTACCGGCGTTTCAAGATTCGCTACGACCTCGGTTCGAACGATTTCGCGATGATGCAGGAGACGCTGCGCCGCCGCTTGCGGTATTTGCAAGCCGACACGAACGCGCCGGGCGAAGAAGACCCGGCCAGCATCGAAGAGCGCGAACGCACGCTCGACGCGCAGCTGCGGAAGAAAGAGAAGTTTCATCACCGTCCCGACTTGCTGTTGATCGACGGGGGGAAGGGACAGCTCAACGCCGTGGTCGAGGTCCTCGAGGAGCTCGACCTGTGGGGCATTCCCGTCGCGGGCCTCGCGAAGGAACACGAGTGGCTATACGTCCCCGGCGCCCCCGAGCCGATCGTGCTGCCGCCCGGCTCGCCCGCGCTGCACCTGGTGATGCGCATCCGCGACGAGGCGCACCGCTTCGCCGTCGAGTTCCACCGCAAGCGCCGCGGCAAAGCGATGACGCAATCCGCCCTCGATGCGCTCGCCGGCGTCGGTCCCGTCCGCAAGAAACGCCTGCTCACCGCGTTCGGCTCGCTCGCCGCGCTCAAGCGCGCCGGCGTCGACGAGATCGCCGCCGTGAAGGGCATGACGCCTGCCCTGGCCTCGCAAATCAAAACCGCGCTTGGGGGGTAAGAGGAGCTTAAGCTGTCGCAACGTTAGACCGCTACTTTACCAATCTTCAAAGTGCACGTCGCTGGACTTCGTGATCGGCGGCGTAACGGTCGCGTCATGCCCGTCCTCGACTCCGTCGATTGGGTCGGCTAAATGGGGCCGCCTGCTTGTCATGGCAAGCAGCATACTCCAGCCTTCACGTTACCGGCCGCACGAGAGCAAAATAATCACCCGCTCAAGCCTGAGCGGTGGCACCGCCATGTAACGGCGGAACATCGGCGACCGTCGCGAGCAGATCTGCGAATTCGTTCAGCTGCGAACGAACGTCGTTGAGGGTGCGGCGCAACTCGTCCGCGCTCGACCAGCGGCTCTCGTGCTCGATCTGCGATACCCTCGGATCGCGCGTATTCTCATAGTCGAGCAACAGCGGATGCCACTTCGCGAGCACGGGTCGCAAGACATAGTTCAGTACCGTAACTGCGATGTACCCGAGCGATATGCTCGATCCGCCGCTCGGCCGTCCGACGACCGGCCCGTACTTCCGAAGCAGCTCGCGCGTCGTCGGGAACAGCGAGAACAGCGATGTGAGTGCCTCACGTAACGAGCCTTCTCCCGGCTGCAACTCCACGACCGCGATCCTTGTGACGAGCTCCACGTAGAGCTCCCATGCGGCGTCGCGCTCGCGCTCGTCCGGCTCCCAGGAGCCCTCGACGCTGCCGAAGCCGGGAAGGCTGATGTTGATGGTGCCGTTGACGAATCGGAACATGCGCGCACGCCTCCCGAAAGGACGGAATAGCGGGTGAACCCCGCCGAGGGGTCCCTTTTGGGCCACCTTCGCCGCGAGGACGGCCTGCATCCCTGCCGAACGCTCGTTCACCGCGCTGCTCCTCGAGGTGGCCGCGCATGCACGGAGGTCTTGCCGTCCGATGATCTTGCCGTCCGCGACCGACCTCGTCCACTCTGCCGACGCCCGATGGCGCGCATCCGGCGGGCGCAGGCCGGTCGCAGAAGCCGCTGATAATGGCCGGCCCGGCGATCTTCCGCGCGGCCGGCTCACGGCGAGCCTATGTCTTCGCGCGAGCCGCATCCGCGAGGGCGGAACGCCTGCGGCGCTCTATCTGCCGGCGCCGGCGCGCAAGCGCGACGAAAAAAATGGCGACTGAGCGTCTGAGAGTCTTTATCAGCTATACGCACGATTCGCCCGAGCACGGGGACCGGGTTCTCGCTTTCGCCAATCGCCTCGTCATCAACGGGATCGACGTGGCGCTCGACCAGTACGAACCCAGCCCCGCTGAAGGCTGGCCGCTCTGGATGGAGCGGCAACTGCGCGAGTGCAAGTTCACGCTGATGATTTGCACCGTACTGTATTACCGCCGAGTCACCGGCCAAGAGACCGTTAACGTCGGATTGGGTGTGCCCTGGGAAGGAAATGTCATCTACAACTCACTTTACGTGAACCGAGCCGTCAATCAGAAATTCATTCCCGTTCTCTTTGATAACGCTCCGGTTACGAACATTCCCGACCCCCTCCGAGGTTACACGTTTTACCGTGCCGATACGGAAGCCGGTTACGAGCAGCTGTATCGCCGTCTGACGGATCAGCCGTTCGTCGTCAAGCCGCCGCCGGGCAGCCTGATTGCGCTGCCGCAGCGCCAGCTCTCAGTGGATTTACCCGGCGCCCCGTCCGAAAAGCTCGCCCAGGTCGAACAGGCCTCTTTGGACACGTTGCAAGAGCAGTGTAACCTCTTCATGCAAAGCCTGAGCAATGCGTTCGCGAGCAATCGCTCCGCCACACCGGCGGAGATCATGTCCGTGCTGCGTGATGCCAAACATATCGAAGACTTGATCGTATCATTCCGGCCCACCGCAGAGGCGCTTGCTGCGGCCGGCCGTTCCAAGATGTCCCAACGCTTGACGGATGTTCTCGCCGACATCCGCGGCGCCCAAAAGGTCTACCTTGAGATGTACGAGAGCACGGTCAAGCACGACCAAACGATTCAGGCTTTCTTAGCGACGTCGAATCCCGCGTCACCAAGCGGCTAACGCAGTTTCACCTTAAGATATTGGCGATGATGTTGTGCGTGAAACGGGCGAGATCGTCGTGCCCGGCGACTTCGTGAACTGACAAAGGTGCGACAACACTGCGAGATACCGAGCTCTCTGGTTCCCCGTTCGCCGCTACTAGGAAGCTAGCTAGGTAAGCCTAGCTCGGTCGGGAGTCCCGCAAGCCCAGCCGTCCGAGGGTTGGTACAACCGTCGGCCCGGCGGCCTAGTTCGCCGGGACGGCCTCGCGCGAGAAGCCTTCCACCGCGAAGACGAGGCGCTGGCCGGCCGGGGTAGCGGCGATCTCGCCGCTCACGTGCCGCACGTGCATCTCGAGTGCTAGGGCGTTCTCTTCGGTCGGCAGCGTCTCGAGGAACTCGCGCCGGAACTCGACGGCGCCGTAGGGCTCCCCGATGAAGCTGAAGCCGGCGACCCCCCGCGCGGCGTCGTCATAGCGGTGGATGGAGAGGCTCGGAAAGGCGTTGCCGAGATATCGGGCTATGGCTTCGATCCGGGGTCTGAGTTCGACGGTGTGCTCCATCACAAACCTCACAGAAACGGGGAGTGGCCTCACTTCCCCGATGATAGCACGTCCGGAGCGGAAGGGTTACTTGGTGAGGCGGGTCGCCGCGATCGCGCCCGCCGTCACGACCGAGCCGAAGACGAAACCGAGGGCGCCCCAAATGTGCGCCGCGTCACGCTCGATCTTGGCCCGGACCGTCTTCGTCGCCTGTTCGAGAGCCAGCACTCGCCCTTCACCTCCCCGCGGGATATGCCGTAGCGAGCGCCGGCGAGCGGCTCTCGCTTGATGAGACTATCGTATTGCTAGGCGACGAGCAGCCGCAAGTGATTTAACCACACACGATTCGCGACGATCGCATCGCCGACGCGCGGCCGCTGGTCGTTCACTTCGCACAACCGCTTGATGAGCCGTCCCTCAATCGTGATGTCCTGTCCCAAACCCAGGTTTTTCACGCATTCCCGCGCGATCGCACCGTAGGCATAGACTTCATACGTTTCCTTGTCGTCGCCCGTATGCACCTCGATGGCAAACCTAGCGACGAGCACTTGCGCGTGCGCGATGAGTTCCGGCTCGCTGATAAGCGCACCGGTAATGCTGGTTCCGAGCAGGGTCTCGATCATAACTGCCGATGCTCCTGGTCATCAAACGTGGCCTTAGTAGGGTTATCGGCGCTTTCGGCATGACTCTACTGCGGCGTCGCGACAGCACGCGGGCCGCTCAACGTAGAGCCGATCGTCATCCTGTCCCGCCCTCGGGCTGAGCCCGGTCATGCCGCTCCCGGAGCTGTCCAGGCCACCCAGCCGAGCAAAGCATCGTGAGCGAGGACAGCGGCCACAGACGCTGAAAACGACGACGATGGCTATCGGAGCAGCGGCCGTTGGCGAGCAGATCGTCGCCTCTGGGGAGATCTCTTGGGCAGCGTACGCTGCGCTTGTCCGGGAGCTCGGAGAGCATAGCCGTCTGCGCGTGGCTTATTCCGAAGGAACGCTGGAAATCATGTCGCCGTCTCCCGAGCACGAGGCGCTCAGCCGGCTCATTGATGTGCTGATCGCTGGGTTGTCTTTGAAATGGGGACTCGACATCGAAGCGTACGGCTCGATGACCCTGCAACTTCCTACTGTGGAAGAGGGAGCGGAGCTCGATTCTTGCTATTACGTGCAACGGGCGAGCGCCATGCGCGGCAGGCGTGCGATCGACCTACGTGCCGATCCCGCTCCTGACATCGTCCTAGAAGTTGACCTGACGAGTTCGCGGATATCAAGCATGATATCTGCGCCGCCATGAAAGTCCCCGAAATTTGGCGACACGACGGCAGTGCACTGCGGCCATATCTCCTTACCGAATCTGGATACGTCGCATCCGAGCGGAGCCTAGCGCTCCCAGGCCTTTCGTTTATCGAAATAGATCGGCACATCGCATCGGCAAAGATCGACGGAAGGCGAGCCGCCTTGATTTCCTGGAATCTCTGGCTCGACGCAAACGCGCCCGTACAATCCTAACGTCTGCCGACGGCGCGTTTGCGCGCGCTCCTGGCTTATTATCGCCTTCTCATCGGTTTGACGCAATGCGGTTGTTTATCGTCCTATGACGAAAGAGATCGCCGAGAAGTGGGTCGGCAGGACGATTTGGCAAATCCATGCTGACGAAACGCCGGTATGGTACGAGTTCATCGGTGTCGTGAAGGCGCACGACGTTCCGTCGGGCGGACCTGTGCGCCACCGCCTGCACCTCTTGCAGGCTGAATCTCTGCCTCCGTCATCGTGGTGGGACGCGTCAGCGCCGTCGTTCCTGTCGCGCGAGGCAGCCCTCGAATACACCCTGACGCAAGAGGATCGCGCACGGCTGGAGACGATCGAACGCGCTGCGTTCGCGCGAAGGGGATTCGGATGCGCGCCGGGCGATCGGCCGCGGCGGGAGCCGATCGAGCTCGATCTCTTCACGTTCGCCGCCGAGGAGGCGGCCCTGCGCACCGGCCGGCCAGTCTCGCAGGAGCGAATGCGTCTGTTTCGCCCCGACGCGACGGGCAACGAGGTCGAATCTGCTCGCTCCGAGTGACGACGTCGGGCTTCTTTCAACACAACGCGCGAAAGCGAACGGCCGCCCTATGAAACACGCAGCGCCCGCTCAACGGCCTTCGGCTCGCGATCGACGACGCGGTCAGTACCCTCTTGCGCTATTGCTCCGCAGGCCTGCCGCGACGCATTCGCGGAACTCGGCTTCCGCACGCCTGTCGCGCAGTGTTCCGATCTCGCTCGAGCCGTTCTTCTGACGGATCCGGCCGTTCTGGTCACGACAGCGGTCGTCCAGTCCGGGTGAGCACCGTTTCTCAGCCATGATTTCTCCTGGATCGGCCTCGGCGAGGGCGTCCCTGCCGTAGACAGTGTGAGATGAAACGATTATAGTAAACACAAGGGTAAACCGTCAACTAGGGTGTAAACCTGAAACAGGCAACGATCCAGCGCCCGAAGGAGCCCGAAATGCCTACCAGATCGGTCGACGCGCTGCCGACCTACGAGCGCGTCCTTTTCCCAGCCGCCCATCTGGAGCTCGCGCTCGTCCAAGTCAAATTTCCGCCGCTACCTCGGTTTGATGAGGAAGGTTACCTCACTAACCTGAAGGAGGCTCTTTCGTCCGACTACCCGTTACCGGCCCTCGAGCGCGCCCTCAACGTCATCGTGACGCCCCAAGGCGTAAGCCCGTCCGAGGGCTCCAAAGTCTATCGCTTTTCCAGCCTCGACTACCGGTGGTCAGCCAGCTTAACCGCTGACACGATCTCACTCGAATGTCGCACGTACTCCGACATCAACGAGTTCGCGGCCCGCTTTTGCACCATCCTGGAAAGAGTCCGGGACACGCTAAAGCCGCGCCATCAGTTGCGTTTCGGTTTACGCTACGTGAACGAATTCCGGCATCATCGTGGAGCGACGTACGAGGGTTGGGCTGATCTTGGGCTCAACGCTGAGCTCCTTGGCATGGGTGCCCGCAACGTGCTCGGCGGCATCGTTCAACAGACCGTCAGCGAGCTTCGGACGAACCGCTCCGACGGATCGCTCGTAATCCGCCATGGCTTTCTCGATGGCACGACTGTCGCGCCCGCTGCGGGTCGCAAGCCGCGATCGGGTCCGTTCTACCTTCTTGACCTCGACTATTTCAACGAACGACCTGGGGACTTCGATGCGCGGCCGGTAGACCGGATGATCGTCTACAACGAGTTCCTCTATCGCGTTTTTCGTTGGTGCGTAGGCAACGGCGAGCTGTACCGTCATCTACAGGTCGGCTGATGCAAATCACGATCAATGACATGATGCTGCAAGGCCTTGCGGCAGGCTCCATCGCTGCGTTCCTCCTCGTGCAGAACGGCGGCGAGCCGCCGACAACCGCCAGCGCGGCCATCGTCTGCGCAGGAGATTGCATCACGCCCAAATTGGATGGCCCGACGGCTGCAAGCACGATGTTCGTTCGTGACGCCGCAGGCATTGGCGTCCTCACAGAATCCAGAACGACCCTTGCCTTGACGGCTCCCCTGCAGCCCGTTGCCCAGCCGGATCCCGCGGAGCTTCCACAACGTCTCAAGCATGAGACCGGTCTCCCTATCGAAGTCCTCGCCAAGGCGGTCGGCGTCAGCAAAGTTAGTTATCACAAATGGCTCAACGGTGCCGGAATATCGGCCGAGTCTCGCGAGCGTCTTGGCGAGCTACTCGATACGCTGAACGTGCTCGCCGCGATAAAACCAAACCTTCGTCAATTTCTTGACCGGCAGACCGCAGCCGGCACGCCGCTCGAACTATTGATTCAGCGAAAGGACGCCGTCGTCATCGGCCTTGCGCTCCAAGTCGCCGTTACCTATTCCGCGGGTGGGGCCAGCGCTCCGCGCAGCGGCCTTCGGCGCGTCCGCTCTCTTGGTTGGGCTCGCACTCTTGACCGCGAGCGACTTGAGGACTTGAGTCCGAGCGCAAGCGCAGACGAGGCTGCAGACGCGCCCGACGAGGGCGAGCCGAGCGCCGTGGGCTATGGCCTCTTCCAGGCGTAAATGAGTCAGGACCTCGGGCGCAAACTGCACGAAGTGGGTTGGACGCAAGGCGCCCTGCTCAGTCCCCTTGCGGTCAGCATCGTGTTTGCGCCCGATCGTCCAATCTCGAAGCTCGCACGGGCCGCGGCCCGAAAAGCCGAACCCGATACTCGTCTGAGCCCAAGCGTACCGCACGGTGTCGCATTCGGCATCCCATCCTCCACGACACGCTTAGTCGTCATCAGCCAAGCGTGCGACATCGTGAAGCCCCGCAACGACGAGCCGAACGTTTTCGCCATGCCGGTCTTCCGGACGGACAACGTGAAAATACTCGGACCGGCGGCCCGCAACAGTAGTCGCTACTTCCTCCTCGATCCCGACCGCGGCTACGTCGTCGACGCGACTAGCTGTGTCATCATCGAGAAGCCGCTCCTCGAGACGCTTTCACCGGAAGTTGGCGCAACAACTGACGACGCGCGCCGTCGCTTCGCACGCTGGATCGCGCGCCGCTTCAATAGGCCGGCATTCCCCGACGACGTCGTGGCCGTGATCGTTCGGCCGATGCTTGAAAATCTCCGGACCATGCAGGCGCAAGGCGCACTCGACGTGGGCCTGCTCGATCAGATCGCAGAAGTCAGGCTACACGTCGCAAATGACAGCATGCCGTTCACATTTGACTTACTGTTCCTCGTCGACAATCCGGGCGAGGGATTCGATGTAGCCCTCGCTCCGCTCCTTGGCGAAATGCGATCGTGGTTCACGCCGGCATTAGCCGCCCTTCGCACCTGGTACGCACTAGGTTACGGGGACATCGCAGTGGCCGACTATCTCCAGTCGGAGCAGCTATACCTTGACCAGTACAGTTACGAAGGCGGCACAATTCACGGGCTCATCGCTCCGAATCCAGACTAACGCAAGTTCCGGATCAACGAGCCCCCGACGACTGGCCGGACCTCGTCACCTTTCCGCAGCCGCCTAAGCCGTTTGGCGCGACCCCCAGTGCACCGCCAGCGTCATCCTGTATCCGACTACGAGTTCGTACCGAGGGAGGCTTAACCCGCCATCCGCTCCATCACGAACGCCCGCGTCTGGTCATCGAGAAACGTGACGTAGCAGCCCTTGAGGCCGCGGGTCATCAGCACGCGATATGCGTTCTTCACGCAAGTGGCGAAGGTCTCGGGCGTTTTCCCCTTGATCGACTGGTCGTGCGACGAGGCCTGTTGGCCGACCCAAACGCCGTTGCGGATGACGAGATCGGTTCCGAAGATCACGCCGACGTAGTCGAACTCGAACCCCTGTGCCGTGTAAATGCAGCCGACTTGACCGGCCCCCTCCGGCGTCCAGGCCCACAGCGGCGCAGGCGGGATCCCGGGCGCGAGTCTCGCAGCGTCCGGCTGCGCATTCCACGGCCGGCGAAACTCGCCGATCGCGACGTCGTCCACGAGCGTCCCATCGGTCCTTGGCTTAGACCACTTCCAGCAAAAGCCGGCGGTCAAGCGCGCGCTCTGCCCGAGAGCGATTCTCTCCTTTATCGCCTCGTCGAGCAGCGCAGGCGTGTCGACGATCTCGAAGTCGAAGGCGTCCTCTTCGGAAAGATGGATGCGGCCGGTCCTTCGAATCTCGAGAAGCTGATCGAGCCAGTCGAGGTAGCTTTCCGACCCCGCGCAGCGGAACTGGGTGCGAAGATCGACCTCGGCATACCGGGCGCCGCTCGCAACAGCTGCTTCGCGAATCAGATGCGAGCTGCCGATCTCATTCGGGCGCACTGCCTGGTGATCGTCGACGAAAAAGACGCTCGTCTTGGCGGCGAGCAGCAGTTCTTCGATCTGTGACCGGTCCGTACGCATGCTCTTCGGCGTGAATCGCGTAGCGCTGCTCTCGCGAATTCGGTGCGCTTCGTCGCAGACGAGCACGTCGAGCGTGCCCTCCTCCGTCGTGCCGAACTGGTTGAAATAGCGGAACTGCGGCTTGACGCGATTCCCGAGAACTTTCCAGAGCGTCTGCGTGAATGCCTTGCTGCCCGTTGCATGACGGACGTCCACGCCGAGCTTCGATAAGGTGCCGACGAGGTTGAGCGCGATGACCGACTTCCCGGTGCCCGGTCCGCCCTTGACGACGACGACCGAATGTTCCGTCTTCGAGCGGCGCGCGCGCCGGTATTCGGCGAGGATCGTCTCGAAAGCGACGATCTGCTCGTCGAGCAGCGTGTACCGCGGCTCGCCGCCCACCATTGCCGCCGTGTGCTCGAGCAGTTTGCGAGAGGGCTTCTGTTTTCCGGAGAGTGCCGTCTTCATGACGGCCATGCCCTTGCCTCGTCCGATCGCGCTGCGAAGAGCGCCGATGAGCTCGTTTACGTCGTGCGCAGCAAACAGAGGCGAGCTTGCAACGATGCTCGCAAAACGCGGAGACGTCAGGATCGCCGCGGACTTGGGCTCCAAGTTGTGCAGATAGCTGCACGATCGGAGCGCGACGGCTCCTTCGCCGCTGTAACTGGTTACGGAGTCGCGAAGGTACTGCGCGTAGTTGTAACTCTGCAGAGACGGATGCGCGAGCACGCGCTCGGCACCGCCGACAAACGAAGCAACGCAACCGTCCTGCTCGACCTCGCGAGCTTGCGTCCACTGCTTGAGTTCCACGACCATGCCTGTTGGATCGTTGGCGTCGGAGCGCCCAAAGAGTAAGCAGTCGAGCCGAGCTGACGACAACGGCAACTCCATTTCGACGACGATGCCGTTGTCCGCCAAACGAGCGGCGTTCAGCGCCAGCGCCATCTGCGCAAGGGAGTTATCCCACGAGTTGAGCTCGGAAAATGCCGGCTGGTAGCCGTAGTAATTGTAGAACGCCGCACGAAGGCGATCGGTGATGCGATGGCCGGTAACGTCTCCGACGAACTCGTCCGTAGATCCGACGTAGAGCTGCATCCGTGAGAAATCCGCGAGAAGAAGGGGTCACCCCTCTCGATACGGGCTCGAGCGCAGCTTTGCGAACGAGCCCGTCGTCTTCGCGAACTTCCCGGGCGGCTTCTTGGAACCGCCGCACTATCACGTCACCGAGGTCCAGCTCTCCGGGCGAAGGCTGCTTTGGGAAGTCCAGCGCGCGTACGCCATCGAGTTCCACGGCAGGGCGCCGCTGGTGTCCGCACGCGCCACCTCGGCGCCCACGCGCAGCCCGACGGCATCGCCGCCGCCCAACTCGGCCCGCTCGCCTACCGCGCCCCACGTTCTCCGCCGACTTCGCGCTGCTGATCGGTCCCGATTTTATCGACGAGACCAACTCGAACCCAATCACTCTGCTGGGCGGACGTCCGCCGCAGTAAGGCTAGGCGTCCCTACGAAACCCGCAGTGCTCGCTCCACTGCCTTCGGCTCACGATCGATGACACGCAGCAGAATGCGTGCTGGGCCTTCGGGCTCCGCTCGCCCCTGCTCCCACTCTTGGATCGTCCGTTCGCTCAAACCGAAGCGTCGCGCAAACTCCGCCTGGGTGAGCTTGAGGCGTTCGCGAACCGCTCGCACGTATTCACTCGAGTATCGCAGCTCAGCAGTCTCGTCGAGCGCGACCCCATCTTCCCGCGCGAAGCGCTCGAGGTCGTCCTCGGAGAAAGCATCAACCTTTGCTCGGTCGACCTTACCGCGACCCCGCGCTATTTTCGTCTTCGAGACGCGAATGGTAGGCACGGCGCTCCTTTCGTGAAGCGGCATGAGCCGACAGGATGCGGCGGGCGTTGCCGCGCGCCGTCCAGACGACCGCAATGGTCAAGCCCTCGACGATACCGATAGACAAAGTGCGGCGCTCACCCTCGACTTCGCGAGCGCTCGTTTCGAGGACGGGGCTTTCGGCCCAGATCCGCGCCGCATGAGCAAAGTCAAAGCCACGTTCATTACAAGCAGCGATCGCTCTTGTCTTTGTCCCACTCGAAGTCAGCGAACGCACCCTGCACTGCAATGGTACTCCGTTCTGAACGGACCTGTCAAGCTCGCGCTGCAGGGGTCAGTACCCTCTTGCGCCAGAGTCTGATACACTCAGAGGGCCGCCATGAAAATCAACCTCAGCGAGTATCTCCCGCCATCCATGAAGCACTCCCTCGAGGCTCAGCAGGCAGAGCGGGACAGCCAGCAAGCGAGCATGGAAATCGACAAACTGGGTCCGGCGGCCTTTTTTAAGATCGGGTTCACCGAGGAGCAGGCCTGGGCAAGAGGCCGCTGCGGCTCGCTCGGTCCCGAGTGAACTCGGCAATCTTCTAGCCCGCCGCAATCGACGCTGGATTGTCCTGCCTATGGACGGTCACAGCGCTTCACCGCCCCCGACACGCTGGAGACTCCGCTCCGCGCAGCCACGTGATCCTCGCGGCTCGCCGTCTTCTAGGACGGCAAAGCCCACAGCGCCGACAATATCCTCGCCGCCGCGCGCTGGCGAGCAAACTCGTTCCGCGGGCAGACGACGCGCAAATAGGTCAACACCGCCATGCGCGCCGCGCTCGTCTCGGGCTTCGCCTCCGAAGCGATCGGCGATCTCCTCTGGGACCGCCGCGCGCAATACCGGCCGCGCGCGATCTAATTTAATCCGCCATCCGCTCCATCACGAAGCCTTCGTTTCGGCATCGAGAAATGTGACGTAACAGCCCTTTGAGGCCCCCGGTCAGCACGCGATATGCGCTCTTCCCGCAGGTGGCGAAGGTCTCGGGCGTTTGCCTCTTATCCTTAATCGAGGCGTCGCGCGAAGAGGCCCGTTGCCCGACCCAAACGCAGTTGGGTTGAGCTGCAGGAGAATCGGACTCCGTCCTCCTGGCGCGCCCGCTGATCGTTCCCAATCGCGTTCTCCCGCGACCCCCCGCTGCAACTCCCCCGCTCCGCCCGCCGAAGAGCCCTGGAACGAGCGCCACGTAATCCCGCGACATGACGTACGCTTCTCCGGACGGCGTAGACGACGTAAACGTTATCCCGGCCGTTCTCGCGCACTACGAACGGGCCGGCCCGCTGCTCGAGCGCAACTTTGCGAACGAGCCCATCGTCTTCGCGAACTTCCCGGGCGGCTTCTCGGAACCGCCGCACTATCACGTTACCGAAGTCCCGCTCTCCGAACGAAGGCTGCTCTGGGAGGTCCACTGCGCGTTCGCCATCGAGTTCCACAGCTGGGCGCCGCTGGTGGAAGACGAGGACCGCTTGCACTTCGCCCGGCTCCTGTTCGAGCGTACCGGCGCTACCCCGCTCGCGCGCGTCCGCGAAGCCGCGCTCGCGATCCGCGAATACCTCCACGCCGAGTCCGTCGACGCCGTGCCCCTGCTGGACGCCCACGGCGGCATCGCGCTCTGCCGTACAGCTTGCGCGGCGCGTTCGACCTCCCCGTCGTCACGCCCGTCGCCTGGCCCGATCTCGCCGCCGGGAACGACCCGCACCCCTCGACCGCCGCCGCCTTCCCCGCGCGCCTCGCCGCCGTCGGCGATCTGTTCAGCACCGAAGTAACCTGCATCGGCGACCAGCGCCTGCCCGCGCCGGCGCACGCCGCCAGCGCGCCCCCGGCGCTCTCCCTGGACTCCGCCCCGCGCGGCCACGTGATCCTCGCGGCGCTCGCCATCCTCGAGGACGGCAAAGCCCACAGCGCCGACGAGATCCTCGCCGCAGCGCTGGCGCGCAAACTCGTCCCGCCACAGACGACGCGCAAGTACGTTTACACCGCCCTGATCGAGTACGTCGCGCGCACGCTCGGCCACGGTCGCAAACCGCAGCTCATCCAGGACGGCCAGCGTAAGTTCCGGATCAACGAACCGCCCGACGACTGGCCGGATCTCGTCACCTTCCCGCAGCCCGCGCTCGACGTCGCGAAGGAGGCCCTTATCGCGCGCCTGACCTCGACTGCGACCGGCAGCGACCCGCAGGCCTTCGAACTGGCCTGCTGCGATGCGTTCGCGGAGCTCGGCTTCCGCACGCGCCACCTCGGCGCCCACGCGCAGCCCGACGGCATCGCCGACGCGCAACTCGGCCCGCTCGCCTACCGCGCGCTGCTGGAGTGCAAGACGGGAAAGCGCGTCGTCAGCCAACCCGACGCCGCCGAGGCCGCGAAGTTCGTCCCCGCGTTCTGCGCCGACTTCGCGCTGCTGATTGGTCCCGATTTCACCGACGAGACCGAGCTCATCCAGGAATTGCAGACGCACGAGGTCACCGCCCTCACCGTCGCGGACCTCAGCACCCTGCTCTCGCTGCCCCGCACCGCACTGTCGACGCCGCGATGCTGCTCGTCGACCGCGCCCTGCAAGGCGCCGGCAGCACCCAAGGCTGCACGCGCGAAGAAGTCGAGTCCGCCTTCGCGCACCTCGCCGACCTCCTCGTCGCCTCCGCCGCCTGGCTCGACGCCCAGCGCGCCGCCATCGTCATCCTGTCGGGGCCCACGAGCTAGGCCCCGTCGCGCAGCTCCAGAGGGACTCCAGTGCCGGTAAGATCAGTCGGTCGTGGCCGCGATACACCCTCGACGAATCCCCGGCCGCTATGCGTGAAGGCTATGCGCTCGACTATCACACGCTTAGCAGCGAGCTCATCTGCTATGACGAATACGGTCATCCGAGTTTGAAACCACGCGATCGGAGATCGGCGAGCTACTCTTGCGCCTGACGCCGCGCAGTCGCTTTTCCAAGCGTGGCGACCGGGTGTTAGCCGCTTGAGCCCAGACGTGCTGGCCGGATCTCGTCACCTTCCCGCAGCCCGTCATCCTGTGTCAGCCCGCGAGAAGTCAAGCCCTCGCAAGTTCGTGAACTTCGACGACGAGATCGCCATTCTCACCACGGCGCTGGATGAGTTCAACATCGACGCCAAGGCGCGCTAGCACATTCAGGAGGCGATCGGTGGAGTAACGGGCGCCGCGGCCGTGCATAATGCGGGAAATATCCGCTTGATCTAGTCCGGCGAGTTTAGCCACGTCGCTCTGCGAAAGCCCGCGCCGCTTGATAACATCATTGATAACGCTCATCAGCCGTGCCTTGCGCAGGCGATCTTCGGGGTTTGGCAAGCCAAGCTGCGCGAAGACGCTGCCGGTGCCGATTTCAATTGCGAGTTTTTCGTTCCTGTTGCTCATGATGCTCTCGGGCTAGCGTTAGGCGCAGGCGGATAAGATCAAGCTCACGCTGCGGCGTCTCTCGGCCTTTCTTCGATTTCTTCTGGAAGACATGTAGGACGTAGACGGTATCACCGAGCTTGATGGTGTAGGCGGCTCGATACGTGCTGTCGCCACGCTGGTTATCGGCCTTGATTTCGATGACGTCGCGCAGATCGCCGCGCATCGGCTGCGCGTACTCGGCCCCTGGACCTCGTCCGGCATCGCTTTGAGGTCTCTTTTCGAAGATCCGACCCAAGCGATCGGTTTCTGATGCTCGTCGCGCTCCAATGCTATGGCAATTATGCCATAATGCCAAGCTGCCTGTCAACCGGCGCCATCTGCCCCTCGCGCAGCCCGACCGCGGCGAAGCCCCGCACCTCACTGTCGACGCCGCGATGCTGCTCGTCGACCGCGCCCTGCAAGGCGCCGGCAGCAGCCAAGGCTGCACGCGCGAAGAAGTCGAGTCCGCCTTCGCGCACCTCGCCGACCCCCTCGTCGCCTCCGCCGTCTGGCTCGACCCCCAGCGCACCGCCATCGTCATCCTGTCCCCGCCCACGAACTGAGGCGCTTGCATGCCAGAAAATGGTATTTTGTGGCATTTTGCGGTAGAATAAGGGGCATGACGATCTCCATACCCCCCGAAATGGACGCCTTCGTTCGCAGCCAGGTCGAGTCGGGCCGGTACGCCTCGAGCAGCGAGGTCATCCGTGCGGGACTCCGGCTGCTGCAAGATCAGGAGCACGAACGGGAAGTGCGGCGAGACGCACTGCGGGCGTGGATCGACGAGGCGCTCGCCGAAACCGACGAGCCGACGCTCTCCGAAGAGGAGGTGCTGGAACGTGTGCGCCAGCGGCTCGCACGCGTGCGCCGCAAGACCGGCAGTGCTGCGTAGGCTCGACGTCCGGCGGAGCGCCATCGTCACCACCCAGCCGGAGGAACGGCCAGCTGTTGCTATTCGGCACGGCCGTCGCGATAGTAGTTGAGATCTATCGCTACGAGGGAACAGACACCAAATCAGGTGACAATTATGCAACGCGCAGCGGCCGCCGGCATCGCAGCGCTCTTTGCGTTGTTGGGCTCGTCCGAGCCGCCCCAGCTGGACGCTCGAGAGCAGAGTACTGCCCTCCTACAGCAGCAGCTCGCGCAGTATGAAGAGATATTCGGGTTCGACTTCGCCGAACGGATCTACGACCGCGGCATCGCCACGCTGGAATCCATCAATACGAGGCTCGGCGTTCTGATAGCAGCCCAAGCCGCCATCGCGATCGTACTCATCGACAGGGTTGAGGAGTTCGGCAGCTGGCCCGGCGAGGCGTTCCTATGCCTGATGGCAGCCACGAGCATCAGCTATTTCGTCCGAGACGTGCCGGAAATCGCGAAGGTCGGATGGTTCCTGCACCAGTTTCCAAGGGCCCCGCGGAGAACGCGAAGCGCCATCCTCGAAGGCTTCCCGGCCGCAGTGGCGTACAACGAGCGCCGAATCCGCTTCCGCGGATGGGTCTTCAACGGCAGCATCTTCCTGACGATCTTGGTCCTCGCTTGGGCGCTTCGCCAGAGTCTGATATACTCAGAGAGCCACAATGAAAATCAACCTCAGCGAGTATCTCCCGCCATCCATGAAGCAGTCCCTCGAGGCTCAGCAGGCAGAGCGGGACAGCCAGCAAGCGAGCTTGGAAATCGACAAACTGGGTCCCGCGGCCTTCTTTAAGATTGGGTTCACCGAGGAGCAGGCCTGAGCAAGAGGCCGCTGCGCCTCGCTCGATCCCGAGTGAGCTCGGCGATCTTCTAGCCGGCCGCAATTGGCGCAGGATTCTCCTGAAGTCCGCCACGCGCAGCGACGTGATCCTCGCCGCCGCGCTCGTCCCCGGCTTCGCCTCCGAAGCGATCGGCGATCTGCTGTGGGAGCGCCGCCACGGCCGCGCCAAGCGCATCGCCACGGTCGCGTTCCTGGTTCAGCGCGAAGGCTGGTCCGCGCAGTGCGCGCACGCGGAACAGACCGACGGCGGCGAAGCACAGCACCTCACCGTCGACGCCGCGATGCTGCTCGTCGACCGCGCCCTGCAAGGCGCCGGCAGCAGCCAAGCCTGCACGCGCGAAGAAGTCGAGTCCGCTTTCGCGCACCTCGCCGATTCCCTCATAGCTTCAGCCGTCTGGTTCGACCCCCAGCGCACCGCCATCGTCATTCTGTCGCCGCCGGCAAGCTAAGTGATATCTATGCCGCCATGAAGGTTCATGAGATTCGGCGGCACGCTGGCACTGGACTGCGGCCATATCTACTTACCGAATTGGGATACATCGTGCCGGAGCGGAGCTATCCGGAGGAGATGATTTCGGGCGCGATCCCAGCACCGCGCTTCAACCTCGAAAACCTGGAAGGGCTGGCGCGCCACGTGCGCAGCGTTGTCCTCGAGACAGCCAAGCTCGAGTACCCCAAAGATGTCGCGAAGTATATCCGCGAGGAGGGCGAGATCGACGCAGTCGCGCTGCAAGAAGTACGCAATGCCATCGCGGGGGCCTACCCGGAAGCGCGCGAGCGTGCCTGGCAAGCGTTCGGATCGATCACCGGCGTGGCGCGAGCGTGGACCGAGGAACGCGTGTCAGAGACGGCCGACCGCGTCGAAGAAGCGATCTTGCGGCGGGCTGAAGCGATCAAGCGTGCGTCCTTCGAGATGCATAAGCTGGATGGTGTTGGCGAACAACGACAGTGGGAGCGCCGCCGTTGGAATGACCTCGCCGTGGCGCTCCGCGTAGGCAGCAGCGGCGACCAGCAAGCCTATTTGCCGCGCATTCTCGCCGAGGCCGGCGTCATTCCGGGTTATGCTTTCCCAAGCGACCCCGGCTCATTGACGCTGGGCTTCGATCCGCAGCCGCTCCAAGCCAGTCGCGTGCAGGCGCAGCGTGAGTACGCCCCGGGCCAAATCGTTTACGCTCGTGGGAGCCGTTGGCAGGTCACCCGGCTCGCACTGTTCCGCCCCGACCTGGGTAGTAGTCCCGGCGTCGAACCGTTGGAGTTTATCGAATGCGGCTCATGCAAGCACGCGAATCGGGCGGACGCGAACGTATGCGCGCGACCCTCGTGCGGGGCCACGCTCGACGGGGCCACGCGGCGTTACGTTGATGTCGGCGCATTTCAGGCAACCCAACGCGACGTCGATCCTCTAAGCGAGGAGGAACGCCGGCGGGAGCGGATCGACCAGCGTGCACACCCACGTTACGACGTTCCGCGGAAGCCGTACGTCCTCGGCGATCCGAGCGGCGACGGTCTCCAGCTCGAACTGTCGCACGGCGAGACGATCCTGTACCTGAACCACGGGCGCCAAGAGCGCGGCAAGATCGCCGCAACGCCGTATCGGCTATGCCTGACCTGCGGCGAGACGTTTGATCCTCCGATAACGCCGAAAGCGAAAGGAGGCGGAAAGAAGAAGACCAGCACGCAGCCGCCGCCAGGGCCGATCTATTCGGAAGCGGAGGTCAAGCATCGTGACCCGAGTCGCTGCGGCGGCCAGGTCGAGGACTACCTGATCGGGCACGAGGTTAAGAGCGATATCTTGCGACTTCGCATTCCGCAAATGCTCGCCGGCAGCCCGGAGTCGGGCACGTGGGCCTGGTCCGTCGCGGCAGCGATCGTGGCCGGTGCGATCCGGGCCTACGATCTCGACGACGACGACCTCGAACCCCTCGTGGCGATGGAGCGCGACGCCGAAGGAAAGGAGCGCCCCGTCGAGGTCCTTTGGATCGACGACGTCATGGGCGGCTCCGGCATCCTCGACGAGCTGGTCGAAAACTTTGACCGCGTCGCCGAGGCCGCCTTGCAGCACCTGCAGGCGCACATCGACGGTCGCGGCTGCGAGCGCTCTTGCTATCAGTGTCTGCGAACCTACCGCACGGCCTGGCGCGGCGATGTCTTCGATTGGCACGCCGCGGTCGGCTTCTTGCAAAACGCCGCCCGCCTGAAACCCGCGACTGGCGAGCTCATCGAGGCGGTGGGCGACGAGATGTCGTCGCCTGAATGGCAGCGTGCGCGTGCCGAGGGCTGCGATTCGCCGATCGAGCTCAGACTGCTCGAAGCCCTGCGGGCCGCCGGCCTACCGGAGCCGCAGAAGCAACTTCACATCGATCATCCCACCACGGAAAGGCTGATGACGATTGCCGACTTTGCCTATCCCGAACAGAAGCTACTGATCTACGTCGACGGCTTAGCCTGGCACAACACGCGCCGCCAACGCATCCTCGACGCACGCCAACAGCGAACCCTCAGCGACATGGGCTGGACCGTACAACGTTACCTCGGCTGTGAGATCTGGTCCGATGCGGCAGCCTGTGCACGGAGCGTCGCCAGAGCGCTTTCCAGTACCAATCCGTAAGCGTCGGCTAGGTCATGTCGGACGGCTACATCGCCGATGCTGCAGCGGCTCTTCGCTCAAATGCTTTGCACCGCGACAGTTCTGCGCCTACGGCCATCGCTACCGCGAGCTAGGTGACCGGCGCGCCTACGATGTTCTTGCTAGACCCTACAAACGTAAAACGCTCAAGAATGTCTGAAAACTCAGCTAATTCTACTTCAGGTTCAGTATTCGCCGCTTCAGCACGAATCCGCTCCTCTCGCTGCACGTCGCCTGCGCTCCAATGCGTTACTCGTACTAGCCGAGACCATAAGGCGTGGTCGACTTCAGTTCCATACCGTGCCCAAGCATTGTGAAGCCCGGCGCTTTGAGCCATATAAATATCCCGAACCATGCTATCGCCGATATACAATGCCGCCGCAGGAGCAACGCCGAAATCGTTGCAGATGTCAATGAGAGCCTCAGGGTTCGGCTTTCGGTCCTCCGGAGGCAGTAACCGAACGTAGTCCTTCGGTATTGAACTGACATAATCCGGCGTGGGGCCTGGTGGCTCTGATTCCACGTTGTGCTGTGGAGCGTATAGGCGCGAAATCAAAGGGAGAAGACTGAGCTTTACCATCCGAAAAAGAGAGTTCTGGACACGCGCGTCAGTATACGCCACGGCCGGTACGCCAAAGGATTTTAGTGCCCCCAACGTAGTTGCTACTCCCTGGTAAAGTCGCAGGTTCTGTTTTCTCAGCTTATTGAACTCATGGAATACCTCACTGAGCAAGCGACGCCGTGTCGCGCGATCCTTGTCCCACATTTGCTGTTCGACAGTCGTCGTCTCGAGCAGCGCATAGGGATGTTCCGAACTCCCGTGCCTCTGGTGAACCGCCTGAAGCTCATCGAGTAATTGCTTCTCTTCAACACCAAGAAAGGCAGCGGCTGAGCTGACCATTGCGTAAAACGGTGGAACGAAGGACTCAATCCAGTCGTATAATGTGTTATCGAGATCGGTGATGACAAGGCGTATTTTGGCCTTGTCTGTTTTTTGTGCAGCAGTCACTGCACCACCTCCCAATCACCAAGCGTTAGCTGCTCGTCATCGGAAATGCGGAACTTAGCCTTCCACGTCGGCATAGCGACAAAAAGTTGCCGATTTATTGAGCGGTACATCGTCAATGTGACGCCTCCTGAGGAAAGGTCTATGACATTGACATAGTTTTTATTGCCGTCCGTATCTGATGATCCCGCGCTGCCGCCACCGACGATTGATAGCGCACCGAGCTTGTATTGTTTTACAGCATTCTCTGGCAATTCGTATACGTCGGCACGTCCGATGAATGCGCGATGCTTGTGGCCGTGCATGATGAGCTGCACTCGATGGCTGGCGGCGAGTCGCTGAATCCGTGCCGCATCGACTGCTATCCCAAAACCGTGAGCGTATCCAGTTGCTGGTTCGAGATCTTCAGTCAATGCTACATGATGATGCGTCGCCAAGATGCGAAAGGTTAAGCTGCTTGCATCCTCGGTCCAACGAAGTTCGTTCTTGACATTGGCAAAGCCACCCTCGTCGATGCGACCCATTCCGGCTAGGAAGTCACGTCCTTGTTCGAGCGAGCTAGAGTTCAACGCGGACACATCGACCGTCAATCCACATGGACAAGAATAGCGGCGGCCCATGCTCAAGAACCGGTCTGGCTCGTGGCCGAACAGTTCACTGTAAAAAATGCGTGTAGTTGGCCTTTGCCACATCGGGGGCCTCGGCGACGGCCGCGTCGTCACGATAGGCGGCATCGGTCGACCACTGGATATCGTGGTTTCCCGGAATGACCACGAGGTGGTCTCGATCGAGGTTGTATATACCAAGCAGCGGAAGTTTTCAGTCCGAATGAGACCGCGCGTCGCACGTAAATATTGTGCGTTGTCGTGATTAGTGATTTTAGACCTGCGTAATTCGGTTGTCAAGCACTTCGCTTGAGTAGCTCATTTGTTGATGCGATCACTGGCGTGCCGTCACGATCTTGAGATAGCATCGGCATCGATTCGCAGACCTTGTCGATCACTTCGAGTGGTCGATTGATGTACGATGCCGCTGGAAGTTGCGGAACGTTAGGCTTGCCGTTAACGAATCGCTCCGGATGTTCGGCATACGCGGCATCCATGATTCGCTGCCGTCCCTCCAAACGGTGCTGAGCGCGACCGAAATGAACGTCGGCCGGCGTCAGGAGCGCGAGCGCGCTGTGGCGGTGCTGCGTGTTGTACCAACGCACGAAGACGCGGCAGAACTCACGAGCTTCGACGATGTTGGCAAAAGTCGCGGGGAACTCCGGTTGATATTTCGCGGTTTTGAACAGCGACTCGATGTGCGGGTTGTCGTCACTGACATGAGGCCGTGAATGGCTCTTGGTCACGCCGAGGTCGGCGAGTAGGAATGCGACGGGCTTTGAGGTCATCGAGCTGCCGCGATCGGAATGCACCGTCAGCTTGCTCGGGTCCAAACGCTCTTTGGCGATCGTCTCCGAGAGCAGTATGCGGGCAAGCTCGGAGCTTTCGCGATCGGCAACCATCCAGCCGACAATGTACCTGCTGTAGATGTCGATGACGGCATAGAGGTAAAAGTAGGTCCACTTTTGTGGGCCGTGCAGTTTGGTAATGTCCCAGGCGAAGACCTGTTGCGGTGCCGTGGCGCAGAGCTCGGGCTTCACGTGTGCGGGTCGCGTTGCCTGATCGCGCCGTTCGCCGACTTCGCCCACGGCGTGAAGGATGCGATACATCGTCGACATCGAGCACTGATAGATGCCCTCGTCCAGGAGCGTGGCGTAGATGTACGGCACGCTGCGATCGACGAAGCGAGGCTCGTGCACGGAATCGAGTACCGCTTGCCGTTCCTCGACACGGAGCGCCAGAGATGAGGGGCGACGAACGCGTTCCTCTCGCCGACGTTCACGATCGGCCTTGCGCGCCTCGTAACGGCGCTCTTGCCGAGTTGGATGTACGCATGAATCCGAGGGGTCAACCGCGTCGAGCGGCGCTGACCGCACCAGCTCGTGACGCCGGCGAAAGCTCGCGCGCGCAAGCCCGACCTGTGCGCAAGCCTCACGCTCGCCGGTCTCGCTCGCCAGATCCATTACGACTTTTTCCACGGCGGCAAGTCCATCTGATCCGCGCTCTCGCCGGCAACAGCCCGCAAGAGCGCATAGGCTTTTCCCTGGATGTCAATCACCCGTTCCGCCTTGGCTAAGCGCTGCTGTAAGCGTTCGTTCTCTTTGCTCAGACGCGTCACTTCGACGCCTTGCGGATCGGGCTTGCGCCCGCGCTTTGCCTCCAGAGGGGCCCCGGAAGCACGCTGCTTACGCCAGTTCGCAATGTGCGATGAGTAGATGCGCTCGCGCCTGCAGATTTGCGCCTTCTCGATCGCGGAGGCACGCTCGTACTCTTCGAGAATGCGGGCCTTCTCGGCGGCCGAGAATCGCCGGCGGGTCGCCTTGGCGGGCACCTCGGGATCGGAACTGGGGTCGGGACGGGGGGTGGGCGGCATGCGTGAGACCTTTCACGCCCTCAGTAAATATGTCCGTTCAACTGGTCTCACCCGAAACTGAAACAGAGGGCAGTCGCTGTAACGCTCTAGCGGAAATTGTCAAGGGGTTTGACACCAGTGTTTCTGAAAATCCTGTGAGCAACTACGCTGCCGCGTCATCCGTGGACGGGCGGTTGATCCAAACCTCGCCGGGCAGCTTCTTGCAGACCGGTTGAC
>JBKQHO010000002.1:0-54203 GCA_052267165.1 Vulcanimicrobiaceae bacterium | reverse complement strand
TGAACTGCACGACCCGGAAGCCGTTATCGAAAGGGAAGTCGGCGTCGAGTCGCCACCCGAGCTTACCGTAAAACTCCTTCGCGCGGTCGACGTCCGACACGGGGATGACGACCACCTCAAACTTCATGTCGACGCTCGTGACGCTCGCGGCGCTCGTCGCGTCGTAACTATGGGCTACGTTGGTGCTCATGGCTTCCTCCTGGATTGTGTCCTCTCGTTGTCTGCTTGGTGATCGAGCAAAGTGCCGGATAATTTCCAACCAAGCGTGGTGTCATGGGCCTGAACGCCAGCATCGAGGAATCGGCGCTCCCGATTTACAGCACAAGCCGAAGTGCGACCGTTGGCTCCAACGGCATCGCAACGTGCTGCTATGAGTGCGGGCCTCGTGAAGGGTAAAGCGGTCCTTGACGTACGGGGCTCAGGGCTTAACGGCGACTAACGCACCGTGATGACGTAGTTCCGCCCCTCCCACCGGTTCGCGTCGATCCAAAAGAACGTGAACTCGACTAACATCCCGGACGTGGTCGCGAGTTCGATCAAATCGACGTGGTCGATCTCGAGCCGGTTCGCTTGCGACGCCGAATCATGCGCCGACGCCCAATGGTCCGAGGTCCACCGGAGGACGAAACGCCCCTCGCCGATGACGCGGAGCATTTCGCCAGGATGCATGAAGCGCACGCGGCGATTGAACTTCCAGACTTCCATCTTCTTGTTCTTGCCAGCTCCGGACAGATAGCGTTTGGCGACCTCGGGAACCTGGTCGAAGACCTTTCCGTCCGCAGCCGAGCGGAGCAGCTTCACGTACTCCGCGTGCGCCCACATGAGGGGCATGGCCGACCCGGTAGGTTCGCCGAGCCGCATGTACGCCTCCGGTATGTCGACTTCGTCCCAGACCTGCTCGCATAGAAGGTAGGCCTTCGACGCGAGCCCTTCCATCGTCCGGAGGTAGGCCTCGGGATTGCGGCCGGCGGCGACCTCGTAGTGACCACGCTCGCCGGTGAGCAATGGCCACACGCGGCCAACGCCGTACCAGGTGAACGCCCCGCCGTCGGCTTGCTGGCCATAGCCGTCGTGATTATAGCGGTGCCATGACGGCCCGGCAGGCGTCTCGACCTTGAGCACCGCGTCGATGACTTTCAGAGTGTTGAGGACGACGGGATGGTCCGGTGCGCGGATACCGTGGCGGACAAGTTCAAGAAAGCCACCGTCGACCACGTCGCGCGCCGGAAACTCATCCGCCGCGCCCGGAGCGCGATTCGCGATGCGCAAGACTCGCGATTCCTTGTCCTCTGCGGGGTTCTCCTGACCGACGAGTTCCGGCAGGATGCGCATGTAGTAGGGGACCTCGCCGAGCGCACCGGTGGTCGTGGCGGTCCACTCCTCGAGGTGGTCTTCGAGATAGTCGGCTTGATCCTGGACGAAGTCGGCCGTGGCCGCATCGGCGCGATCTCGGGAGAACGTCGCGGCGCACGTCAGTGCGACGATGTTCGACGAGAGCGTGGACGGTGAGTACCCCGAGGCCTCTTCCCACCGCTCCTGTTGCGTTACCGGGCCGTTGCGGATGAGGAACCCGGCACCCCTCCGGACCATGTCGAACGGGTCGAAGTCGGCGAGTGCGCCGAAGCGGCGCAGTTGCCATGCCAGCATGATCGGGAAGGCGACTTCGTCGAGTTGCGTCCCGTTCCAGTATGCGTCGCCGTTCACCCAAAAGTTCTGCGCGAATCCGCCGTCGTCGTGCTGCGAGACGGCGAGAAAGACGAGCGCGCGCAGCGCCGTGTGAACGTCTCCGGCAGCGACCAGCGCCAAGACGCTGCTGACGAGGTCTCGCGTCCAGACGAGATGGTATCCGCCCGTGTCGTCGTCGCCCTTGACTTCTCCCCACGGGATGGTGAGCGATGCGATGAGCGCCCCCGGGTAGGCCTTGTCCTCGTGGGCCAACAGCAGACTGCAACTGCCTCTGTAGAGCTCGCCCTCGTCGTGCGAATACGAAGCGAGCTCCGCCATGCCGGCCGATGCGGTCTCCCATTGCGCCTTATAGGCCGCGAGGTGATCGTCGAAGGGAAGGGACAACGACTGCATCAGAGTCGAGATCGCATTGTGCTCAGTGGTGCCGAAGGCGACGCCAAGTGTGAAGTCTTTGGTTTTGGCGACGTCGACTTCGCCGGTCAGCGCGACATTGCCGTCGCTCGCCGTGTCGAACTCCCAGTCCATCACGAAGCCGTCGTGGAGATCGGTCCAGCCATCGCTCGCACCGACGAATCCGCAGGACGTTCGCGCGAAGGGAGCAGTAGCTCCCATTGCCATCCATGTCCGTTCTTTTCTCGCCATCAGCAATCGTCTGCCGTTGACTGTCTTGACGTAACCGGTGTTTCCGTAGCCGCCTACTTCCAAATGCGGCGCGCAAAGCGCGTAAGCGTGCAGCGTATCAAGGAACGCCGCGTCGGGCGCCGTGATGCGCGTGCGCTGCAGAAGGCACGCGAGATGCGGATCCACGATGACGTCCTTGACGATCGCATACCGACCTGCGGGGTCGGCGTTTGTGCAGCGATATCCAAGGGCCACCTCCGAGATCCGGTTGATGTCGAAGGCGAGGTCCCGTTTCTCTTCGTGGATGAAGCTCTTGCCGTCCGTGATCAGGTACTGCAAGTCGCGAAGTTGCGGCCGGTCGATCGTCGGGAAGGATACCTCGGTGACGATGCCTTTCCACATCGTAAACCATAGCCGGCTGGAAGTGGAATACGCCGTCCCGATGGCCGACTTGTTGCTGTGAGTCCAGCCCGGCGGCATGCCCGGCCGTCCGAACGCCTCCCCTCCCACGGGCTAGAAACTCCCAGCACTGCGAAGCAGCGATGGAGAACGTGCTAGCAGTGACGTAGCGCGCGACGCTATTTGCCTATTGCCGAGTTTCAACAACGGTTTGGTACGGCCCGAGTTCGCGAATATCGGCCATAGCAGCCTTACGTGGTAGCAGGAGGGGAAAGTATGGCCTACGGCGTTCGATACGACGCTCAAATCAGGACGCTCGATAAGCTTCGACTGGTCAAGCGTATCGGTAAGCTGACACCCAAGACGCTTCATGCGACGTTGCACGGCCTTCAAGAACTCTTCGCGCCGTAACGTAAACTCACGGAACGAGCAGCACCTTCCCGATGCCGCCCTTCGTGAACGCGGCCTGCGCGGCGCCCGCGTTCTCGAGCTCCTCGCGGTGGTCGATCGGGATCGTTACCTTGCCGGCGTTTACGGCCTCGGCGATGAAGGCGATGGTCGCTCGGTCTTGCTTTGATTTGAACGGCACGACGCGCACCTTCGGGTAGTCCTTGCTGCCGTCGGGGGCAAAAGTCACCGAGGCAAACATCCCGCCGTCCTTGACCTTCGCGAGCAGATCCGTCGCCGTTTTCCCGCGAACGGTGTTCGCCACGACGTCGACTTGGGGAATCGTCGCGAAGGCGCCCGGGTCGTCGAGGGCGATCGTTTCGTCGGCGCCGATGCTGTCCGCCTGGTCGAGTTGAACATGCAGCACGCCCGCGATCACCCGCGCGCCCAATGCCTTCGCGATGTAGACGGCGCAACGACCGACGGCGCCGGCCGCGCCCGAGACCAGCACCGTCTGGCCGGACTGCAACCCGCTTGCGACGGAGATCAATTGGCTGCCTGTGGCGCCCACGAGCGGAATCGCGGCCGCGTCGACCAGGTCCATCGTCTCCGGCACCTTGGCGAAAAGAATCGCTTTGTCGGCTACCAGCTCAGCGTACGTGTGGTACGACCACCCGCAGACGCGGTCGCCGACCTTGAGGTCGGTGACACCGTCGCCCGTCGCAACCACTGTTCCCGACACGTCCAGGCCGATGATCGCCGGAAAGTGCAACGGCCACCGGTCCTTGATGGCGCCGTTGCGCTCGAGCATATCCTCCGGGTTGATGCCGATGCCGGCCACCTTGACGAGGATGTCGCCCCCGCCCGGAACGGGATCCGGCATGTCCTGGTATTTCATCACTTCCGGACCGCCGTAGGCGGTCACCACAGATGCTTTCATGCGAGCATTATACCCGACCAGCATGCACGCAGGGAGTGACTGAAAACCAGGGCGATCTTATCGGAGCGCGCCCCCGGGTGCGCCTTTCTCATCTGTTGAGCGCCCGCGGACCGCTGACGAATCGATTGCCCCGCACGTAAAAGCGCAGCGGGCTGTCGGCTGCGCGGGTAATGCCAATCCGTTTGCCCTGGCCGATTTCGCCCGCCGCCCGACCGTCAGATCCGAGCCAAAGCGGGCCCTTCTGGCAGAGGTCGATCCCGTCCAGGCGGCGATCGATGCACAAGGCTGCGCACAGCCTTCCCGGGCCCCGCGCCAAATCTCGCATCCCCTCGGTGCCGCGATTTCGCTCCATAATGCTGATGCCATCGGTTGGCTCGATTGCCCTGATCAAGACGCCCGCGCCCACGCCCGACGTCTCGCTTGAGACGTTCAGCATGAACGAGCTGCCATAGGCGAGGTATACATATGCGTGGCCGCGCGCGAGGAAAAGCGCCTGATTGCGCGGGGTGACGCCGCGATAGGCGTGACCCGCGGCATCACCGATGGAATATGCCTCAGTCTCGACGATGCGGCCGTCCGCTACGCCTTCGGCCAGGTTCCGCACAAGCATTTTGCCGATGAGAAAACGAGCGAGCTGGGCGGTGTCGACGGGCAGCTCTGCGCGATCCAGCACGCGCGAGCACGCTACCGTGGGCGCGAGTTCACCCAATCCGCTCGACCTCCGGACTTCGTTCATGCTTAGCAAAACCGTATAGTCGCCATCGCGTTTGCATGGCAGCGACCATTTCAGGATCGCGTGGTGGGAGAACGCACGATTCGAACTTCCTGCTTTCGCTTGTGGAGATCGGTCTCCGGCCGTTTCCCCTCCGCTGTCTCCTCGGCGACAAAGCATACCGTCGGAAAACATTGTGGAGTTCTTTGGACTTCGGGCCTAAAGGCCACTATCCCAGTCAAGAAGCGCATTGACCCGGACTCGAAGTCAGACTTGCCCGGAAGCCTGTTCATTACTGCGTTAGGGCTCATGGCCAAGGACCTCCTATTGAATGGACGGGACGAACAGTTCATCAGAACTACCAGCCGATCGAGTCGCGGCAGGGCCAACGACTTCTTATCTCGTCGAGCGGGCCTTATGACCGTTAACGAAGGGGCTGCCCGCCTCAAAGAAGCGCAGCAGCCGGCGGGCCCCGTGGGTGATACCGATGCGCACGCTTGTGCCGGGAGCGGGCGACGCGTCGCCGGTTGATAGTCAATCCGCACATCCTAGCAATTTGGTATCTGTGCGTCTACAAAAGCCAGCGGCCGAATATTTACCTACCCGCCGACCAGGAGCTTGGATCCGCTGGCGTAAGCCGTAAGCCCGCGGCGGCCCTTACCTGTGCTACAATTTGATCTCGAGTGCTCGTGTCGCGTTGCGAGCAAAATGGCTGCGATCACCGTATCCGGCCGTCTCCTATCGGCTCGACAAGCCTGCCGATTTGCTCAAGAGGGAGCGCTAAACATGAAATCATCGACAGACGACAAGGGCGTGGCACTCGACGGCGTGCGACTCGATCCCCCTACACAGAAGTTCGTGGATGCGCTACAGGCAGCCGGTGGACCACCGATCTATACGCTGCCACCGGCTGCGGCTCGCAAGACCCTCGATGACGCGCAGTCGTTGCCGGTCGACAAACTGCCGGCCGACATCATGGAGCGTACGATCCCCCGAGGGCCGAGCGACGACGACGTTTCGATCCGAATCGTTCGCCCGCGGGGCGCAAGCGGGACGCTCCCGGCGATCATCTATCTCCACGGTGGGTGGCTGGATGCTGGGAAATGCCGACACTCACGACCGGCTCGTCCGAGAAATCGCGAACGGAACCAACGCAGCCGTCGTCTTCGTAAACTACAGCCGTTCCCCCGAAGCGAGATTTCCGGTAGCGATCGAACAGGCCTATAGCGCGGCGAAATATGTGGCCGAAAACGGTCGAGATCTCGATGTCGACGCGTCCCGTATGGCGATTGCCGGAGACAGCGCCGGGGGCAACATGACCGCAGCGGTCACGCTGCTGGCAAAGGAACGCGACGGGCCGCGTTTCCGCTACCAGGCGATGTTCTACCCGGTCACGGATGATGGATTCGACACACCGTCTTACCGGATATTCGCTGAGGGACCATCGAATACCGCACGCGCCATGAAGTGCTTCTGGGACGCGTACGCGCCCGACCCCTCGGATCGAGAGAAGCCGACCGCGTCACCGTTGCGCGCCACGTCGGATCAATTGCGTGGTCTTCCGTCGGCACTCATCATCGTTGCTGAAAATGACGTCCTTCGCGATGAAGGTGAAGCCTATGCGCACAAGCTGATGCAGGCCGGAATCGAGGTAACCGCGCTTCGCTCGCTCGGCACCATACACGACTTCATGATGCTGAACGGCCTCGCAAGCACGCCGGCCGCTCGTGAAGCGATCGCGATCGCGAACGAGAAACTCGGCTCAGCGCTCGCGAAGTGAGGTCAAATCCAGCGTTTCGGGGCAAGCGTGCGGTCGGGCTACGAAGTAATCGACCATGCCTACCATGACTCTGCTGGCCGACTTTTGGACGGACGCGGTGAACCAGGCGGCGGTCGATACCGCGGCGGGCGCGAGGGCGCGAACAGTCGCACGTTTCGATAACTTCGCGCCGGCGTTCGACGAGCGCCGCTGCCGCGGCGGCCACTTCGGACGGTGCTGCCGGAGTCTCGTCGTTCACCCATGGGCGCTAACCAAGCGAGTCGCCTTAGAGATGCGATCGTGAGCGGGGCAAGGCCCCTCCGACGAACGCGACGCGCGCGCCCGACCGCGCGTTCCGCGCGGCGCGTTATCGCCATCAAACGACGCGCCTGGACTATCGCTCCGGGCGTGCCTCCTGTTTTGAAAGTCAGCGCGGTTCCGCCTATGGGAATCGGCAGCTTAGCTTTTAGCCAGTCATTCGAGATCGCGAATTCAGCCGTCTTCAATGGCTCGAATCTTTGCAACGGAGCTTTCCCCGGTGAACGGAGCCGACGGAGAAAGCTGCCGTTCATATCTCTTTCAGGCTCGCAAGCGCGCGGCATCGCGGCTTAGAAAGTCGCTAATCGTCGAGGCGATTTTCGGTGCAATGCGTTTCGAGCCGGCATTCCGGAAAGTCTTACTTGAAAGAAAGGTTGTCGAGCCGTAGCCGTGCAGATATGGAACGATCACGCGATAGCCCGCCGCTGTCGGCAGCCGCCGCCAATATCGGCACGGCGGTCGATCGGGACCGCGCGGGAAGAGCGGCGAGAGAGCGCGATCGCCGGCGTTTGCATCGCGCCGCTGCCGGGTCCGTGGAAGAAGCTCGAGGGACTTACAAGAGGCAGCGACTGACCTATTGCCTGGCATACGGCTGAGGCCTCGCCTGTCTTTTCCGAGCGTTCGAGACCCGGACCCTACCCCACGGGGTTGGTTTCGTGCTGTCGACCGCACTGGCAGCGGACACCGCCAGTATTCCGACGTGGCCCTGTCATGGCTTGGGCTCGTCGTGCGCATGCGGTCGACCGGAATGAAGCTCGACACGCTCCAGCGCTACGCCGAGCTGGCCCGACAAGGACCTAACGACGATTGCTCTGCGCCGCGGCATTCTTATCATGCACAAAGCGGAGATCGAACGCGAAGCGGGGCGCCTCGGCGAGCTGAGTCGCATGCTCGACGCGAAGATCGCGAAGTGCGACGTGGCAGTGGCGCTCGGCTTCGAACCAACCGTGCCGTGCGAGCCGGTCGAACTCGAGCGCTCAATATAAGGAGCGATCGTAGGATCGACTGCCAGCCGAAATCAGGGCAGAGCTGCCGCTCGGATGAGCGTCGTTCAAAGTCGGCGTCACGATCGGTGCGGTCGCGTGAACGAGACCGAGGCCTGAGTCGAGTTTGCAATTTGTTCACTTTTTCTGAGTAGACGCCGGCAACGACGATTGGTATACTGAGCGCCGGCAGCGACTGCCACAGATCGCGACTCACAGGGAGAAACGTCTTGAGCGGAGGTTCTTCGCCGCTTGCCAGGCGCAGCTTTTTTACAACCGCAGCCTCTATAGGTGCTGCGACCATGTTCAATCCGCTTGTGGCTTATGCCGAAAGGTCTGGATCCATGACTCAAGTTGCAGAACAGGCGCCTAGTGGGGCGACAGCCGTTCGCCCGTTTCCTAAGCTGAACGTTCCGGAGGCGGAACTGACCGAACTGCGCCGGCGCATCAACGCGACGCGGTGGCCTACACGGGAATTAGTCGCGGACGATACGCAAGGCGTGCAGCTGGCAACGACGCAGGCGCTCGCGCGCTATTGGGCGACCGACTACGATTGGCGCAAGTGCGAGGCGAAGCTGAATGCCCTACCACAATACATCACCGAGATCGACGGTCAGGACATCCATTTCATTCACGTTCGTTCGAAGCACGAGAACGCGTTGCCGCTCATCATCACGCACGGGTGGCCGGGCTCGATCATCGAGCAAACGAAGGTCATCGATCCGCTGACCAATCCGACAGCCCACGGGGCGAGCGCATCGGACGCATTCCATCTGGTCATTCCGTCGATACCGGGTTACGGGTATTCGCCCGAGCCGACCACTCTGGGCTGGGACCCCGTGCGCATCGCACGTGCTTGGAACGTGCTGATGAAGCGCCTCGGATACACGAAGTTCGTAGCACAAGGCGGCGATTGGGGAGCGTCCATTACGCAACTGCTGGCTTTGCAAGCGCCGACGGACGTACTCGGAATCCACAGCAACATGCCTGGCACCGTTCCCGCCGACGTTTTGGCGGCAGCCACTTCCGGCGGCTCGGCGCCGGCCGGCCTTGCAGGTGAGGAGCTGCATGCGTTCGAGCAGCTAAAAGACTTCTATACAAAGCACCTCGGCTACGCCACCGAGATGGCGAACCGTCCGCAAACACTCTACGGGCTAATGGATTCGCCGATCGGCTTGGCGTCCTGGATCCTCGATCACGACAAGGACAGTTACGAGCTGATCGCACCGGCCTTTGCTGGACATCCCGGCGGCCTCACCCGTGACGACGTACTCGACAATATCACGATGTACTGGTTGACCAAAACGGGAGTCTCCTCGGCACGCCTTTATTGGGAAAATAAGCTCGGCTTCTTCGACATCAAGGGCGTAACCATTCCGGTTGGCGTGAGCGCCTTCCCGCACGAGATCTATACCGCGCCGCGGAGCTGGTCGGAAAAGGCGTATCCCAAACTTGTCTATTACAAGAAGCACGACGTCGGCGGCCACTTTGCGGCCTGGGAGCAGCCGCAGCTTTTCTCCGAAGACGTTCGCGGTACGTTCCAGTCGGTGCGAACCACTCAATGAGGAAGTCAATGCTGTATGTCAAACGTGTAACGCTCGCGCTGCTTGCGACGGTCTTGTTGGTGCCAATCGCCCGCGCCTCTGCACAAGACGCGGACTCCGGCACCGGGGTCCGCAACATCCTGCTCGTCCACGGGGCGTTTGCCGATGGATCGAGCTACGCTAAAGTGATCCCTCTGCTACAAGCGAAGGGATACAACGTCGTCGCCGTACAGAATCCGCTCTCCTCGCTGGCCGACGACGTCGCGGCGACGAGGCGCGCGATCGCGCTGCAACATGGTCCCGTTCTGCTTGTCGGACACTCGTGGGCCGGCATGGTGATCAGCCAAGCCGGGAATGACCCGAAGGTTGCGGGGCTGGTGTACATTTCTGCGCTCGTGCCGCTCAAGGGCCAGAGCGCGGGCGACGTGACCAAGGGGTATCCGTCCGCTCCCGGCAACGCGCAGGCAAAGCCGGATGCGGAGGGCTGGCTTTCGCTGACGCGCCAAGGCGTCGACGAGGATTTCGTTCCGGAACTCCCCGCCGCCGAAAGAGCGGCCGTCTACGCCACTCAGGGCCCGTGGAACTCAAAAGCCCTTGGGGAGAAGGTCATGAATCCTGCCTGGATCTCCAAACCGTCCTGGTGCATCATCGACGTCAACGATCGCATGGTGCCGCCGCAATACGAGCGCGACACTGCCAAGCGTATTCATGCGACCGCAACGACGCTGATTGCGGGTCACGTGCCGATGCTGTCGATGCCGAGCAGGGTTGCCGCCGTCATCATCGATGCTGCAACGAAAGCCGGCAAGCAGTGATCCGCATGTCCCAGCGGATCATCTGCTGCGGGCCATCGACCGCCACATCGACCTTCGCACAATCCGCGAGCAACTACGCCCGCGGTCTCCCCCGGCCTCAAAGAGCTGGCAGCAGAGCTACGCAAGAAGGATGGCACGCAGCTTCGCGGGGTTCATCGCGTTGCTGGTGCTCCCGGATTGAAGGGCTCTGCGTGAGACCAGTGATTCGAGCTGGTCGTCCAGCGCTACTATGCGCCGTACGTCGTCGGTATGGTCGCGGGCGCCGGATGCCTTGCGGCGCTCGTACCGGCATCCGGTCAAGTCCTCGTCGCGGCCAGCATCGTGACGAAGAACGTCCTGGGCGATTGGCTGAACGTGGCGACGACCGACAACGTGCGGCCGGCCGCCACACGCATCCTCGTGCTGACGGTTGCGCTCCTCGTGCTCGGCTTCTGGCTCGTCGCGCGGACGTCGCTGGTCGGGCTTCTCTTGATCGGCCATAGCGGCGTGACCCCAGTTCCTGCCCGGCACGATCTTCGCCCTCACCTGGCGACGGGCAACCCGCGGCGGGGTCGGGGCCGGGATCGTCGCGGCGTCGCCGTGGTCGCTGCGCTCTCGTTCTCGAACCACGCCACGATCTTGGGTTGAATGCGGGCTTTTCCGTGCTCTTCGTCAATTTCGTCGTGTGCGCGATCGTCAGCCTCGCTACGCCTTCTCCCGAAACGTCCTGGCGCCGAGAGAACGCCCTCCGCAGGACGGCGGTGCGCCAATAGCGACTGCGAACCGCTGCTTCACTTGTCGGCGATGCCCGCTCAAGACACGAACGCTCGTTTTGCGACGGGACGCACGTCGCCGATCTCCGTCCCGTCCATCCTGACGGTCCTCGCCTCAGGACCGAAGAACGCCAAGAGACAGAAGGCGATGGCGCCGGTGCCCGCGACGATGGCGAGCGCCACGCCATAGTTATAGCCGAGGCGCGCTGCCAGAACGGCCTGCATCGTCGCGTTCCCCGCCGCCAGCATGTTGCCGAACTGATAGGTGAAGCCGGGGAATGTGGCGCGTTCCTCGGACGGCGAGATCTCGTTCAAATGTGCGGGCATGACGCCGAAGGCCGAAGGTACATTGCACGAGGAATTGCATGAGGAATGCCGTTACGGCCAGCGTCACCAGGCTCGAAGCCGTTGCCCAGAACGGCATCAGGACGAGAGCGAGTAGCAGGGCGAGCACGAGCTCGCGACGCCGCCCGAGCACTTGGGAGAGCGTTCCGCCGCTGATGCAGCCCAGGATCGCTCCGACGTTGTAGACGATCGCGATCGTGGAGACCGCATGCACGGACGAGCCGTGCTGAATGCGCAGAAACGTCGGGTAGAGATCCTGTGTGCCGTGACTGAAGGTGGCGGCCGCGGTCAAGAGGAGGATGGCATACCCGTACAGCCGCTAGTGTTTGGCCAGAGCTTGACCAAGGGTGGCGCGCCCGGAGGCTTTTGCCTTCTCGCGTTGGCGTTGCCAATCCGGGCTTTCCGGTACGACCCGGCGGACATAGAGCACCAACAGCGCGGGGACGACCGCGACGAAGAACATGCCTCGCCAACCCAGCGTGCTGAACCCCACGCCGTACAGCAGCGCCGCGAGGAGGTAGCCGAACGAATAGCCCGATTGCAAAACACCCGAGACGAAGCCTCGCCACTGTTGCGGAACGCTCTCCATCGTCAGCGATGCGCCGACGCCCCACTCGCCGCCCATCGCGATGCCGTACAGCGCGCGCAGGATTAGGAATACGGTGAGCGTCGGAGCGAACCCCGAGGCGACCTCGAGCGCCGAGAAGATCAAAATGTCCGCGATCAACGTCGGCTTGCGGCCATATCTGTCGGCAAGCCTCCCGAACAGCAATGCGCCGACGACCCGCATGCCGAGGCTCAAGGTGATCGCCCAGCTGACGGCGGTGATGGAGGTGTGGAATTCCTTGGCGACCCCTCCAATCACGAAAATCAAGCAAGATAAAGAAGTCAAACGCATCGATCGTCCATCGCCTCCCGCCACGCGACCGCCCACCACGACCGCCCACGGAGCGTCCGCTCGTGCGACGGCTCGTCGCGCGGTACGCCCGCAGCCGCGGGACGGCGCGGAAGAAGAAGGACCCCTTGCTGGTCGAGCGGCTTCCAGCACTCATCATGGCCAGGCCCGACGACCTCGCGGCTTGCCGCGATCGGGCGATGCTGCTGCCGGGCTACGCGGGCGCCTTCCGGCGCTCGGAGCTCGTTGCGCTCGACGTCCAAGATTTAAAATTTTCGGCGGCGGGGGTGTACGTATGGATCGCGGCCGCGAAGAACGACCCGCGGAAGAACGGGCGCGAACTGTACGTGCCGCGGCTCCCCAAGCCCGAGATCTGCCCGGTCATCACCGGCAAAGAAGAAGGTACCAATCGAAAACATCAAGCGGGTCACGGGGCAGCGCAGCAACGCGATCGTGCTCGACTACGTTGCGGCGGCGTCCATCGACGAGGACCCGCCGCTGTTGGAGATCGTGGGCGCGGAAGGCTAGCCTCGAGATAGAGGCTATCAAGACGTTGCGGATCTGTTGACTGGCCCAGACGCAAGATAATTGAGCTTATATTAGGTCCACCATGCCCCAGACCCGCTCCCGACCGCCGCGCCGCTCGCGGCGACAACGCAGCCCAGCGCGATCGCGCCGCTCCCCATCCCGCCCGACACCACCGAAAAACAGCTCATCGGCCTGTGGCTCCATGGTGAAAGCGAAAACACCGTCCGCGCGTACCATCAGGACATCGCTGCCTTCGGACCTTCATCGATAAGCCGATCCGCCAAGCATACCTGGGGGATCTGCAGCGCTATGCCGACGCGCTCGCCGGATCGCCGGCGTCCTGCGCCCGCCGGTTGCTGGCGGTGAAGTCGCTGCTCTCGTTTGCCGCGCGGATGGGGTTCACGCCATTCAACGTCGGCTCGGCGATCCGGCCGCCCCGACCCGACGACTCGCCGAGCGGATCCTCGACGAACGCCAGGTCTTCGTGCTGCTCGACGCCGTCGCCGATCAGCCGCGCGATGACGCACTCATACGCCTGCTGTATAACGGCGGGCTGCGGGTCTCTGAAGCGGTCACGCTGCGCTGGCGCAACCTCGTCGATGGCGTCGTGAACGTGCGGGGAAAGGGGCGCCGCACCTGGGTCGTTCGGCTCTCCCGCGGGACCTGGGACGAACTCCAAGCGTTACGACCGCCGGCCCCATCGGCGACGACCGCGTCTTCCCGATGACGGCCTGGAACGCATGGGATCGCGTCCGCCGGGCCGCCCGCACGGCCGGTTTCATAGACGCGGTCTCACCGCATTTTCTACGCCACTCGCATTGGACGCACGCGCTGCGCCGCGGCGCGGATCTCGCCATGGTCCGCGAGACACTCGGGCATGCGTCGCTGACGACGACGAGGCGCTAGCCTGCACGCTCGGCCCAAGAAATCCAGCGGTGATTATCTCGCCGTGTGACAAACCTGGCTGCTCGTGAATCTTTTTTCGTTCGGTCGGCAAGGCTCGAATCGCTGAAGTTCCGCTGCCGCCTGGACAGCGCGCGAAGCTCCGCGTACTTGGGGTTTGGGGATCAACGGAACAGAAAAAACAGTTAAGCCTTGAGCGGCGCCTCCGTCGCGGCCACGGCGATCCGGGGCTTGGTCGCCGCGACAGGGAGGGCGACCCTCAGGGGCCGAATTGCCGGCCCATCCGGTGGACACCAGATGAGCGCTGTATCGGAATTGGAGTCGTCAATGAGCGGCGTACAAATCGACCAGAAGAGCTATGAGATGCCCCCGCGCGACGGGTTCACCGTCACACATTTTCTCACCGTCGCCGACATCGAGCGATCGGCGCGCTTCTACGAAACGGTCTTCGGCGGCCGCATTCTGAGCTTAGGCGACAGCGAGGGCGCGTCCGGCCACATTCAGATCGCGAATACGTGGCTCATCGTCAACGTCGGGGGTGGGCCGACACCCGACAAGCCGTCGGTAACGCTTAGCGTCCTCGCCGACCCGGAAAAGATCAGCAGCTTTATGAATATCCGCGTTGCGGACATTCAAGCGTGCTATAAATTATGGAGAAGTCGAGGAGCCGAGTTCATCACGGAGCCGATCGACAAGTACGGCGAGACGCGCTGCTACATCCGCGATCCCGACGGTTATATTATCGAGGTCGGACAGAGCAAGCCGGACTTCACGTACGGTTAACGCTCGGCCCGGATGGGACGCGGATTTAAACGCTTACGGATGTCCGCTTAGTTTTCAGTAGGCTTGACATGAGTAATTGCGCGCAATGCAAGTTTTGATATGAATCGCCATCGATTTGTCGAGACTGCAGCGGTAACAGCCGGTGCAATTTCATTCGATCTTATCGCCCTTCCAGAAAGGTTGCATGCCATGACGACTGTTACGCAGGCGGGCAGCGATACTACGGCTATTCGCCCATTCCCAAAACTAAACGTTCCGGAGGCGGAACTCGTCGATCTGCGCGCGCGCATTAGCGCGACGCGATGGCCAACGCGCGAATTAGTCCCCGACCAAACGCAAGGCGTCCAGTTAGCAACGACTCAGGCGCTGGCGCAGTATTGGGCGAATGGTTACGATTGGCGTAAGATCGAAGCGAGGCTCAACGCCACACCGCAATTCGTGACCGAGATTGACGGCGTCGACGTCCACTTCATTCACGTACGTTCGCAGCACGATAACGCTTTACCACTCATAATCACACACGGCTGGCCGGGCTCAATCATCGAGCAGATGAAGGTGATCGATCTCCTCAGCAATCCAACGGCGCACGGTGCGAGTGCGACGGATGCTTTTCATCTGGTGATTCCGTCGATCCCAGGCTACGGCTATTCGGCCGAACCGACCGTGCTTGGCTGGGATCCGGTCCGCATTGCTAAAGCCTGGGTCGTGCTGATGCAGCGCCTCGGTTACCAGAAGTTCGTGGCGCAGGGCGGCGATTGGGGGGCGGCCGTTACGCAACAGTTGGGTCTGCTAGCAGGCCCGGTGCTGGCCATTCACAGCAACATGCCGGGCACCGTCCCCAACGACGCTTTGGCGCTAGCCATCTCGGGCGGCAACCCACCCGCCGGCCTCTCCGCTGACGAGCTGCATGCCTTCGAGCAGCTCAAGGACTTCTATGGGAAGCATCTCGGTTACGCGGTCGAGATGGCGAACCGCCCGCAAACGCTGTACGCGTTGCAGGATTCGCCGATCGGTCTGGCAGCCTGGATTCTCGATCACGATAGGGACAGTTACGAACTGATCGCGCGGGCCTTTGCCGGAAACCCCGGCGGCCTTTCGCGCGACGACGTGCTCGACAACATCACGATGTACTGGCTGACGAAGACGGGGATATCCTCGGCCCGCCTATACTGGGAGAACAAGCTCGGGTTCTTCAACGTACAGGGCGTGAAGATTCCGACCGGCGTGAGCGCGTTTCCGTACGAGCTCTACACGGCACCGGAGAGCTGGTCGAAGCAGGCGTATCCCAAGCTCGTCTACTACAAGAAGCACGACGTCGGGGGCCACTTTGCGGCCTGGGAACAGCCGCAGCTGTTTTCCGAAGACGTTCGCGCGACGTTCCGGTCGGTACGTAGTCAGGCGTGATGCGACCGAAAGTAGTCGGCGCGATCGCCGTGTTCGCAGTGCTTTCGATCGGCGTATATGGCCTGCCAAAATCCGGCTGGGCTCAACCTTCTCGAGCTAAGTCGTTTAGCGTTGTGCTCGTACACGGCGCTTTTGCGGATGGATCGAGCTGGAACAAGGTCATCCTACTGCTCGAGGCTAGAGGCGCGCACGTTATCGCGGTGCAGAATCCGCTGACATCGCTTGCCGACGACGTCGCAGCGACGAAGCGGGCAATTGACAGCGTCCCAGGACGCGTGATACTGGTCGGCCACTCGTGGGCGGGAGTCGTAATCACGGAAGCGGGCCGCGATGCAAAGGTGGCCGCCCTCGTTTATGTCGCGGCCTTTGCGCCTAGTACCGGGGTGATCGGGGTCAGTTATTACTGCTACCGCGCCTTCGAAAGCGGGCGACCGGTACGGGTCTCACTACAATTCGTCGCCCGCTTGGGAACGGTGCTGCGGCTAACGCCGCCTCAACAGATGACCCTCTTCCTGCCGGCCTTCCCGGAGATGTATCGAGTCTGGGGAAATGCCTCGAGCGCGACCCGAACCGGCGTCGGCGAGCTGTGTACCCCGATCGTCGCGCCGGCCGTCGGTAATGCCATCTTCGCCCTGACCGGCCGCCGCGTTCGCAGCCTTGCCTTTAGTGAGGCGTCACGTGATGACTGAGATCGATCCGAAGGCGAAACCCTCGGGGACGGGCTGCGTCGAGTGCCTGTCCACCGGTGGCTGGTGGCTGCACCTGCGCCGGTGCGCCGCCTGCGGGCACATCGGCTGTTGCGACGACTCGCCGAGCCGGCACGCCCGCCGGCACGTAGACGAAACCGGTCACCCGATCATCGCTAGCTTTGAGCCCGGCGAGGATTGGTTCTACGACTTCCGCTCCGGCGAGACGTTCGCCGGCCCGCCGCTCGCGCCGCCGCGTTCGCATCCCGCAGATCAACCCGTCCCCGGGCCGCGGGGACGCATCCCGCCCGACTGGGAAGCCCATCTGCACCACTAGCGAGTTCCCGCGGCGACTAGCGAACCGCGATGACGTAGTTCTGCCCCCCACCGGTTCGCGTCGATCCCAAAGAACGTGAACTCGACTAACATCCCGGACGTGGTCGCGAGTTCGATCAAATCGACGTGGTCGATGTCGAGCCGGTTCGCTTGCGACGCCGAATCATGCGCCGACGCCCAATGGTCCGAGGTCCACCGGAGGACGAAACGTCCCTCGCCGATGACGCGGAGCATTTCGCCAGGATGCATGGAGCGCACGCGGCGATTGAACTTCCAGACTTCCACCTTCTTATTCTTGCCAGCTCCGGACAGATAGCGTTTGCTTGAATATTCACGGAAAAGATATTTGGGTATGCCAATCCCCTCTGGGAAAATGGTTCCGCCGTGAACACCGTTGGAATCTGGATTCTTGCCATGGTCATACGTCGGGCGGCGCGGTCGCCGAGCGCGATCGGAGAGTCGGGCACACATTCCCTCCGCGATAGCGACACGGAGCCGTCACGCTCACGCCGCCGCCGGGAACGAGAGGGTAAACATCGAGCCGCACCGCGTGGCTTGTAAGCGGCAGAGCCTCCCATTTCCTCGGCAACCTGCGTACGATTACGATGTAGAGCCCGAGCCGCGCCCGTGCCGCTCTGCGACGCGTCGGAAAATCGGTCGAAGAGGCTTTTGCGCTGGTGTTCGTCGCTGTCGGAGCCGTCGTCGGGGAGACGATCGCTTGGACCATGCGAGCGGTCTTCACAGTGCTCAGCGCCGCGATACCGCCGTTCGGTGTGCGTGCGACGTCGTTAGCGAGTAAGGTTGCGATTACTCGCCTGACAGCACCGCGTGCGCCTTTGGTACGACCTCTTCCGAGGCGTGCGCAACAAGACTTACGCCGCGAGCGAAGGCCGTCGGGCCGTAGCTCGGAAGCGAACTCGCGCACAACGGGGGCGAGACGGACGCGCGCCCGAGCGTTACGCCGGGCGCCAAGCCGAGCCACGTGCAGAAGGCTCTTCGTGAGCCGGCCGATCTCGTCGATCGCATCGATCAGGTCATGATCCGCTCAAACGCAACCGGTAATCAGCAGGGACCAGTACGGCCCTTCGGCGAGGATGTTTGGATTGTCGATGGTCCTCCGGCTCGCTTTGTGCTCCTGCTGCCGACTCGCATGATCGTTGCGCGCCTGAGCAATGGATCTTTGTGGGTGAACTCGCCGGTTGACACGGAGGATGCTCTGCTCGAGCAGATCCTGGCGGTGGGTCCGGTACGATACCTCGTTGCACCCAAGGTTTTGCATATCTGGAGGCTCGAGCGAGCGAGATGCGTCTTCCCCGATGCTGAACTCTGAAGGCCTCCGAAGATCCCTAAGAGCTATAGAGCCTTGCCTTTGCGTCCCTTGCACGATGAGCCGCCGCTGGTATGGGCGAATGACTTCGACCAGTTCGTCTTCAGGGGAAACCTCCTGATCGAGGAGGTGGAGTTCTTCCACAAGAGGTCCGGTACTGTCATCATGGCCGACTTCGTACAGAATTACCCGCGGGAAAACCATGCGCTTCTAATGCGTTTCATCCAAAGGCTCAGCGGTGTTATCGGGAGGCGGCGTGCCTTTTGATATCCGGCTCTCGTTTGTTAACAGGAGGCTGGGAAGAAAGTCGCTCGCGAGGTTCCTCTCCTGGAACTTCGACAGGCTCATCATCGCGCATGGCGAGTGCGTGGAACATGATGCAAAGGTGTTCGTGAAACGGGCATTCCGATGGTTGAAGCGCTGATGAAATGTTGGATCATACTATCTGTGCGGTGGGCGTGGCGACTAAAGTGAAGAGCAACACGAGACGGCCTTCGGCTCGGGGGCGGTTACCCCGCTTCCAGAAACGACGACCTGACCGCTGACAAGATTTGCGATTCGAGAAGCGCAGCGGCGGACACCACTAGCGCCTGCCCTCATGCGCGAAACCGACGACACGCTCTGGCGGCTTCGAAAGCGTTCGCGCGGGATTCTCGGTGAAACCCGAAGCGACAAGCACGAATACACCCTCCATCGTCATTTCAGGCCGTTGCCGCGATCAGCCCGGCGGCGGGAACCGGAAGAAGACGTCGGCGACGATACGCGTTCGCTCTTTTGAGAGCCAGGGTAAGCAAGCTGAGAGCGGGGCGATGACAGGGTTTCGGGAACACCGTCGCCATGGCGGTTTCCCTCGGTCCGCTCAAGCTACCGCTTCCACGGGCTCGCTACGTCGAGACGGGCCGCGGATACCGCTTCGAGATCGGGCGGTTCTCGCTGACGCAGAGCACGTTTTTGTTGCTCGCGGCGATTGTCGTCGGCCTCGGCAGCGGCTACGGGGCCGTCGCGTTTCGCGCCTTGATCGCCCTCGAAACGCACCTCGCGATGGGCGTGCTCGCGCCTGCGCTCGGCTTTCTCGGCCGGGCTAACGTTGTGCCGGTGCTGATCCTCGGCGGCGTGATCACCAGCCTCATCGTCGACCGCTTCGCGAAAGAAGCCAAGGGCCACGGCGTCCCCGAGGTCATGGCTGCAGTGGCGGTGCGCGGAGGAATCATGCGGCCGCGGGTCATCGCGGTCAAAAGTCTCGCTTCGGCGACCTGCATCGGCTTCGGCGGCAGCTGCGGGCGAGAGGGACCGATCGTGCAGATCGGCTAAGCGATCGGGTCGGTTCTGGGTCAGCTCGTGCGCGCGCCCTCGTCGATCGTGCGCACGCTGGTCGCCTGCGGCGCTGCGGGCGGTATCTCTGCGACCTTCAACGCACCGATCGGCGGCGTGTTCTTCGCCGCCGAAATTATCCTGGGCGAGTTCCAGCCGCGCTCGTTCGCGACGATCGTCGTGGCCAGCGTCGTCTCGGCGGTCATCGCACGTTCGTTCTTCGGCAACCATCCCTCCTTCACGGCGTCGGCCTTCTATCTGGTCTCGCCCGCCGAGTTGGGGCTCTATGCACTGCTGGGTGTGCTGGCCGCGTTTTGGGCCGCAGGTTTCGCCAAACTCCTGTACTTCCTCGAAGACCGCTTCGAGGCGTGGCGGCTCGCTGTCTGGGCCAAGGCCGCCGCCGGGTTTGGGCTGGTCGGTGTTATCGGCATCTGGTTCCCGCAGATCTTCGGGGTCGGCTACGACAGCGTCGACGCCGTGCTGTCGCAGCACGTTCTGGCGCCGCACGCGGTCGCGCTGGCGGTGCTCAAGCCGCTCGCCACTTCGCTGACGCTGGCCTCAGGCGGCAGCGGCGGGATCTTCGCGCCCTCGCTCTACACGGGCGCGATGTTGGGCGATGCGTTCGGAAGTGTTGCGCACGAGCTGTTCCCGCATTGGACGGCCGCAGCGGCCGCCTATGGGCTCGTCGGCATGGCCGCGGTCTTTGCCGCAGCCGCCGAGGCACCGATCACCTCGATCATGATCGTGTTCGAAATGTCGAGCGACTACACGATCATTCTGCCGCTCATGGTCAGCACGGTGATCGCGACCTTGCTCGGGCGCAGGTTACTCGGCTATACGATCTACGAGATGAAACTCGTACGGCAAGGCATCGACTGGGTGCGCGCCCGAAATCCGGGATTCTTTACTCGGGTTCGCGTCAGCGCGGTCCAGCGCGAAGCGCCGGTCGTGGCCCACTGCGGCGAGACGGTGCGCAAGGTGGCTGCACGCCTGCACGCGACCGAGGAGCTCGCGATACCGGTCGTCGACGGCGAACGCTTCATCGGCTTGGTCGCAGTCTCGGAGATCGCCGCCAGCCTGGCGGAACGCCTCGGCGACGACGTTCCGATCGATGCGATAACGCGGCCCGCCGTCGTAACATTGTCCTCGAGCGATACGCTCGAACGGGCAGCGATTTCGATGGCGGATCCGCAGACACCGCTACTCGCTGTGGTCGATCCACGAACGGGATCGCTCGTCGGTATCGTGACGCGCCGCGACGTGCTGAACGCCTACCGCAGCTATACGGGCAGCTGACACATGAACTCCCGCACGGGCGAGCCTTAAGCTGAATTAGACCTTGACAGTTTGTACGACATGGGCGTACAAACTGTTAAGAGGTTCTGATTATCGTGCTGCGGATCGATTTGGCGTCGAGCTTGCCCATCTACGAGCAGATCGCGAACGGTCTGCGCGCGGAGCTCGTTGACGGCCGCTTCGAATCGCTCGCTCACGGGTGAAGGTTGGCTCGAGTTGCGACGGCATCACGGTGCGATCGTTTGCGAGCGTCAGCGCCCGCGAACGCGGCCGGACGCCAAGTTGCGCTTCGCGCAACCGCTCCCGGAGCTGGTCGCAAAGGCCCTGGCAGAGGGACTTTCTCCTGGCGCGCTCGCACGCGAGCTGACCGCGAGCGCACGCAAACTCGAACGTGAGGGTAAGCACGGGTGATGTGGCGATTCTGCGCCGCTATCGGCGCGAGCTGATCCTCGCCTGGCTGCCGTGTCTCGCGCTGCTCGCGTTCAGCGTCTTCCGTTCCGGCATCGTCTTCGCTCCGGTCGCGTTCTACCTCGAGCTCGCGGCGTCGTACGTCATCTTCTGCCGCGCGCGCAAACGCGTCATGCCCTACGCGGTGACACCGACGACGATCCGCGAAACGAGCCTTCGCCGGCGCCCGCGCATGACGCCGAGCGACTGGCTGCTCGCTGCCGGCCCACTCGTCATCCTTGGGGCGTCCGCGGCCTATCTCGGTACGCACTGGAACGAGATCCCCGCGCAATTTCTTGTTCATCGGAACATGCCCGGTCAACCCGATCGTTGGCTCGAGCGCAGCGTGCCCCATGTCTTCGCATCGTTCCTGATCCCGGCCCTAACGCTGGTCTTGCTTAGCGACGTGGTCTACGGCTTACGCTGCTGGACGCGGCCAGTGTACGTGGTGGGAGCGCCAGGCGCCCGCGAATCGCGTTTCCGCGGCCTCGCCATCGCGCTGCTCCTGGCGCTCGAATACGTGATCGCGCTGCAGTGGGCGTGGGTCGCTCGGGCCGCTCGGCGTATACGGACCTCCGCAGCTTTCCGTCGCGATCGGCATCGCCTTCGTGCCCCTGGCCGTCGTACTCGTCGGAACCTACGTCCTCGCACGGCAGGGGCAGGGCGGCGACCACGCTCCGAGCGCCGGTCCCGACGCGCCGGCGACGGTCGCGATCGGCGACCGGACGCAAGACCGGAATTGGATTCTCGGCGTCTTCTATTTCAACCGCGACGATCCGTCGGTGTTCATCCAGCATCGCTTCGGCATCGGATACACGTTGAACATGGCGCGCCCGACGTCGCGGCTCATCGTCCTCGTGGCGCTGCTCATCGTGGCCGCCGTTCCGCTGGTCATCATCACAAGTTTGCATTGAGAACCAGGCGCCAACACTTTTTACTTAAGGTTCGAGGAACCCCCATCCACCACTCGCAAACCTCCCGCCCAGGAGGGTCCGTATCTTAACGCGGCGGAACCGGGTCCGTCTTAGCGCGGCGCCGACAATCACACGGGAAGAAGAATTTGTAGACACAAAGCAGCTCGCGAGCAAGCACCGCAAGCAGAGGGCGGCCGCTGGTCGCCTTCCGGCCTGCGGCCGCGCTTAAACTCGAACGCGCAAGCGCAAGCCTGTGCCGATTGCGACACATGACATGGGATCGTCGGCGACGACGACCGGGATGCCGGTAATCTCGCGGAGCAGGACGTCGAGGCCGCGCAGCAGCGCGCCGTCGCCGGTCATGATGATGCCGCGGTCGATGATGTCTGCGGAGAGCTCGGGCGGCGTGTTCTCGAGCACGGGCTTGACCGCTTCGACGATCGACTTCAGCGATTCAGGGAACACTTCTCGCACCTCCTTGCTGGGGATCTTCACCGTCTTGGGGAGGCCGTTGATGAGGTCACGACCGCCGACCTCCATCACGAGCTCCTGTTCGAGGCGGTGGGCGCAGCCGATCCGGATCTTGATCTCGCCTGGCAAGGAGCACAACGCGCAAATCGTCCGATCCACGACAAGACCGGAATGAAATGGGGCCTCGACAAGTAGGCTGAGTCAAGCACTCCAGCAACGAGCGAGTCGAACCCGCAATTTCCCCCCATGTGGAAGACGGGTTCCCCATCGTCGTGTCGGAAACGCTTTAGACTCGCAAATCGCGTGACCGCAGCTAGGTTGCACTGTGACCCTTTACTGTAACGGCGCTCGCGGTTGCTTTGATTGGCACATTGACTCAGACTACGCTCTCAAGCGCCGAAAACTAGGATAAACGCGAAGGGCCGCTTTTTATGAGCCCTTCGCGATCCGGGCTGCCGCGCGAATTCAATCCGGCGCCTATCGATGCCAACCCCCCAACAACCATACGTTTTGACGGCCATCCCTCCAAGGTACAGAAATGCAATACCAGATTCTCAGCGGCAACAACACTTTCAAGCCGGGGCCGCGCGGTAGCTTATCAATGCGAGCTGTCTTGACCACAAGGCGGGCCCTCGCAATAATCTTCGGCGGCAAGATCTAGCAGCGCGCAATCCGCCACTGGGTCGCGAAGTTCCCTACGCACGACTCACTCGAACGCAACGGCTGTGTTCTGCTGCTCGATTTTCGCGCATGTGATGCGGTTGCCGATTCCGATTTTCCGATCGTCCAGCAGAGCGACCCACAAAAGACGTCCACGCCGATCGTCTATGCGACGTCCTAGGCCACCTCAAACGCGTGCTGGCCACTAAAGATGCGAAGACCACCCGCAACAAAATACCGTGACGAATGGAGTATTGATGTCTTCCCTGGTTGCTGGCGACGAAGTCGAGTTCATCGGTACAGGCGGCGAGCGCTGGCTGTACGAAAAGTACCAGATCACCGGCTTTGGGCGAGTCGAGTGCATTCAAGACGCCGACGTCGTCGTCTCATTCAACCGGATTGACGGCGGTAAGTTGACGCTCCTTCTGCGAATCGTCGAGCTCGCACCAAGATCTGGGCAAGTCCGATAAGCGTCCAGCCACGCAAAGCCTTCGGTGAGTCAGCGGTCGATGCGACGTTGTCGGCGATCGCATCGACCTGGGCAAGGCCTCATCAAAGTGTGACCCGGCTCTCAACTTACCCGTCAGCATTGTTCACATCTTGGCATTTCCGAAGTGCTGCGTCGAAGAATAGCGCGATGTACGGCGGCGCAGTTCGTCCGGTTGCATCTGCAATCGACTTGACGATGTGCGGAGAGGGTAACGCGCGTAGCCGAATTTTTCGACTCGGTGCATCTGTGCCTCAAGCCAGTCGACGTGCTCTTCCTCGTCTTTCAGAGCAACGCGAATGACGAATTGGCGTCTTCCCTGCATGAAATCTGTTTCGCGCGACGTTTGCCTAAACCAAGTGACCACGCTTCGGCGGGGTTCTCGGCCGCCGAAGGAAGCGGCGTTTGATGCGTTCGCTAACGTGAATGGTGCGCCTCGTGACTATAGCACGAGAAGTGCTCGGGAAATGGTTGGAGACTTCTGAGGAGTTGCGAAGTGTGGAGGGCCGAGGTGTAGAGGGCCCCGGAACTTGAGCTTCCAGACTAGAAGGTGATGAGCATTGGTCATCCTAGCCTTGAGTCCGGTAACGTAGAAGAACGTGAAGGCGGACAACGTGAGGCCGGACCGAAGGTTGAACGTCCTATTCGTTTCTAATCCAGAGAATCCGCCGCGAGCTTGACCGTTCTATTCAAGAGCACGGGTCGCTTTCACTCCCGTGCGAGGCATTTCCGTGGACCAAGACATCGACTCTACGATCCTGCCTCTTCCACCCGCGGCCTGAGAACAGTTCGAGGGCCGGAACCAGAGGGCCACTACGTGAAGCGAAGACTCTCGCTCATTGCGGGATCGCTGGCGTCGTTGCTGGCGATCATGGCGTTATCGGCCCTCGCGAAAAGCCCTACGGACGTTCCGTCGAATACCTACGCAGTCCCGGGCGCGACCTTCTCACGACCGCGTTCTCATTGCCCTCTTCGTTGGGTAGAGGGAGGTCGACGAGCAACGGCTCGAAGGCGTGGCCGTGGATGACGGTGTGGGTCCCAGGGAAGCGGAGGGAGTCCGCGGCGCGAACTCTCAAACGGCGAGTCGGGCGTAGGGAAGACGAGCGGCTGAGTGGCTGACGAACTGGGCATGCAGCGTCACATCAAGCGCCGGGACTTTCTCGATGGCGCCGCGCTCGCGCTCGGCGCAACGGCGACTGGCCTGTCGCCCGCGGCCGCCGCCATCTATCCCCCAGCGCTCGAGGGACTCCGTGGGCAGTATGACGCCGCATACGCTGTGGCGCATCGTTTGCGCGACGGTACGTTTTGGGCCACGGCCGGCACGCCACACCGCACGCGCGAAGCTTACGATCTTGTCGTGGTAGGCGGCGGCATTAGCGGACTCGCCGCCGCCGACTTCTACCGGCAACGCGTTCCGGACGCGCGCGTGCTCGTGCTGGAGAATCTCGACGATTTCGGAGGCCACGCGAAGCGCAACGAGTTTCGAGTCGGGCGGCGGATGCTTCTCAGCAACGGCGGCACGCAGTCGATTTACGAGCCAAAGAAATATAGCGCGGTTGCGAGCGCCCTGCTCACTGATCTCGGTATCGAGTGCAAGCGGTTCGAGCGCTTCTACGACCGCAGCCGGTACGCGCATCTCGGAACCGGTGTGTTCTTCGACCGCGAGACGTTCGGGCGCGAGCGGCTTGTCGCCGGCATGGGGCAACTTCCGTGGCGGACGTTCTTGGCCGAGGCGCCGCTCACGGCCGAGGCGAAGCGCGACATCGAGCGCTTGTACACGCGTCCGGTCGATTATCTCCCGGAGCTAGAACCCAGGGCGAAACGCGGCTATTTGTCGCGGGTCAGCTACGCCGACTTCCTCGTCAAGATTGCAGACTGTAACCCAAGCGTGTTGCCGTTCTTCAAGACGTGGACCAACGATCTGTTCGCGCTCGACATCGACGCCGTCTCAGCGGCCGAAGTGTTCGACGCGGGCGACGACTACGAGTTCATCGTGTTCCCCGGCTTCGCCGGCATGGATCTCGGCGGCGGTAAGCGCGCGGAGCGCGTGGAGACGGAGCCGTACATCTACCACTTTCCCGATGGCAACGCTACGATCGCGCGGCTGCTCGTGCGCAAGCTCGTCCCGCGCGTTCTCGACGGATCGACGATGGAAGACGTCGTGACGGCGCGCGCGTGCTACGAGCGGCTCGATGACGCGAAGAACCGGGTACGGATCCGCCTAAACAGCACGGTCGTGCGCGTGCGGAACGACGAAGCCGAGGGTGGCGTCGAGGCGACCTACGTCCGCAACGGCACGCTCGAAAGCGTCCGTGCGAAAGAGTGCGTCCTCGCGTGTTGGAATACGGTCGTGCCGTACATTTGCCCAGAGGTGCCAAAAGCACAGCGCGAAGCGCTAGCATACGGCGTGAAAGCGCCGCTCATGTATACGCACGTGGCGATCCGCAACTGGGAGTCTCTGGCGCAAGCGGGCGTGCGCGCGATCCACGCGCCAGGAAGCTATCACAGTCTCGTATCGCTCGACTTCCCAGTCGACATCGGCGCATATCGGTCTCCGCGCACGCCCGTGGAGCCGATGGTGCTGTGGCTGTTGCGCACGCCGTGCCGGCCCGGCTTATCTGCGCGCGACCAGTATCGCATCGGACGCGCCGAGCTCTATTCGACGCTATTTGCGGCCATCGAACGCGCGACTCGCGACCAGCTGCAGCGAATGCTCGGATCGAATGGCTTCGATGCGTCGCGCGACATCGTCGAGATCACGGTCAATCGTTGGGCACACGGCTACGCCTACACCTACATGTCCCTGTGGGATCCGGCCTGGCCGCACGGCGGAAGCCCCGCCGAACGCGGCCGCAAGCGCATTGGGCGGATCGCGATCGCGAACTCCGACGCGGCGGCCAGCGCCTACACGGACGCCGCCATCGACCAAGCGCACCGCGCTGTCGGGGAGTTATTCGCGTGACTCCGGCCATAGTAACGATAGATGTATATTTCCGTTCCTCCGCGCAACGCCCTATAAACGCTTCTCGACCCGATCAAGCGCGTGGGTCGAATGCCGCGCTTCGCCGAACTGTCGAATGCCGATTACAGTGAGGCACATGCATCACTACCAATAACGCGTATAGATCCGGGACGTAAGTCACTCTTCGCAATGCTTGGGCCAACGTCCCCGTTCCAACAGCGCATATACCAATCGTCGCGCGGCGAAATATACGCGATCCACCGTCTGCGGGCGTGGAGGCGGCGGCGACGAAGAGACTAGCTGCTAATGCTAACCCGAGAATTGTCAGACCGAGAGTCAACGTGTGCATGACTAGACTCCTATGTGCGGGGTACACGAGTTTCATATTTACGAAGAGCCAAAACGATTCAGCGGCCAATACGCTGATGCCTCGATATCAACGCGTAGCGGACCGCCGCGGCTCGGCCTCGTCCTCGTCGTCAGTCCGCAGCCTCATCTTCAGCGGCGGCCTCGTGGTCGCACGGCCGCTTGGAAGGCGCACTCGAGCCGCTTGCCCTTCGCGAATCATGCGCATAAGCTCAAGCGGCGAATCGAAGCGTCGGCGCGAGTTTGCGGCACATCTACCGCGCGAAACCAACCTCATCGCGCCGCGGCATGAAGCGTGTCCGGATTGCGGCGGGCACTTCGGCGGAGATGTGCGGTTTTGCCGCCGGCGATCTGGGCGCCAGGACACCTGCTTGCTGACCGTAGCGCCGGACCGTCTCGTGCCGGCGACCGGTCTCTCGTGCGACGTGCCGCACGCTCCGGCCCAAGCGCAGAAGCCCTAAGATTGCCGCTCGTTCGGTCACGCTCAGCTCGTTCATGGCGACGCATTCGCGCCGCCAACCTTGACGTGCCCGAGCCTGCGCTACCTCACGGTCGGGTCGCCTCTCAAACTCTCAAACCGAGTGTGCGGTTTTGAAAGTGCCCGCCGAGTGGTGTGCGGTTTTCAACCGCCCGGAAGTGTGCGGTTTTGACTGCCCCCGAGGAAGGGACCCCCCGCAATCTTCCTGCGCTCGACGACGCCCGCCAATGCAGCGAGGCTCGACGACTCGAAAGCTCGCAGGGAAACGGGTCGATCGTGGTAGACGTATACTGCTGCGCGACCGCGAATTCCATGCGTATTTTGCGGCCCAGCAGGGAACGCCGTTTGGCTACAGCATCGAGACAGTCGCGATCGGCTGGCAGTCTACGGGCTGCATCACCCCCCTCGACATCGGCTTGGTCGGGCTCGTGCTGTCCGTGCCGCAGTTGCTCCTCGCGATTCCCGCCGGAATGCGGAGGGCAAACTCGGCTAGACTTCGACGAGGCTCAACTCGAGGGTCTCGGGACCGGGCTCGAAAGGCAGAAACCGTACAAGGTTGGCCCCGGCGGCGGCGCGGTCGAAGATCCGCGCCGCAATTCCCCTTAACCAGCCTTTCGTGACGCCGCGACAGACTTTGAGTTCCATCCTCTATCGCCTGGGGAAATGTAATTGCGATAGGGACATCCGTCGTCATCTTGTGCACAATCTTCTCCGAAGAGGAGGTTGAAATATTGACGTGGCCTACCAATGAGGAGGGGGCCTTGTTTCAGCATTTCTTGGTACTGCGCGACCCATCCAGCTGTTCGTCCGATAGCGAAGATGACCGTATACATTTCAGGTGGAAACCCTAAGGCCTTTAAAATGATGCCCGAGTAAAAGTCGACATTAGGATACAACTTCTTATTGAGAAAGTATTCATCTAACAGTGCTACCTTCTCAAGTTTCTGAGCTAACTCGAACAGTGGGTCCTTGATGCGGAGTTCCTTGAATAACTCATCGCAAATTCCTCGCAGGGCTTCGGCTCTCGGATCTCGATTCTTGTAAACGCGATGCCCAAAACCCATGAGTCGAGAACCGCCGTCAGCAGCAGGTCTTCTTGCCAGAGCCACGGCTTCATCTGCCGCCTTATCAACATCTCCCTTGGCGTTATCTAGGAGCTGCTGCAATTGCTTTAATGCTGCTTCGTTAGCCCCTCCGTGCGCCGGACCGGAAAGGGACATGATACCTGCTACTATGGAGGCAAAGGGACTATTGCCGGTGGAACCTGATAGTCTTACCGTTGCGGTCGATGCGTTTTGTTCATGATCCGCATGAAGAAGAAGAACCAGTTCCATAGCTTGTGCGGCAGCCGGAGCGAGCCTCCACGGCCGACCGTCGATCAGCGTACCCTTAAAACACATGTTTAGAAGGTTTGCCGCATACCCAAGTTTTGGATCCGGGGCAACATACTCCCCTATTCCAAAGCGATGTCGATAAGCCATTGCGCCAAGGGTTGGTGCTTTCGCAATAAGATGAAGCGCTGCATCATCTGGATTGCATGGATCAAGTTCGCAGAGTTCAGGTGTTGCTAACTTAAGTACCTGCCCTGCCACTGACATCAAAGGGTGCTCCTTGATGGGATACACATTCAGTATCCTTCCAATCTGAGGATGGACAGGCATCCTCTGGGCAATTGCACGCCTGAATTTGTCGTCATCGGCCTGGAGTGGTAGCGTGCCATATAGGAGAAGCTGGGTTGTCTCTAAATGATCGCTTCCCCCTGCGACGATTTGCTGAATAGGAATTCCCCTATAATAGAGTTTTCCCTTATCGCCATTGATATAGGTAATCGAAGACTCACAAAAGGCCGTAGAAAAAAGTCCCGGATCAAGAAGAACGCCTCCACACCATTTGAAGAATCTACCAACATTGACGACTACGTGTCCAAATGGGTCCTCTTCTTGGGGCAGCAAAATGGATGTCCCATCCTCGAGTGTAAGCCTTGAATGTCCGTCTGGTGGAAGGGGAATAGCGACATGCTGTCCCCCCTCAATAGTGCCCGCATACCCAACAGGTACGTCGCCATTTGTTTTTCGAGAATCAATGGCGTCATCATTCTCATGAGCAACAGAAGACCCGGTCATCGAATACCCTCTTGCAGGATCACCGCGGCGTGAAACCGTGTCTGTGGCCAATGCCGAGATTGAAGGACGTCGGATTTGCGGTGATCACGAATTTCCGACGTTTCGTTAAGACGCATCGGATTAGTGTGAATGTGTTTGCGCTCAGTCGACTGCGCGTTCGTGGCAGGCCAACACCAGAGATCTGGAAATGCCGTTTTCGCCCCTGAGGGGCGACATCTCGTCAGAGGCCTCGGTCGTTTTGGAAAACTCATAATATGCAACAAAAGCCGTTGCCGAAGTCACGACGTTCGAATGTAACGCGTGGCTCCCCAAGGGCGAGTGTCGTCGCCGCCTCGGTTAGGGTCTGGAGAATCTCGTCGCGCATTTGTCCGCGATCGATTGTCGAAACACGGCAGGGCACCACCGGAGCTACGTCCTCTCTGGGCGAGAATTTCGTCGTTATACCGGACGAGCCGCTTTGCGGGAGGCGAAAGCAGACGGCGAGCACGAGGCACGAGGCCGGAGGATTCGCCTGGCCGGACGTAGGCGGAGTCATTGGCGTGGAGACGGAGACGTCGCCGAGCGTATATGCCGGACAAGCGTGGCGGCCGACGCCGCGCACGATAATCGCCCAGCCCAGTTATCGGTTGCGGGCCGCGTCATTTAGTAAACTCCGCCACGAGGGTGGCGTCGCTCGAACTCGGCCTGTATGTCGAGCGCGGCCGCACCGACACGGCACCGGGCAGTTCGGCGAACGCGGCGTGCAACTCGGCGAGGCCCCTTACCCGCTCCGGGAGGCTTCTCAACCGCCGCTCCTCGAGCGTGGGGACGTGGGGTGGCGTTAGATATTCAGGTGCTGCACATACCCGATCTAGCAGGGTTGGGGCCGGCCGGGTCGGCACTGCGTGTCGCGTTCGGCGCCGATTGCGCCGCAGCAGAAAGCGCGCTCCGGTGCGGCGACGTAGTCACGCCGAAACCTGTGGGAATGAAAGCCAGTGATGATGATTCATTCGGCGGGCTATTTTGACGAGCCGGCGTGCCAATGGAGCGCTCCAAGAATGTGAGATGAGCGTTGTGCGGCCGCGCTACGTGGGTGTCGAGCGAAAACGCTGACTTAAAAGCATATGGGAAGACATCGCAGCGCAGGTGAGAAGTGCGAGCTCTGACTGAAGGGCAGGGGAGCGGACTAACCCGAGACTGGGCGAGCCCAATCGTGCGCCTTGATGACGGCCGAGAGCCCGACGAAGAAAGCAGCAGCGATACACACGATGACCATGCCTGCATCGTGCCACGGCGGTCTCGTAACGTATTCGGACCGATGGATGACGCTCGGAACGGATCTGTGCCGAAAGGCCAGCGATTCGGAAAGGCATCAGGCCGCACTTGACATTCCTCGCGGCCGGAAAAAGTGTTGCCTCATTGCAGAAATGTTCACCAGGAGCTGCTTTCACGGCTCGCTCGCGAAAGCAAGTGGACTGCCTTCTATCAGATCTAGTCTAGGAGTATGACGTCGAGCGCGTCCACGCAAAGCTGGTCGCGATCCTGATGGACACGGCGGCGACCGTAACCGGCGAGAGTCTCACCTGCACTTCGCCGCTGACGGCAAGGCGCTCAACGAGAAGGTACACGCCTCTGCGCACGAGTCGGTTCCGCGCTTCTCGCCGCGAAAGACGAAAGACTCCGGTTCGGGTCCTTTCAAAGCCATCGAGAAGGTCCTCCCGTGGGAACGCTTTTCCTCAAAGCGTTCGCTGAGCCGAGAAGCGAGAAGTTCGCTCGTGACGGGGAACTCGACTTCCTCGGATTGCTCGTCCTGCGATAGCTGAACCGCAGCACTGATCGTCGTCAAGTTGAGTCCGTCAGCGGCGAGGAGTTCTTGTCGTGCGCACGCCCTGCAGCAGTTGTCGGCTCAATCTGGTTGAACGCATTTCCGGCGAGTTCAGTGCGCGAAGGATTCGCCGGGCAGTTTCCTCAGCGTCTGACAGTCTCGACTCGTACGTCGCGGAGCGAAACCGGGATCCAAGTTGTCGTGCGGCATGTCGAGCTCACGCGTCCTACGCCTACTCAAGACGTGCAAACAGATTTATGGGATGCGTTTATGGCCGTGGCGCGCGAGCGTCGGCGACATCCGAGTTTCGACAGTGGGGCTGTGCGCGTTCGAGTGCCACGATCGCCGACTCAGGCGACCACGTTACCCGTCTCTCGCCACCGAAGACCCATGCAACGTTCCAGTACCGTACGCCATTTAGGATTATCGGTTTACCGTCGACGACCGCGCCCCGGGTTGGATGCGCCGGCGGCTTCATCTGGACGAGGTCATTCTCGTGAAACATTGTCGCGCTCGACTTTTTCGCAGCCTGGTCACGTGTGTCGATGTCGCAAGTCGTACCCATGGTGTCTCTCCGTGAGGCGCTCTGCAATCTGCGCGGAAAGGTGCTGCGACCTGCTTTTGCGATGATTATGTCACGCAGTGCGTCGATTCGCAAGACCGTTGCCGGACTAATCAGGTCACGACAGCCACGTAGGCAGCGCAACGTTCTTGATAGTTTTCTGACGAGCGCGTACGCTGCTGTGTTCTTAATCGTCTTGGTTACAAACTCGACAGAAGAAAGGGCCGCCAGTTGTGGCGCTTATCAGGAATGGCTACGATGCTGACGCAAAGCTCGTAGCAAGAGAAAATGTCTTGCGCCCCGGAACAGACGAGCCTTGCACGACCATTTCAGAAGCACCTTGATCGCCGAGGTGTCGGGCTGAGGCGGGCGCGCCCGGGGCAGCCGCCACCCAGCGCTTCGCGGAACGCTCGTGTCCGGGATCAGTGCCGGCACCCGCTCTTGATCCTCCGGCGTTAGCTCTTCGTGGTAGCCGGCGGTTGGAGCAGTCGCCATTTTCGCGAGCACCCGCTCTCCATCGTCAGGAGTCAGCTCCGCGTAGTTGCCCAAAGAAGACCTTGAGACGCTTCGCGCTCGCAGGCCATGCCATCGTCGCGGTGGTGCTCGTAAATCTTCTCGATCTTCTTGAGGAGGCTGTTCAAGCCCAAGGCGCTTGCACCTCGCGAGAGACGTCGGCTCATAGACGGTATGGAAGGGGGCCCGGGGAACGCGCGTCCTCCTTCCCCCACCGCACTCACGTATGACTCTCGGCAGGTCGCCTCGCGTCGCGATCAACATGGCCGGGAGTGACTCGACCCAGACCGCGTCCTTCCACTACTCGACCCACCGGTCAGGAGAGTGTGCTAAAATGTGCTCCTTGCGTATTGTACGCAAAGTCGACTCCTGCAAATGATGCTGACTGCCGTGCGGCGTCTAGCTGAAAGGGAGGCGGGGGCTAACCAGCGACCAGGCGACGCCGATCATACGCCTCGATGACGACAGAGAGTCCTTCCGAAGAAAGCCGCGGCGATAAACACGGTAGCCATACCGGCATCGTGCCACGCTGGCCCAATAATGTCTTCGGACCGATGGACGACGTTCAGAATGGGTCTGTGCCGAAAGGCCAGCGACACGGAAAGCCGTCAAGCCGCTTGGCACCCCCTCCACCAGCAGAGCAAGGCGGTTTATCCGCGGGCCCCCGGCGCAGCGATCGCGTCGAACGTTTCCAGCAATTCTCGAGGCCGGTCCCGCTCGCGTATGTCGCGGCCACAGTTCTGTTGCACAGTTTGAGCGTGATCATCGATGTCGGCGATCGGAGCGCGCGGCCCGTGTTTTGACCTCGCCTCGTGCGCGGGGCAGCTCTCGACGAGGAAGCGGCCGGGAGCAGCGGCGATGCATCCAAGCCGAAGCGCGCACCAGACCGCGTCGAAGTGACGAAGTCCTTACTCGCCTTCGGGCGTGCTGAATGGCTGGCCTTGCGTAACAACGAGCCTAGCGACGTCGTCCATCTCGGACGAACCTTCGCCCAGTCGTGTATGTCAGAATCCGAACGTGATTACTACACCCATCGTTGCAGGCTCCCTGCTGGGCTTTCGGGCCCCGTCAAGCTCCATGACCGGACGCAGCACCAACTCCCGGCATAACCTTTCTAGAGCGTAGTCCCATGCTGAGGAAGAGGGGGCCAACGAGGCCGCAGCTACGAGTGGGTACGTGATCCGCTTACGAGTCCGCCTAGAAGCCGGCGGATCGCACCGCGTCGTCGAGGAGCGTTGGGAAACCGAGCCGCTCGACGACCATCGCGATCTCTACGGTAACGTCCGACGCCTAGCGAGGCTCCCGACCCGGCCCGTACGCGCTTGATGTGACGACCGTTGCCCGAACCCGCTCCGGCTGCGATCGAGCACTTAGAGTCCCTCCCCGAGAAAGTCTGAGCGTCGCTTGGATCGCCGGACGCTCAAAGGCCTGGGCATCGTGGCGCTCGGCATCCTCGTGCTCGTGTATCCTCTGCTGGACCACAACAACGCGCACATCGACTTCCTGACCAACGCTGGCGCGTTCGTCCTACTGGCCCTTGGCCTCAACATCGTGGTCGGCTTCGCCGGCCTGCTCGACCTCGGCTACGCCGCGGACTGATGCCGAGATCCATCATGCTCAGCGCTGGGCTCGAGCCACGACGGATAGGCTTCGCAGCGTGCCGTCAATGCCGGCGCTCACGCTTCAAAAACCTGCTGTTGCGCCGGATACCGAGGGAGTTCGAAGGCGAGGACGGAGCTACGGTCTTGAAAGACGGCAACGTCCGACGGTTCGAGTTGCGAGAAACCGTGTACAAAGTGCAAGAGCAGATCGACAACGTCTGTTTTCCGCACGTGCGTCCTCTCGGTCGTTGCGCACATGCAAGACGGAGCGATGATCGAGATCGGAACGATCGGTCACGAAGGTTCGGCCGGTATTCCGCTTGTCATGGGAAGCGACACGACGGCAAACCACGCCTTTTGCCGGGTCCATGGCGATGCGTTGGAAGATGAGCGCTCTGACATTTCGCAAGCTTCTCGACGGAAACAAACTCTTTCGCGATCTCGTGAATTGGTTTCTACAAGCTCACATCAACATGCTCGGGCAATTCGCGGCCTGCAATCGATTACACGGCGTCTTTGAACGAGCGGCTCGCTGGATTCTGATGACCCAATGACCGCGTCGGTCACGACGCGTTCCCGTTGACGCACGAATTTATGGCGACGATGCTCGGTTCTCGACGGTCGGGCGTAACCATCGCGGCCACCACGCTTCAAAAAGCTGGCTTCACCCAGTACCATCGAGGCCACATCACGGTGCTTGATCGCGCAGGTCTCGAGGCTACGACGTGCGAGTGTTATGGAGCGACAACGTTGCAGTTTGGCGATGCGCTGAGGCCGTCGACCGCACTTCCCCGACCCACCGCAGGACCGTTCGAGCCTGCCACCAGGAATCTCGAAGCACCAACATTGAAAGGTCGAAATAATGTTTGCCGGTTGGTCTAATTTCTACGGTCGGTCAGATCGCAGCGACGCTCATCGGTCTGATGTTCGTGATCATCACCCTCGGGCAAGCCATCAGCAGCGGTCCGCAACGGACTGCAAGTCGGGCAACGGTGCGGCTGTTCGTCACGCCCACGTTTGTGCACTTCGGAGCAGTCGTATTCATCGCGATGTTGGTGCTAGCTCCAGATGGCTCCCGCATCCCCGTCATGGTGTGCCTTCTCGGCTGGGGCTTGGGTGGCTTGGCATACATCGCGGCAATCGGCCGCAAAATTTTCACGAGCGACCTGATTGATTCGTCCGACTATTCGGCGCGTGCTGCATTTGTGCCGCTGCCCGCAGGTTACGCGACACGCGCCCGTTACGGCGTAGGCCCACTCTGCCGAAACGGCATGCCAGTGCAGTTCGCGCAATGCGCCGAGCTGCAAGCGCATCGAAACGGCTGCGAAACTCGTGTAGACGGGAAAGTTGTCGACGGTGTGCTGAACGGCCGTGCCGCCTTCACCGCTCCAGCCTTTCGCTCTCTCAAGATCGAATCTGAAGTTCGGCAGTTCCGCCATGAGACGTCACCTCTGCCGCGCACGAAGTCTCGATTTGGAAAGGAGATGCCCCGCGCTCCGTGCGCCTTCCTAGGGCTTGAGTCCGAGAACGCCGCAGCGGGCCGCCCGTTGAGCACGGGCGGGCTGCGTAACGCGCAGGGTTTGCCTATAGTCGACATCTCATGTCAGGTATCCGGGCCGCGTGAAAGCCGATCGGCTGAGCGCGATCCTGCTCGCACTCCAGGCAAGCGTGAAAGCTCGGCGCCCGAACTGGCGGGGGAGCTCGAAGTCTCCGTCCGCACGATCTATCGCGACGTCGATGCGCTCTTCGCGGTCGGGGTGCCGGTGTACGCCGAGCGCGGCCCAATGACGGCGGCCGGTCCCGTGCCGATCGCCGCCTCCTTGGCGAGCGAGAAGGCGGCGCCCGTGGCTTTCAATGGATTTGCGCCGACCATCGAAAAAGAAAATGCGCGCGTGAAACATCCTGCCGAGGAAGGCTTGAGCGCGGCGCGGCCGCCTCAGCGGTCCGCGCCCTTGTTTTCGGCCGGCGTCTTGCCTTTGGTCTTGGGCGTCACGGGCCATCGCAACGTCGATCCGTCCGAAGAGCCGGGGTTGCGCGCCGCCTTCGCCGATCTGCTGCAAGACTTGCGCCGGGCATATCCGGATACGCCGCTCGTGGTGCTGTGCGGCATGGCGCCCGGCGCAGACACCTTCACTGCGGAGGAAGCGCTCGCGCACGACATCCCGATCGTCGCCTGTCTGCCCTCGCCGATCGACCGTTACGAGCTCGAGTTCCCAATCGGCGAGCGAGCCGCTCTCAACGAACGCTTGCGGCGTTGCGCTCGCGTCGTCACGCTCGGCGACGATGAGGAGGCCGACTCCGGCTATCTCGCCGTCAAAGTCTACCTCCTGCGTTTCAGTCAGATTATCGTCGCCTTCTGGGATGGTGAAGCGCCGCGCGGGCCGGGTGGAACGGCCGACGTGGTGGACGCGCGGCTCAAGGGGACGCACCTGACGCTGAGCGAGCCGGTCAGCCCGGACGTCGGGCCCGTCTATCAAATAGTCAGTCCACGGCGCGGCGAACCGCAGCCTGCGGACTGCTTCCAGTTGAAGAAACACTTCCCTCAGCGACGCCCTGGAGATCAGAGCTCCGAGTCCGACTTTCTCGAGGCGCTGCGCCGGTTCGACGTCTACAACCGCGAACTGGCGCGGCAAAGCGCGGCGAACCCTTCGCCTCCCTCGCTGCGCGCCGTTCGCATCTGGACGGACCGCGCCGCCAACCGGCTCCAGCGTCAGACGCTCGCGTTTTTGAACGTCCTTTACATTCTCGGCTGGATCGCAGCGGTCGCGACGGTCCTTTCCGGACAAGTGACGCGCTTCGTCACCATCACCCTGGCGTTGATGGCATACTGGATCGGGCGGCGGAGTGACGTCCAGAATCGCTACCAGGACTACCGCGCTCTGAGCGAAGCGATGCGGGTGCAGGCCGCCTGGAACAGTGCCGGACTCCGCGAGCTGCAGGTCGACTTGGGCTATTTGAAGATGCAGCAAAGCGAGCTGATGTGGATTCGCATGGCGCTGCGTTCGGCGATGCTGCTGTTCTGCGAGGAATCCGGTCGCGACGAGTTCGATGAAGAATCGAACCACGCGCGCTGGATCGAAAGTCAGATCTGCTTCTACCGGAGCGCGGCAAAGCGAGCGGAGGCATACGAGAGCCGGTTCGGCCTCGTCGCAAACGTCGCCGCGTTTGTCGGGCTCGGATCCGGCCTTCTCGTCCTGCTGCTGTTGTACTGGCAAGGCGCGGGAGCTTCCAGCTTGATCCGCGAGCCGAGCGCTCTCGCCCATCTCCTGACAGTCTATCAACCGCAGCTTTCGACGTTCGCGCCCGCGGCGATGACGCTGGTACCGGTTCTAGCCTTGCTGATCTCGAGCTATACGGAACGCCGTCACTTCCGAACCAACGCGAAGCGCTACGAGCGCATGCTGCTCCTGTTCAGCAGCGCTCGAGCGCGCCTGGATGACATCGCGCTGGGAGGGCAATCAGAACAGGGCTCGGCGTCGGCGGGCGCGCCTGCGAGCACCGAAGCGACGGTCAGCGCCCCGCTTTCGGCGGCGGCGACTTCGTTTACGATTCCCCTCTCGGGCGGTTATCGTGCGCAGCTACGTCTGCACGCGGCGAACGCCTCGCCCGGCGCGAATCTGCTTCTCGGCGTTCGTCAGCCGGTGAACTCGATGGCTAGCGACGCCGGGCTGCGCACGATTATGGGCCGGCAGCCTTCCTGTCCGACGACGTTTACGATCCCGTTGTACAATCCGCTCTCGTTCGCGGTCACGCTGCGCGTCGACGGCATCTCACTGAGCCTTCCTTGCACGGTCAGCGGGACGCTCTTCGGCGTGAGTTTCTATCAGCTCCGCCCCGTACCGGCGACGGTCTCGTCGCTCAAGGTCGGTGACGTCACCGCATCCGGTAATTCCATAACGTTCACTTCAAACGTCGCCTCCATCACGCTCCCTCCGAATTCGGAGACGGCGCTCAGCATCGCGCCCGAGACGTCGACCAGCCAAGTCAGCATCCCGATTGTTCCGGGCGCGAACACGGTGCTCACCTCGAACGCTCCGTCACTCCCGTCGAGTCTCGCGCTGAACTACTCGACCACCGGCGGCGGCTCGCTGTTCTCGTCGGCTTGTTTCCCGGCGTACGTCGGGGGAGTTTTGGCGCCCGCATTGCTAGGCGCGGCCATCCTCGGAACGCCATCCTACTTCTGCCGGCTCGGAACCGTCGACTCGTCGTCGGTTCTGTTCGGAAGCCCGACCGTGACCTTCACGATCGGCTCGCCGCTGCCCGACCGCAGCTTCATCGGCCTCGACGGCCCCTCTTCCGAGACGCTCTGCGCGGAAACGGGCACGACGACGTGCGTCACGCCGGCCTTCACGGTGCCGACGGTGCAAAACGTCATCGTCGGCAACGTCGAGGAGTTGGAGGTCTGCGTTCCGGCGACCGAGCGTACCAACTGCAACAGCAACGCGAATCCCGCTTCGCCCGCTCCTTCTGCGAGTTGGGTGAGGCACAACCACGAAGTTCAGCTCCTCGTCGCCGATGACTCGACCTATACGGCCGCTCCGGGAACGTGCAGCGCGTCGGGGACCTGCGGCGGCTTTTCGCTCGACACGTCTGCTGGGTCGTGTCTCATCAACAACGGCGCCGATGAGAACGGCGACGTACCGCTTCCACCTCCGAGCTACACGGATCCGGGCGGCCCCCAACAGAGTCCGCCTGTCAACGGCGGAACGTCGACCCACGCGGTCTTCCCGGCCGTCGGCCCGTACGCCGAATTCGATCTCATCAGTGGCGGATCGGGGACGAGCTGTTCGGTCACCGTTTCGGAGACCGGCGGGTCGTTGCTTCGCTCGACCACGTACACCGTTCCCGTGAAATAGCCCCGGCTGCGCTCGACCTGCTAAACGGTCAGCGCCAGCGCGATCGCGGCTTGTTCAGCGAGCACGCTGTCGGGCGCGAGCGCTTCGTCGAGCCCGGCGCCGAGCGGCCCGGCGCGCAAAGCCGCTTCGATCCTGTCGCGCAGGTGCTGCTCGGTAAATTCGCGCGTGACGTCGAGCGCCGCCAACCGCGCGTCGACGAAGCGAAGCAAGGTCGCCGCAACCCGGTGTCTCTCCACGTCGTGCGGTTCGCACAAGGCGGCGACCCCGGCGAGATGCTGTAAGCCGAAAGCGACGTCGATTTCGCTCGAAGTCTCGTGGCGGTAGACGAACAGCTCGCGTACGTACTCGCGCACTCCGTCGTAATCGCCCAATTCGACGCTGAAACCCGCGAGGTTCGACAGCAGCCACATCAGGACGCTCAGATCGAGACGCCGCATCCGCGCTGCCGCCAAGCCCTCCAGGCCTGCGGCCAGCGCGGCCGCTGCATCGCCGCAGCGAAACTCGGCTTCGCCCAGCGTGCCCGCCGTCACGGCGACGTTGTACTCGTCGCGACTCTCTCGAAAGCTCGACAGCGCCTGAGCGAAAAAGGCCCGAGCTCCCGCCACGTCGTCCTTGTGGGCACGCGCCGTCCCAAGGTCGCGCAGGATGCCGCCGACGCGCCGAAAGCCGAGCGCACGAAGTGCCTCGAGCGATTGCCCGAGCAAGGCCTCTCCCTCGTCGACATCTCCGAGATACATCAGCGACCGGCCGGCCCAGCGGCGGGCGTTCGCAACGCCCCGCGCATCACCCAGCTGCTCGAAAATGTCGAACGCCCTTTGCGCCGCCACGAGAGCGGGACGGAATCGGTTCATCGTCGAGGCGAGCGTGGCTTCGGCGAGCTGCAGGCGCGCGACGAGAAGTTGCGGGGTCGATGCGGAGACCGCTTCGAGCGCGGTCGCCACCCAACGGCGCGCCTCGGCTGCCCTGAAGGCGACGAGCACGCGGCGAAGCGTGGCGGCTAAACGCTGTCCGATCAGTACGTCGCCGGCGGCCCCAAACGACCACGTGAGCGCGGCCAGGACATTCTCGACCTCGCACGCGGTCCGCTCGAGCCACGGTTCGAAGGCCGAGTCTTCATATTCAGGTTCGAGCCGTTCGGCCAATTCGGCGTAGGCCGCGGCATGGCGGCCGGCGAGCTCGGCGGCTTCACCGGCCTGAGTGGATTTCTCGCGGCCGTATTCACGGATCGATTCGAGCACCCGGCAACGCGTGTCCACCTCGGAAGGCTCGGCGACCACCAACGATTTGTCGATGAGCGACGCGAGCAAGTCGAGAACCTCGAACTCGCTCGTTTCAGCGTCGGCGCAGATTGTGCCGGCGGTCTGCACCGAAAAGCTCCCGGCGAAGACCGAGACGTCGCGAAAGAGCCGCCGCTCTCGCTCGGAGAGAAGGTCGTAGCTCCAATCGATGAGCGCCCGCATCGTCTGCTGTCGCGGCAGCGATGTCCGGTCGCCTCCGGTGAGCACCCGAAAGCGTTCGTCGAGCTGTTTTGCAAGTTGACTCGGTGAGAGCATGCGCATTCTGGCGGCGGCGAGCTCGATCGCCAGCGGAATGCCGTCCAACCGGCGAGCGATCTCCGCCACGACCGGCGCATTGTCATCCGTGACGCTGAACGAACGGTTGGCGCCGCGCGCCCGGTCTTGGAACAGTTCGATCGCACCGTAGGTCAGGGCCGTCTCCGCGGCGATGCGCGTCGCCTTTTCCGGCACCGCGAGGGGCGGCATCTGATAGACGGCTTCGCCGGTGACTTTCAAGACTTCACGGCTCGTCGCCACGACCTTGACATCGGGACAGGCCGAGAGAATCGCGGTTACCGTCGTCGCCACCTCGCCGATGACGTGCTCGCAGTTGTCCAGCAGAAGCAACGCGTGCTTGCGTCCCAAGTGCGCGATCAAGGTCTCGAGCATCGGCTGGTCCGGCAGCTCGCGCTCGCCCCAAAGGGTCGCAATCTCGCTCGCGACGAGTGCCGGGTCGCTCAGAGGTGCGAGGTCGACGAACCACACGCCGCCCTCGAAATCGGCGAGCAGCCGCGCGCCCAGCTCTTGAGCGCAACGCGTCTTTCCAAGCCCTCCGGCACCGAAGAGCGTGACGAGCCGGGCGCCGTCCAGCAAGCGCTCGACCTCGGCCACGACGTTCTCGCGTCCCACGAAGCTCGAGATCCGCTTGGGAACGTTCGTGTCGCCGGCGCCGGCCGAGCTCTTGCGCGACCTTCCCGCTGAATCCGTGCCGGGCAAGGCTCGCGGTCCGATGCGCGCGGCCAGCAGTCCGCGCCGCAGGCTTTCGAATCCTTCGACCTGCAATCGCGGGTCGGCGATATCCGCGAATTGCAGGTCGGTGATGAACCTCGGGATCCTTGCGGTGATCTTTTCAACGACGAGCGGGAAGATCGGCTTGCCGCCGGACTCCGCTTGATTGAACTCGCGCAAACACTCGGGCGAACGCAGCCAATCGTCCGACAGGCATGCGATCACGGCTTGGCAGGTCGAGCCGGCGTCGTTGAGCGCTTCGCGCCAGCGCTCTCCCGCATGCAGATTGTCCAGATCTAAATAGATTTGCGACAGATCCCAGCCCTGCTCGACGAGCCAGTCGCGAACCGCGATCGCCTTGTCGTTGTTCCGGCTCGAATGGCTGATGAAGATCGCAGCACGCTACTTGTCAGAAAGCCGTCTCCAAAATGCGGCGACCCGTCATCCGAAGCCGGCGCTCCGGAGGCGATCGACCGGCTCGTTCTTCACCGCCAGACAAGGGCCCGTCCTGCGCCCGTCACGCGGGCCTGGGGAAACGTCATTGCCTGAGGAAACGAGCTGCTGAGCAAGTGTAAATGCGCTTTGAGCACCGGAAGATTCTCGTTGGCGAAGCCGATGATCTGGGTCTTGCTCCGGATGCGGTCTCCGATCGAAAAGATGCCGATCGTGTTATTGTGCGCCGTCAGTTGGTCGCTCGCGTAAGCTCGCTCGAAAGCGGTACCGGTCGAGTTTTGATACGAGGCGAGCTTCGCCGCTTCGGCTCCGGCGTCGTCGTAAGCGTGAGGCCGAGAGGCGCGGCAATGCTCGACGCGCTCTGCTCCTGCGCGTCGTGATCCTTGATCATCCGATCCGCAAGGCCCAGGATCGCAGCATTCTGACTTTGTTTCAAGGCCACGGTGGCGGCATCTATCTCGCTGATCTCGGCCTGCGCCGCCGTGGGTCGCGACGTTCGGCTGACGCGGGACGGTCGCCGTCGGTTGCCGGAAAGTCACTCTCGACGGAAGGCGGAGCGCCCTTGATCCATCGCGAGTGGACAAAAGCCCGCTCTGAGAGCGTTGGCTAGCGAACCCAAAAACCATGAGACCTGGCATCGTCTGATCGTCCTTTCCAGGATTCGCTGCTCTCTTTTCGTAACGCCAATCATGCCTGAGGATTCAACCGTATGGGGTTCTTTGTGCCCTGGGCGCTTGGTGGCACTCTTACTTGGTGGCACTCTTAGATGAAGCCGAGGACTCGCGGCACGATCTGGCGGCGTCTGCGCGAGGCAGTCTTGCTGGCGATGCCTTGACGTGGCCGATCGAGGTGGCCTCCGCGATCGAAAGCTGGTGTGCGTCGTGGCCGTCGGGACACCGAGCAGGAGCATTCGAAGCACCTGCATCTCGCGAGTCGTGATACCGAAGCGTCGGATCGTCCTGTAATGGGTCGCGGGTGCGAAAGTTCCCCGATGATAACGCCCTTGCGGCCCCCGTGAGACTGTACGACTTCACGATGCGAATAACCGTGTCGCCGTCGACGCCGATCGAGCAGTCGATGCCTTTTCGGGTCGTCTTCGTGAGGTTACGGACGATGCGCCTGGCGCGGGGGGCAGACGGTCCATTTCGGGGCGACGCTGAACGCCACTTGAGAAGTGGACGCGCAGCTCTTCGCCGACAGCGTAGAACGCTGGGATCGAGCCACATCGTACCGAGTCGTCCGGGGCGAAGGCGTGGACGCTCATTTTAGCTTCCGACGGCTAGCTTGTAGGGAGCCGTCAGACCGCTCTTGGGTCCGGCAATCGTCCGGATGGGGCCGCGTTGCCGTTCGCATCGTTTGCATAGACGGTGATTGTGTTGCCGACCGTGTTCGCGATGTAGATGTTCCCATTTGCGTCGATTGCGACGCCGTTCGCGCCGTTGAGCCCAGTATTGGAGCCTTGAATCGTGCGGATCGGCGCTATGTTGCCGTTCGCGTTGGTGTCGGTCAGGTCGAAGGGGCGAGGCAACCTGAGGACGCGTAGGCGAGCGTTAAGAGTTTGCGCATTACAGAGCTTTCCACGGGTCGCGGGCAGGGAACCGAGGACGAAGCCGCTTCGCGCTAAGAAGAGTGGGTACTGCCCGTCGAGAACGTGAATTCGACGGTCGCTGCCGGAAGCGCTAACGACCACGCGGGCTGCGTGATCGGCGCACCGGGCTGACCAGATGCAGTGTAGGCAGTCATGGGCGCGTCTCGAATGAAAACGCTCGCTTGTCTCGTCGATCGACAGTCCTCACGAGCGGCATCGCGTCCGCCGCTACGATTCCACGCGCAAACACGTGGCCGGGGGCGTCTTCAGTGAGAGACGTTCGTAAAGATGAGCTTTGTCGTCAAGCCGTCCGTGCCGCGCTCGCGGTGGTTAAGGTGGCCTAGAAGTTGTATATTGACCTTATGGAAGGGATAAATGCGTCGCCTAGAGGGGTTGCGCCTGATGCCCGCGTGAACGCTGCTTCGAACTTTGTGTGAAAGGCCGGATGCATCGGCTCCGTGGAGAGAGCGGGACCGGGTCGTCTCGCATTCGCGTCTTGATCGTTGAAGATTCGGCGGATGACGCCGAACGGATGGCGCGTGAACTCCACCGCGCCGCGTACGACGTCAGCTGGGCCCGGGTCGACGACGCCGCGACCGCCTGCGCCGCTCTCAAGGAGCACTCGTGGGAGGTGATCCTGTCGGACTTTAACCCGCCGCGCTTCTCAGCTCGCGCAGCGCTCGCTATCACGCAGGAGAGTGGTCACGACATCCCGTTCATCGTTGTTTCCGAGAGCATCGGCGAAGACGAGGCGGTGGCCCTGATGCGTTCGGGAGCCGCCGACTACGTCTTCAAGGACAGGCTTGCGCGGCTGGCGCCCTGCGCGACCCGCGAACTTCGCGAGGCAAAGGCTCGTGCGCAAAATCGCGCAATCCAGCAACGCCTCGAGCTGCTCATGACAGCGGTCGAGAGCGCACGCGACATCGTCATCATCACCGAAGCGGACCCGGCACCTGGCGGCTATGGCAAGATCGTTTACGCCAACTCGGCCGTCGAACGCCTGACGGGCTGGAAGCCCACAGAGCTCGTCGGTTCGACGGTTCGCCGATTTTACGGGGACGATAACGAGCGCGAGCCGGCTCCGAATTCCGAACTGGTCCCCGAGACGCTGAACTATCGTAAGGACGGCACCGCATTCTGGGTCGAGATCCGCTCGCAGCCGGTCAAGGACCGGGCGGGGACGATAACGCACTGGGTTTCCATCAAGCGCGACATCAGCGAACGCAAGCAAGCCGAGGCTTCCCTCATACTGGACTACCTCGCGTACTCGCAAGATGATCGTCCGTTCCCGGTTGGCATCAATCCGTACAGACGGAGACAAGCGAGCGGGGGCATGATTAGGGGCACCACGGGAAATTGAGCAAGGGGGTGTCCATGAGCCAGTTCCCACGGAGGCTCGCCGACTTTCGGGTCGAGTGCCGCGGAGTGATCTGCCTTCTGAACGTCATCGGTGACGTCGATATCTCCAACAGTTCTAGCCTCGAGGCCGCGATCGAAGTCGCTTCCAGGTCGCACCGGGGACACATCCTTGTATCGTTCGTCGACTGCGCGTTCGCGGACTCTTCGTGCTTGAACGTCTTGACCCGACAGTTCGAGCTGCTTCAGCACCGTTTGCTGATCGTCGCTCCGCTGGCGAGTCGCGTTCTTCGCCTGCTCGACGTCGCGTCGCTTACCGTCGCGCTGCCAGTCTATCATGGCCTTCACCAAGCCCGCCAAGCTGTCGCGCACGATATTCGTGGCTCGCATGACGATCTGTCGGTGTGGCGGACTTCGGAAAAGAAGCGGAGGCGCTTGGTTGAAATGACGTTCAGATTGCGATCGTCTCCCCGATTTCGTCCGGCGGAGCACCTTGCGGAGGCCACCCACCTCCGAGTTGCCCGCCAGCCCTGACGTCCGTCGTTGCTGCTTCTGAGCGATCGCCTTCAAACGTTCGTGCGTCGTGCGCGACCGTCCGTTCAGCGAAAGACTCGTGCGCAGTTCGGCTGCGAGGGACCGCGCAGGCGCTAGGGCGGCGGGGTATCGCGCACGAGCGTTCTCATTCGCGCTCGGCGTCGCGCGCCAGCCGCTGCCGCTCCTTCCCAAGCATGCCTGGAACGCCTTCGACCGACGCCCTTCGCCGCGCGCTGGGTCGCCGAAAACGCCGAGCGAAGCGCCGATCTCCCAACCTCGCCAGCGGCCGCCGAAACGGCGTTCGATCTCTGCGTCGACGTCGAGCCCGGCGGATCGAGCGCCTCCGCGGTCTGACGTTGCTAACCCGTCGCGAAGTACGAGGACGAGCGAGAGGCACGACAGGCCATCCTCGACGCTAATATGGGTTTATACGTTTGTCACTTGCTAGGACCGTCGGCAGCGGCTGTGCGGCAATTTACCCTATGGATTCAGTTTTCGGCCCATCCCAGCTCACTTATCAGGCCTGTTGACTCAAAGGGTTTTGCATACCCGTAGAGCATCAAAAACCGTCGGGTCGCAACGGACTAGCGTACCAAGGCAACTCCTAGAGTGCCTTCGGTCAATGCGTTGGGGCGCAGCGAGACGGCACAACTTGCTCTGTAGTCGTCGCAACGACAGTCGGAGTAAAGAGCCAATAAATAAGAAACCGGCTCTTCTGCGGCAAGAGATGTTCGCGCGGGGGCTTTTTGCCCGCTATGACGTCCTGTATATCGCTTAGGATATTAACGTCGTGCGTGAAGTACCCGTGACCAAGAAAGTCGGTGATCGCGGAGCTGGCATCGACCGTATCCAGACCAACTGTCAGCAGAAGCGGATTTGCGAGACCAGCTCGAATAGGGTCTTCTCGACGAAACCCGGCTAGGTTCTCCATATTTCCAATTACCATCGCAGCCAGCAGCGCTTGGTCGTGGTTTGAGGCGTACAGCGTCATGCTTGACATAAGCGGCGCAAGGAGACAGCTATCGCGCGAAATCGTAGACGAGGGCACATCCGGCGCGGCCATGATCACCTTGTCGAGCAAGGGCTTATGGACGTTGGGATCTTTTGCCAACGCTTCGAGAGCCTGTGTCAACGACGAATTACCCATGCTATGAGCGATAACGCTTACTTCCGCCCCACCCGAAGCGCGGACGACCGAAACCAGGAAGGTCTTCAATGCGTCGACAGTCTTATCGGCGCTACGTTGGTCGCTAAAATAGCCGAAAAGTGCATTTTGGGAAGGCCAGCTGTACGACACGACGGTCGTGTCCACGGGCTCGAGGTCGTACTTGATTTGCGCTGCGACCCGAACGGCGTGGTCGAAGCTCGTGCGGTACCCATGTATGAAAACGACTACGCGACGATGCTGATTTGTGGCCTTGGTTTGGTCCAGGCGATGCCGCAGTTCGCGCAAGAATTCGGCCTCCGGTTCAACCGCCACACTTTCAAGTATGACATGATTCACTTTATCCGATCTAAGGTCGATTCGCGTGTCGCTTCCCTCGAGTTCGCCCCGCTGATGCATGCGCGGAATCGTTACGAGGGCGCGACCGTATGAAAGCGCATAAGGTGATGACACCTCATTGAGAAAGGATGCCCCTACGACGTTGTCCGTTGGACCGGCTTGGCGGTCGGTGGCAAAAAAGACGGGCACCTCCACGAATTGATCCGTAGGTGATTGCGGAGCCCCACGTAGGACGATCGGCGCTACGTCGATCGTCGTGTCTATCGTCCGATTCGCGTCTCCGGGTGATATCTGCAACGTCTGCTCCGCCCGCGAGCCGCTTTGCTCGAGTACGGTTTTTAACATGTACGAGCCCGGCGCGAGCGTCAGACCGAAGAAGGCAAATCGACCTGCAGCGTCCGTAGCCGTAGTCGCCAACGCGTCTTGCGCAGAACTGGTCGGATCCGAATGCTGCGCGCCGTTGGGGGCTAGGATCACCGTTGCGTCACCGGGATAGGGCCGAACGGCCGTATCCGTGACAAGCCGTACAGTCCCTGTTAGCGTCACCGTTATGACCTGTTGCGACTGCGCGGCTCCCGTCAATAGGAGAAGGGAAGCTGTCACAATTGCGAAGACGCGATTCATGGCCAACTATTTTAGATCGACCGCCACTGCCCCTTGCTGAATCCGGCCAGGTTTTGCCCCTGAATCTCGCGCTGTTGTTGCTGGACGCACCGAGGGACGCGGCGAGTGGCGGTTCGATCAGCGTTGAACCCGTGCCGAAATCCCTCGCTCTAACGGACACGACTTACCGTCGGCCGTGACCGTTTGATGGCGCTCTGCGATCAGACGAGGAATCGCTTTCGCGGCCACGCTGCCCCGGCGCGAGCTCTGTCATGGCGAAGGAAGGTACCGAAGCCCATTCATAGATACCTCAGGAGGGTGATCGTGTCGGCGGGTAACGAACGGATCGAGATTTCCGAAGCGCAAGCCGCAAACATTCGCAACCGATACGTCTGGCACAACTGATCCTCTCTATGGAGGCGTCGCGCTGGTTGTCGGAGGTCCTTGTCGGCCCCGTCCTCCGCGCTATTGGCGGCACTGGGCCGGCTGTCGTTTGCAGCGACGAACGCCCCGAAATCTTCCCGCGCCATGCAGCAGCCGATCAGCTGCGCCAGCTTGAGCCCGGCGGCCATGCTCAGAGTTCGGCGTCGAGCGTGTTGTCGCGTACATAATCGTTATGTTCGCAGCGCGCTGAAATCGAACGTCTGACCGCCGATGGTGAAAGTGTCGTTACCGATCGCCTCAAGCGGTGCCTGCGGTACAAACGGAGCGCCCGTTCGTTCTCGACCAGGACCGTCAGCCAGAGGCTGTGCAGATTTGGCGATGCGGCGCGCTCGCGGACGGCTTGCAGCAGCGGAAGACCGATCGCCTGGGCGACGAAGTCGCGGAGAACGTAGATCTTCTTCAGTTGTCCGACTTTCGTCTCGGGCAACAATAGCGTTTCCGAGGAATATTTGAGCTTAGCGTAACCAACTTGCAATTCATCGGCGAAGGCCAGCCAGTAGAGGTTGTCCGCTTATCGTTCTCTGCGTCGTCACATCGGCTGCCGTCTGGGTTTGGCCTAAGGCTGAAGGCCTGGCTAAATGCGATGAGCTGTTAATCGATTGTTACTGGCTAAACAATGGGCGAGAATCCACGAGGCTGCGGCAGTCGCCAGGGTTTCGTTGTTCTCGGACCAGTTGAAGTGGCTTCGCGGATCGGCGAAGAGCGCCGGAACCCATACCAGAAATTCGAAGAGCAGTAGCATTGCTGTAAGGAGCCGGGATGCCGGTAGAGCCTGACGCCCGGACAATATGGCGATCGCGGCGAAAGCAAAGGCAATGGTGGTCATTATCGCCCAAAACATTTGCCCCCCGGGCACCCACTTTGGAACAAGGTCGGCCGTAGCGTGCAAATAGAATGCTTGCTCGAGCATGAACGAAACGACGCAGATGCCAAAAGATATTTGCCCGATGCGAGCAGCTCGTGCGACCCATGGCGGCTCGCTCGACGCTAAAGATGCGCGGACCAGCATCGCTGCCGAGAAGATGGAGAACTGCTCGAAAAAGTTGCCCCAACTATCGTAGATCAGCGGAGCTTGAATGATCGGTGGTATCCAAAACATTGCGAGGAAAAAGTAGAGGACGCCTAGCACGAGAGCGCCGAGCTGAGCGGATCTGCGCCATTGAATCGCGAAGCCTCTTGCGAGCGCAGCCGCCGCCCCGACGAAGACAACTAACTCGCGGAATAAAACGTTTCCCAGCACCTCGGTCTGCTGCCAATCGTTGAGATCGTGCCAGAACAAGGTCGATGCCCCAAAAAGGATGGCCGCACCACCGTATGCGTGACGCCCGAAGTCACGCTTCATTTGCGTTCATCCTGGTTGCCAAGGTCTGAAAGACTCGTTTTCCCTGGTCCGAGAGCGCATGCCGGCGACGATCGCCCCGCGTTTGCGGGCGCGGCAATCGCCGACGCGGAACTTGCGCGCGTCCTTAGCGGAGATCGTCTTAACGCCGAAGTGACCACGAAGCACCCCGGCTCGAACGGGTTTGATGATCCCGGCAGGTTCGTTCGGAGCGATGCTGCTGCTAGCGCCGCGGTGTCGTTGGGCCCGTCCTCGCAAAGCGCCTAGCCATCCCACATCGTCTCGAGCGGTGGCCGGCCAAGGTGCCTGATGGACTGAATGCAAATCCGTTACTGCCGGTGGCGAGCCGCCTGCGAAGGGGAGACATGGACGGCGAAAGCGACGAATCACAGCTTCATGAGCGGCGCTGCGCCAAGATCGGACGTCTGGCCGCAGGCGCCGCCTCCGTCGGTGCGCTCGCGATCGGTGCGTCCGCATTGGGCGCGCTCGCGATCGGGTTACTGGCGATCGGGGCGCTCGTGGTGTCGCGGCTGCGAGTCCTTGACGCGCGGATCGCACGGCTTGAGATCGGCGAACTTCGCGTCCGCAAACTGATCGTTGACGAGCACTCTCCAGAGTAGTCTCGTCGAGGGCGTCAACTCCGGTACTTTTAGCAGCTTGCGGAGTTACGTGCGAGAGGAAGCGCGTTTACCTTGCCTGACAGGCATTCATGTCGCCGGGTCTCGCGCCGGTTCGGGGATGCCGCATCGTTTTGCCGAATCTTGGCATCGTGAGGAGACACTTGTCCCGTCCTCACGGCAATATTAACAAGCGAACTGATAGATCGAATATCGAATGGTGCCCGCTGTAAATCCGGACAACCGTTGCGTTCCAAGGGTTTGGTGAGTGCGCAAACATACTCGAGCGGTGTAAACCTCGATTAGGGTCGATACCATCCGCCATGCAGCATTTCTAGGCGGTCGACCGTCCTTGGCGCCGTTCGCGCGTGATGTTGCCGCCCGCGTGACTTTGTCTTCGCGTTCACTCGGGCGCGGGTTGTCCCAGGCGTCGCTTCACCGATTGCCAATACGAGGACCTGCTCCAGCAGGACGCCCTTGTCGACAGCGTCTGACCAGAGCCCCTCGTCTCCGGGAGTGGTCGCGATGTCGACGAGTGCAACGGGCGAGGCCTGCGCGAACCCTGGGATGGCGCGCCGAGGCACGCTAGGAGCTGAGACCGAGAGCTCTGCTACGATCTTTTTCGCATTCCGGTCGCAGCGCACGGCGCAAATCTTGGTCGGCGTCCGTTCGCGCTGGTGCGCAGACTTCGCTGCGTCACGCCTTTCCTTGGGCGTAGCCTAACATCATGAACGCTTAGGCATGATTAGACTAGCGCTCTAGGAAATAGCTTCAGCGTGATTGTCCATCTCATCGACGGCACGTACGAGCTCTTCCGGCATTTTTATGGCCTGCGTCGCTTCAGCCAGGGGAAGGATCCGCAATTCGGCGCTGTTGTCGGTGTGCTCAACACCGTGTTGCAGATGATCGGTGAAGGCGCTACCCACATCGGTGTCGCCACCGATCATGTCATCGAGTCCTTCCGCAACGAACTGTGGAGCGGGTACAAGACGGGCGCCGGCATCGATCCGGCGCTCCGCGCGCAGTTCCAGCCGCTCGAAGACGGGCTCGCCGCGATGGGGATCGCCGTATGGCCGACGATCGAGCTCGAAGCGGACGATGCGCTGGCCTCAGCGGCCGCCCTTGCCTCGAATGATTCACGTGTGGAGAGAATCTGCATTTGGACGCCGGATAAGGATCTCGCGCAGTGTGTGCGTGAGGATCGTATCGTACAAGTCGACCGGAAGACCAAGGTCATCCGGGACGCTGACGGCGTGCGAGCGAAGTTTGGCGTAGGTCCGGCCCTGATCCCGGACTATCTTGCGCTCGTCGGCGATGCCGCCGACGGTTATCCCGGCATTGCAGGCATCGGGCCGAAAGGTGCAGCGGCGCTCCTCACACGCTATGGCACGATTGGAGACTTCCCACAGGAAGTTCTAGGCGAGCGCCGCGATCTCGCGCTGCTCTTCAAGAAACTAGCAACGCTTCGAACCGATGCCCCGCTCTTTGCGAACGTTGATGAGCTGAAGTGGCGCGGACCCACCGATGGATTTTCGGCATGCGCCGAGCGATTCGGCGACCCGCGTCTTCTCGCTCGCGCGGAGAAGACGTCTGCGGCGCGAGTGTAGTACGCGCGTCCATGTTCGACCCCGATCCAAGTTAACGAGCGACAGGCTGCCGTTCCAGGACCGGCGCACGCCGTCGCCGGCCGAGACCCGCGCTTCGGGCACGGCGGCGGGGCTTGACAAATCGAGACGCTTAACGCTACTGTTATATAACGTTATGGTTAAGAGTCAGATGGGCAATCTCGACGCCGTGTTCTCCGCTCTAGGCGATCCGACCCGAAGGCAGATCGTCGAGCGGCTTGCGCGCGGGCCGTTGTCGGTCGGCGAGATCGCATCGGGCTTTTCCATATCGCAGCCGGCGATCTCGAGGCACGTTCGCGTGCTCGAAGAGTCGGGACTGCTCGAACGGCAGGTTTTGGGTCGCGTGCATCGCTGCACGCTCTCGCCGACAGCTTTGAAAGCCGCCTCGAGCTGGATCGACAAGCAGCGCAGCTTCTGGAACGCCGCGCTTGATCGGCTCGACGATCTCCTCGCAGAATCTCCCAAACGAAAGATGATACGATGAGTGACACACGCGCGCCGGGCGCCGTTCCGGCACTCGTCCTCCGCCGCACCTACGCGGCTCCGCGGCAGCGTGTTTTCGACGCCTGGACGAAACCGGAGCTCGCGATAAGGTTCCTCGGCCCGGGCGACGTCACCATATCCGAGGTTCAGATGGACGTGCGGACCGGCGGCTCGTACACCGTCGTGATGCTCATGCCGGACGGCGAGCGTTTGAATGTGGGTGGAACGTACCGCGAGGTGCGGCCGACCGAGCGGCTCTGCATGACCTGGCGCTGGGAAGAAGACAATCCGGAAGACGAGTACGATACGCTGCTGACGCTCGAGTTCAACGAGCTCGACGGCGGGACGGAACTCATACTCACCCACGAGCAATTCGCGAGCGCCGAATCCCGCGACCGTCACGAAGAAGGCTGGACACAGATCGTCGATCAGCTCGCGCCGGTCTTGGAATCTTGATGACATCGCGGACAGAGCGCTCCTCGTAACCGAAGCCGATCGTGGCGGTTCGAGGGCTCGCCGAAGGTGCCCCAAGCGGAACGCCGCCGCGATATTTCGAGCCGCGCGAACTGATTTAAGCTATCCGTCGAGATCGCAGCCTTCGCGTTTGGCGCATTCTCAGAACCAGAAAGGCGGACATTTCCCAATGAATACACCCCCGATCGTGTCGTCCCGGGAGTGGGAAGCTGCGCGAGAGCAGCTGCTCGTGAAGGAAAAGGCCTTGACCCGCGCTCGCGACGCGCTGGCCGCCGCGCGCAGGCGGATGCCGTGGCTGGCGGTAGAGAAGAAGTACGAGTTCGAAGGGCCTAACGGTAAGGCGAGCCTACTCGACTTGTTCGAGGGCCGCCGTCAGCTCATCGTTTACCGCGCCTTCTTCGAGCCCGGCGTCTTCGGCTGGCCCGACCATGCCTGCCGCGGCTGCTCCTTGGGGGCCGACCAAGTCGCCCACCTCGCCCATCTGAACGCCCGCGACAGCACCCTCGCGTTCGTCTCGCGCGCGCCGCAGCCGGAGATCGAGCGCGTGAAGGCGCGAATGGGCTGGGCGATGCCGTGGTACACCATCACTGACGATTTCGACACCGACTTCGGCGTGGACGAGTGGCACGGCACGAACGTGTTCTTTCGCGACGGCGAACGCATGTTCCGCACCTACTTTCTCAACAACCGCGGCGACGAGCAGATGGGAAGCACCTGGAACTACCTCGACATGACGCCGCTCGGGCGCCAGGAGGAGTGGGAGGATTCGCCGGAGGGCTACCCCCAGACCGAACCTTACAAGTGGTGGAACTGGCACGACGAATACGCCGCCACCGCCTCGCCCGACCCGAGGTGGAGCGATGTTGTGGAGAACGCAAAGTCGTGGCCGGAACCTCAACAGACGAGTGAGGTGACGTAACGTGATCGTACTCGCTCACATCCTAGGCCTGCCGGTTGAGGAGTTCTTGGTACCGTACTTGGCCGGCGGCGGGGTGGGAGCTGGAATGCTGCTGGTGCTCGCGTCGGCCAAGTCACGCGTACGACGCCGACGGCGTCCGCAAAGAGCAATCGAAGGAGATCGCTGGGAATCTCGCTGATCCCGCGGCGGAACGCGGCCATATTCGTGCCCGCTCCGATCCCTTGGAGGTCACTCCTCGTATCAGAAGCAGCTGCGTCTGCAAGAGGCGCGACGGCTGATGCTGAGCGAACGGCTCGACGCCGCGTCGGCGAGCCAGCGCGTCGGCTACGAAAGCCCCTCGCAAGTTCAGCCGCGAGTACAGTCGGCTTTTCGGCGCGCCGCCCTTGCGCGACATCGTGCAGCTTCGCAGCGCGCACCAAGCGGACGACACCCTAGCGAAAGCGCGGTAACGTCCCGGCCCGGCCGACGGTCGCTATTTCTTTCCTTTGGAATTCAGCTTGACTGCAGCGCGGATCAACTCCTTGAAGGCAGATTCATTGATCTTGTCGCCTTCATGCAGATCGATTGCGCGCCTTGCGTTCCCATCTAGGCTGGAATTGAAGATGCCCTCTGGGTCCTCGATGGAAGCGCCCTTGGCGAAAGTGAGTTTTACGTGAGCCTTGTAGGACTCGCCTGTGCAGACGATCCCGCCGTCAGACCAGACTGGAACTCCTCTCCACTTCCATTCTTCCGTTACCTTAGGGTCTGCCTCTTTGATGAGCTTGCGGACGTGGGCAAGCGTCTCGCCACGCCAGTCGCCTAGCTCTGCGATTCTCTCGGTGATGAGCCGAGAAGGCGATTTGCTTTGAGTACTGTCGGGTTTCTTCATCTTCATAAACCATCAGTGCTGTCCGGTATAATCACTGAGGTTTTCGAAAAAACCTAGTATCCACAATGCTTTGCGGCGAAATTTTTTGGTGTCGATTTGAAATCGTAAGGGCGGCATTCCTGCAGGAACAGCAAGCG
>JBKQHO010000001.1:0-51461 GCA_052267165.1 Vulcanimicrobiaceae bacterium | reverse complement strand
TGTGCAATGCCGTCGCGCCGATCGTGCAGAACGCGCCTGGCTTCAATGGGGCCGCGACGTTTCCGTCGCGGATGTTGCGCTTCGTCGCGGCCGACCAACGCTTCGCTCAACGACAGCTTCAATGGGGCCGCGACGTTTCCGTCGCGGATGTTCCGCTGGGCAGGGGTGACACTTACGACGCGAGCCTGCTTCAATGGGGCCGCGACGTTTCCGTCGCGGATGTCGCCCTTCGAACGAGCCGAGCGAGATCCGGACGTCATAGCTTCAATGGGGCCGCGACGTTTCCGTCGCGGATGTATAAAAAGCACCGTGGCCATAGGCGCGACGGACCTCGCTTCAATGGGGCCGCGACGTTTCCGTCGCGGATGTCTCAGTCGTAGCAGGGCTTTCCGCCGGCATACCCCCGGGCTTCAATGGGGCCGCGACGTTTCCGTCGCGGATGTGAGGCATTGCCGCGAGTACATCGGTTCGTCAGCGCGTTCGCTTCAATGGGGCCGCGACGTTTCCGTCGCGGATGTGTGAGGCGCCGAACGGCAGACGCATGGCTAACCCATTGAATGGCTTCAATGGGGCCGCGACGTTTCCGTCGCGGATGTATCGATCGCGGAGCTGGGATGGCAGGTATTTCGGGCGCTTCAATGGGGCCGCGACGTTTCCGTCGCGGATGTCACGAGCGTTTCTTGAAGATGCCCAGGCAGATTACGCTTCAATGGGGCCGCGACGTTTCCGTCGCGGATGTCTGGAACGCCGATGCCGCTCGCGTCATCCGTAGGCGTGCTTCAATGGGGCCGCGACGTTTCCGTCGCGGATGTCGAGACGAACTGAACTTTGACCATGAAGACCTTTCGGTGCTTCAATGGGGCCGCGACGTTTCCGTCGCGGATGTCAGGGCTAGGGGTCGTCGCCATCGATGCAATCTTGTTCGCTTCAATGGGGCCGCGACGTTTCCGTCGCGGATGTTCACCGTTCCGCTCATCTCGCCCCCTCCAACGCCCGGGCTTCAATGGGGCCGCGACGTTTCCGTCGCGGATGTGCCGACGTGGCCGAGTTCGTGCCGCACCGCCCGGTTGCTTCAATGGGGCCGCGACGTTTCCGTCGCGGATGTGCGGGCCGCGCAGCGCGAGGATGCGCGCGTTGGGCGGCTTCAATGGGGCCGCGACGTTTCCGTCGCGGATGTTGGCGGCGGTGGTGGACAGCAGGGCTCGGTCATCGCACAGCTTCAATGGGGCCGCGACGTTTCCGTCGCGGATGTTCCAGATCGTGCCGCGCATCGAATCAAAGACGGCGCGGCTTCAATGGGGCCGCGACGTTTCCGTCGCGGATGTGCCACTATGTGCCCGGAGGCGGCCGCAGAGACGGCCCTGCTTCAATGGGGCCGCGACGTTTCCGTCGCGGATGTAGGCGCGTTTTACATAGACCTTGGCCTTGCAACCGAAGAGCTTCAATGGGGCCGCGACGTTTCCGTCGCGGATGTAGCGGCGGCAGTCGAACTCATGCGCAAGCTGGACATCGTGCTTCAATGGGGCCGCGACGTTTCCGTCGCGGATGTGATAGGACGGGAACCGCGGGGCTCGGCGTGATCGTCGCTTCAATGGGGCCGCGACGTTTCCGTCGCGGATGTTCCGCACCTGACCGTTAGGCTGCGGCATGGGCACGACAAGCTTCAATGGGGCCGCGACGTTTCCGTCGCGGATGTGTTAGGGCATGGTCGACGCGCACCTCGAGCAGTGTCGGCTTCAATGGGGCCGCGACGTTTCCGTCGCGGATGTTCACCGCAGAAACGGGCGGAGCGGCGAAAGGCGGTGCTTCAATGGGGCCGCGACGTTTCCGTCGCGGATGTCGTCCGGCGAAAGTGCTGGTATGACCGGCAGTTCAGTGCTTCAATGGGGCCGCGACGTTTCCGTCGCGGATGTAGTGGAGAGAGCCGTGCCCGTCGCGGTGTCGAACAATGCTTCAATGGGGCCGCGACGTTTCCGTCGCGGATGTCAGGCTCGGCCGTGAATTCGTCGTGGGTGGCGGGCTCGCTTCAATGGGGCCGCGACGTTTCCGTCGCGGATGTCCAAGAGATCCTGGGCATCTCGAGCTCGCAGGGCTCGCTTCAATGGGGCCGCGACGTTTCCGTCGCGGATGTCAGCAGGGCTCGCTGATCGGCGAGTCGCTGACGTACGCTTCAATGGGGCCGCGACGTTTCCGTCGCGGATGTGTGGCGCCTTGGGCGCGGCCACCGCGACGCATGGCTGCTTCAATGGGGCCGCGACGTTTCCGTCGCGGATGTGTGAATGGCTCGGGCTTCAGTCCACGACGGCGATACGCTTCAATGGGGCCGCGACGTTTCCGTCGCGGATGTATTCGCACCCTTCGCCCTTCACTGAGCAGCTCAAGCTTCAATGGGGCCGCGACGTTTCCGTCGCGGATGTGGGATGCCCCCGGGCGCGAACCAGGGCCTCTCTGGAGGTGCTTCAATGGGGCCGCGACGTTTCCGTCGCGGATGTCTCGAAGGAAGTCTCTCGTCTCGAACGGCGGCAAGCCAGCTTCAATGGGGCCGCGACGTTTCCGTCGCGGATGTCCTCGTTTGGGCAAGTGCTGAGATCGGTGCGAGCGCAAGCTTCAATGGGGCCGCGACGTTTCCGTCGCGGATGTCTCAGTAATCGGGATGCCCTCGACAAGCCAGCGTGTGGCGCTTCAATGGGGCCGCGACGTTTCCGTCGCGGATGTTCGAAGTACCATGTCGATCCGCTCGGTACTTCCAAGGCTTCAATGGGGCCGCGACGTTTCCGTCGCGGATGTCGTCTAGTGGGGAATTCGGTGACGGGCGGCTCGAGTGGCTTCAATGGGGCCGCGACGTTTCCGTCGCGGATGTGAGGGTTCCATCGGGAAATATAACGACTGGCACGTTGCTTCAATGGGGCCGCGACGTTTCCGTCGCGGATGTCAGATATCCGTGCGTCCGTCATCTGCGGCCACCACGTAGCTTCAATGGGGCCGCGACGTTTCCGTCGCGGATGTTCAAGAAATTCGTCGTAATCAGTAGCCTTTTTAAGGCTTCAATGGGGCCGCGACGTTTCCGTCGCGGATGTTTGCGGGCGACCTGTTCCGGTTCGTCTACTGCTCGTAGCTTCAATGGGGCCGCGACGTTTCCGTCGCGGATGTCATTGGACGGCAGGCGGGCCAGGACAATGCTTTGGGGCTTCAATGGGGCCGCGACGTTTCCGTCGCGGATGTCGGCGGGCCGACGGACCCATCTTCTAATGCCACAGAAGCTTCAATGGGGCCGCGACGTTTCCGTCGCGGATGTATCGTGGACGGCCGGCACGTCCCGCCCATCCTCGAGCGCTTCAATGGGGCCGCGACGTTTCCGTCGCGGATGTCTACGCCACCGCCGAGCCGATCCGCGTCGCGACGAAGGCTTCAATGGGGCCGCGACGTTTCCGTCGCGGATGTGGGATCGCGAGCGACGGTCCAAGAATCGGCATGTACGGCGCTTCAATGGGGCCGCGACGTTTCCGTCGCGGATGTCGAGCAACTGAACCCGCCGGTGGAGGGCCGCCCGATGAGCTTCAATGGGGCCGCGACGTTTCCGTCGCGGATGTGGAGACAACTATGCTTGCCCTGCACGTGCCAACCGAGCTGGCTTCAATGGGGCCGCGACGTTTCCGTCGCGGATGTAAGTGGCGCACATCCGCGATTCCAAGAAAGGCGGAGCTTCAATGGGGCCGCGACGTTTCCGTCGCGGATGTAGCGCGTAGCCGCAATAGCCCGAACGCTCGCACAGCGGCTTCAATGGGGCCGCGACGTTTCCGTCGCGGATGTATCGGACCGACCCGGCTGAAACGACCCTCCTTTCACTGGCTTCAATGGGGCCGCGACGTTTCCGTCGCGGATGTTGCGCGTTATGCAGTGCTGCGAGCGACGATGACTGCGCTTCAATGGGGCCGCGACGTTTCCGTCGCGGATGTCCTGCTGGTAGCCGCGAGTTGCCCCTCCGGCTCCACAGCTTCAATGGGGCCGCGACGTTTCCGTCGCGGATGTGATAATTCGCGCACGCCGGGTACGTGCCACTGTTGCAAGCTTCAATGGGGCCGCGACGTTTCCGTCGCGGATGTTCAGCGGCGAGATGTGCTGGATCTCGGCCACGAGTGCGCTTCAATGGGGCCGCGACGTTTCCGTCGCGGATGTGATGAACCCGCGCTCGAGCCCGCGCATCCAGCCGGGGCTTCAATGGGGCCGCGACGTTTCCGTCGCGGATGTTAGATTGTCTTGCCTTGCCCAGCAGCGAACGCGGCCAGCTTCAATGGGGCCGCGACGTTTCCGTCGCGGATGTGCACAACGCCGAGAGCGGATGCCTGTGATGGCCGGGCTTCAATGGGGCCGCGACGTTTCCGTCGCGGATGTATTACCAAAGCGTCAATGGCCCGCTGCGGCTTGCTGGCTTCAATGGGGCCGCGACGTTTCCGTCGCGGATGTCCACCCTCACCCTCCACGTACGCCTCCAACGCCGAACGCTTCAATGGGGCCGCGACGTTTCCGTCGCGGATGTTCGAGATAGCCGTCCACGACGACGCCCCGGCCGCAGCGCTTCAATGGGGCCGCGACGTTTCCGTCGCGGATGTGTCCGGCACGCCTCCGGCCCCGATGGCTCGTGGGTTTACGCTTCAATGGGGCCGCGACGTTTCCGTCGCGGATGTTGCAGCCCCCGCCGAGGCGCCTGCGTCAGCTCCGGCTGCTTCAATGGGGCCGCGACGTTTCCGTCGCGGATGTGCACCCGTCACTGTCCTAGCCGACTTTGGCTTCTCCTCGCTTCAATGGGGCCGCGACGTTTCCGTCGCGGATGTTGCCACGATGGAGTTCCGCAGCTCGACGGCTCCGCACCGCTTCAATGGGGCCGCGACGTTTCCGTCGCGGATGTCCGATCAGGACATCGTCGCCATTCGCGCATCGGAGGAGCTTCAATGGGGCCGCGACGTTTCCGTCGCGGATGTCTCGGGCATCGTTCTGTCGGTGAACAACACGAACGGCAGCTTCAATGGGGCCGCGACGTTTCCGTCGCGGATGTCGGATATGCTCCGCAGCCCGGGCGGGCGGCCCATATTGGCTTCAATGGGGCCGCGACGTTTCCGTCGCGGATGTCCGCTTCCCGCAGGTGGCAGCCGAGTCCGCGTTCTTCGACTAGCTTCAATGGGGCCGCGACGTTTCCGTCGCGGATGTCAAGGCTTGCGTGTCGCCGAGCGCATCAAGCCGATTGCTTCAATGGGGCCGCGACGTTTCCGTCGCGGATGTCTCGCGGAACTCGAGCGCCAAGTCGCCAGCCTCCGCACGCTTCAATGGGGCCGCGACGTTTCCGTCGCGGATGTGGCATACGACGAAGAACCTTGCAGGATAAGGCTTTTCTGGGTGTGTTTCGAGGACCCTCCGCCGGCCCTCGCGCGGGTTGGCCGTGGGCGTGCGAAAGCCGCGAAAAAGCCCGAAATGGCGGCGTCGAGCGCCTCTGAGGGAAGCGCCTTTCACCGAGCCGCTCGACGGCGGCCTCAGACGATGAGGGCGCTCCGCTCCTGGACGATCTCCTGGCAGCCGAAGATCTGCATCGGCGGGATCCAGGACTCCCGATCAGCGACCGTCCCGATATCGAGGATGATGACGCGGTCGCGCTTCGAGTCGATGAGCGCCTCGATCCTTGCGGCCAGCCGGACGCGATCCTCACGCCGCAAGAGGCAGGCGAAAACGCTGTACTGCAACGGCCGGCCGAAAGCCGTCGCGAGCTTGTGCATCTTGCGAAGCCGCTTCGCGTCCGAGATATCGTAGGACAGAAGGTACGCGCGCAGCATCGGCTATCTCGTGCAGAAAGGCGGATAGCTCGGGATGTCGCCCTGGATGGCCCGAGCGAGCAGACGCGCTTGGACGTTGAGCGCGCGGCGGTACGTCACTTCGTACCCGAAGGTCGGATGGCGGATCGTCGAGCGGAGCCGGCGCTCAATCGCCGCGATGAACGTGCGCCGGCCGTCGTCGCTCAGCACGACGGCTTTGCCATGCCGGCTGAAGTGCGACGCACGCAGCTCGCGACTGTTGATCGCCGAGAGAACCGTCGAGTCGACGATCAGCGGGCGGAACTCTTCCATTAGGTCGAGGGCGAGCGAGGGACGCCCCGGGCGTGGGCGGTGGTACACTCCCAGGCCCGGCTCGAATCCAACCGACACCGCCGCCGCCAGCGCTTCCTTCGTCAGCATGGCGTAGCCAAAAGAGAGCAGGGCATTGACAGGATCCGTCGGGGGGCGCCGGTTTCGGCCCGTCACCTCGAAGCCGGTGCCAACGTTGAGCATGTCGCCAAACGCATCGAAGTAGCGCTGCGCGGCCGCTCCTTCGAGGCCCAACAGTTCACTTGCATCCCGCGCTCGCTCGATGCGATGCATCAACAGCGACATCGCTTGAAGTATTCCCTTCGCTTCATCGCCGCGGGACCGGCGAATCATCGTTCGCTGGTTCTTCACCTTTCCCAGCACGAACGCGCGCGCGAGCTCGAGGCAGCGCTTCTCATCCCGGGCAAGCTCGTGTTGCGCGATTCGTAGGTCGAGGCTGTGGTCGTTCACCGAACGCGCATAGCCGCTCAGCCAGCCGCCGTAGCTCAAGAAGAACACCGGAATGTCGCGCTGCAAAACCGAGCGCATCGCCTGCGAGCTGATCTGCACGCTGCCGAAGAGCGAGATGCTAGCGAGTTCCATCAGCCGGGCGTCCGCGACGACGCCCTCGTCGGTTCGGACCTGTAAGACCTCGCCGCTCAGACCCAGGCGCGCCCCGGGCTCGAGCACGTAGAGCGGGACCTCGTCATCGCTCGGCGCGGCGAAGGGCCGAATCTTCTCGGATGGTTCGGCTGCCTTCAACGCGGTCGTCTCGTCGGGGAGGCAGATCGCGTGCAGCGAGCAACGGCCGCACTTGGGGCTGTCGACGAGCGGCGCGGGGATCGTGCCGCGTTGCCGCATTTCCCGCGCACCTTCGATCGCGAGGACGGTTAGCATGACTAGCGGCTCGTCGATGGGCACGTCGACGTACGTCTTGGAAGCGGCGTAATAGATGCGACCGACCTCGCAGGCGTAGCCGTTCTCCCGCAGCAGCAGCGCGGCCAGGCACAACTGGACGCGCTCGGGGTCGTTGACGCCGCCGGCGACCGGCGGCACTTTGCCGCGCTTGAAGTCGATCGCGACGACCCGATCGCCCTCGGCTTGGACGAGATCGATCCTGGCGACGACGCCCAGCCGCTCGGACGACAGCTCGACCGAGGCCGCGGCCGCGCGCATCTCGGCCAGGTCGTCGGGCAGCTCGCCGCTGGGCCGGTCCACGCGCCGGTGGACGCGCTCGCCGTCGACCGTATCGTACGACGACTCGAACTCCCGTTCGACGTACTCCAGCCAGAACAGACGTGGACAGTATACGAACTCGTTTACCATTCGCGCCGGGATTAGCTCGGCAAATTCTTCGGTTGCCATTCTTTAGCCCCTATTATCGGCAGCAAGCGGCCTCGGCCCCACAGGTAGTGCCGGGGGACAACAGCTCGCGAAGGACAGCGCCCGGGCGAACGCGATACCGGCAATGATTATCTAACGCTGCCGCGCCAACCGTATGGCACGGCGACGATGCGCCAGATCGGAACGGCCGCTATGAAGGCAAGCGCTGCGCCCCGCCGGCTTCCCCTCAGGGGCTTAATTGAAAGGCGAGCCCTGCAACGCGAGCGACCTCGCGCTGGCATGCGTCGAACGTGAGGAAGCTGTCGAAACGGCCATCTTGCGCGGCTGCGACATGGAGCAAGTCGAGCGCGCGCGCACCGATGTGCGCCGTGGTTGCAGCCGAAAGCCGCTCGCCGGCCCTCGTCAGGCGGCCGAAGTCAACGTGCTGGGGCAGGTAAAGGTCAGTTGCGAGGTCCGCATCGAGCGCGGCCAACGCAAGCGCCTGGGCCTGTGGCTTCATTGCGCCGCGAAATGCCAGTAGCCTGATCGCGTTGCGGACTTCGAGATCGTGAAGCCCGTTGAACGCAAAGCTCACGTCGGGGCGTTGCGCAAGGGCGAGCACTTCAGCGCTGCGGTCCTCGCTGACGTATAACTTGACGAGCGCGCTCGAATCCGCGTACACGATCACCGGTCGCGGCCGCGTGAGACCTCATCCGCCGCCGGGCTGCCGGGCAGCGGACCTTCCGGAAAAATCGCGCGCAGTCGCGCTGCGAAATCCGGCCGGCGCGCTCTTCCCTCGCCGCGCCTTCCGGAGGCGGGGACGATCCGGGCGACGACCGTATCTCGCCGCGTGATCTCGACCTCCTCGCCCTCCTGCACCCAAGCCAGCACGCGGGCGAGGTGGTGTTGAGCCTCCCGGATGCTCACCTGCCTCATGTCTAACAATATGACGCACAAGCGCGAGGAGGTCAAGGCGGCTCGCGACCACCGCGGCCTTCGGCTTAACCGACGTCGCAGCGACCTCGGGACTTACCGATCGTGTCGCTCCGCTGAGCCAGGGCGGTCTGGGGTCACTTCAAGATCGTCAGCTCGGGGAAGGTGCGCTGGTAGAAGGCGTCGTCTCGGGTCGCGAGGGCACCGACTGCTACCGCGTGAGCTCCGATGACGAAGTCGGCAACGAGCCGGCGCGGTTCTCCGCCCTTGGCCGCGCGACGGTGCCGAGTGTAGTCGCCGAAGGCGGAAGCCGCACGTCTCCAAATCTCCTCAGAGAGCACCCAATCGATCGCGACGTGCAACTCTGCGAGGAAGCGGTCGAGCTCGTTCGGGCTCGCGCTGGGATGCGCGGCCAGTTCCGCATAGACGACCGGGGAAACGATCAACGCTCCCCTCTGCGCAGCGCGCGCTAAGATCGCTTGCGCGGCGCGGCGCGCCACCTCTGTTTCGCCAGCGAGCACATCGATGAAGACGTTCGTATCGATCGCCGTCACGTGGCTATTCGCGCTCGCCGCGAAGATCGCGTACCCAGTTGTCGACCTGCCCGGTCGTCATCGCCTGACCACCCGTCGCCCAGCGTCCAACCCACGGCTCCAGCCGCTCCTCAAAGCTCGGTCCCCTCACCTCGACGCGGCCGGCTTCCTCGTCGACGCAAAAGCTCACCGAGTCGCCGGGACGCGCATGGATGAACGCGCTGACGCCTTTCGGTAAGGTGAGCTGATTCTTACTGGTGAGCTTCGCTACGAACTTTCGCATGCCCACAGGATAGCATCGTAAGGCACTAACTACAAGGACCGTGTTTCCTTACCACTCTCCCCGCCTCAGTCGCCGATGCGGGCCGGCAAGGCGGCGTTTTGCGCTGGGGCAGGCGAGTGGGGGCTCGGCCAGCGTGGCCCGGCAAGCGCCGTGACGAAATCCGGGGGAATCACCTACGCGGTGCTGCTCCTCGCGAACGACTTGCCATACCACATCGAGATCGACCGAATCGTAGCCGTGGAAACGATGACACTCTGCTCGCAGCCTCCCCGACGATCTCCAGTAGTCAGTCTTTTCACTCGCGAGAGCGGCGCTGAATACGGAACAGATCGTCCGCATCCTCTCCTAAACGATGCCGGGCGGCCCGACGCCGACGTGGCCAAGCGAGCCGTGGTGGAGAATCCGTTGGCGAGCCTAAGCCATTTCGTGCGATCGCATTTACAATCGCGCGCGAAGGTCAGCGACCGTCCAACCTGCTTGTCGCAGTGCGCTAGCCAAAGTCTTGGGCTTCAATACGTCGATGGTCCGCTTCACGGTGACGAGTTCGCCGCGCGGCCCGCGCAGGCGAACATGCGATCCCTCTTGACGCAGCCGCTCGAAGCCGCTCCGCTCAAGCACCGCAATCAGATCATTGCCGGAAATGCGCGGTGCACGCTGACTCACGCTGCGGCGGCGCGCCTAGACGGCGATCGCGATGCGTTCGATGCGAGCGTCAGTGTCGCTCGGCGGAATCTCTTCTCCCCGTTCTCTGCGATCGCCGAGAACGAGCGCGATCGCCTCACGCGCACACGCCAGCGCCTCGTCCACCGTATCGCCTTGCGTGGCGATCTCAGGCAAGGCGGGCACGGAAACGCTAAACCCTCCCTCCTCCTCCGGTTCGAGGACAACCATGAACGAGCGCTCGATCGACATTCGCGGCGCTTTCCAGCCGCGATTCCCGTGCCCTGCTAAATACCCCGCACTCAATTGCGGTTCGATCCCGGTTCGTCCCACGCGCGATAACGAGGGCAAGGTCATCTGTTACGTTCAGGCTACCGGCTCGAAGCGGCCGAGCCCGAAGTGTGCCAGGCGGCCGAGGACGATCGGGCCCTCGACGGGTCGATCGAAGCTGATCGTCGCGCCGACGACTGGATGGACGGGAGTCTCCCCGAGCCGCGCTCGGCGGAAAGCGTCTAGCCGGGTTTGGCCGCCGAGGCGGTGCGGAATGGTCTGGCGCGAGCTCCAGACCTCGACGCGCGCCGGCGGCAGGCCGCCGCGCGCGAGGGCGCGCTGGAGTTGCTCCTCGGGAGCGTCCACGACGACCGAGCCGCCGGGCCCGCGGCGCTTGGGGAAGCGATCGAGGACTACCGGCGTGGCCGTCGTCCATAGGGTGCCGGTTGCCCGCTCGACCCGGCCCAAATACGTCACCGCGAATCGCCCTTCGAGAATGACCTGATCCCAGATCTCGGCGATGCTCGTCAGGGCGCGGAACTCGTCGTGCGTGCAGCCTGCCGGCAACTAGACCGCGAGGCGTCGCCGATCACCGCGGCGACCAGTCAAATCTGGGAAGGTTCTCCTTCGTAGTTCCCAGCAACTCAAGCGCGGCATCGAAGAGTTGCTCCGCCGATTGCTTCTTGATAGGGTTGAAGCCGTGGGCCAGGATGCTTCGGTTGCGAGCCGTAAGCACGGACTTTTTTGGATCGCCAAACCTTTGCATGAAATTTGCCGCAGCGTCATCGCCTAGCTCGGCCAACAGCCTCCAAGACTCTTGTAACCCAAGCTTTACCAAGCCGTCGCAGGCCGTCGCCTGCACGTCGGCGCGCAGCGATTCCGGCAGGCTATCAACGGGCACGGCACCGGTGTCTGGATAACCGCGCTTTTCCAGTCGGAGCTGCGCGATCGCCTCGATAGCCCGGTAAAGTCGCGCTGTGGCGTCGTCGTAGCGTTGTTCATCGAGTCTTCGCCGAGCATTGGCGAGAAGGTCGAGGATGAGCTCCCGGCTGACGCGCGGCTCTCCGCCCTGACCCACCCCATCCGCAGCTCTCTGGCAGTGGCTTTGCAGGGTCTCAACGTTCTGAAGGATCCGTCGCGCCGTCGGGCCATCGAGAGCCCCTTCGATGTCGTTCGCGTATTTTGCGATATTCTTCAACTTGTTTAGAGCATCTTTATGCTGGAAGCGGTCCCAGTCCGCCAATGCGGAAACCAACTCCTCAAGCGCGTTAAGCTCTCGCTTGCGCGCTGGATTGCTCACACGTATCTTGGTTGCCTCCAAGAGCGCTTTCGCTGCGGCAAATGCGTGCGTCTTGACAAGCTTCAAAGCGTCATCTACGGCAACAACTCCCAGAGCATCCCAGGGATTGGCATCGTGGACGACGCGCTCGCTGCCAGAAAGCACGACCCCGAGCCCTCCCTTGTCGCGCTCCCCGCCGCCGACGTACGACGTTCTCCAAGGCCAACGCGCCGCAGTGAGCGCAAGTGCCGCGCTCATGGCTTTCGTGCCGCCGGTGAAATCCGCAACGACTTCAACCGTAGGTTGATCTATTTCCGTGATCCGTCGCCCGAGATGTCTCAACTCATCCACAGTCTGAGAAAAGTTCTCTGCATCGGAGATGTCGACCAGCTCGTAGCGGCCTCGATCGAAGCCATACCCTTTGGCAAGAAGCAGCGGGCAGATTTTTCCATCTACATCCGTGCGGCTCTGCGGACTTACGACGAAAAACACTCTAAGAGGTTGCCAATGTAAGACGCTGGTCACGATCGGGTCGGGGGTGCCTCCCACCGTCGCAACGAGAAAGCGATCGCTCATCGGCGCTTCTTCCCGGAGCCGCGCTCAGTGGCATCCTTCGAGCGGGGCGCGCGGAAATTGTAGCCCGGCGGCGTGTTCACGTTGCTAATTTCGAGCTCAATGGTTTGCCCAGTCTCAACCTTGGCCGCGTCGCCACACACCCCGCCAAATCCGTCGTCAGCCTGAAACCAGGGCCGCCCTCTGCCCTTTGGGTCTTCCACTCGAACCGCCGTTACCAGGTCGCCGGCCCTATAACGGGGCACCGCCTTACGTGCAGTCGAGACGAGGGACACGGGCGCCGGCCTTGTAAAACGTCCGTAGCCGACCGCCGTCTTCGCTCCGACACCAGCGTCCGACAGCATGTGCTCAAGCCACCGCGCGGCTCGCTTGCAGTCATCGCTCGCGTCTTTCGTGCGCGGAATCACGGTGAACCGATATCTCTGGCCCGCAGCGACAACGAGAAAAGGAATCGGGACGGGGTCTTCCCAGTCGCCGGGCCAGACCTGCCCGCCGGCATCTTGGTAGTAGCAGGCATAGTGCGGCGTCATTACATCCCCTTCGAGCGTTACTGCACCGGTGGGAAGCGCATCGAGAAAGATCACTGTGCCCACTGCAGCCTTCGCCTTAGCCGCGCGACCTTCGGGACCAAACACGCGCGCGACGTCCGTTTCGTGCTCGTCTTGCTCCTGCGCCCACGCGCGTACGGCGCCCTTGAGCGTCGAGCCCGGAATATACGGCACGCCGAGCGTCGGATGCCATCGCAGTCCGGCCTCGATGGGGTTCGCGTTACCGAGACCGGGCACGAAACGTGAGGCGGTCTCAAGCTCCAACGTCAGGCCGCCCACAGACTCTTGCAGCGCTTTGGAACGGGCGCTAAACTCGTCGAGTAGCGTGGCTTCACCTACGCAGCCCGGGCCGCCAAGGTTCGACGCGAGCGTCGCGACCCACGCGCGTTTCCGATCGCCGCGCATCGAGTCGAAAGCACGGTTCCACTGGTTGCAAAACTTGTCGTACCAGAGGCCCGCATTTGCCAGAGACGGGAACTTGGCAATAGCCCGCAGACTCTCCCGTAAGCTTTGAAATAGGGGCGCGCCGCCGTCGCCGATCTCCATCGGCTCACGCCTCCGATTCAGATTCGAGCATAGCACGCGCGAATTTCTTTAGCCAGATCACAACCGCAAGCGCCTCACCCTGCGCGCGCACGTAAGCATCCTGATCGCGTCGCGTGATTTCGCGCAACAAGTCCTTAGGGGCTGTCCTGCCGTAGGGCACAGCAGGATCATTGCCGCAGAGCCACCCGCTAACATGGTCGTATAGATGCTGGTGGCCCGCGTCCGCTGCCGAGGCCAGTTCAGTTGCCATGGCCTGCCCAAGGCCGTTGGCGAGGATCGCGGCGGGAAGGGCGGCAACGTAGCTCACATACCTACCGTGTGACGTTCCCCGTAAGCTCTGGATGCAGTCGAGCGCATACGATGCTCGCCTTTGCTCGAGCGTCTGCATTAGGATCCCTTATTCAATAGCTTTTGCACGCTTATCCAACCCATGCCCACGGTCTCGTTGCCGCCGATTTGGAGAAAGGACCTTTTAGCAAGTAGCTCTTCAATTATATGAAGCACTTTGGGGAATCGCTCAGCGATGACTGCATACAGTAGCGAATCAGGAGCAAGCGACTCCTCGTACCAGAGGTTCTCGCTGACTTTCGTGTCGTCGTTGAGAACGTTGCGAGCGTTAACCGGCAGGGCGTTCCGCGCGAACCACACGAAGTCATCATCGTTTAGGACAACCGTACGTTCTCGCAGGCGCTCTCTTGTGTTCGCGTGCGCGCCATCAACGGGCAAGAGCGCCGAGAGCGCGTCGCTGAGTTCGTCGCCTATCGGCCCCGCGCAATCGAACTGCCTCTCTTCAAGGATCAACGGCATCGTCTCGCTCTTGGGCGCACCTCGGTAAGACCCGCGCGTGACGCTGATCTGTGGAACGGGCTCGTCCGCTCCGGCACGAGCACAATCGCGGCCGAACCGTTCGAGCAGGTGGGGGCAGGTCACCCACATCGCCGCCGCGTCGAGGGAGCGCACCGGCAGGAGCAGGAGCCGCGCATCTCCGACAAGCAAGGCGCCGGCGGAGTCGGACTTGCCGAAAAGCTCATCGCGCTCTCCATTCGTCAATTCATTCGAAGCGTACTGCTTGAGAGCGCCTTTCAAACCCGATCCCGGGACGTAGGGAAAGCCGGTCACCGATTCTCGCGCAATGGGAAGATCGACGACGCCCTCCGACGTGCTGCCTCCAACGTGAATGGGCGTTTCAGCGAGAAGGCCGTAGATCGATGCTTTCATTCCGTGCTCCTGATCATGATGTCGGGATGACTCCCACGGTATATTGATTAATGCCAAGTCGACGATCGCTCCCAAGCCCGCGTGGTTGGTCTTCGCAGAGTTGAGCAAAATCAGCCGGCGGGCAACGGCAGAAGAGAACCGATCCCGGCAATAGGTGCGGGCGCATCGCGAGCGGCGTACGCTCCAGCGAATCCCAACCGCCCAGATAGATCGGCCGCTCGATGGCCGCGCTCACAAGATCAATTCCCGGGAGACCGAACGCGCCGAAGAACGCCGTACCCGACCTTGCGGCCACGGGTGACCCCTCGAGGAGCGGTAGCCGCAGCGGCGTCAGGCAGACGAAGACAAAGTGAATCGCCCCACTGTCGCTTGTAGCACGCATACTCGTGTGAAGTGGAATCTCAAGCGGGTCGTCGAGTCGCTCGATCGCCGCCATGCGGCTCTCGCCCCCGAGCGGCACGAGTTCCGGTGCGATCCAGGTCTCAGGGATGCCCTCCACATCGAATAGCAGCGTGACCCCGCGCTTCAGCCTGGCGTAAGCGGGTGAGTAGAGATCGCCCTCTTCGCCCGTCGCGTGGCGCGTCGCATCGCGCGACAGCGCGGTGCGACGTTCATGCACCCAAAGTTCCGCCGCGGGCACTACTTGCGATTGCTCCGGCGGTGCGCCGGCCAACACCGAACGCAGCGCACCGGCGGTCAGAAACATGTGCTGCGCCGAACGCCAGCCACTGCGGGCGCGATCGTTCTCGCGGAGTTTCGGCAAGACGGTTGCGCCATCGATATCGCAAGACGACCGTGCCGCCGGATCGATCGTGAGCAAGCCATATTCGATTCGCCCGCCCCCTTCAACCCTCATGAGATGTCCCGGCGCAGGATAAAGCGGCTCCCGATTTCGCGCAAGACACGGCCCGCGGAATGACAGCACTCCAAGGTTCTCCGGCCCGTCGCCCAGGATTTCAGCAAGGCCCACGTTCCACCGGCCAACCCCGTCCCAGCCGTTATTGCGGGCAAGGCCTGCCCGTAGCGCGCCAACGAGCGTATAGGGTGGGGGAGGGAAAAGGCTTGGCACGTTCGACTGGTCGGCATCGCCCATACGGTACGGGCGGCCGTCGCGAAAGAAGAGCGTGTCAAGCGCGTCGATAGCAAACGTCGTCACGTTTTTTCAGCTCCACCGGTCGCCAGGAACATTGCGATTCTTGCAGGCGAAAAGCTCACCGCGTTTTCGTCGACGCGTATCTCGTTGTCCACGCGCCGCGCCGGGTGCGACAGTGCGACGAACCGTTCGGCCAGTGCTCGCGCCGACTCCCGCTGCCGCTCTGAGACCGAGCCACGGCCAACGAGCAGCTCCGCGGCGAGAAGGTCAGCGAGATGCGGCGCGAGCTCTAGTCCGAGGTTGTACGAGGCTCCCGTGCGGCGCCCGACGAGTCGAGTTTCGTCGAGCGCGAGCCGTTCGAACAGATCACGGACCTTATAGAGGTAGCTTCGCGTGAGCCCGCTGCCCGCGTTGAATTCGTCGCTTGCAACGAACACGGGCAGTAGCTCGATGCGGCTTCTCGCGCCAACCTTCTCGTGCCACCAGGCCCAAGGTGCGGAGAATTGCGCCGCCGGGCCGCTGGGTTTGTGAACTGCAATCGCAAGGCTTGCACGACCGGTTTCCTCCTTAGCGACATCGTCGAGCAATTCGTGCGAGGACCGAATCGCATCGCTGAGCGGCAGGCGATAATGCACGAAGAGCACTGCCACCGAGAGCGTGGGCTTCTCTGGGCCGCTTCCAAATGTGCCTTCAAACCCGGCGGCGAGTTGTTCGGCACATTGGATCGCGTTGGGGACGGGCAGGAGCGCCAAGACATCGTCGCCACCCGCATACACGCACGATCCCCAATGCTTGTTGACGATCCCGGGCGCACTCTTCGCAAAGTCTACCATTTGGCGGGTAAAGACATCGAGATTTCCGGCGTCGCGACTCGCCCGCAGAGCGGCGCCCATGTGGTCACCATCGGCTAGCAGGATCGCGTAGTACTTCGACGGCTCCGTTTTAACCATGTCCTCGAGGATTCCTAATTTCTCGTGCAGCGCGTCCCGTTTTTCCACGGAAAGATCAGCGGTTCGTTCACGCATTACGAGTGCGTCCTTGATCAGATACGTCCCACGAACTCTTTCGCTTCCACCAGCGACCGAGCAGAACGCATTCCATGCAGCAAGCACTTTCGGACTTTGATTCTTCGCTACGCTGCTCTTCCACGGTTGGGTGGCGATATCAAGCGTCGACGGCCACGATTCTGTATTGAGCCTCACACCTGAGAGGTTGTGCTGGGTGCTCGAGTCGAGCAATGGAAAGAGTCGCTTGACGAGCGCTATTGCGCAAAGCCGTTCACGGCGGTCAAGATCAAGGGGGCTCTTAAGCGACTCGCGGAGCCCGCTCCAGAATTCCTTCTGCGCGCTCGCGCCGCTCTCTTGGCCTGAATCATAGCCGGAAAGCTCCTGCCAGGGCGGCATCAGAGAACATCGATCGCCGTACTCGATCGTCAGCGTCGGCAGCCGCCAGTTCTTCCGCTGGTCGATCAGCGCGTCGTCCTCTCCGACAACCCAGGTGAGTTCCCAGAAGGCTGCGATCTGCCGATCCCAGATTTGCCTTGTCCCTGAGCCATGCCGTGCGACTCCATCGACAAACTGCGTGTAGACTGCGGCGGCAAGTGCACGCCATGCCTCCTCAAACGCCTCCTCGGCCGATCTCGCCGCCTTGCCCCCGTCATTAACTTCCGCAATGAACCTGTTAGGCAAAATCGCATGAGGAGCTCTAGCGTATGCTTTCAGCTCGTCCGTGGTGACGTTCGGCAATATAAGCCGACCGCCGGACTTCGTGACTGCTCCCTCCATAGCTCTCGCGCTCAGCCAGGAGAGAAGCCACGACGAGGCCCACAGATCGCGAGTTCGCCGCGATTGCGCTACGAACGTTTGCACCGGCCCGATCGAGAAATTTAGGCGACTCATAGAGTATCAACCGTTCTCACGAAGTCGATAAGGTGACGCCCGGCGTATGGAATCGCCTCTTCACCCTGACCCCAATCGCCCGGAAGATAAACCGCGACCGGAAACGCTGGCGCATCCTCTGCTGCTTGATGAACGTGTATGAAGAGCGGCTTGGCGCGACGGTCCGTCGAGAGGCCCTGCCGGGGCAAGCCGAACTGCTTGCGGGCTTCTTTCGGTGAAACGCCCGGCAAGACCGCGAGCGGGCGCGAACCCGCGCCTCGTGTTGGATGGACGAAGTCTCGGTACTGTGTGCCAAGCGCGCGGTGCGCCTCGTTCGGGTTCTTGTGGGATTTGCCGACGCCAATCTGAGCCAGAGACGATGCCCCAGTATACGGCGGCTGCGCCGTGACCAGGCTGCTCTGGATGAACGCCTTGAGTCTCGCCTTGATTTCATTGGCCGTCGACGCCACCTCCCAGCCGCTGACGCCCTCGATCTTCGTCAGCGTCAGGCTACCCCATCCATTGCGCGAGCGTGCTCCCAAGCCACCGCAGAGCCCCAGAACTTCCAAAGCAGGTAGAGCTCGTTCCAGATCATCGCGTCTTCTCGCACTCAGCTCCAATCGAAATATGCCACCTCCTGGTAAGCACGCGCGCGCCCCATCCTTCAGCCCATACCCTGTGTAGTTCTCCCACGACGCTGGAGGCCATTTGGCGGCGCGCTCGGCCTCCGGGCTCGCGACTTGTGCATCGACAAGTCTCAAGCGAATCTTACTCTGTCCCTGTGCTTTGCCGGCGCCCCCAAACAATTCGGCTTCGCGTCGCTTCAACTCGCCAAGCTGCTTTCGTGGTTCAAAGCTCACGAGCTGCGGCCACTCGAGAGCGCGCCACCAGAATCGCAGGACGCCCTTCATGCTCGCAACCCGCAGTTCTGCACCTTTCTGATCCGCGCCAGCGATGAACATGGGCGTGACGATGCGAAACGTTGCGCTGATTGACTCCATGACTTTACGCTCCTATTCTTCGGGATCTGGCGACGGCGCGAACTCATCAAGTGCAGGCTCGAAGCGGCCAAGGCCGAAGTGCGCTAGGCGGCCCACCACGATTGGCCCATCGACGGGCCGATCGAAGCTTATCGTCGCGCCGACGAGCGGATGGATGGTACGTTCCCCGATCCGCGCGCGACGGAAGGCATCGAGTCGCGTCTGGCCGCCGAGGCGGTGCGGAATCGTCTGGCGGGGGCTCCAGACTTTGACGCGCGCGGGCCGCAGGCCGCGCCGCTCCAGAGCGCGCTGCAGTTGTTCCTCAGCGGAATCGACAACGACCGAGCCGCCGGGCCCGCGGCGCTTCGGGAACCGATCGAGGACGACAGGCGTTGCCGTCGCCCAGTGGGTGCCGGTGGCCGGCTCGACCCGGCCCAAATAGGTCACCGCAAAGCGTCCCTCAAGAATCACTCGATCCCAAATGTCGTCTATGCTCGTCAAGGCGCGGAACTCGTCGTGCGTGCAGCCTGCCGGCAGCCAGACGTCGAGTCCGTCGACGACGCCGCGGTCGCGAAAGTCGAGCGGCAGAAAGAAGGGGTGGTCGTGGCCCTCGCGGCGATTGCTTCCGTCTTCGGACTTGCCCGCGAGAAGTCTGGAGGCGGGGGTGCCGTTTAGGCGTGAATATTGTTTGATTGCGGCCTGGCGTATCTTCTCGGCGACGGTGACGGCGTCGGTGATCGGCGGCAGCACGCCGTTCTCCGCGTCGATGGCGAACCGGAGCATCGTCGGCCCAAACGCTGGACGCTGCACGTCCCTTTGCGACGCTCGCTCCGACGCCCACCCGAAGTCGGGTGGCAAGCGGTATTCGACCCAAGCCGTGCCTTGCGGCATCGTTCGGCGCGAACGCCGCATGTCGCCCGTGAGTTCGTTGAGAGCACGGAAAAGGCCGGCTCCCCGCAGCGACGGGCCTGCCGCCAAGCGGCGAGCCACCGGCCCTTCACCCGCATCGCGGGATGCAAGGTTGACGCAATAGCGCCCGAGCGCGGAAGGGACATCGGTGACAAGCGAGACCTCGCACCATGACTCGGCTCGGCCGAGGTAGCCGATCAGCGAGCAGCAGCGCTCCAAAAGGCGGCGCTCGTCAGGACCGAGCTCGACGCTCGGCCAGATCGCGAAGGCATGCGATCCGTGCTCGCGGCCACGTTCGAGCGCAACGAACGAATCGAGCATGAGCGTACGCTCGGGCTTCCCGCCCTTGAGCCCACCGAGGGGGACGTAATGGCGTGTGTGGCCCGTCGAAGCGACCGGCAAGTCGAACACCGGCGGCTCCGCCAGCGCGTCGAGCACGCGCAGCAACATTTCGCGGTCCGTCGTCCCGCTGCGATGCCAACCGGCGACGATCGCGCGCAGCAGCCGCCACGGCGAGGGAGGCCACTCGATCTCGCCTTCGTTCGTCCCGCGGTCCCACGGATTCGCGTGGAACTGGCCGGCGACGAACTCGATTTGAAGCGCGATCATGGCTATTCGGCCGGATACGGCACGATGGTCTTCGGCGGCACGGCGAAGAGCCCGAGCTGCGTGCAGCGAGCGATCTGTTCCCGAACGATCCCTTCGAGTTCAGCCGTCGCCGGCAGTTCGAAATCGACTGGGCGCGTCACCTTGATTTCGCGGACGTCGAGGTCGCAGGCCGTCCGCACACGGCCTCCCACCTCCAAAAAACGGCGGACCTTCCAGAGCCCAAGACCTATCAACAGTCGCTCCGCATCATCGCCAAGGCCATACGATGCCAGCAACGCCGTATCGAGTGAGAAGTACGCCGTGATCTTGTCGGCCGTGTATTCGGTTCTCGCAAAGGGCACGTTGCCGAAGCCCTTCTCGGCACCCCCCTTCGACTGCCCCTTCGGGTCGATGCGGTCGTTCTTCACGCCGCCGCTCTGCGCGGGGCGGACGCCGTCCGCCTCGATGAAACCCGACAGCACCCGCGTCAAGCGCGCCAGACCGATGATCTTCTCCAAGAAGACACCATGCAGCACGGAGTTCGGGTCGAACCGAAAGACGGCGGCTGCCAGCTTACGGATATCGACTCCCGAACTCTCGTCCGCCTCTTCGGCCTTCGCGGCCTTACCCTTTGCCTTCTGCCCGGCGATCTCGGCGCGCGCTAGGAAATCGGTCTTCAGCTTGAGCCCCTGAATCAGGTATGGTGAGTTCAGGCGGTGCGCCTCACGGATAGAGTCGGTCGCGCGTCCGTCGACGACCGCTGCTACGTACGGCAATTTATCCAGCGCAGCGACGAGGTCTTCGCGAGCATCATCCCACGCGACGGCTTCTAGCCGGTTCGCCAGCGACTGCGCGGATTCGACGAGCAGGCTCGTGCCCGTACTCGTCTGGAATTCAGCGGCACCGAGGCTCGGGAAACCGGTGGGCTGGAATCGCTCACCTTGAACTGGACGCAGATCGCATTCGATAAGGATGCGAGCCGTCGCTTTGGTTAGGTCCGGCAGTACTGTCACTGCGATTCTTCCTTTTCTTTGCGTATCGAGTTGAGATATTCCGTCGTCCCGTGAGGGCTTGTTCGCTGCACGAGAGCTGCATTGAGAATCGGAGCGTAGTCGGAAGCGTGAAGGCGGATCGGGACGAGCGCCGCCGCTGCATACCATTCCGCATCGGGGACGTGCGCGGCAGCTACGTTGCGCGGCTCAGCAGGAAGGCCTGGAATGCTCCTAGCGCGTTGTAACGCTAGCGCAAGAGCGCGAGCGGGCTCACGCGCACGAAGAAGGGCTACGATTCGACGGTCGCAGGCTTTGGGATGATCGAGAACGAGCTTGATCAGTGCGAAAGCAGCCGGCGGAGCTTCGTCAACTGTTCGTTCGACAGATGCCTCGACGTGACGCACTACAATTGGCGGCTTGATGAGAGAGTAGGACCCGAGTAAGCGCCCCAGGCGTCCCTTATCGACGAGACCCTCGCTAACTGCTGCGACATCACTTCCGCCTATGCCGGCAGAACCGCGCAGCCATGTGATGTCTCTGTCTCCGGCCTCTGCCGCAGCCACGCGTCGCTCACAGATGTCGCCTAGCGTGCTAGTGAGAACCGGCGAGAGCGAGATTCTCGCTTGAGCCTGGTATTCGAGGTTGCCCCGGTCGTCGTAACGTACGTGCTCGAGCCTAAGGCGCAATTCTCGCTCGCGCCGAGCATAGCCGAGAGAAACCAGTGCCAGGGCTATTCGGTGCTCGATTGAGCCATCGTCGAGCACGTCGAAGAGGGCCGGGTCGAGATACTCGAGAGGACGCAGCTCGTCGTGCCCGCGACGTGCGAGGGCATACTCGACGTCTGACAAGCCCGCGAGGACTTCCGCACACGCGACGGCCCGCTTGCGCCTCTCTCCCGCATGCCGCGGCGCCGGCGTGCGTGCATAATCGAAGAGCGCAGTGTCGAAGCGACGTAACCCATCACGGACGGCTTTGCCCAGTTTCTCCTCCCGCGTTCGCACTCTCTCGATCCACGTGGCAGCACCGCGCGACAATAAGGCGATGCCGGGGTCGTCGCCCGTGAAAACGGTGCCGCTGTGCGTTGCGGTGTAAGCGAGGCCATTCCGTTGCAGGAAGGCAATGCGTTCGAAGCGATCGATGCCGCGCGCTGCTCCGAGCGTGAGTGCCGCTTGCGCGGCTTGCGCCGCGTTCAATGCCGTCCTCACGTGCGGCTGGTCACCGGCCGACGGCAAGTCGGCACGCCCGGAGCGCAGCATCGCGGAGACAGCCGCGAACGAGGCGGCCCCCTCCCAAACCGGAAGCCACACTTCACCGCGCGCTTCTTCCTCTGAGCTTGCGCTTGCGCACCCACCCGCTACGACACCGAAGGCGAACGGGAACGTCACCCGATCCGAGCCTGAAGGGAGACGCTTCGCCAAGCTTCCGCAGAAGCACACGGCGCCTTCGATCGCAAGCACCAAGTCCCAAGGATTGACGAGCGACGCAGCGTCGAAACCGCTGGTCCCATTGACTCCGCCGGCGAAGCGGGGCCCGAATTGGCCGATCGCAGCATCCTGAAGGAGCTTCGACTCGCTGGTGTCATCCAGCGCGTCACGCAGCGAGGTCCCGGTCTCAGGGAACGCCTTATCGCCGGCAACGTCGAGCGCTCGAGCGGCGAAGTTGATCGAGAAATCAAGGCGGCCGTCGTTGCCGCCGCTGCCGAGCAGGAACGGAAAGGCAGCCCCGTCACGGCCGAGAACGATCGCCGCATCGAGCCACGGGAGCGCCTCATCGGCGTATTTCCCACGGAGCAGTTGGACGAGCTGTTCTTTGGTGAGCTGTTTGCGTAAACCGTTCGCGCCGAACTCGCTGTCGATCAGCCCGATGGCAGCGCGGTACGCTGACCACCGGGGATGTTGCGATTTCCGCAGCATATCGATGATCGATGCAGCCTTGTCGGCCTTTCCATCAAAGCCGGCGCCGTTGTTCCAGGGATTGAGAACCGGCATCGGGGCGTACGTCTCGACGAAAAAGCGCTCCAGTTCGGCGCGGTCAAACGGCGCGAGGAGCTCGAAGGCCTTTCCCTGCCAAGCTCCTCGAACGTGCCGCTCCTTCTGTACGGCGACGACTCTTAGCACGCCGAGCGCTTTCAGGTAGCCCAGCAACGAGTCAGACCGGCACCCTTCCAATCGCATAACGTTCACGCTACGACCCCCACGGGCTCGGCTGAACGGCTTGCGCGCCAGTCCGCGAGGCGAACGAGCAGTTCCAGATAAGCGAGGCGGAATGGCCCGACGGCGGGATCGTCCCGAAGGCCCGCGACGCGATCAACCCAGGTTGGCTCGTCACCAGACGCCCCTATTTGAAACGGCGATAGATCGATATAAAATGCAGGCGACGTGGCGCGGCCGCCGAGATCTGCGGCTGGGACCAGTTCTCCGTCGCGGTTCCCGAGCAGAGAGTTTGTGGCAACGTCGGTCGGAAGCAACTGAGCTCCGAGCCTAAGCTTACCGTGATGCGCGGCGATGAGAAACGCGACAAGGTTTGCGTCGCTGCCGGCGGCGCCGGCGTTGAGGAAAGCCAACGTACTGGCAAGCTCATGACGGAAGCCGCGCCGCTTGTGCCGAGCGCTTCGGACGCACTTCGCCCAATACTCGCCGGACGGCGGGTCCGCGGCGTTTCCCCGCGTCATCGTATCTTGAAAGACCTCATGTGCCTTCCCGACGTCGTGCCAAAGCGCTGCTTGGGCGACGCTGTGAGCCCAGCCTTGGCCTAGCGTGCCGGCTAGGCGCTCTCCCATCACCTGCGCCTCACGTGCCGTGTCAAGGGCGTGACGTGAGAGGGTCACCGGCACCCCGATGCGGGCACCGCGGTCTCCTTCGGTCGTCGTGCACTCCTCCCGGAAGCCGTTTGCAGCTCGAGGCCTCGACACGGGATCCACCCGCACGTTGCGCTCACCGAAACCTGTCGCGCTGTCATACCACGCGACGTCAGGCTCGAGCCAGATTTGCAGCCCGGGCCGTAGACTGCGTTCGTCGAGCGGCACCCAGGCCGCTGGGCCATGGCCATTGCCGTAGCTCCCGAACTGGTTCTCGATACGAGCAGAGCGACGCCGCCCGGCTTCAGCGAGCTTCTTTAGGAGCTTGTGCAAATCCGACAGCGAGGCCGGGCAGAGCTCGTCGCGGAATGGCGGGTCGTCATCGGCCGGCGGCTCGTCTCTCCAAAACACGTTCGCGGCGAAGTCGTCCGCCTCGCGGATAAAGCGTGACACGTCGATATCATGCCCCGAAAGATCGGACGACGTATCGAAGAGATCGAGCAGATCGACGCGGCGCAGCACGAGCCCACTCTCCAGCTTGATGGGAAGTTTCGGAAGCACCGCACCGTTCCCGCCTATTCCTTGCAGCTCGAGGAGCTGCTCGCGCGCGGCCTGCACATCCTCAACGGCGTACGGAAGGGACGATTTCTCCGTCGGTTCTCCGGAGTCGATCCAGTAGCAGACCGCATCAGGGAATCCGCCCCGCCGGTTGCAACGTCCCAAGCGCTGCACGATCGACGACCACGGCGCGACATCGGTCACAAGCGTCGCAGCGTCGACGTCGATCCCCGCCTCGACAACCTGCGTCGACACGACGATGCGACCTAGGCCGCCAGGTTCTATTGGAGCGAAGAGCGCATCAACGTGTGCTTTGCGGTCGGCGGGTCGAAAGCGCGAGTGCAGCAGCACCAACTCGGCGGAAGCGAGACGTTGCAGGTGCCGGTGTACGGTACGGGCTCGGTCCACCGTATTCACGACGACCAACGTAAGCGTCCCGGGCCGGTGACGTTCCGCTACGGCACGCGCGATCGTGGCTTCATCGGCTGCTTCGAGTCTCACGATCGTTTTCGGTGCGTTGACGATGCGACGGATCGATTCGCAGGCCCAATCGTCGTCATTTAAGGATAGAGTCGTCCGGCCGGCAAGAGAGTGGTCCACGGTGTCGAGCCAGGAGCGATCCAGCGTCGCCGACATGAAAACGGTTCTCGTGATGCCGAAAGCACCCAGCTTTTCGCGAAGGCCCTGCAATTGAGCCGCAGTAACGGCGCCGACTCCCTGCAACTGCACCTCATCGATGACCCAGAGCACGTCATTGTTGATGGCCCCGAACGTCATCGGCCATTGAAAGCGGCTCATCGCATAGCCGCGATTGAGCGCCCGCGACAGAAGCAAGTCCTGCGTGCCGACCACGGCGGCCGGCTCTTCCGGCTTTTCGAACCATTCGTCGCCGACGTCACCGCCCATGACGACGTGCAGATTCGGAACTGGACTGATTCCGGCTCGCTCGAGATTCGCCAGCATCTTGTCGATGCGCGTCGCCGTCTGCTCGACGAGCGAACGCATAGGAAGCGAGTAGATCAGACGCCGTGGAGTCGACGAGGGTCGTTGCGCAAGGCCCCACAGCCATGCCGCCACGACTGCCTCGGTCTTACCGAGACCCGTCTGGATCTCGACGAGCTCTGCCCCCGTTTCCGCCAAGCGCATTTGATACGGATAGGGAGACCGGCCCTCCGGCTCGGAGTCGCTCGCCGTTAAGAGCCGGAAGAAGGTATCGAAATTCAAATCTGACGTGCCTCTTAACATGGCGCAAGGTTCCTAAGGATCGCGGCGACACGTAAGGTCGGACGCGAGCGCAGGGACGGAAAGCAGCTGGCACGTTGGCAAGTGGTCATCCACACCGATGCCGAAGAGACGAATGGTGAAACGGAAGTCCGCATCAGGATCATCTCCGCGAGGCTCGCGACGAAGCGTGAAGCACGGGATTACCGTGGTTGACGCTGCTGATGCTCTTGAGCTTGCCGCCAAAGCCCCTCCAATCGAGGACCGGCGCGAGATCGACACCAGCGATATCCCGGAAGCCGATTTCACGCGAGCCGGAGGGGTGCGCGGAAAGTACTACGCTCGCTTCCTCGAAGCTGCCAGGCTGGTTCAACTCGACCCGGACGTCCGCGCGGCGTTCCCGAACGACGCCTCGGTCAATCGCGCGCTGCGGCGCGTGATCGAGCTTGCGAAGGACCTGCGCAAAGAGACCTAGGCCGGTAGCGGCGCTCTTGCTAGCGCTCCAGCTCATGCGCTTCACCCTCCCGCAGCTTTCAGCAGACCCGTTCGCACTTCGTCTTCCATGAATGCGGCGAGCTCGCTCCCCTCGAGGCGCTCGATGACGCTGCCGCCGGCGCGGCGCTCGACGCGGAGGATCGTGTCGATCTGCTCGGCGATGCCGCGGACGTGCGTCACGATGCCGATCAATTTTCCGCCTTTAGCGCGTTCCGAGAGTTCGGCGAGGGCGTCGTCGAACGCGGCGGCATCGAGGTTGCCGAAGCCCTCGTCGAGGAACAGCGCGTCGAGCTTGCCGCCGGTGCGCGAAGCGACCTCGACAAGGGCGAGGGCCAGTGCGAGGCTTGCAAGGAACGTCTCGCCGCCGGAGAGGGTTTTGGCAGAACGCGTGCGGTTCGTGTGCGAGTCGAGGATCTCGAAGCGCTCGGCGAAGGCGTAGCGGCCGCCCGTCATCCCGCGCAGAATCTCGGTGCCGATGCCGAGCAGGCGACGCTCGCGGCGGCGCATCACGAAATCTTTGAACGAACGATTCTGCAGATACTTGCTGAGATGCCCGAGCGCACTGACGATAGGCTCGAACTCCGAGAGCTCGCGATCGAGTTTGGCGGCGCGCTCGGCTTGCGTTCGCGCGACGGCGACACGCTCGACGGCGACAGCGGCGTCCGCCGTCTTATCGACATATCGCCGCTCGAATGCTTCCGTCGTCTCGACTTCTTGTGCAAGCAGGATAGCGGCGATGGCGGCGTCGAGCGCGGCGCCCTGGGCCGACATCTCCCGCCGGCGGGCCACGACGACGGCCCTCGTCTCCTGGGACCAGGAGAGCAGCGGCTCGCACCAGCTCACGAGCTGCGCGAAATCGTCGCCCATGCGAACGGGTGCCGCCGCCAGCTCGCAGACCTCCAAAGCTCCGCCCATCGCGGAGAGAGCACGCTCGAGGGCGTGGCGCCCGCTCGTCGCCACGTCGGATACCGTGCGCTGATGCGCCGTCTGGGCGGCGCCTAGCTTCCTTTCGACGTCGGTCGCGTTCGCCGCAAGCGTCTTCTGCTTGACCGCGGCCTCATCGGCGGCGGCGCGGGCCGCCTCGAGCGCGCCGAGTATTCGCGCGAACGCCTCTTCTTCCGCGGCGGCGGCCGGCCGATACGCCTCCGGCAAACCCTGACGTAGCCGCTCCGTCTGTTCCAGGCGGCGTTCCCGCGCTCGGACCGAGGTTTGATGCGTCTTGAAGGCGTCGGCCTGCGCTTTGCTTCGCGCTCTCAGCTCGGCGTCGGCGCGATCGAACGCGCTTCTTTCGGTCTCACGAACCTCTTGCGCTGCGTGGAACGCGGCCACCGCGGCGACGAACTCTGCCCGCAGCGGTGCGAGCGCTTCATCCTCGCCTTCTGCCGTAGGAGCCAGCCCGACAGCGAGCAGCGCTCGCTCTGCCGACTCATGCTCGCGTAATTTCGCCGCCAGCGTGGTGTCGCACTCGGCGCGACGGACCTCCAGGGCTTCCAGGCCTGCTCGGCTCTTCTCGTGCTCGCGGCGCGCTTTATCGCGAGCGCGCTCGGCGGACTGGAGCGCGCGCTTCGCCGCGGCCACGTCCGGCGCGGCGGGGGCAACGAACTCGGTGGGGAGCTCGCGCCTGCACACCGGGCACGGATCGCCGGCATGCAGTTCGTGCGCGAGCGCGGCGGCGCGGTCGACACGCTCCGCCTGCTCGCAGCCGATGCGTGCAGACTCGTACGCTGCCGCTGCCGCGACTTCCGCTGCTTCGAATTCGGCACAACGAGCGGCACTTTCACTGCGCTGCCCTTCGTTCGCTTCCAACGCGTTGCGAGCGCTCGCAAGTGCAGAAGACGCTTGCGCCCACGAGCGCCATGCGTCGCGCGCACCTTCGCCGCGTTCACGGATTTCCTCGCGATGCCGTTCGGCTGCGGCCAGCGCGCTTTGCGCTCCAGCCGCCTTGGCTTGGAGCGCCTTCAACGCCTCGCGTCCGCTTTTGAGCGCTTCCTCCTCGGCCTGCAACGCGCGCTCACGCTCCTCGAACTCCAGCGCTTGCGACGCGAGGAACTGAAGCTCGGACCGCAGGCGCCCGACGTCGCCCGTGAACGTCACGATCGAGGCGACGTCGCGCCGGTTCTTCACGAGCTCCTGCAGGCCGCGATCGGCCGCGGCTAATTCGCTCCTCGTTTGCGCGCGTTGCTCGGTGAGCGCGTTCAGCTCGGTTTGCAGGCGGTCATGTTCGGGCACGACTTCGCGGATCGTTTGCGCGGCTGGAACGAGCTCTGCGCATGCTCGCTCCACGGCGTCGAATGCGCTCAGCCGCTCGGCGACGCGGCTGCGCGCAGCGGCTTTCGCGCGCAGCTCCTCGCGCGCCGCCGCCACCGCGGCCAATGAGGCGCGTGCCGCTCGCTCCGCCTCTACGCGCCGCTGGGCCTCGGCTGCCGGGTCCCCGCCGAGTGCCGCGCGCGCCGCCAGCGTCTCGCGCTTGTGCCCATCGGCCTCTTGGCGAGCCGGCTCGAGTTTGTCGCGCAGGCGGTCGATCTCGTCGAGGCCGAGGAGCTCGGTCAGCACCTTCACCCGATCGGTCTCGCGCGCCGTGAGGAGCTCGGCGAACCGGCCTTGCGGCAAGACGACGGTCTTGCTGAACGTGTCGTAATCGAGGCCGATGAGCCGCCGGATCTCGGTAGTGACCACCCGCTCGCCGTCGAAACGATAGTCCGGATCATCCGGCGAGCGCAGCGCGTGGAGCGCGGGCCGCGTGTTGCGGAACACCGTTCGGTTCACGCGGTAGCGCTTGCCCCCGACCGCGAAGTCGAAGACGACCGTCATCGCATCGGCATCCTGCGACATCAGCGCACCGCCCCCGCGCGCGTCCCACGTCGAGGCATTATAGAGGGCGAACACGATCGCTTCCAAGATCGAGGACTTGCCCGCGCCGGTGTCGCCGATCACGGCGAACAAGCTGAGGTCGGTGAAGTCGAGCGTCTGCTTCGCGCGGAAGCTGCGCAGGCCGGTGATGTCGAGATGCAGCGGCCTCATACGCCGGCCTCGACCTTGGCGTCCTGGTCGACGACCCCGAGCGCGGCGTCGCACTTCGGTGCGAGCTCGAGCTCGGGGACGACGAACCGCTCGTCGTTTTCCGAAGCCTTCAGCAGCTTGCCGAAATATCCGGCGATGCGTTCGTTGTCGGCATCCGGCGCGCCGCTCTCCGCAACGAACTCGTGGAAGAGCTCGCCCAGGGAGGGCTCGCACTCCGCGGCGGCATCGATCTCGACGGCGGCGAGCGGCGCGTTGGTGCACCGCTCTTGGACGTCGAGGATGACCGTGTTCGGCAAACGCTCGCGGACGCGTTCGTAGAGTTCCATGGTCGGCATCGGCATCGCCACGATGACGAGCGCAAGCGTTCCCGCCGCCGCGGCGGCCTGGCGTTCGAGCTCCTCGAGCGTGCCGGCGAGGCGACGCAGCGGACGCCCCCCGCTAAGGGAAGCCGTCTCGACGTGCGCCGGCTGCGGCGGGCGTGCCTCGACGAGAACGACGCTCTTCTGCTCGTCGAGTTCGCCGAAATCAAGCGGAATGGGCGAGCCCGCGTACCGAGCCCAGGGCCGCCCGGCCAGCGCTTGCGGCTTGTGGATGTGTCCGAAGGCGGCGTATGTGACGAGCGGGATCGTCTCGGCGCGCGTCCCGTAGTCGTCGACGTGGACCTTACGCTCGCTGTTCGCCAGCGTCGCGCCGACCACGAAGAGGTGCGCGGCGAAAACGAGCGCGTCGCGCGCCGGATCGTAGCCGGAGCGCAGCGCCTGGCCCAGCGCCTCCTCGACGCGGCCGACGTTGTCCGCGTAGACGCTCGACCAATCTTCGGGTGCACCGAACTCGTCGATGAACGCGGTGCTGCGCACGAAGGGGATCGGCGCGAGGCGGATGATCTCCCCGTCGCGCGTTGCGAACGTCAGGATTCCACCCTTGTCGGGAGCTCGGGCCTTGTCGATGAAGCGAACGCGTGCTTCGGGACCACGCAGCATCGAGAATACGCGGAACAGCTTGGCGGAGTCGTGGTTGCCGGCAAGGACGACGACGGGCGCGATCGCGGCCAGTTCGTCGAGCATCTCGACGCCCAGGCGCATGTCGTCGAAGGCGGGAGCGGAGGCGTCGAACAGATCGCCCGTGTGCAGGATGAGATCGGGCCGGAAGTCGCGCGCAATCGCCAGCGTCTCGGCATGCACCGCTTCATGGTCGGGCCGGCGCGGTACGTTGTACGTCGTGCGCCCCAGGTGCCAGTCGGACGTGTGCAGCAGCCGCATCAGCGGGCTACCTCTGTTAGAACAAAGTATTGACGGGCCAAGCCTCCATGCGCTACGCTTTTCAACATGAAAGCGGCACTCCAGCGGCTGGGAAATTCGCGGGGCCTCATCATCCCCAAGCCCATCCTCGCGCAACTCGGCTTGGAACGGGAGGTCGAGATGGTCGTCGAACGCGATGCCCTGGTCATCCGAAGACCCCAAGTCCACGCGCGCGAAGGCTGGGCCGAGGCCGCTCGGCGCCTTTCGGCGGCAGGCGACGCACTCGAGTGGCCCGAGTTCTCCAATCAAGCCGATGCCGAATGGGATTGGTAACCCGTGGCGACGTCTGGCTCATCGCGCTCGATCCGACGGTCGGCAGCGAGATTCGCAAGACTCGGCCTTGCATCATCATATCGCCGCCGGAGCTCCACGACCATCTGCGAACCGTCATCGTCGCGCCGATGACAACGGGTAGCCAGCCGGCACCGTTTCGACCGGCCATCACGTTCGAAGGTAAACGCGGCCTCATCTTACTCGACCAGCTGCGAACGCTCGACAAGGCACGATTGGTCAGGCGCCTAGGAAAAGCGGCGCCCAAAACCGTAGCCGCGACGCTCAAGACCTTGCGCGACGTCTTCGCCGAGTAATCGGTCATAGCCGGTCGAACGCGTCGCGAGTGCCGGTTGGGGCCTCCGACCGGCGTTCGCTCGTGTTTGTGGCATAGGCGGGAAATGGAAAACGCAGCGGAATCGGCGCCGGGACGAGCGGCTGGTCGAGGACCATCGTTCCCGGAAGAAAGCGCGCGGCACGTTCGCGGAGCTCGGGCGTGAGAAAGCGATAGTCGTCGGCGGTCGCGGCGTCGAGTCGTCCGACGACTTTCAACGCGGCGTTCGTCGTGATCGCGCGCTCCACGTCGGCGAGGCTCTGCTGCGCGCCGATCAGCAGCACGCCGAGGCTGCGGCCGCGCGCGGCGATGTCGACGAGCACGTCTTTGATGGGGCTCGTGCCTTCGCGCGGCGCGTATTTGTTCAACTCGTCGAGCACGATGAAGCGGAGGGGCTCGCGGCCCGTGCCCTGTTTCGCGTCGAACATTTCCGAAAGCAGCGCGCCGACCACGAAGCGCTGCGCGTCGTCGTGCAGCGAGTGCAGATCGACGACCGACAAGCTGCGGCGCAGTTCGACGGGCGAGACGCGCATCGACACCAGCCGCCCCAGGCGGGGGCGCAAGGCTTCGATGCGCCGCAGGAACGCGCCGATCGTCCCTTCGGCGAAGCGCGAGCTCCAGACGGGGTTGGGGGGATCGGCGGTGAGCTGATCGCGCAAGAAGGCAACCAGGTCGCTGAAGGTCGCGATCGGCTCGCCTTCGCCGGGCTCCTTCGGCTTGCGGCGCTCGGACAAGACGCGATCGATATTCGACGACGAGGTGCTGTGGGGCACGAGCACGATCGAGCCGTCGCCGGCGGTGGAAGGAAAGGCGTGACGAGCGAGCTGGAGCCGCACGTGCTGCTCGACGAACGGCACCTGCGTCCTATTCTCGTCGCCGAAGCAGAAGCGCAGCAACTGCCGCTTCACGAACTGCTCGGGCGTCCAACCGAAGACGGTCACGTCGCTCTGACGCCGCGATTGCACGTCGACGGCGCGCGAGTCGTCGGACGCCCCGGACGAGCGCGGCACGAAGAACTCGACGTCGCTGAAGGGGCCGGGGTTCGCGACGCCCAGCGCTTGCCAGCGCCGGTCTTCCCGAGCGGCGTCGTAGGCAGCATTACGGCGGTCGAGATGCAGCAGATCCTCACCCTTCACGTTGAAAACGAGGGCGTGCGTCTGCGGCCGCGCGGGGCCGAGCAGCGCTGCTCCCTGCGGGGTCTCGAGCAACTGATACAGGAGGAATAATGCGTAGCTCGTCTTGGTCGCGACGCCCGAGACGCCGGAGATCGAGACGTGGCCGCCGCGCTCGCCGCTCATGAAGCTGAAGTCGGCGAAGATCGGGCGATCGTGCTGATCGAGGCCGACGGCGAGACGCTGCGCCATCTGGTCGACGAAGAGCGCCTCGTCGCGGGCGGCGCCTTCCACGAGCTCGACGGCGCTGCCGGGGAGCGGCGGAAGCCAAAGCTCGGGCATCGTGCGCAGCATCTGCACCGTTACCGAGCGGGACGTGAGGCCCGGCATCACGTTCTCGCCGATGCGCCGCGTATCCGAAGGCAGCAGTGCGCCTTCGATCGTGCCGAAGGCCTCGACCACGATACCGTAATGCGCGACCTCGCGGCCGTCGCCGAGCTGCTGGCGGGTCACGACGAGATCGTCGAGCTGGACGACGGCGGCGTCTTCGAGGACGACGTTGAAGCGCCGGGTCGAGGCCGCTACCGAGCCGTCAACGTAGCCGATCACGCGACGACCTCCGCTGCGGCCCGCGCATGCAGGAGGTGAATCGCGTCGCGAACGGCGCGTTCGGCTAGGCCGGCGGGGCCGAGGAGATGGCGGAGGCGCCACTCGAGCGCGCCGATCGGCTGCAGATTCTGCGGCGCGCGGGGATCGCGGTGCGGAACACCGGCGAACCGTGGGAGGCGGGCGGTCAGCTCGTCAAAGGCCTTGACGGCCGCCTCGAGGCCGGCGGACGAAGGAAACTCGAGTCGCACGATTCCCGACCACGGGCCGTGCGCCGGCTCCGCTTCGACCAAGCGCGCATAGCAGGAATAGCGCTCGTCACCGATGCGGAACGTCGACGTTCGTTCGCGCGCTCGTAGGCGCGGGATCCTTACGTGGAAAGCCGGCTCGAGCAGGGCGCGATGGTGCGTCTTCACGTAGCCGACGATCGCGCGGTCGCGGCGCAAGGCGAAATCGAGCGGACCGTCGGCGACGATCAGCCGGCCGGCCGCGCAGAGTGAGGCGGCCAGGCGACCTTCGGCATTCCGCATCCGCTGCTGCAATTCGCCGAGCGGTGCCTGTGGGTCGTCGCCCGCAATGCTGTGCGACTCCCACGACCAACCGCCGGCGGCGCCCGGGAGGTCGCCGGTCCGGCCGGAGCCCCAGATGACCATGCGGGCCAGGCGCGTCTCCGCGAATTGCGCCGGGCCGCCCGGCTCGACGGTTACGGCGCCGCAGGCGTGCGCGCCGGCAACTCCGCGAGCGACGCGGCCGTCGTCGAGGATCTGATAGAGCGACGCTTCGCCGCGCCGCACGCCGTCGATGAACACCAGCGTCCGGGGCTCCGCAGCCGCAGGTGCGGCGTGCGTTTCGAAGCGGCCGCCATCCTCGACGAGCTCCGCCTGGGACGCACCGGCGTCCTCGTTTCTCACGAGATACGGCGAACCGTACGACTGCGCCCAACCCTCGACGAACACGGCTGACTCCGACATCGTTCGTCAGGCTAGCACGGCCGCGTGCCATACGTATGGCACGGAGTCCACTCTCGCCCCATCAAAGTAATGCCTAAAAGGAGGCATTGTAGTACCTCATACGGGCCGTCAGGGTGCCCCGGACCATAATTCTTTTGAGTTAGAATGGATGGCTCCTTTATCGTTCACTTCGGTTCGTCGTCAACGATGCTCGGAACCGTTTCGCAAGCACCGTCGTAGGAGCGGTCGGGGCAAGCTGCAATGCGTCAGCCCGGAGGTGCCGCAGACCGGGGCGGCCGAAAGACGGACCCGCATGACCGTCGTCATCCATGCAGCGCTGCTCGAGAGCTCGCTGGCCGTGTGGGCTGAGCCGATCGCAGCGAGCCGCAACGGCGCGCCGCCGGCCGCGCGAGCTTCGGCCGCGCGCACCGCGAAGACGTACGGGCTCGATGCACGACGGCTTCGCGGATTGCTCGCCGATACGTTCGGCTCCATCGTCGCGCCGGACTTTGCTATCAGCACTGCGCTCGCAGGGCTCCCGGCACGCGGCGGCTCGCCGATTCCGTCGCTGCACGCCGCCGAGACGCAGGCGCCGCGCGGCCGTCTTGCGGTCGAGCCGTGGAGCGTGCGCGCCGCCGCCTTCGAGGGGGACGAAGCGATCGCGCTGCTCGGCGCTTGCGCCGGGCGCCAACTCGTCGGCGACGACGTGCACGTGGGCCGCGATCTCACGTATTGGGTTACCGTGCTGCGCTTCGCGGCCGAACTGGCCGCGGCGCAGCACGTCTTGCCGGGAATCGCCTACGACCCGAAACTGAACGTCGCACGAGCGCGCTGGCAACCGGTCTTCGATGAAGCCGAGCGTCGGCGCGCTGCGCAGCTCGCGACCGGGATGCCTCCGGCGGCACGCGCGCTCGCTCCGGCCGGCGCGACCTCGCCGCCCCCGAGCGACGCGGCGGCGTTCGGTTCGGCGCTCGAAGCGTTCGTCGACTGGCTGATCCGCAGCGGCGCTCCGCCAGCGCCGGCGCGCGACGGGTCACGGTCGCTTCACGCTCGCTGGCTCGACGCGCTGCGCGCGCCGAACGGCACCTTCGGGGCGACGTACAACGAATATGCCGAGCTTGCGGCGCAGATCGCGGAGTGGCGCCGCCCCGTGCTCGAGGAACGCGCTTCGGCCTACCGGCTTTGCTTGCGCGTCGAAGAGCCCGACGGCGACGACGAAGCGGAACGCTGGACCGTCGCGTATTTGCTACAGAGCCGAACCGATCCGTCGCTTTTGCTCGACGCGGCGCAGGCCGCGCGCAAAACGGCTTTGCGGCGCGAGCTGCTCGCAGCGCTGGGGCGCGCCGCCGGCTTCTCGGCGCTCGTCGATGCGACGCTCGCGAAAGACGAGGGGGTTCCCGACGGCTTCACGCTCGACACCGCCGCGGCGTTTGCGTTCCTGAACGGCGATGCAAGCCGTTTCGAAGCCGCGGACGTCGGCGTGATCCTGCCCTCGTGGTGGTTGGGAAAAGACGCGAAAGCCCGCATCGGGCTGCACGCTAACGTGCGCCGGCCGAAATTCGCGGCCGGCGGCGTGCTGCGGTCGGGCGCCTTCCTCGAGGTCGACTGGAGCGTCGCGCTGGGCGGCGAGCCGCTCAGCGCGCGGGAGCTGACGCGGCTCGCGCGGCTCAAGTCGCCGCTCGTCAAACTGCGCGGGCGCTGGATCCACGTCGACGCGAACGAACTGCGCAGCGCCCTCGAGCGCGTCAAGCGCGGCGCGACGCACGCGTTGTCGGTCGGCGAGGCCGTGCGGCTCTCGCTCGGCGCCGCAGTCGACGGAACTCCCGCCGGTACGACGCTCGTCGCGGACGGCGAGCTCGGCGACCTGCTCGCCCGCATGCGCGGCGAACGCACGCTCGAGCCGATCGCGCCGCCCGCGGGCTTGCGCGCGCAGCTGCGGCCCTATCAGCTGCGCGGCTACGGCTGGCTGCACTTTCTAACGAGCGCGGGATTCGGCGCGTGCCTCGCCGACGACATGGGATTGGGCAAGACGATCCAGACGCTGGCGCTCGTCGCGCGCGATTGGGAAGCCGCGCCGGGCGAGCCGGTCTTGCTCGTCTGCCCGACGTCGGTAATCGAGAACTGGAACCGCGAGGCGCAGCGCTTCGCACCGGCGTTGCCGGTGCACGTGCATCACGGCTCCGAGCGCGAACGCGGCGCCGCGTTCGCACGGCTCGCGAAGAAGCACGCGCTGGTCGTCACGGGCTACGCGCTGCTCCATCGCGACCTCGCGCTTTTCGAGCAGGTGCAGTGGCGCGGCGTCGTGCTCGATGAAGCGCAGAACGTGAAGAACGCCGAGAGCAAACAGGCCAAAGCGGCGCGCGCACTTGCGAGCGGCTACCGCGTGGCGCTGACCGGCACGCCGGTCGAGAACCACGTCGGCGACCTGTGGTCGCTCATGGAGTTCCTCAACCCCGGACTGCTCGGCTCGGCCGCCCGCTTCAGGCGCGAGTTCTTCGTACCGATCCAGGCGCTCGGAGACGCCGCGGCCTCGGAGCAGTTGCGCCGGGTGACCGGGCCGTTCGTCCTGCGCCGGCTGAAGACGGATGCCACGATCATCTCCGATCTGCCACAGAAGCAAGAGTACAAGGTCTTCTGCACGCTCACGCGCGAGCAGGCCACGCTCTACGCGGCGGTGCTGCGTGACTTCGACGCGACGCTCGAGTCGACGGAAGGGATGGAACGGCGCGGCAAGATCCTCGCGGCGCTCTCGAAGCTCAAGCAGATTTGCAATCATCCCGCGCAGTTCGCAGCCGACAACTCGCCGCTCCCCGGCCGTTCCGGGAAGCTCGCGCGGCTCGAAGAGATGCTCGAAGAAGTGCTCGACGCAGGGGACGGCGCGCTCGTGTTCACGCAGTTCGCGGAGATGGGCGCGCTCATCGTGCGCCGTCTGCAACAGCGCTTCGGGCGCGAGGTCGCCTTCCTGCACGGCGGGGTTCCCAAACGCGCGCGCGACGAGCTGGTCGAGCGCTTCACGCGCGGATCCGGCCCGGCGATCTTCATCCTCTCGCTCAAAGCCGGCGGCAGCGGCCTCAACCTCACGCGCGCCAACCACGTCTTCCACTACGACCGCTGGTGGAATCCGGCCGTCGAGAATCAAGCCACCGACCGGGCTTTCCGGATCGGCCAGACGAAGGCGGTGCAAGTGCACAAGTTCGTCTGCGCCGGCACGCTCGAGGAAAAGATCGACGCGCTCATCGAGCGCAAGGCAGCCGTCTCCGAACGCGTCGTCGGGAGCGGCGAAGGCTGGCTGACCGAGCTCTCGAGCGCGCAACTGCGCGACCTCGTCCGGCTGGCGCCGGAGGCAGTCGAAGCGTGAGGCGGCGCGCGTGAGCCGCCGCTCCTGGGATTGGCCGCCACGCACGAAGCCACGGCGGGTCGAGGGCGGAATCAAAGCGCAGACCAAGCGCGGCGCGTTCGGGCAGCGCTGGTGGGCGAAGCGTTGGATCGCGGTGCTCGAGGGATTTCAACTCGGCACGCGGCTGACGCGAGGCCGGGCGTACGCGCGCGCCGGGCAGGTCGTCGACGTCGCGCTCGAGCTCGGCGGCGCGCGGGCGAGCGTGCAGGGCTCACGCGCGAAGCCCTACCAGGTCACGATTCGCATGCGCGAGCTGACGGCGCGCGAGTGGCGCGACGTGGGCGCCGCCATCTCGGCCAACACGCGGCTCGCGGCGATGCTGCTGGCCGGCGAGATGCCCGAGGACATCGAAACGGCCTTCGCGGCGGCGGGCACGACGCTCTTTCCGAAGACGGCGCAGGAGCTCAAAACGGCGTGCTCGTGTCCCGATTGGTCGAACCCCTGCAAGCACGTGGCGGCGGTGTTCTACCTGATCGGCGAGGAGTTCGACCGCGATCCGTTCTTGTTGTTCGTGGTGCGCGGGCTGGCACGCGAAGCGGTCCGGGAGCTGCTCGCACCGGAGGCTTCGGCCGATGCACGGCCTGCCGCCGGGCTTAGGGGGAAACGCGTCGTCACGCGCTCGACCGCGAAGCGATCCGCGGCAAAAGGCGACGACGAGCCGGCAGCGACGCCGCCTGCGGAGACGACGGCGGCGGCCTTTTGGGGTGACGAGCCCAGCGCCGATGCGGCGGCCGCCTGCGAGCGGAAGATCGCCGCGCCGGCGCTCGCTGCGGTGCTGTTGCGGAAGGCCGGGCGGTTCCCGTTTTGGCGCGCCGACGTCGCCATCGAAGAGGCGCTCTCGCCGCTCTATGTCCGGGCGGCGGAGGCGGCGCTCGCGTGGCTCGCCGAGCACGCGGAATCGTAAGCGACCCAGATCACGCGGGCGCGTGGAGCCTTCTCAAATTCCTCACATCTGGGGGGTAGGCTGTCGAGTATAGCTTTTCTTCACACCAAGGAGCGTCACCCGAGAAGCATCTGCGATCGGCCCACGCCGCCTTTGCGGCGCAAGAGAGAGAGGACTTGATGATCACCGTTGGCGTTATCGTCGTCGTCATCTTACTGCTTCCGTTTCTCTACCATTCCCTCAGGCTGACGCGCGAGTACGAACGCGGCATTGTGTTTCGCCTCGGCAGGCTCGTCGGTCCCAAAGGCCCAGGCTTGATCTTTCTCATCCCGGTCGTGGACCGAATGGTCAAGATCGATCTGCGCGTCGTCACGCGCGACATTCCGCGTCAGGAGATGATGACGCGCGACAACGTCTCGGTCACGGTCGACGCGGTGATGTACTTCCGGGTCGTCAATCCGCAAGACGCGATCGTAAAGGTCGAAGATTTCTATAAAGCCACGTTTCTGCTGGCGCAAACGACGCTTCGCAGCGTCTTGGGACAGCACGAGCTCGACGAGCTGCTCAGTCAGCGCGACCGCATCAACCAGCAGCTTCAGCGCGTGATCGACGAGGGCTCGGAGCCTTGGGGCATCAAAGTCGAGCTCGTCGAAGTACGCGACGTCATCTTGCCCGAGACGATGCAACGCGCGATGGCCAAGCAGGCCGAGATCGAGCGGGAACGGCGCGCGAAGGTGATCAACGCCGAGGGCGAGTACCAGGCCGCCGAAAAACTCGTGATGGCGGCAGCCCGGATGTCGGAGGAGCCCGCCGCGTTACAGCTTCGCTTCCTGCAAGCACTCACCGAAGTCGCTGGCGAACATAACTCGACGACGATCCTTCCGATACCGATCGACCTGGTATCGCCCTTCGTGCGGAGCAGACCCGCCGAAACGTCACATTATCCAAAAAGCTCCGACACCGGCGCAGCGGATTACGACGTCCTGCGTCAGGCCGTCCAGCTGCTGGAGCGAGCCAGGCAAGCCGGTTTTGGGGCGGAACCGCTGCCACCGGCACCCTGAGCGGCGGCTGAGTCTCAGGCCGGTCGCGCGCTTAGGGCGCTACGATCGTGAGTTGTTCCGCGATCAAACGATAAACGCAAGCGTGAGACACGTCGCAGAAGAACACGTCGGTCACGCGATGTTTCTTTCGGTCGAAGGTCCACGTGCTCACGAGCACGTTTGCGCTCCCCGACGAGAACGGTACGTGGATGTCCCTCGGATCCATGGCGACGATTCCGAAACGGCCGCCGGCGATCGCCGTGAGGAGCGCAGAGCGGCTTTCGATCGCGCCGTCAAAATCGACCTGCTCGAAGGCCTGGTTGAGGATACGAGCAGCTGCCGCCGCATCGCGACGATTTATCGCGTCGATAAAGCTACACTCCGCCGAAATCGATTCGTATACCGGCCCGGTCATCATCGCTGCGCTCTCCGGAGGTCTGCACGGCGCCGCATTCGCCGGCTGCATGCCCGCGAACAGCGTGGCCGTACTAAGAAAGAGAAACCACAAGAGAAGTGCTTGACGCATCGTTCGTCCCGATCTTTGGCGGAGTTCCTGCCGACACAGTGTAACATGGGGTGGAACGACGAAGCTCAGCCGATCAGCTTGAATGCGACGTTCCAAGCATTGTTGCGGAAGCCGTTGATGATCCACGTCATCGCAAGGCTCTCGCAGTAGCGGGCGCTTTCGATTCCGCCGAGATCGACGACCCCCCAGCCCCAGCCCTCGCAGATCTTCCCGACCTCGGCCTTCGCGGCAGCGTCGTTCCCGGCGACGAACATGTCGGGCTTGGCCGAGAGCTTCGGATGCACGAAGAGCGCGTTGCCGACCGTGTTGAACGCCTTCACGACGCGAGCGTCGGGAAGCAGCTGTTGCACGCGCTCGCCGACCGAATCGCGACCGCCGATCGCCAGTTCCGGCGGCATCCCCTCGAGTGGGTTCGTCGCGTCGATGACGACCCGCTACGAGCTCTGGATCCCGGTGCCTGCGGCAAGAGAATGCTCGACAGTCCGAGCCCGACTCAGAGGAGTTCGTCCCGACTCAAATCGGGTTCTACGGAGAGCGTACGCGGACTTCGGTTCAGGCTAGGTGCAGAGCCAAGATTCGGAAGGAGCAACAGCGCCTTAGGCGTCGGTATTCTCATCGATCCACGCCAGGTACGCTTGACTCCCCACGGTGACCTCGAACGCGAGAACCTCCGGGATTTCGTACGGGTGTAACTCCCCAATCGCACGCTCGACCGCAGCGTAGAGTCCGCGCCGCGTCTTGATCGTGCAGCGCCACTCGGCGGCGGTTTCCACCGCTCCGTTCCAGCGGTAGATGCTCTCGATCGGCCCGTCGATCTGAACGCAGGCCGCAAGCTGCCGTTCGACCAGCGCACGGCCGATGCGCTCGAGGTCCGCGCGCTCGGCGGCGGTCGTCACGATTTGGATGTACAGGTCCATATTACTTGCGTTCTCGAAAACTCCGGAAATTTCATATGTCGCGCCTGGCCGCAAGGTTGGAGCGATTTCGTTGGGCGAGGGTTTTCGCCGTGTTAGGGGCGGTTCAGAGCATGCTGTTCGAAAAAGCCGCAATCACGGCAGTCGCGTCGATTGGGTTCGACCCCCGAATCCGATGAAGCTATGATCGATGCCGGGCAGAACGAGTAGCACAGGCTGCGCGCCGGCCGATCGTAGGTCGGCCACCATCGCCCATGTCGGCACGATCGATGCGAGCGGGCTAAGCAGCCCTCCGTCGAGCGGTCAGCAGCTGCGGTTGGCCGGCTTGCGAGCCGAACGGTGCGAAGTTATCAGAAGCGCCGGTTTTGGCGAATTCAGCCGGGCTTCGAGGCTACCGCCAGAATGACGCGATACGCTCGCTTGCGATGCGCCGGCCCTGCTCGCGGGCGGTTCGGGCTGCGGCCTCGCGGATCGACGGGTCGAGGACGTTTCCGCCGGCGGATGCGAGTACGGCCTGCGTGGCATCGTCGGGATACACGAGCTCGACGCTGGAGCCGCCGAACTGCAACTCCTTCATTGCGGCGTTGACTGAGACGACGCTCATCGGCGGGTTACCGGCCCGCAGCGGCGCGATCTCCGGCATCGGCAGGCTGAACGGGATGCCAACCGTGTTTCGCTTCGACCCGCGTTGACCCGGTCGTAACGCAAGGCGAAGGGATTTCGCGGCTGGGAGGGCCAACCCGGGGGTGTCGGCCAGGCCGGCTCCAGGCTCCACGAGGGTTTCTATGCTGAAGCGTCTTTTCGCCGTTGCGCTGATTCTTTCGCTTGCGATGCTTCGGATGGACCACGTGCGGGCCGGCAGCCTCGCGGTCGCGCAAGCCACACCTTCCGCTCAACCGTCCGCGCCGCCGGCCATGCCGCAAGCGTCTCCTGAAGCGTCACCGCAAGCCTCGGCGCAGCCGACGGCCTACATCGTGACCCAGGACCAGTCGGCGGTCTACGACGTGCCGAATCGGTCGTACGATCTGCTGCGCTCGACGGACAGCACGTCCTACCCGAACTTCGGGTACTTTCTCGACTTCGACCAGCAAAGCAAGATCTTGCCGGGGCCGCCGGGCTTCGTGCCGCAGTGCTCCACCACCGGCGTCAGCGCTCCGGGCAGCCTCGTCGACAAGGCGACCTCCGGATCGAAGCTCGATCCCGCGGAACAGGCCACGCAGGTTCGGAATTACCTGACGATCGCCTACAACGATCTCGACGATCTCTTGTGGCGCTACCGGGCGTGTGACTTCGACCTTTCCATCTACGCGTGGAACACGCGCAGCGGCACGCACGACACGCTCTTCAACTACAGCTGGAAGGCGGGCTGCAATTCGCTGCAGTATGAAAAGTCGGCTTATCCCGACCTGTTGCGTTATTCCGGAGATCTGGCCGCGTACATCGTCGGCAATCCGGTTAACGGAAACAAGCCGCCGCAGACCGCCGAACAACTGGCGACGTTTCTCCTAAGGTATTACCAGCTCTACTCGGACTTGTACAACCGCGTCTCGTCGTGTTCGGCGATCGTCTCGAACACGACATATAAGCCGAACACGCATCGCGTGTTCTGCAACTACGGCGCGTTCATGGGGGCGCTGATCACCGGGTACGCCGCGGCGTTCGGGCATCATTGGGGAGGCACCAACAACTCGACGCAGCCATCCGTGACCGCAGTCGGAACCGTGACGATCGCGAGCCCGTCGCTCTGTCAGAACGTCGCCACACCGAAGAACGCTAGTTCCGGCTATTGAACGTAAGGATTAACCGCATGAACGCACGATCGCTCTTGGGCGCCGCCGCCGGCCTGACGCTGCTGCTCGCGGGCGCCTCCAACTCTCCTTCCGTCGCGCAGGATTCGGGGATCGATTACGGCAGCTTGGAGGCGAGCACGGCGAGCAGCATCAAGGCCGTGTTGAAGACGGCGAGCGACGACAAGCCGGTGCGGATGCGCTCGGCCTCGCTCGCGAACGAGCCGCTGAAGATTCCCATGATCACCGACACGCCGCGCGCGCGGGTGCAAGCGGGTCAGCCGATCGCGCTCGGCTGGGTGGGCGGCACGCCGGGCTATCGCGCGCTGCTCGAGGCGTCGGCTTCGCAGCCGCCGCTCGAGACGCAAACCGTCACGACGACCACCGTCGTCTTCAAGACGGCCTCGATCAAGCCGGGGACGTACATCGTCCTGGTCACGGACGCGAAAGGCCAAACGCAGCAGAGCAGCTTCGAGGTCGCGCCGAGCGCCGTCCCGCCGAAGACCGACCTCGATCAGCTGCGGATCTTTCCGCCGGCGATGCAGCAGCTGATGGGCGCGTGCCTCTACGCGCGCGCAGGCAGGGAATGGTATCTCGCGGCGTATCAGCGGCTGGCGGCGCTGCCCGACGATTTCCCGTCGGCGGATTCGCCCGACGCTGGGAACCTTCGCAACCTGTTGGTGACGGGAGCGCCGCTGCCGGCGAACTAGCGCCTTACAGCGGCTTTGCGGGAAGCGCCGCGAGGCGGCGTGCGAGCCAGGACTGCGGCCGGTAGTGCGCCTCGCGGGCCACATATCCGTAGAAGAACGGCTGGCTGCTCATTTCGGCGAGCTCGAGCGCGACCTGGGCGGCCCGCCAACGGCTCCCGATCTTGTCGAACGCGTCGAAGGCGTTGATGAATAGGTCGATCGCGAGCTGCGCGCGGCCCTCGGCCCGCAAGACGGTCGCTTCCGCCGTCATCTCCCGCGCGCGCCACATCCGGTCGCTTCCGTCGAACAGGATCGGCGGGCATTTCGAACGAGCGGCTTGATACCGCTCGAAGATCGAACGGCCTTGCGCCGCATCGCGCGAGGCGGCCAGCTCCGCGAGCTTGAGCAGCCCCCAGAACGGGGGGATCGCCTCGCGCGTCGACGTCATGTCGATGTGTTCCGAGAGCCCCAGGGCGGCGTCGAGCTCCTCGTCGGCAACGATCTGCCGGCCCAGCTCCTTCGCGAGGAACGAGCGATCGAGGACGGAGTGGAGTTTCCAAGCGGGCGAAGGCGCGAGCTTCGCCGACTTCCGAAAGTCGCGGAACGCGCCCAGATGGTCGCCCGAGAGCGCGCGCAGCCAGCCTGACGAACGCACCGCGTTGAAGTGCTGCAGTTGCGTGCCGGGCGCCCAGTCCGCGACCGAGAGCCGCTGGCCGACCTCTTCGACGAGCCCGGGATCGCCGATCTCGACCGCGAGGACGGCGAAATTGGATAGGAGCCACGCGGCCACCCAGAGATCTTCGCGCGGGTCGCCGTCGAGCTCGTGCAACGCTATCGTCGCCCAATGAAGCTGCCCGCGCAGACCCTCTTTCGCCCGGGCCAGCAGGCTGCGAAAATCGCACGTGCGCGCGCGAACGAGGCCGAGCGACAAGAAGTACTCGACGTCGGGCCGCGGCCACGGCTCTTGCGGCGGTGCGACGGCCAACGCTCGATCGAAGGCAGCGCACGCCGCGGAAAAATCTTGCTGATAGTAGCGCAGCAGTCCGTCGGTCGCTTCGAAATCCGCTTCCAGCGCCGGCAGACGAGCCGAATACGCGGCGACTCTCGCTTCGAGCATCGCGTCGTCGGCTTCGTCGAGCCTGCCGAGCCGCAGCAGGGCCGCCGATCGCAGAAGGTGCAGTTCGCCGAGCTTGGCGGCTGAACGTTCGGTACCGTATGCGCTCGCGTATTCGCCAAGTGCCTCTTCCGCGCGCCCCGACCGGGTCAGGGCTCGCATCCGCAGCGCTCGCGCCTCAACTTCGTCGTGCCCGCTCAGCCCGGCGAGGCAATACTCGTAGCGACCGCCGCGAAATGCCGCGACCGCCTCCGGGAGGGTGACGCTCCGCCGTCTGAGCCGGACTACCGAACTTTGCACGTCTCCTACACTATCGGCTGCCCCCGTGCCAAAACCTCTGCCTGCCGGATCACGAGAAGCCTGCCGCGTCGCGCTCTAAAGCGGACTGCTGCGGCTTCCCAGCGGGACGCCGTGCACATCGAGCGGGACGCCGTGCACGTCCAGCGGGACGCCGTGCACATCCAGCGGGACGCCGTGCACATCCAGCGGCATCTGCGCGCCGCCGAAAAGCGCAACAAGAACTGAGAAGAGCAGTGTCATCATGACGGGGTTCGTAGCTCCTAAAGACGTGTGAGGTTGTGTGATCGCGAACACACTTTAGCCCGAGCGGTCGTATGGTCCATGGTCCGCAGCCCACTTCACACATCGTCGGTATTCCTGCCGCGTCCTGCCTAGCCTGAATAAAGTGGGAGCACACCCGCCGCGTTCGCCCGCCGTCCGCAGGCGAAAGCAGCGGGCGCGGCGGCTTATTTAAGACGGACCAGTTCCGCCCGGGCGGCCGCCGCCTCGGACACGCCGGGCGGACAGTCCTGCGCGGCGTCCCCGAATAAACGGCGTGCCTGCGCGGAATCTCGGCGCGCCGCTACGGCCTCGCCGAGAGGCGCAGCGCGCTCGCGAAATCGGGCTCGGCCTTCGCGTCGTCGCCGGCGAGCAAGTACGCGAAGCCGCGCGTGAGCACGGCAGCGGCGCATAGTGCGGCTTTTGAAGCGCGTTCTTGTTACCCGACTTCAACGCGAAGGCTTCGCCTCCGCCGCCTCGTTACAGCGTCGAACCGTGGCTTCCAGCTTTGCAGCATCTTCCGCAGTCGGAAGCAACTGCAATTGCACCGTCATCACAGGGAGATTACAGCCGAAATGCCTCACGGCGCCAAGGACCATGACGCCCTTCCCCCCACCCCGAAGGACGGGGCTTCCCGGCTAATCCTTGGTCAACGCGAGTGGTTTTACACGCCAGCGGCAGCGGCGACGGGAGCGCCGGTCGCCGCGCCGTTGACGAGGAAGTCGAGGACGGCCATCCGGACGTAGACGCCGTGCGAGACTTGCTGGGCGTAGCGCCAGCCGTGGTATTGGAAGACGTCCTCGGTCAGCTCCACGCCGCGGTTGTAGGGGCCCGGGTGCATGACGATCGCATGCTTCGGCAGCAGCGCCATGCGGCGAGCGTCGAGGCGGTAGTTTCGGGCGTAGTCGTCGAGCGAGGGCAGGACCGCCGCGGCGATCCGCTCGCGCTGGATGCGCAGCAGCATCACCGCGTCGACTTCGGGCAGAATCGCGTCGAGGTCGCGCTCGATGCGCACGCCTTCGTGCAGCATCGCTTCGGGGAGCAGCGTCGGCGGCCCGACGAGGATAACGTCGGCGCCGAGCGCGCGCAAACCGATGATGTTCGAGCGCGCGACCCGGCTGTGCAGGATGTCACCGACGAGGGCGAGCCGCAAGCCTTCGACTTTCCCGAATTCGGCTTGCAGCGTCAGCAGGTCGAGCAGCGCTTGCGTGGGGTGCGCGTGACGCCCGTCGCCCGCGTTGACGACGTGGCCGTCGAACGACTCGGCCAAGCGGTACGGGAAGCCCGACTCGGGATGGCGCGTCACGATGACGCGCACCCCCATCGCCGAGAGCGTGATGGCGGTGTCGGCGATGGTCTCGCCCTTCCCCAGGCTCGACGAGCCGGGGGGGAGCGTCACGACGTCCGCGCCGACGCGCTGTTCGGCGATCGCGAACGAGGTGTACGTGCGGGTGCTGGCTTCGAAGAAGAGGTTGACGACGCACACGTCGCGCAGCAGCTCGCGCGACGGCGGGTGGGCATGGAAACGGCGGGCTCGCTCGAGGACGTCGTAGATCTCCTCGCGCGTGAGGTCGTCGAGGTCGAGCAGGCTACGTCGCGCCATCGGCCTCATTGCGGATCACGACGCGGTCCTCTTCCGAGTACGTCTTGCCGAGGTAGACCTGGATGTGCTCGCGGCGGCTCGTCGGAATGGCGCGACCCACGTAATCCCCCTGGATGGGCAGCTCGCGCAGGCCGCGGTCGACCAGTACGGCGAGCCGGATCACGCACGGGCGCCCGAGATCCGTGACGGCGTCGAGCGCGGAGCGCACGGTGCGGCCCGTGTAGAGGACGTCGTCGACGACGATCACGACCTTCCCAGTTAGGTCCTCGTGGATCTCGGACTCGGGCAGGGCCCGCGCCACGTCGTCGTCGCGGTAGAGGTTGATGTTGAGGTAGCCGATGCTGGGGCGCTGGCCGCTGATCTCCTCGATCTTGTGCGAGAGGCGCTTCGCCAGCTGCTCGCCGCCGCGGCGGATCGCGATCAGCACGACGCCGTCCTGAGCGTCGTCGGGCTCGAGGATCTGGTGGGCGAGGCGCGCGATGATGCGGTCGATCTGCTGCGCCGACATCAGCGTTCGCTCGCGCAGCACTTCGAGCGCGCTTTTCATCCCTGGTCCTCCGCCTCAAGGGCCGCCAGCAGACCGCGCGCCCGCGCGCGTTCCGCTTCGTAACCCGCTAACTTCTCGCGCTCCTTCGCAACCACGTCGGGCGACGCCTTGCCCACGAACTGCTCGTTCCCCAGCTTCTTCTCCAGCCGCGATACCTCGCCGTCGAGGCGCTCCAGCTCCTTGCCGTAGCGCTCGCGAAGCATGCCCGCCGGTGCGCGGACGCTCGCGGCCAGCAGCGGGTCGCCGCCGACGCCGTCCTTGTGCGGGCTGGGCACCAGGGTCGCGTTGGCGTGGAGCGCCAGGAGTGCGCGCGCGCCGGCGTCGAGAGCGTCGGGGACCTCGATCGTCAGCTTCTCGCGCGGCGCTAAACCGAGCTGCGCGCGCATGTCGCGGGCCTTCGTCACCACGCTTTGCAGCGTGGCGTAGCGGGCCGCGGCAGTGCGGTCGACGGGGATCTCGGCGAGGTCGGGCCAGGAGGCGGTCACGATGGTGCGGCCGTCGTGCGGGAGGGCCTGCCAGATCTCCTCGGTCACGAAGGGGGCGATCGGGTGGAGCAGGCGCATCGCGGCGTTCATGATGTATGAGAGCACGCCGGCGCGCGTGGGCGACGGGACCTTTGTCGCCTCCACGTACCAGTCGCAGAAGGTGTACCAGATGAAGTCGAGCAGCGTGTCGGCCGCGACGCCAAAGGCGTACGTGTCGAGCGCTTCGGTCACCTTCGTCACGGCGTCGTGGAGGGCGGTGAGGATCCAGCGGTCGGCAAGCGAGAGGTCCGCGGTCTTCGGCAGCGCCGCGGCGGGGGGCAGGCCTTCGGGCAGGCTCTTCACGTAGCGCAGCGCGTTCCACATCTTGTTGTTGAACTCGCGCGCTTTCTCGCACATGCGTTCGTCGAAGCGCAGCTCCTGCGACTCGAGACGCATCTGGCGCACAATGCCGAAGCGGGTCGCGTCGGCGCCGTACTTTTCGACGAGATCCATCGGGTCGATGACGTTGCCGACGCTCTTCGACATCTTGCGGCCCTTGTCGTCGAAGACCAGCGGCGCGATGAAGACATCGCGGAACGGAATGTCGCCGGCGAACCGCATGCCGAGCATCACCATCCGCGCCACCCACAGGAAGATGATCTCGCGCGCGGTGATCATGACTTGGTTGGGGTACCAGTGCTCGAGCTCGGGAGTGCGTTTCGGCCAGCCGAGGATGGAGAACGGCCACAGGCCGCTCGAGAACCAGGTATCGAGGGTGTCCGGATCGCGCCGCAGTTTCGTTACGCCGTAGTCGCGCTCGGCGACGGCGTACGCTTCGGCTTCCGTTTCGGCGACTACGACCTGGTCGTCGGGGCCGTACCAGACCGGGAGCTGGTGACCCCACCAGACTTGGCGGGAAATATTCCAGTCTCGAATATTCTCGAGCCAATACTCGTAGGTTCGTCCGAAGCGCTCCGGCACAAAGCGGATGCGTCCGTCGAGATACGCCTGCAGGGCGGGCTTCGCGAGGGGTTCCATCTTGCAGAACCACTGCAAGGAGAGGAGGGGTTCGACCACTGCACCTGAGCGCGAGCTGACCGGCACGTTGTGCCGGCGCGGTTCGACGTCGATGAGATAACCGTTCGCCTTCAAATCCTCGACGACGGCCCGTCGCGCCTCGACGACGGCGAGGCCGCGGTACTTCTCGGGGGCTTCGTCGGTCATTTTGCCGTCGAAGCCGATGACCGAGGGCATGGCGAGCTCGTGACGTTCGCCGATCTCGTTGTCGAGCGCGTCGTGCGCGGGGGTGACTTTGACGGCGCCGGTTCCGAAGTCGCGTTCGACGGCGGCGTCGGCGACGATCGGGATGTGCTTGCCGACGAGCGGCAAGATCACGTGCTTGCCGACGAGGTGCGTGTAGCGCTCGTCGTCGGGGTGGACCGCGACGGCAGTGTCGCCGAGCATCGTCTCGGGGCGCGTGGTCGCAACGTCGATCGCGAACATGCCGTCGACCGACGGATAGCGAATGTGCCAGAGAAAGCCGTCGCGCTCCTCGTCTTCCACCTCAGCGTCGGAAAGCGTCGAGCGCGAGACCGGGTCCCAGTTCACCAGACGCGTGCCACGGTATATCAGGCCGTCTCGGTACAATTCCACGAAGACTTTGATGACGGCGGCGGACAGGCCGGGGTCCATCGTAAAGCGGTCGCGCTCCCAATCGGGGCCGAAGCCGAGCGTGCGAAACGACTCGTAGATCGCGTCGCCGTACAATTCGCGCCACTGCCAAGCGCGCGCTAGGAACGCCTCACGGCCGAGCCCGTCGCGCGACAAGCCTTCCTTCGCCAGCTCGCGCACGAGCACGGTCTCGGTGGCGATGGCAGCATGATCCTGGCCCGGGATCCAGTTCGCGTTCTCACCGAGCATGCGGTGATAGCGCGTGAGGATGTCCATCGGCGTGTAGGTCGAACCGTGACCCAGATGCGCGCGCCCGGTTATGTTGGGCGGCGGCATCGAGATGATGAAGGGCGGTCGAGCCGGGTCCGGTTCTTCGTGAAAGACGCCGCTCTCCAGCCAGAAGCGGTAGCGGCGAGCCTCTACGGCTGCGGGATCGTATGTCTTCGGAAGTTCCGTCCGGGCCTCAATCTGCACGATTTTCCCATGGTTAGGGCAGCGCGCGGAGAGGCCCTACCGGCGAGGGGTTTGCAGCCGACTTAGGGTTGGTTGTAGTCGCCCGTCCCATATGTCTTCCGACCCAGGAAGTACCAGCCGATCGGAATCACGGCGATCGTTCCGAGGAAGAACGCCGCCATCAGAGTCTGAACTGCGAACGCGTGGGTCATTGGGATCGCCTCCGATCTTTGCAGCTTGGATGTGAAGTGCCACGTGCGGGGGGCGGAGGCCTCCTTCCGGTTGTCCTTCGACGAGCGCGCCGTGGCCGGCGCTTACGGTAGGCGAGCGCGGAGGCCGCGGCAGGTTGCCCGAGAAAACGCCGTATCGGCATGAGTACGAACACGCGTCTTCTTCCGTCTCGCCGGCTCCTTCCGTCGCTCGTCGCCGGTCTGGCGGCGGTCCTGTTCGCGGGGTTGGGGGTCGCGCCGGCTGCGGCGGCAGATCAGGACGTAACGACGCAGACTTTGACACAGACGGACGCGCCGATCTCGATCGACAAGTGCCAGGGGTACCTTCACCAAAACGGCGACTTCGTCGACGAGGACGCGGACTTTACGATTAAGGGGGACCAGGGCGTAACGGCCGTGCGGCTGCTGTTCGACTACTACAGTCCCTTCGGAAATCACCTCGGATCGCAGTTCGGCACGATCACCGGGACGTGGAAAGCGGGCACGTCGGTTAAGGGAAACGGTTGGCAGAGCGCTAACCAGTGGGCCGTTGTGTATGCGGTTCGCTGTTCGGTCGATGCGGTGAAATTCGCCGACGGATCGAGCTGGAGCTCGCCGGGGAGCGTCGCCGGAACGTCATCCGCTTCCACCGGTTCCACGGGTTCAGGTGCGTTGAACGGCGGCGCTTCGGGTCACCCGGCAACGTGTAACGTCGAGCTCATCGACCGGTCCCGCATCGACATTCCATGGGACAATCCCGGCTGTGCAAAGGCGCGCGCGGCTTGGCTGAAAACGCACACGAGCGCTGCGCCTGCTGCCAAGTAGCCGCAAGCGTAAGAGAGGGCTCTGGCGGGGTCGCGCAGCGCATCGCTCAGAGGCGCGCGCGAGGGATCAGCAGCTCGGCGAAGGGCTCGACTTCGTAGTACGACGCGATGTGGCTGTCGGGGACGACGCGGACGGCGAGGTCGCGGCGGCGCACGTTCATGTACGCGGTGCCGTTGTAGTACGTCACCGACACGCCGGTCGCGGGGTCGCGACGGACGACGCCTTCGTCCTGCGGGTCCGCGAAGGGGGAGTCGCCCGGAAACGGGGAGCCGCGGTCGGGCACGATCACGATCACCGAGCCTTGCGTCGATTCGAAGAAGCACATCGTCCCCTCCGCGCCGTTCAGATCGGAGCGCTTCCGCTCCACCGCGTTCACTTGCCACGTCGTCAGCCGAGTCACGTCGGCGGGATGCAGCAACGTGCACGGAGCGAGCTCATGAGGCCGCGTGCCTGCGGCACCCGCTGGAGCGCATGTCGCGAGCAAGGCTAGGGTCGCGAGCGGCGCCTGAGACGCGCGGCGGCAGCGCCGAGCGCGCAGTGGACCGGCGGCGAAAGGCACCTTCCAAAAGTCAAGCATGCGTCCTACGCATACGGGCCGCGGCAGCCCTGAGCCTAGCGGCTAAGCACGGACGTCGTTCTTCCTGGCTCGCCGGCCGCATCGCGCCGACGAACGGCCGAAACCTGCGCCTTCCCAACGTCTTGCATGGACTGCGGTCACCTCCTGCGAAGGATGGCACCTCAGCGGGCAGTGGCGCAGCTTGGTAGCGCACCAGTCTGGGGGACTGGGGGTCGCAGGTTCAAATCCTGTCTGCCCGATCGATTGGGAAACCCCGTGGTGCAAGGCTTCGCGGGGTTTCTTGCTTCTGCCGCCGCTGCTGGGCGCCACCCTATTTGCCACCCTATTCCGAAGCAACAGACCGCGCGAACACTTGGGAGACCAGGCTTTCGGGGAAATCGCGTTAGATCTGCCTGGCCGCTTCACGGCGCGCTCGCTTTGAACCTCGATTCCACTTTGGCCATTTCCGCGGCGGGCAGTGCGGGATTCCGATGAGCGCCGCCCTTCGCCATGTAGTGCGCTTCGCTGCGAGCCAGCGGCTTCGGCTTCTTTTTAGAACGCGGCGAAACGCGAGCGCGAGCGTGTTGCGTGAACCTAGCAACTCATTTGGATGCTGATGGAGCGCGCGTTCTGAAACGATGCCACCTCGGCTCTCAACGAAAAGGCGAAGGAGCACCTTGCGGAGCTGCATGTACGTCCGGACGACACGGCGCGCGTCGGCTTGGTAACGGGACGTTCAAATTGCACCCGTAGCGGGATTCTCAAATTGAACCCTCGGGGGTATTAGTCAGGCTTGGAGGGTTTTCCCGGGGAGCGGCCACGGAGGCGATAGCTCTCGCCGGTGAAGA